>NZ_PYWX01000065.1 GCF_003031675.1 Pseudomonas palleroniana | reverse complement strand
TCCCACGCTCTGCGTGGGAATGCCGCCTGGGACGCTCCGCGTCCCGTCGGTTAGTACGAGGTTCGAATCACGCGCAATGGTGACGCGGAGCGTCACGGGATGCGTTCCCACGCGGAGCGTGGGAACGCGCTCAACGACTCAAAACACCGACCACCCAATCCGCTCACTCAACAACTCCAGCGCCTTCATCCCCGCCAGCGAATTCCCCGCTGCATTCAACTCCGGCGACCATACGCACACCGTAAACTGCCCCGGCACGACGGCGACGATCCCGCCACCCACCCCGCTCTTGCCCGGCAAACCCACGCGATAAGCAAAGTTACCCGCCTCGTCATACAGCCCGCTGGTGGCCATGATCGAGTTGACCTGCTTGGTCTGGCGTGCGGTCAGGATCTGCTCGCCGCTGTGGGCACTAGTACCTTCGTTAGCCAGGAAGCTGAATGCCTTGGCCAAATCCAGGCAGCTCATCTGCAGCGCGCAATAGTTGAAGTAACTGTGCAGCACGGCGTCCACGTCGTTGTGGAAGTTGCCGAAGGATTTCATCAGGTAGGCCATGGCCGCGTTGCGGGCGCCGTGTTGGGCTTCGGAGTCGGCGACGATGCTGTTGACCAGGATCTGCGGGTTGCCCGACAGGCGTCGTACAAAGTCCCGCATCGACAGAATCGGCACGGCAAACCGCGATTGGTTGATGTCGCAGATCACCAGCGCACCCGCGTTGATGAAGGGGTTGCGTGGGCGGCCGCGTTCGAATTCCAGCTGTACCAGCGAGTTGAACGGTTGCCCGGAAGGCTCATGGCCCAGGCGTTCCCAGATGGTTTCACCACCGTGATCGATGGCTTGGACCAGGCTGAAGACCTTGGAAATGCTCTGTACCGAGAACAGGGTGTGGGCATCACCAGCGCAGTAGGCCGAGCCGTCGTTGCCGTATACCGCAATGCCGAGTTGGTTGGCGGGCACGTCGGCCAACGCGGGGATGTAGTCGGCGACTTTGCCGAGGCCGATCAGTGGGCGTACTTCGTCGAGAATCGACTCCAGCAGCGCCTGCATGTCTTGTCCTGTCATCTTTCTTGGAATCGGTGATAAGCGGGGCGCGGAGAATACCTGAAATGCCTGTGGCAAGGGAGCTACCCCCACGCCACAGGCCAGCCGGCACGCCCTCAAAAATGCGCCACATCCGACACCTCTTCATCCAGCACATCCCGCGCCAGCGCCCAGGCCCGGTCCCTGGATTCCACCACCAGCAACGGGTAACCCCAAGCCTTGCCGAATGTCACGGTAAACGGCTTGAGCGCCAGGCGCTTGGCCGCACTGGGTTCCACCTGGATCATGCCTCTGACGAACGCCTGCAGCGCCGGCTTGTTCTTCTTCATCCAGAGGGACGCGTGCTTGCGCTCTTCGTGGGAGTGCTCATAGTTGTTCTCGTCCACGGCTTTTTCGTGCAGCAGCAGGAACGGCTGCTGGCGGGCGAGCAGGCCTTCGAACACCAGGAAGGCATCCTCCGGCCCGCCATCGTTGGGGGCATCGAAAACGATTTTGACGATGGGGAATGTTGAACTGTCGAGTCGCATGGCATTGCTCCTTAAAACTCACCTTAATGAGAGTGACTCTCATCATAGAGCGCCAGGCACTGGACGGCATTGCACAGAATAGCCAAACTATTTCGCAATTCAGCCAATGTGCCAAGCCCACCATGAGACACCACCGCCTTGATATGCACGACCCTTCGATGTCCAGGGACGCCGACATTTTCCCTCGCGCCGTGGTGGGGGTGGGCGCCAGCAGCACCTCGGCCACCTGGGAACATCAGCAGCATGCCCACCGCAAAGGCCAGTTGATGTACACCTTGCGCGGGGTCATCCACTGCGAGATCGAAGCCGGTATCTGGATCGTGCCGCCGCAGTGCGCCCTGTGGATTCCCGGCGGCACCTTCCATGCGGCACGCGGGTCGGGTGAAGCGCAGATCTATTGCCTGTTGATCGACCCCGACGCCGCCCATGCCTTGCCTGAACAGTGCTGCACCCTGGCGGTGTCGCGGCTGTTGCACGAGCTGATCAGCAAGGCGGTGAGCTTCCCGCCGCTGTACGACGTCGACGGTGCCCAGGGGCGCCTGATCAATACATTGCTCGACGAACTGGCCGAAGCACCCATCGAAGACCTGCACCTGCCCATGCCCCAAGACGTTAGGCTGCGCCGCCTGGCCGACAGCCTGCTGGCGGATCCCGCTGACAAATCCAGCCTCGGCCAATGGGCCATCCGCATCGGCATGAGCGAGCGCAGCATGACGCGGTTGTTGCTGGAGGAACTGGGTTTGAGTTTTGGTCGCTGGCGCCGCCAGTTGCACGTGATCCTGTCCCTGCAACGCCTGGCCAAGGGCGACAGCGTGCAAACGGTGGCGCTGGACCTGGGTTATGAAAACGCCAGTGGCTTTATCACCATGTTCCGCAAGGCCGTGGGCCAACCGCCGGCGCGTTACCTGGCCGACCGCATGGGGGCCGGCGGCAATGTCGAGCAGCCGAGCATTGCGCTGGCGGATGCGCCTGCCTGACACCGATAAAATGCAAATTACTGATAAACACAATAAAGAGTAATTCTACTCTTTAATAATTAGGTTAGAACCAATCGGCATTTTACAAGGCGCGCTCCCCGCCCTACTTTTGACCCGGATAACCGACCCCTTGCCCGGTGGAGGTGTTGAACCCCAACCCAACAAGGAGTGACCATGAGCATCGAATTCATCGGCTATATCGGCGGCCATCACGCCTCCGAAATCCACCCGCGCAGCGGCCCGGTGCTGCAACCCGAGTATGTCGAAACCGTGGCCCGCGCCCACGAGGAGGCGAGTTTCGACCGCGCCCTGGTGGCCTTCCATTCCAACAGCCCGGACAGCACGCTGATTGCCTCCCATGCCGCCAGCGTCACTCGAAAGCTGCAGTTCCTCATCGCCCATCGCCCGGGCTTTGCCCAACCCACACTGGCCGCTCGCCAGTTCGCCACCCTGGATGTATTCAACGGCGGACGCACCGCCGTGCATATCATCACCGGCGGCGACGACCGCGAACTGCGTGCCGACGGCAGCCATATCGGCAAGGACGAGCGCTACGCGCGCACCGACGAATACCTGAGTGTGGTGCGCCAGGAATGGACGAGCGAAACACCCTTCGATTTCGCCGGCACCTACTATCAGGTCGAAGGCGCACACTCCTCGGTGAAGTCGCCGCAGCAGCCGCATATTCCGTTGTACTTTGGCGGCTCCTCTGCGGCGGCGATCGCGGTGGCGGGCAAACATGCCGACGTGTATGCGCTCTGGGGTGAAACCTACGAGCAGGTGCGCGAAACCGTGGCCCAGGTGCGTGCGGAAGCGGCCAGGCACGGGCGTACGATTCGCTTCAGTCTGTCGCTGCGGCCGATCCTCGCCGAAACCGAAGAGGCCGCCTGGGCACGTGCCGAAAGCATCTTGCAGCAGGCCACGGCACTGGCCGAGCAGACTGGCTTTGTGCGCCGCGACCCCCCGAATGAAGGCTCCCGTCGGTTGCTGGCGGCAGCGGCACAAGGGGCACGACTGGACAAGCGCTTGTGGACCGGGATCGCCGGCTTGCTGGGTGCGCAGGGCAACTCGACAGCGTTGGTGGGCACGCCTGAACAGGTCGCCGAAGCCTTGCTGGATTACTACGATCTGGGCATCACCACGTTCCTGATCCGTGGGTTTGATCCGCTCAATGATGCGATTGACTACGGCAAGCGCTTGATCCCCCTCACCCGTCAGTTGGTCGCACAACGAACGCAGCAAGTCGCCTAAGACATAAAGCCCGGAGGGGCTTGCTCCCGATGGTGGTGTATCAGTCAGCCAATGTATGACTGATACACCACCATCGGGAGCAAGCCCCCTCCCACATTTTGTTATCACTTAGCTTAAAGATCAGTTCTTGTAGTCGGTATCGCTGCGTTCCAACTGCCGGATCAACGCATTCCAATGCCGCGCCACGCCCGGGCCTTCACCGTTGCTGAACACCTTGGCCTGTTCCTCCACCTTGGCCACCACCTCTGCGGGCGGAAATATCAGTTCTTCATTCCCCGCCGCCTGCGCCGCGATCTGGATATTGCACGCACGCTCCAAGCTTTGCAGTTGCTGGAACGCATGCTCGACACTCACGCCAGCCGTCAGCAGCCCGTGATTACGCAAGATCATCACACTCTTGTCGCCCAGGTCCGCCACCAGCCGCTCGCGCTCGTCCAGGTCCAACGCCACGCCTTCATACCCGTGGTACGCCACGCGCCCGGAGAACGCGATGGAATGCTGGGAAATCGGCAGCAAGCCATTCTTTTGCGCCGACACCGCAATGCCGTCACGGGTGTGAGTGTGCAGCACCGCCTGCAAATCCGGCCGCGCGCCGTGGATCGCGCTATGGATCACGTAGCCGGCGTAGTTGATGCCCAGCCCCGTCGGGTCGTCGACAAGAGTGCCGTCGAGGTCGACCTTGACCAGGTTGGACGCGCTGATTTCATCGAACAGCAAACCGAAGGCATTGATCAGGAAATGCTCATCCGGCCCCGGCACGCGGGCGGAGAAATGCGTGTAGATGTGGTCGGTCCACTTGTACAGCGCCGCCAGGCGATAGGCCGCGGCCAACTTGATGCGTACCTCCCACTCTTCTGGAGTCACGCGTTGGCGAACCGTGTTGGACACGCTGGAGATAGAGGTGACGCTGCTCATGGCAAACTTCCTGGATGGCCTTAAGGACGTCCAGGCAGCCTAGGGGATGCCGAAAAATAATAAAAAGCACATTTTAATCTAAGCTAATTATTATTTTTTTTCATATCATGCCGCCGCTCGGATCTTCTGCAGCGAGGCCGCCACCCACTTGCCGAACGCATCCACCGGCCCCTGCAGGTTGCCCAGGAAGTGCGGATAGATTAGCCACAGATCCATCACCGGCTTGAAATCCTTGAGTGGCATCACCGCCAATTGCTCGCGGTGAGCGCTGCGCTCCAACAAGGGGCGCGGCACCAGGCCCAAGCCCAAGCCATCCGCCACCAGGCCCAGTTGCAGCTCGGTGCCGAAGGTTTCCAGGTTCACGCGCAACGCCAGGCCCTGGTCGGACAAGGTGCGCTGCAAACCGGCGCGAAAACCACAGCCATCAGGGTTGAGAATCCAGCCGCTCTGGTACACATCCGCCAACTTGCCCGGCTTTTTCGGCAGTTGGGCCTTGGCGCACACCACCACCAACTCCATCTTGCCGATGGACTCGCCGACGATGTTGTCAGGGAAGATCTTGCCCGCCGGAAACAACGCGGCCGCGGCATCCAGTTCGCCGCGCTCGATCTTGCCGACCAACTGGCTACCCCAGCCGGTGGCGACTTGGGCCCGCAGGTCGGGGTAGTCGCTGCGCAACTGCTTGAGCGCGTCCAGCAACACCACGTCGCCGAGGGTCTGCGGCACGCCCAGGCGCAACACGCCGGTGGGCGGTGCGTCGGTGGCCACCAGTTCGCGCAGGGCATCCATCTCGCGCAGGATCAACCGGCATTGTTCATAAACCCGGGTGCCGATCAGCGTAGGCTTGAGTGGCTTGGTGTTGCGGTCGAACAGCTCCACGCCCAGCGCCTGCTCAAAGTTCTGCACGCGGCGGGTGATGGCCGGCTGGGTCAGTTGCAACGACTCGGCGGCGTGGCTGATGGACTGGCAACGAATCACTTCGACAAAGGCATCGATATCGTCAATTTTCATTTGGGCCGCACATAGAGAAGCGTCATTAAGATGTGTGGGAAGCATAGTTGCAGGCGCGTTGCCTGGATAGCCCAGGCTGTAATCAATAACGTCTAACGCTATTCGGACCAGTTCTAAATTACCTTCAGCTATAAGCTAATCATTAATAAATAGCATATTAAGCGCAGATATTATGCTTATATAAAACCATCACCAGCGACCACAGGATGGAGTTGTCATGACCCAGGCCAAGCACCCCGAAAGACTCAGAGCCTTCATAGGCGCCCTGGCGGAATTGATCGACGGCCACCCTCGCGAAGGCGACTTGCTGCACCGGGGTGGCAAGCTTCTGGCATCCCTGGTCAGCCATGATGACTGGCTCCCTGATGACTTCGCGCAACCCGACCCCGAGCGCTATCAGCAGTTTTTGCTGCATGCCGATTCGCGCCAGCGCTTCAGCATCGTCAGCTTTGTATGGGGGCCGGGGCAAAGCACGCCGATTCATGACCATCGGGTGTGGGGGTTGATCGGTATGTTGCGCGGCGCTGAGTACTCCCAGGGGTTCGAACGCGCCGCCGATGGCAGCCTGAAGCCCGCAGGCAAGCCGATTCAATTGGTGCCAGGCCAGGTCGAGGCGGTGTCGCCCAAGGTCGGCGATATTCATCAGGTCAGCAACGCCTACCGTGACCAGGTGTCGATCAGCATTCACGTGTACGGCGCCAACATCGGTGCCGTGCGCCGCGCGGTGTACCAGCCCGACGGCAGCGAGAAACTGTTTATCTCCGGTTACTCCAACGCCTTCCTCCCGAACATCTGGGATTTGTCCAAAGAAAAGAGCCCTGCCCTATGAGCACCGTATCGACTGCAAGCTTCGCCCGGATTCGCCAGGCGCTGTTGGACCGTGAAGAAGTCGCCCTGATCGACGTGCGTGAAGAAGCGCCGTTTGCCCAAGCCCACCCGTTGTTCGCCGCGAATATCCCGTTGTCCAAACTGGAGCTGGAGGTGTATTCGCGTATTCCACGGCGCGATACCCCGGTCACCGTCTACGACAATGGCGAAGGCCTGGCCGCCCGCGCCGCCGAGCGCCTGGTTGCGCTGGGCTACACCCAGGTCAGCCTGCTCGACGGCGGCCTCGACGGTTGGCGCCGAGCCGGTGGCGAGTTGTTTATCGACGTGAACGTGCCCAGCAAAGCCTTTGGCGAACTGGTGGAAAGCGAACGCCATACGCCGTCGCTGGCCGCCGAAGACGTGCAGGCCCTGCTCGACAGCCAAGCCGATGTGGTGGTGCTCGACGCACGCCGCTTCGATGAATACCAGACCATGAGCATCCCCACCGGTATCAGCGTACCGGGTGCCGAACTGGTACTGCGCGCCCGCGAGTTGGCCCCCGATCCCGCCACCCGCATCATCGTCAACTGTGCCGGGCGCACCCGCAGCATTATCGGCACCCAGTCGCTGATCAATGCCGGCGTGGCCAACCCGGTCTCGGCGCTGCGTAATGGCACCATCGGCTGGACCCTGGCCGGGCAGAAGCTTGCCCATGGCCAGTCACGCCGCTTTGCGCCGACCAGCGAAGAGCATCGCCAGGCAGCAGCCCAGGCGGCACGCCGCGTCGCCGACAAGGCTCGCGTCGGCCGCGCCACCTTGGCAGACCTGCACCGCTGGCAGCAGCAACCCGCGCGCACCACTTACCTGTTCGATGTACGTACCCCGGAAGAATTCGAAGCCGGCCATCTACCGGGCGCACGCTCCACGCCGGGTGGCCAGTTGGTGCAGGAAACCGACCATGTCGCCAGCGTCCGCGGGGCGCGTTTGGTACTGGTGGATGACGATGGCGTGCGCGCCAATATGTCTGCATCCTGGCTCGCTCAAATGGGCTGGGAGGTGCATGTGCTGGATGATGTGCAAGCGTCCGATCTCAGCGAACAAGGTGCGTGGGTCGCCCCCGTACCTGCGCCGCCCCAGGCCGAATTGATCAGCCCTCACACCCTCGCCGACTGGTTGGACCAGGGCGATACCGTGGTACTGGATTTCACCGCCAGCGCCAACTACGTCAAACGCCACATTCCGAGGGCCTGGTGGGTGCTGCGCGCACAATTGCCCCAGGCCCTGGCCAAGGTCCCCAGTGCCCAACGCTACGTATTGACCTGTGGCAGCAGCCAATTGGCGCGCCTGGCAGTGGCTGAAGTCGAGGCCATCACCGGCAAGCAAGTGTTCCTGCTGCAAGACGGCACCGCTGGCTGGATCAATGCGCAACTGCCGCTGGAAGAAGGCGAAACCCACCTGGCCTCACCGCGTAGCGACCGCTATCGCCGACCGTATGAGGGCACC
This sequence comes from Pseudomonas palleroniana, assembly GCF_003031675.1. Lineage (GTDB taxonomy): Bacteria > Pseudomonadota > Gammaproteobacteria > Pseudomonadales > Pseudomonadaceae > Aquipseudomonas > Aquipseudomonas palleroniana. Next base: position 40,579 of record NZ_PYWX01000065.1, on the reverse strand, counting down.
GACAACCCCAAGGAAGCCATGCAGGCGTACCTGGATTGGGAGTTCGGCCTGGTGGCGCAATTGGCGCGTGACGGTACCCATGGGTTCTATGTGATCTGAGCCCCCCTCACTGGGCTTTCGAAATCACATCCGTCATGTACTGATTCAAGTCGCGAAAGTCCTTAACGCCCCAAGCGAACGGCGCAATCTTGACGCCGTTCTCTCGCAAAGTCCTGGGAATCAGGTCGCCATTGGGTCGAAGGATGACCGACGCGACGATAACGCCCGGGTAATCACTGAGGCGCTTCTTGAAAGCGCGGGTGGTGAGATCGGGCGTGGGCGGCGTGCTTTTATTGGCCAGCGGCCCCGTTCCCTTGATATCGGCGCCATGGCACATGGCGCACCTCTGGAAATAGAGGTTCTTGCCATTGGCATTCTCCGCGCAGGCGAGTGATGTTTGCGCCAGCGCTAAAAGCCCCAGCGATGCGATGAATAGCGTGTTCAACGGCATGGATATCCTTGTTGTGCGAGTCCTTGGAAAGCTGCGGATTCTGCTTCGGGGCATCCTCGCATGCAAGGCTCACCTCCCTCCATGACACACCACGCGCGCTGAAAATAAATGCACATTAAGAATGTTTATAAGCTCAAATAATCACTTTTTTTAATAATTAACATATAACCAAAAAGAACTTCACAGCAGGTTTTTATGGGAATAACGTTAACTCCTCACCGACCCCTTCTCCAGGCGGAGGTAGCCGAACCCTTATTCTGATCTGCCTGGAGCCTGCATCCCATGGTCTTGACCCTCGTCTTCAAACGCCTGCTGCTGGGCACCGCCTTGACCCTGGGGCTGGCTGGCATCGTCGCCGCCGCCGACCTGCAACCCCTGCGTGTTGCCAACCAGAAATCCACGATCAAGGCGCTCCTGGAAGCCTCCGGCGAAACGCGCAATGTGCCCTACGCCATCCAATGGTCGGAGTTCCCGTCCGCCTCGCCTTTGGGTGAAGCGCTGAATGCCGGCGCCGTCGATGTGGGCGCGCTCGGCGATGCGCCGTATGTGTTCGCCCTGGGGGCCGGTGCGTCGCTCAAGGTGGTCAGCATCATCCACGCCGAAGGGCGTAACACCACTGCCCTGCTGGTGCCCAAAGACTCGCCGATCAAGACGGTGGCCGACCTCAAGGGCAAGAAGATCGTCACCGGGCGCGGCTCCATCGGCCATTACCTGGCGATCAAGGCCCTGGCCGGTGCTGGCCTGAGCACCCAGGATGTGCAGTTCATTTTCCTGCTGCCCAGTGAGTCCCGCCTGGTGCTGGATAACGGTACGGTCGACGCCTGGGCCACCTGGGACCCCTACACCACCGTGGTCACCTCGCAAAGCCAGGCCCGCGTGCTGGTCAGCGGCAATCGGTTGCTGAGCAATCACCTGTACTTCGCGGCGACCAGCCAGGCGATCGCCGACAAGCGTGTGCAACTGGACGACTTTGTCGCTCGCGTCGACCGCGCCTATGCCTGGGCCAACGCACACCCTGATGCATACGCCGCCGCCCAGGCCAAAATCACCGGCCTGCCGTTGGCCGTGCATGTGGAAGTGGCCAAAGACACGCACCTGAGCCCGGTCGCCATCGACGACTCGGTGATCAGTGGCCTGCAAGCCACGGCCGATACCTATCAGAAAGAGGGCCTGCTCCCCCGACGCATCGACGTATCCCAGGGGTTCGACAGGAGCTTCAACGCCACCCGTTTCCCCACTTCCCAAGCCTCGCGCTGAGCCAGGAGCCGCACATGAGCAAGCCACGTCAATTCAAGCCACGCCATTTGAAACTGGGCGCCATGGTCCATGGTGTCGGCCACGGCTGGGGCGAATGGCGCCACTCGCAGGCGCAACCCAATGCCAGTACGAATTTCGGCTTCTACCAGCAGCAGACCGCGCTGGCCGAACGTGCCAAGTTCGACTTTGTATTTATCGCCGACAGCCTGCACATTCATGCCAAATCCAGCCCGCATTACCTCAACCGTTTCGAGCCGCTGACCCTCCTCTCGGCACTGGCGGCACAGACCACCCATATCGGTTTGGTGGCGACGGTGACCGTCAGCTACACCGAGCCCTTCCAAGTGGCGCGCCAGTTTGCCTCCCTGGACCATATCAGCGGCGGCCGTGCCGGCTGGAACGTCGTCACCTCGTGGCTCAGCGGCACCGCCGACAACTTCGGCAAAGCCGAGCATCCGCCGCATGCCGTGCGCTACCGCATCGCCAAGGAACACCTCAACGTGGTCAAGGGTCTGTGGGACTCCTGGGAAGATGACGCCTTTGTCTATGACAAGCAGAGCGGCGAGTTTTTCACCCCAGGCAAGCTGCATGCGCTGAACCATAAAGGCGAGTTTTTCTCGGTCAAAGGCCCGCTGAACATCGCCCGCTCGAACCAGGGCCAGCCGGTGATTTTCCAGGCGGGCACCTCGGAAGACGGGCGTAACTTCGCCGCACAGCATGCCGATGCGATTTTTGTACATGTGGAGAGCCTCGAGGATGGCCTGGCCTATACCCAGGATCTGAAGCGGCGCGCCGAAAGCTTTGGCCGCGATGCCGACAGCCTGGCGATTCTGCCGGGCATCCGCCCGATCATCGGGCGCGATGCCGCCGAGGTGGAAAGCCGTTATCAGCAGGCTGTTGATCTGGTCAGCGTGGAAGACGCCATCGTCGCCCTCGGCCGCCCGTTCAACGACCACGATTTCAGCCAATACCCGCTGGACGCCGCCTTCCCGGAGCTCGGTGACCTGGGCTCCAACAGCCAGAAAGGCGGCTCCGACCGCATCAAGCAATGGGCCAGGGACGAGGGCCTGACCCTGCGCGAAGTGGCGCTGCGCTTCTCGCGGCCCAAGCGTGATTTCGTCGGCACCCCGGAGCAAGTTGCCGATGCGATCCAGACCTGGTTCGAGACCGGTGCCAGCGACGGTTTCATCATCAATTCGCTCCTGCCGGACGGCTTGCAATCCTTCACCGAATGGGTGGTGCCGGTGCTGCAACAGCGCGGGTTGTTCCGCACCGAGTACAGCGGCCATACGTTGCGCGACAACCTGGGCCTGCAAGTACCAACCAACCGCTACACCGAAGCCTCGTAGTGAGCGGGCTTGCCCCGCGCTGGGCGGCGTAGCCGCCCCAACAAGGACGCCGTGGTGTTTCAGGAATACCGAGGTGACCGGATTTAGGGCGGCTACGCCCCCCAGCGCGGGGCAAGCCCGCTCACTACAACCATTTCAAGCGAGTACAGACTCATGACTCAAGCGTCCTTGCGTTCCGTGGAAGTCGCCCATTTCGATGCCCTGCTCGAGCGTCTCAGCGCCAAGCTGGCCAGCACTGCGCATCGGTTTGATGAAAGCGGCGCCTTCCCCCACGCCAACTTCAAGCTATTGCACGAGCACGGCCTGGTCGCCCTCACCGTGCCCAAATCCCTGGGCGGTGGCGGCGCCAACCTGCCCCAGGCGCGCAAGGCCATCAGTGCGATTGCCAAGGGCGAGCCCTCCACCGCGTTGATTCTGGTGATGCAATACCTGCAACACACACGCCTGCAAGACAGCAAAACCTGGCCCCCGCACCTGCGTGTCCAAGTAGCAGAAGAGGCGGTGTGCAACGGCGCGCTGATCAATGCGTTGCGTGTAGAACCCGACCTGGGCACCCCGGCCCGTGGCGGTTTGCCGGCAACTACCGCAGTACGCACCGCTGAAGGTTGGCGCATCAGCGGGCGCAAGATTTACTCCACCGGCAGCCATGGCCTGAGCTGGTTCAGCGTGTGGGCGCGCAGTGACGATACCGACCCGTTGGTGGGCGCCTGGCTGGTGCCAAAAAACAGCCCCGGCGTGAGCATCATCGACACCTGGGACCACCTGGGCATGCGCGCCACCTGCAGCCATGAAGTGGTGTTCGACAACGTGCTGGTGCCGTTGGACCACGCGGTCAGCGTCAGCCCCTGGAGCGCGCCGCAACCCGAGCTGGATGGCGAAGGGTTCCGGTGGATGGCAGTGTTGTTGTCGTCGGTGTACGACGCCGTGGCCCAGGCCGCACGGGATTGGCTGGTTACCTGGCTGGAAGAACGCAAGCCATCCAACCTTGGGGCGGCGCTGGCCACCCTGCCACGGTTCCAGGAAACCGTCGGGCATATCGACACGTTGCTCTTCGCCAACCGCAGCCTGCTGGACGCTGCGGCCGAAGGGCACACCCCGGCCACTCACGCGGCGCAGTTGAAGTACCTGGTGACCCACAACGCAATCCGTGCGGTGGAGCTGGCCATCGAAGCCTCGGGCAACCCCGGCCTTTCACGTCATAGCCCGCTGCAACGGCACTATCGCGACGTGCTGTGCAGCCGCGTCCACACCCCGCAGAACGACGCCGTGCTGCAAGGCGTCGGCAAAGCCGTGTTCGCCCAACGTCAGAAGGAACGCACATGAGTCAGGTGATTATCGCCAGCCAACTGGACGAAGACTTCAACGCCGTGATCCGCCAGCGCCTGGTCACGCTGCACCCGCAAGCCCAGGTCATCGGTGTACCGGTCGGCGTGCCCAGCGACCTGCCGCCCCAGGCCAATGTCCTGCTGGTGCGCCCGATCAACGTGCGTGGCTACACCGCCCCCGACACCCCGCCGCCCGGCTGGCCTTACGGCGTTCAGTGGGTGCACCTGGTGTCCTCGGGTATCGACTTCTACCCCCAGTGGCTGTTCAACGGCCCGCCGGTGACCACCTCACGCGGCAGCGCCGCCGATAACCTCGCCGAGTTCGCCCTGGCGGCGATCTTTGCTGCGGCCAAACACTTGCCGGATATCTGGGTGAAGGATGCCCAGTGGCAGTTCACCGCACTGCGCCCTCTCAAGGGCACCACGTTGGGGATCCTGGGGTTTGGTGCGATTGGCGAGCGCCTGGCGCAAAAGGCGCTGGCCCTGGGGATCAACGTCGTGGCGCTACGTCAAAGCCAGGCACCGTTCAGTTCGGGCGTGGAAACCGCCAAGGATATCCATGACCTGTTCGCCCGCGCCGATCACCTGGTGGTAGCCGCACCGCTGACCGAGGCCACGCGGCATATCATCAACCGTGAGGTACTGGAGAGCGCCAAGCCGGGATTGCACCTGATCAACATCGCGCGGGGTGGTTTGCTGGATCAGGAGGCACTGCTCGAAGCGCTGGATAACGGTCAGATTGGGCTGGCATCACTGGATGTGACAGAACCGGAGCCGTTGCCGGAGGGTCATCCGCTGTACAGTCATCCGCGCGTGCGCTTATCGCCGCACACCTCGGCGATTTCCACGCGCAGCCAGCATGAGATCGCCGACGCGTTCCTGGCCAATCTGGAGCGTTACCTGGCTCAGCAAGCACTCCACAACCGGGCCAATTAACAACCGCCGGCGAGGCGCTCGCGTAGAAACTCCACCAGCGCCTGCACCGGCCGCGAACTTTGCCGGTGCTGCGGGTACACCGCCGACAGAGTCAGGGGGTCGGGGGCGTACTCATCCAGCAGCGTCACCAGCCGCCCGTCCTTCAAGGCATCGGCGACGATAAAGGTCGGCAGGTAGGTGACGCCCATTCCGGCGATGGCTGTGTCGCGCAGCAGCTCGCCATTATTGACGCGCATACGCCCGCTGACATTCAGCGACTGCAACTTGCCCTTGGCCTGGAAACGCCACTGCACCTGGCGGCCGTGGCCGTAGGGCAGGCAATCGTGGCCGGCCAGGTCTTCGGGCTTTTGCGGCGTACCGCGCACGGCCAGGTAGTCGGGGCTGGCGCAGTACACACGCTGCACGCTGGCGATGCGCCGAGCGATCAGGGTGGAATCCTCCAGGGTGCCGATGCGCAACACGAGGTCATAACCCTCGCCGATCAGGTCGACGGGGCGGTCGCTCAGGTCGACTTCCACCGAGACATGCGGGTGACGTTGCAGGAACAGCGGCAGCAGGCAACCCAGGTGGGCCATGGCAAATGACAAGGGCGCACTGAGGCGAATGGTGCCGCGTGGTTCACTGTTCTGGCCGGCGATGCCCTGCTCCACCTGCTCGACTTCACTGAGCAGGCGCAACGCGGATTCGTAGTAGCTCTGGCCCAGTGGCGTAACGTCGAGGCGGCGGGTGGAGCGGTTGAGCAGACGCACGCCGAGGCGGTCTTCGAGCTGGATCAGGCGGCGGCTGACAAATTGTTTGGACAGGCCCAATTGCTCGGCGGCGGCGGTGAAGCTGCCGGACTCCATGACCTGGCAGAACAGGCGCATGTCTTCGAAGGGGTTCATTGTCGCTTCTCGGTGGACATTTCCGGGTTTATAACACGCCCTGACTGATCATTCCCACGCGCTGCGTGGGAATGCAGCCCTTGGACGCTGCGCGTCGGCAATGCAGGTCGTGACGCGGAGCGACACGGGAGGCGTTCCCACGCGGAGCGTGGGAACGATGGGGATGGGTTACTTGGCGGTGAAGGCCGAGTAGCTGTTCATCAGGTTGCGGTAGTTGGGGATGCGTGGCGACAGCAGGTTGGCCAGGCCTTCCATGTCGTTGCGCCAGTCGCGCTGAAGCTCGCAGGCCACGGCGAACCAGTTGACCAGTTGGGCACCAGCGGCGGTCATACGTGCCCAGGCCGCTTGTTGCACGGTTTCGTTGAAGGTGCCGGAGGCATCGGTGACCACGAATACCTCAAAGCCTTCTTCCAGCGCGCACAGGGTCGGGAACGCTACGCACACGTCCGTCACCACACCGGCAATGATGATCTGCTTGCGGCCGGTCGCCTTCACTGCCTTGACGAAGTCTTCGTTGTCCCAGGCGTTGATCTGGCCAGGACGGGCGATGTACGGCGCGTCCGGGAACAGTTCTTTCAACTCTGGAACCAGCGGGCCGTTGGGGCCGCTTTCGAAGCTGGTGGTGAGGATGGTCGGCAACTTGAAGAACTTCGCCACATCGGCCAGGGCCAGTACGTTGTTCTTGAATTCGTTGGGCGAGAAATCCTGCACCAGCGAGATCAGGCCGGTCTGGTGATCGACCAACAGTACAACGGCGTCATCTTTGTTCAAACGAGGGCTAGCCATGGTTCAACTCCTTACGGGGGTTTGGGTAATCAGAATGCAAAGCACGAGCAGCCGAACGCACCCCAGAAACCCTGGAAGTCGCTGACCGGCACGCTGGAAAGGCGCGCTTTTTCGTGGCTGTGGGAATGCACGCCGCAGGGGCCGCTGCATTGGTGGACCTGGGCCTGCAACGGTGAATTCGGGCGCCAGTGGCCCGGCACCTTGACCACCGGCGACCAGTCCGGCAGCACCGGCACGCGCGGCGGTGCGTAATCTTCGAAGTCACCGGCGCCGTACACCACCTTGCCGCCGACGACGGTGAGCACCGATTCGATCCACTTGATGGCTTCTTCATCGACGCTGAAAAAGTCGGCGGACAACGCCGCGACGTCCGCCAATTGGCCGACCTTGATCTGCCCCTTCTTGCCTTGCTCGGACGAGAACCAGGCGCTGCCATGGGTGAACAGTTCCAACGCGGTCAGACGCGGCAGGCCCTCGGCATGCAGCGCCAGGCCACCGACGGTGCGGCCGCTGACCATCCAGTACAACGAGGTCCACGGGTTGTAGCTCGACACCCGCGTGGCGTCGGTGCCCGCGCCTACCGGTACGCCTTCGGCGAGCATGCGCTGGATCGGCGGCGTGGCTTCGGCGGCCTTGGCGCCGTAGCGCTCGACAAAATATTCGCCCTGGAACGCCATGCGGTCCTGGATGGCGATACCGCCACCCAAGGCACGTACACGTTCGATGTTCTGCGGCGTGATGGTTTCGGCATGGTCGAAGAACCACGGCAGGCCATTGAACGGAATATCGCGGTTGACCTTCTCGAAGACGTCGAGCATGCGCGAGATGGATTCGTTATAGGTCGCGTGCAGGCGGAACGGCCAGCGCTGCTCGACCAAGTGGCGCACCACCGGTTCCAGCTCCTGTTCCATGGTCTGCGGCAGGTCGGGACGCGGTTCGAGGAAGTCTTCGAAGTCGGCGGCCGAGAACACCAGCATCTCGCCGGCCCCGTTGTGGCGCAGGTAATCATCGCCCTGGTGCAACTTGACGCTGCCGGTCCAGTTCTTGAAGTCGCTGAGTTCTTCCTTGGGCTTCTGGGTGAACAGGTTGTAGGCGATGCGCACCGTCAACTGTTCGTCCTTGGCCAGTTGCTCGATCACCGCATAGTCATCGGGGTAATTCTGGAAACCGCCGCCCGCGTCAATGGCGCTGGTCAGGCCCAGGCGATTGAGTTCATGCATGAACTGGCGGGTGGAGTTGACCTGATATTCCAACGGCAGTTTCGGCCCCTTGGCCAGGGTCGCATACAGAATCATCGCATTGGGCCGGGCCACCAGCATCCCGGTTGGGTTGCCGTGGCTGTCGCGCACAATCTCGCCACCCGGTGGGTTGGGCGTGTCCTTGGTGTACCCGGCCACGCGCAATGCGGCACGGTTGAGCAAGGCGCGGTCGTACAGGTGCAGCACGAACACCGGCGTGTCCGGCGCGGCCTGGTTGAGTTCGTCCAGGGTCGGCATGCGCTTTTCGGCGAACTGGAATTCGTTCCAGCCACCGACCACGCGCACCCATTGCGGCGTGGGCGTACGGTCGGCCTGGTCCTTGAGCATGCGCAAGGCATCGGCCAGGGACGGCACACCTTCCCAGCGCAACTCGAGGTTGTAATTGAGCCCGCCACGAATCAAGTGCAGGTGCGAGTCGTTAAGCCCCGGAATGACTGTGCGGCCCTTGAGGTCGATGACCTGGGTGCCGCTGCCACGCAGGGCCATGGCTTCACCATCGGTGCCCACGGCGACGAAGCGCCCCTGGCTGATGGCAACGGCGGTGGCACGCGGTTTTTCACGATCCACGGTGTGGAACTGGCCATTGAACAAAATCAGATCGGCGTTCATAGGGTTTCCTTTACAGAGGCTTCAAGCCAGGGAGCGAACAGGCGGGTGGCCGCCGGCATCAGCAGGTAGACCACCAGCAGAACGATGGTCAGGGTGATCAGGAATGTGGCAACGACGTAGTTGGAGAGCAGCGGATGCAAGCGAAGCACCGGGCCCCAGATGATCGGCACCAGCAGGGTCAGCGGCAGGATCACACACAGGGTGACGACCGCCTGCTTCCAGCGCGGAGGCTTGGCGGCGGTGTCGGCCAGGGGGGAGAACCAGAACTCGTTGGCCGAGCCGACTTCGGTGCGGTCGCCGTCGGCGAGCATCGGTGCGGCCTGGTTGATCAGTTCCTGACGCTCGGGGGAGTCCAGCCAGTGCTTGAGGTCATCGGCCGAGCGATAGCGCAACACGCAGGTGAACAGCGCCAGGGCGTCCTGCTTGCTGCGCACCACGTCAACGCCGAGGTGGCCCGGGCGCTCACCGGCAATGCGCACAATGCGTCGCAGCCAGGCTTCGTAATCGGCTTCAAGCCCCTTTTTCACGCGGTGTTTGACCACCAGGGTCACGACCTCATCCGGCCCGCCTTGCGCTGTTGAGTCCATCGTGTTTTTCCTCTGGGTACTTGAATATTGGCAGTAGTGTGCAATGTGCCGATCCGCAAAAATTGCACGTATGTGCTCTGCGCAAGAGATGCTTGCAGCGCTCTACACGGGGGCTGCATTCACCGGTAAGGTAGGCAGGACCCCGCGCCCATCGACCACGGAGATCGATCATGGCTCAACCCGTTGCTGTCACCGGAATGCTGTGCCCACAGCGCGAACAGAGGGTCAAACAGTTGATCCTCGCCAATCTGTCCGGGACGCTGGACGTGACGGAACTGGCCCGCGCCTGTGAACTGTCGCGCAGCCATTTCTCCCGGGCCTTCAAGCGCACTACAGGTGTAGCCCCCCAGAAATGGATCCGCCAGCAACGCGTCAAGCAAGCCAAGCGGCTGATTGCCGTCTCCGGCCTGAGCCTGACGCAAATCAGCCAGGAATGCGGGTTCTTCGACCAGGCGCACTTCTGCCACCTGTTCAGCCGTATCGAAGGGGTGAACCCGATGACCTGGCGCAAACTTCAACTGCGCTATCGCGATTACCTCAGGGCGGCTCAGCGGGCAATCGTCAACTGTAGCGGGACAGTTATTCAAAATTCAGCTTCTTAATCAACCTATCGCTAACCAGTAACCTTCTCCTCACACCGAAGCCCTGCATCGTGCAGACCGCTTCTTTTGAGGAGAACATCCCATGCTGACCCTTCGCAAAGCCTCGGAACGCGGCGCCGCCAATCACGGTTGGTTGAAGTCGTTCCACACCTTCTCATTCGCCAATTACTGGAACCCCCAGGAGCAAGGTTTTTCCGACCTGCTGGTGATCAACGATGACCGCGTCGCCGCAGGCAAGGGCTTCGGCCAGCACCCGCACCGCGACATGGAGATTTTCTCCTATGTGCTCGAAGGCGCCCTGGAACACAAGGACACCCTGGGCACCGGTTCGGTGATCCGCCCGGGTGACGTGCAACTGATGAGCGCGGGCAGCGGCGTGGCCCACAGCGAGTTCAACCACAGCCAGAGCCGGGGCGTGCACTTCCTGCAGATCTGGATCGTGCCGGATGTGGTCGGCGCCAAGCCGCGCTATCAGCAAGAGCACTTCAGCGAGGCGCAGAAACGTGGGCGCTTGCAGTTGATCATCTCGCCGGATGGCGCCAAGGGTTCGCTCAACGTGCGCCAGGATGCCCGGGTCTATGCGGGCCTGTTCAACGGTGACGAAAGCGCAACCCTCGATCTGGCGCCGGACCGCTACGCGTACATCCATGTGGCACGTGGCAGCCTCGAGATCAATGGGCAGCGCCTGCAGGAAGGTGACGGCGCACGCATCCGTGATGAACGCCAGATTCGCCTGAGCCAAGGCAATAACGCCGAGGTGCTGGTGTTTGATCTGCGCCCTCAGGAACTGCCGCAGATGCCATGACCGGCCCTGCGATGGCCCGTGAGAACGGGCCATCGTTGGCATCGATAGTCACCATCAGCGCAATGAAGTTCTCTTGAAAAATCCAACGCGTAACATCAAACCCATACCCAGCAGCACCCAAACCCAATACTCGGAGCACACTCTCATGAAACGCCAAATCTTGCTTAGCCTCGCTTTCTCGGTACTCGCCGCCAATGCTTTTGCTCACCCCGTTGTCGCTGAAGGCGGCGCGGATCGCCTGATGGATAGCCGTGTAGCCGAAAGCGGTGCTGACCGCCTGCTGGAACGCCGCGTAGCTGAAGGCGGTGCTGACCGTCTGCAACAACGTGGTCTTGCTGAAGGCGGCGCGGATCGTCTGCAACAGCGTGGCCTGGCTGAAGGTGGCGCGGATCGTCTGCAACAACGTGGCCTGGCCGAAGGTGGCGCTGATCGTCTGCAAGAGCGTGGCCTGGCCGAAGGTGGCGCGGATCGTCTGCAGGAACGTGGTCTGGCCGAAGGTGGCGCTGATCGTCTGCAAGAGCGTGGCCTGGCCGAAGGTGGTGCCGACCGTCTGCACAGCAACAATGCCTGACCCCGCGCTGTTGGCGGGAACCCCAAACCGGCCTGATCAGCCGGTTTTTTTTCGTCTTCGATTAATGCAGGTTGCGCTCCAGCCACAGAACCGCCTTGCCGATCTGCTGCCGTGCTTCGATGCGTTCATGCACTTGCTTGACCGTTTCCAACGTGTAATGCCCTTCGATCTCCACCGTCAGCGAGCCCTCCAGCATTGCCGCGAACACCGCGTTCGCCCGTCGTTGCACGGTAGGACCATCGGCCATATGGTCGGCCAGCCGCGGTCGTGTCAAAAACAATGAACCGGCCTCCCCCAGCTCCATCGGATCAAGATCCGTCAACGAGCCCGAAACATTGCCGTAGTTGACGATCAAGCCACGGGTACGGCATGCCCTGAAACTGTCGCGCAAGGTGGTTTTACCCAGCGAATCAAATACCACGTCCACCCCGCGCCCATCGGTGGCCTCCAGCACCCGCTCGGCAAATCCGTCATAGGTCCAGGCGTGGTGGGCCCCCCGCTCCAGGGCAATCGCACATTTTTCAGCGGTGCTACCGGTCGTGAACACGGTCGCGCCGAGTCGACGCGCCATCTGCACCAGCCATTGACCGATGCTGCCGGATGCCGCGTGGATCAGGCAGGTATCACCGGCTTTCAGACGCGCCACATCCTCGATCAGGTAATGGGCGGTGCTCCCTTGAAACATCGCTGCAGCCGCCTGATCGAAAGGGATCGCGGTGGGAATCTGTGCCACTTTGTCGACAGGCACACAGGCGTACTCGGCATAGGCTCCCCAGGCGATACACCAGGCTACGCGGTCACCCACGTGCAAATGGCTGACGTCGGCCCCCACTTCTACCACCACACCCGCGCCTTCCATGCCCAGTGTGCAAGGCAGGCGCACCGGGTAGGTCGCTGACCTGGCGTATTTGCCCTGGCGGGTATGGATATCCATGAAATTGATGCCCGCACAGGCAACCTGCACCAACACATGCCCAGCGATGACCTGGGGTTTGGGTACGTCATGGCGCAGTTGGGCCACTTCAGGGCCGCCGTAGGTGTGCAGGGTGATGGCTTTCATGGGGAACAACTCCGTTTGCAGTAGGAAGTGCCCATGGTAAAAGGACGCTATCAGACTGAAAATTCCCCATCTATTCACAACCTCCGTGCGGAAATAACCCGATGTTCGACTGGCAGGATCTGTACTTCTTCACCGTATTGGCACGCACCCAGTCGCTGTCGGCGGCCGCGCGGGAGTTGCAGGTGGAACATGCTACCGTCGGGCGCCGCGTCGACGCGCTGGAAAAAGCCCTGGGCGTCAAGCTGGTAGACCGCTTGCCGCGTAGCCGGCCGCTCACTGCGCAGGGCCTGGCGTTGGCGAAACTGGCGGCCGGCATGGACGAAATGGCCACTGACGTCATGCGCCTGTCGCGGGTCGCCTCCATCGAAATGGTCGGTACGGTACGGGTCAGTTGCCCGCCGTCCATCGCCAACCATTGCATCGCCCCCCACATCGCCCGTTTGCGTGCGCAGTATCCCCAGTTGAATCTGGTGCTGATGCCGTCTACCCAGGTCGCGGCACTGGACAAGGGCGAGGCCGATATTGCCCTGCGCACCGTGCGGCCCGACGAGAACGCGCTGGTGCGGCGCAAGGTCGGCGTGGTGCGCTTCGGGCTGTATGGCTCGCCCGAACTGCAACAATTGCCAGCGCCGCAGTGGGGCTTCGTCGCCTATGACAGTAGCCGCGATCACCTGCCCCAACAGGCGTGGATGCACCAAGTGCGCGGCCAACGGCCGGTGGTGTTTGCCGCCAGTGAGCTGATTACCCAGCAAATGGCAGCCCGCGCCCGGGTCGGCGCCGTGGTATTGCCGACCCTGGTGGGCGACCACGATCCGTTACTGGTCAGGCTGCCAACGGCCAGCGAAGGTCCGGTGCGCGATATCTGGCTCACGGTGTACCCGGATATGCGCCGCTCACCCTCGGTGAAAGTGGTGATGGAGTTTCTGGTGACGTGTATCGAAGACGAGCCGCAATTGCGCCGTTGAATCACCGCACAACGCCGAGAAATTTCTTGCGATACGCCGCCGGCAACATCCCCACCCGTTGCTGGAACAGGCGGCGAAACGAATTGCTGTCTTCATACCCCACCGCGTAGGTGATGCTTTCGAGGGTCATGCGCGTCGATTCGAGCATCTGCTTGGCCCGCTCCAGGCGCAGGGCCTGCACGTAGGCAATCGGCGTATGGGCGGTCGCCTCCTTGAAGCGCCGCTTGAAATTGCGCACGCCAAACCCAAAGCGCCGCGCTACCTCGTCGATCACCAGCGGCTGGGCAAAGTGCTGCTCCAACCAGTGCTGTACCCGCAGAATTTCAACGTCGCCATGGCTCTTGGGCAGCGACCACATGGCATACACCGATTGTTCGGTGCGTACCGTATCGATCAGCAGGTATCGGCTGCACGTGTGGGCCAGTTCCGGCGAACCGAAACGGCGGATCAGGTGCAGCATCAAATCCATTGCCGCACTGGCGCCGCCACAGGTGATCATGCGGTTTTCTTCGCACAGGATCTGCGCGTCATCCAGGCGCACCGTGGCGTAGCGGCGCCGGAACAGCTCGGCGAACGCCCAGTGGGTAGTGGCGCGCAGGTCGCATAGCAAGCCGGTTTCGGCCAGCAGAAAAGCGCCGGTGCACATCGAGGCCAGCACTGCGCCACGCACATGCTGCTCACGTAGCCAGGGGCCGTAGCTTGGAAACGCCGGCAAGGCGTCTTTCAGGGTAAAGAGAAATCCCGGGATCAATACCAGGTCGGTCTGGGCCACTTGCGCCAGCGAACGGTCCACCAGCAAACGCTGCCCACCCCAGGCCGCCACAGGCTCGCCGTCGAGGGATGCAACAGTGAGCTCAAAGGGCGGCGTCTCGGCGAACAGGTTGGCGGCGCTGAGCATTTCCAGGGCCAGGGTGGCACTGGCGGCGGAGCATTGATCGGCCAGAAGCAAGGTGATGTGCATTGAGGGGCCTATTGCGCTTTTCGCATGTAATAAGTCATTTGCGCACCTACCTTAGCCGATCCGACACCTTTACAGTGCCCGCTCCGATCAACTGCCTGGCGTTTTTATGAATCTCTGGTTTCGCTTGTTCCGCATGCTGTGCCGCCGCCCCTGGCGTAACCCTGTGCATGGGCTGGACACCACCGTGGTGCGCATGCGGGTGTGGCCGTTGGACCTGGACCTCAACCGGCATGTCACCAATGGCCGGTATTTTTCCCTGGCGGACGTGGCACGCATGGATTTTGTACTGCGCACCGGCGCCTTTCGCGTGGCCCTGCGCCAAAAAGCCTTGCCGATCGTGGGCGATACCTGGGGCAAGTTCCGCCGCGAGTTGAAACTGTTCGAAGCGTTCGAAGTGCATACCCGCATGCTCGGCTGGGACCACAAGTGGAGCCTGATGGAGCACCGCTTCGTCAGCCAGGGCCGGGTGGTTGGCGTGGTGGTGATGCGCGGGCTGTTCCGCAACGCCAAGGGCACCCTGCCCCCGGCGGATTTCCTGCGCGAACTGGGCCTGGACGAGACCTCACCTGCGATGCCGCAGTGGTTAAGCGACTGGGCAGCCAGCTGTGACGCCATGAGCGTGCAGCTGCGGGGGGAGGAGCAGGTTTGAGCCTCACCTAACTCGCAGATGCCAGCGCCTTCAAGTTGGCTTGCCCATCCTCTCGTGCCACATACAGGAACGATTTACCTTCCTGGACCTTGAACAGCACTTTCATGCCCAGCAGTTTCTCAAGGTCCTTACGTGCGGTATTTTCCGAGATGTCATAGTCGTGGGTGAGTTCCTTGGGGGTGAATACACGTCCCGGATGCTGGAGCACTTTCTTCAAGAAATGAGCCTGGCGATAATTCAATCCCTCCTTCAACTCCAGCGTGTCCACCCACCCCATCAGTTCCAGGGCTTCTTGCCGTTTCCCTTCGAAGTAATCCATAAAATCATGGATGGCGCGCTCGATGATCCGCAATTGGTAGATGACGAAGTAAGTCAGATCAAACGCATCGGTTTCGGTGTAGATATAGGAACGGCCATATTGCATCGGGGCTTCTTTGAGCAGCGTACTGATGGAAATGTATTCAAACGGCCAATAGCCACTTTTGAGCATGAACCAGTAAAACAAAGAACGTGCGGTTCGCCCATTACCGTCCCTGAAGGGATGCTCATAACCGATCATGAAATGCAGGATGATGGCCTTCACGACTGGATGGATAAAGTGCGTGCCACCCTGACCGTCATGCCGCTCGTTCGCAAACCGGCAAAGCGCCTCAAGCCTGTCCGGCAGCAGCGCCGCCCTGGGGGGTTGATGGACCACTTCATCAGACGCCCCGCCGACAAAAATATCGTCATGGATCCTGATATGCCCCGGATGGACGTCTTCCTCGTCTATTCCCGCTGTAGCAATGCCGTGAAACTCGCAGATCAACGCAACAGAAAGCGGTTCGTCTTTGTTAAATTTGGCATGCCGCATCAGGTGATAGTTGTTAAGGATCATCCGCTCATCGTCGTTCTGTGGCGCACGCTCCTTAGCCAACATGTCCTTGGCGATTTTACGGGTCGTCGCCGCACCTTCCAGTTGAGCACTGGAAATCGCCTCCTCCATCATCAATGAGTCCACCAGATACTGGGTGTTGTCCCGATATTGGGGCGATGCCGCCGCCGCGCCTCCCAACCGGGACGTGATCGACTCAACAGCGTGAATCACCGCATCACAAAAATCAGTGTTGTATAAGAAAAAAGGGCTGTCGCACTCGCTGCGCAGCTCAAGCGTCTTGCTCCCACAGGCCCGAGCCATCTTGATGGCGGCCCATGCGGCGTCCTTGTCGACACCCGGTGACGGATAGCGGCGAAATTCATCCCAGTGCAAATACCGCCCTTTGCCGTCAACCGCCTTGTATTGGCGTGCCAGCTCAAAAATCTCCAGGCCGTATTGCTTTAACAACACCGCAAAGTCGGCTGGCTTATGGATTTTCGCCATCGCTGAAACTCAATTTTCAAAAATTGAGTTGATCCTTGCGCGCCGGCTGCCGGGTGTCAAGCCTGACCCTCGCGCTTGACCTTCAAATGCCGCGCATACCACGGCCGTTGCGGCACGCGCTTGAACCAGCCCTTGAGCAGGTCGTCATCGGTGCCGAAGGTGATGCGCAGGGCCAGCTTCATGGTTTCCGGGTCCATCTCCATTGAGCGGCCCATTTGCAGCCCTGGCGTGGTGCTGCAGCCGTGGGTATCGGGGCCCAGCCACGGGTCGTCGACTTCGACCCAACGACCTGGGGCAAACCAGGCCACGCCGTTGACTTCGCGGCGGCTCACTTCGCCCGGGTGGAAGCGTTCATGAGCACGGAACCAGTCTTCGATGCGGTCGTCGATCCAGCCGTGGAAATGCCAGAACACCGGGTTGACGTGGGAGGAGAACGGGTCGCCGAGGAAGTCGTTTTCGGGCGCATACCAGCGGGCGGCAAAGTCCGAGGGGTCGCGGGCGAAAGGCACCGGGGCACCATTGGACGGGTCGCGAGGTACCGAGGCCCAGCGCATGTGCAGCCAGTCATGCAGGCCCAGTTCCATTTCCGAGCCCAACTGGCCCAGGGTCAACTTGGCCAGGTAACGCGGGTCGCGGTACTGCGACTCCCACACCTGGAAGTTGCTGTGGTAAGTCTCGGCCGCCTTGATGTCACCGACCCATTGGGTGTAATCGGCATCGTCCGGGGCCGACCAGGCCGGCGGCAGCGCGAAGCCGTCGTGGTTGTCGAAGTAACGCAGGAAGCCCAGGCGGTCGCGTTCCAGCGCCGGTTGCGGTTCGGGGAATTGCGGCCATGACGGCAGGTCCTGCATGGAGCGCGCCGTGCCGAGCATATGCCGGTGCATGAAGAAGAAATCGATGCCCGAGCCGTTGCGGTCCTTGCGCTGGCCTCGCGCATCACGCTCCTGGCCACGCGGGCCGGGCTGCCAGCCGATGCCGCGCAGGGCGTCGCGTTTCTCCTCGGAGAGCTTGTGCCATTGGTCGCGGGTGGCGTGCCACAGCTGGTGAAACAGGCGATGCTCGGGCGAGATCAACCAGGCCAGCAACGTGGGATTGAGGCCGATACGCTGGCGGGCTTCGGGGAACAGTTGTTTGTGCGCGACAAAACGGTTGTCGCGTTCGGTCAGCGCCAATGGGCGATTGAGGTCGAGGATCTGCCCGGTCAGAGTACCGCTGCCGGCGTTGCCGAAATCGGCCCAGACTTCATCGAGGGTCATCTTGAATTCATAGGCGGGGACGCCGGCGGGCGAATCGCGGTCGATCAGCCGCCAATAGAGCAAGGCGCCCTCACCCGTCACCAGATCGCCCAGCACGCGGTAACGCGGCTCGCCTTCGGCGCGCAGGTTGTCGGCGGTGTCCAGGTAACCGCGCAGGCCACGGCCACGGGGGGCGATGTCCAGCAGCAGCGCCAGGCCTTGCGAAGGCAAACCCTTGAGGCCGGCATCGCGCCCTTCCAGGCGCAGGTTCCAGACGCCACGCAAGGTATTGGCCAAGTGCTGGCCTTGGGTATCGGCCAGGTCGACCGTGGCTTCGCCGGGGGTGATGGGGAACGCTTCTTCGCGCGTCAACTCACGATGGGCATAAAGGGCCGCCGGCACAGCCGCGCCGGTCAGCGCCAGGCCTGCGATGAACCCACGTCGAGAGATCGTCATTGTCTACCTTAGGAAACGGCTTAATCAGAGCTAGAACGTTTGCAGCCCGGCAAAATTTACCGGTGCATCGCTGGCTCTAAATTTCCCCCGCCATCGCTCGTTCCTCCCTGATAGCAAAGGCCGCAACTGACTGAGATGGCAATGACAAAACCACGTTCGAAAAAGGCGCTGTACATCGGCCTGCCGCTGGCACTGGCGATCGGTGCCGGGGCCGGTTTCCTGGCCTGGGATCACTGGTTCAAGGGCAATGCCGGTTACCCGCTGGAGGTGATCAAGCAGGCCAACGAGATGCAGGACCGTTTGTTGTCTTTCGACAGCCACATCACCGTCCCCCTGGATTTCGGCACCGCCGGCAACGAGGCCGACAAGGATGGCGGCGGCCAGTTCGACCTGGCCAAGGCGGCGCGTGGTCGCTTGTCCGGCGCGGCGCTGACCATTTTCGGCTGGCCGGAAATCTGGAACGGCCCCAACGCGCCTCACAAACCCACCGAGGGCTTTGTCGAAGAAGCCCGCCACGAGCAGGAGGTGCGCTACAAGATCATCTCCGGCATGGTGCGCGACTTCCCCAACCAGGTGGGCATCGCCTACACCCCGGATGATTTCCGGCGCCTGCATGGCGAGGGCAAGTTCGCGATTTTCATCAGCATGCTCAACGCCTACCCGCTGGGCAACGACCTGAACCAGCTGGACCTGTGGACCGCGCGCGGCATGCGCATGTTCGGCTTCAGTTACGTGGGCAACAACGATTGGTCCGACTCTTCGCGGCCACTGCCGTTTTTCAACGACTCGGTGGACGCCCTCGAGGGACTGTCGGAGATCGGCAAGCAAGCCGTCCACCGCCTGAATGACCTGGGCGTGATCATTGATGTGTCGCAGATGTCGACCAAAGCCCTGGAGCAAGTGGCACAGACGAGCCGCACGCCGCTGGTGGCCTCCCACTCGGCACCGCGGGCGTTCGTCGACATCCCGCGCAACCTCAGCGACAAAGAGCTGCAATTGATCAAGAACAGCGGCGGCGTGGTGCAGATCGTAGGCTTTTCCGCCTACCTGCGCCCGCTGAGCCAGCCAACCCAGGACAAGCTCAACGCCCTGCGCGCACGCTTCGACCTGCCGCCCCTGCCCAACCTGGCCGTGGCCTTGATGCCCGGCGACGCAATCATTGCCGCATGGCCCGAACAGCGCTTCGGCCAATACGCCAGTGCGCTGTACGCCATCCTCGACGAAGAACCCAAGGCCACCCTCAAGGACCTGGGCGACGCCATCGACTACACCGTGCGCAAGATCGGTATCGATCACGTCGGTCTCGCTTCGGACTTCAACGACGGCGGCGGCATCCAGGGCTGGGAGAACGTCGGCGAAGTGCGCAATGTCACCGCCGAACTGATCCAGCGCGGCTACTCCGAAGCCGATATCGCCAAGCTGTGGGGCGGTAACTTCCTGCGGGTCTGGGACCAGGTACAAAAAGCCGCCAAGCCTTTGGCCAACCGTTAATCACCGACGAAGTAAGTCCATGACCAACCGCCGTACTTTTCTCAAGCAGGCCGGCGTACTCGCCGCCGGCCTGCCGCTGCTGCCACAGGCACTGGCAGCACCAGCCACACCGCTGGCGAACGACCCATGGACGGGACTCAAGCAACTGTTCAACCAGGACCCGGATTACCTGCACTTTTCCAACTTCCTGGTAGCGTCACACCCCAAGCCCGTGCGCGACGCCATCGAGCGCTACCGCATGCAGATCGACCGCAACCCCGGGCTGGCAATGGACTGGGACCTGCAGGAAACCTGGAAGCGCGAAGGCCAGGTCCGTGAATGGGCCGGGCGCTACCTGAACGCCACACCGGCGCAGATCGCCCTGACCGGCAGCACGTCCGAAGGCTTGGCGATGATCTACGGCGGGATCAAGGTGCGTGCCGACCAGGAAATCCTGACGACGGTGCACGAGCATTACGCGACCCAGAACAGCCTGGATTTTCGCGTGCAGAAACAAGGCACCCAGGTGCGCCGCATCGCGCTGTTCGACAACCCCAGCCAGGTGTCCGCAGATGAAGTGCTGGGCAATATCCAGCGCAACCTGCGCCCCAACACCCGCGTACTCGGCATGACCTGGGTGCAATCGGGCAGCGGCGTGAAACTGCCGGTCGGCGAGATCGGCAAACTGGTGGCGGAACATAATCGCAACCGTGACGACCAGGACCGCATTCTGTATGTGATCGATGGCGTACACGGCTTCGGCGTGGAAAACCTCAACTTCCCGGACATGCACTGCGATTTCTTCATCGCCGGCACGCACAAATGGATGTTTGGCCCACGCGGTACCGGCCTGGTCTGCGCCCGCGAAACCGAGAACAAGTACGTCACGCCGATGGTGCCGACCTTCTCCGAAGACACCAACTTCGCCACCACCATGACGCCCGGCGGTTATCACGCCTTCGAGCATCGCTGGGCGGCCGACGAGGCGTTCAAGCTGCACCTGCAACTGGGCAAGGCGCCGGTGCAGGCGCGCATCCATGCCCTCAACAGCGAATTGAAGAACCAGCTGCTGGCTCACCCACAAATCGAGCTGGTCACACCGCGCAGCCCCGAGCTGTCGGCGGGGTTTACGTTCTTCCGGGTCAAGGGCCAGGACAGCGATGCGGTGGCCGCGCACATGATGAAAAACCGCGTGGTCATCGACGCGGTCGACCGTGATGTCGGCCCGGTGATCCGCACCTCCCCCGGCCTGCTGAACAGCTCGGATGAGATACACCGTTTCATGACCGTGCTGAGCCAGCGGTTGTGACTCCCATTCTTCCTTTGAACGAGGCGTCCCCATGATTGCATTGCGACTCAAACCCTTGACCACGCTGGCGCTGACCGCCCTGTGCAGCACCTTGCTGCCGGGGTTGGCCCAGGCCGCCGCCGCGCAACCCGGCAAAGTGTTCAAGGACTGCAAGGACTGCCCGGAAATGGTGGTACTGCCCGCCGGCACGTTCACCATGGGCACACCGGAAGACGAAGTCGGCCGCGAGCCCGATGAAGGCCCGATGCATGCAGTGACCTTTGCCAAGCCGTTCGCCATGAGCCGCTTCCAGGTCACAGCCGGCGAATGGGACAGCTACGTCCGCCAGACCGGCGTCAAGATCGCCAATGGTGACGACCGCCCTGGTCGTGAATGCATCGCCAGCAAACCGCGCTACCCCCAGGGGCCGCGCCAGCCGGCGGTGTGCATGGACATGGACGACATCAAGGCTTACGTGGCTTGGCTGTCGAAGAAAACCGGCCAGCAATACCACATGGTCAGCGAAGCCCAACGCGAATACGCGGCCCGCGCCGGCTCCACCGGGCCATTCCCCTTCCCGTTCGATGAAGGCAAGGGCTACAGCATCGCCCAGCATGCCAACACCTATGGCCCGGCGGACGGCTACAGCTATTCATCGCCGGTGGGCAGCTACCCGCCGAATGCGTTTGGTCTGTATGACATGCACGGCAACGTCTACGAACGGGTCGCCGATTGCGAACACCCCAACTACATCGGCGCCCCGACCGACGGCAGCGCCTGGATGGAGCCGAACTGCGAGTCCTACCAGATCCGCGGCAATGACTGGGGCGAAGCACCGGTATTCTCGCGCTCGGGCAACCGCAACAACATCTACCCGCAGACGCGGGGCGACTGGATCGGGTTTCGCGTAGTGCGTGATCTCTAGCGCACACTCTAATCCCCTGTGGGAGGGGGCTTGCTCCCGATGGCGGTGTATCAGTCACGGTTTCTGAACCTGATACACCGTCATCGGGAGCAAGCCCCCTCCCACAGGTTATCCATCGTCCGCTCTTTCGCTTAACTGACTGGCATTAGGGCAAGCCCCCTCCCACACTCGGATCACATGCACACTCAGCCCTTTTGGGCCAACAACTCCAGCCCTTCATGCAACGCCGGGAACAAGCTGTTGTTGAAGTTGTTCCAGCGCAGTTCAAGGATGGTGTCCTGCGGCGATATCTCGGTGTTGAGCACGTCGTGGAAGACTTCACCGGAGTCGATACCGTTGTCCACGTAGTGGAACGACGCACCAGTCAGGTACAGCGGCTCGCAAGGCTTGGTCTCTTTGGTCGCCCAATCCACCACCGCCTGGCCACGCGCTCCGTACAACGCATTCCAGGTGGCATAGGCGCCACGGCGCTCATAGGGCGACTCGAGGCGGGTAATGCCGGGGTGGATATTCATGATGCGTCGGGCAAACGGCGCGCCGGGGCGTACCAGCTCATCGAGGATCACCAGCAAACCGTCCAGCACCACGATATCGGCCTTCAACTCCACCAGCGTGTCGTGCAGGCGACGCTCGAAATCCTGCTTGCCGGCGATATGTTCCGCGCTGCCACGCGGCAAGCGACGGTAGGTGGACGGCACACTCAGCAGCAGGTCGTTGACCAGCGTGCCCTGCACCCGCAAGTCCGCCGGGTACAACCACTGGCGGCCAGGCTGGTAGGCAAAGCCATAGTCGCTGACCAGTTGCTGGTCCCGTGGGTTCTGCTCGTCATCGTCATATACCACGCCCACCAGGTTGTAGCGCTGGCCCAGCGGCGTGTCATTGAGGGATCCCACCAGAAACTCCAGCACCGACTTCATGTAGCGCTCGTGGTCCTTGTAGGCCACCGGCTGCCCGGCCTTGTCGGCGGCGGCATTTCTCAGGGACCACACATACACCAGGTTCTTTTTCGTCATTGTTTCGCTCTCGCTGAGGGGACTGCGCAGCGCGTGGATACACGTGCGCCTACAGCACAAGAACGAACCAGCGTCGCGGCAATTTATCCGGCGTGGCCGCCGCCCGGCGCGCCGAGCTAAATCCTTGCGCCGACGCTTCGTTTGTCAGGGGTAAGGGTCTGTGTGCCCAGCCCCTCTTTTCACTCTCCGGGATGTACTTATGACCGACCCCAAACGCGGCGCCTTCAATGGCCTGCTCGCCCTGCTCAGGCCCTTTCGTATGATCGTGACGGTCTCCGTCGCCCTCGGCATGGCGGGCGGCCTGGCCATTACCCTGCTGCTGGCCACCATCAACAATGCCCTGCACTCGGCCAACGGCATGACCCAGGGCGTGGTGCTGACCTTTGCGGCGCTGTGTGTTGTGGCGCTGGTCAGTTCGATCATCTCGGACATCGGCACCAACTACGTCGGGCAGCGCATCATTGCCGCCCTGCGCAAAGACCTCGGCGAGAAGGTGTTGTCGGCGCCCATCGGGCAGATCGAACGCTATCGTTCCCACCGCCTGATCCCGGTGCTGACCCACGATGTCGACACCATCAGCGACTTTTCCTTTGCATTCACCCCGCTGGCCATCGCCGCCACGGTCACCCTCGGTTGCCTGGGCTACCTGGCCTACTTGTCGGTGCCGATGTTCCTGATGATGGTGGTGGCGATCATCATCGGCAGCGCCGTGCAGTTCATTGCCGGCGGCAAAGGCATCCAGGGTTTCGACCTGGCGCGCAGCCATGAGGATGAATTGCAGCGTTACTACAACGCGATTGCCTCCGGCGCCAAGGAGTTGCGCATGCACCGCCCACGGCGTTTTCGCATGAACACCCACCGCATCCAGGAAACCGCCGACCGCATCAGCGACATCCAGGTGCGCTCGGTCAACATCTATATCCTGGCCAAGACCTTCGGCTCGATGCTGTTCTTCGTGGTCATCGGCCTGGCCCTGGCGATGCAGGCATACAACCCCAACCCGGACCCCACGGTGATCACCGGTTTCGTGTTGGTGCTGCTGTACATGAAAGGCCCCCTGGAACATCTGCTGGGTTACCTGCCGGTGGTGGGCAAGGCGAAGATCGCCTTTGGCCGTATCAGTGAATTGTCCGAGCGTTTCTCGTCGCCCGAGCCGCACCTGCTGATGGACGACAGCGAGGCGCCCAAGCCGATGGTCAACAGCCTGGAGCTGCGCAATGTGAGCTACAGCCCGCCGGCGGTCGAGGGTAGCGCGCCGTTCCACCTGGGGCCGATCAACCTGAGCATCAAGCAAGGCGACATCGTGTTTATCGTCGGCGAAAACGGCAGCGGCAAGACCACCCTGATCAAACTGCTGCTGGGTTTGTACACCCCGCAGTCGGGTGAAATCCGCCTCAATGACGAGACCGTGACCGACCCCGAGCGCGACGATTATCGCCAGCTGTTCACCACGATCTTCTCCGACTATTACCTGTTCGATGACCTGGTGCAGGGCAGCGCCACGCAGTCGCTGGACAGTGCCGCCAAATACCTGGAGCGCCTGGAAATCGCGCACAAGGTCAGCGTCAAGGATGGCGTGTTCAGCACCACCGACCTGTCCACCGGCCAGCGCAAGCGCCTGGCCCTGGTCAACGCCTGGCTGGAGGAGCGCCCGGTGCTGGTGTTCGACGAATGGGCCGCCGACCAGGACCCGGCGTTCCGCCGGATCTTCTACACCGAGCTGCTGCCGGACCTCAAGCGCCTGGGCAAAACCATCATCGTGATCAGCCACGACGACCGTTATTTCGATATCGCCGACCAGTTGGTGCGCTTGCGTGCCGGCCAGGTGGTGCACGCGCTGGAACCGGCGTGAATTTTGTTTTCCGGTTTTCTGAGGTAGGAACGTCTCACTAGTGGTAATGAGAACCAGCCTCAATTAACACCTAGAATTTGCCCACTTAAAACCTAGAAGAGAAAGCATCCATGCCAGCACGACTCGGCCTCAGCCCACTGAGCAAGGCGTTAACCATGCGCCGGGCCCTGAACATCAACCTTCTTCCAAGCGCCTTGGCCCTGGCAGTATCGTTGCCGATCGCAGGCTATGTGCAGGCTCAGGAGATCGAGTTGAATATTCCTGCCCAGGCGCTGGGGAGCGCACTCCAGGAATTCGGGCGCCAGGCCAACGTGCAGGTGTTGTACAGCCCCAGCGATGTGCAGGGCAAAAACAGCCGTGCGGTCAAGGGCAAGATGGCGCCACAGCAAGCCATTGACCAGTTGCTGGCGGGCACATCGACCACCCACAGCCTCAACGGTAATGCGTTGACCGTTGCTGCTGCCGGCGACACCACTGCCCTGGAGCTGAGCCCCACTCAGGTCAACGGTAACGTGCTGGGCAATATTACCGAGGGCTCCGGCTCCTACACCCCAGGCACCATCGCCACCGCGACGCGCCTGACCCTCACGCCACGCCAGACCCCACAGTCGATCACCGTGGTCACCCGCCAGCACATCGAAGACTTCGGCCTCAACAACGTCGATGACGTGATGCGCCACACCCCGGGCATCACCGTGTCGGCCTATGACACCGACCGCACCAACTACTACTCCCGGGGTTTCTCGGTCAACAGTTTCCAGTACGACGGTATTCCGTCCAGCGTGCGCAACGTCGGCTACTCGGCGGGCAATACCCTGAGCGACATGGCGATCTATGACCGTATCGAAATCCTCAAGGGCGCCACCGGCCTGCTCAACGGCGCAGGCTCCCTGGGCGCGACCATCAACCTGATCCGCAAGAAGCCCACCGCCGACTTCAAGGGCCATGTGACCGTGGGCGCAGGCTCGTGGGACAACTATCGCAGTGAAGTCGATGTCAGCGGCCCCTTGACCGAGAGCGGCAATGTGCGTGGCCGGGCGGTGGCGGCGTACCAGGACAAGAAGTCCTTCATGGACCACTACTCGCGCAAGACCGAAACCTACTACGGCATCACCGAATTCGACCTGTCCCCGGACACTATGCTGACCGTCGGCTTCGACTACCAGGACAACATTCCGAAAGGTTCCAGCTGGTCCGGCGCGTTCCCGCTGGTCAACTCCAACGGCAGCATCAACAAGATGCCGCGCTCCTACAACAACGGTACCACCTGGAGTTCATGGGAGCAGAACACCCGTACCGCCTTCGCCATGCTCGAGCATGACCTGGGTGACGGCTGGGTGACCAAACTGCAACTGGACCACAAGATCAACGGCTACCACGCTGACCTTGCATCGATTCAGTTCGTCCAGCCGGCCGCCGATGGCACCGCCGAGATCAACGGACAGAAATACACGGGTGAAACCAAAAGCACCTCGGCCGATCTTTATGCCACCGGGCCGTTCAGCCTCTTTGGTCGTGAACATGAATTGGTCGTGGGCGGCTCGATCGGTACTTCGCGCTGGCAAGGCAAAGGTTACTGGTCGCCGGAATGGCCGCAGGGCAACAAAGTCGATTTCTACAACTGGAACGGCAAGCTCGGCAGGCCAATCTACGGGCCGGTCCAGCAGTACATCGACGACACTATCCGCCAGAACGGCTACTACGTGACCACACGCTTGAACGTGATCGATGACCTGAACGTGATCCTCGGCGGTCGCGTGGCCAACTACCATGTCACCGGCAACAACCCTTCGTACAAGGAAACCGGGCGGTTCATCCCTTACGCCGGGGTGATCTACGACCTCAACGACAACTTCTCCGCGTACGCCAGCTACACCGATATTTTCCAGCCCCAGGAAAGCACCTATAAGGACCGCGACAGCAAACTGCTGGACCCGGACGAAGGGCAAAACTACGAGCTGGGCCTCAAGGGTGAGTTCTTCGACGGCCGCCTGAACACCAGCATCGCCTACTTCGAAGTGCACGAGACCAACCGGCCGATCTCGGACGACGCCTACAACAACCAGACGCCAACCCCGAACAACTACGCGTTCAAGAGCTCCAAGGCGGTCACCAAGGGTTATGAGGCAGAGATTTCCGGTGAGCTGAGCCCGGGCTGGCAAGTCCAGGGCGGCTACACCCACAAGATCGTGCGTGACGACGACGGTAAGAAAATCTCCACCTTCGAACCCGAGCACCAGGTCAACCTGAACACCACCTACAAGCTCAAGGGTGACCTCGACAAGTTCACCATCGGCGGCGGCGTGCGCTGGCAGACCAAGGGCTGGCAAGAGGTCTGGAACCAACCCCTCAACCAGAACCAGGACATTACCCAGGAATCCTACTGGCTGGTGGACCTGATGACCCGCTACCAGGTCACCAAGAACCTGTCGGCAACCGTCAACTTCAACAACATCTTCGACAAGTCCTACTACACCAACGTGGGCTTCTATAACTCGGCCGCCTACGGTGAGCCGCGCAACGTGATGGTCAGCACCCGCTGGGACTTCTGACCTGAGCCCTTGACCACGCCAGCGTGGTCGAACAAACGCCCGATGAGAGCCCTGCTTTCATCGGGCGTTTTTTTATACCTTGTCCCCTTGCGACCGAACCTTGTGCGGGCTGGCCCTACTGCCAATCAGTTAAGCGATAGAACGAACGATGGACAACCTGTGGGAGGGGGCTTGCTCCCTCCCACAGTAACCGCGTTAAGCCTTAACTGACTGGCATTTGGGCTTACCCCGCTCGCTACATGGCGGCCACCAGGCTGCTGATGAACGCGGCGCTGTCGATGATGCCGTCATGGTCGGTATCGATCATCACCGAACGCTCGATGCGCCCCTGGCCGATCACCGTCGCCATGTTCTGCTCGATCAGGTCCTTGAAGCGCCCTGCCCGGCTCATGGACGCCCACCAGCAACTCACGGGGGCCTTGATCGGCTTGAAGTCGGATGCCGTCATGCGTTCGCTCAGGGCCCGGTCAACCTCCCAGGAGATCTGCGCCTCATTGCCACGCAGCAACTCCTCCTTGATCGCCGTGAAGGCTTCGCCCAGGGTCTGTTCGGCCCAGGCGACGAACACCGACCACTGCTGGTCCTCAGCCTCGCGCTGACACGCCTGCCAGGCGTCCTGGATCTGTTCGGCAAAGGCCGGGAACATCACCCCGAGCAAGGCCGCACGTCGCTCGTTGGCCGAGACCTCGCGATCATCCTGGGTTACCACCGCATCCCAATACGGCTTGAGCCATTGCGGCGGTGCCGAGTCGATCCAGCCGACAAACTCAACCTCGCGCCCGGCCTGCTCCAGGCCATAGGCGACTTCCATCGCCAGGTTGCCACCCAGCGACCAGCCTGCCAGGCGGAAGGCGCCCTGGGGCTGCGCCGCCAACAGTTGCGCCGTGTAATCCTCGACCATCGCCTGCCACGGCGGCACCGGCGTACCGGCTTCGGCGAGTGCGCGGCAGATCACCCCGAACACCGGACGCTGCTCCCTGAGTGCCAGGGCGATCGCGGTGTAGCAATGCACCGAGCCAAAGCTTGGGTGGAACATGAACAGCGGTGTGCCTTGCGTCTGGCTGTTGAGCTTGACGATCAGCGAGCGACGCGTGTCGCCCTGCAAGCAGTTGACCTGGCCGCGCACGGTCGGGTTGAGCATCAATTGGCTGATGGACAAATCGACCTCGCTGAGCTTGCGGATCCGCTCCTTGAGCATCAGCACCAATAACGAATGGCCGCCCAGCTCGAAGAAGTTGTCGTTCAGCCCTACCCGCTCCACACCCAGCACGTAGCTCCAGATCGCCGCCACCTGCTGCTCCAGCTCGGTCTGGGGCGCCTGATAGCGCTCGGCGCCCTGAGCCTGGGGCTTGGGCAAGGCCTTGCGATCCAGCTTGCCGTTGGGACTCAACGGCATCTGGCTCAGGACCACCCACTGCGCCGGCACCATATAGTCCGGCAACTGCGCGCCCAGATGGGCCATGACCGCGCCCTTCCAGTCGTCCTCTGGCTGTTGCAGCACCACATAACCCACCAGGTACGCCGCATCCACCGCCAGCACCGCCGCTTCACGAATACTCGCGTGCTCCAGCAGGCGCGCCTCGATTTCTCCCAGCTCGATACGCAAGCCGCGCAGCTTCACCTGGTGGTCGATGCGCCCGGCGTACTCGATCACGCCGTCGTCGCGATAACGCGCCAGGTCGCCGGTGCGATACAGCCGCTCGCCGCTGCCGAACGGGTCAGTCACAAAGCGCTCGGCGGTCAATGCCGGACGGCGGTGATAACCCCGCGCCAGGCCCCTGCCGCCCAGGTACAACTCGCCCAACACGCCCACCGGCGCCGGCTCCAGGTTGCCGTCCAGCACGTAGCAAGCGAGGTTGGCGATCGGTCGACCAATCGGGACGGCATCGCGACCCTCCTCCACACAGGTCCAGTGGGTCACGTCGATAGCCGCCTCGGTGGGGCCATACAGGTTGTACAACGCTGCATCCGGCAGCTTGGCAAACACTTGCTGCTGGGCATCCGCAGGCAAGGCTTCACCACTGCACACAATGCGTTGCAGGCTATGGCACGAGGTAACCGCCGCATCCTGCAGGAATGCCTGCAACATCGACGGTACGAAGTGCAGCGTGGTGATGGTCTCGGCGTTGATCAACTTGACCAGCCGGGCCGGGTCACGATGATCTCCCGGCGCTGCCACGACCAGGCGCGCGCCGGTCATCAACGGCCAGAAGAACTCCCACACCGACACGTCGAAGCTGAACGGGGTTTTCTGCAGCACACTGTCACTGGCATCCAGGCCATAGGCTTGCTGCATCCAGCACAACCGGTTGGTCAGGGCGTTGTGGCGATTGCCGGCGCCCTTGGGTTGACCGGTGGAACCCGAGGTGTAGATGACATAGGCAAGGTTTTCGCCATCGACCGCAATGCCTGGGTTGTGCTCGGCATGGCCCGCCAGCCACGCATCCCCCGGTTCCAGCACCAGGTGTTGGACGCCCTGGGGGATCGGCAGTTGCGCCAGCAGGTGACCCTGGGTCAACAACAAGGCAACGCCGCTGTCTTCGAGCATGTAGGCCAGCCGGTCACGCGGGTATTCCGGGTCCAGCGGGACGTAAGCGCCGCCGGCCTTGAGCACCGCCAACAGGCCCACCACCATTTCCAGCGAACGCTCCAGCGCCAGCCCGACCAGCACGTCCGGCCCGACACCCTCTGCGATCAAGCGATGGGCCAGGCGGTTGGCCCGCGCATTCAATTCGGCGTAGCTCAGGCACTGCCCGCCAAACACCACGGCCGGCGCCTGCGGCGTACGCACCACCTGTGCTTCGATCCATTGATGCACCGCCTGATCCAGCGGATACGTCTCGGCCGTCGCGTTCCATCCCAGCAGCACCTGCTCTCGCTCGTCGCGGGCCAGTGAAGGTAATGCACCAAGGCGCTGCGAGGCATCGCCGGCCAGTGCTTGCAGCAATTGCTGGAAGTGCTCGGCCAGGCGTTGAATATGCGGTGCGCTGAAGTACTGGCGGTTGTAATTGAACTCCAGGCCCAAGGTATCGCCAATCGCCAGCAGCACGGTCAGTGGATAGTGGGTCTGCTCCAGGCTGTGCACCGCACCAAAGCTCAGGCCCGACGGCGCGCTCTGCTCCAGCGCCTCGGACACCGGGTAGTTTTCGAACACCAGGATGCTGTCGAACAACGCCTCGCCGCCCAACCCGGCCCAGCGCTGGATGTCGAACAACGGCGTGTGCTCCTGCTCACGCAAGCGCACGTTCTGTGCCTGCACCTGTTGCAGCCACTGGCTGACCGTCCATTGCGCGTCCGGCGTCGCCACCACCGGCAGGGTGTTGATGAACAAGCCGACCTGCTGCTCGATGCCACGCAGTTCCGCCGGGCGCCCGGCCACGGTGGCACCGAAGGCGACCGTGGCCTGCCCGGTGTGATGCTGCAGCAGCAATAGCCAGGCGCCTTGCACCAAGGTATTGAGCGTCACTTTGTTGCGCTGGGCGAAGGCTTTCAGCTGTTCGGTTTGCGCGGCATCCAGGCTCAGGCGGTATTCGCCGTTGGCCCCAGGTTGCGCGTCGCGCACCTCACGGGCCAGGCGGGTCGGCTCACGCAGGTTTGCCAGCTGGTCCTTCCAGAACGCTTCGCTGACCGCCTTGTCCTGTGCCTGCAACCAGGCGATGTAGTCGCGGTAACGCCCGGTCGGCGCCGGCAACGCTTCACCGGCGTACTGCTGCAACACTTCGCCGAACAGCTGCGAACCGCTCCAGCCGTCCATCAGCATATGGTGGTTGGTGTAGATCAGGTGATAACTCGACGCTGCGGTACGCACCACCGACAAGCTCAACAACGGCGCCTGCTCCAGCACAAAACCCTGGGTCCTGGCGGCCTGCGCCCTGTCATCCAGCGCCTGGGCGCTATCTGCCCGCTCGCGCCAATCGAGTTCGGCAAACGGCAGGCGGGCCTGTTTGTAGACCACCTGCAAGGGTTGCTCAAGCTCGGTCTGCCAGAGGAAACCACTGCGCAGGATCTCGTGACGGTCGACCGCCGCCTGCCACGCCTGGCGAAAACGCGGGACGTCCAGGCCCTGCACATCGATACGCATCTGGTTGATGTAATCCCCAGACCCTGCGCCATACAACGACTGGAACAACATGCCTTGCTGCATGGGCGACAGCGGATACAGGTCTTCGACCTCACCGACATTCAGCGGCAAGGCATCCAGTTGCGCTTGCGACAACCGCGCCAAGGGGAAGTCCGATGGCGTCACGCCCTGGCTGGCCGGCTCACAGCAGTGATCAATCAGCGCCTTGAGTTGCGCGGCGTAATCGTCGGCCAGCTGCTGCACGGTCGCTTCGTCAAACATGGCCTGGCTGAAACTCCAGTTCAACTTCAGCTCGCCGCCGTACACCTGGCCGTTGATCTCCAGCCAGTTGCCCAGGGGTGCATCGGGGCTCTGCTCGGCACCGCTGGCGTCACCGGAGGGCGCGAACAGCCCCTCTTGCTCGCCGCTGTCGAAACTGGCGTCGAACTGCCCCAGGTAGTTGAAGGTAATGCGTGGGCGCGGCAAGGCGGCCAACGCCTGTTGTGCCTCGGGATTACCCAGGTAGCGCAGCGCGCCAAACCCCAGGCCCTTGTCGGGCACCGCGCGCAGTTGCTCCTTGATCTGTTTGAGGGACGCGGCCAGGGAGTCCGCCGGCACCAGTTGCAGCGGATAGAGGCTGGTGAACCAACCGACCGTACGGGTCAGGTCGATCTCGTCGAACAGGTCTTCGCGCCCATGGCCCTCCAGGCGGATCAACATCGACGCCTCACCCGTCCAGCGCACGATGACTCGGGCCAGCGCCGTCAGCAGCAGGTCGTTGATCTGGGTACGGTAGGCACTCGGTGCGTCTTGCAACAAACGACGGGTATCGCTCGCGTCCAGTTGGGTGCTCACGCTCAGCGCCAGGCGGTTGCTCAAGCTGGCGTGCGGGTCGGCCACCGGCAAATCGGTCGGGCTGCCCTGCAACTGCGTTTGCCACCAGCTCAATTCCTGCTCCAGCGCCGCGCTGCGCGCATAGGTTTGCAGGCGTTCGGCCCAGGCGCGGGTGGCGCTGGTCTTGGCCGGCAAGACCACTGGGGCACCTTGGGCGAGCTGCTGATAGGCGCGTTGCAGGTCTTCCAGCAGGATGCGCCAGGACACGCCGTCCACCACCAAATGGTGGATCACCAGCAGCAAACGCTGGGAGCCGTCGGGCAATTGCGCCAGCACCGCACGCAGCAAGGGGCCGGCCGCCAGATCAAGGCTGCGCTGGGCTTCGTCGCCCAGGGCGTCGAGCTCCTCGACCTGGTTCAGCGACGTCTGCCACAACAGCTGATCCGCCTGATGCAGCTGCGGCTCGCGATACGTCGCGTTCCAGCCCGCCGCGCCCTCGACGAATGCCGTGCGCAGGGCATCGTGGTGCACGATCAGCGCTTGTAAGGCCGCGACCAGCAGCGACGCCTGCAATGGCTGGTGGGGTTGCAGCACCACCGACTGGTTCCAGTGGTGACGCTGGGGAATCTCATCGGCAAAAAACGCCTGCTGCACCGGCAGCAGCAACAACGCGCCGGTCTGCGCCGACTGGTCCAACTGCACCGCGCCCTCGCCTTCACGGGCCACGGCAGCCAGGCTCTGCACGGTCTGGTGCTGGAACAGGTCCTTGGGCGTGAACCGCACACCGGCCTGGCGCGCGCGGCTGACCACCTGGATCGAAATGATCGAGTCACCGCCCAGTTCGAAGAAGTTGTCGTGCAGCCCCACCTGCGGCAAACGCAGCACATCGGCCCAGATCGCGGCGATCTGCTGCTCCAGCTTGCTCTGGGGCGCCACATATACCTGCTGCAACTGGCTCACATCCGGCTTCGGCAAGCCCTTGCGGTCGAGCTTGCCGTTAGGTGTCAGCGGCATGCGTTCGAGGAACAGCAGATGCGTGGGCACCATGTAGTCCGGCAGGCGGGTTTTCAAGGCGCGACGCAGGGCTTCGCGGCCGTTGGACTGGGCCACGGCGTCGTCCAGCAGGGTCGGGTCCAGGGGCACCACATAGGCCACCAGTTGCTTGCCGGTCGGGCCGTCCTGCGCCACCACCACGGTTTCACCCACGCTGTCCTGCTCGCGCAGGCGCGCTTCGATTTCACCCAGTTCGATGCGGAAACCACGGATCTTCACCTGATGGTCAACACGCCCCAGGTAATCCACCACGCCGTCCGGGCGGCCACGGGTCAGGTCGCCGCTGCGGTACACGCGGCTGCCGGGCTTGCCGAACGGGTCCGGCACAAAACGCTCGGCGGTCAACGCCGGACGCTCCAGGTAACCCCGCGCTACGCCCTCGCCGCCCAGGTACAACTCACCGGCCACGCCGATGGGTTGCAGGTTCAACTGCGCATCGAGCACGTAACCGCTGCGGTTGCCCAGCAGCGTGCCGATCGGCGCATACACCGCCCCGCACGGGTCGCCTTTGCGGGCTTTCCACAGCAGCGGCGTGACCACGGTTTCCGTCGGGCCATACCCGTTGAACAGGTAGGTCGGGCGCAGTGCGCGCCAGGCCAGGTCATAGCTCGCCTGGGCCACCGCATCACCGCCGAAGCAATACACGCGCACGGCCGGAGGGTTGCCGTCTCGTTCGGCATGCTCGGCCAGTTGTTGCAGGTACACCGGAGGGAACACCGCCATGGTCACCTTGTGACGGTGCATCTGCTCGTAGGTGTATTCCGGCAGCCACAGGCTGTCGTCGCGGATCAGCACGCTGGCGCCGTTGATCAGCGGGTGCATCCAGCCTTCGTGGGAGCCGTCGAAAGCGAAGGACATGAAGTGCAATTCGCAATCGGTCGGCCCGGTTTCATAGCGCTCGCCGGTGGCGATGATGTGCGCCACCAACGGCCCATGGGACACCGCCACGCCCTTGGGCAGGCCGGTGGAACCGGAGGTGTAGATCACGTAGGCCAGGTTGTCGCCGTATAGCGTCACTTGCGGCGCACTGTCGCTGTAATCTGCCCACACCGACACCTCGTCGATTGCCAGGGCTTGCAAACCGTCGGGAATCGGCAACCGATGCTGCACCGCCGAATGGGTCAGCAACAGCTGGGAGCGGCTGTCCTGCATCATGTACAGCAGGCGATCGCGTGGGTACTCGATATCCAGCGGCACGTACACGCCACCGGCCTTGAGCACCGCCAGGAAGGCCACCATGATTTCGGCACTGCGCGGCATGGCGATGGCCACACGCACTTCCGGCCCCACGCCACGGGCGATCAGCGCATGGGCCAGGCGGTTGGCCTGGCGGTCAAGCTCGCCATAACTCAGGGTGTGCGTATCGAACTTCACTGCAACGGCGTCGGGGTTCTCTCGGGCGCGGTCGGCGAACAGTTCATGCACCAGGCGCTCGGCCGAGAAGCCGGAATCGGTGCAGTTCCAGCGTTCGAGAATCTGCTGTTGCTCGGCAGCATCCAGCAACGGCAGTTGGCTCAGGGGTTGTGCAGGGTTGGCGACCATGCCTTGCAACAGGTTCTGCCAATGCCGGGCCATGCGTTGCACGGTGGCGGCTTCGAACAGGTCCTGGGCGTACCCCAAGGTCGCCCAGATACCTTCGGTAGACTCCTGGATATCCAAGTCCAGATCAAAGTGGGCGGTCTTGCTTTCCCACTCCAGGCCTTCAACCCGCAGGCGTGGCAGTTGCCGCTGCACCTGCGCCTGGCCGACATCGGTCTGGTGGTTGAACATCACCTGGAACAGCGGGTTGTGGCTAAGGCTGCGCTCCGGCTGCAGGGCTTCGACCAGTTGCTCGAACGGCAAATCCTGATGCGACTGAGCCTCCAGCGCCCGCTGGCGGGTATGTTGCAGCAACTGCTCGACACTCATCTGGCCGTGCAGATCGGCCTTGAGCACCTGGGTGTTGACGAAGAAACCGATCAGGCGTTCGGTCTCGCTGCGGTTGCGGTTGGCGATCGGTACGCCGACGCGAATCTCTTCCTGGCCACTGTAGCGGTGCAACAGGGTCTGGAACGACGCCAGCAAGAGCATGAACAGCGTGACGCCTTGTTGCTGGGCCAACGCCTTGAGCTCAACCGTCAAAGCCGGCGCCAGCTCAATGGCCAGGCGCGCACCGCGATGGCTTTGCACGGCCGGGCGCGGGTGGTCGAACGGCAACTCCAGCACGCTTTGCTCACCGCCGAGCACGTCGCGCCAGTACGCCAACTGACGCGCTTTCTCGCCGGCTTCCATCCACTGGCGCTGCCACACGGCATAGTCGGCGTACTGGATCGGCAACGCCGGCAGCTGCAAGTCCTGGCCCTGGCTGTAAGCGGCATACAACTGCACCAGTTCCTCGACCATCAACTGCATCGACCAGCCATCGGAGACGATGTGATGCTGCACCAGCACCAGGACATGTTCGTCCGCAGCCAGGCGCAACAAGGTCACGCGCAACAACGGGCCTTGTTGCAGATCGAACGGCTGGGCGATCTCTGCCTCGACCCGCGCCTTGAGCTGGGTTTCATCGATATCCACCTGGGTGATGGGCAACCTCGCAAACGCCTCGATCACCTGCACCGCGCCTGCATGCTCCTGGCGGATATGGGTACGCAGGCTTTCATGACGGGCCAGCAGCGTGTCAAAGCTGCGTTGCAGCGCGGCATGGTCCAACTGCCCGTGCAAACGCAGTGCGCTGGGGATGTGATAGGCCGCGCTGTGGGGCTCCAATTGCCAGAGAAACCACTGCCGTTCCTGGGCGTACGACAGCGGCAACGGCTGTTCGCGACCGGCCGGCAACAAGGCCGGAGCCGTTGGCGCGCTGTTGTCCTGGACCTGCATCGCGGCCACGAAGGCTTCCAGGCGCGGGTGTTCGAAGAGCGCCTTGAGCGGCACTTCCAGGCCCAGCGCCTGGCGAATACGCGATACCACCTGCATTGCCAGCAGCGAATGCCCGCCCAGCTCAAAGAAGTGCTGGTTCAAACCGACCCGCTCGACACCCAGGATATCCGCCCAGATTGCCGCGACTTGCTGCTGCAACGCGCTGACCGGCGCCAGCCATGCCTGCTGCAGCGGGCTGCCGTCCGGCTTGGGCAGCGCCTGGCGGTCCAGCTTGCCGTTGGGGTTGAGGGGCATGCGGTCAAGGAAGATCAGGTGCGCGGGCACCATGTAGTCCGGCAGATGCTCACGCAGGGTCTGCATCAATAGCTCGCCCGCCGCTACGCGCTCGGCTTCGGACAATGGCTGCGTCGGCACCAGATAGGCCAACAATTGGTTGTCGGCCGCCAGCAACAGCGCTTCGCGCACGCTGTCCTGGGCCAGCAGCAAGGCTTCGATCTCCCCCAGTTCAATGCGGAAACCGCGGATTTTCACTTGGTGGTCGACACGCCCGACGTACTCGACCACACCGTCGGCGCGATAACGCGCCAGGTCGCCGCTGCGATACAGACGCTCGCCGGCGGCGCTGAACGGGTCGGCGACAAAGCGCTCGGCGGTCAGGCCCGGGCGCTGCAAATAGGCGCGGGCCAAACCGCTGACGCTGGCGATATACAGCTCGCCCACGGCCCCGGTCGGCAACAGGTTCAGGTCTCCGTCCAGCACATACAAGCCGCGCCCAGGCAGTGCACGGCCAATCGGGCTGGCCGTGACGCCGACCACGCTGGCGGGGTCGGTGCAATCGAGCACGCTGGACACCACCGTGGCTTCGGTCGGCCCGTAGGTGTTGAGCAGGCGCACATGGCCCAGTCCCGCCCGCTGCCACAACATCGGCCCATCCAGCGGCATGGCTTCGCCGCCGATATGGATCTGGCGCAACGCCCCATAGCTGCGTGGCCCGGCGGCCAGGCAATCGTGCAGGAACAGCTTCCAGTAGGCGGTCGGCAAGTCGGCCAGGGTGATGCCCTGGGCGATGATCTGCCGGTACAACTCGGCGCCGTCCCACAGCTGCGGCCCGCGCAGAATCACGCTGGCACCCAGGGTCAGCGCCGGGTACAGCTGCTCGACGAAACCATCGAAGTTCAGGGTCGCGAACTGCAACACCCGGTCACTCGGGACCAGCCGTGAATAATGCGCCGCGATACCGGCGAACTCACTCAAGGCGGCATGGTTGATGGCAACGCCCTTGGGTTTGCCGGTGGAGCCGGAGGTGTAGATCACATAGGCCAGGCTTTGCGGTTCAAAAGCCCGTTGCGGATTCTCGTCGCTGTACTGCGCCAATGCGCTGTCGGCAAGGTCAAGGTCCAATGCCGCCAGCCCCGCCGGCAACGGCA
The DNA here is from genome assembly GCF_003031675.1 of Pseudomonas palleroniana. Lineage (GTDB taxonomy): Bacteria > Pseudomonadota > Gammaproteobacteria > Pseudomonadales > Pseudomonadaceae > Aquipseudomonas > Aquipseudomonas palleroniana. Next base: position 3,100 of record NZ_PYWX01000065.1, on the reverse strand, counting down.
GGCGCGAGCGCAAGTGGGATTGGGTGAGCACCCATTGCGCGGCGCTGTCTTCGAGCATGTGCACCAGGCGTTCGCGGGGATACTGCGGATCAAGTGGCACATAGGCCCCCCCGGCCTTGAGCACCGCCAGCAGGCTGACCACCATCGCAAAGGAGCGCTCGACGGCAACGCCCACCAACACCTCCGGGCCGACGCCCTGGTCGATCAGGTAGTGCGCGAGACGGTTGGCCTGCCGGTTCAATTCGCCATAGCTGATGACCTGATCATCCAGCACCAGCGCCGGATGCTCGGGTTGAGCCTGGGCCTGGGCCTCGAACCGATGATGCACCGCCTCGGGTTCGGCGGCCGTCGCCGGGGCATTCCAGTCGTGCAGCAGCGCGTGGGTTTGCGCGGTGCTCAGCATGGCCAGTTCGGCGAGACGGCGCTGAGGCGTGCTGACGATCGCCGCCAGCAGGTTCTGCCAATGCTCGGCCAGACGCGTGATCGTCGCAGCGTCGAACAAGTCGGTGGCATAGGTCAGCGCCGCCCAGAACCCTTCGGCGGACTCATGAGTGTCCAGGCTCAGGTCGAAGTGGGTGGTGTGGTTGTCCCAGTCCAGCTCCACCACACGCAGGCCCGGCAGTTGCTGGCCGTCGCGACCGCCCTGGGCGTCGGTCTGATGGTTGAACATCACCTGGAACAACGGGTTATGGCTCAGGCTGCGTTCCGGCTGCAAGGCCACCACCAGTTGCTCGAATGGCAGGTCCTGGTGGGCCTGGGCTTCGAGGGCGCGGCGTTTAGTCTGTTGCAGCAGTTCGGCGAAGGTCATCTGCCCGTCAAGGTCGGCCTTGAGCACTTGGGTATTGACGAAAAAGCCGATCAGCCGCTCGGTCTCGACGCGGTTACGGTTGGCAATCGGCACGCCGATACGGATATCCGACTGCCCGCTGTAGCGATAGAGCAAGGTCTGGAACGACGCCAGCAACAACATGAACGGCGTCACGCCCTCTTGCTGCGCCAGGCGTTTGAGACCCGCGACCAGCGCTGCGGGCAAGTCCACTTGCAGGCTCGCACCGCGATGGCTTTGCTGGGCCGGGCGCGGGCGGTCCAGGGGCAGTTCCAGCACCGGTTGTTCGCCGCCCAACAGAGTTTGCCAGTACTCCAATTGACGCGCGCGCTCCCCCGCCTCCATCCAGCCGCGTTGCCACAGGGCGTAGTCGGCGTACTGGATCGGCAGCGCCGGCAATTGCCGCTCAGCGCCCTGGCTGAAGGCCGCGTAGAGTTGCACCAGCTCCTCGACCATCACCTGCATCGACCACCCATCGGAGACGATATGATGCTGCACCATCACCAGCACGTGTTCGTCTTCAGCCAGCTGCAACAGGGTCACCCGCAACAGCGGCGCCTGGTGCAGATCGAACGGCCGCGCGACTTCCGCTTCCACGAAGGCCAGCAACTGCGCTTCTTCAATGCACGCCTGATGGATCTCGACCTGCGCCTCGGGCAGCACCGTTTGCAGCACCTGTTCGCCCTGCTCGACCAAACGGGTGCGCAGGCTTTCGTGGCGGGCCAGCAGGCTGTCGAAGCTGCGCTGCAGTGCCGTCAGGTCCAGGCGCCCCTGCAAACGCAGGGCACCGGGGATGTGGTAGGTGGCGCTCTCTGGGTCCAGTTGCCAGAGAAACCATTGGCGTTCCTGGGCGTAAGACAACGGCAGTGCCTCGGCATCGTGCCGCGTGGGGGCAATCGGCAGTTGAGCGAAACTCATGCCACGGCTTTGCAAGCGCTGGTAGAACTGCTGGCGCTGCTCCAGAGGCAAGCGAAGAAAGCGCGACACCAGGTCGATATTGGGGTTGGAAAGCATGGTTCAAATCGCCTCTAGTTCGCTCAAAAAGTCACGTAGATCATCAAAATCTTCCGCGCTGCCGGCGCGGAAGGTGGCTGCAGCCTGCACGTAGCTGCGCAGCGATTCGGTCTGGAACAGTTCCACCAGCGGCACCTCGAGGCCCAGTTCGGCCTGGACCCTCGAAGTGATCTGGATCGCCAGCAAGGAGTGGCCGCCGACTTCGAAGAAGTTGTCGTTCAAGCCCACCTGCGGCAGGCGCAGTACCTCGGCCCAGATCGCGGCGATCTGTTGCTCCAGTTCGCTCTCAGGTGCCACGTACTGCTGTTGCAGCAGGCTTGCGTCCGGCTCGGGCAGGCCCTTGCGGTCGAGCTTGCCGTTGGGCGTCAGCGGCATCTGGGCCAGGAACATGAAGTGCGCAGGCACCATGTAATCCGGCAGGCGGGCTTTCAGGGCGCGGCGCAAGGCGTCACGGAACTCGGCCTGATTGCTCAGGCCGGCATCGGCCGGCACGACGTACGCCACCAACTGCTTGCCGGTCGGGCTGTCCTGGGCCACCACCACGGTTTCACCCACGCTGTCCTGCTCGCGCAGGCGCGCTTCGATTTCGCCCAGTTCGATGCGGAAACCGCGAATTTTCACCTGATGGTCGACACGCCCCAGGTAATCCACCACGCCGTCCGGACGCCCACGGGTCAAGTCGCCGCTGCGGTACACACGGCTGCCGGGCTGGCCGAACGGGTCCGGCACAAAACGCTCGGCGGTCAGCGCCGGACGCTCCAGGTAACCCCGCGCCACGCCCTCGCCGCCCAGGTACAACTCACCGGCCACGCCGATGGGTTGCAGGTTCAACTGCGCATCGAGCACGTAGCCGCTGCGGTTGCCCAGCAGCGTGCCGATCGGCGCATACACCGCCCCGCATGGGTCGCCCTGGCGGGCTTTCCACAACAGCGGGGTGACCACGGTTTCGGTCGGGCCATACCCGTTGAACAGGTAGGTCGGGCGCAGTGCGCGCCAGGCCAGGTCATAGCTCGCCTGCGCCACCGCATCACCGCCGAAGCAATACACACGCACGGCCGGCGGGTTGCCGTCACGTTCGGCATGCTCGGCCAGTTGTTGCAGGTACACCGGCGGGAATACCGCCATGGTCACCTTGTGACGGTGCATCTGTTCGTAGGTGTATTCCGGCAGCCATAGGCTGTCGTCGCGGATCAGCACGCTGGCGCCGTTGATCAGCGGGTGCATCCAGCCTTCGTGGGAGCCGTCGAAAGCGAAGGACAT
>NZ_PYWX01000064.1 GCF_003031675.1 Pseudomonas palleroniana | reverse complement strand
AAGCCCCCTCCCACATGGGTTTTCAGGCGATCCAGGACGGGTCACGCTCCGCCTGCAAGCCATATCGCTCAATCGCCTGCCGGCACACTTCGCGCTGCAAACTGCCCTGCTCCACCAACGCCGTCAGCGCCGCCAGCACGAGGTGATGGCGGTCCACCTCAAAGAAATCCCGTAGCGCCGCCCGTGTATCACTGCGCCCAAAGCCGTCGGTGCCGAGCACGGTGTAGCTGGAGTCCAGATACGAGCCCACCATCTGCGGCACGGCCCGTACATAGTCGGACACCGCGATCACCGGCGCGCCTTTGGGCAAGCATTCAGCCAGGTGACTGACCCGTTTGACGCCCTGCGGATGCAAGCGATTCCACCGTTCCACCTCCCGTGCGTCCCGGGCCAGCTCGCTGAAACTGGTCACGCTGAACACTTCGCTCGCCACCTGCCAATCGTCCGCCAGCAGTTGTGCCGCCGCCTGGACCTCGCGCACCAGCGTACCGGCCCCGAGCAGGCGCACTTGCGCCTCGGCAGCGCCTTCCAGGCGATACATACCCTTGATGATCGCCGCTTGCACGCCCACCGGCAGGCTGGGCTGGGGGTAGCTTTCGTTCATCAGGGTCACGTAGTAGAACTCATCCACATCCTGCTCGAGCATTTGCCGCATGCCGTGGTCGAGGATCACTGCGAACTCGCCGGCAAACGCCGGATCGTAGGCGCGACAATTGGGCACGGTGGCCGCCGTGAGGTGGCTGCTGCCGTCCTGATGCTGCAAGCCTTCGCCCCCCAGGGTGGTACGGCCGGCGGTAGCCCCCAGCAGGAAGCCCCGGGCGCGTTGATCGGCGGCGGCCCAGATCAGGTCGCCGACGCGCTGGAAGCCGAACATCGAGTAATAGATGTAGAACGGCAGCATGCGCAGACCGTGCACCGAATAGCTGGTGGCCGCCGCGACCCAGGAGCTGATGGCGCTGGCTTCGCTGATGCCTTCTTCAAGGATTTGCCCGTCGGTGGCTTCGCGGTAGCTGAGGATCGACCCGATGTCTTCCGGCTCGTAACGCTGGCCGACGCTGGAATAAATACCGATCTGCTTGAACAGATTGGCCATGCCGAAGGTACGCGCCTCGTCCGCCACGATGGGCACGATGCGCGGGCCGAGCGCCTTGTCCTTGAGCAGGTTGGTGAGCATGCGCACAAAGGCCATAGTCGTGGACATTTCCTTACCGTCGGCGCCAGTGGCGAAACCGGCGTAACCCGTCAGCGGCGGCACACTGACCGGCGCTGCCTGCTGGGCACGGCTCGGCACATAACCGCCCAAGGCTGCGCGGCGCTGGTGCAGGTAGCGCATTTCCAGGCTGTCGTCGCCAGGTTTATAGAAGCTCAGGGATTCGGTCTGCTCATCCGTCAACGGCAAGCGAAAGCGGTTACGAAAGGCGATCAATGCCTCACGATCAAGCTTTTTCTGCTGGTGAGTGGTCATCTTGCCCTGCCCGGCCTCACCCATGCCAAAGCCCTTTTTGGTCTGGGCCAGGATCACCGTGGGCTTGCCTTTGACCCGGCGCGCGGCGTGGTAGGCCGCGTGGATCTTGAGCATATCGTGGCCACCCCGCTTGAGGCCGTCGATCTGTTCATCGCTCATGCCTTCGACCCGCTTGGCCATGGCCGCGCTTTGGCCGAAGAAGTGTTCGCGGTTGTAGGCACCGTCCTTGGCGGCGAACGTCTGAAATTGGCCGTCGACGGTATTCGACAAGGTGTCGACCAGCGAGCCGTCGGTGTCTTGGGCAAGCAAAGCGTCCCAGTCCGAGCCCCACACCAGCTTGATCACGTTCCAGCCGGCGCCGGCGAACAACGCCTCCAGTTCATCGATGATCCGCCCGTTGCCCCGCACCGGGCCGTCGAGGCGTTGCAGGTTGCAGTTGACGACCCAGGTCAGGTTGTCCAGCCCTTCACGGGCGGCCAGGGTCAGCGCCGACATGCTTTCCGGCTCGTCCATTTCACCGTCACCGAACACGCCCCACACGTGGCGGTCGGTGGTGTCCTGCAGGCCGCGGTGCTGCAGGTAGCGCATGAAACGCGCCTGGAAAATCGAACTGATGGGGCCGATGCCCATGGAGCCGGTGGGGAACTGCCAGAAGTCCGGCATCAACCAAGGGTGCGGATAGCTGCAAAGGCCGCGTGCGCCGGATTTTGCGCCGCCCAGTTCCTGGCGATAGTGTGCCAGGTCGTTTTCGCTCAAGCGCCCCTCAAGGAAGGCCCGGGCATAGATGCCTGGCGCGGAATGCGGCTGGTAGAACACCAGATCACCGCCAAAATGCTCGTTGCGGGCACGGAAAAAGTGATTGAAGCCCACTTCGAACAAATCCGCGGCACTGGCGTAGCTGGCGATATGGCCACCCAGTTCACCGTAGGCCTGGTTGGCCCGCACCACCATGGCCAAGGCATTCCAGCGCACCCACGAGGCCAGGCGCTCTTCGGTGGCCAGGTCGCCGGGAAAGGCCGGCTGCTGCTCGACGCTGATGCTGTTGATATACGGCGTGCCGTGGCGCGGCTTCCAGTCGATGTGCGGCGCACTGCCCTCGCGCGCGAGCAGGTCGAGGATCTGCCGCGCCCGCGCAGGCCCGGCGTGGGAGGCCAGTGAAGCCAGGGCGTCACGCCATTCGTCCAGCTCTTGCTGATCCAACGCCGTGTGATTGACTGCACTTGCGAAACCGTTCATGAGCACCTCCGGGCTTTTTTTCCAGTTTATGTGGGTGCTTGAGGATTTTTTGCCTGTTATCAGGCGCGGTTTGCAGCGGTTTGAGCATGAATCACTGCCAATCGGCTTTTTACCAGCACATCGTGCTCAAGCCCCCCGAAACCACCCAACTGTGTTTAAAATGCCGCCCGCTCAATGACCGACGCTCGACGATGACCCCAGACGCACTCGCCACCCTGCACGCTCACCTGCTCACCGCCCTGGCCAGCCCACCGGCGGAGACCCGCCGCCTGTTTCACGGCCGTGGCCGCTGCTGGCCGGGCCTGGAGCAACTGACCGTGGACTGGTTGCAAGGCGTGGTGCTGGTCGCGTTGTTCAAGGAGCCGGAGCCTGCCCAGCTGGAAGCCTTGAAACAGTTGCTGCAGACGCACTTGGGTGCTTACACCATCGCCCTGCAACACCGTTATCTGCCGCAAAGCACCACCGAATGGCTGGTGGGCGACGCGGTAGATGAGCTGACGATTACCGAAGGTGGCCTGCGCTACCTGATCGACCTGGGTAAAAAACAGAACAGCGGGCTGTTCCTCGATATGCGCTACGGCCGCAACTGGGTACGCGAACAGGCCACGGGCCAGCGGGTACTCAACCTGTTTGCCTATACCTGCGGGTTCTCGGTGGCGGCGATCGAAGGCGGCGCCGAACATGTGGTGAACCTGGACATGGCCCGTGGCGCCCTCAGCCGTGGCCGCGACAACCATCGCCTGAATGGACATGACCTGAGCAAAGTCACGTTTCTGGGCCACGACCTGTTCAAATCCTGGGCCAAGGTCATCAACGGCGGCCCCTACGACCTGGTGATCATCGACCCACCGTCGTTCCAGAAAGGCAGCTTTTTATTGACCAAGGACTATCAGCGCGTGTTGCGCCGCCTGCCGGATCTGCTTACGCCACAGGGCACGGTGCTGGCCTGCATGAACGACCCGGCCTTCGGCGAAGACTTCCTGATTGATGGCGTAACTCGCGAAGCGCCGGGCCTGCGCTTTGTGGAACGCCTGGCAAACCCGCCGGAATTCCCCGACATTGACCCTCAAAGCGGTTTAAAGGCCCTGGTGTTCCGTCAGGGCTGATGCCGAAACGTCTTACGCTTGCTACGCTAAGGGATACGCCGGGGTGGTGAACCTTATCCCCCCCTTCCCGGTCGATAACTGCATTCCCTGGCCAGACTCGACGGCGTTACGTCGTCGGCTGCCCTGTTTCACCTTTTGGAGATCCGCCCGTGATATCGACCCTGCATGTAGCCAGACTCAAAGCCTGGGGCGCCCACGGCTTTACCGCCACCGGTGTGGTGCTGGCGTTCCTGGCGACCCTGGCACTGCTGGAAAACTCGCCCAAGGCTTGCCTGTTGTGGCTGGGCCTGGCGCTGGTGGTCGATGGCGTCGACGGCTCGCTGGCGCGACGGGTCAATGTGAGCACGGTGTTGCCCAGCTTTGATGGCTCGGTGCTGGACCTGGTGATTGATTACCTGACCTATGTGTTCATTCCGGCCTTGTTTATCTACCGCTATATCGACCTGCCAGACTTTACCCATCTGTTTACGGTGTCGGTGATCCTGGTGTCGTCGCTGTTCTGCTTCTGCAATGTGAACATGAAGAGCAAGGACAACTACTTCGTCGGCTTCCCGGCTGCATGGAACGTGGTGGCGTTGTGCGTGTATATCATCCAGCCCGAAGCCTGGGTCACCTTGTTGACGGTGATTGGCCTGGCGCTGCTGACCGTGACGCCGATGAAGTTTCTGCATCCGTTTCGAGTGAAGCGTTTCATGCCGCTGAATATCGCGGTGACCACGATCTGGCTGTTGTGCAGCTTTCTGATGGTGGTGGATTACCCGAATACCAACCCGTGGACGTTCGGGTTGTGGTCGCTGATGTCGGCTTATTTCCTCGGGATCTGCGTGTGGCGCACCGCGCTGGAATGGCTCGACAAACGCCACAGCTGATCACGCTCGAAAAAGTGGGAGGGGCTTGCTCCCTCCCACATTTGGATCTGGGTGCATCACACGGGTAAGATGACCGCCTCTCGCTTAGCGCCCTGCCAATAATAAGCCCTGCCCATGCCCTTCGAACTCAGCGTTGACCTCACCACCCTAGCTATTCTCGCCGTCGTAGCCTTCATTGCCGGTTTCATCGACGCCATCGCCGGCGGCGGCGGGCTGCTCACCACGCCGGCCCTGCTCACCGCCGGCATGCCGCCGCACCTGGTGTTGGGCACCAACAAACTCAGCTCGACCTTCGGCTCCGCCACGGCAAGCTTCACCTTCTATCGACGCAAGCTGTTCAACCCTCGCCAGTGGGTGCACGCCATCATCGGTACGCTGGTCGGCGCGCTGACCGGTGCCGTGGTCGCCCACTACCTGCCTGCCGAAACCCTGAACAAAATGCTCCCGGTGATCGTGTTCGCCTGTGGCGTGTACCTGCTGTTCGGCGGCACCCCCAAGGCACCGCTGGATGCCGATGCACCGATCAAGAAGAAATGGCAAGCCACCCAAGGTTTCGGCCTGGGCTTCTACGACGGCGTGGCCGGCCCCGGCACCGGTGCGTTCTGGACGGTGAGCACCATGCTGCTGCACCCGATCGACCTGGTGAAGGCCAGCGGCGTGGCGCGCAGCATGAACTTCGTGAGCAATGCGGCGGCGTTGACGGTGTTTATCATCAATGGCTCGGTGGACTGGATCGTCGGCCTGGCCATGGGCCTTTCGGTGATGTGCGGCGCGTTCTTTGGCGCGCGCAGCGCGATCAGCGGCGGCGCCAAATTCATTCGGCCGGTGTTTATCACCGTGGTGCTCGGCCTGACGGTACGCCTAGCCTGGCAGCACTGGTTCAGCGTGGCCTAGACGACGCGCCAGGTAGAGGTCGATCAGGTAACGCGCAATCGAGCGTGAGGCCGGCAACGGCGGTAGCTCATGGATGTTGAACCACTGCGCATCTTCGATTTCGTCGGCCTGGGGCACGATATCGCCCCCGGCGTATTCGGCATGGAACCCCAGCATCATCGAATGCGGGAACGGCCAGCATTGGCTGCCCATGTACTGGATGTTCTTGACCTCCACCTGCACCTCTTCGCGCACCTCGCGGATCAGGCAGTCTTCGGCCGACTCGCCCGGCTCGGCAAACCCGGCCAGGGTGCTGTAGACGCCCGTGACAAAGCGCGGCGAACGCGCCAGTAGAATCTCGTCGCCACGGGTCACCAGCACGATCATGCTCGGCGAGATCCGTGGGTAGCTGCGCAGGTCGCAGGCCTGGCAATACATCGCACGCTCGCGTGGCACCTGGACCATGGCCTGGCCGCAGCTGCCGCAAAACCGGTGCTCCCGCGCCCAGGTGCCGATCTGCGCGGCGTAGCCAAGCACTTTGTACAGCGTGTGATCACCTTGCAGCATAAAGCCGCGCAAGCCCTGCCAACTGCAACCCGGCACCTGGGCGGCCGAGTTGAGTTCCAGCAAGTACACCGGTTCACCGTCGAGGTGGCCGATGCCATGCTCGGCGAACACCGACAGGTCCTGGCGCTTGAGCCACTCCCTGGGAAACAGCGGGCCATTGCTGTCATGCAAAAAGCCGTCACGGCTGCGGGCGACGGCCCAGCCGCCTGGCGTGTCGTTGTCGAGCAGGGTTGTGGTAATCCAGCCTGGGGTCATGTCAGTCAATCCACGAATTCGGGTTTCTGCTTACTCATGTGGGCCGCAATGGCCACGCGCAGGTCGTTGGATTGCAACATAGCCGCGTTCCAGGTGGCAACGTATTCCAGACCATCATTGATCGTGTGATCACGCATGTAGCTGATCATGGCCTTGGTGCCGGTCACGGCGATCGGCGACTTGGCGGCGATCTCATGGGCGATTTCCATCACCCCGGCCAGCAGGCTTTCCGGATCGGCATACACACGGTTGACCAGGCCGATGTCACGCGCTTCTTCGGCACCGAACTGGCGGCCGGTGTAGGCCAACTCGCGCAGCATGCCGTCACCGATAATGCGCGGCAGGCGCTGCAAGGTGCCGACGTCGGCGGCCATGCCGATGTCGATTTCCTTGATCGAGAACTGCGCCCCTTCGGCGGCATAGCGCATGTCACAGGCGCTGATCAGGTCGATGGCACCGCCGATGCAATAACCCTGGATCGCCGCCAATACCGGTTTACGGCAATTGTCGACGGCATTGAACGAGGCTTGCAGTTCGAGAATCTTGCGCCGCAGCAGACGTGCGTTGCGCCCGACATCCTTGCCGAACTCGTTGGCCACCGAGGCGAGCATCATCAAGTCGATGCCCGACGAGAAATGCTTGCCTGCGCCGCTGAGCACCACCGCACGTACGGCATCGGTGTCTTCGATCCATTGGAAGATGTCGATGATTTCGGTCCAGAACGCCGCGTTCATCGCGTTGATCTTTTCCGGGCGGTTGATCTGCACATGGGCAACGTTGCCGGTGAGTTCGACGACGAAAGCTTGGTATTCGGACATGGCAGTGATCCCTGACTGGCGAGTGATAAGGCTCGAACTATAACAAGGGTGCGCGACGGCGCATCGGCCAAAAACGGGACTGGCAAAGTAATGCAATGTTGCAGGCGCGCCCTGCATGCAGTACCGATACATTTCATCCCGCAGACGCGACTGATCGGTTATACCATCAGGGCCCTCGCCTGGAGCAACCTTATGCCGCCCACGTTTCATTCGTCGCTGACGCTGGCCCTGGTGGTCGTGTTGACCGGTATCGGCGCGGGTTTGGGCGGGATGTGCCTGGCGCTGTTGCTGCACGGCATTCAACACCTGGCGTACGGCTACAGCCTCGACAGCCTGGTCAGCCATCAAACCTTTTTGTGGGGCGTGACCGCCGCGACACCCGAACGCCGCCTGCACGTGCTGATGGTGTGCGGGGTGGTGGCCGGGCTGGGCTGGTGGACGCTCTATCGCTATGGCCGCCCGCTGGTGAGCGTCAAGCAGGCCGTGTCGGCAAGCCTGCCGATCATGCCGGCCAAGACCACCCTCGCCCACGCCGTCTTGCAGATCATCACGGTGGCGCTCGGCTCGCCCCTGGGCCGTGAAGTGGCGCCCCGTGAGGTTGGCGCGCTGGCCGCCACGTGGCTGTCCCAACGCGCACGACTAACGCCGGAGATGCACCGGCTGCTCGTCGCCTGTGGTGCGGGCGCCGGGCTGGCGGCGGTGTATAACGTACCGTTGGGCGGCGCGGTGTTTGTGCTGGAAGTGCTGGTGGGCGCATTCAGCTGGCCGGCCGCACTGATGGCGTTGGCCACGTCGGCTATCGGCGCAGCGGTGGCATGGCTCGGGCTGGGGGCGGAAGCGCAATACGTCGTGCCGCACTTTGTGCTGAGCCCGGCGCTGATCGCCTGGGCCGTGGTGTGCGGACCGGTGTTCGGCGTGGCCGCCTACGGCTTTACCCGCCTGACCGGCGCCGCCAGGGCCCATGCGGCGCGCGGGTGGCGCCTGCCGGTGCTGGCGCTGCTCAACTTCAGCCTGATTGGCGGGTTGGCCATGCTGCTGCCGCAGATCCTCGGCAACGGCAAAGGCCCGGCGCAACTGGGCTTTGATAATGAACTGGGCATTGGCCTGGCCGCCGTGTTGCTGGTCGCCAAGGTGCTGGTCACCGCTGCCAGCTTGCGCGCCGGCGCCGAGGGCGGCCTGCTGACACCCGGCCTGGCCAATGGCGCATTACTGGCGATCATCCTGGGCGGTGCCTGGAGCCTGGTGCTGCCCGGCGTACCGCTGGGTGCCTTTGCAATCATCGGCGCGGCGGCCTTCCTGGCGGCCAGCATGAGCATGCCGTTGACCGCCATTGTGCTGGTGGCGGAATTCACCCGTATCGAGCATGACTTTCTGGTGCCGATCATCCTGGCCGTCATCGGCTCGGTGTGCGTGAGCAAGCTGTGCCAACGCGGGGAAAACACTGGAAAAAAGCCCGCCTAAGCGCCATCCTTCGCGCTCTAAGCTGCCCACCCGCAGCGCTCGACGCTTAAAGGATATGCCCATGCACGCCCAACCCCTCGCCCCCGCCGATTTCGAATTCGTCGAAGACACCCTGCTCAAGTACGGCGACGATCATTCGGTGCTGAACCTGGCCGAACTCGACGGCTATTTCACGGCGTTGGTCTCCAGCCCCGCGCAGGTGGAAGTCGGCGAATGGTTTCCGGCGATCTGGGGTGGGCAAAATCCCGACTGGGAAAGCGTGGACGAGGCCCAGCGCTTCCTGGAACTGTGCGTACGGCATATGAATACACTGGCGGCGCAGTTGGCGACCGACGCCCAGGCGTTCAAGGCACGTTTCGATGACACCGAACATCAGGGCCAAGCCGTCACGCTCGCCGAAGAGTGGTGCTTTGGTTACATCCGTGGTGCGGCCATCGGCAACTGGCCAGAGTTGCCGGCTGCCGAAGCCGCGGCGCTGGAGAAGATCTCCTGGTGCGCCGAGCAGGATAACTTCGAGTTGCCGGCAGACCTGGATGTAGGCGCCCATCAACAGCGGGTCAGCGAAATCGAACCGGCTGCGCGGGCGCTACATGATTACTGGTTGGCCAAGCGTTAAGCCGGCCTATTTGAAGTCCAGATCAAACGCCTGGTAGAACGCATTGCCGGTGTTGGCCACGATCCACATCAGCACCACCACGTGCCGGCCCTTCTTGCCCTTGGGCAGCGTCACCTGATGCTCGACCTTGGCTTTGAGCGCGTCGGCATGTTGGTAGTACGGCACTTGGGTGTAGAAATCCTCGAAAAACGGCTTGGCTTCCAACTGAGCGCGGCTGATGCGCTGTTTCGGGTCCCAGCCATCCTTGGTGATAAGCCAGCGGTAGCCCCGGGTGACGTGGGGCGCGGTGTATTCCCACTGCACCTTGAACACCTGGCCGGCCTCGACGTTCAACAACGGCCAGGTAAACGGCGTATTGAGCTTCTTGCTCATCTCTTCATCGGTGAAGTTGAGGCAGTCGCGATCGTCAGTCTTGCCGCCGCTCAGGATGTGTCCATCGGCAGGCGGCGTGACACTCTGGTCATCGGTTTGATAGGGCGTGGGGAACGGCCCGGCGTTGAGTGCCGGGAAGTTCTTGCCACCTTCCATCTCGTTGACTTGCCAGTTGCCTAGCAGCCCGCGTTCCACCGCAACCGAGCCACGGCTGGCCGGGGTCACGACGCGACCATGCTTGAGTTGAGTCTGGGGTTTGTTCATTTCAGTCACTCCTTGATTGAAAACTCCCCGGGATGGGGAGCGACCTGAACTTACCCCACCACCCGCGCTTGTCCACCGAGCCACAGCGTAGGAAAAGTTACATGGCACGCACGTCCCATTGAGCAGACGCATTTGTCCTGCGTCGGATTTGGGTATGTGCCTACCTTGCAAGGGGGCATCCACCTACAGCTCTTGTCCTGGGACCGGTAGCGGCCTGAACCACCCGAGCACCGACTGCACTGCGGAAAATACCGCTCGGCGGTGATCCCCGCTCGACAAGCACCGCGCCTATACCCGATTATTCGGGTCCGCCCGTTGGCCGCGCCAGCCACCTTGCCTTGACCAGGAGCCTTGTACCTTGAGTTCGCAGAAAACCGTGACCGTGACACCGCCCAACTTCCCCCTGAACGGCAAGGTCGCGCCCCCCGGCTCCAAGTCCATTACCAACCGCGCCCTGTTGCTGGCGGCCCTGGCCAAGGGCACCAGCCGCTTGAGTGGTGCGCTGAAGAGCGATGACACCCGCCATATGTCGGTGGCGCTGCGCCAGATGGGCGTGACCATCGATGAGCCGGACGACACCACCTTTGTCGTCACCAGCACGGGCAAATTGCAGCTGCCTGCACAACCGTTGTTCCTCGGCAATGCCGGCACCGCCATGCGTTTTCTCACCGCCGCCGTGGCCACCGTGCAAGGCACCGTGGTACTGACCGGCGACGACTATATGCAAAAACGCCCGATCGGCCCGCTGCTGGCGACCCTTGGCCAGAACGGTATCCGCGTCGACAGCCCCACCGGCTGCCCGCCGGTGACGGTGCACGGCGTGGGCAAGGTGCAAGCCAAGCGTTTCGAGATCGATGGCGGTTTGTCCAGCCAGTACGTGTCGGCCCTGCTGATGCTCGCGGCCTGCGGCGAAGCACCGATTGACGTGGCGTTGACCGGCAAGGACATCGGCGCCCGTGGCTACGTGGACCTGACCCTGGACTGCATGCGGGCCTTCGGCGCGCAGGTCGAGGTGGTCGACGACAGCACCTGGCGCGTGGCTCCGACCGGCTATGCCGCGCATGACTACCTGATCGAACCCGACGCCTCCGCCGCCACCTATCTGTGGGCGGCTGAAGTGTTGACCGGTGGTCGCATCGATATCGGCGTGGCGGCGCAGGACTTCACCCAGCCGGACGCCAAGGCCCAGGCCGTGATCGCGCAATTCCCGAACATGCAGGCCGAGGTGGTCGGCTCGCAGATGCAGGACGCGATCCCGACCCTGGCGGTGCTCGCCGCCTTCAACAACACGCCGGTCCGCTTCACGGAACTGGCCAACCTGCGCGTGAAAGAATGCGACCGCGTACAGGCCCTGCACGACGGCCTCAACGAAATCCGCCCGGGCCTGGCGACCATCGAAGGCGACGATCTGTTGGTGGCAAGCGACCCGGCACTCGCCGGCACCGCATGCACGGCGCTGATCGACACCCACGCCGACCACCGCATCGCCATGTGCTTTGCCCTGGCCGGGCTGAAAGTCTCGGGTATCCGCATCCAAGACCCCGACTGCGTGGCCAAGACCTATCCTGAATACTGGAAGGCCCTGGGTAGCCTTGGGGTTACGCTGAGCTACTGAAGCCGGCGGCGTCGGAATGGGGAGGTCGTGCACATGACAATTCGCCAACCCTGCCCACCCGGCGCCTGCGTTTGCGATCGCGAACAATTGCTGGACGTGCCCGGTGCCGACTTACGTATCCTGCATCTGACGCGCCAGGAAGAGAAACGCCTGATCGAACGCCTCGAAGACCTCAAGAGCCTGCAAGACCTGGAACACATGCAACAGCGGATGTACGAGTTATTGGGCATCCGCCTGCATATCGCGCCGGGGCATACCGAGGTCAAGAGCATGCGCGGGATCCAGATCGTCATCGATGAACTGCCCGGCATGTGTCGCAAGACCCGGCAGGCGATCCCGGCGGCGATTCGTCGCGGCATGGAGAAACGCCCGGAAATTGCCTACCGCTTGCTGGATGCCCACGACCTGTTTCGCGAAGGCTGAATCAGCTGGCGACCGGCTCGTCCTCAAACACCCTCTGCCCGATGGCCTTCGCCGTCTGCAAATGCGCCTGCGCAGTGCCACTTTCCGATTCCAGCAACAGCTGCGATGTCACCACCTGCGCCCCGCAGTAATCAAAGATGCCGTAGTCGATTTGCGTGCGCATGGCCTGGGCGTAACCGTGCCGCTCAAACGCCCCCTCATCCGCCGCACCGACTGCGAGCAAGTGCACCTGCACATGGCGCAGCTTTTTCACCACCGGCAAATCCGGGCCGTAGTCGATCGCCCAACCGTTGACGAACACGCGGTCCACCCAGCCCTTGAGCAAAGCCGGCAACGACCACCAATAAATCGGAAACACCAGCACCAACGCATCCGCGCGGTCGATACGCGCCTGTTCGGCAAGCACGTCAGCCGGTGGGGTGGCGCGGGCGCGATGCACTTGGTGATCGGCCAGGGTATAGCGCGGATCGAAGCCTTCGCCCGCAAGGTCAGCGATTTCATAGCTGTGCCCGGACGCGGTGAGGCCAGCAGCGACCTGCGCCGCCAGGCTGTGAGTGAGCGATGCCGGGTCGTGGTGAGCAACAACGATCAAAGCGTGCATGACAATGACTCCCTTTCGGTTTAGGCTGCACCTAAATTACTTTTAGTAAGTTACCTCTAGTAAGTTACGTTTGGTATATAAGCATGTCAAGTCATGAATCCCCTGCCCCACGTCGACGCTTGTCTCGCGAAGATCGCTTTCGCCAATTGCTCGACGTGGCCTGGCAACTGGTGCGCGAAGAAGGCACCGACGCGCTCACGCTGGGTCGCCTGGCGGAACTGGCAGGTGTCACCAAGCCGGTGGTGTATGACCATTTCGTCACGCGGGCGGGGTTGTTGGCTGCACTGTATGAAGATTTTGACGGGCGGCAGAATCAGCTTTTTGCCGAGGCCATCGAAGCCAGCGCGGCTACCCTGGAAGATCGGGCCGGGGTGATCGCCGCGTGTTACGTCGATTGCGTGTTATTGCAGGGGCGGGAGATTCCCGGGGTGATCGCCGCACTCAGCAGCTCGCCGGAACTGGAGGCGCTCAAGCGACGATACGAGGCGATCTTCCTCGATAAATGCCGTGAGGCGCTGTCACCATTCGCTCCTGGCAAGCAGGTCTCCCAAGCCGGGCTGCGGGCCATGCTGGGGGCAGCGGAAGCCCTGTCCCAGGCCGCCGCCAGCGGCGAACTCAGCCGTGAAGAGGCGCAACAGGAACTGCTGGCGACGATTCTGGCGATGGTCAATCGCAGTTGAATGCACATCTGCCGCAAGGGCGTGAGTTTCAACCGCGAGCCTGTAGAAACAACTGCACCTTGCGCGCCAATTGATCCAGATGGCGATCGCGCTGCTTCTCGGCATCGACCATGGCGCGCTTGCCGTGTTTTTGCAGCAGGTAGGTGTGAATCTGCCGCACTTCCAACGAGCGGTAGATGGCCGCGACATCCAGCACGCCCATCAGGCCGTCGGTGCCATAGTCGCGAGTGTTCATCAGCACCTGCGTGCCACGCGCACCACGCACTTGAAACCCCATGGCCTCGAAGGTCGCGACCTTTTCCACGGCGCACGCCAGCTCGGCATGGGGATAGCGTGCGAGTACGTCCTGCAGCATCGCCCGCGCGATCCCCTGGCGCCGATACCCGGCTTGCACGGCCATGAAGGCAATGCCGCAGGCGTGCGGATCATCCTTCACCGGCAGATAGAGGCAAAAGCCCACCACCCGTTCCTCTTCCATCGCCACGACCAGTTCGACGGCAATGCCCTTTGCCCCATCCAAGGCCTCCAGGTACAGGTGCACCTCAAAACCGATGGCGTATTGGTAGATGTTGTAGAGCAAGTTGCTCGGCGGCAGCGCGACACTGCTGATGTCGGTGAGGTTGTCCACCACCATCTGCAGGATCTGGCCATTGATGGCTTCGGGGCACGGCGTGGTGTAACGGGTAAGGCTGAACATGCAAATTCCTGGGGTTTCGCGTCAAGGCAACGGCGATTGTACCTGTTGCAGGCACACCTCACGCAAACAGCCGCGCAGCCAGCGATGGGCCAGGTCGGCGTCCTGACGTGGGTGCCAGAGCATCGCCACGGTGAAAGGCGGTAGCGCAACCGGCAAGGTAAACCGGAACAGCCCCTCGGGCTGATTGGCCGTGTAGCGTTCGGGCACGCTGGCGATCAGATCGCTGGCGCGGGCCAGGGCGACAGCGGTGGAGAACCCCGCCACCACCGTGCAGACCTGCCGGCTCAAGCCCTGCGCTTCAAGGGCATCGTCAATCTGGCCACGGTCCTGGCCGCGCCGCGAGACATACACGTGGCCGCCTTCGGCAAAACGCGCAGCGCTGATTTCACCCTGGCTCAGCGGATGGCCGCTGCGCACCACCCCGATCAACCGGTCGCGAAACAGCGCCTGGGTCAGCACCTCGGGGCCGGCGCCGGCGTCGACCACGCCGGTTTCCAGGTCGACACTGCCGTCGCGGAGCCAGTCCGTGTGTTTGTCGGTTTTATTGATGAAGCGCAGCCGCACGCCCGGCGCGTCCCGGCCGATGCGCGCGAGCAGCGCCGGGCCGAAGCTTTCGACGAACTCCTCGCTGGTGCGCAGGGTAAAGCTGCGCGTCACGCGGCGCATATCCAGGGATTGTGCGGGGCGCAGCACGCCTTGGGCCTGCTGCACCAGGCTGCCGACCTGTTCGCGCAATGCCTGGGCACGTGGCGTGGGCACCAGTCGGCGACCGGCGCGGACCAGCAACGGGTCGCCGGTGGTTTCGCGCAGACGCGCCAGTGCCCGGCTCATGGCCGACGGGCTCAAGCCCAGGCGCTTGGCGGCACCGGCGACGCTGCCTTCGCTCAACAAGACGTCCAGGGTAATCAGCAGATTGAGATCGGGCATCGGCACTCCTGACAAGGCGTTATACGCACGTATTAACTACAAACCATGCGCCTTCCGCCATGTTAAACGAGGTCGTAGATTGGTGACATCCGCATTCATTCAAGGAATCGTCCATGCAGACCTCCTCCCGAGGCGCTCTTTGGAGCCTGTGTTTGTCCATGTTGCTGGCCTCGCTCGGCACCAGCATTGCCAATGTCGGCTTACCCTCGTTGGCGCAGGTGTTCGAGACGTCATTTCATGCCGTGCAGTGGGTGGTACTGGTGTATCTGCTGGCAATCACGGCGGTGATTGTGGCGGCCGGCAGCCTGGGTGATCGCGTGGGGCGCCGACGCTTATTGCTGATCGGGCTGCTGCTGTTTGCGCTGGCCTGCGGGTTGTGTGCGGCCGCGCCGTCGCTGCCATGGCTGGTGGTCGCACGGGGACTGCAGGGGCTGGGGGCGGCGAGCATGATGGCAATGACCTTGGCGCTGGTCGGCGACACCGTCACCAAAGCGCACACGGGCCGTGTCATGGGGTTGCTTGGCACAATGTCGGCGCTGGGTACCGCCCTGGGTCCGAGCGTCGGCGGAGTACTGCTCAGCCTGTGGGGTTGGCGGGCGCTGTTTCTGGTCGGCCTGCCATTGGGCATGCTGGCGACCACCCTCGCCTATCGCTACCTGCCGGCTGATCGGCTGCGCAGATCGAATGCCACCGGCCTGGGCTGGCGTGTCGCGCTGGCAGACGGGCCGTTGCGCGCCGGCCTGGCGATGAGCGCGCTGATTGCCGCCGTGATCATGGCGACCTTTGTCGTCGGTCCGTTTTATTTGTCCCGTGGCCTGGGGCTCGATGCGACCTGGATGGGCCTGGCCATGGCCGTTGGCCCCTGCGTGGCGGCCTGCGCCGGCGTACCGGCGGGCCGTCTCACCGACCACTTCGGCAGCCGCCGCATGACCCTTGCCGGCCTGGGCTTGTTGTTCTGTGGCGCCCTGCTGTTGTCATGCGCCAGCGGCCTGCCGGCGTACCTGACGGCACTGGTGGTTTTGACCTGCGGCTACAGCCTGTTCCAGGCGGCTAACAACACCGCGGTGATGAGCGACGTGCACGCGACCCACCGAGGCACGGTCTCGGGCCTGCTGAACCTGTCGCGCAACCTGGGCCTGATTATCGGCACTTCGGCCCTCGGCGCAGTGTTTGCCTGGGCCGCGCCGGATGTTACGAATGCCCCCGCACAATCGGTCGTCAACGGCCTGCATGCGACCTTCAGCGTCGCGCTGGGGCTGATCCTGTTGGCGGTCGCAATACGACACAAATATTGACAAGATAAAATCGTAACGACTATTGTCTGACAACCTGATCAACAAGGCTGTCCCATGCTTGAGCTTCAACGCCCCGACTCGCTGGTCGTACGGGTTGTCAGCGCAATTCGCGCAGAAATCGATTCCGGCCGACTGCCGCCGGAGTCCCGCATGCCCACAGAGCAACAACTGGCCGAGCAGCTCAACGTCAGCCGTTCCGTGGTGCGCGAAGCCATCGCACAGCTCAAGGCCGATGGCGTCATCACCGCACGACGGGGCCTGGGTTCGTTCATTTCACAGACGCCGGCCGGCACAGTGTTCCGTTTTCCGCAGCAAGATGGCCGCCGTCCGGACCTGGCGCAAATGTTCGAGGTGCGTCTGTGGATCGAAACCCAAGCCGCTTCAATCGCTGCCCGGCGCCGCGATGAGGCCGACCTGCAGCGCATGAAAGGCGCCTTGCAAGCCATGCAGGACAACCGCGATAACTTCGAAGCCGCCGCCATCGCCGATGTGGAATTCCATCGCGCCATTGCCGACGCCAGTAAAAATGACTACTTCGTGGCCTTCCACGACTTCCTGCGTAGCCAGTTGGCCAGTGCCCGCAAGACTGCCTGGGAAAACTCGGCGTCGCGTTTTGCCACCGGCTCCGCTGATGCGACGCAGGAACACCAACGGCTCTACCAGGCGATTGCCGACGGTGATGCGCAACGCGCCGCCGCCAGTGCCGAGGCGCATTTGCGAGCCGCAGCCCGGCGCCTGAGCCTGGAACTGCCGACTACCGCCTGATCCTATGAATAGCGTGTCCTGGACACGCCCTTTTTTTAACAAAAACATTAGTCTGACAACCTGATAAGCAGACCAAAATGTATAACGGTAGGTATTTCACGCAATGATTCACGACTTTTGCATTATCGGTGGCGGCATCGTCGGCCTGGCCACCGCGATGGAGCTGCTCAAGCGCCAACCGGGCGCTTCGGTGGTGATCCTGGAAAAAGAACCGGTGCTGGCCAAGCACCAGACCGGTCACAACAGTGGTGTCATCCACGCCGGCATCTACTACGCACCAGGCAGCCTCAAGGCAGACCTGTGCAAGCGCGGCGCCGCAGCTACCAAACAGTTCTGCACCGAGCACGGCATCAAGTTCGAGGTGTGCGGCAAGATGCTGGTGGCCTCAAGCGCCCTGGAAATGCAGCGGATGGAAGCGCTGTACGCCCGCGCCCAGCTCAACGGCATGCACGTCGAACGCCTGGACGCCGACCAGTTGCGTCAGCGCGAACCGAACATCGTCGGCCTGGGCGCGCTGTTTCTCGACGCCACCGGCATCGTCGACTACCGCCAGGTGTGCGAAACCATGGCCCAAGTGATCCGTCGCGGCGGCGGCGAGATCTGCCTGGAACGCACCGTCACCGCGATCCACGAGGACACCGACAAAGTCAGCGTCAGCACCCTCGGCGAAACCTGGCAGGCTCGGCACCTGGTGGTCTGCGCCGGCTTGCAGTCGGATCGTCTGGCCACCCTGGCCGGGGTAGCGATCAATCACCAGATCATCCCGTTCCGTGGCGAGTACTTCCGCCTGCCCGCGTCGAAAAACACCCTCGTCAACCATCTGATCTACCCGATTCCTGACCCGGAGTTGCCGTTTCTCGGCGTGCACCTGACCCGCATGATCGACGGCAGCGTGACCGTCGGCCCGAACGCGGTGCTGGGCCTGGGCCGCGAGAACTACCGCAAGTTCTCGGTGAACTGGCGCGACGTGGCGCAGTACGCCAGTTTCCCCGGCTTCTGGAAAACCCTCTGGCAAAACCTCGGCTCGGGCACCACCGAGATGAAGAACTCACTGTTCAAGTCCGGCTATCTGGAGCAGTGCCGCAAATACTGCCCATCGCTGACCCTCGACGACCTGTTGCCCTGCGAAGCCGGTATTCGCGCCCAGGCGGTGATGCGCGACGGTAGCCTGGTGCACGACTTCCTGTTCGCCCAAACCCCACGAATGCTGCACGTCTGCAACGCGCCCTCGCCGGCCGCCACGTCAGCCATGCCCATCGGCGCAATGATCGCCGACCGCCTGTTCACTCCCCAGTAGCACCCGGCAATACGCGTCCATTTGACAATAACTATAAAGACTCAGAAGGAAGTACAGCATGACGGCCCCCGTCTCTATCGCCACCCACGAAACGCCCGAGCAAACCCGCAAACGCCTGCGCAAAGTCGCCGCCGCGACCATCTTCGGCTCCATGCTGGAGTGGTATGACTTCTACCTGTACGCCACCATGGCGGCGATTGTGTTCTCGAAGATTTTCTTCGATAACAGCGACCCGAAGACCGCCTCGCTGATGGCGTTCTCCACCTTCGCCATCGGTTTTATCGCCCGCCCGTTCGGCGGCATCCTGTTTGGTTACCTGGGCGACAAGTTCGGCCGCAAGCAAGTGCTGGTGCTGACCTTCTGCCTGATGGGCGTGTGTACCACACTGATCGGCCTGATCCCCAGTTACGCCTCCATCGGTATCTGGGCGCCGATCGTGCTGGTGTTTATCCGCATCATTCAAGGCCTGGGCGCCGGTGCCGAGCTGTCGGGTGCCGCAGTGACGTCCTATGAACACGCCTCCCAGGGCAAACGCGGCAGCCAGGGGGCGTGGCCGGCGCTGGGCCTGAACCTGGGCCTGTTGCTGTCGTCACTCACCGTGTACTTGCTCACCATGAACGGCAATGAGTTCCTGCTGGCCGGAGGCTGGCGCATTCCGTTCGTGTGCAGCATCGTGCTGGTGGGGATCGGCCTGTGGGTGCGTAACAGCATTCCGGAAACCCCGCAGTTCAAGGAACTGAGCCAAGAGGCCGCCAAGGTCAAGGCTTCGCCGCTCAAGGCCTTGTTCAAGAACGACCTGAAGGGGCTGGCGGTGGTGTTCTTTGTGGCCGTTGGCTATAACGCCCTGAGCTACATCTTCAAGACCTTCTCCCTGGCCTACCTGACCCAGTTCAAAGGTGTCGATGTGCATGTCACCTCATTGTCGGTGACGATCGCCAGCCTGATCGCCATCGTCGCGGTGCCCTGCTTCGGCTGGCTGTGCGACCAGTGGAGCAGCAAGACCGTACTGATGCTCGGCGGGGTGTTTTCGCTGCTGTTCGCCTACCCGTTCCTGGCCCTGCTCAACAGTGGCGAAAGCCTGATGATCTACCTCGCCATCGGCGTTGGCACCGGCATTCTCGCACCGATGATGTTTGCCCCGCAGGGCTCGTTCCTGAGCCGCCAGTTCCCGACCCAGACGCGCTCCTCGGGCTTCGGCACCGGACGTGAAATCGGCACCGCCATCGCCGGCGGCCTGGCACCCTTGGGTGCGCTGTCAATGGTGGCGGCGTCGGCCACCCACTCCACCGATGGCGTGGTGATCATCCTCGCTGTTTCGGCGTTGCTGGTAGTGGTGTTCGCCTTGTGCGACCAGGGTCGCAAACACTCGACATTCAAGAACTGAGGCAAAAAGTTCAGATCAATGGGTGCATGGATGCACCCGGATCGCGCATCATGGGCACTTTCAAGCTCAAGGGTAACGTCCATGCGCGTTCTGTCATTGATGATGGGCCTGACGACGCTGGCCGCCACTACGGTGTTCTGCGCCAGCGCGATGGCGAATGAAGAAAGTCAGTTGGTACAACAGATCAACCAGTACCGCAGCCAGGTGCAACGCTGTGGTGACCAGGGTTCCCAGGAACTGCCGCCGCTGACCAGCGACACACGGCTGGTACTGCCGGCGACCAACGTCGGCGATTTGCAGCAATCGCTGGCGCGGGCGGCGTATCCGATGGTCAACGTGCAGGCCATCAGCCTGTCCGGGCCCAAGGATGCGCAAGCGGCGATGAAAGCCGTGCGCGAGAGCTTCTGCCGCGTAGTGCTGGACCCGCAATTCGTCGACATCGGCGTGAGCAACAGCGGCCAGGACTGGCGCATCGTGCTGGCCCGACCGCTGCTGACCAGCGGCCTGGGTGACTGGTCGACCGAAGGCAAGCAACTGCTCAACCTGATCAATACCGCCCGCGCCCAGGCGCGCCAGTGCGGCACCCAGGCCTTCAACGCGACCACGCCACTGACGTGGAACGACGACCTCGCGGGGGCCGCCAACAGTCATACCCGCAACATGGCCAACGGCAACTTCTTCGACCACCTGGACCACGACGGCCGCACTCCGGGCGATCGGGCCGAGCTGGCCGGGTACAGCGCGAAGAACATCGGCGAAAACATCGCCGCCGGCCTCGATACGCCACGCAAGGTGGTAGACGGTTGGCTCGCCAGCCCAGGGCATTGCGCCAACCTGATGAACCCGCAATTCCGCGAGCTGGGTGCGGCCTACGCCATGGACCCGAAGAGTGATGCGGGGATCTACTGGACGGCGGATTTCGGCGCACAACAGTAACGGTACACAAGCCCGGCATGCCGGGCTTCTGCCGACTCAAATAAAAAGCGACATCAAATTGCCACCTCCTGGATAATCGCGCTGAACTGGCCGCGCTGATTCCGGTCTGTTGCTTGTCAGGCTGCCTTTCAGGCATCGACAGTACGTGGCAAACAAGGTGTTAGTGCAATGATGAATTGGCTGCAAAGCAGCAGCGACATGGCCGAGCAGGTGCGCCGCCATGATTGGGCCAGTACTCCGCTGGGGCCACTGGAGCAATGGCCGGACGTGCTCAAGACCACGGTCGCGCTGTGCTTTGCTTCAAGCTTCCCGCAGGCCATCGTCTGGGGGCCGTCCCTGACGACGCTGTACAATGACGCCTTTGTGCCGATTCTGGGCGACAAGCCGTTTGCCCTCGGACGCTCGTTCAGTGAGATATGGCAAGAGGCCTGGCACGAAATCAGCCCGATCGCCGACGCGGCCTATCAAGGCCATGCCACCTACATCGAAAACTATCCCCTGGTGATCGAGCGTGGCGCCGGCCCTGAGCAGGCGTATTTCACCTTTTGCTACAGCCCGATCCGCGACTCCCAAGGCAAGGTCGTGGGCCTGCTCGACACCGTCACCGAAACCACCACCACCGTCTTCCTCGCCCGCCGCCTCGCCGCGCTGGATGCCATCGGCAATGCCGTGGCCGGCGCCACCGACGCGCAGGCGATCATGAGCATCACCACGCGCCTGCTGGCCGAGCACTTGCAGGTCTCCAATTGCGCCTATGCCGATATGGATGCCGATGAAGACGGTTTCACCATTCGCGGCAACTGGGCCGCGCCCGGTTCGCCCAGCATTGTCGGGCGCTATCGCCTGGCCTCGTTCGGGGCACGCGCAGTACGCAAACTGCACTCGGGCGAACCCCTGGTGATTCGCGACAACCGGATAGAGTTCACGCCCGAGGAGTCGGCCCGCTACCAGGCCCTGGGCGCCACGGCGACGGTGTGCTTCCCGCTGATCAAGCAGGGTCGCCTGACGGCCCTGATGGCGGTGCATCACAAAACCCAGCGCGTCTGGTCGCCATATGACCTGGCGCTGGTGGGTGAAGTCACCGAACGCTCCTGGGCACATATCGAACGCGTACGCGCCGACGCTGCCGTGCGCGAAGGGTTGGCGGCCATCACCGAACTGAACGCCACCCTGGAACAACGGGTGCAAGAGCGCACCCTCGCACTCACCCAGGCTGAAGCCGCGCTGCACCAATCGCAAAAGCTCGAAGCCATCGGCCAATTGACCGGTGGCGTGGCTCACGACTTCAACAATTTGCTGACGATCATTCGCTCGTCCGTGGATTTTCTGCGCCAGCCAGGGCTGTCCGAGGAACGCCGCCGGCGCTACCTCGGCGCCGTCTCCGACACCGTCGAGCGGGCCAGCAAGCTCACCAGCCAGTTGCTTGCGTTCGCCCGCCGCCAGCCGCTGAACCCGGAAGCCTTCGACCTGAGCCGGCGCGTGCAAAATATCGGCGAGATGCTCGAAAGCGTCACCGGTTCACGCATTCATGTGCAGGTCGAAGTGCCTGGGCGTCCCTGCCATGTGTGTGTCGACGCCAGCCAGTTCGAGACTGCGCTGATCAACATTGCCCTCAACGCACGCGATGCCATGGGTGGCCAAGGCACCCTGACCCTGCGCGTCGCGCGCGTCTCAGCGCTGCCGCGCATCCGTGGCGATGCCCCAGTCCAACAGCCGTTCGTGACGGTGTCCCTCACCGACACGGGCACGGGCATCCCGCGTGAAACGTTCGAGCGTATTTTCGAACCGTTCTTTACCACCAAGGCCGTCGGCAAAGGCACAGGTTTGGGCCTGTCCCAGGTGTTCGGGTTTGCCAAGCAGTCCGGCGGTAACATCGACGTGGCCAGCACCCTGGGCCAAGGCACAGTGTTTACCCTCTACCTGCCCGAGGTGGAAGCGCCGGTCTCCCAGAACACGGCGCAGGACCTGGCACACAGCCCACTGCGGGACATGGCCATGGGGCATATCCTGATCGTCGAAGACAACCTCGAAGTCGGCCGTTTCGCCAACCAGATCCTCCAGGACCTGGGCTACCGGACCACTTGGGCTACCGATGCCGAACAGGCACTGGCGCTGGCGGGTGAGGACGCGATGGCCTTCGACGGCATCTTTTCGGATGTGGTGATGCCCGGCATGACGGGCGTGGCCATGGCCAAGCTGCTGCGCCAGCGACGGCCGGACCTGCCGGTGGTGCTCACCTCAGGCTACAGCGAAGAGCTGGCCGACAGTGGCTATGAGGGCTTCGAATTCCTGGCCAAGCCCTATTCCGCCGATCAGGTGGCATGGACGCTGGCCAAATCGATGCGCCGGGACTGAGCCCTACTCCGCCACGCCCCACTCCGCCACAGCCACTTGGTTACGCCCCATGGCCTTGGCGCGATACAGCGCCTTGTCTGCGCTGTTCATCAAGCTGTGCAGGTCCTGATCGGGGCTGCGTACAAGGGCCACGCCGAGACTGGCCGTCAGGCCCTGCACCGGTTCGACCGTCAGCCCGGAAATCGTCTTGACCAATTGCTCGGCGATATCGCGCGCGGTTTCCAGCGACGTGTTGGGCAGCAACACCGCAAACTCTTCGCCGCCGAGGCGGCCATATACATCCGAATGGCGAAACGATGCACTGATCACCCCACCAATCTGCCGCAGCACGTGATCACCGGCCTGGTGGCCGTAGGTGTCGTTGACACTCTTGAAATGGTCCATGTCCATCATCAATGCGCACACCGGCTGCTGGTTATCGCGACATTGCGCATACCGCTGCTGGGCGTGTTCGAAGAACGCACGGCGATTCATCAGCCCGGTCAGCTCGTCAGTCTGGGCGGCCCGTGTGGAGGCGTTATGGGCGCGCTCCATTTGCCGGGTCAGGCGAAAGGCCTTTTCCAGGGCATCGGAAAATTTACGCGTAGCGCTGACCACGAAGGTCGAAAACACCAGCACTGCGATTGCCACCCCCACTTGCATCAGGGTCGGCTGAAACAGCAACCACAGCGTACATGGCAATAACACCAGGGCCATGGCGCCCAGGGTCATGTAGCGATAGGCCGAATAACACGAAACCGCACTGACCGACATGCCCACCGTGAACAACATCACCAGCACCTGGGACACACGGTCGTCGGGGGGCATCACCGCCAACGCGCCCATGCCCCAGATCCCGGCCGACAACATCAACGTGACCGCATAACGTCGTTCCCAGCGTGCGGGCGTACGGTCGATATCAGGGCAACGAAACCAGTCCATGAACATTTTCAGGCGCAACAGTGAGGACACCGACAACGCCACCAACCAGATCAGCATGACCTGGTGGTTGAAGCGGTCCCAACACAGCCAGCAGAGCATGGCGGCGCCGAGGAAACTGCCGAAGATCGCGGCGAACGATTGGCGAAACAGCTGGTGCAAACGGTCCGTTCGCACCTGCTCTTCGATCACGCAATCCGGGTCCAGCCCATGCCCAAGGTTGCTCATGAAGTCAGCCTGCTTCGATTGCCATGATAAAGCCAGCATTGTGGCATCCGGCCAGCAGCTGGGACAACCGTCTCTCCGATGCCAGAGCCCTCAAAGCCCTTCAGGACGCAAAATCAACACCCCCAGCGGCGGCAAATTCAACGACAGCGACACCGGTTGCCCATGGCGTGGTTCCTCCTGGGTGAACACGGCGCCCCCATTGCCATAGTTGGAGCCGGCGTAGGTGTCGGCGTCACTGTTGATCACCTCGCTCCAACGCCCGGCAAACGGTACGCCAACGCTATAAGCTTCGCGCGGCACGGGGGTGAAGTTAGCAACTACCAGAACCGGCCGGCCCTCCTTGCTCCAGCGCAGCCAGGCATAGACGCTGTTGATCGCGTCGTCGCCGATCAGCCACTGGAAGCCCTGGGGTACATCGTCCTGTTCGTGCAGCGCCGGCTCCTCGCGGTACAGTCGGTTCAGGTCACCCACCAGCTTCTGCACACCTTTGTGCTCGGCGTACTGCAACAAGTACCAGTCCAGTTGCTGGTCGTGGTTCCACTCGCGCCACTGGCCGAACTCGCAGCCCATGAACAGCAGTTTCTTGCCCGGGTGCATCCACATGAAACTCAGGTAGGCCCGCAGGTTGGCGAACTTCTGCCAGCGATCACCGGGCATCTTGTCGATCAGCGAGTGTTTACCGTGCACCACTTCGTCGTGGGAGATCGGCAGGATAAAGCGCTCGGACCAGGCATACACCAGGCCGAAACTCAGTTCGTTGTGATGGTGAGCGCGGTACACCGGGTCTTGCTGGATGTAATGCAGCGAATCGTGCATCCAGCCCATGTTCCATTTGTAGCTGAAACCCAGGCCGCCCTGTTGGGTGGGCTGGCTGACGCCCGGCCAAGCGGTGGACTCCTCGGCGATCACCAGCGCCCCTGGCGCCTCCAGTGCGACCACATCGTTCAAGTGGCGCAGGAAGTCGATGGCTTCCAGGTTCTCCCGACCGCCGTGGCGGTTGGGCACCCATTCGCCGGCCTTGCGGGAATAGTCGCGGTACAGCATCGACGCCACCGCATCCACTCGCAGCCCATCGACGTGAAAGTGCTTGAGCCAGTGCAAGGCCGAAGCCAGCATGAAGCCATGGACCTCGGTACGCCCCAGGTTGTAGATCAGGGTGTCCCAGTCCTGGTGGAAGCCTTCCAGGGGGTTGGCGTATTCGTACAGCGCCGTGCCGTCGAATTGCGCCAAGCCATGGGCATCGGTAGGAAAATGCGCCGGCACCCAATCCAGGATCACCCCGATATCCGCCTGGTGCAGGGCATTGACGAAATAGCCGAAATCCTCCGGCGAACCGAATCGGGCGCTCGGTGCGAACTGCGACAACGCCTGATAGCCCCACGAGCCGCCGAACGGATGCTCCATGATCGGCATCAACTCGACATGGGTGAAGCCCAGTGACTGCACATAGGGAATCAACCGCTCGGCCAGTTCACGCCAGCCGTATTGGCGGGCTACTTCGCCCGCCTCGTCCAGCTCGCATTGCCAGGAGCCCACATGCAGCTCGTAGATCGACAACGGGGCGCTGCTCTTCTGCCGTTCGCTGCGTGACTGCATCCACGCCTGGTCCTGCCAGTCCACCTGCAAGGGGGCCGCGACTTTGGATGCCGTGTCCGGCGGCAGCTGGGTGGCCAGGGCCATGGGGTCGGCCTTGAGCGGCAGAATCCCGTGGGCGCCGAGTATCTCGAACTTGTACGCCGCGCCCGGTTGCAGGCGTGGAATAAAGATTTCCCATACGCCCGAAGGATGGCGCAGGCGCATCGGGTGGCGACGGCCGTCCCAGATGTTGAAATCGCCCACCACCGATACGCGCCGTGCATTCGGTGCCCACACGGCAAAACGCACGCCCTGCACACCATCGACCGTGGTCACCTGGGCGCCCAGGCAACTGCCCAGGTCACGATGATTGCCTTCGGCAAACAGGTACAGGTCCATTTCCCCGAGGAGCAACTGGCTGAAACTGTAAGGGTCTTCGGTGATCTGTTCACCACCGGCCCAGTGGATTTTCAGCAGATAGGCCTGGC
Organism: Pseudomonas palleroniana; assembly: GCF_003031675.1. GTDB lineage: Bacteria > Pseudomonadota > Gammaproteobacteria > Pseudomonadales > Pseudomonadaceae > Aquipseudomonas > Aquipseudomonas palleroniana. The sequence continues at coordinate 42,984 of NZ_PYWX01000064.1, read as the reverse complement.
GCGTGCCGAACTGCCCGACAAACAGCCCCGGCACCTGGGTTTGATCCAGGCTGCCGATCGGCTCGCCGCTATCACGGCTGAGTACCTGGACACTCAGGGCCTGCGGCAAAAATGCGCGGATGAATTGGCCACCTTGTTCGTCATCGTGCGGCCCCAGGATCGAGAACGGGTCCGGGTGCTCGGCGCGCACCAGCGCTTCGACGTCCCTGGACGCCGGCATTGCAGTCAACTTGGGCTGCAGCGGTTCTTTGTGCGTATAACTCATGACATCTCTCCACCGCGTGCATTTTTCGATATAGGTACAAGCCCATTGAGCAAGCTGTGCAGCCCCTGCAAGGGCACCGGCAACCAGCTCGGGCGGTTTTCCGCTTCGTAGGCTACTTCGTACGCGGCCTTCTCCAGGCTGAACAACGTCAGCGCTGCATCCTGGCCACCGGCATCCTGCCAGTCATGCGCCAGTGTAGACGTCGCCACCTGATAAGCCTCGGTGAACGCTTGCCTGGCCTCCTTGAGGTAGCGATCGGTCACGCGTTTGCGCGCCTGCTCGGCTTCAGGCGAGTTATCCACGCCTTGCCCCTGCACATTCAGGGCCATCGCCGCCGCGTAATCAAAGGAGCGCAACACGCCGCTCACATCTTTGTAGGGGCTGTGCTTGCCACGCCGTTCATGCAACGGCCGCGCGGGTTCCCCTTCAAAATCGATCAGGAACGCATCCCCCTTGACCACAAGCACCTGGCCCAGATGCAAATCGCCATGCACGCGAATCCGCAGCCCGCCCGCCGTGGCTCTCGCCAGCGCCTGGACATGCCCGGCAATGGCTTTTTTCTGCGCCAGCAGTTCACTGACCAACGCCTGGTCGGCGGGGTTCAACTGTTGTTGATGAAGCTTGAGCAATTGCAGCGCACGCTCGATTTGTGCGCCGACATCCTTGGCCCAGGCCTGGGTGTGCTTGAGCGTGGTGGCTTCAGGCTTGAAGTCTGGGTTGGCGGTCGGCTTGGCCAGTACCTGGTGCATTTCACCCAGGCGTTGCCCCAGCAAACCGGCGAAGTCCTTGAGTTCGCCGAGGGCATTGTAATGCTGCTCCTGTTCGGACACGGCCTGCGCCAGCTCATCGCGAAGCGCCCGCTCCAGGTTGTTTTGCGTCCAGGCCCAGGCATCGCCCTGGTTACTCAAATAGCCTTGGGCGATCATCAACAGGTTGTCCTGGCCTTGGCTATCGCGGCGGATCACCGAGCCCAACAGCGGCGAGATATTGGGGTAGTTGGCGGCGGTCAGGTAAGCACTCATCTCCAGTTCCGGGTGCACGCCGCTGCTGACCTTGCGGATCAGCTTGAGTACCAGGTGTTCACCCACCACCACCGAGCTGTTGGACTGCTCGGCCGAGAGATAGCGCACCTCGGCGCTCTCCGTCAGCCCCAGGCTGCCCAGATGCTCGGTGGCTTCGAACCGCAGATCGCCTTCTGCGGTATTCAGCACCGAACCGGCCTGCAACCCCTGGATCACGGCGCGCACAAAGTGCTCAAGGCTGAACGCGTCGGTCACCAGCCCAACCTGACGCGCCCGGCGTACGCGGGCCATGGCCAGTTGCTGGGGCAAGGCGCTGGTGAACTGGTCTTCGGGCAAGAAGCCGAACGGCAACTGGTAACGGCTGACCTGGCCGCCACTGGTCACGTCGATTTCGCTGAGGAGTACAGGGTGCGCGGGATCGCCGAAACGTACGCCATAGGCAATATGCACACGGTCGATGGTCGCGTCCTTGCCGGCGAACCAACGCCGCTTGGGCAACCAAGTCGGCAGCGCGGTCTGTTCCAGGGTGGTGCGACACGGTTCTTCGAGTAATTCTTCCATGCGTTTTTTCAGTACCAGGGTGGTGAAGTCGGGCATGCTTTGCGCAGGTTCCACATGCCAACTGGGCATCTGGTTCTGCGCCGCCAGCACGAACCAATAGAAACCATAGGGCGCCAAGGTCAGCAGGAAATGCAGTTGGCCGATGGGCGGGAACGCGTTGCCCCCGAGCATCTCCACCGGCACCATGCCGGCGAACGCCGACAGGTCCAGCTCGGCGGCCTGGGCGCTGCGTGACACGTTGGCCACACACAGGATGATTTCGGTACTTCCGTCTTCCCCCGTGTATTCGCGGGTGTAAGCCAGAATGCGGCGGTTGCTCGGCGAGAGCATTTTCAAGCTACCCCGGCCGAACGCCTTGGACTGCTTGCGCACCGCCAACATGCGCCGGGTCCAGTTCAGCAATGAATGCGGGTCTTGGGTCTGGGTTTCGACGTTGACCGAGAGGTAGCCGTATTGCGGGTCCATGATCGGCGGCAACACCAGGCTGGCCGGGTCGGCACGCGAGAACCCGCCGTTACGGTCGATGGACCACTGCATGGGCGTACGCACCCCGTCGCGGTCGCCGAGGTAGATATTGTCACCCATACCAATTTCGTCGCCGTAATACAGGGTCGGCGTGCCGGGCATCGACAGCAGCAGGCTGTTGAGCAACTCGATCCGGCGGCGGTCGCGCTCCATCAGCGGCGCCAGGCGCCGACGGATCCCCAGGTTGATCCGTGCACGACGGTCGGCCGCGTAGTAATTCCACAGATAGTCACGCTCTTTGTCGGTGACCATTTCCAGGGTCAGCTCATCATGATTGCGCAGGAAAATCGCCCATTGGCAATTGGCGGGGATCTCCGGGGTCTGGCGCAGAATATCGGTGATGGGGAAACGGTCTTCCTGGGCCAGTGCCATGTACATGCGCGGCATCAGTGGGAAGTGAAAGGCCATATGGCATTCATCGCCGTCATCGCCCGTTTGTTCGCCGAAGTAAAGCTGCGTGTCTTCCGGCCACTGGTTGGCCTCCGCCAGCAGCATGCGGTCAGGGTAATGGGCGTCGATTTCCGCACGGATCTGCTTGAGCACCGCGTGGGTTTCGGGGAGGTTCTCATTGTTGGTGCCATCACGCTCGATCAGGTAGGGAATGGCGTCCAAGCGCAAGCCATCGATACCCATGTCGAGCCAGTACCGCATCACCGACAGCACCGCCTTCATGACTTGCGGGTTATCGAAGTTCAGGTCGGGCTGATGGGAGTAAAAACGGTGCCAGAAATACTGGCCGGCGACCGGGTCCCAGGTCCAGTTGGACTTTTCGGTGTCGAGGAAAATGATCCGGGTGCCATCGTATTTCTGGTCGTCGTCGGACCACACATAGAAATCCCGCGCCGCCGAACCCGGCTTGGCCTTGCGCGCGCGCTGGAACCAGGGGTGCTGGTCGGAGGTGTGGTTGATCACCAGCTCGGTGATGACCCGCAACCCGCGTTGATGCGCTTGAGCGATAAAACGCTTGGCGTCGGCCAGGGTGCCGTAGTCACTGTGCACGCCTTGGTACTCGGCGATATCGTAGCCGTCGTCGCGGCGTGGCGAGGGGTAGAACGGCAGCAGCCAGATCGTGTTGACGCCCAGGTCGGCGATGTAGTCAAGCTTGTCGATCAGCCCGGCAAAGTCGCCGATGCCGTCGTTATTGGCGTCGAAAAAGGATTTGACGTGAACCTGATAGATCACCGCGTCCTTGTACCACAGTGGGTCTTTGATGAACGTCGCGGAACTGGGTCTCTTCGCCATTGGAAACTCCTGAATAGGCTATTTGTGCAGGCCGGATCCCACAGGACTCAAGCAACGCTGATGCGCCAGATGCCGAACGGCATATGCGGTTCAAGCCGCGTCCACTGGGTCTTGCCATACCAGGTCCAGCGATGGCCGCTCATCAGGTCTTCGCCCTGGGTCTGGGCGTCGTCCGGCAGGCCCAGCTCCCACAACGGCAGTTCGAAGTGCGCTTCCTGGGCGTTATAGGGGTCAAGGTTGACCGCGACCAGGATGAAGTTGTCGCCCTCCTCAGTGCGCTTGCCGAAGTAGAGGATGTTGTCGTTCCAGGCGTTGTACAGCTTCAACCCCAAGTGCGTATGCAATGCCGGGTTCTGGCGACGGATGCGGTTGAGCTGGGCGATCTCGGCGATGATGTTGCCGGGCGCGGTGAAGTCCCGTGGGCGGATCTCGTACTTCTCGGAGTCCAGGTATTCTTCCTTGCCCGGCACCGGCGCGGCTTCACACAGCTCAAAGCCCGAATACATGCCCCACAACCCCGAGCCCATGGTGGCCAGCGCGGCGCGGATCAAAAAGCCGGGGCGGCCGGACTCATGCAGGAAGCCGGGGTTGATGTCAGGCGTGTTGACGAAGAAGTTCGGCCGATAGCACTCGCGCCATGGCGATTGACCCAACTGCGTGAAGTATTCGCTCAGCTCGGCCTTGGTATTACGCCATGTGAAATAGGTATAGCTCTGGGAATAACCGACCTTGCCCAGGCGCGCCATCATCGCCGGCGTGGTGAACGCTTCAGCCAGGAAGATCACCTCGGGGTACTGGGCGCGCACGTCGCTGATCAACCATTGCCAGAACGGCAGCGGCTTGGTGTGCGGGTTATCCACGCGAAAGGTCTTCACGCCCTCTTCCACCCAGCCCACGACAATGTCGCGCAGCTCGGTCCAGAGGCTAGGGATCGCATCGGCGGCATAGAAGTCGACGTTAACGATGTCCTGGTATTTTTTCGGTGGGTTCTCGGCATATTTGATCGTGCCGTCCGGGCGCCAGTTGAACCAGCCCGGGTGCTGCTTGAGCCACGGATGGTCCTGGGAGCACTGGATGGCGAAGTCCAGCGCAATCTCCAGCCCATGCTCGGCAGCTGCCTGGACCAGGCGGCGGAAGTCGTCGCGGCTGCCCAATTGCGGGTGAATCGCCTCGTGGCCGCCGTCTTCGCTGCCAATCGCGTAGGGGCTGCCAGGGTCATCGGGGCCTGCCGTCAACGCGTTGTTCCGACCCTTGCGGTGGCTGCGACCAATCGGGTGAATCGGCGGGAAGTACAGCACGTCAAAGCCCATGTCCTGGATCATCGCCAGGCGTGAGTGCACATCGTTGAAGGTGCCGTGACGCGCGGGGTCGTCGGTGATCGAGCGGGGAAACAGCTCGTACCAGCTGGCGAACTGCGCGCGCTCGCGCTCCACGTCGATCGGATAGATCTTACTGATGCTCAGGTAGGCACGATGGTCGGCCTGGGTCATCAGGTGTGCACTGTCTTCGTGCAGGAACTGCGCGACCTGCTCGGTTTCCAGCAAGCCGGAGAGTTCGTGATGCAGCAGCATCAAGCGGTCGCGCAGCTCATTGTCACTGCGTTCGGCGGCCTGCAGCACCAGGCTGCGGCCCTCCTGCAACTCGAGGCTGACCGGCACCCCGGCCTCATGCTTCTTGCGCAGCTCATAGCAAAAGCTGGCGAAGGTATCGATCCAGGCTTCGATGCAAAATTCGTGGGGGCCTTGGGTCGTGACGGTGAACGCGCCTTCCCAGCCGTTGTTGCCGACATCCGTCATCACCACGCTGTGCCAACTCTGCTCATCCAGGGCGCGCCAGCGGATCAGCACCGCAAGCTGGTCATGGCCGTCGGCAAACACCTTGCTGGTGACGTTGACGCGCTGCCCGACCACGGCTTTCACGGCAAACTCGCCGCCGTCGATCACAGGTGTGGTGCTCTCAATCGCGATCCGGGGCAATAACAGCGCCTGGGACAGCGGTAATCGGGAATCTTCTGGAGCCTGTGTTTCAGCAGTCATCGAGCCTCTCCCCCTAACGCCCTGTGGACGCGCTTGTGTGCTTGATCCTAATGGCCAGACGCCCAGTGCTCAGCCTGGATCGGGCCGTCATAGGTCCGAGCCTGGGCCTGGGTTAAAAGTTCAGGCGGATATGCCGCCATCGGGCGGGGAATCAATTCGCCCGGGTGGCTGTCCACCGATAGAGCAAAGCACAAAGGAGGCCACACCGATGACTATCCCGATCCCAGCGCAAACCCCGGACCCGAATATCGACAAACCGACGCTTCCACCGACAGAGCCGGAGCCGATCCCGGAGAAAGAACCACCGGAAACCCAGCCGCCGCCGGTGGAAGAACCGCCGACCACCATGCCGCCGGTAATCGTCAGTCCTTCTCCAACAGCTTGACGATCCGCGGCATGATGCTGAACACCGCCAGGGCCAACAGCGTACTGAGCACCGCCGTGGACTCACGCCCCATCCCCGCCGCCACGCCAATCGCGGCGGTCATCCACAGGCCCGCGGCGGTGGTCAGCCCTTTGACGTGCTGGCCCTCCTCATCTTCCTTGCCCTTGAGGATGGTGCCGGCCCCCAGAAAGCCAATCCCCGCAATGACCCCCTGCAGTACCCGGCTCATGGCGTCCGCCTGGCTCCCGGACATCTGCGGCACCAGCACGAACAAGGCCGCGCCCAAGGCCACCAGCATATGAGTGCGGACCCCGGCCGCCTTGCCTTTTTGTTCCCGTTCAAAGCCGAGGATGCCCCCCAGGATCGCGGCAATCACCAGCCGTACAGTGACTTGGGTGAGCTGCCTGGCATCGCCGATATCGGCGAACTCGGCCAACAGGGTGCGCCACACTTCGTGCAACCACGTGTCCATTAAGCTTGTCCTTTTTTTATGATGGTTACCGGATGGACAGCAGCGACCGCCAGTCAGTTGCCTTGAACCCCAGGCAAACCGCGAGTCCTAAAAGTCATCCGGGGTAATCAAAAGGAAATCAGCATGCCCGTCCGTATCGAACACCAGACCTGTTACTTCAAGATCGACGAAAGCGGCCAGGAGCAACGTCTCGACGCCACCGACGTGACCGTGAGCACAGACAGCGCAAAGTCCATGTCCTATGTGCAACTCGATGACCGGCGCCTCTACATCACCGAAGCTGAGGCGGATGCCTTGACCGTTGCAGGCGCCCAGGATGGTCGCAAGCATGTGAAGGCGACGGATGATGATTCGGTGATTTGACTGATCTGTATCCAGCTGGGCTGAATCACCGCTGCACTGTGCATGACACCGGGTGCTGCAGATTGTCGCAGGCGTTGCGTCACAGCCCATCTGATCCGCTTTTTATCGCCATAGCTGAGTCTGTTATGCAAACAGCGCCACGCGCATAGTCATTGGCCTGATGGAGGCTGATGAGCGAACGACCATGAGCGAAAGAATCCCTACCGTGGAAACCTTTGAGCCCATCCACCCAAAGAAGGTGAAGGCCAAATCCAGCGACAACCTGATCCATACCCGCAGCTTCACCGGCCTGTTCCGCACCTTGCGCATGGCCGGTGCGGGCTTTCTGTTCCTGGCGTTTTTCGGCACCGTGTGGCTGAACTGGGGCGGGCGCCAGGCGGTGCTGTGGGACTTGGCGGAGAGTAAATTCCACATTTTTGGTGCGACCTTCTGGCCCCAGGACTTCATCCTGCTGTCGGCGTTGCTGATCATCTGCGCCTTTGGGCTGTTTGCCATCACCGTATTCGCCGGTCGTGTGTGGTGCGGCTATACCTGCCCACAGAGTTCGTTCACCTGGCTGTTCATGTGGTGCGAGAAGGTCACCGAAGGCGAACGCAACCAGCGCATCAAGCTGCAGGCGGCGCCCTGGAGTCTCAACAAACTGGCGCGGCGCTCGGCCAAGCACACCTTATGGCTGGGCATCAGTGTGCTGACCGGGTTGACCTTTGTCGGCTATTTCACACCGATCCGCCCCCTGGCCGCCGAACTGCTGAGTCTGCAGATGGGCGGGGTCAGTCTGTTCTGGGTGTTGTTCTTTACCGGCGCGACCTACCTCAACGCGGGCTGGCTGCGCGAAGCGGTGTGCATGCACATGTGCCCCTATGCGCGGTTCCAGAGTGTGATGTTCGATAAGGACACCCTGACCATTTCCTACGATGCGGCCCGTGGCGAACACCGTGGCCCGCGCAAACGCGAGGTCAAACCCTCCGACGTCGGGCTGGGCGATTGCATCGACTGCCAGCTGTGCGTACAGGTCTGCCCCACCGGCATCGACATCCGCGACGGCTTGCAAATGGAATGCATCGGCTGCGCGGCGTGCATCGACGCCTGCGACTCGATCATGGACAAAATGGGCTATGCCCGTGGCCTGGTCAGCTACACCTCTGAACATCAACTGCAAGGCGGCAAAACCCACCTGCTCAGGCCGCGCCTGATCGGCTACAGTGCCGTGCTGCTGGTGATGATCGCCGCACTGGTGGTGGCCCTGGTGGGGCGGCCGATGGTGTCGCTGGACGTCACCAAGGACCGTGGCATGTTCCGCGAGAACAGCCAGGGCTTGATCGAGAACATCTACAGCCTCAAGGTCATCAACAAGACCCAACAGCGCCAGGACTACCGCCTGGAACTGGAAGACGCCGCAGGCTTCCAGCTGCAAGGCAAGACCGAGATCAGCCTGGCACCGGGGGAAATCAGCGATATACCGGTGTCGGTGGTCCTGCTGGCGGACAAACCGACCACCAGCTCGCAGACCCTGCGCTTCAAGGTGACGGACATCGACGAGCCCTGGATCCATAGCGCCGCCGATAGCCGCTTTGTGGCGCCGATGAACCGATGAAAACCCAGTGTTGAAACGATGGCACTGACTGCTGCGCTTTTGATCTGCTTTTGATCTGCTTTTGATCTTGATCTTAGGCGCCCCGTTAAACCACGCTGGCCGAACACAGGCTTGAATCCGTGGGTAACCCGGCAGGACGCCGGGTTAGCCGCCCCGCGCCATGGATGGCGCGTGGCGGCGGCCCACGGATTCAAGCCTGTGTTCGGGCACACCGAGCCTGAGCGAGGTGCCGAGTGGTGGGGCAAAGCGTTTTTGGTTACTTTTGGCGCTCTTCCAAAAGTGACCCGCCGTAAGGGCGGAACCAAAAGCCGCCGTTACCGCAGCAATGGATATGTACACGACCCACATCCCGGTCGGCTGACAGACCGCCACGGGAGCAAGCTCCCTCGCCACAGGTTTCAACTTGGCACCGGGAGCAAGCCCCCTCCCACACTTTTAGCCGTGTTCATTCTAAAAAATCACCAAGGCCCCCATGAAACGCTACGAAAAATTCGCCGACGACATCGCAGAACTGATCCGCACCGGCGTCCTCGGCCCCGGCCAGCGCGTCCCATCGGTGCGCTATGCCAGCCAGACCTACGGCGTCAGCCCATCCACCGTGTTCCAGGCCTACTACCTGTTGGAGCGCCGCGGGCTGATCCGCGCACGGCCGCGTTCGGGCTACTTCGTCAACACCCATGCCCCCCGCCCGTTTTCCGAACCGGTCGTGAGCGAACACGTGCACGAGTCCACCGAAGTGGATGTGAGCGAACTGGTATTTTCGGTACTCGACTCCATCAAGGACCCGAATACCGTGCCCTTCGGCTCGGCCTTCCCCAGCCCCATGCTGTTCCCATTGCCACGCCTGGCGCGCTCCCTGACCAGCGCCAGCCGTGCGATGGACCCGCGCCTGGTGGTCACCGACATGTCGCCGGGCAACCCGCAACTGCGTCGGCAAATTGCCCTGCGCTACATGGTCGGCGGCCTGATGCTGCCTATGGAGGAGTTGCTGATCACCAACGGCGCCCTCGAAGCCCTGAACCTCTGCCTGCAAGCCGTGACCGAACCGGGCGACCTGGTAGCCATCGAGGCGCCCGCGTTCTATGCCTGCCTGCAAGTGCTGGAACGCTTGAAACTCAAGGCCGTGGAAATCCCCGTGCACCCGCGTGACGGCATCGACCTCAATGCCTTGTCACAAACCCTTGAGCGCTACCCGATCAAAGCCTGCTGGACCATGACCAGCTTTCAGAACCCCATGGGCGCGACACTGCCGCAAGCCAAGAAACAGGCGTTGGTGGAACTGTTGCGCAGCCACCAGGTGCCGTTGATCGAAGACGATGTCTACGCCGAGTTGTACTACGGGCAACAGCCGCCCAAACCGGCGAAAGCCTTCGACAGCGAAGGCTTGGTGATGCACTGCGGCTCGTTTGCCAAGAGCCTGGCGCCGGGCTACCGCGTCGGCTGGGTGGCGGCCGGGCGCTTTGCACAGAAGGTCGAGCGCTTGAAGCTGATGACCTCGCTGTGCCCCTCCATGCCGGCGCAGGCGGCGATTGCCGACTACCTGCAACACGGCGGCTATGACCGGCACTTACGTAAATTGCGCTACGCCCTGGAAGAACAGCAGAGTGCCATGCTGGCCGCCATCGCCCGTTACTTCCCCGCACAGACGCGGGTCAGCCAACCGGCCGGCGGGTATTTCCTGTGGCTGGAACTGCCGGAGCAGACCGATTCGCTCAAGCTGTTCCAGATGGCCTTGGCCCAAGGCATCAGCATCGCGCCGGGGCCGATTTTTTCGGCAACCCAGCGCTTCAGAAATTGTATCCGCTTGAATTACGGCAGCCCCTGGACCGAGGCTTCAGAGAAGGCCATGGAGACGTTGGGAAAGATTGTGCGGTCGTTTTGAACGGGAACCACATTGCGAAATGAACCACATAAGGAAGCACGCCCATCCCACATCAAAGGGTGGGCAATCCTTCACTGAAAGCTGAGACTTCCCATGACTGTTTCTTCTCCTACCTACCTCAGGTCACTTCCGATTCCTCCCAACTACATGCGCGCAGAGGAACAGAAACAAGTCCGTGAAATGAACGGCCCGATGGGACGCCCCGACGGTGATCATCGCTCGGCGGACACAATCATCGATCGCAGTCCTGTACTGAGGAACTTTCTGGACAACCGCGACAATTATCACTTGCTCGATGACCTGAAACAGCAGGTCGGCGACTGGACAGCCGCCAACACCGATCCTGAGGCCAGAGCTAACGCGGCGTACGACCTGGACAAGGTATTGCGGTTCATCGATAACCTGGACGACCGCCAACTGAACAAAAGCCATAGCCGCAACGGGCAGATTGATGGCTTTTCCAGCAATGGCTTCAATACCGTGGATAACTCGGAAGCCAGCGTACTGAAAGAGTTTTCCACCAAAGGCTATTCAGCATTGAAGTCTTTGCACTCCTGAGGTTGAGCGGCCTTACCGGCCACCGCCTAAATCGAGAAACGTACCGGTGGTGTAGGACGCTTTATCCGACAAAAGCCAGATAATCGCCTCCGCCACCTCATCCGGGCGCCCGCCACGGGCCATCGGGATACCGGACTCCAGCTTGCTGACGCGGTCCGGGTCGCCACTGAGGGCATGGAAGTCAGTGAAAATGTAGCCGGGGCGCACCGCATTGACGCGAATGCCCTCGCCCGCCACTTCCTTTGACAGGCCAATGGTGAAGGTATCCAGAGCGCCCTTGGACGCCGCATAGTCGACATACTCACCCGGTGAACCCAGCCGCGCCGCCACCGACGACACGTTGACGATACTGCCGCCCTGCCCTCCGTGCCTTGGCGACATGCGCAGCAGCGCGTGCTTGGCACACAGGATCGGGCCCAGCACGTTGGTTTTCATGATTTTCAGGATACGGAATTCGGACATCTCATCGACCCGCGACTTGTGCCCCACCGTACCGGCGTTGTTGACCAGCGCGGTGACACGGCCCAGCTCGGTATCCACGCGATGAAACAGCGCGATCACCTCATCTTCAATGCTGACATCCGCCCGCACGGCGATCGCCTGCGCCCCTAGCGCGCGGACCTGTTCCAGCACGCGCAGGGCCGCGGCTTCATCCGACTGATAGTTGATGCAGATGCGATAACCCTGCCGGGCAGCCAGCAGTGCCGTCTCGGCGCCAATCCCTCGGCTACCTCCGGTGATAATGACGACTTTATCCATGGGTGCTGCCTCCTGATTCAACCAAACGTTTAGGGTTGAATCCAGAATACCTGTCACACCTCGTTCTTGTCAGGCGCTGCCGCGTCTTCGGCACGCCGGATATCCGCCATGAACCTGTCGGCGGGTAACGGGTGGCCCAAAAAGTAGCCCTGCAGAGCGTTGCAGCCCAGGCGCGTCAGAAAGCTTTGCTGAACATCCGTTTCCACGCCTTCGGCAACGATGCGCAAGCCCAGGGCCTGACCCAGCGCGACGATCGCCGAAACGATCGCCGCATCGTCGCTGTCGTGTTCCAGGTCACGCACGAACCCCCGGTCGATCTTCAACTCGTTGGCCGGCAGGCGCTTGAGGTACATCAGGCTGGAATAGCCGGTGCCGAAGTCATCGATGGACAGGTCGACGCCCATGTCCGAGAGCTGCTGCAATACCGCCATACTGGCATCGGCGTCGCTCATCGCGGTGGTCTCGGTGATTTCCAGGGTCAGGCTGTTGGCCGGCAATTGGTGACGGGCCAGGGCGGCGGCCACACTCTTGACCAACCCGGCATGGCAGAACTGCAATGCGGACAGGTTCACCGCGATCCGCCAATCCTGATAGCCCTCGGCGCGCCAGAGGGCCATCTGCCGACAGGCTTCATTGAGCACCCAGTCACCGATGGCAATGATCAAGCCGGTCTTTTCCGCCAATTCGATAAAGGTGGCGGGCAACAACAAGCCCTGTTGCGGATGCTCCCAACGCAGCAAGGCTTCGGCACCCACCGCCCGACCACTGAGCGCATCGAATTTGGGCTGGTAATGCAGGCGCAACTGCTGCTGTTCGATTGCGTTGCGCAAGTCCTGCAACAACTGCAGTTGTTTGCGCGCATTGGTGTTCATCGAGACATCGAAGAAGCTGTAGCCATTCTTGCCCATGCCCTTGGCGTGATACATAGCGGCATCGGCGTTCATCAACAGGTCTTCGGGGCTATTGCCATTGCCCGGGAACAACGCGATACCGACGCTGGCGGAGATCTGCAGGTCATGCTCGGCCACCCTGAACGTGCGGTTGATCAGGTCGACCTGGCGCGCGGCCAGGCTCATGGCGTCGTCCGGTTGCATCAGTTGCACCAGCAGCACGAACTCATCGCCACCGATACGGGCCAGGGTGTCCTGGCTGCGCAGGTCTTCGCGCAAGCGTACACCCACTTCGCGCAGCAACTGGTCACCCATGTGGTGGCCGAAGGCATCGTTGACCGGTTTGAAACCGTCCAGGTCGATAAACATCAATGCGAAGCAGCCACCCTGCTCGTTCACCGTCTGCATCGCTTGCTGGATGCGGTCGGAAAGCAACATGCGGTTGGGCAACCCGGTGAGCATGTCGTGCAAGGCCAGGTGGGTCAGTTCCTGGTTGGCCAGCGTCAGGGAGTCGGCCAGCACGGCGGTACGCGCCTCCAGTCGAGCATCCAGCAAGGAGGTCAACAACGCAATGATCAGTACCGAGAGGCTGGTGACCAGCACCAGATTATCCAGGCCTTTGCCACTCAGCCCCGACAATGCGGCGCCGCAATAACTGTCTTCGGCAAACTGGGCGGCCGCCATTCCGGTGTAGTGCATGCCGACGATGGCCACCCCCATGACCACTGCCGCGCCTGCGCGGGCCAAGCGGACATACGGCGTATTACGCCGCAGGTTGAAGGCGATCCACAACGCAGCGCCCGAGGCCACCACGGCGATCAGCAAAGATGCGCCAAACAGGCTGGGGTCGTAGTCGATGCCCGGGGTCATGCGCATCGCCGCCATCCCGGTGTAGTGCATGCTGCTGATACCCGCGCCCATCACCAACGCACCGAACCCCAGTTGCCAAACAGGCAGGCGTTGCTGGCTGACCAGCCACAGGGCAAAGCCGCTGGACAAGACCGCAATCAGCAACGATAGCGCGGTGATCTCGACGTCGAATCCCAATGCAAACGGCAGGCGCAAAGCCAGCATGCCGATAAAGTGCATGGACCACACCCCCACGCCCATCGCCAATGCGCCGCCGGTCATCCATAAATACACCGCACGACCCTGGGTGGTCGCGATGCGGCCGGCCATGTCCAGCGCGGTATAGGACGCCAGGATCGCCACGAACAGGGAAATCACCACCAGAGAGGGAGAATAACTACCGATGAGCATGGGTTTTCTCAGAACCGACGGGGCTGAAAAAAACCCGTACCAGATGGAAAAGGCGGCGATTGTAGCGAGAAAAATTATCGGCGGCTCGCTTAATCGTCAAAATGCCACTAGTGGCATTTGCCCCTGTAGGCGCGAGCTTGCTCGCGAAGAATTCACAGGCACCGCGTTCATTCAGGCAACACGCGTTATCGTTGAGGTTTTTCGCGAGCAAGCTCGCTTCTACATTCCAGTCGCTCCAAAAAGCCGGCCGCCGGGGCCCCGGCACCGCAACAACGGTTCGCCCCCTATCAGTCCTTGCCCTCTGCCGACGTATGCCCATCCCATCCCCCGCCCAACGCCGCTATCAACTGCACACTCGCCACCAGCCGAGTCTGCAGCAAGGTCAACACGGTGCGTTCATTACTCAAGGCTGTCGCCTGCACCGTGACCACATCCAGATAACCAATCAGCCCCGCCTTGTACTGGTTCTCGGTCAAGCGCAGCGATTCGCGGGCCGATTGCAGCGCTTCGTTGCTGACTACCGCCTCATCTTCCAGCACCTTCAACTGCACCATGTAGTTTTCAACTTCACGGAAACCATCGAGCACCGTCTGGCGATACTTGGCCACGGTCTCATCATAAGAGGCCATGGTACGGTCGACTTCCGCCGAGCGCTGGCCGCCATCCAACAGAGTCATGGCCAGTTTCGGCCCCACCGACCAGAAGCGGTTCGGCAGGCTGATCCAGTCAGCATAGGTGCTGCTGGAATAACCGCCCGCCAGACTTAACGTCAAATCCGGGTAATAAGCGGCTTTGGCCACACCGATATTGGCGTTGGCAGCGATTACCGAACGTTCGGCGGAGGCAATGTCCGGGCGACGCTCAAGCAACTGTGAAGGCACGCTGACCGGCACCTGCGGCAGCGTCGGAATGCTCTTGCTCACCGCCAGGTTGAAGTTGGCCGGAGCTTCGCCGATCAATACGGCGATGGCATTTTCCAGCTGCGCGCGCTGCCAGATCAGATCGATCAGGCTGGCCTGGGTGGTCTTGAGCTGGGTTTGCGCCTGGGCGATGGCCGCCTTGTCCGACACACCGGCGCGGTATTGGTTTTCGGTCATTTTCAGCGAGCGCTGGTAAGTCTCCAGCGTGGCTTGCAACAGGCGGGTCTGTTCATCCATGACGCGCAGTTGCAGGTAGTCCTGCACCAGCTCTGACTGCTGGCTCAAACGCATCGCCGCCAGGTCCGCCGAGCTGGCCTCGGCGGTGGCTTCGTTGGCCTCCAGGCCACGGCGCAGCTTGCCCCACACATCCGCCTCCCAGCTCACCCCCAGTTGGGCGTTGAGGGTGTCGCGGATGCCGCTGCTGGAGCTGCTGAGGCTGGCGCTGCTGCTGCCGGTGCCCTGGCTGGCGCGGGTTTTCCCGACGCTCAAGTCAACCGTGGGGAAAAACGCCCCACGGGCGCTGCGCACCTGGGCCTGGGCCTGGCGAAAGCGCGCTTCGGCCTGGGCCACGGTCTGGTTGGAATTATTCAGGCGTTCCACCAGTTCATTCAGTTGGCGATCACCGTACAACTCCCACCAGGCCCCACGGGCCAGGGCGTCGCTGGGGGTCGCCTGGCGCCAGCCCTGGGCTTGCTTGAATTGCGCGGGCTCGGCAACGTCCGGGCGCTTGTAGTCCGGGCCGATGGCACAGGCGCTGAGCAAAGCGCCGCAGAGCACCAGGCCGGCCAGGCGGGAACCACGGGGCATGCTCATGGCCAATTGGGCAAAGGTTGAATCGGTCATAGCGCAGTGTCCAAGGCAGCATCGGTACGCACGCCGCGCCAGGCGTTGAAACGGTGGCGCGCGCGGTCGAGATAGAGGTAGACCACCGGAGTGGTGTAAAGGGTCAGGATCTGGCTGAACACCAGCC
Organism: Pseudomonas palleroniana; assembly: GCF_003031675.1. GTDB lineage: Bacteria > Pseudomonadota > Gammaproteobacteria > Pseudomonadales > Pseudomonadaceae > Aquipseudomonas > Aquipseudomonas palleroniana. Next base: position 27,280 of record NZ_PYWX01000064.1, on the reverse strand, counting down.
CGCCGATGATCGTCAGGCCCAGAGGCTGGCGCATTTCCGCACCATCGCCGGCGCCGAGCAGCAACGGCAAGGCACCGAGGATGGCGGCCAGCGTGGTCATCAGGATCGGCCGCAGGCGCAACAGGCAGGCGCTGCGAATCGATTCCAGCGGGCTCATGCCGTCATGACGTTCCAGTTGCAGGGCCAGGTCGATCATCAGGATCGCGTTTTTCTTCACCACCCCGATCAACAGGAACAGCCCCAGCAAGGAGATCAGGCTGAACTCGCCGCCCAGCAGGTAGATGGAGAGCAATGCGCCCACCCCCGCCGACGGCAAGGTCGACAGGATCGTCAGAGGGTGAATGTAGCTTTCATACAGAATGCCCAACACCAGGTACACCGCCACCAACGCGCCGAGGATCATGAACGGCTGGCCCTTCTGGGTCGCCGCAAACGCATCGGCCGTGCCGGCCATCTTGGCGATCACATCTTCCGGCAAACCGACCTTGGCCACCGCTCGTTCGATGGCGGCAGTGCCCTGCTCCACCGTCACGCCAGGCGCCAGGTCGAAGGCGATGTTTTCCGAGGCGAACTGGCCCTCGTGCCGCACGGTATCGGCGGCCAGGCTGTTTTCGTAATGAGCGATGGTGGACAACGGCACCCGCGCACCCGTGGAGGTGATCACCTGCATCTGATTGAGGGTGATCGGGTCCTGGGCATATTTCGGGTTGACCTCCATCACCACCTGATACTGGTTGAGGCTGTCGTAGATGGTGGAAATCTGCCGCTGGCTGTAAGCGTTATTCAGCACCGCCGTGACCATGCTCATGTCGATGCCCAGGCGCTTGGCCTGGTCGCGGTCGACGATCAATGTCACCTGTGCGGCGCCACGGCCTTCACGGGCGTCGATGGCCGTCAGTTCCGGCAGTGAGTGGAACGCCGCCACCACTTTCGGAAACCACGTGCGCAACGCGGCCAGATCCCCGCTTTGCAGGATGTAGGAATACTGCGCACTGCTCTGGTCACGGCTGCCGCCAAATTGCAGGTCCTGGTCGGCCATCAGGAACAGGCGCCCGCCCGGCACCAACGGTACATCCTTGCGCAAACGCTCGATGACCGCCTGGGCCGAGATCTTGCGCTCGGCAATGGGCTTGAGGCGCACCAGCATCACCGCGTTATTGGTACCGTTGTTGCCGCCGATAAACCCGGCCACGCTGAGCACGGCCGGGTCCTTGAGGATGGCCTTGCGGAAGGTTTCCATCTTCGGCTGCATCACGCCGAACGAAAGCCCGTCGTCACCGCGCACAAACCCGATCAACTGGCCGGTGTCCTGCTGCGGCATGAAGGTCTTGGGCACGACCACGTACAGCGCAATGTTGACCCCCACGGTGATCAACAGGCTCAGCAGTGTGAGGCGCCGATGACGCAACACCCAGTCCAGGCTGGTGGCATACGCCGCGACCATGCGGTCGTTGACCCGCTGGCTCCAGCGCTGCAAACCGGTCATGTGCCCTTTGACATGGGGCTTGAGCCAACGGGCGCAGAGCATCGGGGTCAAGGTCAGCGACACAACCAGCGAGACGATGATCGCCGAGGACAAGGTGATGGAAAACTCACGGAACAGGCTGGTGACGATACCGCCCATAAACAGGATGGACAGGAACACCGCCACCAGCGACACGTTCATCGACAATAACGTAAAGCCGACTTCCTGGGCGCCCAGGTAGGCCGCCTTCATCGGCGGCACGCCGTCGTCGATATGCCGGGAGATGTTCTCCAGCACCACAATGGCATCGTCCACCACCAGCCCGGTGGCCAGGATCAACGCCATCAGCGAGAAATTGTTCAGCGAAAAGCCGAACAGGTACATCACCGCAAAGGTCCCCACCAACGACACCGGCACCGCCAGGGTCGGGATCAGCGAGGCGCGGAAGTTACCCAGGAACAGGTACACCACCAGCACCACCAGGGCCACCGCAATCAGCAAGGTCATCTCGGCTTCATGCAGGGTGGCGGTGATCACCGGCGAGCGGTCCATGGCCAGGTTGAGCTTGACGCTGGACGGCAGCACCGCTTGCAAGGCCGGCAACTGGGCCTTGATCTGGCGCACCGTCTCGATGATGTTCGCGCCGGACTGGCGGTTGATCACCAACAGCACCGCCGCATCATTGTTGAAGAAGCCGCTGTTGTAGCGGTCTTCCACGCCATCGCTGATCTTGGCCACATCGCCCAGGCGCAAGGCAGCACCGTTCTGGTAGCGGATCAGCAGCGGTTCGTAGTCCTTGGCCTTTTCCAACTGGTCGTTGGCCTGGATCTGCCAGTTGCGTTCGCTGTCTTCCAGGGAGCCCTTGGGCCGGCGCTGGTTGGCATTGGCGATGGTGTTGCGCACGTCATCCAGGGCCACGCCATACTGGTCGAGGGCCTTGGGCTCAAGCTCGATACGCACCGCAGGCAGGGAGCTGCCACCGATCTGCACTTCGCCCACACCCGGCACCTGGGACAGGCTCTGGGACAGGATGGTCGAAGCCAGGTCGTACAGCTCGCCCTTTTGCAGCACATCGGAGGTCAGCGACAGCACCATGATCGGTGCCTGCGACGGGTTGATCTTCTTGTAGGTCGGCATGCTGCGCATGCCGCTGGGCAGCAGATTGCGCGAGGCGTTGATCGCCGCCTGGACTTCCCGTGCGGCGCCGTTGATATCACGCCCGGAGTCGAATGCGAGGATCACCCGCGTAGAGCCCTGGCTCGACGAACTGCTCATGGTGGTAATGCCGGCAATCGCGCCGAACGAACGCTCCAGCGGCGTCGCCACGGTCGATGCCATCACCTCGGGGCTGGCACCGGGCAAGCTGGCCGACACCACGATCACCGGGAAATCGATCTGCGGCAGCGGCGACACCGGTAACAGGTTGAAACTCACGCCGCCCAGCAACAGGATCGCCAGGCTCAGCAGCATGGTAGCGACCGGCCTGAGGATGAAAGGTCCGGACAGGTTCATGACTCAACCGGCTCCAGGCTTTGCGGCTCTTTGCGCCAACGACGGCCAAGGCGGTCGAAGTACAGGTAGATCACCGGCGTGGTGAACAGGGTCAGGACCTGGCTCACCAGCAAACCACCGACCATCACCAGCCCGAGCGGCTGGCGCAACTCCGCACCGGAGCCGGTGGCCAGCATCAGCGGCACCGCGCCGAACAACGCGGCCAGGGTGGTCATCAGGATCGGCCGGAAACGCAAGAGCGCCGCCTGATAGATCGCCGTCTGCGGGTCCAGGCCCTGGTTGCGTTCGGCGTCGAGGGCGAAGTCGATCATCATGATCGCGTTCTTTTTCACGATACCGATCAGCAGGATGATGCCGATGATCGCGATCATGCCCAGGTCATTGCCGCTGAGCAGCAACGCCAGCAAAGCCCCCACGGCGGCGGACGGCAAGGTCGACAGGATGGTGATCGGGTGAATGTAGCTCTCGTACAGCACGCCCAGCACGATATACATGGTGACCACCGCCGCCAGGATCAGCAGCAAGGTGCTCGACAGTGACGCTTCGAAGGCCTGGGCCGCCCCCTGGAACTGGGTCTGCACGCCGATCGGCATGCCGATGTCCTTCTGGGTCTGGTTGATCAGCTCCACGCCTTTGCCCAACGCGACGCCAGGGGCCAGGTTGAACGACATCATCACCGCCGGGAACTGGCCGATGTGGGCAATCGCCAGTTGGGCCTGGCGCTGTTCCACATGGGCCAGGCTCGACAGCCGCACCTGGCCGCCGTCGGTGGTTTTCACGTGGATCTGGTTCAGCGCCGCCGGGCCCAGGGTTTCACCGGACTGGGCCTGCAAGACCACGCGGTATTGGCTGGCCTGGGTGTAGATGGTGGAGATCTGCCGCTGGCCGAACGCATCGTAGAGCGCATCGGTGATGGTCGACACGCTGACGCCCAGGCGCGAGGCCGCATCGCGGTCGATCACCAGGAACACCTGCAAACCCTTGTCCTGCAGGTCACTGGCGACGTCGGTAAGCTCCGGCAGCTGGCTGAGAGCGTGCACCAGTTTGTCACTCCACAGCGCCAGCAGCTCGGCGTCCGGTGAGGACATGCTGAACTGGTATTGCGTGCGGCTGACGCGGTCTTCGATAGTCAGATCCTGCACCGGCTGCATGAAGAGGCGGATCCCCACCAGCTTGTCGATTTGCGGTTGCAGGCGGGTAATCACCTGGGCCGCGCTCAAGTTGCGCTGCCCATGGGGCTTGAGGTTGATCAGCAAGCGGCCGCTGTTGAGGGTGGCGTTGTCGCCATCTACGCCAATGTAGGACGACAGGCTTTGCACCGCCGGGTCAGCCAGGATGATCTTGGCCAACTCCTGCTGGCGCTGGCTCATGGCCGCAAAGGAAATCGACTGCGGCGCCTCGGAAATCCCCTGGATCACGCCGGTGTCCTGCACCGGGAAGAAACCCTTGGGCACCACCAGGTACAGGAATACCGTCAAGCCCAGGGTGGCGACGGCCACCAGCAAGGTCAGCGGTTGATGCTTGAGCACCCACTGCAATTTGCGCCCATAGGCTTCGATCAGCCAGTCGATCCAGGCGCCGCTGGCCTTGTAGAAGCGGCCCTGCTCGGCTTCCTTGGGTTCGCGCTTGAGCAGACGTGCGCACATCATCGGCGTGAGGGTCAGGGACACCACCAGGGAAATCAGGATCGCCACCGCCAGGGTAATGGCGAATTCACGGAACAGCCGCCCGACCACATCGGCCATGAACAGCAGCGGAATCAGTACCGCGATCAGCGACAGGGTCAGGGAGACCAGGGTGAAGCCGATCTGCTTGGCGCCCTTGAGTGCCGCCGCCAGTGGCGTCTCGCCCTCCTCGATATAACGCGAAATGTTCTCCAGCATCACGATCGCATCATCCACCACGAAACCGGTGGCGATGGTCAGGGCCATCAGCGTCAGGTTGTTGATGGAGAAACCCGCCAGGTACATCACGCCAAAGGTGCCGACCAGCGACAGCGGCACGGCGATCGACGGAATGATCGTGGCGCTGAAACGACGCAGGAACAGGAAGGTCACCATTACCACCAAGGCAATGGCGATGAGCAGTTCATGTTGCACGTCGGTGACGGAGGCACGGATGGTCTGGGTGCGGTCGGTCAGCACCGTCACATCGAGGCCGGCCGGCAGGTTGTCGGTGATGCTCGGCAACAGCGCCTTGATGCGGTCCACCACTTCGATCACGTTGGCGCCCGGCTGGCGCTGGATATTCAACAGCACGGCCTGGTTTTCGTTGGCCCAGGCGGCCAGACGCTCGTTTTCGGCGCCGTCGACGATCTGTGCCACGTCTTTCAGGCGCAGCGGCGCGCCCTTGTTGTAGGCCAGGATCAGTTCGGCATATTGCTGCGGTGAGACCAACTGGTCGTTGGCGTCGAGCATCGACACACGGGTCGGCCCGTCGAAGTTACCCTTGGGCTGGTTGACGTTGGACGCGGCGATCAGGGTGCGCACGTCCGACAGGTTCAACCCGTTGGCCGCCAGCGCTTCAGGGTTGACCTTGATGCGCACGGCCTGGCGCTGGCCACCGGCGATGCTGACCATGCCGACGCCGCTGATCTGCGCGATTTTCTGCGCCATGCGTGTATCGACCAGGTCATTGAGCTTGGGCAGCAACATGGTCTTGGAGGTGATGGCCAGGGTCAGTACCGGAGTGTCCGCCGGGTTGACCTTGTTGTACACCGGCGGTGCCGGCAGATCCTTGGGCAGCAGGTTGGTGGCGGCGTTGATCGCGGCCTGTACCTGCTGCTCGGCGACATCCATATTGATGTCGAGGTTGAAACGCAGGGTCAGCACCGACGCGCCGCCGGAGCTGGTGGATGCCATTTGGGTCAGGCCGGGCATCTGGCCGAACTGGCGCTCCAGGGGCGCGGTGACGGCGCTGGTCATCACGTCCGGGCTGGCGCCGGGGTACAGGGTCATCACCCGGATGGTCGGGTAGTCCACCTGGGGCAGTGCCGATACCGGCAGCAAGCGATAAGCGATGATGCCGGCCAGGACAATGGCCAGCATGCTCAGGGTGGTGGCGACCGGGCGAAGGATAAACAGCCGCGACAGGTTCATGAACCGACCTTTTGCGCCTTGCCGGCGTCAGCACCGGTCTTCTCTTTTGCCGCGGGTTTGCCTTGCAGGTGCTCGGTCGGGGTGGTCGGCACTTCGCTACTGTCGTTGACCACTTCGATTTCGCTGCCATCCTTCAAGCGGTCGGTGCCTTCCAGCACCACACGGTCACCGGCGACCAGACCTTCCTTGATCACCGTGTTGTCGCCATCGGAATCACCGACCACCAACGGCTGCATCTTGACCTTCTTGTCGCCGTCGAGCTTGTAGACAAAGGTGCCGTTATTGCCGAACTGGATCGCGGCGGACGGTGCCAACACCACATTGTGCAGGGTGTCGGCCAGCAGGTGCACATTGACGAACTGGTTGGGGAACAGCGCCTGATCCTTGTTATCGAAGCGCGCCTTGAACTTCAGGGTGCCGGTGGTGACGTCGATCTGGTTGTCGAGGCTCTGCAACACACCGACGGCCTGTTTCTTTACGTCGCCACGGTCCCAGGCTTCCACGGGCAACTTGTTGCCGGCGTGAAAGCGGGCGAGCACGGTGTCGAGGGTGTTTTCCGGCAGGGTGAAGACCACGCTGATCGGCTGGGTTTGAGTGATCACTGCAAGGAAGGTGGTGTCATTGGCGGACACCAGGTTGCCCACGTCGACCTGACGCAAGCCCACTCGCCCACTGATGGGGGCGCGGATCTTGGTGAATTCGAGGTTGAGTTTGGCGTCGTCTACCGCGCCCTGGTTGGTCTTGACCGTGCCCTGGTATTGCAGGACCAGCGCTTCGGCAGTGTCCAGGGTTTGCTTGGCAATACTGTCCTGGGCATACAAGTCGCGATAACGCTGCACATCGACCTGGGCGTTTTTCAACTGGGCCTGGTTCTGCAACAGCGTGCCCTGGGCCTGGAGCAAGGCGTTCTGGTAACTGCGCGGGTCGATTTCCGCCAAAAGGTCGCCGGCCTTGACCATCTGCCCTTCTTCAAAGGCGATCTTCACCAACTCACCGCCCACCCGGCTGCGTACATTGATGGTATTGAGGGCGGTGACCGTGCCCAATGCCTTGTAGTACACCGGGAACTCCCCTTGCACCGCCGGTGCCACGCGCACCGGGATCGGGCCGGTGGAGCCGCCAAAGCCCGGCCGCATCATCCCCGACTTGCCGGCGCGGCCTTCCGACTTCGGTGCGGCGGCGTCCTTGTGGCTGCTGCCAGGCCAGAACTTCCAGCACAGGCCGGCGATGACCAGCAGCACAAACAGGCCGAACAACCAACGGCGGGACTTACGGGGGGAGGATTGCATGGATTGATCAACCATTGGGCGCGAGAGCTTCTTCTTTGGGAGGCTGAAAGATAAGCACTGGGGCGCATTAAGAAAAGCGCCTTTACCGGCTATTTACCTTGGACTTACAAGTTTTAACTTCTGAGCTTAGTCGGCCCGCTATTTCGCTAAGCATCTGAGACGCAAATAAAAACGGCCTGGACTAGGCCAGGCCGCAAGCATGCATCACGCGTGTTACTGCAAAACGACAGTCACGCGCAGAAACAGTTACTTCAAAACAGCCAGGGCTGCTTCGTAGTTCGGTTCCTGGCCGATTTCGGAAACCAGCTCGCTGTGCAGCACGTTGTTGTTTTCGTCCAGTACCACCACGGCACGCGCGGTCAGGCTGCGCAGCGGGCCATCAACGATGTTTACGCCGTAGTCTTCGGAGAACGCAGCGCTGCGGAAGTCCGACAGGTTCTTCACGTTTTCCAGGCCTTCGGAACCGCAAAAACGCGCTTGGGCGAATGGCAGGTCCGAGGAGATGCACAGCACGACAGCGTTGCTCAGGTCATTGGCCTGGGCGTTGAACTTGCGCACCGAAGTCGCGCAGGTCGGCGTGTCGACGCTTGGGAAGATATTCAGCACTTTGCGCTTGCCGGCGAAGGTCGCCAGGGTGGCGTCCGACAGGTCAGCGGCAGTCAGGGTGAAGTCTGGGGCCTGGGAGCCGACTTGCGGCAGTTCGCCTTCAACTTGCACAGGGTTACCACGAAGGGTGACTTGAGCCATGAACAGAATCCTTATGCTGGTTTATTGAAACGAATTCGAGAGGCGGAAGTTAACCACAAAGTCCCGTCGCTACCTACCGCCGTACACAAATTGTCATGTCGTGCCGTTGTGGTTTAATTGCGCGCTTTCGCCCGCCCCTCAAGGAACTCGTCGTTGATGAATCAGCCCGCCACCAAAGTCCTGGTCATTGGTTACGTCTGGCCGGAACCCCGTTCTTCTGCCGCAGGCGGGCATATGATGCAGATCCTGGAGAGCTTTCTTACACAAGGTTGGGACATTACCTTCAGTAGCCCCGCCACCATTGGCGAACATAAGGCCGACCTGCCGGCACTGGGCATTGCCGAACGCGCCATCGAACTCAATAACAGCAGTTTCGATGACTTTATCCGCGAACTGGCCCCGGATATCGTGCTGTTCGACCGTTTCATGATGGAAGAACAGTTCGGCTGGCGCGTGGAAAAATGCTGCCCGGATGCCCTGCGCGTACTGGAAACCTCAGACCTGCAAAGCCTGCGCGATGCGCGCCATCAGCGCCTCAAGGAGCATCTCAAGGCTGACCCCGACGGTGATGACTTCAGCGCCCTGTTCTGCGCCGATTTGCAACCGGCATTCCAATGCATGGCCGACACCGACCTGGCCAAGCGCGAGATCGCCGCGATTTACCGCTGTGACATCAGCCTGATGATCTCCGACCTGGAAATCCGCCTGCTCACCGAGCAGTTCAAGGTGCCGGCGGCCCTGCTCCATTGGTGCCCGCTGATGATGGCGCCCCCTACCGAGCCCTTTGCGCCCTTTGAAGACCGTGCGCACTTCCTCAGCATCGGCAACTTCCGCCACGCCCCGAACTGGGATGCGGTGCTCTGGATGAAAAACAGCCTCTGGCCGCTGATCCGCCAGCAATTGCCCGGCGTCCAGCTGCATATCTACGGCGCCTACACCCCGCCCAAAGCCACGGCCCTGCACAACCCAGCCCAGGGTTTCCATGTGATGAACTGGGCCGAAGACGCCTTGCAGGTGATGACCGCAGCGCGTATCTGCCTGGCGCCCTTGCGCTTCGGTGCCGGCATCAAAGGCAAACTGGCGGATGCCATGCTTTGCGGCACCCCGAACATCACCACGCCGATCGGCGCCGAAGCCATGGGCGACGAGCAACCCTGGCCCGGCATGATCGAGCAGAGTGCATCCGCCCTGGCTGCGGCGGCCGTGGCGTTGTATCAAGACCGCGAGCGCTGGACCCAGGCCCAGGAAAACGGCCGCCAGCTACTGGCCCGGCGCTATGATCAGAACGTCCACGGCCCGGCGTTGGTGGCGTGCCTGGAGGAGTGCCGCAGCCGGCTTGCGGCCCATCGACGGGATAACTTCACCGGCAGCATGCTGCGTCACCATGCCCATAAAAGCACCCAGTACATGTCCCAGTGGATTGAGGCAAAAAACCGCCTGCCTTAAACGCCGAGGCTGGCGAGGTTGCATGCAACGGGGCATTATCCTACGCAGCAACCACAATAAAGCGACGGCAGCATGACCCGAGCAACGCGAATCACCGACCCTTCCTACGAGCTGATGGACGACCACAACGGCCTGTCCATCATCTATCGCCAGCATGGTTTCCCCTGCCCCCTGGTGCGCTGGCACTTCCACAAGGAATACGAGCTGCACCTGATCGTCGCCAGCTCCGGCAAGGTGTTTATCGGGGACTATATCGGCAATTTCTACCCGGAAAGCCTGTTCCTCACCGGCCCTAACCTGCCCCACAACTGGATCAGCCAGGTGGAGGAAGACGAGGTGGTGCCCAAGCGCGACATGCTGGTGAATTTCACCGATGAGTTGCTGGAGAACGGCAGCCAGATCTTTACCGAACTCAAGACCTTGGCGCCGCTGTTGGAGCGGGCACAGTACGGCATCGAATTTCGCTGCAAAAAGACCATCGCCCAAGCCATGACCTTGATGCAACGTATCGAAGACGCCCAGGGCATGGCGCGCCTGGGGCACTTCTTCATCCTGCTGGAGGTGCTCAGCGCCTGCGAGGACTACCAGTTGCTCTCGGGCGTCACCACCCCGCAACTGGCGGATGAACACAGCATCGACCGCACCAACCGCGCGGTGGACTATATCTTTGCCCACTACGCACGCGAGCTGCCGCTGGAAGAAGTGGCGGACTACCTGGGGATGAAGCCGACCTATTTTTCACGAGTCTTCAAACAGGCCACCGGGCGCACGTTTATCGAATTCGTCAATCGACTGCGCATCAGCAAATCCTGCGAACTGCTGGCCGACGGCGATAAAGCGGTGACGGATGTATGTTTTGAATCCGGCTTCAACAACATCTCCAACTTCAACCGACGCTTTCAGCAGCTCAAGGGCATGACCCCGTCCCACTATCGGCGTTTGGCGGTGCAGCGGTTGACTGAGCAGAACCTGGCCTGAAGCTTTCAGTCACCGGCAGCGAGTGCAAAAAAGTATCAGCCGAAGTGCTCCCAAGGATTTGTCACCTCCCCATTTCAAGGCTGTAATCAACGCACACTCTTCCTGACTCCCTGTGGGAAGACACAACAACAATAACTGTCCTTCTGTAGCCCTCTGGGCGCGGAAATGGAGTGCGCGATGAAGTTCACAGCAAAATCTCTGCTTGCCTTTACTTGCATGACCACCTGCATGACCCTCAGCGCCGTCAGCTTTGGCGCGCAAACCCTGACCATCGCCACCGTGAACAACAGCGACATGATCCGCATGCAAAAGCTCTCGAAAACCTTCGAGACCGAGCATCCGGAGATCAAGCTGAACTGGGTGGTGCTCGAAGAAAACGTATTGCGCCAACGCTTGACCACCGACATCGCCACCCAGGGCGGGCAGTTCGACGTGTTGACCATCGGCATGTACGAAGCTGCACTCTGGGGCGCCAAAGGCTGGCTGGAGCCGATGAAGGATCTGCCGGCGTCCTACGACCTCGACGACGTATTCCCTTCGGTGCGTGACGGCCTGTCGGTCAAAGGCTCGCTGTACGCGTTGCCTTTCTACGCCGAAAGCTCGATCACCTATTACCGCACCGACCTGTTCAAGGACGCCGGGCTGACGATGCCCGAACATCCCACCTGGACCCAGATCGGCGAATTCGCCGCCAAACTCACCGACAAGACCAAAGAGCAGTACGGCCTGTGCCTGCGTGGCAAAGCCGGTTGGGGCGAGAACATGGCGCTGATCACCACCCTGGCCAACGGCTACGGCGCACGCTGGTTCGATGAGAAGTGGCAGCCGGAATTCAATGGGCCTGAGTGGAAGGACGCGCTGACCTTCTACGTCGACAACATGAAGAAATCCGGTCCGCCCGGTGCGTCCAGCAATGGTTTCAACGAAAACCTGGCGCTGTTCAACAGCGGCAAATGCGCGATCTGGGTCGACGCCAGCGTGGCCGGCTCATTTGTCACCGACAAAACCCAGAGCAAGGTGGCTGACCACGTCGGCTTCACCTTCGCCCCCCACGAGAAAACCGATAAGGGCACGTCCTGGCTGTACTCGTGGAGCCTGGCGATCCCGACCAGCTCCAAAGCCAAGGACGCCGCCAAGGTGTTCACCAGTTGGGCCACCTCCAAGGAATACAGCCAACTGGTGGCCAAGACCGACGGCATCGCCAATGTGCCGCCAGGCACGCGCAAGTCGACCTACAGCGACGAATACATGAAGGCCGCGCCGTTCGCCAAGGTGACGCTGGAATCGCTGAAAGTCGCCGACCCGACCAAACCGACGCTCAAGCCGGTGCCGTATATCGGTATCCAGTTGGTGACCATTCCTGAGTTCCAGGCGATTGGTACCCAGGTTGGCAAGTTCTTCTCCGGTGCGCTGACGGGCCAGCAGACGGTGGACCAGGCCTTGAGCGCCGCGCAAACCACCACCGAGCGTGAAATGAAGCGGGCCGGTTACCCCAAGTAACCCAGGCATCTCACCGTCAATGTGGGAGGGGGTTTGCCCCCTCCCACCCTGACCGCACTCCGATTCTCGCTCTGTACTGGCCTTGAATACCATGAATACACCCGCCAAAAACCGCCTGGCCAACCCTGGCTGGTTCCTTGTCAGCCCTTCAGTAGCCTTGCTGCTGTTGTGGATGATCGTACCGCTGGGCATGACCCTGTACTTTTCGCTGATCCGCTACAACCTGCTCTACCCCGGCGAAAACTCATTCGTGGGGTTGGAAAACTTCACTTACTTCATCACCGACTCGGGCTTCCTGCCCGGCGCGACCAATACCCTGCTACTGGTGGGCAGCGTACTGCTGATCAGCGTGGTGTTCGGCGTGCTGATCAGTGCCCTGCTGGAAGCCAGTGAGTTCTTCGGCCGCGGCCTGGTGCGGGTGATGCTGATCTCGCCGTTCTTCATCATGCCCACCGTCGGAGCACTGATCTGGAAGAACCTGATTTTCCACCCGGTCTCGGGGATTCTCGCCGCCGTGTGGAAGCTGTTCGGGGCCGAGCCGGTGGACTGGCTGGCGCACTACCCGTTGCTGTCGATCATCATCATCGTGTCGTGGCAATGGCTGCCCTTCGCCATTTTGCTGCTGATGACCGCCATGCAATCCCTCGACCAGGAACAAAAGGAGGCGGCGCGCCTGGACGGTGCCGGCGCCATCGCGATCTTCTGGCACCTGACCCTGCCCCACCTGGCGCGCCCGATTGCCGTGGTGGTGATGATCGAAACCATCTTCCTGCTCTCGGTGTTCGCCGAAATCTTCACCACCACCAACGGTGGCCCGGGCTACGCCTCGACCAACCTCGCCTACCTGATCTACAACCAGGCGCTGGTGCAGTTCGACGTGGGCATGGCCTCGGCCGGCGGCTTGATCGCCGTGGTCATCGCCAATATCGCGGCGATCATCCTGGTGCGGATGATCGGCAAAAACCTGACTGACAAGCCTTGAGGGCCGCGCCATGACGCTTCAACAATCCCGCCGCCTGCAAAGTGTGTTGCTCGGCACGCTGGCCTGGGCCATCGCGATCCTGATTTTCTTCCCAATCTTCTGGATGGTGCTGACCAGCTTCAAGACTGAAATCGATGCCTTTGCCACGCCGCCGCAGTTCATCTTCACGCCGACGCTGGAGAACTACCTGCACATCAACGAGCGCAGCAATTACTTTGCGTACGCCTGGAACTCCGTGGTGATTTCCTTCAGCGCTACCGCCCTGTGCCTGCTGATCTCGGTGCCGGCCGCCTACTCCATGGCGTTCTACGAAACCCAGCGCACCAAAGGCACGCTGCTGTGGATGCTGTCCACCAAGATGCTGCCGCCGGTGGGTGTATTGATGCCGATCTACCTGCTGGCCAAGAGCTTTGGCCTGTTGGATACACGGATTGCGCTGATCATCATCTACACCCTGATCAACCTGCCGATCGTGGTCTGGATGGTTTACACCTACTTCAAGGACATCCCCAAGGACATCCTCGAAGCCGCCCGCCTGGATGGCGCCACCCTGTGGCAGGAAATGGTCCGCGTGCTGCTGCCGATCGCCAAGGGCGGCCTGGCCTCCACCGTGTTGCTGTCGCTGATCCTGTGCTGGAACGAGGCGTTCTGGTCGCTGAACCTGACCTCGTCCAGCGCCGCCCCGCTGACCGCGCTGATCGCCTCGTACTCCAGCCCCGAAGGCTTGTTCTGGGCCAAGTTGTCGGCCGTGTCGACGCTGGCCTGTGCGCCGATCCTGATCTTTGGCTGGATCAGCCAGAAACAGCTGGTGCGCGGTTTGTCCTTCGGCGCCGTGAAGTAACGGTTTCCTGATAATAATTTGAAGATGGAGGCCCATCATGGCCAACCTGAAAATCAACAATCTGCAAAAAGGCTTCGAAGGCTTCTCGATCATAAAGGGCGTCGACCTGGAAGTGAACGACAAGGAGTTCGTGGTGTTCGTCGGCCCATCGGGCTGCGGTAAATCGACCCTGCTGCGCCTGATCGCCGGCCTGGAAGAGGTGACCGAAGGCACCATCGAACTGGATGGCCGCGACATCACCGAAGTGACCCCGGCCAAGCGCGACCTGGCGATGGTGTTCCAGACCTATGCGCTGTACCCGCACATGAGTGTGCGCAAGAACATGTCGTTTGCCCTGGACCTGGCCGGTGTCGACAAAAAACTGGTTGAAAGCAAAGTCAGCGAAGCGGCTCGCATTCTCGAACTGGGTCCGTTGCTGGAGCGCAAGCCCAAGCAACTGTCCGGCGGCCAACGCCAACGCGTGGCGATTGGACGCGCGATTGTGCGCAACCCGAAGATATTCCTGTTCGACGAGCCGCTGTCCAACCTCGACGCCGCGCTGCGCGTGCAGATGCGCCTGGAACTGGCACGCCTGCACAAGGAACTGCAAGCGACCATGATCTACGTGACCCATGACCAGGTCGAAGCCATGACCCTGGCCGACAAGGTGGTGGTGCTCAACAGTGGCCGCATCGAGCAAGTCGGCTCGCCGCTGGAGCTGTATCACCGGCCGGCCAACCTGTTTGTGGCAGGGTTTCTCGGCACGCCGAAAATGGGCTTCCTCAAAGGCCAGGTCACCCGCGTCGACAGCCAAGGCTGCGCCGTGCAGCTGGACGCCGGCACCCTGATCAACCTGCCCTTGAGCAGCGCCAGCTTGAGCGTGGGCAGTGCCGTGACCCTGGGGATTCGCCCGGAGCACCTGGAAATCGCCGCACCCGGCCAGACCACGCTGACCGTCACCGCCGACGTCGGCGAACGCCTGGGCAGTGACACCTTCTGCCATGTCGTGACCGCCAGCGGCGAGCCTTTGACCCTGCGCATTCGCGGCGACATGGCCAGCCAGTACGGCGAAACGCTGCACCTGCACCTGGACCCGGCGCACTGCCATCTATTCGATACCGAGGGTGTCGCCGTGGCCCGCCCACTGCGCGCCGCCGCCTGATTTCGCGAGACTTGTGATGAAACTGAATAAACAGCACCTCACTCAACTGGCGCCGCAGGTGAAACTGCCGGCCTATGCGATTGCCGACACCACCCAAGGCATCGCCCATATTGGCGTCGGCGGTTTCCACCGTGCGCATCAGGCGTATTACACCGATGCCCTGATGAATACCGGCGAGGGCCTGGACTGGAGCATCTGCGGCGTCGGCCTGCGCAGCGAGGATCGCAAGGCCCGCGACGACCTGGCCGGCCAGGACTACCTGTTCACCCTGTATGAACTGGGCGATACCGACGACACCGAAGTGCGCGTGATCGGCTCGATCAGCGACATGCTGCTGGCCGAAGACGGTGCCCGGGCGCTGATCGACAAACTGGCCAGCCCCGAGATTCGCATTGTTTCGCTGACCATCACCGAAGGCGGTTACTGCATCGACGACAGCACCGGCGAGTTCATGGCCCATCTGCCGCAGATCCAGCACGACCTGGCCCACCCGAACGCACCTAAAACGGTGTTCGGGTTCATCTGCGCGGCGTTGACCCAACGCCGTGCGGCGGGCACTCCGGCATTTACCGTGATGTCCTGCGATAACCTGCCGCACAACGGCGCGGTCACCCGCAAAGCGCTGCTGGCATTTGCCGCCCTGCACAACGCCGAGCTGCACGACTGGATCAAGGCCAACGTGAGTTTTCCCAACGCCATGGTCGACCGCATCACCCCGATGACCAGCACCGCCCATCGCCTGCAACTGCATGATGAGCATGGCATCGACGATGCCTGGCCAGTGGTGTGCGAACCCTTTGTGCAGTGGGTACTCGAAGACCGCTTCGTCAACGGCCGCCCGGCGTGGGAGAAGGTCGGCGTGCAGTTCACCGACGACGTGACGCCGTATGAAGAAATGAAGATCGGCCTGCTCAATGGCAGCCACCTGGCGCTGACCTACCTGGGTTTTCTCAAGGGCTACCGGTTTGTGCACGAGACCATGAACGACCCGCTGTTTGTGGCCTATATGCGTGCCTACATGGACCTGGACGTCACGCCGAACCTGGCACCGGTGCCGGGCATCAACCTGAGCGACTATAAACAGAGCCTGGTGGAGCGCTTTTCCAACCGGGCGATCGCCGACCAGCTGGAGCGCGTGTGTTCCGACGGCTCGTCGAAGTTTCCCAAGTTCACCGTGCCGACGATCAATCGCCTGATTGCCGACGGCCGGGAGACTGAACGCGCAGCACTGGTAGTCGCCGCCTGGGCGCTGTATTTGAAGGGTGTGGATGAGAATGGCGTGAGCTACAAGATCCCCGACCCGCGTGCCGAATTCTGCCAGGGGCTGGTGAGCGATGACGCCTTGATCAGCCGACGCCTGCTCGCGGTTGAAGAGATTTTCGGCACGGCTATTCCCAATTCGCCTGAGTTTGTGGCAGCGTTTGAACGGTGCTTTTCCAGCTTGCGCGATCACGGCGTCACCCGAACCCTGGAGCAACTGCTGAAGAAACCGGCTTGAAACTGTGGGAGGGGGCTTGCTCCCGATAGCGGTGGGTCAGTTAAGTCTGTATTGACTGGTGCACCGCTATCGGGAGCAAGCCCCCTCCCACATTGACCGCATTTACCATCAAACAATAATGCTGAGCACCCCACCATGACCCGGCAAAACCTGTTCCTTGGCATCGACTGTGGCACCCAGGGCACCAAGGCCATCGTCCTTGATGCTTCCAGCGGCAAAGTCCTGGGCCTGGGCGCCGCCGCGCATACACTGATCAGCGGTGCCAACGGCCGGCGCGAGCAGCACACTCAGGAGTGGCTCGACGCCTTTACCGAAGCCACTCACCGCGCCCTGCAACAGGCTGGTGTGGATGGCCAGGACATCCTCGGCATCGGTGTTTCCGGCCAACAGCACGGGCTGGTCTTGCTCGATGACCAGGGCCAGGTACTGCGCCCGGCCAAACTGTGGTGTGACACCGAAACCACGCCTGAAAACGAGCGCCTGCTCGCGTATCTGGGGGGCGAACAAGGCTCGCTGGAACGTCTCGGTGTGGCGATCGCACCGGGCTACACCGTGTCGAAACTGCTCTGGACCCGCGAACAACACCCGCATGTATTCGCCCGCATCGCCCATATCCTGTTGCCCCACGACTACCTGAACTACTGGCTGACCGGCCGCGCCGTCGCGGAATACGGCGATGCTTCAGGCACCGGTTACTTCAATGTGCGCACCCGCAGGTGGGATCTGGACCTGCTCCAGCACATCGACCCCAGCGGCCGCCTGGAGGCCGCGTTGCCGCAGCTGATCGAGGCGAACCAGACGGTGGGCAGCGTGCTGCCGGCCATCGCCGAACGCCTGGGCATCAATCCCGGCGCGGTGGTTTCCAGCGGTGGCGGCGACAATATGATGGGCGCCATCGGTACCGGCAATATTGCCCCGGGCGTCATCACCATGAGCCTGGGCTCATCGGGCACCGTGTATGCCTTTGCCGACCAACCCAGCGTCAGCCCGCAGGCATCGGTGGCGACCTTCTGCTCATCCAGCGGCGGCTGGCTGCCGCTGATCTGCACCATGAACCTGACCAATGCCACCGGGGTGGTTCGCGAGTTGTTCGAGCTCGACCTGGCGGCATTCAACAGCCTGGTCGCGCAAGCCCCGGTCGGCGCCGAGGGCGTGAGCATGCTGCCGTTCCTCAACGGCGAACGCGTGCCCGCCCTGCCCCACGCCACCGGCAGCCTGCACGGCTTGACCATGACCAACCTGACTCGCGCCAACCTGTGCCGCGCCGTGGTCGAAGGCACCACCTTCGGCCTGCGCTACGGCCTGGATCTGCTGCGCCAGACCGGCCTGCAAAGCCAGAGTATCCGACTGATCGGCGGTGGCTCGAAAAGCCCGGTGTGGCGGCAGATGGTCGCCGATATCATGAACACCGAAGTGGTGTGCACCGAACAAAGCGAAGCCGCCGCCCTGGGCGCGGCGATCCAGGCCGCGTGGAGCCAGTCCGGCGAATCCCTGGCCAGCCTCTGCGACAAATGTGTGAGTGTCGAACCCACCAGCCGTACCCTGCCGGTGGCAAGCAATGTCAGTGCCTATCAACAGGCTTACGAGCGCTACCAGCAGCTCGTGGCAACCCTTTAAGAGCGAACGACTATGTATCTGGTGTGTGGCGAAGCGCTGTTCGATTTTTTCAGCGAAGAAGATGCCAGCGGGCAGGCTTCCAAGGTCAATTACAAGGCGATTGCCGGGGGATCGCCGTTCAACGTGGCGGTGGGCCTGCGCCGTCTCGGTATCGCGGCCGGTCTGTTCGGCGGGTTGTCGACCGACTTCCTGGGGCGACGCCTGCTGCAGGTGCTCAAGGACGAGGGCGTAGATGAGCAATTCCTGGTGGAGTTTGCCGCACCCACCACGTTGTCGATGGTTGCCGTGGGCGCCAATGGCTCGCCGCAGTACAACTTCCGTGGTGAAGGCTGTGCCGACCGACTGCTGGAGATCGCCCATCTACCCGAGCTGGGCGCAGACATTCGTGGCTTGCATATCGGCTCATTTTCACTGGTGGTACAGCCGGTGGGCGACACCCTGCTGAGCCTGGTCAAGCGCGAAAGCGGCAAGCGTTTGATCAGCCTCGACCCCAACGTGCGCCTCAACCCGCAGCCGGACATCCAGCTATGGCGCGACCGCGTGGCCGAGCTGGTCAAGCATGCCGACCTGATCAAGGTCAGCGATGAAGACCTGCACCTGCTCTACCCCGAGCAATCGCCGGAAAGCGTGCTGCAAGGTTGGCTGCAGCACCGTTGCCAGCTGGTATTCCTCACCCGCGGCGGCGATGGCGCCAGCGTATTCAGCCGCCAGCACGGCACGTGGTCGCAACCGGCAGTCAAGGTGGTGATGGCCGATACCGTGGGGGCGGGTGACACCTTCCAGGCTGCGCTGATTGCCTGGTTGACCGAGCAACAGCTGGATTCGGTGGAGGGCCTGCAGCAGCTGACCCGCGCGCAGGTGGACAGCATGCTCGGCTTTGCCATCCGCGCCGCCGCCATGACCTGCAGCAAGACCGGACCGGACCTGCCGTATCGCCACCAGTTGGGTTCATGAAGGTTTTGTCAGCCAGGAAAAAATTAATCGATGGTTAATCCCGCCGGTCGACAGTGAAGTCGAACCCTTTGCGGAGCACCATCATGAAACTGCGTACCTTACTGTTTACCGGCCTGTTCACCGGCACATTGGCTCTGGCGGCAGGCTCGGGCATGGCCCAGGCCGATACCTCGCCGGCTGCGGCCAAACCCGTGCAATATCAATACGGGATGCCATTGAACATCGACAGAGTGATCGCCATGCACGAAACCGATACCGACGAGTGCAAGGTCATCAATGCGGATATCAAATTCGTGGACAAGGCAGGCAAGGTGGAAGACGTGGGCTACCGGAAGATGTCCGAAGCCTGCGACTTTCAGAACTGAGTTGTGAATGAAGCATCAGGAAAATGCACACCCCGCCCGCCTGCTCGCGGCGGCCACGGTAACGGCACTGGGCCTGGGATGTATCCAGGCCCACCGGTCTTCAGTCACTCAACCTCAGGCGTCGGCCTAGTAATAGCCACGTCCGCCAACTCTTTGCAGGACGGGTGCATGGGCTTGCCGGAGGTCTTCACGCAACCCGGTGATCAGGTTACAAATGGCTCGACTGCTGTCGAGTGTGTCCGCGTTTATCCCTTTGACTTCCAAATCCACCCGGTCACGATCCTGGTCGTCAAAGACTTTGATCGTCAGCGAAGCATCTTCGGCTTTGGTGCATTCGCACCGTTTGGGCAGGAAACTTCCTTCAATAATGCTGCGAAGTTCTAATTCCGAAAGCATGACCAACCTCTCCTTATATTTATGAGACTGCCAACTACATCATGGTGTGTCCGGCAGGCATGTGCCTTGCCACGTCTTGCCGACCCTGGAAGACGCTTACCTCCATCAGCCTACTCGGCAAACTCAAGGTGCGTTGTAACCATTCCTCATAAGCACACGGCTGATTCATATAACTTGACGCATGCCCCGGTTATACCGGGTGAACTTTCGTCGAAACCCGCTGATTAAACGTTTAACTTACGCACTTGTATTAAACCGGACCTTGTGCGGCGACCCTTTCAGCAACATGTCGTAAACTATCAAAGTTGATATTAGCCCCTGAATTAACCGCCACCAACGTTTGCCCGCGCACATCACGTTGCGCCACATAACGGCGTAGCCCAGCCACCGCCAGTGCGCCGGAAGGCTCGGTGATGGAGCGGGTATCGTCGTAGATCAACTTGATGGCACTGCACAATTCGTCGTTGCTTACGGTGATGACTTCATCTACCCAGTTGTGGCAGATCTCAAACCCGTACGCGCCGATCTGCGCCACCGCCGTGCCATCGGCAAACCCATCGACACTGGGCAGCACCACCCGCTCGCCCGCTTGCAGGGCGGCCAACAGGCAACTGGAGCCTTCGGACTCGACCCCGACGATGCGCACTTGCGGCCGCAGGTATTTCACATACGCCGCGATGCCGGCGATCAAACCACCGCCCCCCACCGGCACGAAGATCGCGTCCAGCGGCCCCTGCTGCTGACGCAGTATTTCCATGGCAACCGTGCCTTGGCCGGCAATCACATCCGGGTCATCAAAGGGCGAGACAAACGTGCAACCCGAGGTCTCGACCAGTTGCAGCGCGTGGGCCAGGGCCAACGGGAAGCTTTCCCCATGCAGTACCGCGTCGGCGCCACGCGAGCGTACGCCCAACACCTTCAACTCCGGCGTGGTACACGGCATGACAATGCGCGCGCGGATCCCCAGCTCACGCGCCGCCAGCGCCACCCCCTGGGCATGATTGCCCGCCGACGCCGTCACTACGCCTCGGGCCTTTTGTTCGGCCGTCAGTTGCACCAGGCGGTTGTAGGCCCCTCTGATCTTGAAGGAGAACGTCGGTTGCAGGTCTTCGCGCTTGAGCAACACCTGGTTGCCCAGCAACGCCGACAGCGCCGGCGCGGCTTGCAGGGGCGTGCGCACCGCCAGGTCATAAACCGGCGCGGCAAGGATCTTTTTCACGTAGTGCTCAAGCAGGCTCGTGTCGGTGGACTGGACGGCGCGCAGGGTAGTCATGGGTGGCTCCTGGTGGTGTGTCAGGCGCCCAGGAGTCGGAAAAACAAAACCCGCCTCTAGGGCGGGTTTAGGTGCAGCCGTGTGCTATCCCGCCAAATGAGGAATGGCGGTAATAATGCTTGGATGGCTGCGGAAGGCTTGAAATGTCATGCAACGAAATTAACCGGCGACCCGCGGGCAAGTCAATGCTCACGCTCGATTTATCCGCCGGGCTTTACGAACGATATATGAAACATATACGCTTTGTATATTCCATTTACGCAGTGAACCCTATGGGCATCATCAAGATCACCGACCCGTTGCACGAACAACTACGCCTGGCCAGCGCCGCCATGGACCGCTCCATCAACGCCCAGGCCGAATTCTGGATCAAGATCGGCCTGCTCGCCGAACTCAACCCGCACCTGCCCTATAACGAACTGATCAATAAGCTGTTGCTGGACAAACCCGACCTGATCCGAGGCCGCAGTTGATGATCAAGACCCCCGCACAACTGGCCGTGATGCGTGAAGCCGGGCGCCTGCTGGCCCAGGTGTTTACCCTGCTCGACGGCCTTGTCGCCGCCGGCCGCTCAACCCTGGAGCTGGACAGTGCCGTCGAGGCATTCATCCGCAACGACCTCAAGGCCCGCCCGGCGAGCCTGGGGCAATACGACTACCCGTTCTGCATCAACACCTCGATCAATGAAGTGGTGTGCCATGGCATGCCCAGCGCCAAGGATATCCTCAAGGACGGCGACATCATCAATATCGACATCACCCTGGAAAAAGGCGGCTTTATCGCTGACTCCAGCAAGATGTACATGATCGGAAACGTGGCCCCCAAAGCCCAGCGGCTGGTGGAAAAGACCTTTGAGGCGATGTGGGCCGGCATCCGCCAGGTCAGGCCCGGCGCACGGTTGGGGGATATCGGGCATGCGATCCAGAGCCATGCGCAGGCCAATGGGTACAGTGTGGTGCGTGAGTATTGCGGCCACGGGATTGGGCGCCAGATGCACGAAGAACCGCAGATCCTGCACTTCGGCCGGCCCGGCACCGGGATGGAGTTGCGTGAAGGGATGGTGTTCACGGTGGAGCCGATGCTCAATCAGGGCAGCTCGAAAGTGCGCAGCCTGAAGGATGGATGGACCGTGGTGACCCGGGACAATAGCTTGTCGGCACAATGGGAGCATACCGTGGCGGTGACGGCGGACGGGTTCGAGGTGCTGACGCTGCAGCCCGCCGTTTGACCCAGCTCCTGTAGGGGAAGCTTGCTCGCGAAAAACTCACAGGCGCCGCGCTCATTCAGGCAGCACGTTTTTCGCGAGCCAGCGCGCGCCTACAGGCGGCAAACACCGGGTATTACCAGACCTGCCCCTGGCGCTTCAACTCCAGGCGCCGCACAAACTCCTCCAGCACCAGGCCGTACAGGTCATCTTGCAGGTAGGCATCTTCGATGCCCGCATCAAGGTTGGGGTTGTCGTTCACCTCGATCACCACCACCTTGTCGCCGGATTGCTTGAGGTCCACGCCGTAGAGGCCGTCGCCGATCAGGTTGGCGGTTTTCACCGCCAGCTCCACCACCGCCTTGGGCGCTTCGTGGACGGCCAGGGTGCGGCACTCGCCGTTGATGTCCTGGCCGATGGCTTTGTGGTTATAGATCTGCCAATGGCCCTTGGACATGAAGTACTGGCAGGCAAAAATCGGCTTGCGGTTGAGGACGCCGATGCGCCAGTCGTACTCGGTGTAGAAAAACTCCTGGGCCAATAACAGTACGGAATGTTCGAACAACTCGGCAGTGGCCTTGAGCAAGGCCGCCTGGCTTTCCACCTTGATCACGCCACGGGAGAAACAACCGTCGGGGATCTTCAACACCAGCGGGAAGCCCAGGCGTTCGCCGACTCGCTCGAAATCCTGCGGGCGTTCCTTATAGAGGATCTCGGTGGCGGGCATGCCCAGTTGATGGCTGTTGAGCAGGTCGGTGAGGTAGACCTTGTTGGTGCAGCGCAGGATCGATGCCGGATCGTCCATCACCACCAGCCCTTCGCTCTCGGCCTTTTTGGCGAAGCGATACGTGTGGTTGTCGACGCTGGTGGTCTCGCGGATCAGCAAGGCGTCATATTCGGCGAGGCGTGAGTAATCCTTGCGCTCGATGAGTTCCACATCAATCCCCAGGCCCCTGCCGACCCGCACGAAATTCTCCAGTGCGCGGGCGTTGGACGGTGGCAGTTGCTCCTGGGGATCATGCAGGATGGCCAAGTCATAACGCGCCAATCGACGGGAGCGCGGTTGGCGCCAGATCTTGCGGCTGTAGTTGTCGAGGGCATGGGCGAACTGGTCTTCCTGATCATCGCGCAACTTATGCAATACGCCGGACTTGACCCCTTCGATATGCCAACCGTTATGTTTGCGAAACTCAACTAACAAAATCGGACAGGGGAACGTTTCAAATAACTGGCGGGCCAATTCCTGCAACGCGTCTATATGCGTTCGGCCAAAGTAAAGGGTCAGGGTAAACCCTTCGGTATTGCTGTAAAGATGATGACTCAAGGCTTTATCGAGGGTTTTATCCAAGTTATCCAGGGACAAACCATACAGCGACTTCCTGGTCAATTCACTGATGGTGCGCACCGACGGAATCACCTTGTGCCCGCGCGCCTCGGCCAGCAACGAGCAATAGTAACCGTGCCCCAGGTACTTGTAGCTGCGGCACAGGTTGATGACCTGCACGCGCTTGCCCGGCTCGCTTTCGCGGGTTTGTTCCAGGTATTCCTGGGCAGTGACGATGTCTTCGCTGGGAAAGTAGGAAGCCCAGTCTTCCTTGCGTTCGACAATGATCACAACTTGGCTTGGACGTCTGGGTACGCTGGAAAAATAACCCTCGGAGGTTATTGTCGCCGCGACAGTTTGCTCGGATACTTCACGCCAATGACTGTTTACCGCCGACATAATATTTGATCCGCTTTAGAGAACTCGACCTTTTCTATTAAGCACGATCTTTTAGAGAAGTCCCGTTTCGTTACGCAACTTTTACGGCGGTCATATGGCTCTTTCTTTGCGCATTGCAACCTTGGCGGACGTGCCCGAATTGATGGCACTGGAACAGCAGTGTTTCACCAGCGATCGGCTTTCGTTACGCAGTTTTCAGTGGATGATCAGCCGAGCGCATGGGCAGTTGTGGGTCGCTGAACGTGACGGGCAGTTGCTCGGCTATGCGCTGCTGCTGTTGCGGCGCGGCAGCGCCCTGGCCCGCTTGTATTCGATTGCGATCACCCAGGCTGCGCGCGGCTGCGGCCTGGGTATGCAATTGCTGACGCATATGGAGGCCCGCGCACGGGAGCAGGGCTGCGCCGCCCTGCGCCTGGAAGTGCGCACCGATAACCCGGTTGCCCTCGCCTTGTATGAGCGCAACGGTTATCGGCGCTTAGCCCTGATCAACGACTACTACGCCGACCACACCGCCGCCCTGCGCCTGGAAAAACCGCTGCTCAGGCCACCTGTTTGACGCCGGCCCTGGCCTCCAGCTCGCGTACCAGCGGCAATACGCGCTGGCCGAAGTACTCGACTTCCTCCTGGAAGTGCAGGAAGCCGGCCAGCACCAGGTCCACTCCCACGGCCTTGAGCGCAACAATGCGCTCGGCGATTTGCTGCGGCGTGCCGATCAGGTTGGTCTTGAAGCCGTCGTTGTACTGCACCAGGTCCTCGAAGCTGGACTTGGCCCAGTTGCCCTCGCCTTCCGGTGACGCTTGGCCGGCCTGTCGGGCTGCATCGCCAAAGGCATTCACCGCTTGTGCATCGGCCTTGTCGATAATCTCCGCCAGCACGGCCTGGGCTTCTTCTTCGGTGTCGCGGGCGATCACAAAGGCATTCACGCCGATTTTCACCGAATGGTGATTGGCTGCGGCCTTGGCGCGAATATCATCGACCTGGGCCTTGATGCCTTCGGGGGTATTACCGTTGGTGAAGTACCAGTCCGACACCCGCGCCGCCATGTCCCGCGCGGCCCGCGAGCTGCCGCCCTGGAACACTTCCGGCTGGCCGAGGGGCTTGGGTTTGAGCGTGTAGTTGTTGAAACGGTAGAAGTCGCCCTTGAAGGTGAAGTCGTCCTGGCTCCAGATGCCTTTGAGGGCGCGGATAAACTCCTCGGAACGGCGGTAGCGCTCATCGTGCTCCAACCAGGGCTCGCCAATGGCCTGGAATTCGCCCTTGAACCAGCCGCTGACAATGTTCACCGCGATACGGCCGTTGGTGAGCTGGTCGATGGTCGCCAACTGCTTGGCCGCCAGCGCCGGTTGCCAGGGCCCCGGCAGGATCGCGGCGATGACCTTGAGCTTGGTGGTCGCCGCCAATAGCGCATGGCTGAACGCCACGGATTCATGCTGGTTTTCCGCACCGTAACCTGCGGTAAAGCGAATTTGCGTCAGGCCGTATTCAAAGCCCGCCGCTTCGGCCAATTGCGCCAGTTTGCGGTTGTAGTCGATGCCCCAATGGGTGCGTTGTTCGATTTTGCTGACCACCAGCCCACCGCTGACGTTGGGCACCCAATAGGCGAATTTCACGGCTTGCTGACTCATCTGGCTGTACCTCACACAAGGGATGTACGAGGGCTTGAGCAGCAAGCATGCCAGGCTCAGGCAAAGGCCCGTACTACAGGCGCTGCGGCGAATAAAGCAGGTTGGCACGCCGGGCGGCGGCTGGCGCGCAACCTGTCTATTTGTCGATCCGCTGTTGCTGGAGCAACAGTGCGCCGCCGCGCTTGCCCCGTAAACACTGGCCCGCAAGCCCGGCACGGACTGTGCAATTGCCTCAGGACTTGATCACTGCCGAGGAGCTGTTCCCCATGACTGAGCAACACATCATCAACCCGCTGTCCGTCGGCGTTGACTACGCCACCTTGGCCGCACGGTTCCGGCCGATCTTCCAGCGTATCGCCGAGGGCGCGGTTGCACGCGAACATACCCGCACCCTGCCCCACGAGCCGATCGAGTGGCTCAAGCAAGCCGGTTTTGGCGCCGTGCGGGTCCCAGTGGAATACGGCGGTGGCGGTGCCTCGTTGCCCCAGTTGTTCGAGCTGTTGATCGAGCTCGCCGCAGCCGATTCAAACGTCCCCCAAGCCCTGCGCGGGCATTTTGCCTTTGCCGAAGACCGCTTGAATGCAGCACCGAGTGCCGGGCGCGACCTGTGGTTCAAGCGTTTTGTCGACGGCGACCTCGTCGGCTGTGCCTGGACCGAAATCGGCAATGTCGCCATCGGTGAGGTGGTCACGCAGGTCAGCCCCGACGGCGATAAGTGGCGGCTCAACGGTGAAAAATTCTACAGCACCGGCAGCCTGTTCTCGGACTGGATCGACGTCTACGCCCAGCGCAGCGACACCGGCGCCGATGTGATCGCCGCCACCCGCACGCACCAGCCCGGCGTGGTGCAAAGCGACGACTGGGACGGTTTTGGCCAGCGCACCACCGGCAGTGGCACCACACGGTTTATTGAGGCGCAGGTGGAAGCTGAAAACGTCATCGACTTTTCCACCCGCTTCAAATACCAGACTGCGTTCTACCAGTTGGTGTTGCTGGCGAGCCTGGCCGGGATTGGCCAGGCGGCACTCAATGACGTGGCTCACCAAGTGCGCAGCCGCAAGCGTATCTACAGCCATGGCAATGCCGCGCATGTCAGCCAGGACGCACAGGTTCAGCAAGTGGTGGGCGAAGTCGCCGCGTGGGTGTATGCCGCCAAGGCCAGCGCCTTGAAAGCTGCCGTACCGGCGCAACGGGCCTACCTGGCGCGCTTTGCGGGAGACGATGCGGCAGAACGCGAAGCCAATGTGGCGGCTGAAATTGAATCGGCGACGGCGCAGGTGGTGGTGTCGGCATTGATCCAGCGCGCCACCACTGAATTGTTCAACGCGCTGGGCGCGTCGGACGTACGACAGGGCAAAGCCCTTGACCGCCACTGGCGCAATGCGCGCACCGTGTCATCCCACAACCCGGTGATCTACAAGGCGCGGATTGTCGGCGATTGGGTGATCAATGGCACCGAGCCGCCGTTTGTGTGGCAGATCGGCAATGGCCCGGCGGGGCTTAAAAAGTAAGGGGTAAGCCCTAATGCCAGTCAGTTAAGGCTTAACGCTGTCACTGTGGGAGGGGGCTTGCTCCCGATGGCGGTGTGTCAGTCACGGTTTCTGAACCTGACACACCGCTATCGGG
>NZ_PYWX01000063.1 GCF_003031675.1 Pseudomonas palleroniana | reverse complement strand
CCCCTTGTGTCTTAAGTCAGGAATAAACTGAGGGTGAGAGCGGTGAGTAGCAAGCTGAATGCCCCGAGTGCTCAAAGCACGTGTGGGAGCCCATGCTGCTACTCACCTCTCCGCTCTGGACATGAGCCCGAACAGTTGAACGAGCCCACCTCGAACAGTTACAAGCGTGGGCCAAGCCAGAGCGCTCTCACCCTGAGTGTAAGAGGATTTGGCCATGTTTTCCTATTCAGCAGGCATTGATGTTTCCAAAGACAGCCTCGAGGCTCGGATTCATTTACTTGAGGCTGGGGTAAGTTGTTCAAATACTGAGAAAGATTTGCCGGCGCTGATTGGATGGCTGCGGCTTTACCAGGTCAGCCGCGTGTTGGTGGAAGCGACGGGCGGTTACGAGCGAAACGTTGTTAAAGCGGCGCAAGCGGCTGGCCTTCAGGTCATTTGCGTTAACCCTCGTCGCGCCAAAGCGTTTTCCAGAGCGATGGGCCAAAAAGCCAAAACCGACCCGATAGACGCAAAGTCTCTTGCACAATTTGCAGCCGTCATAGACTCGCCAAGCGCCCGAATCACAAGCCCTGAGCATGAAAGACTGCGCGCATTGGTCCAGCAGCGAGAGCATTTTGTTCAGCAAAGAGATGACGACAGGCGGCGCCTGAAAACGGCGTCCTGCGATGCGGTGAAGCCTGCATTGCAGAGCCATATCGAGTATTTGAGCGCAGCAGTGGAAGCGATAAATCAGCTGATTCGTCAAAGTGCGAACGAGCTAGATCGCGAAAAGGTGGCTCGACTGTGCTCGGTCAAGGGAATTGGGCTGATTACGGCCAGCAGCCTTATGGCTTACCTTCCCGAGTTGGGCGAAATCGGGGGACGCCCGATCGCGGCACTTGCAGGCCTCGCGCCCTACAACAACGACAGCGGAAAGCACAAAGGTGCACGCCACATTAGTGGCGGAAGATTTGCAGCCCGCCGCTCACTGTATATGGCCTGCTGGGTGATCATTCGGGACCAGCCGGAATTCCAAGCTCGATACCAGTTGTTACGTGATAAAGGTAAATGCGCCAAGGTTGCACTGATCGCCTGTATGCGCGTTTTATTGGTACGCCTGAACGCGATGCTGCGTGACGGCACTGAATGGAAAGAGCACACCGCTTAGCACGGCAGCAGCTCTTTCGTTCAGCATTGCATGGCCTAGAGCTGTGGGAGTCTTGCTGCCTATGAATATGACTTCTGAATTGAATCCATTTAGACAGTTGCTCCCACATTGGAGTTGCGGTGTTGTCAGGCCTTGAGGGTCTGGACGCCTTCGGCAGTGCCCAGCAGCAGCACGTCCGCCGGGCGCGCAGCGAACAGGCCGTTGGTGACTACGCCGACGATGGCGTTGATCTGAGTCTCAAGCTCCACCGGGTTGGTGATCTGCAGGTTGAACACGTCGAGGATGATATTGCCGTTGTCGGTCAACACACCTTCACGGTATACCGGGTCGCCGCCCAGCTTCACCAGTTCGCGAGCCACGTGGCTGCGCGCCATCGGAATCACTTCAACCGGCAGCGGGAACGCGCCGAGTACCGGCACCAGCTTGCTGGCGTCGGCGATGCAGATAAAGGTCTTGGCCACGGCCGCTACGATCTTCTCGCGGGTCAGGGCTGCGCCGCCGCCCTTGATCAGGTTCAGGTGTGCGTCGCTTTCATCGGCGCCGTCGACATAAAACTCCAGGTCGCTCACGGTGTTGAGCTCGTATACCGGAATGCCATGGCCCTTGAGGCGTGCGGCGGTGGCTTCGGAGCTGGCGACGGCGCCGTCGAACGCGCCCTTGTGCAGGGCCAGCGCGTCGATGAAGCAGTTGGCAGTGGAGCCGGTGCCGACACCGACGATGCTTTTATCGTCGAGTTTAGGAAGGATTAAATCGACGGCGGCCTGGGCCACTGCCTGTTTGAGTTGATCCTGGGTCATGCGGGCTCCGGAACGGGCGGGGAGTTATCGAGGGGCGCGAGTATAACCCAACAAAACCTCGGTATTCGTGTGGTCGCCCGGCCAAACGCTGGGTTAGACTCCTTGACCCTGCCCAATTCGCGAAGTAGATACCCGCCGATGCTTGAACACTACGTCAAAAAAATTCTCACCTCGCGCGTTTACGACGTTGCCGTAGAAACCCCCTTGCAGACCGCCCGCCAGCTCTCCGAGCGGTTGGGCAACAAGGTCTGGCTCAAGCGTGAAGACTTGCAGCCGGTGTTCTCGTTCAAGATTCGCGGCGCCTACAACAAGCTGACCCAGCTATCGGCCGAGGAACGTGCGCGTGGCGTAGTCACCGCGTCTGCCGGCAACCACGCCCAGGGCCTGGCGCTGGCGGCCAAGGTATTGGGGGTCAAGGCCACCATCGTGATGCCCAAGACCACCCCGGAGATCAAGGTCGAAGGCGTGCGCTCCCGTGGCGGCAAGGTGGTGCTGCATGGTGACTCCTTCCCGGAAGCCCTGGCTTATTCGCTCAAGCTGGTCGACGAAAAAGGCTACGTCTACATTCACCCCTATGATGATCCCCACACCATTGCCGGGCAGGGCACCGTGGCGATGGAGATCCTGCGCCAGCACCCGGGGCCGCTGGATGCGATTTTCGTCCCGGTGGGCGGCGGCGGGTTGATCGCGGGTATCGCGGCGTACGTGAAATACCTGCGCCCCGAAATCAAGATCATCGGCGTCGAGCCGGACGATTCCAACTGCCTGCAGGCGGCCATGGCCGCAGGGGAGCGTGTGGTGCTGCCAACCGTCGGCATCTTTGCCGATGGTGTGGCGGTGGCGCAGATCGGCCAGCACACCTTCGATATCTGCAAAGACTATGTGGATGAAGTGATCACCGTCAGCACCGATGAGATCTGCGCGGCGATCAAGGATATCTACGACGACACCCGCTCCATTACCGAGCCGGCGGGTGCATTGGGTGTGGCGGGTATCAAGAAATATGTGGAAACCCGAGGTGTCAGCGGGCAGACCCTGGTGGCCATCGACTCCGGCGCCAACGTCAACTTCGACCGCCTGCGCCATGTGGCCGAGCGCGCCGAACTGGGTGAAGGCCGCGAAGCCATCATCGCCGTGACCATTCCCGAGCAACCGGGCAGCTTCAAGGCGTTCTGCGAAGCCGTGGGCAAGCGCCAGATCACCGAATTCAACTACCGCTACCATTCCGGCAGCGAGGCGCACATCTTCGTCGGTGTGCAGACCCACCCGGACAACGACCCGCGCAGCGCGTTGATCGCCAGCCTCACCGAGCAGGGTTTCCCGGTGCTGGACCTGACTGAAAACGAACTCGCCAAGTTGCACATACGCCACATGGTCGGCGGGCACGCCGCCAAAGTCAGCGATGAGCTGGTGTTTCGCTTCGAGTTCCCGGAGCGTCCGGGAGCGTTGTTCAACTTTCTCAACAAGCTGGGCGGGCGCTGGAATATCTCGATGTTCCACTACCGCAACCACGGCGCGGCCGACGGCCGCGTGGTCGCCGGCCTGCAAGTGCCGGCGGATGAGCGCCACCTGGTGCCTGCGGCGTTGGCTGAGATCGGTTATCCGTACTGGGATGAAAGCGAAAACCCGGCCTACCAACTGTTCCTCGGTTGAGCGACTACGCTGACAGAGCGGCCTTTAAGGAATCGAGACCATGGAAACGCTGACCACCCTCAAGGTTATCCACATCACCGCTACCGTGTTGCTGCTGCTCAGCGGCCTCGGGTTGGCGGTATTGGCCTGGCGCAAGCGCAGCGCCGGCCCGGCGGTGACCGTGCAACGCCCGTGGGCGTTTGTCTGGCTGTTGATGGGGATTTGCCTGGTGAGCATGCCGTTCAGCGGCTGGTGGCTGGTGCACCTGATCGGCTGGCCGTTGGGGCAGACCTGGATTCTGGGCTCCAGCATCCTCTATACCGTGGCGGCGCTGGCCTGGTTCTGGCTGGTGGCACGGCTTAATCGCCTGCGCAAAGGCGAGGGCGGCAGCCTGAATTTCACCTTGGTGCTGGCGGTGATCAGCCTGGTGGGGTTTGTGGCGATTGCCGGGCTGATGGGCGCCAAACCCATTTAGGGCTTTTAGACCGAGCTGCCTGCATCGGGAGCAAGCCCCCTCCCACCCTTGATTTGTGAACACGGTCCAAATGTGGGAGGGGGCTTGCCCCCGATAGCATTCTCAGCTGCGGAGTGTGATTACTGGCCAGCCGCGCTTCTCGGCCTCGGCACGAAGATTCGGGTCCGGGTCCACCGCCACCGGATGGGTTACTTGCTCCAGCAGCGGCAAATCATTCATCGAGTCGCTGTAGAAGTAGCTGTCTTGCAGGCTATATCCGGTTTCTTCCAGCCAACGGTTCAAGCGCGTCACCTTGCCTTCACGAAAGCACGGCACGTCGGTGCTGCGCCCGGTGTAGCGGCCATTGTCCATCTCGCACTCGGTGGCGATCAGGGTTTCAACGCCCAGGCGTGCGGCAATCGGCGCGGTGACGAAACGGTTGGTGGCGGTGATGATCACCAGCTTGTCGCCGGCGGCGCGGTGTTTGGCCAGCAGTTCCTCGGCCAGCGGCAGCATCAGCGGGTCGATGCAGTCGCGCATAAAATCTTGGTGCCACTGCTCCAACTGGGCCATTTCGGTACGGCCGAGGATTTCCAGGCTGAAGTTCAGGTAGGCGGCATTGTCCAGCTTGCCGGCCAGGTAGTCCTGGTAGAACGCGTCGTTGCGGGCCTTGTAGGCCACCGGGTCGAGAATCCCACGGGCGCACAGGTAATCGCCCCACGCGTGATCGCTGTCACCGCCGAGAAGGGTGTTGTCCAAGTCGAATAAAGCCAGGCGCATTGCAGTTACTCGCTGAAAAGTCTGTAAAAAGGCGTCCAGAATACGGTCTTTTCACAAGAGTGCACATAAGGTAAGAAGCCTCGTTGCCGCTTCATCAACCTTTGTGGAACAATGCGGCGACATGCGTTTGCGAGGTTGTTGCCGTGATCGACCCCGATGGTTTCCGTCCTAATGTCGGGATTATTCTTACGAATGATGCCGGACAGGTGCTATGGGCTCGCCGAATCAACCAAGATGCCTGGCAGTTTCCTCAAGGTGGGATCAACCCCGACGAAACCCCTGAAGACGCCTTGTACCGTGAGTTGAATGAAGAAGTCGGCCTTGAGCGCGAAGATGTGCAAATTCTGGCCTGCACCCGTGGCTGGTTGCGCTATCGTTTGCCGCAACGCCTGGTGCGTACTCACAGCCAACCGCTGTGCATCGGCCAGAAACAGAAATGGTTTCTTTTGCGCCTGATCTCCAATGAGCAGCGGGTGCGGATGGATTTGACCGGTAAACCGGAGTTCGATGGCTGGCGTTGGGTCAGCTATTGGTACCCGTTGGGCCAGGTGGTGACATTCAAGCGCGAGGTTTATCGTCGCGCTCTTAAAGAGCTTGCCCCGCGCCTTTTAGCGCGCGACTGACGACGGAGTTCGACCCCGAGCCATGCTCAATACGCTGCGCAAGATCGTCCAGGAAGTTAACTCCGCCAAGGATCTCAAGGCGGCGTTGGGGATTATTGTGTTGCGCGTCAAGGAAGCCATGGGCAGCCAGGTCTGCTCGGTTTACCTGCTGGACCCAGAGACCAACCGTTTTGTGCTGATGGCCACCGAGGGCTTGAACAAGCGCTCCATTGGCAAGGTCAGCATGGCGCCCAATGAAGGTCTGGTTGGCCTGGTGGGGACGCGTGAAGAACCCCTGAACCTTGAAAACGCGGCCGATCACCCGCGTTATCGCTACTTTGCCGAAACCGGCGAAGAGCGCTACGCCTCGTTCCTCGGCGCCCCGATCATTCACCACCGCCGCGTCGTCGGCGTGTTGGTCATCCAGCAGAAAGAGCGCCGCCAGTTCGACGAGGGTGAAGAAGCCTTCCTCGTGACCATGAGCGCACAGCTTGCCGGGGTTATTGCTCACGCCGAGGCGACGGGTTCGATTCGCGGCCTGGGCCGCCAGGGCAAGGGCATCCAGGAAGCCAAGTTCGTCGGTGTTCCGGGCTCGCCGGGGGCGGCGGTGGGGACGGCGGTGGTCATGCTGCCGCCGGCCGACCTCGACGTGGTGCCGGACAAGATCGTCGATGACATCGACGCAGAAATCAAACTGTTCAAGACCGCACTGGAAGGCGTGCGCGCCGACATGCGCAACCTGTCGACCAAGCTGGCCACCCAGCTACGCCCCGAAGAACGGGCGTTGTTCGATGTGTACCAGATGATGCTTGACGACGCGTCCCTGGGCAGCGAAGTCAAGAACGTGATCAAGACCGGCCAGTGGGCCCAGGGCGCGTTGCGCCAGGTGGTCACTGATCACGTCAACCGTTTTGAACTGATGGACGACGCCTATCTGCGCGAGCGCGCCTCGGATGTGCGCGACCTGGGTCGTCGCCTGCTGGCTTACCTGCAGGAAGATCGCACTAATAACCTGGTTTATCCCGACAACACCATCCTCATCAGTGAAGAACTGACCGCCACCATGCTAGGCGAAGTGCCTGAGGGCAAACTGGTGGGCCTGGTCTCGGTACTCGGCTCGGGCAACTCCCACGTCGCAATCCTGGCCCGGGCCATGGGCATCCCGACGGTGATGGGCCTGGTGGACCTGCCGTATTCCAAGGTCGATGGCATCGACATGATCGTCGATGGTCATCGCGGCGAGGTCTACACCAACCCCAGCGAAGTGCTGCGCAAGCAGTACACCGAAGTGGTGCAGGAAGAGAAACAACTGGCGCTGGGCCTGGACTCATTGCGCGAACTGCCGTGTGTCACCCTGGATGGGCGCCGTATGCCGTTGCTGGTCAACACCGGCCTGCTGGCTGATGTAGCTCGCGCGCAACAGCGTGGCGCCGAAGGGGTCGGCCTGTACCGCACCGAAGTGCCGTTCATGATCAACCAGCGGTTCCCGAGCGAGAAGGAGCAACTGGCGATCTACCGCGAGCAACTGCAAGCCTTCCATCCGCTGCCGGTGACCATGCGCAGCCTGGATATCGGCGGCGACAAGTCACTGTCGTATTTCCCGATCAAGGAAGACAACCCATTCCTCGGCTGGCGCGGCATTCGCGTGACGCTCGACCACCCTGAGATTTTCCTCGTGCAGACCCGCGCCATGCTCAAGGCCAGCGAGGGCTTGAACAACCTGCGCATCCTGCTGCCGATGATTTCCGGCACCCATGAGCTGGAAGAGGCGCTGCACCTGATCCATCGCGCCTGGGGCGAAGTCCGCGACGAAGGTGCCGACGTGCCGATGCCGCCGATTGGCGTGATGATCGAAATTCCGGCTGCGGTGTACCAGGCCAAGGAGTTGGCGCGGCAGGTGGACTTCCTGTCGGTGGGTTCCAACGACCTCACCCAATACCTGCTGGCCGTCGACCGCAACAACCCACGGGTGGCCGATCTTTACGACTACCTGCACCCGGCCGTGCTGCAAGCCCTGCAACATGTGGTGCGTGAAGCCCATGCCGAAGGCAAGCCGGTGAGCATCTGTGGTGAAATGGCCGGCGACCCGGCGGCGGCGGTGCTGTTGATGGCGATGGGCTTTGACAGCTTGTCGATGAACGCCACCAACTTGCCGAAGGTGAAGTGGATGCTGCGCCAGGTCGAACTGAGCATGGCCAAGGACCTGCTGGCCGAGTTGATGACCATCGACAACCCGCAAGTTATCCACAGCTCGCTGCAGCTGGCGCTGAAGAACCTGGGGCTGACGCGGATGATCAACCCGGCCTCCGCCAAAACTCTCTAAAGCTTGGTACACATCAAAAATGTGGGAGGGGGCTTGCTCCCGATAGCGGAGGGTCAGTCAAGTAGATGTCGACTGACCCCCCCCCGCTATCGGGAGCAAGTCGAATCGTCGCATCGCCCCTCCCACAGTAGTTTTGTGGTGTTGCTCAGAGGCTGATTTCTACTTCCCCCAACCTGCCTCCCAGGGGGCCGAAACTGCGTTCCACCATCCGCCGCGTCCCGTCGGCATTCACGATCAGCGCCGTACTCGCCCGCGTCCCATAGCTGGGGCTGGCAATGAACACGCTCGACAATAAACTCTCTGTGGCCAATCCCACGCCGGTATCCGGCAAGTCGGCAAACGGTGCGGTTTGTGGGTCACTCAATATGTCCAGCAAGGCTTGCGGCTGCGGATCTTCCAGTACTTTGCGCAACGCCGCCTTGGCCTTGAGCAATTTGGGCCATGGCGTATCAAGCCCGGCATTGGAGAGCCCATAAACCCCAGGCTCCAGCCGTGTAGGCGCGGTGTGATTGGCGTTGTAGTGCCACAGCTCATCGGGCGTGCCCACCAGCAGGTTAAAGCCGGCATATTCAATCGATCGTCCGTTAACGTCGGCCAAATAGTCGTCAATCGCTAATGTTCCGCTGAGAAAGCGCGCCACCAGCTCTCCCCGGGACTTGCGTGCCGGCGGCTGGTGCGGGTCACGGATGTTGGTCAGGGCGGCAAAACGCCCGTCGGCGCTCACGCCCAACCAGGTGCCGCCCGCTTCTTGATCGCGACCGGCATACACCTGGGGCGCATCCGGCCACTGGGCCAGCGGCAGGCTGGGGCGGGCGTAGAACTCATCACGGTTGGCCGCGACGATCAGCGGTTGGGCGTGGCCCGGCCGCCAGGCGAAAACTATCAGGCACATCAGGCAAATCCCTTTTGTGTTTTTTGCCACTCTACTCACACCGCGGCGGGTGTTCCATCGCATCGAAGTTGGGTCGCACGCCTTCCATCCGTTAACATGCCTGGCGGTTCGGTACGTGTGAACTTCTTAATTTGAAATAGCGGCTGTAACGCAGGCTTAATCGCACACCGGCATGGTCCGGTGCGCCATGACTAATGATTTAACGAGGAGTCGCAATGCTGCCTTACCCGCAGATCAACCCGGTGGCCGTGGCCATCGGTCCGCTGCAAATCCACTGGTACGGGTTGATGTACCTGATCGGCATCGGCGGTGCCTGGCTGCTGGCTTCCCGGCGCCTGAACCGTTTCGACCCGACCTGGACCAAGGAGAAGCTCTCCGACATGGTGTTCTGGATGTCGATGGGGGTGATCGTCGGCGGGCGCCTGGGGTATGTGTTGTTCTACGATCTGCCGGCCTATATCGCCCATCCGACGCTGATCTTCGAAGTGTGGAAGGGCGGCATGGCGTTTCACGGCGGGTTTGTCGGCGTGATGATCGCCGCGTGGTGGTTCGGCCGGCGCAATGGCAAGTCGTTCTTCCAACTGATGGACTTCGTCGCACCGTTCGTGCCCATTGGCCTGGGCGCCGGGCGCATCGGTAACTTCATCAACGCCGAATTGTGGGGCAAGCCGACTGACGTGCCGTGGGCCATGGTGTTCCCGCCGTTCAGCGACCCGGCGCAATTGCCGCGCCACCCGTCGCAGCTCTACCAATTCGCCCTGGAAGGTGTGGCACTGTTCCTGATTCTGTACATCTTCTCGCGCAAGCCGCGTCCGACCATGGCGGTTTCCGGCATGTTCGCGCTGTTCTACGGGATCTTCCGTTTCATCGTCGAGTTCGTGCGGGTGCCGGATGCACAGCTGGGCTACCTGGCGTGGGGCTGGTTGACCATGGGGCAGATTCTCAGCATGCCGATGATCATCGCGGGTCTGGGCCTGTTGTGGTGGGCTTACAATCGCCCGCAAGGCATCAAGAACACAGCGCTTTAAATTCGACGCCGAGGCTTTTGCCGGCCTCGGCTTCAACGATACGGGTACTCACATGAAGCAATATCTCGAACTACTGAACGACGTCGTGACCAATGGATTGACCAAGGGCGATCGCACCGGCACCGGCACCAAAGCCGTGTTTGCCCGTCAGTATCGGCATAACTTGGCCGACGGCTTCCCGCTGCTGACCACCAAGAAGCTTCATTTCAAAAGCATCGCCAACGAATTGATCTGGATGTTGAGCGGCAACACCAACATCAAGTGGCTGAACGAAAACGGCGTACGCATCTGGGATGAATGGGCCACTGAAGACGGCGACCTGGGCCCGGTATACGGCGAGCAGTGGACCGCCTGGCCGACCAAGGATGGCGGCACGATCAACCAGATCGACTACATGGTCCACACGCTCAAGACCAACCCGAACAGCCGCCGCATCCTGTTCCACGGTTGGAACGTCGAGTACCTGCCGGACGAAACCAAGAGCCCCCAGGAAAACGCGCGCAACGGCAAGCAGGCTTTGCCGCCGTGCCACCTGTTGTACCAGGCGTTCGTGCATGACGGTCATCTGTCGATGCAGTTGTATATCCGCAGCTCCGATGTATTCCTGGGCCTGCCGTACAACACCGCCGCGCTGGCGTTGCTCACCCATATGCTGGCCCAGCAGTGCGACCTGATCCCGCACGAGATCATCGTCACCACCGGCGACACCCATGCCTACAGCAACCACATGGAACAGATCCGCACCCAGCTGGCGCGTACGCCGAAAAAGCTGCCGGAGCTGGTGATCAAGCGCAAACCTGCGTCGATCTATGACTACAAGTTCGAAGACTTCGAAATTGTCGGCTACGACGCCGATCCAAGCATCAAGGCCGATGTAGCGATCTAAAGCCTGCCCCGGTCAGCAAGCCCTAATGCCAGTCAGTTAAAGGGTGGGATGTAGAACACATCATCCGTAGTGAGCGGGCTTGCCCCGCGCTGGGTGGCGCAGCCGCCCCAACAAAGACGCCGCGGTATTTCAGAAGGACCGAGGCGCCTGGGTTTGGGGCGGCTGCGCCACCCAGCGCGGGGCAAGCCCGCTCACTACAGAGTTTGGTGGCGGCAGGTTCTTTTAACTGACTGGCATTAGGGCAAGCCCGCTTCCATATTTTGATTCGATTGCACTGCGGGGTCAGTGCCCATGGCTTCTGCCCACATGCGAAGGCTCAGCCTCGCTGGCCGCCACACTGCCGCTGACTTCCAGCCGCTGCAAAATCCCGCATTGATCCAGGCCCGCCCCACCGCCGCAGCGTTGGCGCAGGTCCAGCAGCTGTTCCTGTAGCACCAACAGCCCATCGATCCGCGCTTTCACGTGTTGGATATGCTCGTCGATCAAGGCATTCACGCTTTCGCATTGGTCCTGAGGGCTGTCGCGTAGCCCGAGCAGGCTGCGGATTTCTTCCAGAGTCATGTCCAGGCTGCGGCAATTGCGGATGAAGATCAGCCGTTCGGTATGGGCCTGGGTGTATACGCGGTAGTTGGCGTCGGTGCGCGCCGGGGGCGGCAGCAGGCCTTCTTTCTCGTAGTAACGGATAGTTTCCACCTGGCAGTCAGTCAGTTTGGCCAGTTCGCCGATCTTCATTGCTGCAATCTCCAAATGGGTGCTTGACCCTATAGTGGCTACAGGGTCTTTACTTGGCAACAGGCACCTTTACGGACGCGACAGAATGAGCGATTCCATCCACACCCCGAATAAGCATGATCACAAACATGATCATGGCCACGATCATGCACATAGCCACGACCACGGCGCCAAACTGACGCCGGTCAAGCCGCATGATCATGCCAGCCATGCGGGCTCTTGCTGTTCGAGCAAGGCTGCGCCTGCCGTGGTGACGCTCAGCCAAGCGCCGACGGCGGGCTCGCGCTTGAGCACTTTTCGCATCGAAGCCATGGACTGCCCAACCGAGCAGACGCTGATCCAGAACAAACTGGGCAAGCTCGCCGGCGTGCAGCAGCTGGAATTCAACCTGATCAACCGCATCCTCGGCGTGACCCATGACCTGCCGAGCACCGCGCCGATCATCGATGCCATCAAATCCTTGGGCATGCAGGCCGACCCGATTGAAGAGGGTGCCCCCGCCGCGCAGCCTCCCGCCAAGAAACACTGGTGGCCTTTGGCTGTGTCTGGCGTAGGAGCGTTGGGCGCCGAAGTGCTGCACTTCACTGGCGTCGC
Organism: Pseudomonas palleroniana; assembly: GCF_003031675.1. Lineage (GTDB taxonomy): Bacteria > Pseudomonadota > Gammaproteobacteria > Pseudomonadales > Pseudomonadaceae > Aquipseudomonas > Aquipseudomonas palleroniana. Next base: position 89,672 of record NZ_PYWX01000063.1, on the reverse strand, counting down.
GCCGACCTGGATGATCGCCTTGGTGGCGTTGGTGTCGATCCTCAGCGGCGGGCTGACCACCTATAAGAAGGGCTGGATCGCGCTCAAGAACCTGAACCTGAACATCAATGCGCTGATGAGCATCGCTGTTACCGGTGCCGTGCTGATTGGCCAGTGGCCTGAAGCGGCGATGGTGATGTTCCTGTTCACCGTGGCCGAGTTGATCGAAGCCAAATCCCTGGATCGTGCCCGTAACGCCATAAGCGGCTTGATGCAAATGACGCCGGAACAGGCCACGGTGCGGCAGGCCGACGGTTCATGGGCGGAACAGGAGGTCAAAAGCATTGAACTGGGCGCGATCGTTCGGGTAAAACCCGGCGAGCGCATCGGCCTGGACGGTGAAGTCACTGCGGGCCAGTCCACTATCGACCAGGCGCCGATCACCGGTGAAAGCCTGCCGATTGAAAAGACCGTGGGCGATAAAGTCTTCGCCGGCACCATCAACCAGGCCGGCTCCCTGGAGTACAAGGTCACCGCCGCGGCGAACAACTCTACGCTGGCGCGCATCATTCATGCGGTGGAACAAGCCCAAGGCGCGCGGGCACCGACCCAGCGTTTTGTGGACAGCTTCTCGAAGGTCTATACCCCGGCGGTGTTCTTGTTCGCGCTGGGTGTGGCGATCATCCCGCCGTTGTTCATGGCTGGCGCCTGGTTCGACTGGATCTACCGTGCCCTGGTATTGCTGGTGGTGGCTTGCCCTTGCGCATTGGTGATCTCGACGCCCGTGACCATCGTCAGCGGCCTGGCGGCGGCGGCGCGCAAAGGCATCCTGATCAAGGGCGGCGTGTACCTGGAGGGTGGCTACAAACTCGATTACCTGGCGCTCGACAAGACCGGCACCATTACCCACGGCAAGCCGGTGCAAACCGACTACCTGGCGTTGTTCCCCAACGTCGCGGACACCTCGCCCGCCCTGGCTGCCAGCCTGGCCGGGCGCTCCGACCACCCGGTGTCGCTGGCGATTGCCAATGCTGCTGTGGATAAACAGCTGCCCCTACACGCTGTGGATAACTTCGCGGCCCTGGCCGGTCGTGGCGTGCGCGGTGATATCAACGGCGAAACCTATCACTTGGGCAACCACCGGCTGGTGGAAGACCTGGGCCTGTGCTCGCCGGCACTGGAAGAAAAGCTGTTCGCCTTGGAGAAACAAGGCAAGTCCGTGGTGTTGTTGCTCGACAAGTCCGGCCCCCTGGCGTTGTTCGCCGTCGCTGACACCGTCAAAGACAGCAGCCGTGAAGCCATCCAGCAACTGCACGACCTGGGCATCAAGACGCTGATGCTCACCGGCGACAATACTCACACCGCCCAAGTTATTGGCGCCCAGGTCGGTATCGATCAAGCCCAAGGCGACCTGCTGCCCACCGACAAGCTGCAAGCTATCGAAACCCTCTATGGCCAAGGCCACCGTGTCGGCATGGTCGGCGACGGCATCAACGACGCGCCGGCCCTGGCCCGCGCCGAGATCGGGTTTGCCATGGCCGCCGCCGGCACCGACACGGCGATCGAGACCGCCGACGTGGCCTTGATGGACGATGATTTGCGCAAGATCCCGGCATTCATTCGTTTATCGCGGCAAACGTCGAGTATCCTCAAGCAGAACATCGTCCTGGCGCTGGTGATCAAGGCGATCTTTCTTGCCGTGACTTTCCTGGGCATGGCCACCATGTGGATGGCGGTGTTCGCCGATATGGGCGTAAGCCTGCTGGTAGTGTTCAATGGCCTGCGCCTGTTGCGCAAATAGAGGATGAGAGGGTGGTGTGCTGAGTGCCGAGTTGAAGGCGTTTTTCATGGTCGCCCGCCTGGGCAGCATTACCCAGGCGGCGAAGAAGCTCGGCCTGAGCCAGCCCACCGTCACCACCCAGATCCGCAACCTGGAAAGCCAGTACGGGGTCGAGCTGTTTTACCGTGGCGGGCGCCGCCTCACCGTCAGTGACGAAGGCGCGCGCCTGCTGCCGATGGTCAAGGCGCTGTTGCAGCAGGAAGCGGACATCGAGTTCTTCCTGCGCAACAACGGTCAGGTCCAGGGCGCTCTGCGCATCGCCGCGACGGCGCCGTATTACATCCTCGACCTGGTCAAAGCCTTTCGTGAGCGCCTGCCCCAGGTGGAGGTGTCGGTAGAAATCGGCAACTCCCAACAGGTGCTTGAAGCGCTGGATGATTACCGCGTTGACGTCGCAGCATCCTCGCAATTGCTCGAAGACCCGCGGCTGATCCGCCGTGTGCTCGGCACCGACCCGTTGGTGTTGGCGGTCCATCGCAATCACCCGCTGGCAGCGCTGGAGCATGTGCCGCTGACGGCGCTGGCCGGGCATACCTTGTTGATGCGCGAAGCGGGGTCGACCACGCGGCGCCTGACGGAAGATCTGTTGCAAGGCGCGGGCGTGAGCCATGGCCCGTTGCTGGAAATCGGCAGCCGCGAATCGATCCGCGAGGCGGTGCTGCGCAACATCGGCATCAGCATCATTGCCCGCCAGGAAGTACCCCACGACCCGCAATTACGCGTGTTGACCATCGAAAATGCGCCGCAGATTGCCGAGTATCTGTACTGCCTCAAGGAGCGCAAGGGCGCACGGTTGCCGGCGGCGTTTCTGGGATTGGCGCAGGAAATGTCGCCTCTCTGAGTAAGTAGGCGGCTTTGAGGGCCTCATCGGGAGCAAGCCACCTCCCACATTCTGAATGTATTCACAGATCAAACTGTGGGAGGGGGCTTGCTCCCGATAGCGGCAGTCCAGCCACCGCACCTCCATGAGCCACACCCAAATCCACCAATACCACTATCACCGCGTTTTGCCTTCCTGCCACATGAGCGACGCATTGCCCACCTAGCATGGCCTTCATCCGTTCGATGAGGTGCCTTGCATGAACACAGCCCTGACCCACCCCGGTGCGCCCATGACGGTGCGGGGCATCCAGAAACGCTTTGGTGCGTTTACCGCGCTGGACAACGTGTCCCTGGACGTCGCCGCCGGCGAGCTGGTGTGCCTGCTGGGCCCGTCCGGTTGCGGCAAGACCACCTTGTTGCGCTGCATCGCCGGCTTGGAACGCCAGGACAGCGGTGAACTGCGCCTGGGCCATCGCGACGTTTCCCTGCTCCCGCCTCAGGCGCGGGACTACGGGATTTTGTTCCAGTCCTACGCGCTGTTTCCCAACCTGACCGTCGAAGCCAATATCGGCTACGGCCTCACCGGCAGTGGCCGCGATGAAGTGCGCAAGCGCGTCGCGCAGATGCTGGAACTGGTAGGCCTGGTGGGCAGCGAAAAAAAGTACCCCGGCCAGTTGTCCGGCGGCCAGCAGCAACGTGTCGCCCTGGCGCGAGCGCTGGCACCGGCCCCTTCGCTGCTGTTGCTGGATGAACCGATGTCGGCCCTCGACGCCCGTGTCCGCGAGCACCTGTGCACCGAGTTGCGCCAGCTGCAACGACGCCTGGGCATCACCACCTTGATGGTCACCCACAATCAGGACGAGGCCATGTTGATGGCCGACCGCATTGCCGTGATGAACAACGGCAAGGTCGAGCAATACGCGACGCCCCAGGCGATCTACGACCGTCCGGCCACGCCGTTTGTGGCGGAGTTTGTCGGCCAGGGCAACTGGTTGCCGTTCAGCCGCAACAGTGTCAGCCACGCTCAGGTTGGCGGTATGAACCTGCGCTTGGCCGATGATGCCGGCGTGGCCCAGTCCGGGCGTTTGTTCTGCCGCCCGGAAGCCATCAGCGTCAACCCGCCGGTGCATGAAGAAAACCTGTTCCCGGCCAAGGTCCGCGAGATCACCTTTCTCGGCAACCGCTGCCGCATGAGCTTTGAGCTGGCGCAATTGCCCGGTCATCCGCTGCTCGCCGAGCTGGCGCCGGAAGCCATGCCGCGCCTGGGTGCCCAGGATATCTGGGTGGCGCTGCCGCCGCGCAGCCTGCAGGTGTTTGCCTGAGATGGCTGCGGTGATGGCGCTGCCGATAGCCCGCCAGGTGTCCCGTGCCCAAATGGGCGATCGTATTTTTGTGCTCGGCGGCAAACTGCTGTGGCTGTTTTTGCTGCTTATCGCGGTGCTGCTGCCACTGCTGGCGATCTTCTGGCGAGGTTTCAGTAGCGAAGCCGGGCAGGGCGGCGGGTGGATCGCGGCGCGAGCGCTGGTGACCAGCGACAATTTTCACTGGCTGCTGGGCAATAGCTTGAAAGTGTCCGTCAGTGTGGCTGCCATTGTCGTACCGCTGGCTTACCTGTTTGCCTACGCCCTGCAACGCACATTGATTCCCGGCAAGGCCGTTTGGCGCGGCCTGTCATTGCTGCCATTAATGGCACCGTCGATGTTGCCGGGGATTGCGCTGGTGTACCTGTTCGGTAACCAGGGCCTGTTGCGCGGTTTGCTCTCGCAGAACATTTACGGCTTCTGGGGCATCGTGTTGGGTGAGGTGATCTACACCTTCCCACACGCCTTGATGATTCTGCTGTCAGCGCTGTCCCTGGCGGATGCGCGCTTGTTCGATGCCGCTTCCAGCATGGGCGCCAGCCCGGCCCGGGCGTTTCGCAGCATCACCTGGCCGGCCACGCGCCAGGCCGTATTTGCTGCGTCCTGCCTGGTGTTTACCCTGACCATCACCGACTTCGGGGTGCCCGTGGTGGTGGGAGGGGATTATCAGGTGCTGGCGCTGGAAGCCTACAAGGCGGTGGTCGGCCAGCAACAGTTTGGTCGTGGCGCATTGATCGGGATGGTGTTGCTGCTTCCGGCGCTGTTCAGTTTTGGCGTGGATACCTGGTTGCGCCGCCGGCATGGCGACGCCATGAGCGGTCGCGCGCAAGTGTTTCGACCCGCGCCATCGCGCGCAAGAGACGGCTGTTACCTGGCCATCGTGATGCTGATCTGCACGGCATTGCTGCTGGTGTTCGGCATGGCGGTGTATTCCTCGCTGGTGAAGTTCTGGCCCTACAACCTGTCGTTGTCGCTTAACCACTACCAGTTCGAAGACACGGCGGGCGGTGGCTGGCTGGCCTATCGCAACAGCTTGACCATGGCCCTGTGCACGGCGTTGCTCGGCAGCGTGCTGATCTTCACCGGTGCCTACCTGATGGAAAAAACCCAAAGCCAGAAAGGCCTGAACCTGGCCCTGCGCATGCTCAGCTTCGTACCGATGGCGGTGCCGGGCCTGGTGCTGGGCCTGGGCTACGTGTTCTTTTTCAACCTCAACGGCAACCCGCTGCATGTGTTCTACGGGAGCATGACGTTGTTGGTGGTGTGCACCATTGCCCACTATCTGACCACCGCACAAATGACCGCGACCACCGCCCTGCGCCAGTTGGATGCCGAGTTCGAAGCCGCCGCGCTGTCGCTCAAGGCGCCGCTGTACCGCCACTACCTGCGCGTCACGGTGCCGATCTGCCTGCCGGCGCTGCTGGACATCGTGCGCTACCTGTTTGTATCGGCGATGACCACCGTGTCCGCCGCGATTTTTCTCTACAGCCCCGACACTATCCTCGCCGCCGTCGCCGTGTTGAACATGGACGACGCCGGCAACGTGGGCGGTGCGGCGGCCATGTCGAGCCTGATCCTGTTCACTTCGGCCGGCGTTTCGCTGCTGCTGGCGTGGGCTTCACGTGGCGCGCTGCGTCGCTCTCAAGCCTGGCGCCAGTCCGCTCCCGGCCAATGATAACCCTGAAGGAGGTGCTCCATGTTCAAGCCCCTGGCGCTGGTCGCTGCGGTACTCACGGCATTCAGCCTGAATGCCTTCGCCAAGACCGAACTGACGGTGTACACGGCGCTCGAAGCCGAGCAGTTGAAGACCTACAAGCAGGCTTTCGAAAAGGCCAACCCTGACGTCGAGATCAAGTGGGTGCGTGACTCCACCGGCATCATCACGGCCAAGCTGCTGGCCGAGAAAGATCGCCCGCAAGCCGATGCAGTGTGGGGTCTGGCAGCTTCGAGCCTGGCGATCCTCGACCAGCAGGGCATGCTGGAGAACTACGCGCCCAAGGACCTGGGCAAGATCGGCAAAAATTACCGCGACCCCGCCAACCCACCGGCCTGGGTCGGCATGGACGTATGGGCGGCGACCCTCTGCTTCAACACCGTCGAGGCCGAGAAACAGGGCCTGACCAAGCCGGTGAGCTGGCAGGACCTGACCAAGTCTGAGTACAAGGGCAAGATCGTGATGCCCAACCCGGCGTCGTCCGGCACTGGCTTCCTCGATGTGAGCGCCTGGTTGCAGACCTTCGGTGAAAAGCAGGGTTGGCAGTACATGGACGAGCTGCATCAGAACATCGGCCAGTACGTTCACTCCGGTTCCAAGCCGTGCAAGCTGGCCGCCTCGGGGGAGTTCCCGATTGGTATTTCGTTCGAGTACCCAGCGGTGCAGCTCAAGCGCCAGGGGGCGCCATTGGACATCATCCTGCCGAAAGAGGGTCTGGGTTGGGACATTGAAGCAACGGCCGTGATGAAGGGTACTGCTCACGCCGATGCGGCGAAAAAACTTGCCGACTTCTCCGCCAGCCCTGCCGCGATGGAGCTTTACAAGGACAACTTCGCTGTCCTGGCCCAGCCGGGCATCGCCAAGCCGCAGACCGAGCTGCCGGCCGACTACGAGCAGCGCCTGATCAAGAACGACTTTGCCTGGGCCTCGAAGAACCGCGACAGCATCCTCACCGAATGGCGCAAGCGCTATGACGGCAAGTCCGAAAAACAATAACCGATGCATTCCCACGCGGAGCGTGGGAACGAGAGGAATGCATGAGTAGTGATCTGTTGATTGTTGGCGCCGGCATCCTCGGCCTGTCCCACGCCTACGCCGCCGCCAAACGCGGGCTCAAGGTAACGGTCTTCGAGCGTAGCGCCACACCGCTCGGCGCCTCGGTCCGCAACTTCGGCCAGGCGCTGGTCACCGGCCAGCCGCCAGGGCCGATGCTCGACCTGGCGCGGCAAAGCCGTGACATCTGGGGCCATTGGGCCCAAGTAGCGGGCCTGCAACTCAAGCGCAACGGCTCATACTTGTTCGCTCGCACCGAAGCCGAAGAGCATCTGCTCGAAGCCTTCTGTGCCGGTCGCGCGCGGGAACACGGCTACAACGTCGAGCTGCTGCAAGGCTCGGCGATGAAGGATCTGTACGGCGGCCAGTTCCGCCATCATCGCGCCGCGCTGCACGGCAAGGACGATCAGCAGTTGTATTCCCGCGAAGCGATTCCGGCACTGATCGCCTATCTGGCCCAAACGCTCAAGGTCGAGTTTCACTTTTCCACCTTGGTACGCGACGTCGAACCGGGCCATGTGCACACCACGGCAGGCAGCTTTCGTGGCGAGCAGGTCATCGTGTGCTCCGGCCATGACTACCAGACGCTGCTGGCCGAGGCGATGGCCGAACTCAACCCGCAGATCTGCCGCTTGCAAATGCTGCGGGCGCGACCGGCGGTCAATCTGAACCTGCAACATGCGTTGCTCACCGGCCTCAGCTGTGTGCACTACGGCGCCTTCGCCGACTTGCCGCAAGCTGCATCGGTGCGGGCGCAGATCCTGCGTGAAGCGCCTCACCTGGCGGCACAGGGTATTCACTTGCTGATCAGCCCGACGCCCCATGGCGAACTGATCATCGGCGATTCCCACGACTACGGCCGCGATGCATCGCCGTTCAACGCCGAACAGGTCGATGACTGGATGATCGAACTGGCTGAGCAGACCTTGGGGTGCAAGATCCAGGTGGTGGAGCGCTGGCAAGGTGTCTACGGCTCACGCGGTCCCGGGCCGTTCTCATTCCTGCGCGTGGCGCCGGGGGTGAGCGCAGCGCTGATGCATACCGGCGTGGGCATGAGCGTGGGGCCGGCGCTGGCCGAACGCAATATCAGTGCGTTGTGGGGCGCGGCGTCATGACCGCGGAGCAGGTGATTGCCGACGTCTTCGGTTTATACGAAAGGCATGGCGCGGCGGATTACATCGGCGAGCCGGTGTCGCAGATCGAGCACATGTCCCAGGCCGCGCAGTGGGCAATGGCTGAGGGTTTTGACGATGAAGTGGTGCTGGCGGCGTTTTTTCACGACATCGGGCATCTGTGCGGCCAGGGTGGTGAAAATATGGGCGGTTATGGTGTGGTCAGCCATGAGCGGCTGGGCGCGGATTATTTGCGCCGGGCCGGGTTCAGCGAACGCATGGCCAGGCTGGTGGAATATCACGTGCAAGCCAAGCGCTACCTGACCTTCAGCCAGCCCGACTATTACACCCGCCTGAGCGAAGCCAGCCGCCGTACCCTGGAGTACCAAGGGGGCGTGATGACGGCAGAAGAAGCGCGGGCTTTCGAGCAAGACCCGCTCTGCCAGGTCAGCCTGCGCCTGCGCTATTGGGACGAGCAGGCCAAGCAGATGCACGTGCCGGTGCTCGACCTCGAGGTGCTCAAGGGCAAGGCCCGGCAGGCATTGGCGACTTAGGTTTCGTCGAGGCGCAGAGCCAGCGCTTCAACTTGCTCCTGGCGCTCAGCCTGGCTGAGCTTGGCGTGGGGGTTGAGGGACGACCATTGCGGATGGGCGCGGGCTTTATGCAGTGCGTCCGGCAACTTGCCTTCGCGCCAGGTTTTGTCCTGCGGCGTATCGACCTTGATGCTGTGCATGGCCGCATGACCGCGCAGGTTGAGGGCTTTGAGCAACTGGCGCTGGCGCAGGGCGAGCAGGCGCAACACGCTGTCGTCCACAGTCAGTTCGCGCTGGCCTTTGATCTTGCCCAGCAGGCGGCTGCCATAACTGCGCGCGGTCTGCAGTGCGCCACCGGCAATCGCACCGGCCAGGGCGGCGGCGCCCAGGGTCAGGCCGCCGACCAGCAGGTCGACTCCGGCACCGGCCGCCGCCCCCGCGGCGATCCCGCCCCCGACGCGCACGCCCAATTGCTTGAGCGTCTCCGGGTTGAACAGGTCGTCGCCCCAGCGGCCGTCGAGCAGTGGCAGGTCACTGGCGGCGGCATCCTGCGCGCGGAAGCCGAACTGCTTGAGCAGGGCTTCCACACATTTCTGTTCGCGCTGGCGCACGGCCTTGCGCAAATCGCTGATGGCTTGCTGCTCATCTTCGGTAACCACGCTGCGACGGCAAGCGGCGCAGTCGATCAACAGCTCGGCGATCAAGCGTGCGGCACTTTGCTGGCGGGCCTGGCGTTGGGCTTGCTGGTCGAGGATCAACCGTTCCAGTTGCGGCCGGGCGTTTTCCAGCAGCAGTGCCAGGCTTTCATACAAGCGCCGCTCGCCGTCTTCCGGTGGCGCTACGCTGTCGAAGCGCACCAGTGCATGCAGGCCCAGACGGGCCAGGGCTTCGCGCCAGTCCGGCTCGCGGTGGTCGCTGCTGCTGACGAAGTTGAGCACCGGCAGCAACGGCTTGCCGCAACTGGCCAGCACTTGCAGCTCATCGCGATACTTGGCCAGCACCGGCTCGCGGGCATCGATCACATACAGGCCGGCGTCCGAGGCCAACAATTGGCGCAGCACCTTGGCCTCCTGTTCGAAACGTTGGCGCGCTTCGCTGCCGTCCAGGAAGCGCGCCAGGCGCGCCGGGCCATCGAGGCGTTCGCCGGGGCGATCCAGGCGCTCCAGGTAGTCGAGCAGGGCGATGGCATCTTCCAGGCCGGGTGTGTCGTACAGCTCCAGCAAGGCTTCGCCGTCCACCGACAACCGCGCACCTTCGACATGCCGTGTGGTGCTGGGGCGATGGGAGACTTCACCGAAGCCCACATCCCGGGTCAGCGTGCGCAGCAGCGAGGTCTTGCCGACATTGGTGTGGCCGACCACGGCGAGTTTCAGCGGTTTAGTCATGACCGGTCTCCAGCCAGTTCAGCGGTGCGCAGTCGGCGAAAGGCAGCTCCAGTTGTTGCAGTGCGGCGTGCCAGTCACCCAGGCGTTCGGCATCCAGGGCTTGGCCGGGAGGCGCTTGCAGCAGCCAGACGCGGGTGGTGGCGGCGCTGCGCGCAAGTTCTGCGATCAATGCCAGGCTGCCACGGTCGGGTGAGCGGCGTGGGTCGCAGGCGATGGCCAGGCGTGCCGGTGGGAAGCGGCTGAGTTGTTCCAGGAGCTTGTTGCGCGACTCGCGGCTGTCGAGGATCCCGGCGTTTTTGACGCCGGCCGGCAATTTGGGGGGCCAGGGGTGCTGATCGTCCAGCTCGATGGCTACCAGCAAGGCGCCGTCGCTTTCCAGTTCGCTGACGCCGCCGGTGACGGCGTGCAGTTGCTCCGGTGCGGCATCGTTGACGCCGAGGCGTTCGCTGCTCGGCATCAGGCGTTCGCGCAATTGGCTGTAGCCGGGCAGGTTGAGGTCCAGGCGCAGGGCGGCGCGCCCGCGTTTCCAGCGCCACAGGCACAGCAGGGCGAGGATCAGCCTGGGCAGTATGCCGTACACCAGCAACACCCCGACCAGCCACGCGGCCCAGGCCTGGCGGGCGCTTTCGATATTCAATGCGGAGTCGCCGCTGGCACGGATCATCTCGACCGTCGGCACATTGAAGCCCAGCCACCCGGGCAGGGCGCCCAGGGCCTGGGTCACGGCGACGAAGGTGTCGGCGCCGAGGATGGTGGTTTCCCACACGAAACCATAGCGTCGGGTAGCGAGCAGCGTCAGCAAAATCACCATGGCACTGAGCAGCGCCAACAGCCAAAGGCTGTTGACCAGCACGCCCACAGCCCAGCGATTGAGTTTCTGCCGTTGCAGCAAGAGCAACAGCGCAGGCGCCAACTGTGCGGCCTTGGCGTCGCGGGCGAGCTTTTCGCTGAGCCACAGCCATAAGCGTCCCAGGCTGGCACCGTGCTCACCGGCAAACAGCAGGCCCAAGGCCCAGCTGACCAGCAGGATCAGGTTCAAGCCGAGCAGGCTGCCCAAGGCCCAGAACACGTTGACCGGGACCAGCCCGTTGCCCAGCGCGGCAAAGGCCAGGCCGGCGCCGCTGACGATCGCGACAATCGCCAGCAACACCAGGGCTAGGCGCGCGCCTTGCAGCCAGCGGGTCAGGGCGGCAGTCAGGCCATCGCGCTCGGCCAGGTGCAGGGCACGCTGTTGAATACGCGTCGGCAGGTCGCCACCGGCCGTGCGGGCCAGGCGGTTGGCTTCCAGGTCTTCCAGGGGGCCGGCGTGTTCTTCACGCAGGCGCACGGTTTCCGTCAACCAGAGTGTGTGCAGTGGGTTCAGTGCCGTCACGCGCCATCCTGTTGTGTCAGTGAGCCTGGAGCATAACCCCTGGCTCGTGGCTCTGGTATTCTCGTCGCCATGAAAAAAACTCTCCCTTTAAGCCTGATCGCAGCCCTCGGTGAAAACCGTGTGATCGGCGTCGACAACAGCATGCCCTGGCATTTGCCGGGGGATTTCAAATATTTCAAGGCCACCACGCTTGGCAAGCCGATCATCATGGGGCGCAAGACCTGGGAATCCCTGGGCCGACCGTTGCCGGGGCGCTTGAACATCGTGGTCAGCCGTCAGACCGATCTTGAGCTTGAAGGTGCGCAAGTTTTTCCATCACTGGACGCGGCGGTCGAGCGCGCCGAGGCTTGGGCGCTGGAGCAAGGTGCGGATGAGCTGATGCTGATCGGCGGCGCGCAGCTGTATGCGCAGGGGCTGGAACAGGCGGACCGCTTGTACCTGACGCGCGTGGCGCTGAGCCCGGAAGGGGATGCGTGGTTTCCGGAGTTTGATTTGAACCGGTGGAAGCTGGTTTCGAATGTCGAGAACCCGGCCGACGGTGATAAGCCGGCGTACACCTTCGAAGTCTGGGAAAAAGCTTAAAGCATCGGGAGCAAGCCCCCTCCCACATTTGAACGCTTTGCAACATGAGAATGCGCTCAAGTGTGGGAGGGGGCTTGCTCCCGATAGCGGTCTATCAGGCCTGCGCTAACTCGGCGTGCTCATCGGCATTCAGCAGCGCTTTATCCGTCTGCCCCATGATCTGGCTGGTAATCGCACCCGCCGTCATCGACCCATTCACGTTCAACGCCGTGCGGCCCATGTCGATCAGCGGTTCCACGGAAATCAGCAGCGCCACCAGTGACACCGGCAAGCCCATGGCCGGCAGCACGATCAGCGCGGCAAAGGTTGCACCGCCGCCTACACCGGCAACGCCAGCCGAACTCAAGGTCACAATCGCCACCAGGGTTGCGATCCATAGCGGGTCCAGCGGGTTGATGCCCACGGTCGGGGCAACCATCACCGCCAGCATGGCGGGATAAAGCCCTGCGCAACCGTTCTGGCCGATGGTCGCGCCGAACGACGCCGCAAACCCGGCGATGGATTGCGGGATGCCCAACCGGCGGGTTTGCGCCTCAATGCTCAGTGGAATCGCCGCCGCGCTGGAGCGGCTGGTAAAGGCAAACGTCAGCACCGGCCACACCTTGCGGAAAAAGCGCAACGGGTTGATCCCGGCCAGCGACAGCAGCAGGCCATGCACCACGAACATCAGGCCCAGGGCCAGGTACGAGACCACCACGAAACTGCCGAGCTTGATGATGTCTTGCAGGTTGGAGCCGGCGACCACTTTGGTCATCAGCGCCAATACACCGTAAGGCGTCAGTTTCATCACCAGGCGCACCAGGCGCATCACCCAGGCTTGCAGGGTGTCGATGGCGTTGAGTACTTTCTGGCCTTTTTCCACGTCGTCCTTGAGCAGCTGCAGCGCGGCAACCCCGAGGAAGGCGGCGAAAATCACCACGCTGATGATCGACGTCGGCTTGGCTCGGGCCAGGTCGGCAAACGGGTTGGCCGGCACGAACGACAGCAGCAACTGCGGGATATTCAGGTCAGCGACCTTGCCGGCGTAATCGCTCTGGATCACTTGCAGGCGGGCCATTTCCTGGGTGCCGGCTACCAGGCCTTCGGCGGTGAGGCCGAACAGATTGGTCAGGCCGATGCCGATCAGCGCCGCAATGGCGGTGGTGAACAGCAGCGTGCCGATGGTCAGGAAACTGATCTTGCCCAGGGAAGAGGCGTTATGCAGGCGCGCCACGGCACTCAGGATCGAAGCGAATACCAGCGGGATCACGATCATTTGCAGCAGTTGCACGTAACCGTTGCCGACCAGGTCGAACCAGCCGATGGACGCCTTGAGGACTGGATTGCCGTCACCGTAGATCGTGTGCAGAACCGTACCGAACACCACGCCCAGGGCGAGGGCGAACAGGACCTTTTTGGCGAGGCTCCATTGGGTCCGACGGGTTTGTGCCAGGCCCAGCAACAGGGCCACGAACACCAGTAAGTTGAGAATCAGGGGCAGATTCATTAAAGCTCCGTTGAGAAGGCAGCCAATCGCACGAGCCTGCGATTGCGAACCGGGAAGCCTAACAGCTTGAAATATATTGATTTAATACCGATATGGAATGGTATCTGTCGTTTTTGGAATAAGCGTCTGACGCTCAGGCACATGCCTTTGGCGTGATCACGATGTAAGCGGTCGTGCTCGGGCGATAACTGTCATACAGATTTGTTAGCGTCGATGTCTTTGACCCAGGGAGAAAACGCTTATGAAGCTCGCGCCAACATTACTTGCCGCCGCCTTCTGCCTCGGCCTCGCCAGCCAGGCATCTGCCGCCACCGAGTTGAAGCATTGGCCGGCGCCTGCCGCCGAGCAACTGAACAAGATGATCGCCGCGAACGCCAACAAAGGTAATTTCGCGGTATTCGACATGGATAACACCAGCTACCGCTACGACCTCGAAGAGTCCCTGTTGCCCTACCTTGAAAACAAGGGCCTGATCACCCGCGACACCATGGACCCTTCCCTCAAGCTGATCCCGTTCAAAGATACCGCCGACCACAAGGAAAGCCTGTTCAGCTACTACTATCGCCTCTGCGAAGTCGACGACATGGTTTGCTACCCGTGGGTTGCGCAGATCTTTGCCGGCTTCACCCTCAAAGAACTCAAGGGCTACGTGGATGAGCTGATGGCCTCCGGCAAGCCCGTGCCGGTCACCTATTACGAAGGTGATGTGGTGAAGACCTCCGAGGTCCAGCCGCCGAAGGTGTTCACCGGCCAGGCCGAGCTGTACAACAAGCTGATGGAGAACGGCATCGAGGTGTACGTGATGACGGCGGCCTCGGAGGAACTGGTACGCATGGTCGCTGCCGATCCGAAGTACGGCTACAACGTCAAGCCTGAGAATGTCATCGGCGTGAGCACCCTGCTCAAGGATCGCAAGACCGGCGAGCTGACCACCGCACGCAAGCAGATCACGGCCGGCAAATATGATGAGAAGGCCAACCTCGGCCTGGAACTCACCCCCTACCTGTGGACCCCGGCGACCTGGATGGCCGGCAAACACGCCGCGATCCTCACCTACATCGACGAATGGAAAAAACCGGTGATCGTCGGGGGGGATACCCCAACCAGCGATGGCTACATGCTGTTTCACGATGTGGACGTGGCCAAGGGCGGCATCCACTTATGGGTCAACCGCAAGGACAAGTACATGACCCAGCTCAACGGCATGATGGCCAAGCACGCGGCGGCGCAGGCCAAGGAAGGGTTGCCGGTGACGGCGGACAAGAACTGGGTGATCGTCAAGCCGGACGAGATTCAGTAACAGGCCTAACTCGGACACGTGTGCAATCCCCTGTGTTTCTGGCCGGCGGCTATAGTCAGCAACTAGACGCCTGGGGGTTGCAACATGTTTACATCGCAATGCCGATCAATCGTGTTGTTTACCGTATTGAGCGGCTGCATTTCTCTTTGCGAGATTCCAGCTTCTGCATCGCAACAGCAGGAGGCCACGGCCGTTAACCTTGCGAAACTGGCCGCCAAGCTCGACGCTGCGCATAGGGCATCAGTCAATATCTTGCAGTTGGGCGATTCCCATACGGCCGCAGATTGGTTGTCCGGCGAGCTGCGTCATCTGTTTCAGATGCAATATGGTGAAGGTGGCATTGGTTTTATTGCAGCGACGCCTATTCCTGGCACTCGTTACGATCAAGTCGTGCTCTCCACTGATACTGATCAATGGCGCCTGGTTTCCAGTCGTAATCAGTTCAGCGATGAATTCCCGTTGGGTGGCTATCTGTCGCTACCCAGGGTGGTCAACGCGCAGGTAAAAATTGATGTCCGTGAGCCGCGTGAGTCGCGTTACTGTGTTTCTGCGCTGTACCGGTCCGACTTCGACAGCAATTTGATAGCCGATGACGGCGCTCATCGCTCTCAAGTGCCATTGCCGTCGACCTCCGGTCAGTGGCGCTTCAGTTCGACGCTCAAGGATCTGAACCTACCGTTGAACCTGACGATAACGGCTAATCGAGGAGTCGCACTGGGCGGCTGGAATATTGAGTCACAGCAACCTACTGGCGTGACTTACTCCGCGTTGGGGGTTAATGGCGCGACCCTGAAAATAGTCGATGCCTGGCAAGCCGGATGGCCGCAGACCTTGCAGGCATTGCATCCAGACCTGCTGGTGTTGGCGTATGGTGGCAACGAAGCTTTCGATGACAATCTGGACTTGGCACTGTATCAAGCCGACCTGAGGGAAAAGCTGACGCTGTTGCAGCGCACGCTTCCCGATACCCTGATCTTGTTGATCGGCCCGGCTGATTCGATAAAACAGCGTTCCGGTTTGACCTGTAAAGAGCGCCAGCCGAAAAACCTGTCGCAAGTCATTGAGATTCAAAAGCAGGTGGCTTTACAGTCGGGAGCTCTATTCTGGGACTGGCGAGCCTATATGGGGGGTGCTTGCTCAATAGAAGCCTGGCGGTCCGATGATTTGGCCCAAAACGATTTGATTCATCTTAATGAGCAAGGTTACCGAAAGAGTGCCGGCGAACTTTATCGTTACCTGCAAACTCGACTGGCCGATAAATAAACCAAGAATGAAAGAAGCCCCGCACGTCCGTGCAGGGCTTCATACATTGGTTAAACCTTACAGTCCATCCAACATCGCTTTGTTACGCACCGCACCTTTGTCGGCACTGGTGGCCAACAGGGCGTAAGCCTTCAGCGCGGTGGTGACTTTGCGTGGACGCTTTTCCACCGGTTTCCAGCCTTTCCTGTCCTGCTCGACCCGGCGCGCAGCCAGTTCTTCATCGCTGATCAACAGGTTGATCGAGCGGTTCGGAATGTCGATCAGGACTTTGTCGCCGTCCTGCACCAGGCCAATCGCGCCGCCGGCGGCGGCTTCCGGAGAGGCGTGGCCGATGGACAGGCCCGAGGTGCCGCCGGAGAAGCGGCCGTCGGTCAGCAGGGCACAGGCCTTGCCCAGGCCCTTGGATTTCAGGTAGGACGTCGGGTAGAGCATCTCCTGCATACCCGGGCCGCCTTTCGGGCCTTCGTAGCGGATGATCACGATATCGCCTGCTTTTACTTCGTCGGCGAGGATGCCGCGTACGGCGCTGTCCTGGCTTTCGAAGATCTTGGCGTTGCCTTCGAACACGTGGATGGACTCATCCACACCGGCAGTTTTCACCACGCAGCCGTCCAGGGCGATGTTGCCGTACAGCACGGCCAGGCCACCTTCCTTGGAGTAGGCGTGCTCGACGCTGCGGATACAGCCGTTTTCGCGGTCGTCGTCCAGCGTTTCCCAGCGGGTCGACTGGCTGAATGCGGTCTGGGTCGGAATGCCCGCCGGGCCGGCCTTGAAGAAGTGATGCACCGCTTCGTCACGGGTCTGGGTGATATCCCACTTGGCGATCGCTTCTTCCATGCTACGGCTGTGTACGGTCGGCAGGTCGGTATGCAGCAGGCCACCACGGGCCAGCGAGCCGAGAATCGAGAAGATCCCGCCGGCACGGTGCACGTCTTCCATGTGGTACTTCTGAATGTTCGGCGCGACCTTGCACAGTTGCGGCACGTTGCGGGACAACCGGTCGATGTCGCGCAGGTCGAAATCGATCTCGGCTTCCTGGGCGGCAGCCAGCAAGTGCAAGATGGTATTGGTGGACCCGCCCATGGCGATGTCCAGGGTCATGGCGTTTTCGAACGCCTTGAAGTTGGCGATGTTGCGCGGCAGCACCGACTCATCGTTCTCGGCGTAGTAGCGCTTGCACAGCTCGACGATGGTGCGGCCGGCCTGCAGGAACAGTTGCTCGCGGTCGCTGTGGGTGGCCAGCGTGGAACCGTTGCCCGGCAAGGCCAGGCCCAGGGCTTCCACCAGGCAGTTCATCGAGTTGGCGGTAAACATGCCGGAGCACGAACCGCAGGTCGGGCAAGCACTGCGCTCGTATTCCGCGACCTTCTCGTCAGAAGCGCTGGAATCGGCGGCGATGACCATGGCGTCGACCAGATCGAGGCCGTGGGAGGCGAGTTTGGTCTTGCCGGCTTCCATCGGGCCACCGGACACGAAGATCACCGGGATGTTCAGGCGCAGGGACGCCATCAGCATGCCGGGGGTGATCTTGTCGCAGTTGGAGATGCACACAATGGCGTCGGCGCAATGGGCGTTGACCATGTACTCCACGGAGTCGGCAATGATCTCGCGGCTCGGCAGGGAATACAGCATGCCGTCATGGCCCATGGCGATGCCGTCATCCACGGCGATGGTGTTGAACTCTTTGGCTACACCGCCGGCGCGTTCGATCTCGCGGGCGACCAACTGGCCCAGGTCCTTGAGATGGACGTGGCCCGGTACGAACTGGGTGAACGAGTTGGCAATCGCGATGATTGGCTTCTTGAAGTCGTCATCCTTCATCCCCGTGGCACGCCACAGTGCGCGTGCACCGGCCATGTTGCGGCCGTGGGTGGATGTTTTCGAGCGGTAATCTGGCATGGAGCACTCCGGGCGGCTAATCAGGTACTAAAGGGAAGTGAGCCTCTATTGACGTCAGGAACACCCGAAAAATGGCCGTGGTGTCCGGAAGTTGCCTCAAACGCTACGGGATCGCCGCGCGCAGTGGCCTTGAGCTCATAAACCCGCCGGGGGATGACTGGCGATGAATAGGGCCGATTCTACACCGCTGGCGGCTGGAGGGAATGGCCGTCTATGGCGAGGCAGCTTGCTCCCGCTCAGTGGCGAAGCAGGCGCCGGCCCTTTTGGGAGAGCTTCGCACCTCAACGCAAGCAAGCTTGCTCGCCACAATATGGGTTTTACTTTCCCACCCTGGCGTTCGTCAGCCAACCCCAGAGGCTGAAAACCATGAAGCTCACGCCGATGGTCATCAATAAATGTGTCCCGGTTTGCGCAAGCACGGCGCTGCTGATGGCTGCCGTCAGGAACATAATGCTGTTGCCTGCTGATGCTGCCGTACCGGCGCTGCTTGAAAACAGCAGCATGCCCGCAGAGATCGCGGCGGGGCGCACCAGTGTGACGGCCAGGGCACTGATCAGCATCGGGATCAGCAAGGTCACGGGGGTGATGGCTTGAAGGCTGATGATCAATGTCAGCAGCACGCCAGCGACGAGTAGCAGGCCGAGGCCAATGTTGATCTGCCGGGACAGCGAGATGCGTTTTTGCAGGTGCGAGGCCGCAACGCCGCCGAGAAGATAGGCTATGCCGTACACCATCAGCACCAGCGCGTATTGGTATTCGGAGAGTTTCAGCGCATCCATGAAAATCAGCGGCGTCACACTGATCAGCGCGAAGTAGCAGGCGAACACCAGCGCGGCGATCCACCAGTAACGCAGGAAGTCGCGATTGCGAGCGACGGCTTTGAGTGTACCGAGGACAGACACTGGGTCGCGGTGCTGCCTGGCGGACTTGGAGGGCAGGATGCAGAACGCATGGATCAACATCCCCAAAGCCATCAACGCAAAGCCGTAGAAGCTGCCTTGCCAATTGAAGTTGGTTTGCAGCCAGGATCCGATCAGCGGTGACAGAGCGACAAAAGAACCGCTCAGGGTCATGTAGTAGAGGCGTATGCGGGCGCGATCCTGCTCCTCGAACAGGTCTTCCACCAGTGCATGGCCCAGTACAAAGAAACCGCAACCCACTGCCTGGACACTTCGAAACAGCAGAAAAGCCAGATAGTCCGGTGCCAGTGCGCAACCTATCGCACCCAGGATCGACAGCGTAATGCAGCCGAGCAGGACTTCCTTGCGTCCCCATTTGTCCGAAAGCGGGCCAGCGACCAGTTGGGAGATGGAAAAGACCAGGGTGAACAGGCTGATGGACAGTGCGATATCTGCGCTGGGCGTATCGAACCGGGCAGACAGGGCGGGAAATGAGGGCAGCAGTATATTGATGGGAAAGAAGCTGATCAGTGAAATGCAGGTGATGAGGATAAAGCGGGAGAGGGCAGGTCCAGACATTGTTTTTGTTTTCCGGAGTGAAACCAGAAACCGATACTAGTCTGGGAAAAGTGGAACTCAATCAAAATCAGATCAGACAATTCCTTTAAGAAAGTAGCCTATTCCTGTAGGAGCAAGCTCGCTCCTACAGGGGGCCTGGTGTTACTTAGCTATTCGGCAACAACCGGCAAGTAATGCTCTTGATATACCGCGTCTCGGCAATCGCCGGGTGCACCGGGTGGTCCGGGCCCTGGCCGCCGCGTTCGAGCATCTGGATATTGCGGTCCAGATGGCGGGCGCTGGTCAGCAGGATGTTTTGCAGGTCGTCTTCCGGCAGGTGCATGGAGCACGAGGCGCTGACCAGGATGCCGTCCTTGCTGAGCAGGCGCATGGCTTGTTCGTTGAGGCGACGGTAGGCGCCTTCGCCGTTTTTCATGTCTTTTTTGCGTTTGATGAAGGCCGGTGGGTCGGCGACGATCACGTCGAAGCGTTCTTCGCTGGCTTTCAGTTCTTTCAGGGCTTCAAAGACGTCGCCTTCGATGCAGGTCATTTTCTCGGCGAAGCCGTTCAGCGCGGCGTTGCGTTCTACGCCATCAAGGGCGAAGGCGGAGGCGTCGACGCAGAACACTTCACTGGCGCCGAAGGCGGCAGCTTGCACGCCCCAGCCGCCGATGTAGCTGTATAGGTCGAGTACGCGCTTGCCTTTGGCATACGGGGCCAGGCGCGCGCGGTTCATGCGGTGGTCGTAGAACCAGCCGGTCTTCTGGCCCTGGATCACCGGGGCTTCGAATTTCACGCCGTTTTCTTCCAGCGCCACCCACTCCGGCACCAGGCCGAACACGGTTTCGACGTAGCGGTTGAGGCCCTCGGCGTCACGTGCGGCGGAGTCGTTCTTGAACAGGATGCCGCTTGGCTTGAGCACTTGGGTCAGCGCAGCGATCACGTCGTCTTTGTGGGCTTCCATGGTCGCCGAAGCAATCTGCACCACCAGGATGTCGCCGAATCGATCGACCACCAGGCCCGGCAGCAGGTCGGAGTCACCGTAGACCAGGCGGTAGAACGGCTTGTCGAACAGGCGCTCACGCAGGGACAGGGCGACGTTCAGGCGGTGTACCAGCAGCGACTTGTCCAGCGGCAACTTGATGTCGCGCGACAGCAGGCGGGCGCAGATCAGGTTGTTCGGGCTCATGGCCACGATGCCGAGGGTCTTGCCGCCGGCCGCTTCCAGGATGGCCTGGTCGCCTGCCTGGAAGCCGTGAAGTGGGGTGGCGGCCACGTCGATTTCGTTGCTGTAGACCCACAGGTGGCCGTTGCGCAAACGACGATCGGCGTTGGCTTTGAGACGCAGGCTTGGCAGGGACATGACGTCGCTCCGGAAAAAAGAGCGGGAGTATACCTGTTGCGGCGCGGTTCATGTGGCAGTGGGCTTGCCCGCGATGCAGGCGGCGCGGTGTATCTGACGTACGGCGCTGATGCAATCGGCAACCAGCCCTCTCGCGCGTTTGACCGGGTTTTTGTTCAGGTTTTTGAGGTGTCGGTCAGGTTCCTATAGAGGTTAGAATCCCCGTCTAGCCCAGAGTGTGTACTTATGTCCCAAGAGCTTTCCGCCGAACAGATCCAACAGGCCCTGCAAGGCATCAGTGTGCCGCCTCAACCGCAAATCATGGTGGATTTGCAGATGGAGCAGTACATGCCCGACCCAGACCTGGAGGTGATTGCACGGCTGATCTCCCAGGACCCGGGCCTGTCCGGCGCGTTGTTGAAAATCGTCAACTCGCCGTATTACGGCCTGAGCAACAAGATCGCCTCGATCCAGCGCGCCGTGAACCTGCTGGGCAGCCGCTCGATCATCAACCTGATCAACGCGCAGTCGATCAGGGGCGAGATGAGCGACGACACCATCGTCACCCTCAACCGCTTCTGGGACACTGCCCAGGATGTGGCCATGACCTGCCTGACCCTGGCCAAGCGCACCGGCTCGCAAGCGGTCGACGAGGCTTATGCCCTGGGCCTGTTCCACGATTGTGGCGTGCCGTTGATGCTCAAGCGTTTTCCCAATTACATGACGGTGCTCGAGGAAGCCTACGCCAACGCCAACCCCGACTGTCGTGTGGTCGACACCGAAAACAACGCGTTCAACACCAACCATGCCGTGGTCGGCTATTACACCGCCAAATCCTGGCGCCTGCCGGAACACGTGACCGACGCGATTGCCAACCATCACAACGCCCTGGCGATTTTCAGCGATGAGTCATCGCGCAATTCGCAGCTGAAAAACCTGCTGGCGATCCTGAAAATGGCCGAGCACATTTGCTCGTCGCACCGCGTGCTGGGCAACCAGGCGGTGGACCATGAGTGGGAAGCCATCGGCCATCTGGTGCTGGACTACGTGGGCCTGTCGGACTACGACTTCGAAAGCATGAAATTGTCGATCCGCGAACTGGGCGCCCACTAAACCTGTCTTCAAGAGGTACACATGCCCGAGTTACCAGAGGTCGAAACCACGAGACGCGGAATTGCCCCACACCTGGAAGGCCAGCGCGTCAGCCGTGTGGTGGTACGTGAGCGACGCCTGCGCTGGCCGATCCCGGAGGACTTGGACGTGCGCCTGTCCGGGCAACGCATCGTGCTGGTGGAGCGGCGGGCCAAATACCTGCTGATCAACGCTGAAGTGGGCACCCTGATCAGCCACCTGGGCATGTCGGGTAATTTGCGCCTGGTGGAAGCCGGCCTGCCGGCGGCCAAGCATGAGCATGTGGACATTGAACTCGAATCCGGCCTGGCGCTGCGCTACACCGACCCTCGGCGCTTCGGCGCCATGCTGTGGAGCCAGGACCCACACAATCACGAACTGCTGATCCGCCTCGGCCCGGAGCCTTTGACCGAGCTGTTCGATGGCGAGCGCCTGTTCCAACTGTCCCGTGGCCGTTCGATGGCGGTGAAGCCATTCATCATGGACAACGCGGTGGTGGTGGGCGTGGGCAACATCTACGCGACGGAAGCGCTGTTTGCGGCGGGCATCGACCCGCGTCGAGAGGCCGGCGGCATTTCACGAGCGCGGTACTTGAAGCTGGCGATCGAGATCAAGCGCGTGCTGGCGGCCGCCATCGAGCGGGGCGGTACCACGCTGCGGGACTTTATCGGTGGTGACGGACAGCCGGGGTATTTCCAGCAGGAACTGTTCGTCTACGGCCGAGGAGGCGAGGCGTGCAAGCTCTGCGGGAGCGAGTTGCGCAATGTGGTGCTGGGGCAGCGGGCGAGTGTGTTTTGCCCCAAGTGCCAGCGCTGATTGCGGTGTGAGGGCGGATATCGCCATCGGGAGCAAGCCCCCTCCCACACTCGACCGCATTCTCATGGTGGAACCTGGTCAACTGTGGGAGGGGGCTTGCTCCCGATGAGGCCCGAATGGGCGCCGATAAGCTTCAGGCCTTACCGGTAATCTTCCGGTACTTCTCCATCAACTGCTCTTCGGTCTCGGGATGCGCTTCGTCGAGTGGAATGCAGTCTACCGGGCACACTTGCTGGCATTGAGGCTCGTCATAGTGGCCGACGCATTGGGTGCACAGGTTCGGGTCGATCACGTAGATCTCTTCGCCCTGGGAAATGGCAGCGTTCGGGCACTCAGGTTCGCAGACGTCGCAATTGATGCAATCGTCGGTGATGATCAGGGACATGGAAACTCCTGCCAGGGCGGTCAGCCAAGGCATCTGAAAACTAATGCGCGCAATTGTGCCGCATTGGCGCCCGCAGTGCGAGCCTGTGGCGAGGGAGCTTGCTCCCGTTGGGGCGCAAAGCGGCCCCGGGTCTTTGCTTGACGAGGCTGGGACTGCTGCGCAGTCCAGCGGGAGCAAGCTCCCTCGCCACAGTCATTCTTACTTCTTGAAGCGTAACGTCAGCGCATCGGCGACGGCCGGGTGCACGAACTTGGTGATATCGCCGCCCAACGCCGCGATCTCACGGACCAGCGTCGAGGAAATGAACGAATAACGTTCCGACGGCGTTAGGAACAGGCTTTCCACGTCCGGCGCCAATTGGCGGTTCATGTTGGCCAGCTGGAATTCGTATTCGAAGTCCGACACCGCACGCAGCCCACGCAGGAATACATTGGCGTTCTGCTCTTTGGCGAAATGGGCCAGCAGGGTGGAGAAACCCACTACTTCCACATTGGGCAGGTGCTTGGTGACCTCACGCGCCAGCTCCACGCGCTGTTCCAGGGGAAACAGCGGGTTTTTCTTGGGGCTGGCCGCGACTGCGATGATCACATGGTCGAACAGGCGAGAGGCGCGTTCGACCAGATCGCCATGGCCTTTGGTAATCGGGTCGAAGGTACCTGGGTACAACACTCGGTTCATCGCGTCGTCCTGGCGGAGTCCGTTGGGGAACCGGATGGTATCGCAGCCATCCCGGTCGGCCAAGTCGACTTATGTAGATAGATACCGTGAATACCCGGTTTTTTCATGCTGTTTTCAGACGTTCGGCCAATGCCGTCGCCAGTTGCGCCGTCAAGCCATACACCGACAATTGCGGGTTGGCACCAATGCTGGTGGGAAATAGCGAGCCGTCGTGGATCGACAGGTTACGCAGTTGGTGATGGCGACCGAGGCTGTCGGCCACTGCGATTTTCGGGTCTTCACCCATGGCGCAACCGCCCATCACATGGGCGCTGCCCAGCGTGGTTCGATGCAATTCCAGGTTCAGGCCGTCAATCAGTTCGCGTGCTTGGGCCAGGGTGTTCACATGACGCGCATCGTGATGCAGTGGCTTGACCGACTTTGCGCCGGCGGCGAACTGGATCTCGGCCATGCTGTGAAAGGCCCGGCGCAGGCCGTCCCAGGCATAAGGTGAAACTTGATAGTCGAGCACGGGCGTACCGTCCCCGCGCAAGTCCACGGTGCCGCCTTGGCTGTCGGGGTGAAAACCGTCGCGCATCAACGCCAGCATGGCGTGGGTGTGGGGCAACTGTCCCATCTCCAGCGCGTTTTGCGTGCCGTAGCCACCGAACAAGGTACTGGCCAGGCCCGGGTGCAAGGGCGGCGCCTCGAGCTTGTAGGACATTTTGCCGGTGGTGCCGTCCTGCCATTGGAAGTGGTCGGAATAGATCGACTGTGGCGCACCGTAGAATGGATTGATCACCTCGTCGAACAGCCCGGCGGAGAAATTCACCAGATGCAGGAACGTGCGCTTGCCCAGGCGCGAGTGCGGATCCGGCGCGTCCGAGCGCATCAGCAGTGCCGGGCTGTTGATGCCGCCGCCGGACAGCACGTAATGCTTGGCCCTGACCGTGATCTTGCGGCCGGTGGGCGCCACGCAGCGCTCGTCCATGGCCACGCACTCCAGGCTGCTGATGGTGTCGCCGCTGTATTTGAGGCGTTCGGCACGGGCCAGGTAGAGCAGCTCACCGCCTTTTTCCAGAGTGGCCGGAATGGTGGTCACCAGCATTGACTGCTTGGCGTTGACCGGGCAACCCATGCCGCAATAACCCAGGTTGAAGCAGCCGCGCACGTTGCGTGGGATCACGTGCCAGCTGTAGCCGAGCTGTTCGCAGCCCTTGCGGATCACATCGTTGTTGGCGTTGGGTGGAATGGCCCAGGGTGCGATGCCCAGGCGTTGTTCCATTTTCTCGAACCACGGCGCCATCTCGGCGCTGCTGTGGCCTTTGACCGCGTATTCACTGGCCCAGTGGGTCAGCGTGGGGTCGGGTGTGCGGAAGCTAGAGGTCCAGTTGATCAGCGTGGTACCGCCCACGGCCCGCCCCTGCAGGATCGTGATCGCGCCGTCCTTGCTCATGCGGCCGATACCTTCCTGGTACAGGCTGGCGTAAGCCTCGTCCTCCAACAGCTTGAAGTCGCTGCTGGTCTTGAGCGGGCCTTCTTCGATCAGCAGCACCTTGTAGCCCGCCGCGCTGAGGATTTCAGCCGTGGTGCCGCCGCCGGCACCGCTGCCGATGATCGCCACGTCGGCTTCCAGGGTCAGGTCGTTGTCGAGGGCGGCGCCATTGTGGGTTTTCCAGCCGCGGGCCAGGCCGTCGCGGAACAGATCGGGTACGGGCATCAGGGTCGTCTCTTGTTTTTATGAGGGAAGATACGCATCAGATCTTCGGCGGGCCGGGGTAGCCGCAGTGGGCCCAGGACTCTGGCCGAAAGTACCAGGCCATGATCACCAGCTTGAGCAACGAGCCCTGGCCCATGCGCAGCAGGTTCAGGTAGCTGTTTTCCCAGCGGTGCAGGAAATTGCGGATTTGCTCCGCGCTGGCGTTTTCCCAACTGCCCCAGATCCCGGTCAGCGGGCCACGGGTGATGCCCATGGCCAATACATCGAACAGTTGCTGGGTGAGCTTGAACATTTCCGGCGACAGGTATTGCAGGCTGTAGTCGAGTTTTTTCAGGGTGTCTTCAACCCCGTCGACCACCGCCTGGACGCTGGCGGCGCCTTCGAGCAGCACCGGAATCACTGCACGCAGGAAGGGCAGGTCACTGCTGCGCAGCATGGCAAAGCCGCTGGCCGGGGTGCTGCTGGAGCAGCCACTGAGGCTGGCGCCCAACCCGGCGGTGGTCAGGAAGGCGCTGGCGCACAGGCCGATTTTCAAGACGCCGCGCCGTGACAGCGCGGGTGATTCAGTCAGGCTGGGGTTCATTGTTTTTATGGTCCCGAAGGTGGAGAGTCCCGAAGGTGTAGATATCAGCGGATAAACAGCTTCTGGATTAACTTCTGGATCGATTTGCCATAGGGCGGGTAGATCAGCTTTGCGGCGTTCAGGCGCTGTTTCACCAATACGCCTTTGGCCTTGCTGAACGTCAGGAAGCCTTCATGACCATGGTAGTGGCCCATGCCTGACGGGCCGATGCCACCAAACGGCATGTCGTCCTGAGCCACATGCAGCAGAGTGTCGTTCAGGCATACGCCACCGGAATGGGTTTCGTGAAGCACACGGTCCTGTTCGCCCTTGTTGTAGCCAAAGTAATAAAGGGCCAGTGGGCGAGGGCGTTGGTTGATGTAGGCAAAGGCTTGGTCGAGGCCGCGATAAGGCACGATAGGCAGCAAAGGCCCGAAGATTTCATCCTGCATCACGATCATGTCATCACTGACGTCAAGCAGCAGGCTGTGGGCCATGCGTCGTGCCTGGCCCTGGTCATACAGCGCAATCAGGGTGGCGCCTTTGTCGGTCGCGTCCTTGACGTAGCTATTGAGCCGGGCCAATTGCCGTTCGTTGATGACGGCGGTGTAGTCCGGGTTGTCGGCCAGGGTCGGATAAAACCCGCGAACGGCCTGGGTGTAGGCCTCGACGAAACCCTCGATGCGATCTTCCGGCACCAACACGTAGTCCGGTGCCACGCAGGTCTGCCCGGCGTTCAAGGCTTTACCGAAGGCGATACGTTCGGCGGCATCCTTGAGCGGCACATCGGCGGAAACGATGGCAGGGGATTTGCCGCCCAGTTCCAGGGTGACCGGCGTGAGGTGTTCGGCGGCAGCACGCATTACATGCTTGCCGATGCTGGTGGCGCCGGTAAACAGCAGGTGATCGAAGGGCAGCCTGGAAAACGCCATGCCCACTTCGGCCTCGCCCAACACCACGCACACCAGGTCCTCGGGGAAGATTTTCGCCAAGAGGGTTTTGAGCAGCTCGCCAGTGGCAGGGGTGGACTCGCTGAGCTTGAGCATCACCCGGTTACCCGCCGCCAAAGCCCCGACCAGCGGGCCTATAGCCAGATACAGCGGGTAATTCCAGGGCACGATCACCCCGACCACGCCCAGCGGTTGGTAGATGACTTTGGCTGAAGCCGGTTGGAAGGCGACGCCTACGGCGCGGCGGGAGGGTTTCATCCAGCCCTTGAGGTGTTTGCTGGCATAGTGAATGCCATGCAGGCTGGGCATCAATTCGGCGAAGAGGGTTTCGTCGGCGCTGCGGTTGCTGAAGTCTTGGCTGATCGCGTTGATCAACGCCTGGCGTTCGTCACTGAGCAGGTCGCGCAATGCCTTGAGCCATTGCTGGCGCTGCTCGGCCGGCGGCATCGGGTTGGCCGCGTAGGCACGCCGTTGTGCGTCGAACAGGGGCTGGAGTTGATCCGGCCCTTGGGAATCTTGCAGATAGGCAACGTTGGCAGACATGGCGCAGTTCCCGACTATTATTGGAATGCATCATTTATTAGAGTCATTACTCTAAATTGTCAAATAACATTGCAGCAACATGCGGATTTATCCTGGCAAGGATAGGCCGTAAGATGCCTCATCACGTGTACAGAAGCTGATCCCCTATGGCACCACGAGTAAAGACCAGCGAGCGCATTGTGCAAACCAGCCTGGAGCTTTTTAACCAGCAGGGCGAGCGTAGCGTCAGCACCAACCACATTGCCGCCCATATGGAAATTTCCCCGGGCAACCTGTACTACCACTTCCCCAACAAGCAGGCGATCATCGCCGTACTGTTTCGTGAATATGAAGCCCTGGTGGACAGTTTCCTGCGGCCGCCCCAAGGCCGCGCCGTCACCGTCGAAGACAAACGCTTCTATCTGCAGGCCGTGCTGGCCGGCATGTGGCGCTATCGTTTCCTGCACCGTGATCTTGAACATTTGCTGGAAAGCGATCCGGAACTGGCCACCGGCTACCGGCGTTTCTCCCAACGTTGCCTGACCCAGGGCGGTGCCATCTACCAAGGGTTCGTCGATGCCGGCATCCTCAATATGGATAAGGTGCAAACCGAAGCCCTGACCCTCAATGCCTGGATCATTCTCACCTCCTGGGTACGTTTCCTGTGCACCACCAATGAAAACTCCGCGCACTTGAGCGCTGAAGCGATCAAACGCGGGGTGTATCAGGTGCTGGTGCTGGAGGCGGGGTTTGTCACACCCCAGGCGAAGGAAGCAGTAGATGCGCTGTTCAAAGAGTTTTACGTGCCGTTGAATCAGGCACTGGAAGAAGTGAAGTAGGACCTTTCCCTAATCTGTTCACAGGAGTCCGTCATGCCGCTTGCGCAACTGATCAGCCCCCAGCAACTGGCCGAGCGCCAACAGCGTGGAGGGCTGGTGATCCTTGATTGCCGTTTTGCCTTGGAAGACCCTGACTATGGGCTTTGCAGCTATGCCGAAGGGCATATCGAAGGCGCGCAATACGCCGACCTGGAGCGTCACCTCAGCGGCCCGGTGACGAAGGGTGTGACCGGTCGTCACCCGCTGCCGGCGGCGGACACTCTGGTACAGCAACTGCGGGCGTGGGGCATCAACGCCGACACCGACATTGTGCTGTATGACGACGGGCCTGGCGCCTATGCCGCCCGCGCCTGGTGGCTGCTGGCCTGGCTGGGCAAGCGCGATGGCGTGTTTATCCTGGACGGCGGCCTCAAGGCTTGGCACGCGGCCGGTTTCCCGTTGAGCCTGGATGCACCGGTGATCGAGCCGGGAGCCTTTACCGGCACGCCGGACAATCATCTGCTGGTAGATGCCGAACAGCTGCAAAAACGTCTGGGCGAACCCGGCATGACGTTGATCGATGCCCGCGCTCAACCGCGTTTTCGCGGCGAAGTGGAGCCTATCGACCCGGTCGCCGGGCATATTCCTGGCGCGCAATGTGAGGCATTCAGTGAAAACCTGGGCAGTGACGGCCGCTTCCTGCCGGCCGAACAGCTCAAGCAGCGGTTTGCCGCGCAGTTGCAGGGCCGCTCGCCGGACAAGCTGGTTGCCTACTGCGGCTCAGGCGTGACGGCGTGCCACAACCTGTTCGCCCTGAGCCTGGCGGGTTACCCCTTGGGCACCTTGTATGCGGGGTCGTGGAGCGAGTGGATTACCGATCCTGCGCGGAAGGTCGCTACTGGCGATTGACGTAATGCCGGTGTAAATCCAATCAAAATGTGGGGGCTTGCTCCCGATAGCAGTAGGTCGGTCAGGACATCTGATACTGATACACCGCCATCGGGAGCAAGCCCCCTCCCACATGTTTAACTGCGTTTTGTCTGTAGCCATTGTGGGATTCGTCGTTCGAGGTAGTAGCCCGGGCGCTTCAGCGAACCGTCCACAAACCCCACGTGCCCACCCTTGGCCAGCAACTCGAACTCGGTGCAATCTGACAGTTCGCTGGCTTCGGGCAGGCTGTGGCTGAACACGAAGGGGTCGTCCGCGGCCTGGATGATCAGGGTGGGGGTGCGGATCCCACCCAGGTAGTAACGGCTCGATGCGCGACGGTAATAGTCTTCGGCACTCAGAAAACCGTGCAGCGGTGCGGTCACTCGTCCGTCGAAATCCCAAAACGTACGCATTTTTTCCAACGAACCGAGTGCTTCCAGGGTTTTCAGCCCTTCAGCACGACCGTCCTGCAGAAAACGGCTCTGTTTGACGCGGATGTACGTCAGCATTTCGCGCATGAAATGCTTTTGGTAAACCCGGGAGAACCCCAGCCCGATACGATCCGCGCACTGATCCAGACGAAACGGCACCGATACCGCCGCCGCGCCTTGCAAGCCCGACCTTTCACCGGTTTCACCCAGGTGCTTGAGCAGCACGTTGCCGCCCAGCGAATAACCCACTGCATACAGCGGTGCCAACGGCCGTTTGGCTCGCAGGTGTGCAATCGCCGCCGCCAGGTCTTCACTGGCGCCCGAGTGATAGCTGCGCGCCAACAGGTTTGGCTCACCCGAACAGCCGCGCCAGTTCAACGCTGCACTGGCCCAGCCCTGCTCGGCGAGGGCTTTTTGCAGGCCGGCCACGTAGGGTGAGTTGGATGAGCCGGTCAGCCCATGCAGCACCAGCACCAACGGTGCTTGCACGTCGTGGGGACCATGCCAGTCGAGGTCAAGGAAGTCGCCGTCGTCCAGCCATAAGCGTTCGCGCTGGCGCTCGAGGTGGGTGGTCGGGCGCCACAACGGCCCCCACAGCGTTTGCAGATGTGGGTTGCCGAGGCCGAAGGCCGGCGTAAAATTTCCAGACGACATCTTCATGAAGGTCTCTGTAGTGAGCGGGCTTGCCCCGCGCTGGGCGGCGCAGCCGTCCCAATCCGTCCAACGCATGCGTCCGGGTAGAGCTCAGGCGTCTGGTTTTAAGGCATGTATCCAGGCAGAAATTAGGCGCCTGGTTTAGGGCGGCTTTGCCACCCAGCGCGGGGCAAGCCCGCTCACTACAAGGTGTTGCGGTGCCACAGGGCGTAATACACGCGGCCGGACTTCTGTTCCCGGTGCAGGCGCCAGCTGCCCGGCAGGCCAAGCGTGGATGGCGCAGTCTCGCTTTCAGTGTAGATCCAGGCATCGGGCGCCAGCCATTGGCGTTCTTCGAGCAACGCACACACGGTCGGCAACAGGTTCTGGTTGAACGGTGGGTCGAGGAACACGACGTCGTATTCGCTGGCCGGCTGGGTGTCCAGGTAGCGCAAGGCGTCGGCGGTCTGGACCTGGCCGGTGGTGCAGCGCAAGGTGCCCAGGTGTTCCTTGAGGCTGGAAACCGCCACATTGCTGGCATCCAGCGCCTGGCCTTGGGCCGCCCCCCGGGACAGCGCCTCCAGGAACAGCGCGCCGCTGCCGGCAAACGGGTCCAGTACCTTGGCCCCGCCGATGTGCGGCGCGAGCCAGTTGAACAGGGTTTCACGCACGCGATCCGGCGTCGGGCGCAGGCCCACGACATCGGGGAAGCTCAGCTTGCGGCTGCCCCATTCACCACCAATGATGCGCAGTTGGCCCACACCGTTATGGACGTTGTGGACAGGTTTTTTCGGGCGAGATGAACTGGCCATTAATGCTCCGGAACCCCGAGCGGTTGCTCGGCGGGTTTGTCAGTGGGGGGCGGTAGTGGCTTTTGCGCAATCGTCGGGCCGGCGGTCACGATGACCATCTTGTCGGCGCTCAAGTGTTTGTTCAAGGCAGCCTTGACCTGCTCTGTAGTCAGGGCCTGGGATTGTTTCATGAAATCTTCCAGATAGCTCAGCGGCAGGTTGTAGAAACCCATCGCGCCCAGTTGCCCGACGATATCGGCGTTGCTTGCCGTCGACAGTGGGAAGCTGCCGGCCAACTCGCGCTTGGCGTCATCCAGTTCCTTTTGCGTCGGGCCGGTCTTGAGGTAGTCGGCCAGCACGTCCTCGACCAGGCGCAGGGTGCCGCCGCTCATTTCGGCGCGAGTCTGCAGGTTGATCATGAACGGGCCGCGTACCTGCATCGGCGAAAAGCCGGAGTACACGCCGTAGGTCAGGCCGCGTTTTTCGCGCACTTCACTCATCAAGCGAGTGCCGAAGCCGCCGCCGCCGAGGATCTGGTTGCCCAGGGAGAGGGCTGCGTAGTCCGGATCGGCGCGGTCGATACCCAGTTGGGCGAACAGCAGGTGAGTCTGCTTGGACGGAAACTCGATGTGGCTCAGGCCGGCCTTGGGTTCGGTTGGTTGAGCGATCTTGGCCAGCGCCGGACCTTTGGGCAGCGATGCGGAAACCTTGGCGGTCATCGCTTCGGCTTCGGCGCGGGTCAGGTCGCCGACCACTGCAATGACTGCATTACCCGCGGCGTAAGCTTTGGCGTGGAACGCCTGCAGCTGTGCGAGGGTGATTTTTGGAACGCTTTCGGCGGTGCCTTCGCTCGGGTGCGCGTACGGGTGGTCACCGTAGAGACGTTTGAACAGCTCCAGGCTCGCCAGTTTGCCGGGGTTCTGCTTCTGGTATTCGAAACCGGCAAGGATCTGGTTCTTGATGCGCGCCAGTGAGTCGGCCGGGAAAGTCGGCTTGCCGATCACCTCATCAAACAGGTTCAACGCGGCATCGCGTTTGTCGCTGTCGCTCAGGCTGCGCAAGGACACCAGCGCCATGTCGCGGTAAGCGCCATTGCCGAAATCGGCGCCCAGGCTTTCAAAACCGCTGGCGATCTGGCTCACATCCTTGCCCGGCACACCCTCGTTGAGCATGGCGTTGGTCATCAGGGCCAGGCCCGGGACGTCACCGTCCTGGCTGCTGCCGGCGGCGAACAGGATACGCATGTCGAACATCGGCAGTTCATGGGCTTCGACGAACAGTACCTTGGCGCCTTCAGCGGTGTTCCAGGTTTGCACGTCGAGTTTGCGGTTGGTCGGCGCCTTGCCGTCCAACTCCGCGAGCGATTGCAGGGTGTTGCTCGATTGCGCCTTGTCCAGCGCCTGGCTGGCGACGGATTCGCTTGGGCGCAGGAAGTACACGGCGCTTGCGGCGACCAGGGTGACGACGACCAGGCCGGGAAAGATCAGGCGGCTGCTTCGATTACTCATGAGCGGTCTCCTCAGGCAGAACATGGGCGACGCTCAGACGATCGCGGGTGAAATAGGTGCGCGCGGCTTTCTGGATATCTTCCGGGGTCACGCTTTGCAGCTCGGCCAGTTCAGTGTCCATCAGCTTCCAGGACAGGCCGACGGTTTCCAGCGAACCGATGGCCGTGGCCTGGCTGGTGATGGAGTCGCGCTGGTAGACCACGCCGGCAATGACCTGGGCGCGGATGCGCTCCAGTTCCTCGGCGGTCGGCGGTTTGGCTTTCAGCTCTTCCAGCAGGCGCCACAGGCCGGCTTCGGCTTGGGCAATGGTCTTTTTCTTCTGTTGGTTCGGCGTGGCCGTCAGGGTGAACAGGCTGTCGCCACGGGTGTAGGCGTCGTAGCTGGTGGAGGCGGCGGAAACCAGTTCTTCACCACGTTCCAGTTGCTCGGAAATACGTGCGCTATAGCCGCCATCCAGCAAGGCGGAGATCAGGCGCAGGGCTTGTACCGAGCGCTTGTCTTCGGCCGTTGCCAGGCTTGGGACGTTGAAGCCGAGGATCACGCTCGGCAACTGGGTCTGTACGCGCATGGTCAGCAGGCGTTCGCCAGGCGTGGCCAGCTCCAGTGGGATCTTGGCCGGTGGCACGTCGCGCTTGGGAATCGGGCCGAAATAACGTTGGGCCAGGTTTTTCACCTCGTCCGGCGTGACGTCGCCGACGACCACCAGGGTGGCATTGTTCGGCACGTACCAGGACTGGTACCAGTGACGCAGCTCCTCGACCTTCATGCGCTCAAGGTCGGCCATCCAGCCGATAGTCGGCGTGTGGTAGCCGCTGGCCGGGTAGGCCATGGCCTTGAAGCGCTCGTAGGCCTTGGACATTGGGTTGTCGTCGGTGCGCAGGCGGCGTTCTTCCTTGATCACTTCGATTTCGCGGCTGAACTCATCGGCCGGCAGGCGCAGGCTTGCCATGCGGTCGGCTTCCAGTTCGAAGGCCACGCCCAGGCGATCACGGGCCAGCACCTGGTAGTAGGCGGTGTAGTCGTCACTGGTGAAGGCGTTTTCTTCGGCGCCCAGGTCGCGCAGGATCAGCGAGGCTTCGCCGGGGCCGACCTTGGCGCTGCCTTTGAACATCATGTGTTCCAGAGCGTGGGACAAACCGGTCTGGCCCGGGGTCTCGTAGCTTGAACCCACCTTGTACCAAACCTGGGAAACTACAACTGGTGCACGATGATCTTCGCGCACGACCACTTTGAGGCCGTTATCCAGGGTGAATTCATGGGTGGGTTGTGGGTCGGCTGCGAAAGCGCAAAGGGGCAGACAAACTGTGCTGAGCAGCAGGCCTGCGGCGCGGCGGGCTAGAGCATTCATTCGTTTTTAAACCTGTTGGGCTGCCCGCTTGGTCTTAGCGTCGGCGGGCGAGGAGGTGCTAGGATACTGATCCGATTTGGACACGGCCACTGCGGCGGTCATCCTGTCCCGGGTTCAGTCGTCGGAATCTTGGAATAGAGCGTGGGTTTCCCCGACGATCTTCCACTTTTCGCCGATGTTATCGCTTCAGTCCTATATTGAATCGATTTGTCAGGGTCTTTATTTATGCCCTGAAAATGTTGCGCATGAACAAGCGAGCTTTAAAGCAGTCTGTTCTGCATTGAATTTATTTACCGAAGCGCCCTGGCGCATCGCTACTTTGAGATAGCCGTCCTCCATGTTTGGTTCCAACGACGACAAGAAGAGCCCAGCTGCGGCTGGCGAGAAAAAAGGCCTGTTCGGATGGCTGCGCAAAAAGCCGCAGGAACCCGTCGTCGAACAGCCGCAGGTTCAACCTGAGCCGATTCCAGAGCCCCCAGTAGTTGCGGCCGAACCGGTTGCCGAAACTCCGGCGCCGGTGGTGTTGCCGATGGCTGAACCGGTGTTGCAGCCGGTGGTCGAGGCCGCGCCTGAGCCGGAGCCCGAGTCCAGCCCGATACATACGCCGTGGCCACAGTTGCCGGTGGCCGAAGAGCCCGTGGCACTGGTTGAGGATGTGCAGGCCGAACATGTCACGCCGCCCATTCCTGCCGTCATTGAGCCCGTAACGGTAGTGGTCGAAGCGCCGCCGGCATTGGAGCCGGTTGCTACGGTCGTGATCGAGCCGGAGCCAGAGCCAGAGCCGGTTGTCGCCGCCGTCACCGAAGCCAGCAAAACCGGCTTCTTCGCTCGCCTCAAGCAGGGCCTGAGCAAGACCAGCGCAAGCATCGGCGAAGGTATGGCCAGCCTGTTCCTGGGCAAGAAGGTCATCGATGACGAACTGCTGGAAGACATCGAAACCCGTTTGCTGACCGCCGACGTGGGCGTCGAAGCCACTGCGGTGATCATCCAGAGCCTGACCCAGAAGGTGGCGCGCAAGCAGTTGACCGACGCCGACGCCCTCTACAAATCCCTGCAGGCCGAACTGGCCGCGATGCTCAAGCCCGTGGAAGCGCCGCTGGTGATCACGCCGAACAAACCATTCGTGATCCTGGTTGTGGGTGTCAACGGTGCGGGCAAGACCACCACCATCGGCAAACTGGCGAAAAAACTCCAGTCGGAAGGCAAGAAAGTCATGCTGGCGGCCGGTGACACCTTCCGCGCCGCTGCTGTTGAACAGCTGCAGGTGTGGGGTGAGCGCAACAGGATCCCGGTGATCGCCCAGCATACCGGTGCCGACTCTGCTTCGGTGATCTTCGACGCCGTGCAGGCCGCCAAGGCGCGCAACATCGATGTGTTGATCGCCGATACCGCCGGTCGCCTGCACACCAAAGACAATCTGATGGAAGAGTTGAAGAAAGTGCGCCGCGTGATCGGCAAGCTCGACGCCGATGCGCCACACGAAGTATTGCTGGTGCTCGACGCGGGTACTGGCCAGAACGCCATCAGCCAGGCCAAGCAATTCAACCAGACGGTGCAACTGACCGGCCTGGCATTGACTAAGCTCGACGGCACGGCCAAAGGTGGCGTGATCTTCGCCTTGGCAAAACAGTTCGGGTTGCCGATTCGCTACATCGGCGTCGGTGAAGGCATCGACGACCTGCGCACCTTTGAAGCCGAACCCTTTGTACAGGCACTGTTTGCCGAACGGGAGCGTTCATGATTCGATTCGAACAGGTCGGTAAACGCTATGCCAACGGGCATGTGGGCTTGCATGAGCTGAGCTTTCGAGTGCGTCGCGGCGAGTTTTTGTTTGTCACCGGCCATTCCGGCGCCGGCAAGAGCACCTTGTTGCGCCTGCTATTGGCCATGGAACGCCCCACCACCGGCAAATTGCTGTTGGCCGGGCAAGACCTGGCAACCATCAGCAATGCGCAGATTCCGTTCCTGCGTCGCCAGATCGGCGTGGTGTTTCAGAACCACCAATTGTTGTTCGATCGTACGGTATTCAATAACGTCGCGCTGCCGTTGCAGATCCTCGGGCTGTCCAAGGCCGAGATCATCAAGCGCGTGGACTCGGCCCTGGAGCGTGTCGCGTTGTCGGACAAGACCGATCTTTATCCTGGCGACCTGTCCACCGGCCAGCAACAACGCGTCGGCATTGCCCGCGCCATCGTCCACCGCCCGGCCTTGCTGCTGGCGGACGAACCTACCGGCAACCTTGACCCGCGCCTTGCCGCCGAGATCATGGGCGTGTTCGAAGACATCAATCGCCTGGGTACCAGCGTGCTGATTGCCAGCCACGACTTGGCACTGATCGCCCGCATGCGTCACCGCATGCTGACCCTGCAACGTGGCCGCCTGATCGGTGACGGGGAGGCGGGTGTATGAGTGCAACACGTAGCCCTAAAGTTTCCGAGCGCGTGGCGCCGAAAGCGGCTGATCCACAACCGCAGAAGAAGAAAAAGCGCGACGATGATGAGGGCCCGGACTTCGGCACCCTGCTGCACGCCTGGATCGAAAGCCATCGTGCCAGCTTGCTCGACAGTCTGCGCCGCCTGGGCAAGCAGCCGATCGGCAGTTTCTTCACCTGCCTGGTGATGGCGGTGGCATTGAGCCTGCCGATGGGGTTGTCGCTGCTGCTCAATAATGTGGAGCGCCTGGGTGGCTCCTGGCAGCGTGCGGCACAGATTTCCCTGTACCTGAACATCGACGCCAGTGCCAAAGATGGCGAGGGCCTGCGCGATGACATCAAGCAATTGCCGGGTGTCGCCGATGCTGAATACATCAGCCGTGACCAGGCCCTTGAGGAATTCCAGCAACAATCCGGGCTGGGCGAGGCGCTCAAGGAGTTGCCACAGAACCCGCTGCCGGGTGTGGTGCTGGTGACGCCCAATGAAGTCGACAAGCCGGCCCTGGAAGCCCTGCGACAAAAACTCGCAGAGATGCCCAAGGTGCAACAGGCTCAACTTGATCTAGTCTGGGTGGAGCGCCTGGCCGCGATCCTCAAGCTGGGTGACCGCTTTGTATTCGGCCTGACGGTGCTGTTGGTGTCTGCATTACTTTTGGTGATAGGTAATACCATTCGTCTTCATATTGAAAACCGTCGCACCGAGATAGAAGTGATTAAACTGGTCGGCGGCACAGACAGCTATGTGCGTCGTCCTTTTCTGTACATGGGCGCGCTTTATGGCTTTGGTGCAGGGATTTTGTCCTGGGGCGTGCTGGCGTTTGGCCTTGACTGGCTGAACGACGCGGTTGTCGGGCTTGCCGGGTTGTACGGCAGCGATTTTGCCTTGGCCGGCGTGCCGGTGGCCGATGGTCTGAGTCTCTTGCTTGGCGCTGTCTTGTTGGGGTATATCGGTGCGTGGATTGCGGTCGCTCGTCATTTACGCGAGCTGGCACCGAAGTAGTTAATGTCAGATTAATGTGGTTTCGTTTGTATTGACCGTATGGGTGGTTTAGGGAACTTGTCCTACGGTTCCCGGTCAATTTTCGCAGTGCTTAATTGCACGAGTTATGTGAGTCGGAGGTTTTTTCGTATGACCACTTCTTTGCAACCTGCTTATGCCTTGGTCCCGGGTGCGAACCTGGAGGCCTATGTGCACACGGTGAACAGCATTCCATTGCTGACGCCCGAGCAGGAGCGTGAACTGGCCGAGAGTCTCTACTATGAGCAGGATCTGGAGGCGGCTCGGCAGATGGTGCTCGCCCACCTGCGGTTTGTCGTACATATCGCCCGTAGCTACAGCGGCTACGGTCTGGCCCAGGCTGACCTGATCCAGGAAGGCAACGTTGGCCTGATGAAGGCTGTAAAGCGCTTCAACCCGGAAATGGGTGTGCGCCTGGTGTCGTTTGCCGTGCACTGGATCAAGGCGGAAATCCACGAGTTCATCCTGCGCAACTGGCGCATCGTGAAAGTCGCGACCACCAAGGCCCAGCGCAAGCTGTTCTTCAACCTGCGTAGCCAGAAGAAACGCCTGGCATGGTTGAACAATGAAGAAGTCCACCGCGTGGCCGAAAGCCTCGGCGTGGAGCCGCGTGAAGTGCGCGAGATGGAAAGCCGCCTGACCGGCCATGACATGGCCTTCGACCCTGCCGCCGAAGCGGACGACGACAGCGCCTTCCAATCGCCGGCCAACTATCTGGAAGACCACCGGTATGACCCGGCCCGTCAACTGGAAGACGCCGACTGGAGCGACAACTCCAACCACAATCTGCACGAAGCGCTGGAAGTGTTGGACGACCGCAGCCGTGACATCCTCTACCAGCGTTGGCTGGCGGAAGAAAAAGCCACGCTGCACGACCTGGCGCAGAAGTACAACGTGTCGGCCGAGCGGATTCGCCAGCTTGAGAAAAGCGCGATGAACAAGCTGAAGTTGTCCATCGCTGCTTAAAGCGCGGCCTGGTCAAAATGTGGGAGGGGGCTTGCTCCCGATAGCTGTGTTTCTGCCAGTTCATCTTTGACTGACGCACAGCAATCGGGAGCAAGCCCCCTCCCACAGTTGTTTCTGAGTGGTATCAGTCGGACCAGGGGGCTTTTCTGGAATTGTTCAGCTCAGCCAGGTAACCATCCCCACCCAGCTGGCTCATTTGCTGGCGAATCCAAGCTGCCCGTCTTGCCACATACGCCGTCGGATGACTTGCACTCCACACTCGTGGGTTGGGCAGTACTGCCGCCAGATAACTGGCCTGCTGGCGAGAAAGCGCCTTGGCACTCACTCCAAAGTGATGCTCTGCTGCCGCTTGCGCCCCAAATACCCCTTCATCCCATTCCACGCTGTTGAGGTACACCTCAAGAATCCGCTGCTTGGGCCACAGCACCTCGATCAGCCCAGTGAACCAGGCTTCCAGGCCCTTGCGCAAATAGCTGCGGCCGGCCCACAGGAACAGGTTCTTGGAGACCTGCTGGCTCAGGGTACTGGCACCGCGAATGGAGCCGCCGCGCTCGTTATGCAGAATCGCCGCCTGGATCGCGCCGAAATCAAAGCCCCAATGTTGCGGGAAGCGCTGGTCTTCACCGGCCATCACCGCCACTTTCAGTTCATCGGATATCTCATCCCACGGCACCCAGGTGCGCTGCAGGTCAATCGGCTCGCCATCAATCCAGGATTCGACCTTGCGCTCCACCATCAGCGCCGTGAACGGTGGCGGCACGACACGCAACAGCAGCACCAGCAATACACTGCCGATGGCAAACCATTTCACGACTGTAAGGAAACGCTTGAAGAGGAAACGCAGCATAGAGATGGCTTGGCCGAACCCGTTGAGCGGGCCATTATACAGACCCGGCCCTTTGAGTCTGACTGGAGTTCCTCATGCTGCGTAGCTTTCTGATGCTGGCTGCCTTTTTCGGCTTTACCGGGGTCGCCCTGGGGGCTTTCGCCGCCCACGGCCTGAAAAACCGCCTGAGCGCCGAGTACCTGGCGATCTTCCATACCGGCGTGACCTATCAGTTGGTGCATGCCCTGGCGCTGTTCGGCGTGGCGTTGCTGGCTGCGCATATCCCGGGCCGATTGGTGACTTGGGCGGGGCTCTCATTTACCGTCGGCATCCTGCTGTTCTCCGGCAGCCTGTATGTACTGACCCTGACCGGGATCAGCAAACTGGGGATCATCACGCCATTTGGCGGGCTGGCGTTTCTGCTCGGATGGTTCTTCCTTGGCTTGGCCGCGTGGCGCTTGCAACTGACCGCTTGACGCTTGGAGCTGACCTTGAGGTCTCAATCGCGCTAGAATGCTGGCCCCTAAAAACGATGACGGCCCGTGGCATGCGCATTCTGTTGAACGGCGAATCCTTTGAACTGCCCGACGGTGAAACCGTTGCGGCCCTGCTGACCCGCCTGGACCTGACCGGGCGTCGCGTCGCAGTGGAGCTCAACCTGGATATCGTCCCGCGTAGCCAGCACGCCGAGACCGCGCTCACCGAAGGTGACCAGGTCGAAGTGGTCCACGCCATCGGCGGCGGCTAGCCGTCAGGCGCTCAATCGCGCCAACCCGCATTCTGCAGAACCTCACCCCATTTCGAGGATTTCCCATGAGCATCGTTCGTAGCGACAAGCCCTTCGTTCTGGCCGGTCGTACTTACCAGTCCCGTCTGCTGGTCGGTACCGGCAAGTACCGCGACATGGAAGAAACCCGTCTGGCCATCGAAGCCTCGGGCGCCGAGATCGTCACGTTTGCCGTGCGCCGCACCAACCTGGGCCAGATCGAAGGCGAGCCGAACCTGCTCGACGTGTTGTCGCCGGATCGCTACACCTTCCTGCCGAACACCGCCGGTTGCTACGACGCCATTGAAGCCGTGCGTACTTGCCGCCTGGCCCGTGAGCTGCTCGACGGCCATAACCTGGTGAAACTGGAAGTACTGGCCGACCAGAAAACCCTGTTCCCCAACGTGATCGAAACCCTCAAGGCCGCTGAAACCCTGGTCAAGGAAGGTTTCGACGTGATGGTCTACACCAGCGATGACCCGATCATCGCGCGCCAACTGGCAGACATCGGCTGCATCGCCGTGATGCCGCTGGCCGGTCTGATCGGTTCCGGCCTGGGTATCTGCAATCCGTACAACCTGCAGATCATCCTTGAAGAAGCCAATATCCCGGTATTGGTGGATGCGGGCGTGGGGACTGCCTCCGACGCCACCATCGCCATGGAACTGGGCTGCGACGCGGTGCTGATGAACTCGGCCATCGCCCATGCCCAGCAACCGGTCATGATGGCTCAAGCCATGCAACATGCCATCGTCGCGGGTCGCCTGGCGTATCTCGCCGGCCGCATGCCGAAAAAACTCTACGCCAGCGCCTCCTCGCCGCTGGATGGTCTGATCAAGTAAGAGCTATTGATGACTGAATCAAACGAAACGCCAAACACCGTGGAAGAAGGTGACGAGTCCAAGCACCGCCGTATCAAGAGTTTTGTGATGCGCGCCGGTCGCATGACCGAAGGCCAGCAAAAGGGCCTGGAGCAGGGCACGCCGCTGTTCGTATTGCCACTGGCTGACGCGCCGGTGGATTACGACCAGGTGTTCGGCCGTTCGGCCCCGCGTTCCCTGGAAATCGGCTTCGGCATGGGTCACTCCTTGCTGGAAATGGCCGCCGCTTCGCCGGAACAGGATTTCATCGGTGTGGAAGTACACCGTCCGGGTGTCGGCGCGCTGCTTAATGGCGTGTTGACCCAGGGCCTGACCAACCTGCGAGTCTATGACTGCGACGCGATTGAAGTGCTCAACCGCTGCATCGCCGACAACAGCCTTGATCGCCTGATGTTGTTCTTCCCTGACCCGTGGCACAAGGCTCGTCACCACAAGCGTCGCATCGTCCAGGCTTCCTTCGCGGAACTGGTACGCAGCAAGCTGAAAGTGGGCGGTATCCTGCACATGGCGACCGACTGGGAGCCGTATGCCGAATACATGCTGGAAGTGATGAATGTCGCGCCCGGCTACCGCAACCTGGCCGAAGACGGCAAGTGCGTGCCGCGCCCGGCCGAGCGTCCGATCACCAAGTTCGAACGCCGCGGCGAGCGATTGGGGCATGGGGTGTGGGATTTGAAGTTCGAGAAACTGGCCTGACCCGGCTGCAGTTTTGAAATGCGGTAAAAAATGTGGGAGCTTGCTCCCACATTTGTTTTTGCAGTGTGCTTGGAATTAGCGGCGGTCTGCGACAACGCCAATCAACACCAGCACGACCACCAGCACCGGTGCCAGGCTGTAGTTATTGAACTGGCTCAACCCCCGCACAATCCACGGCGTGGCATAGATCAGCGCCGCGCCGCTGCCGATCATGCACACCAGCGCCATCAGCGGTACACGCAAAGCGCCAGCAATGCTGCCCAGGCGCGCTTCGACCCAACCCTTGATGTCGGCGCCGAACAGCACCAGCAAACAGCCCACGAGGGCCAGGGAGATTTCCGACAGGTTGCTACGGCTCCAGCGGGACACGGTGGCGAGCAGGTCGAGTACCAAATCCATGTGATTTCCTTAAGAGCGATCAGCTCAAAAACTTCTGCAACAGGTCATTGAGAAAAAGTTGCCCGCGGTCGGTCGCCGCCAGGCGTGACGGTTCGACCTGCATTAAGCCACTTTGTTCTGCCTCGCGGCGGCCTTCGTCGAGGCTTGCCAGGTCGAGGCCGGTGCGTTCGGCATAGAGTCTGGCTTCGACACCTTCGGTGAGGCGCAAGGCGTTCATCAGGAACTCGAACGGCAGTTCCTCGTTCGTCAGCTCTTTGGCTCCAGCCTGGAAGCTTTTGGCCGGGTTGAGGTAGTCCTTCGGCGCTCGCGTCTTCCAGGTGCGCACAATACGCCCGTCCGGGTGGCTGAGCTTGCCGTGGGCGCCGGCGCCGATGCCGATAAAGTCACCAAAGCTCCAGTAGTTCAGGTTATGCCGCGCCGGGCGACCCGCCTGGGCATAGGCCGACACTTCATATTGCCGGTAGCCATGTTCAGCAAGCAGCGCCTGGCCGGCTTC
Organism: Pseudomonas palleroniana; assembly: GCF_003031675.1. Taxonomy (GTDB): domain Bacteria; phylum Pseudomonadota; class Gammaproteobacteria; order Pseudomonadales; family Pseudomonadaceae; genus Aquipseudomonas; species Aquipseudomonas palleroniana. Next base: position 47,491 of record NZ_PYWX01000063.1, on the reverse strand, counting down.
CTGGATGTCCCACAGCGTGTCGTCTTCCGGCAGCGCAGGTGGCTGGTTCCAGAATACGGTGTTGGGCTCCAGGGTCAGTTGGTACCAGGACAGGTGCGTAGGCTTGAGCGCAATGGCCTGGCGCAGGTCGCTCAGGGCGTCGTCCAGGGACTGATCGGGCAGGCCGTGCATCAAGTCCAGGTTGAAGTTATCAAAGCCCGCCTGACGCGCCATATCGGCAGCCCGTACGGCTTCATCGCCATTGTGGATACGCCCCAGGGCTTCGAGCTTCGCCTGCTGGAAGCTCTGGATGCCGATGGACAGCCGGTTGATCCCCAGCTTGCGGTACGCGACAAATTTTTCTTGCTCGAAAGTCCCTGGGTTGGCCTCCAGGGTGATCTCGATGTCGTCGGCAAACCGAATGCGCGCTTGCACGCCTTCGAGCAAGCGCCCCAACGCGGCGGCGCTGAACAGGCTGGGCGTGCCGCCACCAAAGAAGATCGAACTCAGCTCGCGGCCATACACCGCATGCAGGTCCTGATCGAGGTCGGCCAGCAAGGCATCCACATACTCCTCTTCCGGCAGCACGCTGCTGGCGGTGTGGGAGTTGAAGTCACAATAAGGGCATTTGCGCACGCACCACGGAATGTGGATGTACAGCGCCAGGGGCGGCAAGTGGGGCAGGGCCGCCCGTGGTGTTCGCGCGCCGCCGTGAATCAGCGGCTGCGCGGAGGTGTTTTGAGTCATTTCAGGCCCAGGCGTTGGCGCAGCAAATCCATTGCGCGGGCGCGGTGGCTGATCTGGTTCTTGTCGGCCGGGCTCAGTTCGGCGCTGGAGACATTGCGCTCCGGTACCCAGAACAGCGGGTCATAGCCAAAGCCGTGTTCACCGCTGGGCGCGTGCAGGATACGCCCGTGCCACAACCCTTCGCAGAGGATCGGCAGCGGGTCGTCGGCGTGTCGCACCAGGGCCAGTACGCACACAAACTGCGCGCCACGCATGGCGTCCGGCACATCCTTGAGCGCGTCCAGCAGCTTGGCATTATTGGCCGCGTCGCCCTTGCCATCGGCATAACGCGCCGAGTAGATGCCAGGGGCGCCGCCCAGGAAATCCACCGCCAGGCCCGAGTCATCGGCCAGCGCCGGAAGGCCGGAGAGGCGTGCGGCATTGCGCGCCTTGAGGATGGCATTTTCGACGAACGACAGGCCGGTTTCTTCCGGCTCGACCTGGCTGAATTCGCCGATCGAGCGCAGTTGCACGGAGCCACCGAGCATGGCTTGCAGTTCTTTGAGCTTGCCGGCGTTATGGCTGGCCAGTACGAGTTGGGTGAGGTTCATCATTCGGCCGGGAAGAGTTCTTGGACAAAGCTGAAACCGTGGGCCTTGCCGCCGGTTTCAACATTGATGGTGAAGGTCTTGAATTCCTGCTGCGGCACCGAGTAGGGCGCGAGGTAGTTGGTCACGCCTTTTTCGGTGATCTGCTTGAAGGTCAGTACTTCGCTCTTGCCGAGCGAGTCCTTGATGGTGCCGGTCACTTGCGCCGCCACGGGCGTCACGCCCTTGAACACCGACACGTTGATCAAGCCCTTGTTCTTGCTGCGCACTACGCCCACTGCCTGGGCGGTTTCCGGCTGCAGGAAGCTGGAGGTGAAGGTGTTGTAGCGCACGGTGATATCGCCGAATTCCTTCGTGCGATTAGGGTCGATAACGTCGGCGGCCATGGCGTTGACGCCAAGCAGTGCGGTCAATAGAACAACAGCCAAACGGCTCATGTGCGTCCCTCTGGAAAATGATTAGACGGCAATCTTGTGGTCGGTCAGGCCAGGGCTGCTGACCCGGTAAATCCCGATTTCTCCCAACAGGTTCGGCCACAGCTTACTCGCCCAACCGTGGCGGTGCTGTTGATCGACGGCAAGGCGGTTGATCACCTTGGCTTCACGCTCGCCGCACAAGGCTTCGAAGTCTTCGAAGGTGCAGAAGTGGATGTTGGGCGTGTTGTACCACGTGTACGGCAGGAAGTCCGAGACCGGCATGCGGCCCTTGGTCGCCAGGTACCAGCGGCAGCGCCAGTGGCCGAAATTGGGGAAAGTGATGATGCACTGGCGGCCGACGCGCAGCATTTCGTCGAGGATGCGGTCCGGGTAGTGCACCGCCTGCAGGGCTTGGGTCATCACCACGATATCGAAGCTGTTGCTGGCAAAGTTGCCCAGGCCCTTGTCCAGGTCCTGCTCGATCACGTTGATGCCCTTGGCCACGCACTGGGCGATGTTGTCCGGGTCGTTTTCCAGGCCATAGCCGGTGACTTGCTTGTTGTCACGCAGCCAGCTCAGCAGTTCGCCGTCGCCGCAGCCCAGGTCGAGCACGCGGCTGCCGGCGGGTATCCAGTCTTGGATGATTTCCAGGTCAGCTCTCATGGCGTTCTCATACAGTAATACGGTTCATGTAGTTGCCGAACGCCTGCAAGTAACGCGGGATCGGGATCAGGAAGGCGTCGTGGCCTTGCGGAGCGTCAATCTCCAGGTAGCAGACGTCCTTGCGTGCCGCCATCAGCGCGTCCACCAGCTCGCGGGAGCGGGCCGGCGAGAAGCGCCAGTCGGTGGTGAATGACATCACGCAGAACTTGGCCGTGGCATTTTCGAAGGTTTTCGCCAGGTCGTCGTCGTGGTTGGCCGCCGGGTCGAAGTAGTCCAGGGCCTTGGTCATCAGCAAGTAGGTGTTGGCGTCGAAACGCCCCGAGAACTCCTCGCCCTGATAACGCAGGTAGCTTTCCACCTGGAACTCGACGCTGTGGAAGTCGTAGTTGAGCTTCTCGCTCTTGAGGCCGCGACCGAATTTCTCGCCCATGGAGTCATCGGACAGGTAGGTGATATGCCCCACCATCCGCGCCAGCATCAGGCCGCGCTTGGGGATCACACCGGCTTCCTGGAATGAACCGCCGTGGAACTCGGGGTCGGTGAGGATGGCCTGGCGCGCGACTTCGTTGAAGGCGATGTTCTGTGCCGAGAGTTTTGGCGCCGAGGCAATGGCCAGGCAATGGCGCACGCGATCCGGGTAGGTGATGGTCCATTGCAGGGCCTGCATTCCGCCCAGGCTGCCGCCGATCACCGCAGCCCATTGGCCGATGCCCAGCAGGTCGGCAAGGCGAGCCTGGCTGTGTACCCAGTCTTCCACGGTCAATACCGGGAAGTCCGCCCCGAAGGGTTTTCCGGTTTCCGGGTTGATACTGCTCGGGCCGGTAGAACCGTTGCAGCCGCCGAGGTTGTTCAGGCTGACCACGTAAAACTTGTTGGTGTCGATGGGCTTGCCGGGGCCGATGCAACTGTCCCACCAGCCGGGCTTGCGATCATCGGCAGCGTGGAAGCCCGCCGCGTGGTGATGGCCGGACAGGGCGTGACAGATCAGCACGGCATTGCTCGCCGTGGCGTTCAGTTGGCCGTAGGTTTCGTAGATCAGGTCGTAGGCGGGCAGCGAGCGGCCACAGGCCAGGGCCAGCGGCTCGCTGAAGTGCGCCACTTGGGGTACGACCAGTCCAACGGAATCGGGGGGAAAGGCAGCTGGCATCGACCCTGCTCTCGTTTAAATGAGGCGTAAGTCTAAAGAGCGCTGCACCCAGCGGCAAGCAAACCCTTCCCGGCGGATCGTTCCCACGCTCTGCGTGGGAATGCCTTTTGTGATGCTCTGCGTCACGCTTCGGGACGCGGAGCGTCCAGTGCTGCGTTCCCACGCGGAGCGTGGGAACGATCGTTGCGTGTCAGATCAGGCCGAACAGTTCCTTGGGCATGAACGCGTAGTAAGCCAGGCGCGGAATTACCCAGCTTTGCAGGAGCTGGATCGCGATAAACGCGAAGATCGGCGAGATATCCAGGCCGCCCAGGTTAGGGATCAGGCGGCGGAACGGCGCCAGCACCGGCTCGGTGATCTGGTAGACCAATTCGGCGCCCGGGCTGCGGCTGCCAGGTGCGACCCACGACAGGATCACGCTGATGATCATCGACCAGAAGAGGATCTTCAAAAACAGCGAGAAAATGCCGATCAGGCCCCACGGCAACAACAACACCGTGTTGGCCTGGTAGCCGTTGAGCAGCAGGATCACGGCGAACAGCAGGATCTGCAGCAGCAGCGCCAGCACCAACGAAGACATGTCCAGGCCGAACATGCTCGGGATCACCCGGCGCAGTGGCTTGAGCAGCGGTTGGGTGGCCTTCACCACGAACTGGCACAGCGGGTTGTAGAAGTTCGCCCGCACCAGTTGCAGGATAAAACGCATCAGCACGATCAGCAGGTACAGGCTGCCCAGGGTCTGGATGATGAAAATGGCAGCGTCATTGATTCCGAGCATGTTGGTTTCCTAATGAAGGGGACGACTATTTGCCCAGCTGTTCGGCCATTTCAGCCGAACGATGCGCCGCGGCACCCAGTGCTTTTTCCACCAGGGCTTCAAAGCCCCCGGCCTGGAAGGATTCGATGGCGGCCTGCGTGGTTCCGCCTGGGGAGGTTACGCGACGGCGCAGCTCGGCGGCATCCACCTCGCTGCCGACGGCCATGTGCGCGGCCCCCAGCGCGGTTTGCTCGGCCAGTTGTTCAGCTACTTCGTGGGACAGGCCCAGCTTGACGCCGGCGGCGGTCATGGCCTCGATCAGCAGGAAGAAGTACGCCGGGCCGCTGCCGGAGACGGCGGTGACGGCATCCAACTGCTGCTCCTGTTCCAGCCACAGGGCGCTACCCACGGCGGACAGCAGCTCCTGGGCCTGGTCGCGTTGTTCGGCGCTGACGCTGGAAGTTGCATACAGGCCGCTCACGCCCTGGCGCAGCAGCGCCGGGGTGTTGGGCATGCAGCGCACAATCGGCTGGGCGCCGAGCCATTGGCTCATGCTGGCGCACGTGATGCCGGCAGCTATCGACACCACCAGTTGCTGCGGTTGCAGGCTCGGGCGCAGGCTTTCGCACACGGCCTTCATGGCTTGCGGCTTGACCGCTAGCACAATCACGTCGACGCCCTGGATGGCTTCGGCGTTGTCGGCGAACGTTTCGATACCGTGCTCGGCGCTGACGCGGGCACGGGTTTCGGCACCGGGGTCGCTGGCACGGATCTGCTGGGCTTGCAGGCCCTTGGCCCGCAGGCCGCCGATCAGGCTGGCCGCCATGTTGCCGGCGCCGATAAAGGCAATACGCGTGTTGCTCATGACAGGTCCTTATTCAGAGAGAAGTCAGCCATTTCACGGCTGGCCGTAGTCGCGGGCGCCAAACAGGGCGGTACCGATCCGCACCCAGGTGGCGCCTTGGGCGATCGCCGACTCAAGGTCATGGCTCATGCCCATCGAAAGTGTGTCGAGCGGCAGGTTCAAGCTCGCTTGCAGGTCTCTGACCGTTGCGAACGCCGCATCTTGCGCCGCGCGGTCTTCAGTCGGCTCGGGGATCGCCATCAACCCGCGCAGCTTCAGGCGCGGCAGGGCGCTGATGGCATTGGCCAGGGCCGGCAGGTCGGCGGGTGTGCAGCCGGACTTGCTGGCTTCGCCACTGACGTTGACCTGGATGCAAATGTTCAGTGGCGGCAGGTCGGCCGGGCGTTGTTCGGACAGGCGTTGTGCGATTTTCAAGCGGTCCACGGAATGCACCCAGGCGAAGTTCTCGGCGATCGAGCGAGTCTTGTTCGATTGAATGGGGCCGATGAAGTGCCAACTCAAGGGCAGGTCGGTTAATTCGGCCTGTTTGCCCAAGGCTTCCTGCAGGTAGTTTTCGCCAAAGTCGCGCATTCCGGCGGCAAAGGCTTCGCGCACGGCTTGCGCGGGTTTGGTCTTGCTCACGGCCAGCAGATGGACGCTGTGTTCATCACGTTGCACGGCATGGGCCGCGGCACGGATCCGCTCGCTAACCAAGCCAATGTTGTCTGCTATCGTCGACATTCAAGATGCACCCGTGGATATGGAGTCCGCGGCATTCTACTGGAAATGGAAAGCCCTATGGATATCACGCAATTGCTCACGGCCAGCGTGCGCCGTGGCGCCTCAGACCTGCATTTGTCCGCCGGTCTGGCGCCGATGCTGCGCATCGATGGTGAAGTCTGGCCCCTGGAGGGTTCGGTACTTTCGCCACCGCAAGTTGCGGATTTATTGAGCCCTTTGCTCAATCAACACCAACAAAAGGATTTCGAAACATCTCTTGAAACGGATTTTGCCTTTGAATTGCCTGGCGTGGCGCGCTTTCGGGCCAATGTGTTCCGACACGATCGCGGCATGGGGGCGGTGTTTCGTACCATTGCTCAGGTGCGAAGCCTGGAAAGCCTGGGCCTCGGGGAGGTGTTCCAGCGTATTGCCCAATTGCCTCGCGGGCTGGTACTGGTGACCGGGCCGACCGGGTCGGGCAAGTCCACGACACTGGCGGCGATGATTGACCACCTCAACCAGCATCGGCGCCAGCACATCCTCACCCTCGAAGACCCCATCGAATTTATCCACAAACCCAAATCGGCGTTGATCAACCAGCGGCAGGTGCACCGTGATACCCACAGCTTCTCGGCGGCCCTGCGTTCGGCGTTGCGCGAAGACCCGGATGTGATTCTGGTGGGAGAGCTGCGCGACCTGGAAACCATCCGCCTCGCGCTGACGGCGGCCGAGACCGGGCACCTGGTCCTGGGCACCCTGCACACCGCGTCCGCGGCGAAAACCGTGGACAGGCTGGTGGATGTATTCCCGGCGGGGGAAAAGGCCATGGTGCGTTCGATGCTGTCGGAGTCTTTGCAGGCCGTGGTGTCCCAGGCGCTGGTCAAGAAGATCGGCGGCGGGCGGGTAGCGGCTCACGAGATCATGCTGGGCACGCCGGCCATTCGTAACCTGATCCGCGAGGACAAGGGTGCGCAGATGGTTTCAGCGATCCAGACCGGTGGGGCATTGGGGATGAAGACGTTGGATATGAGCTTGAAGGCGCTGGTGAGCGAGGGGCTGGTCAGCCGGGAGGCTGCGCGTGAGCTGGCGAGGGTTCCCGCAGACATATAGCTTCTGGGGGCCAGTGAAAGCCAAAATGTGAGAGGGGGCTTGCTCCCGATAGCAGAGTCAGTCAACACATGTTTGACAGATCTACCGCTTTCGGGAGCAAGCCCCCTCCCACATTTACTGCATTTCAGCTTGAGATCAGCGTTGTACCACGCGCAGGTTGTTCTGCTCTTTAGGCAGGACCCGCTTGGCGATCACGTAGTTCTTGTCCCAGAACGGTTTTTTCAGCGTGTCGATGCTGACCGACTTGCCACGACGCGGTGCGTGGATGAAACGGTCGTTGCCCAGGTAGATGGCGACGTGATTGACCTGGCGGCTCTTGAGTTTGAAGAACAACAGGTCGCCCGGTTTCAGGTCCTTGCGATCTACCTTCAACCCGTGGCCGGCAGCCATGGCGTTGGAGGTGCGCGGTAAATCCACCGCTTTGACGTCATTAAATGCATATTTCACCAAACCACTGCAGTCGAACCCTTTACTTGGGCTGCTTCCGCCCCAACGATAAGGAGTACCCAGCACGTTGACGGCGCGGCTGAGCACGGTGCTGCTTTGCTTGCCGTTCGCGGCCAGTTGGGTATGAAGCGTTTTACCGTGGGCCTTGCTCACTTGAGTCGGGCGGTTGACGGTCAGCTTTACCGACTTGGCAGTGCTGGGTGTGCTGTGGACTTTAGGGGTGAAACCATTAACGTTCGGAAGTCGTTGCTCACGATTGGTGGCGTGGGCGGCCAGTGGCATTAATAGGCAAATGGTTAGCCATGTCTTGAAAAATGGTCGCATTAGGCGTGGCTCTTATGGGTTTGCGCGCAACTTTATAACAGCTTTTTGTGCCGTTCTCAGGCCGTTTGTCGACTGAACCTTGGGGTCAAATACAGGAAAACGCGACGTTTTATCGCAATTGTCCTACACAAGTCAGGCGGTACAAGGCTTTGAGGGGAGGGAAGATACCATTTGCCGTACGTCGGGCGCCCGTAAAAAAGTCACAAAGAAAGTGAAAAAATTTATCTATCGAGGCAAAAGAGGTACTTCATGAACACCTATCGACAGGATGTTTCGCAGCAAGACACCCACAGCAAGGTGATTGGTTACCTGCTCTGGATTTTCGGTTTTACCGGTGCCCATCGCTTCTATTACGGCAAACCGGTCACTGGTACGATCTGGTTTTTCACCTTCGGCCTGCTGGGTATCGGCTGGCTGATCGACTTGTTCCTGATCCCGGCCATGGACCGTGAAGCCGACCTGCGTTTTACCGCTGGGCCCATCGAATACAACGTGGCCTGGGTACTGCTGGCGTTCCTGGGGGTGTTTGGTTTGCACCGCATGTACCAGGGCAAATGGATCACCGGCCTGATCTACCTGCTGACCGGCGGTTTGTTCCTGGTGGGGGTGTTGTATGACTTCTGGACGTTGAATACCCAGATTTCCATCCGCAATGCCGAGCGCATTAGCGGCCGTTGAATCTTCCGAGCCATAGTGGGATTAAATGTGTGGGGCTTGCTCCCGATAGCGGTGGATCAGCCAGTTTTTCTGTAGCTGACCCACTGCAATCGGGAGCAAGCCCCCTCCCACACTTGAGGTGTGAACGATTAAATCGGGTAGGTGATCCGCCCATCCATCAAGGTGTAACGCACCGTCGCCGGCAGGCTATGGCCGATGAACGGGCAGTTTTCGCCCTTGGACAGCCAGTGTTCCCCGGCCACCGTGGAACTGCCCGTGTCAAACAGCACCAGATCCGCCGCAGCCCCCACCGCCAACTTGCCCACCGGCAAGCGCAGCGCCTGGGCCGGGCCTGTGCTCAGGCGTGCCAGCAATGTCGGCAAATCGAGCAAACCTTCATCGACTAACGTCATGGCCAGTGGCAGCAACAGCTCGACGCTGCTGATGCCCGGCTCTGTCGCGCCGAAGGGTGCCAGTTTGGCATCGCGCTCATGGGGTTGGTGATGGCTGGAGATCGCCGACACCACGCCGGACTTCACCGCCGCACGCAAACCTTCACGGTCGGCACGGGTGCGCAGTGGCGGCTGTACGTGATACAGGCTGGAGAAGTCGATCAAAGCCTCATCCGTCAAGATCAGTTGATACAGCGCCACATCCGCCGTCACCGGCAAGCCACGGGCCTGGGCCTGCGCGATCAGGGCGACGCCCCGGGCGCTGGTCAGTTGGCTGAAATGCGCGCGTACGCCGCTTTGTTCCACCAGCAGCAGGTCACGGGCCAGGGCGACGGTTTCGGCGGTCTCCGGGATGCCCGGCAAACCGAGGAAGCTGGCGACGGCGCCTTCATGGGCCAGGCCGCCTTCGGCCAGGTCGTGGTCCTGGGAGTGGAAGACCACCGTCAGGTCGAATGTGGCCGCGTATTCCAGGGCGCGTAACAACGTGCGGGTGCTGCGAAAGCTTTCCAGGCCATTGCCGAAGGCCACGCAACCGGCGTCGCGCAGGGCGATCAGCTCGGCGAGTTGCTCACCGTCCAGACCCTTGCTCAAGGCGCCGACAGGGAACACTTTGCAATTGCCGGCTTCGCGGGCGCGGTCGAGGATCAACTCGGTCACGGCCGAGGTATCCAGCACCGGCTTGGTATTCGGCGGGCAGCACAGGCTGGTCACGCCACCGGCGGCGGCGGCGCGGGTTTCACTGGTGATGTTGCCTTTGCGGCTGTAGCCCGGTTCACGCAGGGCGACGTTCAGGTCCACAAGGCCCGGAGCGGCCACAAGGCCCTTGGCGTCGATGGTCTCGTGGGCGCTGAAACCGCTGGGCGCGGCACCGATGGCGATGATCTTGCCGGCTTCCAGGTGAAGATCGACAACTTGATCCAGGCCACTGGCCGGATCGATGACACGGGCGCCGAGAATGCTGAGCTTCACTGGGCGTTCTCCTGCTCGAATTGACGTTGCGCGGTTTGCCCGCTCATGGCCATGGACAGTACCGCCATGCGGACCGCGATGCCGTAGGTCACCTGGTTCAAGATCACCGACTGCGCACCGTCGGCCACCGCCGACTCAATCTCCACGCCACGGTTGATCGGGCCTGGGTGCATCACTATGGCATCCGGCTTGGCGCCGGCCAGGCGCGCAGTGGTCAGGCCGAACAGGCGGTAGAACTCGCCTTCGCTGGGCAGCAGGCCACCAGCCATGCGCTCGCGTTGCAGGCGCAGCATGATCACCACATCCACATCCTTGAGCCCTTGGGTCATGTCGGTATAGACCTTCACGCCGTATTGCTCGATGCCGATGGGCAGCAGGGTTTTCGGGGCGATCACACGGATGTCCGGGCAGCCCAGGGCTTTCAGGGCGAGCATGTTCGAGCGCGCAACCCGCGAGTGCAGGATGTCGCCGACGATGGCCACCGAGAGGTTTTCAAAGCTGCCCTTGTGCCGACGAATGGTCAGCATGTCGAGCATGCCCTGTGTCGGGTGGGCATGACGGCCGTCGCCGCCATTGATGATCGCCACCTGCGGGCATACGTGCTCGGCGATGAAGTGCGCGGCGCCGGAGTCGCCGTGGCGGACCACGAACATGTCGGCGGCCATGGCTTCCAGGTTACGCAGGGTGTCGAGCAGGGTTTCGCCCTTGCTCGCCGACGAGGTGGACACGTTCAGCGTGATCACGTCGGCCGACAGCCGTTGGGCGGCCAGTTCAAAGGTGGTGCGGGTGCGGGTGGAGTTCTCGAAGAACACATTACAGATCGTCTTGCCGCGCAGCAGCGGGACCTTCTTCACCGCCCGGCCACCGACTTCGAGGAACGAGTCGGCCGTGTCGAGGATTTCGGTGAGCAGTTCGCGGGGCAAACCGTCGAGGGACAAGAAGTGTTGCAACTGACCCTGAGCATTGAGCTGCAGCGGGCGCTTGGCATCTAGAGGCGTCATCGCGGGGACTCTTTACAAGGCGGTTTAAAGGGCGAGGTCTTGCAGTTCGAGTTCGAGCGGCGTGGGACCGGACAATTTTACCCGCTGGTGGGCCTGCAGCGACAGTGTGGCACCGACCACATCCGGGCTGATCGGCAATTCGCCAGCATCCAGGTCCAGCAGGCACACCAGCGTCACGCTGGCTGGGCGACCGTAGTCGAACAATTCGTTCATGGCGGCACGGATGGTGCGTCCGCTCATCAGTACGTCGTCGATCAACACCAGGTGCTGGCCTTCAATCTCGAACGGCAGGGCCGAAGGGCGTACTTGCGGGTGCAGGCCGTTCTGGCTGAAGTCGTCGCGGTAGAAGGATACGTCCAGAGTGCCGAGCGGCGACTCGCTGCCCAGCGCTTCCAGCAAGGCTTGAGCCACCCAGACACCGCCGGTGCGGATGCCGATGAAGCGCGGTTCGCTGATGCCGCGGTGTTGCAGATGGGCCGTAAGGCGCGTCGCCATCTGGCTGATCAGGTCGGCGGGATTGGGCAGGCTCATGGGTGCTCCTTCTAGGTCTCGCGCTGGCAAGATCCGGGCTCAAACGTAAAAAGACGCGGCAAGCCGCGTCAGTCAGGATTCAAATAAAGCGGTGTTTTCGTCCAGCCAACCCTGCAGCAACAGGGCGGCGGCAATAGCGTCCACGGGGTTGTCGCGGTAGCTGCCTTTCTGGCCGCCACGGTCGCGGCGCTCGCCCTTGGCTTCAAAGGTGGTGAGGCGTTCATCATGGGTATAGAAGGGCAGGTTGTAGCGCCCATTGAGGCGGCGGGCGAACTTTTCGGCGCGCAGGCACATGTCGCTGGGGGTACCGTCCATGTTCAAGGGCAGGCCGACCACGACGGCGTCGGGTTTCCACTCCTTGATCAGGGCTTCGACCTGGTTCCAGTCCGGCACGCCGTTCTGGGCTTTCAAGGTACACAGCTCGCGGGCCTGGCCGGTAATCACCTGGCCGACCGCTACGCCGATCTGTTTGGTGCCGTAGTCAAAACCGAGGATCAGACGCAAAGCCATCAGGCGTGCCCCGCCTGGCTGGTCAGCAGGTTGAGGTTGACGCGCAGCTTGGCGGCGGCCGCTTCCAGGCGCAGTTCACTGGCAGTGTTGAACAGAATGTCGGCATCGAAGGGGCAGGTCAGCCAGGCGTTACTGGCCAGTTCCGCCTCCAGTTGCCCGGCCTCCCAGCCGGCGTAACCGAGGGTGATCACGCTTTGCTCAGGGCCAACGCCGTCGGCAATGGCGAACAGCACATCCTGGGACGTGGACAACGACACACCTTCCAGGTCGACCGTGGCCTGGAACTTCGGCCCGGTGGGGTGCAGCACAAAACCGCGATCGGTTTGCACCGGCCCGCCGATATAGATCGGTACGCCCTGGCAGCGGGCCGGTGGGTCAACCTCCGGTCGCAGTTGCTCGAGGATGTCGGCCAGGTTCAGCTCTTGCGGGCGGTTCACCACCAACCCCATGGCACCCTTGGCGGTGTGCTCGACGATATAGGTCAGGGTCTGCGCAAAGTTCGGGTCGGCCATATGGGGCATGGCGATCAGGAATTGGTGCTTGAGGTAGGTCGGGTTGACGTTTTTCATGTCCACTAGTGTGGCGTTGGAGGGGCTAACTGACAAGCTGGGGATGTGCGGCAAATGGCAATTGTCATCAATTGCTGGACAACCGATCACCCCGGGCGAACTTCCAGGTGCGGATGATTTCCAGGCGGTCCACGTCGTTCAAGTCACCGCTGAACGGCGCAAAGGGCGCTGCCAGGCGCACGATGCGCTGGGCGGCCTGGTCGAGCAGGGGCTGGCCGGACGACTCCAGCACTTGCACTTCATAGAGCGTGCCGTCGCGGTTGATCGACACCAGCAAGCGAAGATTGCCGTAGATCTGCTGGCGCCGTGCCTCATCCGGGTAATTGAGGTTGCCGATGCGTTCGACCTTTTTGCGCCACTCGTCCTTATACCAGGCACCCTTGTCGCGCATGGTCGAGGCGGCGTTCAAGCGATAGATGCGTGGGCGCTTGGCATAAAGCTGTTGTTCGTTGGCCAGCTCCGCCTCCAGGCTGGAAATCTGGTCGGAGAGCTGCGAGCTGTCAAAAGTCGGCGCCGGCTTCACCGGCTCGGGTTGCGGCTCGGTCTTGGTTTTCTCGCGCTGGGCCGGGGCTTTTTGCGGTTTGGGTGCGACGGTGGTCACGGCAGGTTTGGGCGTGGCTTGCTTGACCTCGGGCTTGGGCGTCGGCGGTGGGGTGACTTTATTGACCTTGTTGTCCTGGAATGGCGCCACTTCGGTGGTCTTGGGCACCGCTTTCTTGTCCAGGGTGCCGCTGCCTTGCTGGTTTTCCTGTGCCAGAAAGTCTGCTTTTTCGGGCTTTTTCTCGCTCTTGAACGTGGCGAGGGTGATCTCCAGGGTCTTGGTGATCTGCTTGGGTTCGGCGAAGGTGAAACCCAGGCCGAGGAGCAATGCGAGGTGGACCAGTGCCGCGAGGAACAGGGTAAATCCAAGCCGATCAGCCGGGCGCACGCCGCTGTGGGAGAGTTCGGGGGGCAGATTGGACGGGAGGGTCATGGCAAGAAAACCAACATCGCGCGTTTCACAGGTGGCGCATGATAACGCAATGTTGGTTTGTGTCCGGCTGTTCTATGTCACTTGGCTTGTAGCTTGCGCTCAATCGCCGCCATCAGCATTTCGCCGATATTCGTGCCGAAAGCATTGTCGATCTCGCGAATGCAGGTCGGGCTGGTGACGTTGATTTCGGTGAGGTTTTCGCCGATGACGTCCAACCCGACGAACAGCAGGCCCTTTTCACGCAGGGTGGGGCCGACCTGGGCTGCAATCCAGCGATCCTTGTCCGACAGAGGGCGCGCTTCACCGCGACCACCGGCCGCCAGGTTACCGCGCGTCTCGCCCGCCGCCGGGATGCGTGCCAGGCAATAGTCCACCGGTTCGCCGTCGATCATCAGGATGCGTTTGTCGCCGTCCTTGATCGCCGGCAGATAGGCCTGGCCCATGATCTGCTGGGTGCCCAGGGCGGTCAGGGTCTCCAGGATCACCGACAGGTTCGGGTCGCCGGCGCGGTGGCGGAAGATCGACGTGCCGCCCATGCCGTCTAGCGGCTTGAGGATCACGTCACCGTGCTTGGCCGCAAATTCACGCAATACATCGGCGCGACGGCTGACCACGGTCGGCGGCGTGCACTGCGGGAACAGCGTGGCAAACAGCTTTTCATTGCAGTCACGCAGGCTTTGCGGCTTGTTGACGATCAGTACCCCGGCGCGCTCGGCCTGCTCCAGCAGGTAGGTGGAGTAGACGAATTCCATGTCGAACGGCGGGTCCTTGCGCATCAGGATCACATCCAGATCGCTCAGCGGGCTGTCGATTTCGTCCGCAAGTTCGAACCACTTCTCAGGGTTGGCAAACACCTGCAGCGGGCGCATGCGTGCGCGGGCCTCGCCGTCGCCCTGGTACAGGTCGCGCTGCTCCATATAGAACAACGTCCAACCGCGGGCCTGGGCGGCCAGGAGCATGGCCAGCGAGCTGTCCTTTTTATAGGAAATGCTGGCGATAGGGTCCATGACAATGCCGACGCGAACGCTCATGGGGGATTTCCTCTAGCAAATAAGGGCGCATAAAAGTGGCGTCAGAGTGGCGCTGCGGCTGTTGTGGGTCAAGGAAAAACCACTGGGCGGGCCGCTCGATAGATTGCGCCCTGAGACTGTGCTAAAAAGACTGCCACGGCGCAGCAGCCCTCCAATTCCAAGGCTTCTGGCGTTCATCCTGTGCAACATCAGGCAGTACACACCGAAAACCGATTCGCTGTGGCGATGGTAGAGCAGATATGGAACAGCATTCCCACGCCTTGAGAGTGATGGTGATCGACGATTCGAAAACGATCCGCCGCACCGCCGAGACCCTGTTGAAGAACATGGGGTGCGAGGTCATCACGGCCATCGATGGTTTTGATGCCTTGGCGCGGATCGTGGATCATCACCCGCACATTATCTTCGTCGACATCATGATGCCGCGCCTGGATGGCTATCAGACCTGCGCACTGGTGAAGAACAACCCGGCGTTCAAGTCGATCCCGGTGATCATGCTGTCCTCCAAGGATGGCCTGTTCGACAAGGCCAAGGGGCGTATCGTGGGTGTCGATCAGTTTTTGACCAAGCCTTTCAGCAAGGAAGAGCTGCTGAGCGCGATCAAGGCCTACGTGCCTGCCTTCGCCGCAGTAGAACAAGCACACTGATACCGCCTCACAAGGGCCGGCATCCATCAAAGTAATGGGGAAAACCATGGCACGTGTTCTGATCGTCGACGATTCGCCGACCGAAATGTACAAACTGACCGGCATGCTGGAAAAGCATGGCCACCAGGTACTGAAAGCCGAAAACGGCGCGGACGGCGTGGCCCTGGCCCGCCAGGAAAAACCCGACGCCGTGCTGATGGACATCGTGATGCCGGGCCTCAATGGCTTCCAGGCCACCCGTCAGTTGTCCAAGGAGCCGGAAACCAACGGCATCCCGATCATCATCATCACCACCAAAGACCAGGAAACCGACAAGATCTGGGGCGCGCGCCAGGGCGCCAAGGATTACCTGACCAAGCCCGTGGATGAAGACACCCTGATCGCCACCCTGAACAAGGTGTTGGCCGGCTGACGGTTCACCATCATGACCGAGTCGCAAACCGCCTTCGAGTTGCTGCTGGACATCGACCGCCGCTGCCGCCTGCTGGCCGCCGACCTGCCGTCCCAGGAAACCCGCCAGCAGCGCTGGAGCGGGATCGCCTTTCGCGTGGGGCCGAACGGTTATGTGGCGCCCATGGGCGAAGTCGCCGAGGTGCTGCATGAACCGCGTTGCACCTTGATGCCCGGGGTCAAACCCTGGGTCAAGGGCGTGGCCAACCTGCGCGGGCGCCTGCTGCCGGTGATGGATCTGGGTGGGTTCCTCGGCCTTGAGCGGTCACCGGCACCCAAGCAGCGGCGGGTGCTGGTGGTGGAGTTCAACGACCTGTTCGTCGGTCTGCTGGTGGATGAGGTGGTGGGCATGCAGCATTTCGCGCAAGACGCATTGATGGCGAGCGCCAACCCCGGCGCGCCGTATATTCAAGGCCAGTTCGACGGCGACCCGCCGTGGCAGGTCTTCAGCCCCTTCGCTTTGGCCCAGGCCCCAGGTTTCATGGATGTTGCCGCATGACCACCGCTACCACGTCCAAACCCGAGGCTGGGTCGCGCAGCCGTTCGCAGATCATCGTGCTGTTTATCGCGTTGATCGTGTTCATCATGCTGCTGTTTGCCAACTTTGCGTACCTCAACACCCAGTCCACCTACGACAAGCAGTACATCGGCCACGCCGGTGAATTGCGCGTGCTGTCGCAGCGTATTGCCAAGAACGCCACCGAAGCCGCCGCCGGCAAGGCCGCGGCGTTCAAGTTGCTGGGCGATGCGCGCAATGACTTTGCCCAGCGTTGGGGTTACCTGAAAAAAGGCGACCCGCAAACCGGCCTGCCGGCGGCACCCCACGCCGTGCGTGCCGAAATGCGTGCGGTGCAGACCGACTGGGAAGCGCTGCTGAAAAATACTGACGCGATCCTTGCCAGCGAACAGACCGTGCTGTCCCTGCACCAAGTGGCTGCGACCCTGGCCGAGACGGTGCCGCAGTTGCAGATGGAGTCGGAAAAAGTCGTCGACATCCTGCTGCAACGCGGCGCCCCGGCCAGCCAGGTGGTGTTGGCCCAGCGCCAGTCGCTGTTGGCCGAACGTATCCTCGGCGCGGTGAATACCGTGCTGGCCGGCGACGACACCTCGGTACAGGCCGCCGATGCCTTTGGCCGCGATGCCAACCGTTTCGGCGAAGTGCTCAATGGCATGCTCCAGGGCAACCCGGGGTTGCGCATCAGCCAGGTCGAGGACCACGACGCCCGGGCGCGGCTGGCGGAAATTGCCGAGCTGTTCGAGTTCGTCTCCGGCTCCGTGGATGAGATCCTTGAAACCTCGCCGCAACTGTTCCAGGTACGGGCCTCGGCGAGCAATATCTTCAACCTTTCGCAAACCCTGCTCGATGAAGCCTCGCACCTGGCCACCGGCTTTGAAAACCTCGCCGGCGGGCGCAGCCTCGACACCATTGGCGGCTACGTGCTGGGCCTGCTGGCGCTGACCTCGATCATCCTGATCGGCTTGGTGATGGTGCGTGAAACCAACCGGCAGCTGCATGAAACTGCTGAAAAGAACGAGCGCAACCAGAACGCGATCATGCGTCTGCTCGATGAAATCGAAGATTTGGCCGACGGCGACCTGACCGTCACGGCCTCGGTGACTGAAGATTTCACCGGCACCATTGCCGACTCCATCAACTATTCCGTGGACCAATTGCGCGACCTGGTCGCCACCATCAACCTCACGGCCGGGCAAGTGGCCGGTGCGGTGCAGGACACCCAGGCCACCGCCATGCACCTGGCTCAGGCTTCGGAGCATCAGGCTCAGCAGATCGCCGAGGCCTCCACCGCAATCAAGCAAATGGCCCAGTCCATCGATCAGGTGTCGGCCAACGCCGCCGAATCCTCGGCGGTGGCCGAGCGCTCGGTGGAGATTGCCAACAAGGGCAACGAGGTGGTGCACAACACCATCCACGGCATGGACAACATTCGTGAACAGATCCAGGACACCGCCAAGCGCATCAAGCGCCTGGGTGAGTCGTCCCAGGAAATTGGCGATATTGTCAGCCTGATCGACGACATCGCCGACCAGACCAACATCCTCGCCCTCAACGCCGCGATCCAGGCGAGCATGGCCGGGGATGCCGGGCGCGGATTTGCGGTGGTGGCCGATGAAGTACAACGGCTGGCCGAGCGTTCGTCGGCCGCAACGCGGCAAATCGAGACCCTGGTGCGCGCGATCCAGGCCGACACCAACGAAGCCGTGATCTCCATGGAACAGACCACCACCGAAGTGGTACGTGGCGCGCGACTGGCCCAGGACGCCGGCGTCGCGCTGGAAGAGATCGAGGGCGTATCGAAAACCCTGGCGGCGCTGATCCAGAGCATCTCCAACGCGGCGCAACAGCAGACGTCGTCGGCGGGGCAGATTTCCCTGACGATGAACGTGATCCAGCAGATCACCACCCAGACGTCGTCGGGTTCCACCGCCACCGCTGAAAGCATTGGCAACCTGGCGAAAATGGCCAGCCAGTTGCGCAGGTCGGTATCCGGGTTCACCTTGCCGGCGGCCAAGCAAACCGATGATTGAAACGCGATGCAACTGTGGGAGGGGGCTTGCTCCCGATGGCGGTGCATCAGTCACCTGAGCCATTGGCTGAACCACCGTCATCGGGAGCAAGCTCCCTCCCACAGTTGGCCGCCGCAGGCCACAGGTTTCAAGAACACCAGCCACTCATGAATTCTAAGCGGAGCAGTTATGGTTGATCGGCACGACTACGTGGCCCTCGAATGGGTCAAGGGCGACATTGCCGAAACCCTGAAACAGGCTCGTTCGGCGCTGGACACATTTGTCGAAACCGGCGACAGCGAAGCCATCGACGAGTGCCTGGCCGGCATCCACCAAGTGCAGGGTGCGCTGCAAATGGTCGAATTCTATGGTGCCGCCTTGCTCGCCGAAGAACTCGAAGAGCTGGCCCTGGCGTTCCAGGCCGGGCGTGTCGGCCAGCGCGATGAAAGCATCCGCCTGCTGCAACAGGCCCTCGGCCAATTGCCGCTGTATCTGGACCGCGTCCACAGTGCCCGGCGTGACCTGCCGCTGGTGGTACTGCCGCTGCTCAACGACCTGCGCAGCGCGCGCGGTGAAAGCCTGCTGTCGGAAACCAGCCTGTTCAGTCCGCAACTGCTGACGATTGCGCCGTTGAGCGATGAGGTCCTGGCGCAACGTGCGCCGCCTGAACTGCATGAGCAACTGCGCCAGTGGCACCAACTGCTGCAACAAGCCTTGGCCGGCCTGCTGCGTGAAGATCACGGCCCCAGTAACCTGGTGGACATGGCGCGGGTCTTTGCGCGCCTCGAAGCGTTGTGCCAAGGCGCGCCGTTGTTGCCGTTGTGGCAGGTCACCTCGGCGCTGGTCGAAGGCATGCTCACCGGGGTGATCGCCAACAGCCCGGCTTTGCGCAGCCTGCTCAAGGCCAGCGACAAACAACTCAAGCGCCTGCTGGCCCAGGGGATCGGTGGGATCAACCAGCCGGCACCGGATGAATTGCTCAGGAGCCTGCTGTTCTACGTGGCCAAGGTCACTCGGCCGACGCCGCGCATGCAAAGCCTCAAGGAGCGCTACGGCCTGGACGAAGCCTTGCCCGACAGTGCCGTGGTCGATGCCGAGCGTGCGCGCCTGGCCGGGCCGGATCGCGACGGCATGGGTTCGGTACTCGGCGCTTTGTGTGAAGAGCTGGTGCGGGTCAAGGAGCGCCTGGATCTGTTCGTGCGCAGCGACCGGCAACACACCAGCGACCTTGATGCGTTGCTGGCACCGCTGCGCCAGATTGCCGATACCCTGGCGGTACTCGGGTTTGGTCAACCGCGAAAGGTGATCATCGATCAATTGGCCGTGGTCCTAAGCCTTGTCCAGGGGCAGCGTGAACCCAACGATGCGGTGCTGATGGATGTCGCCGGCGCCTTGCTGTACGTCGAGGCCACCCTGGCGGGCATGGTCGGTACCGTGGAACCGCAAAGCCGTGAAGAAAGCCGTCTGCCCACGACCGACCTGACCCAGATTCACCAACTGGTGATCCGCGAATCCTGCCAATGCCTGCGGCAAGCGCAGGAGCTGGTCATCGACTGCATCGAAGCGGACTGGGACCGCCAGCGCCTGGAGTCGCTGCCGCAGCTGTTGAGCCAGGTGCGCGGTGCGCTGGCGATGATTCCCCTGCCACGGGCGGCCAGCCTGATGCGGGGTTGCTCGGATTACGTCGACGAACAGTTGATGCTCAGCGACAGCCCTCCTGCCGAGGTGCAATTGGGGCATTTTGCCGAGGTGGTCAGCAGCCTGGAATACTACCTGGAGCGCATGCTCCAGGACCCTGACGCTTCGGGTGAGCGGGTGCTTGAGCTGGCGACCCAGGGGCTGGCCGCGCTGGGCTACCTGCCTGCCGAAAAGCCCTGGCGTCAGGCGCTGGTCGCGCCCGATGGGGCGCTGTCGGCCGAGATCATCCCCAGCCAGTCCCAGTTCGATGCGTTGGCCAGCCCGGCCTCGCGCTTGAACCCGCCGGCCCTGCACCGCCCCGGCAGCTTGCTGCCGCCACCGGCCGACGAAGAACCGATTGACGATGAGCTGCGCGAGGTCTTCCTCGAAGAAGTCGACGAAGTGCTCGAGGTGTTGCACCGCTACCTGCCGGACAGCGCCGACAAAACCGCCCAGGGCGAAATGCGCCGGGCGTTCCACACCCTCAAGGGCAGCGGTCGCATGGTGCGCGCGCTGGTCCTGGCCGAGCTGGCCTGGGCGGTGGAAAACCTGCTCAATCGGGTCCTGGAGCGCAGCGTGACCCTTGGCCTTGAAGTGCAACAGGTGCTGGATGAAGCGGTGGCCCTGTTGCCGACACTGGTCGCCGACTTCGCCAACGACGAGCAGCGCCAGCGCGATGAAGTCGATGCCCTGGCGGCCCGCGCCCATGCCTTGGCCAGCGGCGCCGAACCGCATGACCCGCTGTTGCTGGAGATCTTCCGCAACGAAGCCCAGAGCCATCTCGAGAGCCTCAACCAGTTCCTGCAACAGGCCGCCGAACACGTGCCGCTGCAAGTCAGCGATGAGCTGCAACGCGCCCTGCATACGCTCAAGGGCAGTGCCTATATGGCCGGTGTGCTACCCATCGCCGAACTGGCGCGCCCCCTTGACCACCTGACCCGTGAATACAAAGCCCACCGCCTGCCGCTGGACCTGGACGAAGTGGAGTTGCTGCTGGAGGCCGAAGGCTTGTTCCAGCGTGGGCTGCGTGATTTGGACAGCGACCCCCTGGCGCCGATAAAAGGCGCGCAAGACCTGATCAGCCGTACCCAAGGCCTGCTCGATCAACAACTGCAAGCGTTGCTCGACGCACCCAATACTGGCCTGCGTACCAAGCGCGACCCGCAATTGATCACCAACTTCCTGGCCCAGGGCATGGATATCCTGCTCGACGCCGAAAGCCTGTTACGGCGCTGGCAGCAGCACCCTGGCGAGCGCCAGGAACTGACGGCGCTGCTGGACGAATTGACCACCCTGGGCGAGGGCGCACACGACGCCGACCTGCACAGCATCGACGCACTCTGCGAAGCCTTGCTCGACCTGTATGGCGCCGTGGAAGAGAGCAGCCTGGCGGTCAGCGAACGGTTTTTCCAGGAGGCCGAACAGGCCCATGAAGCGCTGATCAACATGCTCGACCAACTGGCCGCCGGCCAGGAAATCAGCCCGGCACCGGCGCGGGTCGAAGCCTTGCGCGAGCTGCTGGATGAAGCCCTCGACCCCTCCGCCACCGGCCTGATCAAACGTGACGGCAGCCGCGCTCCGAGCATTACCGAACTGGGCGCCGCGACTGCAAGGCTCGACCACGACACGGCCGTGGACGATGAACTGGTCGAGATCTTCCTGGAAGAAGCGGTCGATATCCTCGACAGCGCCGGGCAATCGCTCAAGCGCTGGTTGCTGGAGCCCGACAGTGCCGCGCCGTTGTCGTCATTACAACGCGATCTGCACACCCTCAAGGGCGGTGCACGCATGGCCGAAATAGGGCCGATCGGCGACCTGGCCCATGAGCTGGAGGGCCTTTATGAGGGCCTGGTGGACCGCCGCTACAGTTATTCCACCGAGCTGTCCCAGGTGCTGATGGCCTGCCACGAGCGGCTGGCCTTGCAACTCGAAGAACTGCAGCACCACCAGCCCTTGAGCGACAGCGGCGAGCTGGTCGCCAGGGTGCGCACATTGCGCCAGGGCAGCACTGCGCCCGCTGCCGCCACGGCAGCGCCCACCCAGGGTGCCGACCCTGAGCTGCTGGATATCTTCCTCGAAGAAGCCGCCGATATTCTCGACAGCTCCGGCAGTGCACTGGCGCGTTGGCAGGCTGAGCCGAGTAATCGTCAGGAAGTGGAAACCCTGCTGCGTGACCTGCACACCCTCAAGGGCGGTGCACGCATGGTCGAAATCGCGCCGATTGGCGACTTGGCGCATGAACTGGAATTTCTCTGCGAAGGGTTATCCGCCGGCCAGCTGGCGCCTTCCGCCGAACTGTTCGCGTTACTGCAAGGCTGTCATGACCGCCTGGCGCAGATGATCGACGCCGTGGCACAGGGGTTGCCGGTAGGGTCGGTGGACAAGCTCATCGGGCGCATCAAAAGCCTGGTGCAGGCCGGCGACGAGCCGCCGGTACCGGTCGCCTTGCCCGGCGGCAAGACCGAGGCTGCGGTCGACCCTGCGGCGGATATGGTGAAAATCTCCGCCGACCTGCTGGACGACCTGGTTAACCTGGCCGGCGAAACTTCGATCCTGCAGGGGCGCATCGAGCAGCAAGTCAACGACGCACGCGTTGCCCTCAATGAGGTGGAGACCACGATCGAGCGCATGCGCGACCAGTTGCGTCGCCTCGAGACTGAAACCCAGGGCCGTATCCTCAGCCACCAGCAGGCCGAGGCCGAGCGCCTGGGCTATGAGGAGTTCGACCCGCTGGAAATGGACCGCCATTCGCAGCTGCAACAATTGTCGCGAGCGCTGTCGGAGTCGGCGTTCGACCTGTTGGACCTCAAGGAAACCCTCGACCGCCGCAATCAGGACGCCCACAACCTGTTGCAGCAACAAGCCCGCATCAACACCGAGTTGCAGGAAGGCTTGATGCGCACGCGCATGGTGCCGTTTGAACGGATGCTGCCGCGCCTCAAGCGTATCGTGCGGCAGGTGGCGGAGGAGTTGGGCAAGGACGTGGAGTTCGTGGTCGGCAATGCCGAGGGCGAAATGGACCGCAACGTGCTGGAACGCATGGTGGCGCCGCTGGAACACATGTTGCGCAACGCCGTCGACCATGGCCTGGAGTCGCGCGAGGTACGGCTGTTGGCCGGCAAGCCGGAGAAGGGCCGCATCACCTTGGACCTGACCCACGAAGGCGGTGATATAGTCTTCGACATGCGCGACGACGGCGCCGGCGTACCCTTGGACGCGGTGCGGCGCAAGGCGATCAAGCGCGGCCTGCTGGCTCCTCAGCAGGAGATGAGCGACCGTGATGTGTTGCAGTTCATTTTGCAGCCAGGCTTTTCCACTGCGGAAAAAATCACGCAGATTTCCGGGCGAGGCGTCGGCATGGACGTGGTGCATGAAGAAGTGCGCCAACTGGGCGGCTCGATGGTGATCGACTCGACACCGGGCATGGGCGTGCACTTCCGTATTCGCCTGCCGTTTACCGTCTCGGTCAACCGTGCGCTGATGGTGCAATGCGCCGACGATCAATACGCGATCCCGCTCAACACCATTGAGGGGTTGGTGCGCGTCCTGCCCCATGAACTGGCGGGGCACTATCAGCAAGACCCACCGAGTTATGAATACGCCGGCCAGCGCTACGAATTGTTTTACCTTGGCGATCTGTTGCATACCGGCGCTCGCCCGAAATTGCTCGGCCAGTACCAGCCGGTGCCGGTGCTGCTGGTGCAATGCAATGAACGTCACGTGGCGGTACACGTGGACGCCATGGCCGGTACGCGAGAGATCGTGGTGAAAGCCCTGGGGCCACAGTTTGCGGGCGTGCAGGGTTTGTCCGGGGCGACGATCCTGGGTGACGGACGCGTGGTGCTGATCATCGACTTGCTCGCCCATATCCGCGCCCGGCAACCGGCCTTGCCGGCCCAGGTGGTCGATGCGCCGCTGGTGCTCAACGACCCGCTGAAAAAGCGCCCGCTGCTGGTGCTGGTGGTGGACGACTCGGTCACTGTGCGCAAAGTCACCAGCCGCCTGCTGGAGCGCAACGGCATGAACGTCCTCACTGCCAAGGACGGCATCGATGCCATTGCCGTGCTTGAAGAACACACGCCGGACCTGATGCTGCTCGACATTGAAATGCCGCGCATGGACGGTTTCGAAGTGGCGATGCAGGTGCGCAACGACCCGCGCCTGATGCGCCTGCCGATCATCATGATCACCTCGCGCACCGGCCAGAAACACCGCGATCGCGCCATGGCCATTGGTGTCAACGACTACCTCGGCAAGCCGTATCAAGAGTCGGTGCTGCTGGAAAGCATCGCCTATTGGAGCAAGTCCCATGCTTGACCACCGCGCCAGCCAAGTCACCGGCCTGCTGCTACCTCTGGCTGACCGCCACCTGGTGCTGCCCAACGTCGCCGTGGCCGAACTCATCGACTTCCAACGCGGCGAACCGGCCAGCGATGCACCCCCTTGGTATTTGCGGCAAGTCACCTGGCGCGATCGGCAGTTGCCATTGATCAGTTTTGAAGCGGTGTGCGGTGAAGCCATCGTCACAAGCGAACGCTCGCGGATCGTCGTGCTGAATACGCTGGGCGGGCGGCCGACATTGAAGTTCATTGCGATGGTGATCCAGGGGATTCCCCGCTCGTACAAGCTCGACAGCCAGTTGAGCTATGTGGACGTCCCCCTGTGCCCCCTGGAGTTGGCGGCGGTGCAGGTGGGGGAGCATGTGGCGAAGGTGCCGGACTTGATGGGGCTGGAAGCACTGCTGGTCGAGTCCGGCCTGGCCTGAATTGCTCTGTTTTCAGGCCTTTTACGAATCAACGTGTGGGGGGAGGCCACGTCGCGGGCCGGTTGATCTGCTGCGTCTGGACGTTCGTGTTTGCTACTCAAGCCGTACAAACCGCTCAATCACCGGCTGCTCCCGATGTTCGGCCTGCCACAGGTCGTAGGCACTTTGCATCGACAACCATAACTGGGCAGTACTTACGCCGGCCCGTTCCAGCCGAACGGCAAGGTCCGGGCTGACCGGGGCGCGGCCATGCAGGATCCTTGAAAAGGTTTCTCGCGCGAAGCCGAGGCGCCGCGCCATTTCCGTGATAGTGATACCCAGCGAGGGAACCACATCCTCAAGCAGAATTTCACCTGGGTGAGGTGGGTTGTGCATACCCATATCGATACCTCCACTCAGTGGTAGTCAAGATAATCGACCAATTCGACCTGGTCGTCGAACATCCGAAAAATGATGCGCCAGTTACCACTTATGCTGACGGACCAGTAGTCGATCAGGTCGCCCTTCAAACGATGGAAGCGCCAGCCAGGCAGGTCCAGCGCATCAGGGTGCTCGGCTTTGTCCAGAATGAGCAGAACACGGCGCAAGCGCTTTGCATGGTTTGCGTTGATGCCTCTGGTTGAACCGGTCTCATAGAAGGCCCTAAGGCCCTTATGTTTCCAGCTGACGATCATGGCGTAATTGTGATGTGATGCATCACGCCCTGCAATGACCTTGCATCGAATTTAACAGTCGGATTCATGATGCCTGCCCGTGGCACGATTCGGATGGAAAAGGCTAGAGAGGCGAGTTCCGAGCAACAACCTGAAAAGCCTGTCGGAGCATTCTTTGCTGCCTGTAGGGGTAATGAGGGGAGGCGGTTGCTCAGGATTTTTCCTGCAAGATTTTGGGCCGTGCATGAACTTGTCGCGTGCAGTCGGCGCGCCTAGTCTTCGTCCCGTCATCGCAAAAAACGGTGACACGGACGTGCAAGTCCGGTTACATGTCGGCGCACCAGCGCCCATAGCCATTCAGTGGGCGTTTTTATGTCTGCTGTACTTGTTATGGCGGCTGTGCGTGGGAGATTCTTCGGGATCTGCCGGGGTCCGATATGCCCGGTCTTGCACACCTGCGCACGGCTGCCACCTTAATTCGCGTGCAAGCGGAAGAGGGCAGTTTCCATCCCATATCGGAGCTGCGAATCATGATCAAACCTACGCCTCACCCACCAATCTTCACCGTAAACCCTCATCAAAACACCGAAACCCTGCTGGTCAACGCCAGCGAAACCCTGTCCTCCCTCAACGTTCTCACCTGCAATCTGGCTTTTGACCTGGACACGTCCCAGCGCGCCGTTATGCTCGGGATCCAGCAAATGGTGGAGTTGGGGCAGTTGTTGGTGGATCGTGCGCTGGAGCAAGTCAGCCCGTCGCCGGAAGTGTGAAGCGGTCCCTCTGCGGGACTGCTTACTGACAAACACCACTGAGCGAGTGTGGGAGGGGGCTTGCTCCCGATAGCGGTGGGTCAGCCAAGGATGTATCGACAGGTAGCAAGCCATCGGGAGCAAGCCCCCTCCCACACACAAATATGTTCGCTTCCAGACCTAGGCATGCCATAGGTCGTAGGCATTTTGCATCGACAGCCAAAGGCGTTCGGCAACTTCAACTACGGCGTTACCGGCACGGTACTGGGATTTCCGGAAGGCGTGCTGTTGCGAGCGGCAAGGCAGCAGGGACGTCCCGGGCGGAGTTTGGAGACTGGTGGGGAGACGCGCCGTACGGCGATGATCAGATTGACCAGCACTGGATCAAGGAGGGTATCGAATATGCGAAAAGCCAAGGATATTAAATGGCCGGCTCAAGGCCTGCTCAACGGGCTGCTGGTGATGTGTCTCGGGTACTTGGCGATCAGTTGGTTGATGAGCCCCGGTACGCCGCAGTTGGATGAGGTAGTACTCAAGTATTCCCTGGGTAACGGCACCTCTATCTACGGCGCTCGGGATGGTCAGGGGGGCGCGACGGTGGTTTTTTCCTACAGGTACTACGTGCATAAGGATCTGGGTAATGATCAGGAGCTACTCAAGACATTGGTCTCGGCACACCCCTTTCTGAAAACCCAGGAGCCCACTGTGCAAGTCAGTGGGCATGAGGGCGTGCTTCGCTTGGATGTTCGGGGGCGAGTGTATGAGTACAGCAGCTACGTTCTTGAAAGCCTTGGAGGAGTCAAGGTGGTGATGGCGTTGTGATTGACCGATGCTGCGCGTTGGGCCTGCAACATTCAATGTAGTGAGCGGGCTTGCCCCGCGCTGGGTGGCGAAGCCGCCCCAACAGGGACGCCGCGTTGTTTCAGGTAGAACGAGGCGCCTGGGTTTGGGGCGGCTCCGCCACCCAGCGCGGGGCAAGCCCGCTCACTACAGGATGGGTTTTTGCTGTCCGAATGTTCAGGCGCTTTATCATGAGTGCTTCCTGCCAAACACCTCTGAGCAACCCCTCCAATTTTTGGACTGAATCTGGCTAGAGGCCGTGGTTGTTGCTGTTTCGTTACTCCAACCGTAACAGTCCGCCGCCCAGCTTGATTGATACCCCCCAGTTTCACTCCTAAGGTACAGCCCACGACAGCAACCCTCGTGGAGCGACCATGACAACAACAATCACCCCCGACTCGCGCTGGACGCGGCGGCGCGACGAGAAGCAGCGGCGCCTCGGGTTGGTCCGGCAATACGCAGACGGGGCCGTGCTGGCCAGTGACAAAATCGTCGAGGCCCTTGAAGCCCTGATCCTCCCCGGCGACCGCGTCGTGCTGGAAGGCAACAACCAGAAGCAGGCCGATTTCCTCTCGCGCTCCCTGGCCAAGGCCGACCCGGCCAAGCTCCACGATTTGCACATGATCATGCCCAGTGTCGGCCGTTCCGAGCACCTGGACCTGTTTGAAAAAGGCATCGCTCGTAAGCTGGATTTCTCTTTCGCCGGCACCCAATCCCTGCGCATCAGCCAGTTGCTGGAAGATGGCCTGCTGGAAATCGGCGCGATCCACACCTACATCGAACTCTATGCGCGACTGGTGGTGGACCTGATCCCCAACGTGGTGCTCTCCGCCGGTTTCATGGCTGACCGCGCCGGCAACATCTACACCGGCGCCAGTACCGAAGACACCCCGGCTTTGATCGAGCCCGCTGCGTTCAGCGATGGCATCGTCATCGTGCAGGTCAATCAGTTGGTGGACGACGTTACTGACTTGCCCCGCGTCGATATCCCGGCGAGCTGGGTGGATTTTGTGGTGGTGGCGGACAAGCCGTTCTACATCGAACCGCTGTTCACCCGCGACCCGCGCCACATCAAGCCGGTGCATGTGCTGATGGCGATGATGGCGATCCGTGGCATCTACGAAAAACACAATGTGCAGTCGCTCAACCACGGCATCGGTTTCAACACCGCCGCGATTGAATTGATTCTGCCCACCTATGGCGAATCCCTCGGTCTCAAAGGCAAGATCTGCCGTAACTGGACCCTCAACCCACACCCAACCCTGATCCCGGCCATCGAAAGCGGCTGGGTGCAGAGCGTGCATTGTTTCGGCACCGAGCTGGGTATGGAAAACTATATCGCCGCACGGCCCGATGTATTTTTCACCGGCCGTGATGGCTCGATGCGCTCCAACCGGATGTTCTGCCAACTCGCCGGCCAATACGCGGTGGACCTGTTTATCGGCGCCACCCTGCAAGTGGACGGCGATGGGCATTCCTCCACCGTCACCCGTGGCCGCCTCGCCGGTTTCGGTGGCGCGCCGAACATGGGCCACGACCCACGCGGCCGCCGGCATGGCACACCGGCCTGGCTGGATATGCGCCACGACGACGCGCCGGAAGCCTTGCTTGAACGAGGCAAGAAACTCGTGGTGCAAATGGTCGAGACCTTCCAGGAAGGCGGCAAACCCACCTTCGTCGACACCCTGGATGCAGTGGAAGTCGCCCGTAAAAGCGGCATGCCGCTGGCGCCGATCATGATCTACGGCGATGACGTCACCCACCTGCTCACCGAAGAAGGCATTGCCTACCTGTACAAGGCGCGCTCGCTGGAAGAGCGCCAAGCGATGATCGCCGCCGTTGCAGGCGTAACAGCCATCGGCATGCGCCATAACCCCAAGGACACCGCACGCATGCGTCGTGAAGGTTTGATCGCCTTGCCCGAAGACCTCGGCATCCGCCGTACCGACGCCACCCGCGAGCTGTTGGCCGCCAAGAGCGTGGCCGACCTGGTGGAGTGGTCCGGTGGTTTGTACAACCCGCCCGCCAAGTTCAGGAGCTGGTAAATGCGCGCCCTCAAACTGCATGAACTCAGCCTTGCCGATCGGCTGGCCGACCTGGCCGTCGATGCGCTGATCGATGAGGCCGACCTGTCGCCCAAACCCGCCTTGGTGGACCGTCGCGGCAACGGCGCCCACAGCGATCTGCACCTGGGCCTGATGCACGCCTCGGCGTTGTCGTTGTGGCCGATGTTCAAGGCCATGGCCGAGGCGGCGATCGAATTCGATGAAATCGGCCTGCCCCTGCGCGAAGCCCTTGGGCAGATTGGTCGCGAAGGTGAGCAAGCGATGCTGATCACCACTCAAGGCGTGAACACTCATCGTGGGGCGATCTGGGCGCTCGGTCTGCTCACCGCCGCCGCCGCGTTGCAACCCCGCGCTGTCACGCTGACTGCCGCCAGGCTGGCCCTGCTCAATGACCGCTATGCGCCGCAGCCCTTGAGCCACGGCGTACAAGTTGCGCAACGTTACGGCGCGCGTGGTGCTCGCGAGGAAGCCCAGCTCGGCTTCCCTTCGGTGATGCAACGCGGCTTGCCGCAACTGCGTACAAGCCGCCTGCAAAACGTCGGTGAGCAGAACGCTCGGCTGGACGCGCTGTTGGCGATCATGACCGAGCTGGCCGACACCTGCGTGCTCTACCGTGCCGGCCCTGAAGGGATCAGCGCCATGCAGCAGGGTGCCCAAGCCGTGTTGGAGGCCGGCGGCAGCGCCACCCTCGCCGGGCGCCGCCGACTGCACGAATTGGACCTGCAACTGCTGGCCCTGAATGCCTCCCCCGGCGGCGCTGCCGATCTGTTGGCCGCCTGCCTGTTTATCGACCGCCTCGACGGAGCGTTGTGATGGAAACCTTATCCTTTGAATTCCCCGCCGGGGCGCCGCCCAAAGGTCGTGCATTGGTGGGATGTGTCGGTTCGGGAGACCTGGAAGTGCTGCTGGAGCCAGGCACGGCGGGCACGCTGACGATCCAGGTGCAAACCTCGGTGAATGGCGCTGAACAACGTTGGCGTCATCTGTTTGAGCGGATTTTCCAGGAGCAGACGCCACCGGCGTTGCACATTGATATCCACGATTTCGGCGCGACGCCCGGCGTGGTGCGGCTGCGCCTGGAGCAGGGTTTCGAGGAGGTCGGGCATGACTGACTTGCTGGCTAAACACAGCTTCGTCGAATTGGGCGCTCGTCAGCGGGCCAAGGCATTGCTGGACGCCGGCTCCCTGCGCGAACTGATCGATCCGTTCCAGCGCGTGATGTCGCCCTGGCTCAGTCGCCAGGGCGTGGTACCCCAGGCCGACGATGGCGTGGTGATCGCCAAGGGCAACATGGCCGGGTTGCCGGTAGTGATCGCGGCCATCGAAGGGAGTTTCCAGGGCGGCAGCCTCGGTGAAGTCGGTGGCGCAAAAATCGCTGGCGCCTTGGAGCTGGCGGCCGAAGACAACCGCAACGGTGTGCCCACGCGTGCCGTGCTGTTGCTGGAAACCGGTGGCGTGCGCCTGCAGGAAGCCAACCTGGGCCTGGCCGCGATAGCCGATATCCACGCGGCGATTGTCGACCTGCGCCAATACCAGCCCGTGGTCGGCGTGGTGGCCGGCAGTGTCGGTTGCTTTGGCGGCATGTCCATCGCGGCCGGGCTGTGCAGCTACCTCGTTGTCACCCGTGAAGCCCGCCTGGGCCTGAACGGCCCGCAAGTGATCGAGCAGGAAGCGGGCCTGGATGAGTATGACTCCCGTGACCGGCCTTTCATCTGGAGCCTCACCGGAGGGGAGCAACGCTTTAACAGTGGCCTGGCCGACCGCTATGTCGCGGACGATGCCGTGCAGATCCAGCAGACCGTCACCGCGCTGCTGCAACAAGGCTTACCCGCTAAACAGCGCAGCCGTCAGGCCGAGTACTACTTGGCGCGCCTGGCCGAACTGGACGCCACGCCGCAGATCGATCCGACGACGGTGCGCAAGCTGTATCAAGGAGAACGCCCATGAGAGGCTTGCAGTGGTTCAACGCATTGAGCGCCGGGGCAACGCCTGTTGAGGGCTTGCCGGCTTCATTGAGGGTCGCCGACGCTGCCTTGGGCGGGCAAGCCGTGCGCTTTATCGCCGTGGTCACCGACCCACAAAACCGCTTTGCCCGTGCCCGCCATGGGGAAGTCGGCTTGCTCGAAGGCTGGGGCCTGGCCAAGGCCGTGGATGACGCCATCGCCCGTGGCGACCGGCGTCCGATCATTGCCATTGTCGATGTGCCCAGCCAAGCCTACGGGCGTCGCGAAGAAGCCCTCGGCATTCATCAAGCCCTGGCCGCCGCCGCCGACAGTTACGCCCGCGCACGGTTGGCCGGGCACCCGGTAATTGCGCTCTTGGTGGGCAAGGCCATGTCGGGTGCGTTTCTCGCCCACGGCTACCAAGCCAATCGCTTGATCGCCCTGCGCGACCCGGGTGTGATGGTGCATGCCATGGGCAAAGCTTCTGCCGCGCGGGTGACCCTGCGCAGCGTCGAAGAGTTGGAAGCCCTGGCTGCCAGCGTGCCGCCCATGGCCTATGACATCGACAGTTATGCCAGCCTCGGTCTGCTCTGGGAGACGCTGTCGGTCAGCCGGATCGAACAGCCTACGGCGGATGACCTGGCGCGGGTCAGCGACTGCCTGGTGCAGGCGATCAAGGATATCGCCAGCACCGATCTGAGCGGGCGCCTGGGCGCCGCCAATCGCGCCGCCTCCAGCCACGTACGCCAACTGCTGCGGGAGCAATGGTGAACGCGCACGATTTGCTCTGGGGCATGACCCCGGCGCAACTGCCTGCCGATGCACCGGCCTGGGCGCTGGCCGCGATCAGCGCCGGCCACCCGGTGGTGGTGCGTCGCGCCGTCGCCGAACCTGGCTCTGTGGCGGTCGGTGTGCGTGGGCGTTTGCGCGAGCAACGTTTTGCCACGGCCATGCCCCTGCACTCGGTGCAGCGCAGCGTCACGCCGCAAGCCCTGCGTGAGCGGCGTTCGTCGCGGGAGGTGCCTGCGTTGCGCGCGCTTGATCAGGTGCGCCCGTTGCTGGCGTCTTTGGACTGGGGCGTCAGCGGCAGCGCCGGCTTTGAGTTGGCCAGCGGCATCGAAGCGCTGCATGCCCAAAGCGATCTGGATTTGATTTTGTGTACGCCTGAACCGCTTGATCGGCATGCCGCGCGGGACCTGCTGGCATTGTTGGACACAGCAGTGTGTGCGGTGGACCTGCAACTGCAAACGCCCTTCGGCGCGGTCGCTTTACGCGAATGGGCTGGCCCATCACGCCGAGTGCTGTTGAAAACCGTCAGCGGTGCGCATCTCGTATTCAACCCCTGGCAGGCCGTGGCATGAGCAGCCTGCTGGTGTTTCCGGGGCAGGGCGCGCAACGGCCGGGCATGCTCCAGCCATTGCCTGCCGTTGTGCTGGATGAAGCCAGCCATGCCTTGGGTGAGGACGTTCGCCAACTCGATTGCGCGCAAGCCCTTGAGTCGACGCGCGCCGTGCAATTGTGCCTGTTGATCAGCGGCGTGGCCCACGCCCGCCAGCTGCAATACACACCCGATTACGTAGCGGGCCTGTCCATCGGTGCCTATCCGGCCGCGGTTATCGCCGGTGCCCTGGATTTTGCCGACGCGGTCAGACTGGTCAGCCTGCGCGGCGAACTGATGCAGCAGGCTTATCCACAAGGGTATGGCATGACGGCGATCATCGGTGCTCAGCTAGCCACCGTCGAAGCCTTGCTGGCCGCTATCCACAGCCCGCAAACCCCGGTGTACCTGGCCAATATCAATGCCGACAACCAGGTCGTCATTGCCGGCAGCAACGCGGCGATGGCGCTTGTCGCCGAGCGCATCAAAGGCAACGGCATTGCCAAGCGCCTGGCGGTGAGCGTGCCATCCCACTGCGCGTTGCTGGAGCAACCCGCCCAGGTGTTGGCACAAGCTTTCGTTGCACTCAAGGCGCCGCGCATCACCTACCTGAGCAGCACGCGTGCCCGACCTATCCACAACCCCGAGCAACTGCGCGATGACCTGGCGTTCAACATGTGCCGCATCGTCGACTGGCGCGGCACTGTGCAAAGCGCCTACGAGCGCGGCGTGCGCCTGCAAATCGAATTGCCGCCGGGCTCCGTGCTGACCGGCCTGTCACGCCGGGTGTTCGAGCAAGGCACGGTGATCGCCTATGAAGGCGCGCGCCTGGACACCTTGCAGGCCCTGCTGCAAGAGGAGGAACGCCGCCACCGATAAAGCCCCACCCAAGGCATTCGAAGTACAAAAACAACAATTTCGATCGAGCACTTTGAGGACAACAACAATGATTATCTACGGTGTGGCATTGCTGGCGATCTGCACGCTAGCGGGCGTGATCATGGGCGACATGCTCGGCGTGTTGCTCGGCGTCAAATCCAACGTGGGCGGAGTGGGCATTGCGATGATCCTGCTGATCTGCGCCCGCCTGTGGATGCAAAAACGCGGTGGCATGACCAAGGATTGCGAGATGGGCGTGGGCTTCTGGGGCGCGATGTACATCCCCGTAGTGGTGGCGATGGCGGCGCAACAAAACGTGGTGACGGCCCTGCACGGTGGACCGGTGGCGGTACTGGCGGCCATCGGTTCGGTACTGGTGTGCGGTTGCACGATTGCCCTGATCAGCCGCACCCACAAAGGCGAACCGCTACCCGCTGAAGAACCGCTGATCGCGTCGGCAGGAGGTCGCTGATATGTGGGACCTCATCGAGAAAGGTCTGGAACATAACGGCCTGGTTACCGCATTCGCCTTCGTGGGTGTGGTGATGTGGATTTCCGTGGTGCTGTCCAAGCGCCTGACGTTCGGGCGCATTCATGGCTCGGCGATCGCCATCGTTATCGGTCTGGTACTGGCCTGGGTCGGCGGCACACTCACCGGCGGGCAAAAGGGCTTGGCCGATGTGGCGTTGTTCTCCGGCATTGGCCTGATGGGCGGTGCGATGATACGGGATTTCGCCATCGTTGCCACCGCGTTTGAAGTGCAAGCCACTGAAGCGCGCAAGGCAGGGTTGATCGGCGTGATCGCGTTGCTGCTGGGCACGGTGCTGCCGTTTATTGTCGGCGCCAGCATGGCCTGGGCCTTTGGTTATCGCGATGCGGTCAGCATGACCACCATCGGCGCCGGTGCGGTGACGTACATTGTCGGCCCGGTGACCGGCGCGGCGATTGGCGCGACTTCGGACGTGATGGCGCTGTCGATTGCCACCGGCTTGATCAAGGCGATTCTGGTGATGGTCGGCACCCCGGTGGCGGCGCGCTGGATGGGCTTGGACAACCCGCGCTCGGCGATGGTGTTTGGCGGTTTGGCCGGCACGGTGAGCGGGGTGACGGCGGGGCTGGCGGCGACGGATCGGCGGCTGGTGCCTTATGGTGCGTTGACGGCGACGTTCCATACCGGGCTTGGGTGCTTGCTCGGGCCTTCGGTGCTGTACTTCATTGTGCGTGGGCTGGTTGGCTGACTCTGGAGTTTGTGTTGTCTGGTCTGGCGTCATCGGGGGCAAGCCCCCTCCCACACTTGATTGGGTTCACAGCTCAAATCTAGGAGGAGGCTCCCATATTTGATTGGGGCGCAGATCAAAATGTGGGAGGGGGCTTGCTCCCGATAGCGGTCTGGCGGTTGGCATACATCCGACACTCCGCCAGCAACGCGAGCAAATTCGGGTCGCGTTCCTTGGCCTTCAAGAACACCACGCCAATATGCTGCTGCAACCGATACCGAGGTTGCAGCGGTATCAGTTTCACCCGGTTCTCATACACCGCCGCAATCCTTCCCGGCAGAAGGGCATAGCCCACTCCCGAACTGACCATGCTCAGTAACGTGAAAATGTCATTCACCTGCATCGCGACTTTCGGTTCGAACCCCGCTTGCTTGAATACGCGATTGCCATCCTGGTGGGTGGCGAAGCCTTGCGTGAGGGTGATGAAGGTGGCGTCGCGAACGGCGGCGAGGTCGATCTGCTGCTCGCGATCGAACGGCGAGTCGGCCGGGGTGGCGAGGAAGATGTCGTCCGAGAACAGCGCGATCTGTTCGCAGTCAGGGTCGTTGGCGTGCTCATCGAGGGAGATCAGGATCGCGTCCACTTCCATATTCTTGAGCTTGTAGAGCAGGTCGAAGTTGGAGCCCAGGATCAGGTCGATGTTGAGTTCGCTGCGCCGGATTTTCAGGCCCATGATCAGTTGCGGCACGGTCTTGACCGTCAGCGAATACAACGCGCCGAGCTTGAAGCGTTCGGCGGAGAAACCCGCGGCTTCACGGGTCAAGCGCACGCTGTCGACCACATCGGCGACCAGTTTTTGCGCGCGCTCTTCCAGCACGTAGGCACTTTCCAGCGGGGTGAGGTTGCGCCCTTCGTGTTTGAACAGTGGGCAACGCAGGGCATTTTCCAGGGAGTGGATGGCGCGGTGCACGCTGACGTTACTGGTTTGCAGCTCGGCGGCGGCGCGGGCCAGGTTACCGGTGCGCATGAACGCCAGGAAGATTTCCAGCTTCTTGAGGGTGAACTCTTCGTCGATCAGCATGGCCGTGGCTCTTGTTCGAATGCGTTCGATTGTGCCCGCAAAACCGCGCGGCGTCCTCGGAACGTCACAAGACGCTTGCACTCTTATGCGCAAGGTCGGACGCTAGCTCGCCAATGGTTAACGGTTAGGGAGGTCGGTGACAGATGTACCACGGTGAACGATTCAACGCCTGGAGCCATTTGCTCGGGACAGTGGCGGCGTGTATTGGTGCAGTGTGGATGTTGGTGGTGGCGAGCCTGGATGGCAGCCCGTGGAAGATTGTCAGCGTGGCGATTTATGGCTTTACGTTGCTGGTGCTGTACAGCGCGTCGACCGTGTACCACAGCGTGCGCGGGCGGCGAAAAGAGATCATGCAGAAGGTCGATCATTTCTCTATCTACCTGCTGATTGCCGGCAGTTACACGCCGTTCTGCCTGGTGACCTTGCGTGGCCCGTGGGGTTGGACGCTGTTCGGCATCGTGTGGGGGCTGGCGGTGATCGGCATCCTGCAGGAGATCAAGCCGCGCTCCGAGGCGCGCATCCTGTCGATCGTGATCTACGCGGTGATGGGCTGGATCGTGCTGGTGGCCGTCAAGCCGCTGATCGCCGCGCTGGGCACGGCGGGGTTTACCTGGCTGGCGGCGGGTGGGGTGCTGTACACCGTCGGCATCATCTTCTTTGCCTTGGAGGACCGGCTGCGGCATTCCCACGGGATCTGGCATCTGTTCGTGATCGGCGGCAGCCTGCTGCACTTCGTGGCGATCATGCATTACGTCTTATAAGCGCTCCAGTAGCTCCCTGGCGCGCAGGCCGAAGATCTCCACCAGCTTGGCCAGCATATGCGGCGGCGGCTCGTCGGCGCGGGTCAAGGCATACAGGGTGATGGGCAGCGGCGGTGTGAGCGTGCGGATGCAGGTGGTGGCCGTCGAGGCACCTGATGCAGTGAAGGGATCGATCACCGTCAAGCCGGCGCCGGACTCCACCATGGCCCGGGCCAGGGAGTAGGTCTGTACGGAGAGGGTCACCCGAGGCGCCGGGTCGACGCTTTCCAGGTAATTCTCGAGTTTTGCCGCCAGCGGGTCAGCGCTGGACAAGCCAATCAGCGGTGCGCCGGCCAGATCCGATAAAGGCAAAGGTTGAGCCGACGCGGTTTCGGGCCAATAGCCTTTGGACGCCAACGCCACCAGCACACCGTTGGCCAGCACCTGGGTGGTCAGCCCCGGATGGCCGGAGAAGTTGAGCGTCAGCGCCAGGTCGATCTCGCGCATCAACAGCTTGTGGACCAGCTCGCGGCTGTGGTCGCTGGACAGCTCGCAGGCGATGTCCGGGTAATCGCGCTTCCACTCCAGCACCGCCGGTGGCAACAGTGACAATGCCAGCGCCGGAATCGCACCGATGCGCACGCTTTGCCCAGGCTCGTGGCGCAGGCTCTTGGCCAGGCGCCGCACCCCTTGCAGGCTCTGGGTGACTTTCTCCACTTCACTTTCCAGCGCCAGGGCTTCCGGGGTGGGCTGCAGTTTGCCGCGCACCCGCAGGAACAGCGGGAAGCCGAGCTGCAATTCGGCGTGTTGCAACACCTTGGTCACCGCCGGTTGCGAGACGTGCAACAACTGCGCGGCGGCGCTGACGGAGCCGGTCTGGCGGATGGCCTGGAAAATTTCGATATGCCGCAAGCGCATGGCAAGTCCATAACCTTTGTTTATAGGTGGACCATCTTTATTCATTGTCGGTGACCTGTCACCTGCCTCTACCCTTGGAACCTCTTACTTCAACCACGGGTGGCGGGGATGGCCAAGCGAGTTTGCATCATCGGCGGTGGCGTCATCGGTTTGGCCAGTGCTTACGCGTTGGTGCGGGCGGGCCATGAGGTGACACTGATCGAGGCTCGCGACAGTGTGGGCAGTGAAACCAGTTTCGCCAACGGTGGGCAGTTGTCTTATCGCTACGTCGCGC
The DNA here is from genome assembly GCF_003031675.1 of Pseudomonas palleroniana. GTDB lineage: Bacteria > Pseudomonadota > Gammaproteobacteria > Pseudomonadales > Pseudomonadaceae > Aquipseudomonas > Aquipseudomonas palleroniana. The sequence goes on along the minus strand of NZ_PYWX01000063.1, from coordinate 10,254 downwards.
CGTTGGCCGACGCCGGTGTTCCCCTGCAAGCCATTGGCTGGTTGCTGCGCGGTGATTCGCCGCTCAGGCTGCGCCCGCGCCTGGACCTTCAGCAATGGCGCTGGATGGCCGCGTTTCTTGGCGCCTGCCGTGGCTCGGTCAACAAGAGCAATGCCGCCCACCTGCTGCGCCTGGCGTCCCTGAGCCAGGACACGTTGCAGCGCTGGCGCGAGGATGATCATCTGGACGGTTTCGACTGGCGGCGTAACGGCAAGTTGGTGACCTTCCGCCACTCGGCCACGTTTGAGCAGGCGCGCAGCAAAGTCACGGATATCCTCCAGCAGCAGGTACTGTCGGCGGTGGATTGTGCGCGCCTTGAACCTGCACTGGCAGACGGTGGTTTTGTCGGCGGCATTTACACGCCGAACGAGGAAGTGGCTGATTGTCATGCCTTCTGCCGGCGGCTCGCCGAGCGGCTTGAGGCGTCGGGCCGGTGCAGGTTTTTACTGGGGCGGCGGGTGACTGCGATTCGCCACGCCAACGGCGTGGTGCGGGCCGTCGAGTTGGGCGATGAAGTGCTGCCCGTGGAACAACTGGTACTCGCGGCCGGCCATCGCAGTGCTGAGTTGGGCCTGCCGGGGTTGGCGCTGCCACTGTATCCGCTCAAGGGCTACAGCCTGAGCGTGCCCATCGGCCCACAGCACCGGGCGCCGAGTGTGAGCATCACCGACTACGACCGCAAGATCGTCTACGCGCGCATCGGTGAGCAACTGCGGGTGGCGGCCATGGTGGACATCGTCGGTTTTGACGCCCGCCTTGAACCCAAGCGCCTGGCGCTGATGAAGCGTCAGGCGTTGGAGACTTTCCCTCTGGCCGGCGACTATGCCCACGCGGTCGAATGGGCAGGCATGCGTCCGGCCACTCCGACCGGCGTGCCGCTGATCGGCGCCAGTGTTTATAGCAACCTGTGGTTGAACCTGGGCCATGGCGCGCTCGGGTTTACGCTGGCCAGCGGTAGCGGCCAACTGCTGGCTGAGTTGATTGGCCAGCAGGTTCCTTCCATTGATATGCAGGGCCTGGCGCCCCGCGCTGCATGAGGATGTCCCATGACCATCAGCCGAATCGACAGCAACGAGCGCCTCTCTGGCGCCGTCACCTTCAAGGATCTTGTATTTCTTTCGGGGCAGGTGCCGGGCGAAGGCCAGGACGTGGCGACACAAACCCGCGAGGTCCTGGCAAAGATCGATGCGCTGCTGGCCCAGGCCGGTAGCGATAAGGACCATCTGCTCAATGCGACTATTTATCTGAAGGATATCGGCGCGGGTTTTGCGCCGATGAATGAAGTGTGGTCCGCATGGCTATCCCCGGGCATGGCGCCAACGCGCACCACGCTGCAAGCGGAGCTGGCGCGGCCCAGTGTACAGGTGGAAATCAGCGTGATCGCTGTACGTCAATAATCCGAACAACCAACGGAGCATAACAATGAAAAAAATCCTGTTGAGCGGCTGCACCCTGGGGCTTTTACTCGGGGCACAGGCTTATGCGAACGAAGCACCGCTGGAGGGCACGCTGAGCAAGATCGCCAGCAGCCGGTCCATCACCCTGGGCTACCGCGACGCATCGGTGCCGTTTTCCTACGTAGGGGATCAGAGCGGCAAGCCCATGGGGTATTCGGTGGAGTTGGCGAACAAGATCGTCGAGCGCATCCAGCAGAAAACCGGGGTGGCGGACCTCAAGGTCAAATACAACCTGGTGACCTCCCAGACCCGCATTCCCCTGGTGCAGAACGGCACCGTCGACCTGGAGTGCGGGTCCACCGGGGTGACGGCCGAGCGACAGAAGCAGGTGGCCTTCTCCTATGGCTTTATCTACGTGAAGGGCCAGTTGCTCACCGCCAAGGACAGTGGCATCCAGGGGTTCGACGACCTCAAGGGCAAGAACGTGGTGACCACTGCGGGCACCACCAACGAGCGCTTTCTCAAGAGCTATGACGCCGAGCACAAAACCAATATGTTCGTGATCAGCGCCAAGGACCATGGCGAAGCGTTCAAGATGCTGGAAACCGGCCGCGCGGCGGCGTTCTACATGGATGACGCGCTGCTGTACGGCGAGCGCGCCAAGGCCAGGGACCCGCACCACTGGGTGGTGGTCGGCAAGGAGCAATCGAGGGAAATCTACAGCTGCATGGTGCGCAAGGACGACCCGCAATTTCTGGCCGTGGTCAACGAGACGCTTGGCGACCTGTATCGCAGCGGGGAGATCAACGGGATTTACCAGCGCTGGTTTGAACAGCCGATTCCGCCCAAGGGCCTGAACCTGGAATTCCCGATGACCGCTGAGTTGAAGGCGATTATCGCCAAGCCGGTCAGTGATCCGGTGGACTGATAACCCCGCCTGGATAGAGGTGGATGTGGGAGGGGGCTTGCTCCCACATTATCGGGATTAGTTTTACCAAACAGGCTTAGAAATCGCCCCACAGTTGTTGGGCCACCGCCAGCGCCACCACCGGTGCCGTCTCGGTACGCAACACCCGTGGGCCAAGGCGGGCGGCATGGTAGCCGGCGCCTTGGGCGGTTTCGACTTCGGCGTCCGTCAGCCCACCCTCGGGGCCAATCAGGAAGGCCAGGCTCGAGGGCTTGGCATGGCTGACCAGCGGCGCCGCGACCGGATGCAGCACCAGCTTCAGGTCGGCCTCGGTCTGCTTCAACCAGTCCGCCAAAAGCAGCGGCGGATGGATTACCGGCACCGTTGAACGTCCGCATTGCTCGCAAGCGCTGATCGCCACCTGGCGCCAGTGCAGCAGGCGTTTGTCGGCGCGTTCGTCTTTGAGGCGCACCTCGCAACGCTCGCTGAAAATCGGGGTAATGGCGTTGACGCCCAATTCGGTGGCTTTCTGGATCGCCCAGTCCATGCGCTCGCCCCGGGACAGGCCCTGGCCGAGGTGGATGTGCAGCGGTGATTCGGCCTGGCCTGCGAAACGTTCCGTCAGCTGCACGGTGACGCGCTTTTTGCCGACTTCCAGCAAGCTGCCCAGGAATTCCTGGCCGGAGCCGTCGAACAATTGCACGGCGTCGCCTTCCGTCATGCGTAGCACGCGGCTGATGTAATGCGCCTGTGCTTCGGGCAATTCGTGATCGCCGAGACTCAGCGGGGTGTCGGTGAAGAAACGGGACAATCTCATTTGTGTTCTCTGGAAAAGGGTCTGCAGAGCGGACGCGCAGCGTCCGGGGATGCGTTCCCACGCAGAGCGCGGGAACGATCAGTCAGCCGGGGTCGCGGAAGTCGGGGTGGAAGTTGTTGGGCACCGCCACGCTGACGCGGCTGTTGGTCGCAATATCGATGCCTTCGCTGGCCACCTCGGCGAGGAAGTCGATCTGCTGTGGCGTAATCACATAGGGCGGCAGGAAATACACCACGCTGCCCAGTGGCCGCAACAGCGCGCCACGTTCCAGGGCATGTTCGAATACCTTCAGGCCACGGCGTTCCTGCCAGGGGTAGGCGGTCTTGGTGGCTTTGTCCTGGACCATCTCGATGGCCAGCACCATGCCGGTCTGGCGGACTTCCGCGACGTGGGGGTGGTCAACCAGATGCGCAGTCGCGCTGGCCATGTGCTGGGCCAGGGCCTGGTTGTTTTCGATGACGTTGTCTTCTTCGAAAATATCCAGGGTGGCCAGGGCCGCCGCGCACGCCAACGGGTTGCCGGTGTAGCTGTGGGAGTGCAGGAAGGCGCGCAGGGTGGGGTAGTCGTCGTAGAACGCGCTGTACACGTCTTCGGTGGTGACCACGGCGGCCAGCGGCAGGTAGCCGCCGGTGAGGGCCTTGGACAGGCACAGGAAGTCCGGGCGGATGCCGGCCTGTTCACAGGCGAACATACTGCCGGTGCGGCCGAAGCCCACGGCGATTTCGTCGTGGATCAGGTGTACGCCGTAGCGGTCGCAGGCTTCGCGCAGCAGCTTGAGGTAGACCGGGTGGTACATGCGCATGCCGCCGGCGCCCTGGATCAGCGGCTCGACGATGACGGCGGCGACCGTTTCATGGTGCTGCGCCAGGGTCTGTTCCATGGCCTGGAACATAGTGCGCGAGTGTTCTTCCCAACTCATGCCCTCAGGGCGCAGGTAGCAGTCCGGGCTGGGCACTTTAAGGGTGTCGAGCAGCAGCGCCTTATAGGTTTCGGTGAACAGCGGCACGTCGCCTACCGACATCGCGGCGATGGTCTCGCCATGGTAGCTGTTGGTCAGGGTGACGAAGCGCTTCTTGTTCGGCAGGCCCCGGTTGAGCCAATAGTGAAAGCTCATTTTCAGCGCGACTTCGATGCAGGACGATCCATTATCGGCGTAGAAGCACCGAGTCAGGCCCTCCGGCGTCATCTGCACCAGGCGCTCGGACAGCTCAATCACCGGCTGGTGGCTGAAACCGGCGAGGATCACGTGTTCAAGCTGGTCGACCTGATCCTTGATGCGCTGGTTGATGCGCGGGTTGGCATGACCAAACACATTGACCCACCAGGAACTGACGGCGTCGAGGTAGCGCTTGCCTTCGAAGTCTTCCAGCCACACGCCTTCACCGCGCTTGATGGGGATCAGCGGCAATTGCTGGTGGTCTTTCATCTGGGTGCAGGGATGCCACAGCACCGCGAGGTCGCGTTGCATCCACTGGTTGTTCAAGCCCATCGGTTTTCTCCTCGAAGCGGTCCTGCGCACCACGCAGGCGAAACAATCGCGCAAGCCTATGCAATGGGCGGCCGTGTCACAACCCATTACGTGCGAATAGGCAGTAAACACAGGACGGTCTGTCACGTTTCTTCTGGATAGTCCTTAATCCCTTGTTAATTTAATCTGCCTACTCTCAATATCGTATTTCTCGATATTTCAAAGCAAAATTTTCCGCTTTAATTCGATAGGTAAATCGCTAGGCTTGGCACAGCTCTTACGGGATTAAGTACATGCAGCTACGCAATTCAGAGGCCCGCTATGGTTGGGTCAGTATGGTCTTGCACTGGGGCGTTGCCCTGGTGGTGTTTGGTTTGTTCGCCCTGGGCTTGTGGATGGTCGGTCTCGACTATTACAGCGCCTGGCGCAAAGAAGCTCCGGATTTGCACAAGAGCATCGGCATCACTCTGTTTGCCATCATGCTGGTGCGGATCGTCTGGCGCTTGATCAGCCCGCCGCCGCCACCGCTGGCCAGCTATAGCCGCTTGACCCGTATGGGGGCCGCATTTGGCCACGCGTTTCTCTATCTCGGGCTGTTTGCCGTGATGATTGCCGGTTACCTGATTTCCACCGCCGACGGTGTCGGTATCCCGGTGTTTGGCCTGTTTGAAATTCCTGCCTTGGTTTCCGGTCTACCGGACCAGGCAGATACCGCGGGTGTGGTGCATTTGTATCTGGCCTGGGTGCTGGTGGTTTTCGCCGGTTTGCATGGCGTGGCTGCATTGAAACACCACTTTATCGATCGTGATGTGACCCTGACGCGAATGCTGGGGCGCAAAGCCTGATGTTCAACCTCGACTCACAAGGAATAGAAAGCATGTTGAAAAAGACTCTCGCCGCTCTGGCAATCGGTTCGGCCCTGCTGTCCGCAGGTTCGGCAATGGCTGCCGACTATGTGATCGACAAAGAAGGCCAGCACGCCTTCGTCGACTTCAAGATCAGCCACCTGGGCTACAGCTACATCACCGGTACCTTCAAGGACCTGGACGGCAAGTTCAGTTTTGACGCGGCCAAGCCTGAAGACGCCAAGATCGAAGTCAATGTGCGCACTGCCAGTGTGTTCACCAACCATGCTGAACGTGACAAGCACGTCAACAGCAAGGACTTCCTGGAGTCGGGCAAATTCCCGGACGCCAAGTTCGTTTCCACCAGCGTCAAGCCAACCGGCAAGAATGCTGATGGCAAGCAGACTGCTGATGTGGCGGGCGACCTGACCTTCCACGGCGTGACCAAGCCTATCGTGGTCAAGGCTACGTTCCTGGGCGAAGGCAAGGATCCATGGGGCGGCTACCGTGCCGGCTTTGAAGGGACCACCTCGATCAGCCGCAAGGAGTTCAATCCAGGTGGCATGGACGTAGGTCCACAGTCCGACGTGGTTAATCTGTACATCACCTTTGAAGGTGTGAAAGCGAAGTAATTTTCGCCTCGCATACAAAAATGCCCCGCATCTTTCGATGCGGGGCATTTTTTATGGGGCTTGAAAACTCAGCGGTTGCGGGTCAGCAGCGCTGGTTTTTCGCCACGAGGACGGCCTGGCAGTTGATCCAACTGCTCGGGTGTCGGGAAGCGGTCGGCTTTGGACTCCTTGTGGATGATCTTCGGCGCCGGGCCACCACGCGGGTTCTGCACGGCAGGTTCAGACGAGCGAGGCTGGTCGTCACGGGCCGGGCGGCGGTTACGCGAATCTTCGCGACGGGCCTGGCCGTCACGTGATGCGCCATTACGTCCGCCATTGCGCTTGGCTGGTGGGGTGCCGGCGGTGCCGCCGCTGCTGTTGCGTGGGCCGTTCTGGCGGCCGCCTTGAGGCTGGCCGCTGCGCGGAGCGCCCGCGCCCTGTGCCGGAGCACCTGGGCGGCGGCCACGGCCCTGGGCCGGTTTGGCCTGAGGCACGTAGTCGACGCGGTTACCGAAGTTGTCGATATCGTCGTCCAGGAACTCGTCCGGAGCACGGTCGGCTGCGGCGCGGGGTGGCTGGCTCGGCTGGCGCTGTTCGCGGGCCGGGGTGCCTTCGCGGGGCTTCTGCTCGCGGGCTGGGCGTTCGCCACGGCCGTTGCTCGCGGATTTTTCCTTGCCCTTGTCTTTGCCCTTGTCGCGACGCCCGCCGCCACCACCGCCGCCGTTCGGGCCATCGCCCTTAGGACCGCGTGGGTTGCGTGGGTTACGCACGTCCGGACGCTCGCGCGCTTCAGGCTTTTCAGCCTCTACGGCGCTGGCATCGAAGCCCATCAGGTCGCCGTCGGCGATCTTCTGCTTGGTCATGCGCTCAATGCTTTTCAGCAGTTTTTCTTCGTCCGGTGCAACCAGGGAAATGGCTTCACCCGAACGACCGGCGCGGCCGGTACGGCCGATACGGTGCACATAGTCTTCGTCGACGTTAGGCAGTTCGAAGTTGACCACATGCGGCAACTGGTCGATATCCAGGCCTCGGGCGGCGATGTCGGTGGCAACCAGGATGCGTACGGTGCCGGCCTTGAAGTCGGCCAGGGCCTTGGTGCGCGCGTTCTGGCTCTTGTTGCCGTGGATGGCGACGGCGGTGAGGCCGTGTTTGTCCAGGTACTCGGCCAGGCGGTTGGCGCCGTGCTTGGTACGGGTGAACACCAGCACCTGTTCCCAGGCGCCGGCGGTGATCAGGTGGGCCAGTAATGCACGCTTGTGGCTGGCGGCCAGGCGGAACACACGTTGCTCGATACGCTCGACCGTGGTGTTCGGCGGCGTGACTTCGATGCGCTCCGGGTTGTGCAGCAGCTTGCCGGCCAGGGCGGTGATGTCCTGGGAGAACGTCGCCGAGAACAACAGGTTCTGGCGCTTGGCCGGCAGGCGGGCGAGGACTTTTTTCACGTCATGGACAAAGCCCATGTCGAGCATGCGGTCGGCTTCGTCCAGCACGAGGATTTCGACGTGGGACAAGTCGACGCTGCCTTGACCGCACAGGTCGAGCAAGCGACCCGGGCACGCCACCAGCACGTCAACACCCCGGGACATGGCCTGAACCTGTGGGTTCATGCCGACGCCGCCGAAGATGCAGGCACTGACGAACTTCAAGTCGCGGGCATACAGCTTGAAGCTGTCATGTACCTGGGCTGCGAGTTCGCGGGTTGGGGTCAGGACCAGTACGCGCGGTTGGCGCGGGCCGTGACGCTGGGATTTGTCCGGATGACCGTTGGGGAACAACCGCTCCAGAATCGGGAGGGCGAAACCACCGGTTTTACCAGTACCTGTCTGTGCCGCAACCATCAGGTCGCGGCCTTGCAACACGGCGGGAATGGCCCGCTGTTGCACCGGAGTAGGCTCGGTATAGCCCGCAGCCTCGATGGCGCGGACTAAAGCCTCGGAGAGACCGAGGGAAGCAAAGGACATGAGTAATCCTGTTTTAGTTAGGGCTTGGCCCAAAGGGATAATCTTGCCGGGCGTGAATGGCGCTTAGGGGAGCGCAACCCCGTCCGGTCCTGCTGCGTCTGGCGGGCACTCCACCGGCTCGCGCGGGCTGAAAGCTGCGCAGTAGCTGGGTTAGGTGCCTTTTTCAAGACCTCAGCGGCCGGGCGTAAGCCTGGCGGAAAGGCCGGAGTATAACAGAGCAATCACTGCGCGCTGCTTTCCTGCTGCTCAACGGTTCCTGCGGGCGTGGTAATCGGGTTGGTGTGTAGGTGGGCATCGCCGTATTTTGCGCTCAATACGGCATAGGCCGGCTCTTGTTTGAAGCGCTTGAGCTCGGCGGCGAAACGTTGCACCAGCAGGTCCATGCCCGCGCCACGGCGTACGGCCAGAAATTGCTGCTGGCGACTGACCACCAGCGGTGCCTGGCTGACCTTGCCTTCCAGGCCCAGGTCCTTGATCACATGCATTCCCACGCGACGGTCCGTGATCAGCAGGTCGATGCGCCCCAGCATGAGTTTGCCGAAATTGGCTTCGTGGCTGGGAGCGGGTTCGCGGTTGAAGGCCGTGGAGTCACTGAAGGCGCTGCCATACAGGTAGCCTGGCGAGATGCCGACCGTCAGGCCGCGCAACTCGTCCAGGGTCTTGGCGGGGTGAGGGCGTTCGTTGGCGTAGAACAGCACGAACTCGACCTCCGATAACGGCTCGCTGGGGTAAAGCAGCAGGGCATCGCGGTCGTGGCTGTGGAAAATATCCAGCGCACCATCGGCGTGGCCTTGGTCGAGCATTGCCAGGCAGCGCTTCCAGGGCAGGAACTGCCATTGCACATCCACCCCCAGGCGCTGGAACACGGTCACCGTGGTTTCATAGTCGAGCCCGCGCATGGTGCCGTTGTCGTCGTAGACGTAGGGCGTCCAAGGCTCAGTGACAATGCGCAGCTTCTCGCCGTAAGCGGCCAGGCTCAGGCAAGCGAAAAGCGCAGCAGTCAACAGCTTTAAAATGACAGGCATGCCGGGAGATTACGACGCTCCAGCCCTAAAGAGAAGCTCTGGCACGCGCATTGGCGGCGCGAGCTATTTCGCCGCAGCGTCCATCAAGTGGGCATGGGCCTTGATCGGAGGTGGCGCGGATTTCGCAGTTCCGTGGCTACGTAAAACGACAAAGGCCCTCGTTTGGACGAGGGCCTTGGGACAACCGGGCAAGCGTTAGCGTGGCAGCTTGAGGTTGTTCCAGATGGCGAGGCTGGGTTCAGCCTGGTTCAGGGTATAGAAATGCAGTCCTGGCGCACCGCCTTGTAACAATTGTTCGCACATTTGCGTGATGACCTGTTCACCGAACGCCTGGATGCTCTTGACGTCATCACCATAGGCTTCCAGTTGCTTGCGCACCCAGCGTGGGATTTCAGCGCCGCAAGCGTCGGAGAAACGTGCCAGCTTGCTGTAGTTGGTAATCGGCATGATGCCCGGCACGATTGGGATGTTCACGCCCATGGCCCGTACACGCTCGACGAAGTAGAAGTAGCTGTCGGCGTTGAAGAAGTACTGGGTGATCGCGCTGTCGGCGCCGGCATTGGCCTTGCGTACGAAGTTGCGCAGATCGTCTTCGAAGTTACGTGCCTGAGGGTGCATCTCCGGGTAAGCCGCCACTTCGATATGGAAGTGATCGCCGCTTTCTTCGCGGATGAAGCTCACCAGGTCATTGGCGTGGCGCAGTTCACCGCTGGCCATCCCCATACCGGACGGCAGGTCACCACGCAGGGCGACGATACGCTTGATGCCGGCTTGCTTGTATTGGGTCAGCAGGCTGCGCAGGTCGGCCTTGCTGTCGCCCACGCACGACAAGTGCGGAGCGGCGGGAACTTTGACTTGGCTTTCCAGCTGCAGCACGGTGTTGATCGTACGGTCGCGGGTGGAGCCGCCGGCACCGTAGGTGCAGGAGAAGAAGTCAGGGTTGTAGCGGGCCAGTTGCTCAGCAGTGGCCATCAGTTTTTCATGCCCAGCATCGGTCTTGGTCGGGAAGAACTCGAAGCTGTAGCGACGGTCTTGGGACATGGTAATACCCTTTGAAACTCAGAATACCGACGGTGCTCCCCTGTAGGAGCGGGCTTATGCTTGACCGTCTCAAACGCCTTGAGAGCCAGCGCTGCATAAGCCTGGGTTGTGTGGTTGCCGAAAAATAATGGTTCCGGAAAATC
>NZ_PYWX01000062.1 GCF_003031675.1 Pseudomonas palleroniana | reverse complement strand
CTGGAGTGCGAAGCGCTCCCAAAACCTTGGGGCCGCTGCGCAGCCCAGCGGGAGCAAGCTCCCTCGCCACAACAAGCCCGCCCCCAGCAAGCAGGGGCGGTTACTTAGTAGCGGTAAGCGTGCGGCTTGAACGGACCTTCAACGGTCACGCCGATGTAGTCGGCCTGGGTCTTGGTCAGTTGAGTCACAACGCCGCCGAAGCCGCGGACCATTTCCAGGGCCACTTCTTCGTCGAGTTTCTTCGGCAGTACTTCTACCGTCAGGCGCTCGGCTTTCTGGGCCGGCGACAGGTCGGCGTACTTCTGGCCGAACAGGAAGATCTGCGCCAGTACCTGGTTGGCGAACGAGCCGTCCATGATGCGGCTTGGGTGGCCGGTGGCGTTGCCCAGGTTAACCAGGCGGCCTTCAGCCAGCAGGATCAGGTAGTCGTCGTTCTGCGGGTCGAAATCGCCGGCACCGGTACGGTGAACCTTGTGTACCTGCGGCTTCACTTCTTCCCATGCCCAGTTCTTGCGCATGAAAGCGGTGTCGATCTCGTTGTCGAAGTGACCGATGTTGCAGACAACAGCACGCTTCTTCAGGGCTTTGAGCATGTTCGCGTCGCAAACATTCACGTTGCCGGTCGTGGTGACGATCAGATCGATCTTGCCCAGCAGGGCCTTGTCGATGCTCGCTTCGGTGCCGTCATTGACGCCATCGATAAACGGCGAAACCACTTCGAAGCCGTCCATGCAGGCTTGCATGGCGCAGATCGGGTCGACTTCGGAGACTTTGACGATCATGCCTTCCTGACGCAGCGACTGGGACGAACCCTTGCCCACGTCACCGTAGCCGATCACCAGGGCTTGCTTGCCCGACAGCAGGTGGTCGGTGCCGCGCTTGATGGCGTCGTTCAGGCTGTGACGGCAGCCGTACTTGTTGTCGTTCTTGCTTTTGGTCACCGAGTCGTTGACGTTGATGGCCGGGATTTTCAGCTCGCCCTTGGCCAGCATGTCCAGCAGGCGGTGTACGCCAGTGGTGGTTTCTTCGGTCACGCCGTGGACGCGGTCCAGGATGGCCGGGTATTTCTTGTGCAGCAGCTCGGTCAGGTCGCCGCCGTCGTCGAGGATCATGTTGGCATCCCAAGGCTTGCCATCTTTGAGGATGGTTTGCTCCAGGCACCACTCGTACTCTTCTTCGGTCTCGCCTTTCCAGGCGAATACCGGGATACCGGCGGCAGCGATCGCGGCAGCGGCCTGGTCTTGAGTCGAGAAAATGTTGCAGGACGACCAGCGTACTTCGGCACCCAGTGCAACCAGGGTTTCGATCAGCACGGCAGTCTGGATGGTCATGTGGATGCAGCCGAGAATCTTCGCGCCCTTGAGCGGCTGCTCAGCGGCGTACTTGCGACGCAGGCCCATCAGGGCAGGCATTTCGGATTCGGCGATAAAGGTTTCGCGACGGCCCCAGGCAGCGAGGGACATGTCGGCGACTTTGTAGTCGTTGAAATCTGCAGGCGTGTTGACAGCGCTCATGAAGAGCCTCCATTCGTAGTGTGCGAATGGGCGCCGTTGTGCGTTTAGTATCAGGCCAGGGCAACCAGGCCGGACAACGCCCCATCCGAGCCTGACAGGTTGAACCTGCTGCAGCGCCCCTCGGACAGGTGGCGGGAGAACGGTATCAATCGTAGATGACCGTTTTGAAACGGTGGCGATTATAGCCGTGTGCGCCTGACTTCCCAAGCCTTTCCGTCGGTCATATGAAGATCGCTCATGGGGTTGATAGGCAATGGCTCATAGAGCCAGAGCCCAGGCTCTGCCATGATGTCACCCATCATTCGGCAAGACGCTTTGGAGTGACCATGAACTTCCACACCCGCAAGTGGGTAAAACCTGAAGACCTCAACCCCAACGGCACCCTGTTCGGCGGCAGCCTGCTGCGCTGGATCGATGAAGAAGCGGCCATCTACGCGATTGTCCAACTGGGCAACCAGCGCGTGGTGACCAAGTACATTTCCGAAATCAACTTCGTCAGCGCTTCGCGCCAGGGCGACATCATCGAACTGGGCATCACGGCTACCGAGTTCGGCCGCACCTCCATCACCCTGACCTGTGAAGTGCGCAACAAGATCACGCGTAAAAGTATCCTCACCGTGGAAAAAATGGTGTTCGTCAACCTCGGCGAAGATGGCTTGCCTGCGCCCCATGGGCGTACCGAGATCAAATACGTGAAGGACCAGTTCCAGGACGACGCCGTCGCCGGGTAGGTGTTGAATCTTTACCGGGTTATTCCGTAAGGATCTTTGCGTGGCTCTCTTATCACTCAGGCCTACACCCTGTAGAGAGAGCCCCGTGTATGAAAGTGTCAACCTCGCCTGTCCAATCTTCGTTTCCTCAAGCGCTCGAACAGGAGGTGAAGACGCCTCTGCTCAAGGAGGTGGGCCCGCGCAAGTTAAGCCTTCATCGTTACAGCGATGGCCGCGTAAAAGTGGTTCTGTCGCCGCCGGCGGTGAGCCATCTTGTGCTCAGTGGTGGCGGTGCGAAGGGTATCGCTTTCCCCGGAGTGCTACAGGCGCTCGAGCAGGCCAACAAGCTCCCTGGCGTCAAAGTGATTTCCGGCTCATCGGCCGGAGCGATTTCCGCGACCCTGATCGCCAGCGGCATGGGCGCGCAGGCGTTCGGTGAGTTGTCGAACAGTATCGACCTGCCCAGCCTGCTCAATAGCCAGGACCCGGTGACGGCCTGGCTGCAAACCATCAGCTCCGAACTTGGCAAGCTCGCCGGGCGTCTGCCAGGCGCCGCCGGCAACATTTCCCAACTGCTGCTGACCCTGTTGCCGCGCCTGCAAACCGAGGCCTCGCCGCTGGAGGAGATGATACGCAACGAGTCGCGCAAGTCGATCCTCGCCCATATCGCCGCAATGCCCGGGGCCAAGCCGCCCGCCGAGGTGATGAAGATCGCCGCCAGGCTCAGAGCCGGTGGTGCGCCGACGTTCCGCGATCTGGAGGTGTTGAGCCGGCATATCCCGGCGATCAAGTCACTCAATATCACCGGCACGGGCATGTTCGATGGGCGGCCGCAGTTGGTTGTGTTCAATGCCAGCCTCACCCCGGATATGGACATTGCCCGGGCAGCACGTATCTCGGGTGCCTTGCCGGGGCTGTTCAAAAGCCCTGAGGAGCAAGGCCATGAATTCCAGGCACAGGCTCAGATTACGGCGTTTCAGGACGGTGGCCTGCTGGTCAATACGCCCGCGCCGGGGGTGATCGGCGGCGCCGTTGCGCAGGGCCCGTTGAATCGGCCCGAGTCGCTGGTCGTCGAGTTTGAGTCCGCAGCAGCAGGGCCGAAAAAAAGTGGGGGATTCTTCAGTCATTTGGTCGACCGCTTTACCGGTACGCCCCACGCCGCAGCGGGCGCTTATCAGGAGCAGCAACTCAAGGCGTATCGCGATCAGACGGTGACCTTGCCGCTGAAAACCAACAAAGGTGACTTTCGCGGCCTGCTCAACGGTACGGTCAACTTCACCATGACCCCCGAACAGAAACAGGAGCTGCAGGCACGCAGCCGGCAAGCGGTCGCAGGGCATCTGGATCAGCGTGCGCAGGCGCGTGAAGCGCACGAGTTTCCCTCATTGGAAAGTGCGGTGCTGGCGATGGACGATGAATTGCTTGCCGGCGTGCAAACGGAACTCCAGAAAGACCCGGCTGCCGCACAGGTGATGATGTTTCGCAGGCATGCACAACAAGCCTTGCAAGCCTTGGACAGCGCCATCAGCGAGGCCAATCAAGCCGGTGGTGCCCTCAAGGTCACGCCCAAGGTGGCGGCAGCCTTGCGTAACCTGGACGCGCTGGCCCGTAAACCTGAGCACATCGAGTGGCTGGCGCAGCGCTTGAATGCGCCGGGCCAGCGCAACTTCCAGCAGTTGCTGCAGGTGGCTGCCAAACAAGCTTCGCCCCTGTACAAAGTGATGAGCAGTGCCGTCGCTGAGATGAAAAGACGCGATATCGCGGTGAAAGCCGAGAATTTCACGCGTGAAGTGATTTACCCCTCAATGCACCGCCCGGGCCAATCGAAGGCCAATCTTGAGTTATTGCAGCGCTCGGCGCGTGACTTGGCCGATGCGACCACGCCCGCCGAGTTCAACCGCGTACTCGACGGCATCATTGAGCACTACGGTGCGCGCAATAAACCCTGGAGCAAGCCGGTCAGGTCGACCACCGTTGAAATGGCCAAGGCCTGGCGCATTCCGGTTTAAATACGGTGCCACTGAACAGCCATCGTTGCGGCGTGTCGTAGCTACAGGAACCCCCTAAGGACACTGTAGATCATGGCCACCCCCGAAGACGGCAAGACCCCCAACCTGTCGCAGGAAGAGCAGCAGGACGTAGACAAAAACCAGCCGCCCCGCGCGGCTGTGTTGCATGAAATCATCCGTACCCAGGGCGACCAGGAACTGGAGCGCAACGTTGCGGCGTTGTGGTGGTCGGCGCTGGCAGCCGGGTTGACCATGGGGTTGTCATTGATGGCCATGGGGCTGCTCAACTCGCGCCTGCCGGAGGGCGAAGCCTTCAAGGTCATCGCCAGTTTCGGCTATTGCGCGGGGTTCCTCGCGGTGATCCTGGCACGCCAGCAACTGTTCACCGAGAACACCCTGACCGCCGTGCTGCCGGTGATGAGCAAACCTACGCTGAACAATGCGGGTCGGCTGCTGCGGCTGTGGTCCGTGGTGCTGGTGGGTAACTTGTGCGGCACCTTGCTGGTTGCCTACGTGATGCTTCACTTGCCGATCTTCGACAGCAAGACCGACCTTGCCTTCCTCGAGATCGGGCGCAAGATCATGGAGAACGACGCCGGCCAGATGTTCGCCAAGGGCATCGTTTCCGGCTGGATGATCGCCACCATGGTGTGGATGATCCCGTCGATGGAAAGCGCCAAGATCTGGATCATCGTTCTGATCACCTACCTGATGGCGCTGGGCGACTTCACCCATATCGTGGTGGGGTCGGCGGAAGTGTCCTACCTCGTGTTTGCCGGTGAACTGTCGTGGCATGACTTCTGGCTGGTATTTGCCGGCCCGACCTTGGCCGGCAACATCATTGGTGGCAGCTTCATCTTTGCGTTGATCAGCCATGCGCAGATCCGCAGCGAAGGCAGCCTGCCCGGCAAACAAGCTGCGGACCCAAGGCATCCGCAGCCCATCAACAAGGATCAGTGAGGTTCGGGTGTGGCCTCGGGTTCGCCCTGGGTCACATGCTTGACCAGCTTGCCGATGCTCAAGCCCTGCAGCAGGATCGATGACAGCACCACGATGTAGGTGATGCTCAGCAACAGGTCGCGTTCCGGGCCCAGCGGCAAGGCCAGGGCCAATGCCACCGAAACGCCGCCGCGCAAGCCGCCCCAGGTGAGAATACGGATGGTGCCACGCGGCACGCTGCGCCAGCGACGCAGCAGCAGGATCGCGGGAGCCACCGTCAGCAGGCGCGACAGCAGGATCGCCACGGCCAGCAAGCTTGCCGCGAATACATGCAGCCAGTTGAACGGCAGCAGTAACAGCTCCATGCCGATCAGCGCAAACAGCAGGGCGTTGAGCATGTCATCGAGCAGTTCCCAGAAACCGTCCAGGTAGCGCCGGGTCATGTCGTTCATTGCCAGCTTGCGGCCCAGGTTGCCGATGATCAGCCCCGCGACCACCATCGCAATCGGTGCAGAGACGTGCAGTTCGGTGGCCATCGCCGAGCCGCCGATGACCAGGGCGAGGGTCAGCATCACTTCGACCTGATGCTGTTCAATGCTTTTGATCATCAGGTACACCAGGTAACCAATCAAGCCGCCGAACACCACGCCACCCAATGCCTCGTGGGCGAACAGCATGGCAGTGGCACCCACGGTCGGGGTTTCGCCCAACTGCGCGATGCCCAGCAATACGGTAAACACCACGACCGCTGTGCCGTCGTTGAACAACGATTCGCCGACGATGGTGGTTTTCAAGGGTTTCGAAGCGTTGGCGGTACGCAGTACGCCGAGCACCGCAATCGGGTCAGTGGGGGAAATCAGCGCGCCGAACAGCAGGCAGTAGAGGAAGCTCACGTGCCAGCCAAACAGGGCAAAGATGTAATACGCCAGGCTGCCGATCACCACGGTAGCAATCAACACGCCGAAGGTTGCCAGCAGGCCGATGGGCCAGCGGTAACTGCGCAGGTCGTTCAAGTTGACGTGCAAGGCGCCGGCAAACAACAGGAACGACAGCATCCAGTTCATCAGCAAGTCGCCGAAGTCGATCTGGCCGATCAGTTGCTGGATGCGGTCTTCCAGGCCAGGGTAGCCGAGCACGCTGAGCCCTTGCAGGATCAGTGAGAAGAGCAGGGCCGTGACCATCACGCCAATAGTGGGCGGCAGGCCGATAAAACGGAAGTTCACATAGGTGAGCAGTGTGGTGAGGCAAATGAAAGCGGCGACAAGTTCAAGCATCCGGGGTCCTTGGAGGTGGTTTGGATCGTTCGTCAATGGGTGGATGGACCGCAGCAGCGGTGGGATGTTGCAAGCGCTGGATAGAACCTTTTCGGTTCGACAGGGCTCATAGCGGGTGAGTGCGGTCGCGAATGTTTAGTGCTAAAACTCTAACCGCTGGTTAAAACAACAAAAGGAATCTGTGATGACGGTGGCATTCTGGTGTGTATTGATCGCGATTTTCCTACCTTACCTGTGCACGGGAGTGGCCAAGTTCAGCGGCGGCAAATTCGGACCGCGGCAGAACCACGACCCACGTGCCTTCCTGGATACCCTGGAAGGGGTAGCCAGACGCGCCCACAACGCACAACTGAACAGCTTCGAGGTGACGCCGGCATTCGCCGCGGCGGTGATTATTGCGCACCTGGCCGGTACGGCGTCGCTGGTGACGATCAACGTGCTGGCCGTGTTGTTTATCACCAGTCGCCTGCTGTACATCATTTGCTACCTGGCGGACTGGGCGATGTTGCGTTCGCTGGTGTGGTTCGTGGGCATGGCGTTGATTGCGAGTTTCTTCTTTGTCTCGATCTGACGCCCGACGCAAACCCCTGATGTAGTGAGCGGGCTTGCCCCGCGCTGAGTGGCGAAGCCGCCCTAATCCAGGCCCGCGTTCTTCCAGGCAGAGCTCAGGTGCCTGGTTTGGGGCGGCCTCGCCACAGGTCAGCATCAGGTGCCGGCTGGTGCGTCCGGCACCTGTGGCAATGCAGCACCTTTAGGCCACAACATCCAGATCTGCCCCTGTTGCTTCATGTTCCCGGCCAGTTCACCCGCCGCATCCCCCGTGCCCCAGAACAAGTCCGCACGCACTTCACCGGTGATCGCACCGCCCGTGTCTTGCGCGGCGACAGGCCTTGAGATCGGTGAACCATCGGGTTTGGTCGTCGACAGCCACAACAGGCTGCCGAGCGGAATGACCTTGCGATCAACGGCCACGCTATAACCGGCCGTCAACGGCACATTCAAAGAGCCCCGTGGCCCTTCGTTACTGTCGGGGCGGGCGCTGAAGAACACGTAGCTGGGGTTGCTCGCCAGCAGTTCCGGAATGCGCTGTGGATGGGCCTTGGCCCAGGCGCTGATGGCGCCCATGGTCACATCGTCCTTTTTCAGTTCGCCTTGCTCTACCAGCCAGCGTCCGATCGGGCGATAGGGGTAGCCGTTCTGGTCGCCGTAACCCACGCGTAGCTGGCGCCCGCCTGCCAGTTGAATACGCCCCGAGCCCTGGATTTGCAGGAACTGCAGGTCCATTGGGTTGGTTAGCCAGGCAATCGGCTTGGCGGTCGAGCCTTGGCTGTTGAGGGTGCCGGCGTCGTCATAGGGCTTGAGTACGCGACCTTCCAGGCGACCACGCAGGCGCTTGCCCTTGAGTTCGGGGTAGATACTTTCCAGGTTGACGATGATCAGGTCGTCCGGCACACCATATACCGGCACATGGGCCGTGGCGGTTTCGGTCAGGCTGCCGGGGTAGACCGGCTCGTAGTAGCCGGTGATCAGGCCGTTCGGAGTGTTGTCGGCCGAGCGCAGGCCAAATACATCCAGGCGTTCCTTGAGAAAACCGCGAACCGCCTCGGCATTGCCCGGCACGCTCACTGCGGCCGCACAGGTCGCACCCCACACCGGGTCGGCCTTGAGGCGTTGGCAGGCACTGCGCCAGGATTCAAAACCGGCCAGCAGGTCGCTGTCGGACACGCTTGGCAAGGCTTCCCACGGCGCGCTCACATAAGTGGCGATGGCATGGGGTTTGGGGGCTTGCGGTTGATTGGCGTCTTTGCCGCCGTCACAGCCCGCCAGCAGCGCGATGATCGGCAGAGCCCACGCCAGGCGGTTCCAAGGTTTGAAAGTGAGATTCATACAAGCAATTCCTGAAGCGGTCACCCGTGCATTCACGCCAGCGGGCAACCCTTATTATTAATAGGGCTATTGGTCTTTGCGGGCGGGGCGAGGATACTGGCCGCCGTTCCCGTGACCTTGAAGCCATCATGACTTTTAAAAAACTGACCGTGGTATTGCTGGCCTGCCTGACGTTGTCCGCCTGTGGCGGTGTTGATCCGAACTCGCCGCTGGGTCAGCGCAAGGCGATCTTCAAGCAGATGCTCAAGACCGGCGAAGACCTGGGTGGCATGTTGCGCGGACGCATTCCGTTCGACGGCGCAAAGTTTGCCGAAGGTGCGGTCAAGCTGGACGCGTTGTCCCACGAACCGTGGAAACATTTCCCAAGCGTGCGTGAAGAAGACCATACCAGCGCCAAGGATAACGTGTGGCAACAACAGGCCCGTTTCCAGGAACTGGCGCGTAACCTTGAGGTGGCCACCGGTGAGCTGGTGATCGCCAGCCAAGTCCAGCCTTACAAAGCCAGCAACCTGGGGCCCGCCGTACAGAAGGTCGAAGATGCCTGTACCGCCTGCCATAAGCAGTTCCGAGACCACTGACCGGTTTTATTTGTCGAGTTCTTCCACGGCGTCCTGCAGTTCTTTGCGCGAGTCGGCGAGCTTGTCCTTGCGCTTGTTGATCTTGTCGGCGTCGCCCTTTTTCATCGCCTTGTCGAGGTCGGCCTGACGGCGGCTGACTTCGTGCTTGGCGTCTAGCACTTTGTTTTCACGCTCTTTGCGCAAGGAGGCGTCAGTGCAGTGGGTGGTGACTTCGCTCAGGGCTTTTTCCAGGCCAGCCTGCTGCTCGCTGTTGCCGTGCACCTTGGCTTGTTCGATCTGCGTGCTGATGGCCTGGCGCTTGGCGGCGCAGCCGGTGAGTGGTGAGTCTTCTTCGGCTGCCAGCAACGGTGTGGTCATGAAGCTTGCGGCGGTCAATAGGGCGAGGGGTGCGAAAAAATTCATGTGGAACTCCAAAGTCGCGATCCGATGGCAGGATGAATTCTGCCGGGGTTAAAAGTAGTTGGCCTGGGTTCAAAACCCGTCTATTCCGGCCGTACGTAATGTTTGAGCCAGCGCCTGCACTTGCGGGTCGTGAAAAAAAGCGCTGAGTTGCGCGGCGCGACCCGGGCCTATGCCGTCGGTGGCGAGCCAGGCTTGTGTGTCCCGGGCAGCCAGGGTATGCCAGCCGCCTTCCAGGTTGTTGCGTGCCGAGGGCGGTACGCCCAGGGCTTTGAGCCATTGTGCAAAAGGGCGTTGCCGGGCGCTGTGGATGTTGTCGAGCAGCCGCGTACGGCTGCGGTCGCCGAAGCCGTCAATGTTAGCAAGCTCTGTCGCATCCAGGGTTAACCAATCGAGAAAGCCTGCGATTAGACCGGCCTGGATCAATATGTTCCAGGTCTCGCGGCCCATATGCGGTAAAGCCAGGCCCTGGTTGCTGCTGAGCCAGGTCAGGCGCGCGAGCAACTGCTCCTCGCAGCCGGGGTCCAGTTGCCAGCAGCTCAAGGCATGGAACGCGTGGGCGTCGGGGACTTGCACTTGCACTCGGGCCTCGTTGCGCAGGATGACTTCGTCCAAACGGGGGATCACCTGGCCGGCCAGGCTGATGGACACCTGGTCTCCGGGGCGGATATCCAGGGTTTGCCAGCGCTTCAGGGAGCCGACGCTGACCCGGCTGATCTGCCGATCATCCAGGCGCACGGGTTCCAGTTCCAGAATGGGAGTGATGCGCCCCGTGCGACCGATCTTGAATTGCACCTTGCGGACCAGTGCCAGGGCCTTGGCGGCCGGGTATTTCCAGGCGACTGCCCAGTAAGGTGCGGCGACTTGCCAGCGTTCGGCGGGTGCGCGCGCGACCTGGTGCAGCACCACGCCATCGCTGGCGAAGGGTAGAGGTTGGTTGTACCAATAAGTGCGCCAATGCGCGGCTTCGCTGATGTGCTTGATAGGGTGGCTGTAACGTTCGCTGTCGCTGAAACCCCAGCGTGCCAGGGTCGCCAGGCGCTCGGAGAAGCTGGCCGGGCCTTCTGGCCAGGCCCAGACGAAAAGGCCGATTCCGGCGGCTTCGACGTCACTCAACTGGTGGCGGTTCATCAGGCCGGCTACTTTGCTGCGGGCATTGAGCCCGCCATGTTCCGACTGCACGTGTGCATGCAGGCGCCAGTAAAGCTCGCCTTGCAACACGACATCGATGGGCTCCGGCAGTTGCTGGACGATCGCGGCGATCTTGCTGGCGGAGGCGGACCAGTCCTGGCCGAGCACGCCATCGCCGCGACTGATGACTTGGCTCAAGCGCCCGCTGCGATACACCAATGTCACCGCCACGCCGTCGACCTTGGGTTGAATCCAGACGTCTTGGCGGTGCCCAAGCCAGTCGCCGACGGCCGATTCATCCAGCAACTTTTCGAGGCCGGTGTGTACCACCGGATGAGGCTGCGTGCCCCGTGAACTGGCCAGGGGTGAGTCGGTGTCCGGTGTGGGTTGGGGAAAACATTCGCGCCACCGGCTCAGGCGCTGGCGGGCCTGGTCGTAGAGCTCGTCACTGACGGGGGATTGGCCGAGGCGGTGGTAACGGTCATCCCACAGGTGTATTTGCCTGGCCAGGGCGTCGAACTGTGAGCGGGTCCGGTCGGTGCAGTCTTCGGCCGTGGCCCAAAAAGGTAGAGCACTCAGCAGTAAAACCATCAGCAAGCGCATCATGAGCATCCTTGCTCGAAAAGGGTGCCCAGCCTAAGTGATCCACGCAGCCACAAAAAAGCCCCGAACGAGCGGGGCTTTTTACTGGGTGTTTCGGCTTACTTGAACAGCCCGCCCAAGGCTTTCACCGCGTCGTTGTTCTGTGCCTTGGCCTGCTGCTTTTGCTGGCTGGCGTCGACTTTGGCCTGGGATTCGGCGAGTTTGTTGCAACCTTTGTTGACTTGTTCCAGCGCAGCCTCAAAGGCCTTCACTTTCAAAACGTCGTTCTGGGCGTCGGCGGCATCGATCTTGGCTTGCAGGTCTTTGGCGTGTTGCTGGCAATCGCCGGAATTACCGCCGCCCAGTTGGGAGCTCAGGGCACCGCTCAGTGCGCTCAGGTCTGCGGCGTGAGCCGGCAGGGTGAACAGGCTGAGCAGAACGGCGGCAGGGGCGAGCGTGGAAATGCGCATGAAAAACCTCAATGTTCGATTGCCTGCGCGCTTATCCGTCCCGGGCGGGCGCAGTGCAATATCCAGATGGAGGTGAAGGGCCCGAGAGGGCGCGGATTCTAGAGGGCCATTATTTGGCCTGCAAGGTTTGGATCCAAAATATGTGACCGTTGTGCGTAAACCTGCGGGCAATAAAAAGCCCCGCCGGGCTAACCCGGTGGGGCTTTGAGTACCGCGAAGGATTACAAACCGGCAGCGGTGCGCAGGTCGTTGGCGCGGTCGGTTTTTTCCCAGGTGAAGGTGGTGAAGGTGTCGTCGCCGACGGTCTTCTGTGCAGGTGTACGGCCGAAGTGGCCATAGGCTGCGGTTTCCTGGTACATCGGATGCAGCAGGTCGAGCATGGTGGTGATCGCGTAAGGGCGCAGGTCGAAGATTTCGCGTACCAGCTTGATGATCTTGTCGTCGCTGATCTTGCCGGTGCCGAAAGTATTCAGCGAGATCGACGTAGGCTGCGCTACACCGATGGCGTAGGACACTTGAATCTCGCAACGCTCGGCCAGGCCGGCGGCGACGATGTTCTTGGCCACGTAACGACCGGCGTAGGCCGCCGAGCGGTCAACCTTGGATGGGTCTTTGCCCGAGAACGCGCCACCGCCGTGACGGGCCATGCCGCCGTAGCTGTCGACGATGATCTTGCGACCGGTGAGGCCGCAGTCGCCCACCGGGCCACCGATGATGAACTGGCCGGTTGGGTTGATGTGGAACTGGGTGTCTTTGCTCAGCAATTCGGCAGGCAGCACGTGCTTGACGATCAGTTCCATCACGCCTTCACGCAGGTCGGCGTAGGACACGTCCGGGTTGTGCTGGGTCGACAATACAACAGCGTCGATCCCGACCACCTTGCCGCCGTCGTAGCGGCAGGTCACTTGGGATTTGGCGTCCGGGCGCAGCCATGGCAGCAGGCCGGATTTACGGGCTTCGGCCTGGCGCTGTACCAACTGGTGCGAGAAGGTGATCGGCGCCGGCATCAGCACGTCGGTCTCGTTGCTGGCGTAGCCGAACATCAGGCCCTGGTCGCCCGCGCCTTGATCTTCCGGCTTGGCACGGTCCACGCCCTGGTTGATGTCGGGGGACTGCTTGCCGATGATGTTCATCACGCCGCAAGTGGCGCCGTCGAAGCCGACGTCGGAGCTGTTGTAGCCGATGTCGGTGATCACATCACGGACGATCTGCTCCAGGTCGACCCAGGCCGAAGTGGTCACTTCGCCAGCGATGATCGCTACACCGGTTTTCACCAGGGTCTCGCACGCCACGCGGGCGAACTTGTCTTGAGCAATGATGGCGTCCAGCACCGCATCAGAAATCTGGTCGGCGATTTTGTCCGGATGCCCTTCAGACACGGACTCGGAGGTGAAAAGGGAGTATTCGCTCATCTCGATGTTTTCCTGATATTTACCGATGGTGAGTGTCGCCAGCCGGTCGCTGAAAGTGGCGAACCTGGATCTGGAAACCATTACGTAAACCTACATAGAGGCTTTCCCCGGGAACGAGTCCCGCAGCGGTGGCCCAACGGGCCAGATCGTCCTGTTCAAAACCCAACCAGAGATCACCGCAGGCCTCCCTGGCCCAATTCTGGTTGTGGCTGCATAGATCCGTAACCAGCAGGCTACCGCCGGGGTGCAGCAACCCGGCCATTTGCTTGAGGGCGTCGGCGGGGGCGGCGAAATGGTGCAAGACCATGTTCAGTACCACGCAGTCGGCCCGCAGGTTGGTGTGATTCAGGGCGTCAGCCAACTGCAGGCTGACATTGCCCAGTGCTTCGCGCTCGCATAACTGCCGCGCCAGCTCGAGCATGGCCGGGCTGTTGTCCAGCGCGTTGACCTGCTTGAAGCGGCGCGCCAGCTCCGGCAGGAAACCGCCATCGCCAGGGCCGACTTCCAGTGCGCTCGCCTCTTCACTGAAGCTCAGCTTGTCCAACAACGCCAGTACGCTCTCGCGGTACTGGGGCAAACCGGCGATCAGGTCCTGCTGGGCGCGAAACTTCTCGGCTACCCGTGAGAAAAAGTCCTGGCTGGCAGCGGCGCGTTGCCCGTGCACTTGAGCGATACGCGCCTGTACATCCGTCGGCAGCCCGAGGTTGTCCACTTCCTCCAGCAAGGCCGCGTGCAACTTGCCGCCGAGCAGCTCGGTGTGGGGCAAGGCGCGGCGGTAGAAGATCGCATTGCCTTCACGACGGGTGGCCACCAGTTCGGCCTGGGCCAGCACCTTCAAGTGGTGGCTCATGCCCGACTGGCCGATGGCGAAGATCTGCGCCAGTTCCAGTACGCCGAAGGAGTCGTTGGCCAGTGCACGCAATACGTTCAGGCGCAACGGATCGCCAGCGGCCTTGCACAAGGCTGCCAGTTCATCGCCGTCGTCGGGGCGCAGGGAGGGCACGGGTAGGTTCATAAGGCCAGCAGTCTAGTGGTGGGGGGAGGTCCCCGCAAGGTCAATATCAAAAAGTTTTGATATTGAACGATAAGTGGCGGTTATAAGCAGTCGGTATAGTCTTGGGACGAACCGGTGAAAGGTTTCTGCAGGCGATTGCCGCTTAAAGCACAGGAAAAACACCGCCAAGTGACTATCTGTCATTGCCCGCAGGCGGTGGCTGAGGGAAAATGCCGGTCCTTTTTTCCGTTTCTTTTATTCATTGTCTATTCAAAATCCCCAGGAGATCAGCGATGCCCAGCCGTCGTGAGCGTGCCAACGCCATTCGTGCCCTCAGCATGGATGCCGTGCAAAAAGCCAACAGCGGCCATCCCGGTGCCCCGATGGGCATGGCGGATATCGCCGAGGTACTTTGGCGTGACTACCTGAAGCACAACCCGAGCAACCCGTCGTTCGCCGACCGTGACCGCTTCGTGCTGTCCAACGGCCATGGCTCGATGCTGATCTACTCGCTGCTGCACCTGACCGGCTACGACGTCACCATCGATGACCTCAAGAGCTTCCGCCAGCTGCACAGCCGCACTCCGGGCCACCCGGAATTCGGCTACACCCCAGGCGTGGAGACCACCACCGGCCCCCTGGGCCAGGGCCTGGCGAACGCCGTCGGCTTCGCACTGGCTGAAAAAGTGCTGGGCGCACAGTTCAACCGCCCTGGCCACGACATCGTCGACCACCACACCTATGTGTTCCTGGGTGATGGCTGCATGATGGAAGGCATTTCCCACGAAGTCGCTTCCCTGGCCGGCACCCTGGGCCTGGGCAAGCTGATTGCCTTCTACGATGACAACGGCATCTCCATCGACGGCGAAGTCGAAGGCTGGTTCACCGATGACACCCCGAAGCGTTTCGAAGCCTACAACTGGCAGGTGATCCGCAACGTCGACGGCCACGACCCGGAAGAAATCAAGACCGCTATCGACACCGCTCGCAAGAGCGCGCAGCCAACCCTGATATGCTGCAAGACCACCATCGGTTTCGGCTCGCCGAACAAGCAAGGCAAGGAAGACTGCCACGGCGCCCCGCTGGGTGACGCGGAAATCGCCTTGACCCGCGAAGCGCTGAAGTGGAACCACGGCCCCTTTGAAATTCCTGCCGACATCTATGCCGAATGGGACGCCAAGGAAAAAGGTCTGGCCACTGAAGCCGAATGGGATCAGCGTTTTGCTGCCTACTCCGCTCAGTTCCCTGAGTTGGCCAACGAACTGGTACGCCGCCTGGCCGGTGACCTGCCTGCCGATTTCGCGGAAAAAGCCTCGGCCTACATCGCCGAAGTCGCGGCCAAGGGCG
The DNA here is from genome assembly GCF_003031675.1 of Pseudomonas palleroniana. GTDB lineage: Bacteria > Pseudomonadota > Gammaproteobacteria > Pseudomonadales > Pseudomonadaceae > Aquipseudomonas > Aquipseudomonas palleroniana. The sequence goes on along the minus strand of NZ_PYWX01000062.1, from coordinate 1,061 downwards.
AGACCATCGCCAGCCGTAAAGCCAGCCAGAACACCCTGAATGCCTTCGGCCCGCTGCTGCCTGAGATCCTCGGCGGTTCGGCTGACCTGGCCGGTTCCAACCTGACCCTGTGGAAAGGTTGCAAAGGTGTCTCGGCTGAAGATGCCAGCGGCAACTACATGTACTACGGCGTGCGCGAATTCGGCATGAGCGCCATCATGAACGGCGTGTCGCTGCACGGCGGCCTGGTGCCTTACGGCGCGACCTTCCTGATGTTCATGGAATACGCACGCAACGCCGTGCGCATGGCCGCGCTGATGAAGAAGCGTGTGATCCATGTGTACACCCACGACTCCATCGGCCTGGGCGAAGACGGCCCGACGCACCAGCCGGTCGAGCAACTGACCAGCCTGCGCACCACGCCGAACCTGGACACCTGGCGCCCTGCCGACGCGGTGGAATCCGCGGTGGCCTGGAAGCATGCGATCGAGCGCAAGGACGGCCCATCGGCGCTGATCTTCTCGCGTCAGAACCTGCAGCACCAGGTGCGTACCGACGCGCAGATCGCCGACATCAGCCGCGGCGGCTACGTGCTCAAGGACTGCGCCGGCGAGCCGGAACTGATCCTGATCTCCACCGGTTCCGAAGTGGGTCTCACGGTTCAGGCTTATGACAAGCTGACCGAGCAAGGCCGCAAGGTTCGTGTTGTTTCGATGCCTTGCACCAGCGTGTTCGAAGCCCAGGACGCGAGCTACAAGCAATCGGTATTGCCGCTGCAAGTCGGCGCGCGCATTGCCATCGAAGCGGCTCACGCCGACTACTGGTACAAGTACGTGGGCCTGGAAGGCCGTGTGATCGGCATGACCACCTACGGTGAGTCGGCGCCGGCGCCAGCACTGTTCGAAGAGTTCGGCTTCACCCTGGAGAACATCCTGGGCCAGGCTGAAGAGCTGCTGGAAGACTAAAAGCACGTCTCCTTGTAGGAGCGAGCTTGTTGTGGCGAGGGAGCTTGCTCCCGCTGGGCTGCGAAGCGGCCCCAAACCGTGCGATCGATATGTGTCAGATACACTTCGTCAACCGGT
>NZ_PYWX01000061.1 GCF_003031675.1 Pseudomonas palleroniana | reverse complement strand
AAAGTATGAGCCGTAAAGGCGAGTGCTGGGACAATGCCCCGATGGAGCGTTTCTTTGGTAGTTTGAAGTCCGAGTGGGTGCCTGAAGCGGGCTACCAACTGGAGCATGAGGCCCGGGCAGATGTGCAGCGCTATGTCTCGCGCTACAACATCAGCAGGCCTCACAGCTATAACGACTACAGGTCGCCGGTCGTGAAGGAAAGGTTGGCGGCGTGAACCGTAATCAGTGTCCAAGATTACTTGACCAGTTCACCCCGCTGTCTAATCAAAGCCAAGAACATGATCGATCTCCTATCGCTGGAGGAGCAATACTGATGGGGCTCGGGGGGATACCCTAATAAAACCGTGTTACGGGTGTGACGATATTTTTTAAGTATATGTTTTTAAATGATTTATTGTGCATCACACAGCTGTGTTTCGTTTGCCGATAGACGTGTTATAGGGCAAATAGGTGTTACATCAAGAACTGCTCTGCGAGGAGCGGCTTATGATGATCGGACTAGAGTCTTTAGCTTAGAAGGGCCGCTACCGGCCGAGGCTGTGTAAAAACGTTTTTGAGTAGGTCTCTCGGTGTGAACCGGAACAAAAACCGCACTCCTACTCAAATTTCAGGTCAGCTGACTAACCAAATGCGGGCAGATTTTGCGTAGCAACGCACACGTCAAAACGGAGTTTGCGTTTTTACACTGCCTCGGCCACAAGCGGTCATTTAGCCTATCTACCAAAACGATGGGGCGCTCAGTCTGCAATTTTGCAGACACCGTTTGAGAAATGAACTACAAAAGCCCTATTTCGTCCCTCGGCGTTCTCTCTATGAGCTCAATCACTACTCAGTCCTCACGTATTCGACGCGCCTTTGGCACCCTCTCTCAAGAAAAGGCCGCAGACATTGAGAATCTGATACTGCGCGACCAGCTTGGTTTGACTCCAACCATCGACTGGGACGAGCTACTGAAGTCCATGCGCGTGTTGATTGTTTCTGAGGCAGGGACGGGCAAAACATTTGAGTGTCGGGCTCAACACCAGCAGCTCTGGAAAGGAGGTGAGCCGACGTTTTTCCTAGAATTATCAGACCTGGCGCAGTCTCCATTCGAGGATCTCCTGTCTCAGGAGGAAGAAAGCCGGTTCCATGCTTGGCAGATAAGCCAGTCCGACGTCGCTACATTTTTTTTGGATTCAATCGATGAGCTACAGCTCACGCTGGGTTCATTCAAGGTCGTATTAAACAAGCTGAGCAAAAAGCTTCAGGGGAACCTGGACAGGGTTCGCATCGTCATTACGACCCGGCCGATTCCCGTGGATCAACATTTGATTCGTCGATATTTTCCGTGCCAGATCAGCCTCGAAGATACCGCTTCGCCAAGCGCAGAGCGATTTGCTGAGGTCGCATCAGGCCAAGGGAAACAAAAAGATACAGAAGAGGACGGGGATCGCGCAGCAGAGCTTCTTATCGTCATGCTACACCCATTGTCTGACACGCAAATTCGAGAAATGGCTGCCACTCAACTAGTGACGGATATCGATAGTTTTGTCGCCTCCATTCGTGAGAAGAACGCTCAGGATTTTGCCAGGCGCCCGCAAGACCTGATTGAGCTCTGCGCTGACTGGCGAGCCTCAAGAAGCATCCGAACCCATCGGGAGCAGGTTTCACAAAACGTCCAGGTGAAGCTCAAAGCACGCATTGATCGACCTGACGAGATATCTCCTGCGCGTGCGCTGGAGGGCGCTAGCCGACTTGCCCTCGCCGCTCTGCTGGCCCGTAAGTTGACGATCCGTCACAACACGGAATCCGATTTGGAGGCCAACCCGCAGTCAATCGCATTAGATCCTGGTCGGGTACTGAGCGACTGGAGTGCCAAAGATATCCAGATTCTTTTGGAACGTAGTATTTTTGGGTTTGCAAACTATGGGCGCGTCCGGTTCCACCATCGATCGGTAGCGGAGTACCTGGCGGCTTATCGCCTCAACAATCGCTTATCTGCTGGCATGTCGCTTAAAGCCGTCAAGCGCCTCTTGTTTGCTGAGACATCACACAACATCAAAGTCATCAAACCATCCATGCGACCAATAGCCGGGTGGTTAGCGGAGTCGAACCCCAGTATTTTCGAAGAAATTCGAGATCGAGAACCGGAGGTTCTGCTTTCTGAGGGTGATCCAGAGTCTCTGAGCCCAGAGCGGCGAGTCGAGGCGCTTCAAGCTTTTGTCTCTCGGTACGGCGATGGGGGCTGGCGCGGACTGAAAATACCGTCGTTGCAGGTTAGCCGTTTCGCTTCACAAGATTTGTCCTCAACGGTTAGGGAGATGCTGGAGCGGGGGATTGAGAATACTGAAGTTCGACAGCTACTGCTTCAGCTCGTTGCATACGCAGAGATGCGTGATTGCAGTGACCTTGTGTATGCGATCGCCACGGATCCGTCAGTAGAAGATGACGAGCGTCTGACTGCGATCGACGCCCTCGTGCAGTTGACTGATCCGCGCTTATCAACGCTCGCACGAGAAATGCAGGAGCCTTCTGAGCGTTGGTCAGAGCGACTCATTCGTGGGGCTATAAATGAGCTTTTCCCAGTCTATTTGGAACCCGAAGTGCTGGTGCAATTGCTAGCCAGCTTATCGGTGGTGACGAATCCGGCAAGCGGGCGAATGGGGTATTTAACACGAACGGTACGGGACGCCAACCTCAGCGCCGATGAGCTCCAGCGACTCTTTGACGCGCTCTCGATCCAGCTTAATGAAAACGTATCTTGGTCAGAAGATTGGCCGCATATCTGCGTATTACGTCCTGATTTTGTACCGTTGCTCGCTATCGCGGGGCTGCGGCTCTCTATACTGGGGCTGGCCACTCAGAGGGTAGTCGAAGGACTTGTTCTCGCCTTGGCGATAGCCTCATCACTTCACCTTCGCGGTGAACACTTCAAATCGATCAGGGCGATGTTTGCCAGTGCGCCTTCGCAGATAAGAGAGCTTGTGTTTTCCAGCGAGGATAACCTACGGCAACGACTTAAAGCTAAAAACGAACCCTGGCCACGGTTATACGCATCGAATTCTAGCGGAGCGATATACCTGAATCATGCCCAGGATTCTGAATGGATTCATGCGGCCCTGGCCGACCGTCAGAGCCCTCTCGACATGCGCCAACTTATGTTGGAAGCATCACTCATGCATGCGGCTGATCATTCTCAGGAATGGACGAGCTACGTTGAGACGCTCAGGCCTCTAGTTACTGACAATCCGACCTTACTGGCGAGGATAGATGCAGCGTTGCAGCCACCAAGCAAGTCTGCGCAGATGTTGGAATATGAGAGGCGTGATGCGGAGCGTGAGCTTGTAGCCGCGCGTCGTGCCAGCGACGAGAGCCAGTACTGGATGGACTTCTGGCAACAACTGATTGACGATCCAGAGGGGGTGCTGGATTCTCCTGTTGGCGAGCGTACGTTGGAAGAGCTGTGGGACATCATGGAAAGGGCACCTGGGTCGAACCAGGTATCTAGCTGGAACAGACGTTTTCTGGAGCAGCACTTTGGCACTTTGGTCACCAAACATTTGCGCGCCAGGATGCGTACGCTATGGCCGACACAATGCCCGACCTTACCCATGGATCGAACGCAAGACGAAGTCCATGTTGTTCAGGTTCGCTGGCAACTTGGACTGACGGCGCTATGGGCGGAAGCCGAAGATCCGCTTTGGGCAACAAAAATCAGCGAAGCACAGGCTTGGACTGCTGCACATTACATCCCACTGGAGTATCTGGGCTGCCCTGCGTGGATAGAGCAGCTCGCAAAAGCGTTTCCTGATGTCGTTCAGAGCGTCCTTGGCAGGCAATTGCGATGGGAGCTCGAAAAGGTTAGCGGACATGGTGATTATTTCAACGTATTAAACGTCGTCAAAAATTCCTCATCATTCGTCGCACAGCTTTTCATCGTCGATTTGCAAAGCTGGATGAGCTTTTTTATAGAGCCGGTTCAGACTGAAGACAGTGGCCCTGCTATATGGGAGCGGCCAAAGTCGGTCTTGGCAATACTCATGAGCCAAAACGTCGAGGGCGACCGAGTCTTACTTCGCGATACTGTATTGGAAAAATTGCGAGTGGCCGGCAAACCAACGTTCGTCCACCTGTGGCTGTCTGCGCTTTTCGCCTTGGACCCTGAAGCGGCTACCCTCGAGTTGGCACGACTTCTTCTACAAATAGTCCCAGCGGCCGAGGGGCCCGGAGTCGACTTTTTTTCCAGTGTATTTGGAGGCCGATGGAGCAGATGGTCTTTTGATCTGGGGGGCGAAAATTTCACTGTCAGCCAGCGCGTACGGCTCTTGCGACTCGCCTACCAGCATGTCCGTCCCAGAGATGATCTGCACAGGGAAGGGACGTTTACGCCTACAACGCGAGACCATGCAGAGCAGGCGCGTAATACTCTGTTAAGTGCTGTGCTCGCGCTGACGGGGCCCGAAGCCTGGGCTGCAAAGATGGAGTTGGTTGTCGATCCACTCTTTGCGCATTTCAGAGATAGACTCGCACTTTTGGCGAAGCAAAAAGCAGCGGAGGAAATGGATAAGGCCGAGATGACTGAGGACGAAATTTCTCTTCTGGACGACATCGGCGAAGCACCTCCCAAGACCCGCGATGAAATGTTTGGTTTGATGCAGGACAGGTTGGACGATATCGATGACCTGCTACTGCAGGATGTGTCCCCTCGTGAAAATTGGGCGAATATAAAATCAGAAAAACTCATGCGCCGGGAAATTGCTCGGCGGTTGAGGGATACAGCGAACGAACTTTACACCGTTGATCAAGAGGCTGTGACTGCCGATGAGAAAGAGACGGACGTACGAATGCGCTCTTCGTCCGGCCAGCAAGCGACAATTGAATTAAAAGTAGGTGAGAACGGCTGGTCTGGTGCAGTGTTGAAACGCACCTTGCGCGATCAGCTGTTGACTAAATATATGGCGGCTGACAGCTGCAAAACTGGCTGTTTGATGCTGACCGTAGCGTCCTCGCGACAATGGGAGCACCCTGATACTGGCGCAAGGATCGACCTTGGACAGTTAAGGACCATGTTAGAAGAAGAAGCCGGTCAAATTATGGAAGAGGTGGGCCACGAAGTCCGGATTCTTGTAAAAATACTGGATCTTCGACCTCGGCTTAATACCGAGTCGGCCACAGAGGTCAATGACGACGCCCCTGATCAACAGGGAATTGGTGATTAGTAGGCACCTTAGAGCGGTCGCGTCTAGCCGATAGCAGCCGCGCACGAATGAATGCTATTGGCCGATTGCTACTCGTCACAAACGGCAAAAAACGGCCAAAAGCTGCCACTCAGTCCTTCATGTAATCGGGGTCATACCACGTTTCTTCCTCCAAACCCTCGCAACCCTCAAGCAGTCCACCGGAAATCTCTAGCCACAGATACTAACTTTCATCTCCCGTCGTTCCCGCGCTACCTTCTCCCCGTCGCTACCAACCCAGCGACCGGACTTGAGAATCCGAGAAACAATAGGCGCATAGGCGCCACCATCCATTAGACTGTTGGCGCTTTTTTGTGCTCGCATGTCTGTGTCATGGCGGCTATGCGTGGGAGACCTTCGGGTCTGCCGGGTTCCTATTGTCCCGGTTTCTCAGCCCGCGCATAGCTGCCACCCATTCGCATGAGAAACGAACGTGGCAGCTCTCTACATTAGGAGCTCAAACAATGAACGTTTCTGACAGGTCGTACCCGCGCAGTACCGTAATCGACACCGCCGCTCAGGTCGGAGGTGGCCAATGATCAACCCACCCCCAAACAAAACTCTCGGCATCATCACCTTCTCCACCTGCGGCAAACACCCCAACCTCCACCGCCTATTCCGCGTCAATTCCGGTGTACCCATCCGCGATGCCCTGGAGCACGCTTCCGAACTGCTCCACTGTTCAAAAATGCTCGCCTTGGATGCCGCCATGGACACAGGCGCCGATCGCTTTGCCTGGGCGGCGCATTATTTGGGGGAGATGGCGAAGGCGGTGGTGGATGATTTGGCGAATGGGATGTTGCCGAATGGAGTGGCGGAGGAGGGGGATGCGGGTGGTGTGTAGACGGGGAATTTGAGGTGTTGGGGCGGGTGTCTTCGCAGGCAAGCCAGCTCCTACAAAGGGATTGTGTTTCAGGTTGATTGTGGGCGGTGAATAGTCATTCCGGTGGCCGCGCACTTTTCTGCAGACGAAAAAAAAGACCTTGAATTTCAAGGTCTTTTTTTAAGATGGTGCCCCGAGGGAGACTCGAACTCCCACTCCTTTCGAAAACGGATTTTGAATCCGCCGCGTCTACCAATTCCGCCATCAGGGCTCAATGGCGGCGAAGTATAGAGATGAGATTACCGTTGGTCAATCACGTTTCATGGTCTATTTTCACTATTTCCGCTAGACTTCCCGGCCCTGCTAGACGAACCCCATCATGCGCGTTGCTGACTTTACTTTTGAACTCCCGGATTCGCTGATTGCTCGCCACCCTTTGGCCGAGCGTCGCGCCAGCCGACTGCTGACCCTGGACGGGGTCAGTGGTGCCCTCGCACACCGTCAATTCACTGATTTGCTTGAGCATTTGCGCCCAGGCGATCTGATGGTGTTCAACAATACCCGGGTGATTCCGGCGCGGCTGTTTGGCCAGAAAGCTTCCGGCGGCAAGCTGGAAATTCTGGTGGAGCGGGTGCTGGACAGCCATCGCGTGCTGGCCCATGTGCGCTCCAGCAAGTCGCCGAAACCGGGCTCGGCCATCTTGATTGATGGCGGTGGCGAAGCCGAGATGGTGGCGCGTCATGATGCGCTGTTCGAACTCAAGTTCGCCGAGGAAGTGTTGCCGTTGCTGGAACGTGTCGGCCACATGCCGCTGCCTCCTTATATAGACCGCCCCGACGAAGACGCGGACCGCGAGCGCTATCAGACGGTTTACTCCCAGCGCCCGGGCGCGGTCGCCGCGCCCACGGCCGGGCTGCATTTCGACCAGCCGCTGCTGGAGGCGATTGCCGCCAAGGGCGTCGAGACCGCCTATGTGACCCTGCACGTGGGGGCCGGCACGTTTCAGCCGGTGCGTGTGGATAACATCGAAGACCACCATATGCACAGCGAGTGGCTGGAAGTCGGCCAGGATGTGGTGGATGCGGTCAACGCCTGCAAGGCCCGTGGCGGGCGCGTCGTGGCGGTGGGCACCACCAGTGTGCGGTCGCTGGAGAGCGCGGCGCGTGATGGCGTGCTCAAGCCGTTCAGCGGCGACACCGATATCTTTATCTACCCAGGCCGGCCGTTCCATGTGGTCGATTGCCTGGTCACCAACTTTCATTTGCCGGAATCCACGCTGTTGATGCTGGTGTCGGCATTTGCCGGTTACCCGGAAACCATGGCCGCTTATCAAGCCGCCATCGCCAACGAGTACCGTTTTTTCAGCTACGGTGATGCGATGTTCATCACCCGCAACCCGGCGCCGACTGCTCCTGGAGAAGCCGGCCCTGAGGAACAGCCATGAGTCGTATGTCGTTTGAATTGCTCGCCACCGACGGCAAGGCCCGTCGCGGGCGCCTGACCTTCCCGCTTGGCACGGTGGAGACCCCGGCCTTCATGCCGGTCGGCACCTACGGCACCGTCAAGGGCATGCTGCCGCGCGATATCGTCGCCACCGGCGCCGAGATTATCCTGGGCAACACCTTCCACCTATGGCTGCGCCCGGGCACGGAAGTGATCAAGAAGCATGGCGACCTGCACGATTTCATGAAGTGGCAAGGCCCGATCCTCACCGACTCCGGTGGTTTCCAGGTGTTCAGCCTGGGTGCCATGCGCAAGATCAAGGAGGAGGGCGTGACCTTCGCCTCGCCGGTGGATGGCTCCAAGGTGTTCATGGGCCCGGAAGAGTCGATGCAGGTGCAGCGTGACCTGGGCTCCGACATCGTGATGATTTTCGACGAATGCACGCCGTACCCGGCCGACGAAGACGTGGCGCGGGTGTCCATGGAGCTGTCGTTGCGTTGGGCCCAGCGCTCGAAGAATGCCCATGGCGACAACACTGCGGCGCTGTTCGGTATCGTGCAGGGCGGCATGCATGAAAACCTGCGCAAACGCTCGCTGGAAGGCCTGGACAAGATCGGCTTTGACGGCCTGGCCATCGGCGGTCTGTCGGTGGGCGAGCCCAAGCACGAGATGATCAAGGTGCTGGATTACCTGCCGGGCCTGATGCCGACTGACAAACCTCGTTACCTTATGGGCGTTGGCAAACCGGAGGATCTCGTAGAGGGTGTGCGCCGCGGGGTGGACATGTTCGATTGCGTGATGCCAACCCGTAATGCCCGCAATGGGCATCTGTTCATCGACACCGGCGTGCTGAAGATCCGTAACGCGTTCCATCGCCATGATGATTCGCCGCTGGATCCCACCTGTGATTGCTACACCTGCCAGAACTTCTCCCGTGCTTATCTGCACCATCTGGACAAGTGCGGAGAAATGCTGGGTAGCATGTTGAATACCATCCACAATTTGCGTCATTACCAAGTCCTGATGGCTGGTTTGCGCGAGGCTATTCAACAGGGTACATTGGCCGCCTTCGTCGATGCCTTCTATGCCAAGCGCGGGCTGCCTGTGCCGCCCTTGGACTGAGTTTTCCGACCCTAAGATTCACTATTTGCAACTGGAGTGCTAAATGAGCTTTTTTATCTCTAACGCCATGGCTGACGCCGCTGCGCCTGCCGCTGCCGGCCCTATGGGCGGTGGTTTCGAGTGGATTTTCCTGGTCGGCTTCCTGGTCATCTTCTACCTGATGATCTGGCGTCCACAGGCCAAGCGTGCCAAAGAGCAGAAAAACCTGCTGGGCAGCCTGCAGAAAGGTGACGAAGTGGTGACCACTGGCGGTATCGCCGGCAAGATCACCAAGGTTTCCGATGCTTTCGTGGTACTGGAAGTCTCCGACACCGTAGAAATGAAGTTCCAGAAGGGCGCTATCGCCGCCACGCTGCCAAAAGGCACGCTCAAAGCGATCTAAGTAACAACCTTTACCAATCGACGGGGCGCGCAAGGCGCCCCGCGTTATAAGCGGGCGGCGTGATGCTGAACAAATACCCTCTGTGGAAATACGTACTGATCCTGGCGGTGCTGGCGATCGGTTTTATTTATTCCGCTCCCAATCTCTATCCTGATGACCCGGCGATCCAGATCACCGGTGCCAGCACTTCGCTGCAAGTCAATCAGGCTGACCTGGAACGCGCGAGCAAAGCGCTCACCGACGCTGGTATCCAGGTCAAGGCGGCAACACTGTCGGCTGATGCGAAGGGCGGCTTGCTGCGCCTGACCAAGGCCGAAGACCAATTGCCGGCCAAAGACGTGGTGCGCAAGGCCATGGGTGACGACTACGTTGTCGCGCTCAACCTGGCACAGACCACGCCTACCTGGCTGCGCAAGATCGGCGCGCATCCGATGAAGCTGGGCCTGGACTTGTCCGGTGGGGTGCACTTCCTGCTGGAAGTCGACATGGACAAAGCCCTCGACGCTCGCCTGAAAGTCTACGAAGGCGACGTGAAGAGCCTGCTGCGCAAAGAGAAGTTGCGTTATCGCAGCCTGCCGCAGCTCAACGGTGCCATCCAGCTGGGCTTCTCTGACGAAGCTTCCCGCGAACAGGCCCGTGCGCTGATCCGCAAGAACTTCAACGATTTCGACATCGTACCGGCCGACCTGAACGGTCAACCTGTACTGCGTCTGGCGATGACCCCGGCCAAGCTGGCGGAAATCCGCGAATACTCCATCAAGCAGAACTTGACCACGGTACGTAACCGCGTCAACGAGCTGGGCGTGGCCGAGCCGATCGTTCAACGCCAGGGCGCCAACCGCATCGTGGTTGAGCTGCCGGGCGTACAGGACACCGCTGAAGCCAAGCGTATCCTGGGTAAAACTGCCAACCTGGAATTCCGTCTGGCCGCTGAGCCGGGGGCTTCCCGCGCCACTGCCGAGGAATTCGAGTTCCGTGAAGGCAACCGTCCTCCGGCTCTGATCGAGCGTAGCCTGATCATTACCGGTGACCAGGTGACCGACGCCAAGGCCGGTTTCGGCGAGCACGGTACTCCTGAAGTGAACATCCGCCTGGATGGCCACGGCGGCGAACTGATGAGTCGCGCCACGCGCAGCAACGTCGGTCGCAGCATGGCGGTGATCTTCATCGAGCAGCGCCCGGTGACCACCTACACCAAGCAAGTGGTCAACGGTGTCGAGAAAGACGTACCGGTGCAGAGCTTCAAGGAAGAGAAGAAGATCATCAGCCTGGCGACCATCCAGTCGCCGCTGGGTGCTCAATTCCGCATCACCGGCCTGAACGGCCAGGGCGAGTCGTCCGAACTGGCACTGCTGCTGCGTGCCGGTGGCCTGGCTGCACCGATGTACTTCGCTGAAGAGCGCACCATCGGCCCGAGCCTGGGTGCCGACAACATCACCAAAGGTATCGACGCCGCCTTGTGGGGCATGCTGTTCGTGTCGCTGTTCATCATCGCCATCTACCGCTTCTTCGGCATCATCGCCACCGTGGCCCTGGCGGGCAACATGGTGATGCTGCTGGCGCTGATGTCGTTGCTGGGCGCTACGCTGACCCTGCCGGGTATCGCCGGTATCGTGCTCACCATGGGTATGGCGGTAGACGCCAACGTGCTGATCTTCTCGCGGATTCGTGAAGAGATCGCGGCGGGCATGAGCGTACAGCGTGCAATCAACGAAGGCTTCGGCCGGGCATTTACCGCGATTCTCGACTCCAACCTGACCACCTTGCTGGTCGGCGGGATTCTCTTTGCCATGGGCACCGGCCCGGTCAAGGGTTTTGCGGTCACCATGTCCCTCGGTATCTTTACCTCGATGTTCACGGCCATCATGGTGACCCGCGCAATGGTCAACCTGATCTTTGGCGGGCGTGACTTCAAGAAGTTGTGGATTTAAGGGGCTGCCATGTTACGTACAATCAACTTCATGGGCGTTCGCAACGTTGCGTTCGGCTTCACCATGCTCCTTACCGTTCTGGCGTTGTTCAGCTGGTTCCATAAGGGCCTGAACTACGGTCTGGACTTCACCGGCGGTACGCTCATCGAGCTGACCTACGAGAAGCCGGCCGACGTCACCCTGGTGCGCAACGAGCTGGTCAAAGCCGGCTATCACGAAGCCATCGTGCAGAGCTTCGGTGCTACGACCGACCTGCTGGTGCGTATGCCGGGCGAAGACCCGCAACTGGGTCACCAGGTTGCCGATGCCTTGCAGAAGGTCGGTGGCGACAACCCGGCTTCGGTCAAGCGCGTCGAGTTCGTAGGCCCGCAGGTGGGTGAAGAGCTGCGCGACCAGGGCGGCCTCGGCATGCTGATGGCGCTGGTCGGCATCATGATCTACCTGGCCTTCCGCTTTCAGTGGAAGTTCGGTGTCGGCGCCATTGTGTCGCTGATCCACGACGTGATCGTGACCGTGGGTATCCTGGCGTACTTCCAGGTGACCTTCGACCTGACCGTACTGGCCGCCGTACTGGCGATCATCGGCTACTCGCTCAACGACACCATCGTGGTATTCGACCGGGTTCGTGAGAACTTCCGCGTACTGCGCAAGGCGTCGTTGATCGAGAACATCAACGTCTCCACCACCCAGACGCTGCTGCGGACCATGGCGACATCGATCTCCACCTTGCTGGCGATCGCTGCGCTGATGATCTTCGGTGGTGACAACCTGTGGGGCTTCTCCCTGGCGCTGTTCATCGGCGTCCTGGCGGGTACCTACTCGTCGATCTACATCGCCAACGTGGTGTTGATCTGGCTGAACCTCAACAGCGAAGACTTGATCCCTCCGGCCGCTACCGGCAAGGAGGTCGACGACCGCCCTTGATGGGTACTCGTTGATCTGCTGTTACAAAGAAGGCGTGAGTATTGAACTCGCGCCTTTTTTTTTGCTCCAAGGCTGGGTATAGCGCGGACGTTTCGGTCCGCTTGTGATGGTCAGGAGGTTCAACGTGAACAAGTCGTTGCTGGTTGGTGCGGTACTGGGTGCTGTCGGTGTGACTGCCGGGGGCGCTGTTGCCACCTACAGCCTGGTTAAAAGCGGCCCTGAGTATGCGCAAGTGTTGGCGGTGCAGCCGGTCAAAACCCAGATCAAAACGCCTCGCGAAGTGTGCAAGGACGTTGCAGTGACCCGGCAGCGGCCGGTACAGGATCAGCACCAGATCGTCGGTACCGTGGTCGGTGCCTTGGCCGGTGGCCTGTTGGGTAACCAGGTCGGTGGCGGTAATGGTAAGAAGCTGGCCACCGTGGCCGGTGCGGTCGGTGGCGGTTATGCCGGTAACAAGGTTCAGGAAGGCATGCAGAACCGTGATACCTACACGACTACGCAGACTCGCTGTAACACCGTCAACGACATCAGCGACAAGGTTGTCGGGTATGACGTGCGTTACAACCTGGATGGCAAGGAAGGCACCGTGCGTATGGATCGCGATCCAGGTGGCCAGATTCCGGTCGACAAAGAAGGTCGCCTGATCCTGGGTCAGAACCAGCAGTAATTCCAAGCCTGGTTCAATTCCAGTGTGGGAGGGGGCTTGCTCCCGATAGCGGTGCATCAGTCACAAATGTGGCAACTGGCACCCTGCTATCGGGAGCAAGCCCCCTCCCACATTTGCTATTTGGTTGTTGCTGGTCGTCAGGTGTGGGTCAAACGCAGTGCATAAAAAAAGCACCCCGAGGGGTGCTTTTTTTGTGCTCGCTCGCTTAGCGCTTCAGCGAAGCCGGCAGGTGCGGCTGGATCGCCGTCAGTACTGCCTTGAAGCATTTGGTGTTGCCGGCAACGACGTGGCCTTTTTCCAGGAAGTCGTGACCGCCGGTGAAGTCGCTCACCAGGCCGCCGGCCTCTTGGATCAGCAGGGCGCCTGCGGCCATGTCCCACTCGGACAGGCCCGATTCCCAGAATGCATCAAAACGACCGGCTGCGACGTATGCCAGGTCCAGGCTGGCGGCACCGGCGCGGCGGATGCCGGCGGTCTGGCCAACCAGGGCGCGGAACATGCCCAGGTAGTTTTCCAGGTTGTCCATCTGGTCATCGCGGAACGGGAAGCCGGTGCCCAGCAGAGCGCCTTCCAGGCTGGTGCGGCCGCTGACGCGCAGGCGACGACCGTTCAGTTGGGCGCCACGGCCACGGCTGGCGGTGAATTCTTCCTGGCGCACTGGGTCCAGCACAACGGCGTGTTCCAGGCGGCCACGGTATTTGCAGGCAATGCTCACGGCAAAGTGCGGGATGCCGCGCAGGAAGTTGGTGGTACCGTCCAGTGGGTCGATGATCCACAGGTAGTCTTCACCTTCGCCGCTACCTTTGTGCAGGCCGGTTTCTTCGCCGAGGATGCCGTGGGTAGGGTAGGCCTTGCGCAGAGCGTCGATGATTTTCTGTTCGGCGGCGCGATCCACCTCGGATACATAATCCTTGGCGTCTTTTTCGTCGACCTTGATGGTATCCAGGCGCTCGATGGAGCGGAAGATCAATTCACTGGCGCTGCGGGCGGCGCGCAGCGCGATATTCAGCATGGGCTGCATGGATGTGTCACCTAAGGTTGTTAAAGAAAGCCGCGCATTCTAGCAGAAACTTTCTTCAGGTGAAGGACGACGTTCGCTTTCGTGGCATAACCTTAGGCTGTTCTGTAAGATTTGCTCCCCTTTCCTGTGTCCGAGAGCGCCTCCCTTGCTGCAAAACATTCGTGTCGTCTTGGTCAATACCAGTCATCCCGGCAACATCGGCGGGGTGGCGCGAGCCATGAAAAACATGGGGCTGACGCGCCTGGTGCTGGTCGAACCGCGTGTGTTCCCGCACCACGAGGCCGATGCTCGCGCTTCGGGCGCCAATGACATTCTTGAGAAGGCCCAGGTTGTTGCCACCTTGGAAGACGCCTTGGTCGGCTGCAACCTGGTGCTCGGCACCAGTGCGCGTGACCGTCGTATCCCATGGCCACTGCTGGACCCGCGTGAATGCGGCACCAAAGTGGTGGAGGAGGCGGCCGGTGGCGCTGAAATTGCCTTGGTGTTCGGCCGTGAAGACTCCGGCCTGACCAATGAAGAGCTGCAGCGATGTCATTACCACGTGCACATTCCATCAGACCCCGGGTTCAGTTCGCTGAACCTTGGGGCGGCCGTGCAGGTGTTGACCTATGAAGTGCGCATGGCTTGGCTGGCGGCTGCCGGCCAGCCGAGCAAAGTGGAAAAGGAAGAGGTTGCCTCGACCAAAAGTGGCGAACTGGCCACCATGGACGAGCTGGAACGATTCTATGAGCACCTGGAGCAAACCCTGGTAGCCATCGAGTTCCTCGATCCTGAAAAACCACGGCACTTGATGGCGCGCCTGCGCCGCCTGTACGGGCGTAGCTCGGTGAGCCGGGCAGAAATGAATATATTGCGTGGCATCCTCACGGAAACCCAGAAAGCGGCCCGTGGTGAGCTTCTTAAGCGGAAGGATTAAAAATGTTCGAGCGTTTGCGAGAAGATATCCAGAGTGTTTTCCACCGTGACCCGGCGGCGCGCAACGCCTTTGAAGTGCTGACCTGCTATCCGGGCATGCACGCGATCTGGCTTCACCGCCTGTCCGGTGCCTTGTGGGGCGCGGGCTGGAAGTGGCTGGCGCGACTGGTCTCGAACTTCGGGCGCTGGCTGACCGGTATCGAGATTCACCCGGGGGCCAAGGTAGGGCGCCGCTTCTTCATCGACCATGGCATGGGCATCGTGATTGGCGAGACGGCCGAGATTGGTGATGACGTCACTCTCTATCAGGGCGTGACGCTCGGCGGTACCAGTTGGAATAAAGGCAAGCGCCACCCGACGCTGGGTGATGGCGTGGTGGTCGGGGCTGGGGCCAAGGTGCTCGGGCCGTTTACCGTCGGTGCCGGTGCCAAGGTCGGCTCCAACGCGGTGGTGACCAAGGCTGTCCCACCGGGGGCTACCGTTGTTGGCATTCCGGGCCGAATTATCGTCAAGCCGCAGGCTGACGACGAGCAGGAAGCCAAGCGCAAGGCCATGGCCGAGAAGATCGGCTTCGATGCCTACGGCGTCAGCGAAGACATGCCTGACCCGGTGGCGCGTGCCATTGGTCAGTTGCTCGACCACCTGCAGGCGGTCGATGGCAAGTTGGATGGCATGTGTGGTGCGCTGAAGGAGCTGGGTAGCAGCTACTGTGCGAAAGATCTTCCTGAGCTGCGCGAAGAAGACTTCGCCGAGATCAAGAGCGAAGCCGCTACCAAGGCCAGCTGAGGCTCTATGAGCCCCAAAAATCCAGTGTGGGAGGGGGCTTGCTCCCGATAGCGGAGTGTCAGTCACTACATTTATGACTGATGCATCGCTATCGGGAGCAAGCCCCCTCCCACATTTTGATCTCCATTGGTCCCTGGGTTTCTACGCGGCCTTGTTCGCGCTGTTCGTCCCCAGCCCATCCTGCTATGATTCGCGCGCCCTTTTTACGGGTAATCCTGACTAAAGTACTAGGTCTTATAGTTGACTTAAATACTCGGGAATCGCATACTTGCTCCCATTCTGAAACACCTTGGTACTTGTCCATGAGACTGACTACAAAAGGCCGATACGCGGTGACCGCCATGCTCGACTTGGCCTTGCACGCGCAAACTGGGCCGGTGTCCCTGGCCGATATCTCCGAGCGCCAAGGCATTTCCCTGTCCTACCTCGAGCAACTGTTCGCCAAATTGCGTCGCAGTAACTTGGTTTCCAGCGTGCGTGGGCCGGGTGGCGGCTACCAACTGTCCCGCGATATGCAGGGCATCCAGGTAGCCCAGGTGATCGATGCGGTCAACGAATCCGTCGACGCAACCAAATGCCAGGGCCTGGGTGATTGCCATGCCGGCGACACCTGCCTGACGCACCACCTGTGGTGCGACTTGAGCCTGCAGATCCATGAGTTTTTGAGTGGTATCAGCTTGGCTGATCTTGTGACTCGCCGTGAGGTGCAAGAAGTAGCCCAGCGTCAGGACCAGCGCCGTTGCAACACCAAGGCGCCGCGTCTGGACAAGATTGAAGCGTCCGCCGTCGAGTGACAGCCGAAGAGCTAACGGTGCGCCAGCCAGCCTGATTTAGGAGAAAGTCCATGAAATTGCCGATTTACCTTGATTATTCAGCGACCACCCCGGTTGATCCGCGTGTCGCGCAAAAGATGAGCGAATGCCTGCTGGTTGACGGAAACTTCGGCAACCCAGCCTCCCGTTCCCACGTTTTCGGCTGGAAAGCCGAGGAAGCGGTCGAGAACGCTCGTCGTCAGGTCGCGGACCTGGTTGGCGCCGACCCTCGTGAAATCGTCTGGACTTCCGGTGCTACCGAGTCCGACAACCTGGCAATCAAGGGCGCCGCGCATTTCTACGCGACCAAAGGCAAGCACCTGATCACCACCAAGATTGAGCACAAGGCTGTCCTGGACACCATGCGCCAACTGGAGCGTGAAGGTTTCGAGGTCACCTACCTTGAGCCAACCACCGACGGTATCGTCACCCCGGCCATGATCGAAGCCGCGCTGCGTGAAGACACCATCCTGGTTTCCGTGATCCACGTGAACAACGAAATCGGCACCATCAACGACATCGCGGCCATCGGCGAGCTCACCCGCTCCAAAGGTATCCTGCTGCACGTCGACGCTGCCCAGTCCACTGGCAAAGTCGATATCGACCTGTCGAAGCTGAAAGTCGACCTGATGTCGTTCTCTGCCCACAAGACCTACGGCCCTAAAGGCATCGGCGCGCTGTACGTGAGCCGCAAGCCCCGCGTGCGCATCGAAGCCACCATGCACGGTGGCGGTCACGAGCGCGGCATGCGTTCCGGTACCCTGGCGACCCACCAGATCGTCGGCATGGGCGAAGCGTTCCGTGTGGCCAAGGAAGACATGGCTGCCGAAAACGTGCGCATCAAGGCTTTGAGCGATCGCTTCTACAAGCAGGTCGAAAACCTTGAAGAGCTGTACATCAACGGCAGCATGACCGCTCGTGTACCGCATAACCTGAATTTGAGCTTCAACTACGTCGAAGGCGAGTCGCTGATTATGGCGCTCAAGGACCTGGCGGTTTCGTCCGGTTCGGCCTGCACCTCGGCCTCCCTTGAGCCGTCCTACGTGCTGCGCGCCCTGGGCCGCAACGACGAACTGGCACATAGCTCGATCCGCTTTACCTTCGGCCGCTTCACCACTGAAGAACAAGTCGACTACGCCGCGCAGAAAGTCTGCGAAGCCGTCAACAAGCTGCGCACCCTGTCGCCGCTGTGGGACATGTTCAAAGACGGTGTCGATATCTCCAAGATCGAGTGGGCGGCACACTAAATATAGAAGCCGCCACCCAAGCTCTGTAGGAACGTGGCGGAAAACGCAGGCGTTTCTACAGGGTTCCAGAGCGGCCCTGATGAGTGAGGATTCAGTACCATGGCTTACAGCGAAAAGGTCATCGACCACTACGAAAACCCGCGCAACGTCGGCAAGATGAACGCGGAAGACCCTGATGTCGGCACCGGCATGGTCGGCGCTCCGGCGTGCGGCGACGTGATGCGCCTGCAGATCAAGGTCAACGAGCAGGGCATCATCGAAGATGCCAAGTTCAAGACTTATGGCTGCGGTTCGGCCATCGCTTCCAGCTCCCTGGCGACCGAGTGGATGAAAGGCAAGACTCTGGATGAAGCAGAGACCATCAAGAACACTCAGCTGGCCGAAGAACTGGCCCTGCCGCCCGTGAAAATCCACTGCTCGGTACTCGCGGAAGACGCCATCAAGGCGGCCGTTCGCGACTACAAGCAGAAGAAAGGCTTGATCTAAGCATTTGGCGACGAGTAAGGAGTCAACGATGGCTATCAGCATGACAGAAGCGGCTGCACGGCACGTGCGACGCTCCCTGGATGGGCGCGGTAAAGGTGAGGGGATTCGTCTGGGTGTGCGCACCACGGGCTGTTCCGGCCTTGCCTATGTGCTGGAGTTTGTCGACGAGGTGGTTGCGGAAGACCAGGTGTTCGAAAGTCACGGCGAGAAAGTGATCATCGACCCTAAAAGCCTGACTTACCTGGACGGCACCGAACTCGATTTCGTCAAGGAAGGGTTGAACGAAGGCTTCAAGTTCAACAACCCCAACGTGCGCGGTGAGTGTGGCTGCGGCGAAAGCTTCAACATCTGAGGCTATTCGTGGGTACTCCTTGTCATTTCGCTTTATTCGAGCTGCAGCCGAGCTTTCGGCTGGACCTTGAGCAGCTTGCCACGCGCTACCGAGAATTGGCGCGCGGCGTACATCCGGACCGCTTCGCTGACGCTTCCGAGCGTGAGCAACGCCTGGCGCTGGAGCAGTCTGCCAGACTCAATGAAGCCTATCAGACGCTCAAGAGCCCGCCCAAGCGCGCGCGTTACCTGCTTGCGATGAAGGGGGGCGAGTTGCCTCTGGAAGTGACGGTGCACGATCCGGACTTCCTGATGCAGCAGATGCAGTGGCGCGAAGAGCTTGAAGACTTGCAGGACGAAGCCGATCTGGCTGGTGTCGCGGTCTTCAAGCGTCGTCTGAAAGCGGCCCAGGATGAGCTCAACGAAAGCTTCGCAGCCTGTTGGGATGATGCCGCGCAACGTGAGCAGGCCGAACGCCTGATGCGGCGCATGCAGTTCCTCGACAAGCTCACCTACGAAGTGCGCCAGCTAGAAGAGCGCCTCGACGATTAACCCAGTGCTGCCCGTGTCGCACGCCTGATAGACAGATAAGACCTGATTACCATGGCTCTACTGCAGATCGCCGAACCCGGCCAAAGCCCTCAACCGCACCAGCGTCGCCTGGCGGTCGGGATTGACCTGGGCACTACCAATTCCCTGGTCGCTGCCTTGCGCAGCGGCCTGTCCGAGCCGCTGCCCGACGCTGACGGCCAGGTTATCCTGCCGTCCGCCGTGCGCTACCACGTCGATCGCACCGAAGTCGGTGAGTCGGCCAAGTTGGCAGCGTCTACCGATCCTTTGAATACCGTACTGTCGGTCAAGCGCTTGATGGGTCGTGGTCTGTCCGACGTCAAGCAATTGGGCGACCAGCTGCCTTACCGCTTTGTCGGCGGCGAGTCGCACATGCCGTTCATCGACACCGTGCAGGGCCCGAAAAGTCCTGTGGAAGTGTCGGCCGATATCCTCAAGGTGCTGCGCCAGCGTGCGGAACACACCTTGGGCGGCGAACTGGTCGGTGCGGTGATCACGGTTCCCGCTTATTTCGATGATGCCCAGCGCCAGGCCACCAAGGATGCGGCCAAGCTCGCCGGCCTGAACGTGCTGCGCCTGCTCAACGAACCGACCGCTGCGGCTGTGGCCTATGGCCTGGACCAGCACGCCGAGGGCCTGGTTGCGATCTATGACCTGGGCGGCGGCACCTTTGATATCTCGATCCTGCGCCTGACCGGCGGTGTCTTCGAAGTGCTGGCCACCGGTGGCGACAGCGCCCTGGGCGGCGATGACTTCGATCACGCTATCGCTGGCTGGATCATCACCAGTGCCGGTTTGTCCGTCGATCTGGACCCGGGCGCGCAGCGCAACCTGCTGCAAGCTGCCTGCGCGGCCAAGGAAGCGCTGACGGATGCGGCCTCTGTGCAAGTGTCCTACGGCGACTGGTCGGCCGAGCTGACTCGCGAAGCCTTCGATGCGTTGATCGAGCCGATGGTGGCCCGTAGCTTGAAAGCCTGCCGTCGCGCGGTGCGTGACTCCGGTGTCGAGCTTGAAGACGTCGGTGCTGTGGTGATGGTCGGCGGTTCCACGCGCGTGCCGCGTGTCCGCGAGGCGGTGGCCGAAGCTTTTGGTCGTCAGCCGTTGACTGAAATCGACCCGGACCAGGTCGTCGCTATCGGCGCAGCGATCCAGGCCGACACGTTGGCGGGTAACAAGCGTGACGGCGGCGAACTGCTGTTGCTTGACGTGATTCCGCTGTCCCTGGGGCTGGAAACCATGGGTGGCCTGATGGAGAAGGTGATTCCACGCAACACCACCATCCCGGTCGCCCGCGCTCAAGACTTCACCACTTACAAAGATGGCCAGACGGCCATGATGATTCATGTGCTGCAAGGCGAGCGCGAGCTGATCAGCGACTGCCGCTCCCTGGCGCGCTTTGAATTGCGCGGCATCCCGGCGATGGTGGCGGGTGCGGCGAAGATTCGCGTGACCTTCCAGGTCGACGCCGACGGCTTGCTGAATGTGGCCGCGCGTGAGCTGGGGTCTGGGGTTGAAGCCAGTATCCAGGTCAAGCCGTCCTACGGCCTGACTGACGGCGAAATCGCCAAGATGCTCAAGGATTCGTTCCAATATGCCGGTGATGACAAGGTCGCCCGTGTCTTGCGTGAGCAGCAGGTGGATGCCCAACGTCTGCTCGAAGCGGTGCAGGGCGCCCTCGATGCGGATGGCGAACGCCTGCTGGATGCCGAAGAGCGCATGGTCATCGACCTGCAGATGCAGGAATTGGCCGAACTGATGAAAGGCTCCGATGGGTACGCCATCGAGCAACAGACCAAGCGCCTGTCGCAAGTGACCGATGCTTTTGCCGCCCGCCGCATGGATCAGACGGTGAAAGCCGCACTGGCCGGGCGCAACCTGAATGAAATCGAGGAATAATTAATGCCGCAGGTCATTTTTCTGCCACACGCCGAGCATTGCCCGGACGGTATGGTCGTGGAGGCTGAGACCGGCAAGTCCATCCTCGAAGTTGCCCATGACAACCACATCGAGATCGAGAGTGCCTGTGGCGGTGTCTGCGCCTGCACCACCTGCCACTGCATCATCCGCGAGGGTTTCAACTCCCTTGAAGAAGCCGATGAGCTGGAAGAAGACTTTCTTGATCGTGCGTGGGGCCTTGAGGCGCAATCGCGCCTAAGCTGTCAGGCAAAGGTCGGGACTGAAGACATCACTGTCGAAATTCCGAAGTATTCGCTCAACCATGCGGCCGAAGCGCCGCATTGATTCAAGGAAATGTCATGAGCCTGAAATGGGTTGATGTACAAGAAATCGCCATTCTGCTGGCTGATGGTTATCCGGATCTGGACCCTTATTCGCTGAACTTTGTCGCTTTGCGTGACATGGTCATGGCTTTGCCGGGGTTTGAGGATGAGCGGGACCGTGGCGGCGAAAAGGTCCTGGAAGCTATCCAGACCGCCTGGAAAGAAGAACAGGACTGACGCCTTCCTCACGCAGTTAGGCAATACCCAATAACCCGCGTATAATTCGCGGGTTTAATTTTTCGTAAATTACCGTTTCTGGAGTTACACCATGGCTGTTCAACGTACTTTCTCCATCATCAAGCCTGACGCTGTTGCAAAAAACGTCATCGGCGAGATCACCACTCGTTTCGAAAAAGCCGGCCTGAAGGTTGTAGCTTCGAAACTCAAGCAACTGTCCAAGGCTGAAGCTGAAGGCTTCTACGCTGAGCACAGTGCTCGTGGTTTCTTCGGCGACCTGGTTGCCTTCATGATCTCCGGTCCTGTTGTTGTTCAGGTTCTGGAAGGTGAAAACGCTATCGCTCTGAACCGTGAGCTGATGGGCGCTACCAACCCTAAAGAAGCCGCTGCCGGCACCATCCGTGCTGACTTCGCCGAGTCCATCGACGCCAACGCTGTTCACGGTTCGGACTCCGAAGCCGCTGCTGCTCGCGAAATCGCTTACTTTTTCGCTGCTACTGAAGTAACCGCTCGCTAAGCATCGGCTTAAAGAGTGAGGGTGAATCCATGACTACATCGACTGTTAAAACCAACCTGCTGGGGCTGACTCAACAGGAAATGGAAAAATTCTTCGACTCAATCGGGGAGAAGCGTTTCCGTGCCGGTCAGGTAATGAAGTGGATTCACCACTTTGGCGTCGACGATTTCGATGCCATGACGAACGTCAGCAAGGCCCTGCGCGACAAGCTCAAGGCCATTGCCGAAGTCCGTGGTCCTGAAGTGGTCAGCGAGGACATCTCCAGCGACGGCACCCGCAAGTGGGTGGTGCGCGTGGCGTCCGGCAGCTGCGTCGAGACCGTATACATTCCCCAGGGCAAGCGCGGCACCTTGTGCGTTTCGTCCCAGGCAGGCTGTGCCCTGGACTGCAGTTTCTGCTCCACCGGCAAGCAAGGCTTCAATAGCAACCTCACCGCCGCCGAAGTCATCGGCCAGGTGTGGATTGCCAACAAATCCTTTGGCAGCGTCCCGGCGACCGTCGACCGTGCCATCACCAACGTGGTGATGATGGGCATGGGTGAGCCGCTGCTGAACTTCGACAACGTTGTTTCGGCCATGCACCTGATGATGGACGACCTGGGCTACGGCATCTCCAAGCGCCGTGTGACCCTGTCGACCTCCGGCGTGGTACCGATGATCGATGAGCTGTCCAAGCACATCGACGTCTCCCTGGCGTTGTCGCTGCACGCACCCAATGACGCATTGCGTAACCAATTGGTGCCGATCAACAAGAAGTATCCGCTTAAGATGCTGCTCGAATCTTGCCAGCGCTACATGTCGTCCCTGGGCGAAAAGCGCGTGCTGACCATCGAGTACACCTTGCTCAAAGACATCAACGACAAGGTTGAACACGCGGTCGAGATGATCGAGTTGCTCAAGAACATTCCGTGCAAGATCAACCTGATTCCGTTTAACCCGTTTCCTCATTCTGGCTACGAACGGCCGAGCAATAACGCCATCCGTCGTTTCCAGGATCAACTGCACCAGGCCGGTTACAACGTCACCGTACGCACCACGCGTGGCGAGGACATCGACGCCGCCTGTGGCCAATTGGTAGGGCAGGTGATGGACCGCACCCGCCGCAGCGAGCGCTACATCGCGGTGCGTGAATTGAACGCCGCCGACGATTTGCCGCAAATTGCTGTGAATCGAATCTGAGAGAGGATCTCTATGCCCTTGCGCCTTGCGCTGCTCTTGCTTGTTGCCGGCCTGGTGGCCGGTTGTGTTTCATCGGGCCATGAGCGCCCGTTGCAGACCGGTAAAGGCCGTGATGAGGCGCGAGTTGCCTATGTGCAATTGGGCTTGGGTTACCTGCGCCAAGGCATGAGCGAGCAGGCCAAGGTGCCCTTGAAAAAGGCCCTTGAACTGGACGGTGGCGATGCCGACGCGAATGCCGCCCTGGCCCTGGTGTTCCAGGCCCAGGCCGAGCCTGAATTGGCCGAACAGTATTTTCTCAAGGCCCTGGCCTCCCGACCTGCTGACCCACGGTTGCTGAACAATTACGGCAGCTTCCTGTTCGAGCAGAAGCGCTATGACCAGGCCGCCCGTTATTTCCAGCAGGCATCCGCCGATACCCTTTACCCGGAGCGGTCGCGGGTATTCGAGAACCTGGGTGTCACTTCGGTGCGTCTCGGCCAGCGCGACAATGCCCGCCAGCAACTGGAAAAAGCCCTGCATTTGAATAGTCGCCAGCCACGGGCCTTGCTCGAAATGGCTGAGTTGTCTTACGAAGACAGGCATTATGTGCCGGCACGTGACTATTACGAGCGCTTTAGCCTGCTCAGCGGGCAAAATGCACGTAGTCTATTGCTCGGTGTGCGCTTGGCGACGGTTCATGACGAACCTGATACCGCCGCACGTTTTGGCCAGCAACTCGAACGACTCTATCCCGGTACGCCGGAATATCAGCAATACCTGTCGGAGTAATGATGAAAGCGGCGCCCCCGGAAGTTGTAGCAGCTAATCGCGTAAACCCAGGCGAGACCTTGCGTCAGGCCCGCGAAAGCAATGGCTGGTCGCTGGCAGAAGTGGCCCTCAAGCTCAATTTGACCAGCACGTCCCTGGCCAACCTGGAGGCCGGCGCGTTCGACAAGTTGCCGGGGCATACCTTCGCCCGCGGCTATATCCGTGCCTACGCCAAGTTGCTGGGCATCGACCAGGCCGTGCTGGTCCAGGAATTCGACCAGTTCACCGGTACCGACTCCCAGGGCAGCAATGTCCATGGCCTGGGGCGTATCGAAGAGCCCGTGCGTGTATCCCACACTATTTTGCGTATTGTCAGCCTGTTGCTGCTGGTCGCCGTGATCGGCGGTGGTTTCGTCTGGTGGCAGGACCAGACCTCCCAGCGCAACAAGGATTTGACCAGTAACGCCCTGGAGCACGTCGAAGTCGAAAGTGCTGACGGCACCACCCAGATTCATCCGTTGGATGAGCCGGAAGACCAGGCCGTTACCGAAGCCCAGGCTGCGCCTCAAGCGCCGGCTGTCGCCGATCAGCCGGCCCAGCAAGAGCAAACCCCGCCTGCTGCGACGGCGGCCGTACCGACGCCAGCCGTACCTGCTGCGCCTGCCGCTCCAGCTGCCCAGGCTCATGTGCCGGTCGCACCGGTGCCGGCCCCAGCCGCCTCCGTGCCGGTTACTCCATCTGCTCCGGCGATTTCCGCGCCGACCACGCCTGCGCTGATCGCCGGCGATGGCCACGTCCAGATTACCTTCATCGCTGACTGCTGGACGCAAGTCACCGATGGCAATGGCAAAGTGCTGTTTAGCGGTCTGAAGCGTAAGGGAGATACGCTCGACCAAGGCGGCAAGCCTCCTTTGACGCTGCGTCTGGGCTATGCCCGTGGCGCGCAAGTGGCCTACAACGGCCAGCCTGTGGACGTGGCGCCGTTCACCAGTGGCGAGACTGCTCGCCTCAAGTTGGGACAATAGTCATGCACGGCGAATCTCCAATCAAACGTCGCGTATCGCGCAAGATCTGGGTCGGCTCGGTGCCGGTGGGTGGTGATGCCCCCATCGCGGTACAAAGCATGACCAACAGCGACACCAACGATGTGGCTGCCACCGTTGCCCAGATCAACCGTCTGGAAGCCGCCGGCGTCGACATCGTGCGGGTTTCCGTGCCGGATATGGACGCTGCCGAAGCGTTCGGCCGCATCAAGCAGTTGGTCAAGGTGCCCTTGGTCGCCGACATTCACTTCGACTACAGGATCGCCTTGCGTGTCGCCGAGCTGGGCGTGGACTGCCTGCGCATCAACCCGGGCAACATCGGTCGCGAAGACCGGGTGCGTGCCGTGGTGGATGCGGCCCGTGACCGTGGCATTCCGATCCGTATCGGCGTCAACGCCGGTTCGCTGGAAAAAGACCTGCAAAAGAAATACGGCGAGCCTACCCCGGCGGCGCTGGTTGAATCGGCGTTGCGCCACGTTGAACACCTCGAGCGCCTGAATTTCCAGGACTTCAAGGTCAGCGTAAAGGCTTCCGACGTATTCATGGCGGTCGAAGCCTACCGCTTGCTGGCCAAGGAAATCGTGCAGCCGCTGCACCTGGGTATCACTGAAGCGGGCGGTTTGCGTTCAGGCACAGTGAAATCTGCGGTGGGTCTCGGTATGCTGCTCGCCGAAGGGATTGGCGATACTATCCGCATCTCCCTGGCGGCAGACCCGGTAGAGGAAGTGAAGGTCGGTTACGACATTCTCAAATCCCTGCATTTGCGTTCCCGTGGCATCAACTTCATTGCCTGCCCGAGCTGCTCGCGGCAGAACTTCGACGTGGTGAAAACCATGAACGATCTTGAAGGGCGCCTCGAAGACCTGCTGGTGCCGCTGGATGTTGCGGTGATCGGTTGTGTGGTCAACGGCCCCGGTGAAGCCAAAGAGGCGCACATCGGTTTGACCGGTGGCACACCGAACCTGATCTACATCGACGGCAAGCCGGCGCAGAAGTTGACGAATGACAATCTGGTGGATGAGCTTGAAAGGCTGATCCGCGAGAAAGCGGCCGAGAAGGTCGCGGCTGACGCAGCGCTGATCGCGCGCGGCTAAGAACGAATTTAAGGATTAGATGTGAGCAAGTCTCTGCAAGCCATCCGTGGCATGAACGACATCCTGCCGGAGCAGACGCCACTGTGGCGTTACTTCGAGAGCACGGTCGCGCGTCTGTTGGATAACTACGGTTACAAGCAGATCCGCATGCCGATCGTCGAGTTTACCGAGCTGTTCAAGCGCTCCATCGGTGAAGTAACCGACATCGTTGAAAAAGAGATGTACACCTTTGAAGACCGCAATGGCGACTCCCTGACCCTGCGTCCGGAAGGTACCGCCGCGTGCGTGCGCGCCGTGCTCGAACATGGCATCACCGGTGGTGGCCAGACCCAGAAGCTCTGGTACATCGGCCCGATGTTCCGCCACGAGCGTCCACAGAAAGGGCGTTATCGCCAGTTCCACCAGATCGGGTGCGAAGTCTTCAACCTGGACGGCCCGGACATCGACGCCGAGCTGATCGTGCTGACCTGGCGCCTGTGGGGCCAGTTGGGCATCCGCGATGCGGTCAAGCTCGAACTCAACAGCCTGGGCACCAGCGAATCCCGCGGCCGCTATCGCGAAGCCCTGGTCGAGTACCTGTCCGCTCACCTGGACAAGTTGGATGAAGACAGCCAGCGCCGCCTGAAAACCAACCCGTTGCGCGTACTGGATACCAAGAACGCCGACACCCAGGCCGTACTGGTCGACGCGCCGAAAATGGCCGACTACCTGGACGACGAGTCCCGTGCGCACTTCGAGGGCCTCAAGGCTCGCCTGGATGCCGCCGGTATTCCCTACGTGATCAACCCGAAACTGGTTCGCGGCCTCGATTACTACAGCAAGACCGTGTTTGAGTGGGTCACCGACAAGCTTGGCGCCCAAGGCACCGTGTGTGCCGGTGGTCGCTACGACGGCCTGGTTGAGCAGATGGGCGGCAAGCCGACTACGGGCGTGGGTTTCGCCATGGGTATCGAGCGGCTGATCCTGCTGCTGGAAACCCTGGAGCAGATCCCTGAAGAGATTTCCCGTCAGGTGGACGTGTACCTGTGCGCCTTTGGCGAGGCCGCCGAACTGGCGGCCCTGGCCTTGAGCGAAAAAGTACGCGACCAACTGCCGAACCTGCGCCTGCAGATCAATGCCGGTGCCGGCAGCTTCAAGAGCCAGTTCAAGAAGGCTGACAAGAGCGGTGCACTGTATGCGCTGATCCTCGGCGATGACGAGCTGGCCCAGCAAGTGATAGGTTTCAAACCCCTGCGTGGCCAGGGCGAACAACAAAACATTGCCTTTGATGCGCTCGCCGCGCACTTGGCCACCTGCGTCGTGCAGGGTTGAGCTGTCGAACAGCCGAATTTAGCGATTAAGGAGTATTGGGGTGTCGAGTACTGATGATGAGCAACTGGCCGAGTTCAAGGACTGGTGGCAGCGTAACGGCAAGCCCCTGGTTACTGGCGGTCTGCTGGCGTTAGTGGTGGTGTTCGGCTGGCAAGCCTGGCACAAGTATCAGGCCAACCAGTCCCAAGGCGCCTCGATCCTCTATCAGCAATTGCTGGAAACCACGCTGACCCCGAATGGCAAGCCTGACCCGGCGCAGGTTGCCGACCTGGCCGGCAAGCTGAAAAGCGAATTTGGCGGTAGCACCTACGCCCAGTACGGTAGCCTGTTCGTCGCGAAAGTCGCGGTCGACACCGGCAAGCTGGATGATGCAGCCGTTGAGCTGAAGGCTATCGCCGACAAGCCGACCAACCCGACCCTGGGTGAGATCGCACGTCAGCGCCTGGCACAGGTATTGGCGGCACAGAACAAGGCTGACGAAGCACTCAAACTGCTCGACGGCGATGCTGACAAGGCATTTGTGGCCACTCGTGAAGAGCTCAAGGGCGACCTGTTGGTCCAATTGGGTCGTACCGACGAAGCCCATGCTGCGTACCAAAAAGCCAAGGCGGCGCTGTCTGATGAAGCGGCGGTCGGTGGCTTACAAATCAAGCTGGACGACTTGGCCAAAGGGGATGCGTGACGTGATCCGTTGGAAACATGCAGCATTGCTGGCTCTGGCCGTTCTGGCCGCGGGTTGCAGCAGCAACAGCAAAAAAGAACTGCCTCCGGCCGAGCTGACCAGCTTCAAGGAAGAAGTGGTCCTGCAAAAGCAGTGGAGCCGCTCCGTCGGTGACGGCCAGGGTGATCTCTACAACCTGTTGCAGCCGGCAATCGACGGCGACAACATTGTGGCCACTGACTCCACTGGCGTCGTTATGTCCATGGACCGCATGAACGGCGACGTCAAATGGAAGAAAGACCTCGACCTGCCGGTTTCCGGTGGTGTGGGCGTCGGCTACGGCATGGTGTTGATCGGTACGCTCAAAGGCGAAGTGGTCGCCCTGGACTCGAGCAACGGTGAAGAGAAATGGCGCGCTCGCGTGACCAGTGAAGTCCTCGCCGCGCCTGCCACCAACGGCGATATCGTCGTGGTGCAGACCCAGGATGACCGTCTGATCGGCCTGGATGCCGCCACCGGCAACCAGCGCTGGTTGTATGACAGCACCCCGGCGGTGTTGACCTTGCGCGGTACCAGTGGTCCGATTGTGACCAATAACCTGGCCGTTGCGGGCCTGTCCACCGGTAAAGTGGTCGCCCTGGATACCCAGAACGGCGTGCCGGCCTGGGAAACCCGTGTTGCCATCCCGCAAGGTCGCTCCGAGCTGGATCGCGTGGTCGACATCGACGGCGGCTTGCTGCTGTCGGGCGAGACGATCTACGTGGCCACTTATCAGGGGCGCGTTGCTGCGCTGGACCTGCAAAGCGGCCGGATCAACTGGCAGCGTGATGCTTCCAGCTACGCCGGTGTCGCCCAAGGTTTTGGCAGCGTCTACGTAAGCCTGGCGTCCGGCACCGTTGAAAGTGTCGACGAGCGTTCCACTACTGCACTTTGGAGCAATGACTCGCTGGCTCGCCGTCAACTGTCGGCGCCGGAAGTGTTCTCCAGCTACGTGGCGGTAGGTGACTTCGAAGGTTACCTGCATCTGCTGAGCCAGGTGGATGGTCGTTTTGTCGGTCGCGAGCGTATCGACAGCGACGGCCTGCGTGTTCGTCCGCTGGTCGTGGGTAACATGCTTTATGTGTACGGCAACAGTGGCAAGCTGGAAGCCCTGACCATCAAGTAAGAACTATGCTTGGGGCTAGCCCCTCAAGCAGCTTCACCTGTAGGAGCTAGCAAGCTCGCCCCTACAGTCGAGCACCAGCCGCTGCCTTGCAGCGGCTTTTGTATTTTCTGAAATAACGAAGTGGAGAGCCGCATGGTTCCCGTAATCGCCCTGGTGGGCCGACCTAACGTCGGCAAGTCCACCTTGTTCAACCGCCTGACCAGGACTCGCGACGCCATCGTCGGCGACTTGTCCGGTCTGACCCGTGATCGCCAATACGGTGAGGCAAAGTGGCAAGGGCGCTCCTACATTATTGTCGACACCGGTGGTATTTCCGGTGACGAGCATGGCATGGACGAAAAAATGGCCGAGCAGTCGCTGCTGGCCATCGAAGAAGCCGATGTCGTGTTGTTCCTGGTGGATGCCCGTGCGGGCTATACCGCTGCCGACCAGATGATTGGCGAGCACCTGCGCAAGCGCAACAAGCGTTCCTATGTGGTCGCCAACAAGATCGACAACATCGATCCTGAGTTGGCCCGAGCCGAATTCAGCCCGATGGGCCTGGGTGATGCGATCCCGATCGCCGGTGCCCACGGTCGCGGCATCAGCCAGATGCTGGAAATTGCCCTGAGCAGTTTCCCCAAGGATGATGTCGAGGAAGAAGAGGGTGAGGAAGAGATCGTCGCCGAAGGTGAGGAAGCCAAGCGCATTCCAGGCCCGAGCGAGAAAGACGGTATCAAGATCGCCATCATCGGCCGTCCGAACGTCGGCAAGTCGACACTGGTCAACCGCATGCTCGGTGAAGACCGGGTTATCGTGTACGACCAACCCGGCACCACCCGCGACAGCATCTACATCCCGTTCGAACGTAACGAGGAAAAGTACACGCTGATCGACACCGCCGGTGTGCGCAAGCGCGGCAAGATCCACGAGGAAGTTGAAAAGTTCTCCGTGGTGAAAACCCTGCAGGCCATCAAGGACGCCAACGTGGTGATCTTTGTGATGGACGCCCGCGAAGGCGTGGTAGACCACGACCTCAACCTGCTGGGCTTTGCCCTGGAGGCCGGTCGCGCACTGGTCATCGCGATCAACAAGTGGGACGGCATGACGCCGAGCGAGCGCGATTTCGTCAAGACCGAGCTGCAGCGTCGCCTGTTCTTCGTCGAGTTCGCCGATATCCACTTTATTTCGGCATTGCACGGCACCGGCGTGGGTAACCTCTACGCGTCCGTACAGAACTCGTTCAGGTCTGCGGTTACCCGCTGGCCCACAAGTCGCCTGACCCAGATCCTGGAAGACGCCGTTGGCGAGCACGCGCCGCCGATGGTCAACAACCGCCGGATCAAACTGCGTTACGCCCACTTGGGCGGTGCCAACCCGCCGATTATCGTGATCCACGGCAACCAGATCGAGAAGGTGCCGAAGTCCTATGTGCGTTACCTGGAAAACACCTACCGTCGTGTCTTGAAGCTGGTCGGTACGCCGATCCGTATCGAGTTCAAAGGTGGCGAGAACCCATACGAAGGCAACAAGAACACCTTGACTGACCGTCAGGTGAACAAGAAGCGTCGTTTGATGAGCCACCATAAGAAGGCCGACAAGAAGCGCCGCGATAAGCGCTGATTTCGATCTTGCAAAAAGGGCTCTTGATGAGCCCTTTTTTGTGCGCGGTGGTTTGTGCCTTGACCCGATGCAACCAGCAGCTTAAAACTTGAGGCTTACCTGCAGGGGCCTTTCGATGATCACCAGCAAGCTGCCGAATGTCGGCACGACCATTTTCACCACCATGTCGCAACTCGCTGCCGAAACCGGCGCGCTCAACCTGTCCCAAGGGTTTCCGGACTTCAACGGCCCCCAGGGTTTGCTCGACGCGGTGGGCAAGCACATCGCCCTGGGCCACAACCAATATGCGCCAATGACCGGCCTGCCGGTGCTGCGTCAGCAGGTGGCCGCCAAGATCGCCCGCAGTTATGGCGCCACGGTCAATGCTGACACTGAGGTGACCATCACACCCGGCGCCACTGAGGCGATTTTCTGCGCGATCCAGGCGGTGATTCGCCAGGGTGATGAAGTCATCGTGTTCGACCCTTGCTATGACAGCTACGAGCCCTCCGTCGAACTCGCCGGCGGTCGGTGCATCCATGTGCAGTTGAGCCTGCAAGGTTTTGCCCTGGATTTTGAACAGATCAAGGCTGCACTTTCGCCGCGCACGCGCATGATTATCCTCAACACCCCGCACAACCCTACTGGCGCACTGATCAGCCGTGCCGAGCTGGACCAGTTGGCCGAACTGATCCGCGACCGTGATATTTATCTGGTCAGTGATGAGGTTTACGAACACCTGGTATTCGATGGCGTGCCCCACGTCAGCGTATTGGCCCATGCAGAGCTGTACTCGCGTGCGTTCGTGGTCAGTTCTTTTGGCAAGACCTACCACGTCACCGGCTGGAAAACCGGCTACGTCGTCGCGCCACCGGCCCTGACGACCGAACTGCGCAAGGTGCATCAATATGTCAACTTCTGCGGAGTGACCCCGCTGCAGTATGCTTTGGCCGACTTCATGGCCGAACATCCGGAGCACGTCGACGAACTGCCGGCGTTCTATCAAGCCAAGCGTGATCTGTTCTGCGACCTGCTGACCCCGTCGCGCTTGAGCTTTACCCGGGTGAGCGGTACTTACTTTCAACTGGTGGATTACTCGCAGATTCGCCCGGACCTGGATGACGTCGCCATGTCACTGTGGATGACCCGCGAACACGGTGTGGCGACCATCCCGGTCTCGGTGTTCTATCAGCAGCCACCCCAAGGCCAGCGCCTGGTGCGCCTGTGCTTTGCCAAACGCGAGGAGACGCTGCGACAAGCGGCCGAAAAACTATGCGTGATCTGAGTACATTGCCGAATCTGAATATTGCCCTGGTCCAGACCCACTTGGCCTGGCATGACCGCCAGGCCAACCTTGAACACTTCGAGCTGTTGCTGGAGCAGGTGACAGGGGCTGACCTGATCGTGTTACCGGAAATGTTCACCACCGGTTTTTCGATGGAGTCGGCCACGCTCGCCGAGCCGGAACAGGGGCCTACCCATCAATGGCTCCAGGCCCAGGCAGCGAAGCACAACGCGGTAATCACCGGCAGCGTCATCATCCAGGCGGCGGACGGCAGCCACCGCAACCGCCTGCTGTGGGCGCGCCCGGATGGCGAGGTGCTGCATTACGATAAACGCCACCTGTTCCGTATGGCGGGCGAGCATGACCATTACACGCCGGGCGAGCGCCAGGTACAGTTTGAATTGAAAGGCTGGCGTATTCGCCCGCTGATTTGCTACGACCTGCGCTTCCCGGTGTGGAGCCGCGACGCCCAGGACACCGATCTGCTGCTGTACACCGCCAACTGGCCGGGTGCCCGCCGTCTGCATTGGAACCGCCTGCTGCCGGCGCGAGCCATCGAAAACCTGTGTTACGTGGCTGCAGTGAACCGGGTGGGCACCGATGGCAAAGGCTTTGCCTATACCGGTGACAGCCAGGTGCTGGATTTCCAGGGCGAGACCTTGCTGAGTGCCGGCGAGGCGGATGGGGTGTTCCAGGTGTGCCTGGTCGCGGCGGAGCTGGCGGATTATCGCACTCGGTTCCCAGCGAACCTGGATGCCGATAGCTTTCAGTTTGTCTGATCGGTTCTTGCTGTGGGTAATGTCGCCATCGGGAGCAAGCCCCCTCCCACCATTTGGAATGCATTCCAAGTGTGGGAGGGGGCTTGCTCCCGATGAGGCCAGACCGAACGCCCTGATATCTCAAACAAAAAAGGCCCCTGGATTCTCACCCAGGGGCCTTTTGCATTGCAGCGATGAAGCTTACGCCGCTTTCGCTTCCAGCTGGCTCAACGAACGGTTCAGCGCACTGAACACCGCCTTGAAGCTCGCCGTAGTGATGTTTTCGTCAATGCCCACGCCGTGCACCGGGCGCTCGCCGTTCACACGCAGTTCAATGTAGGCCGCCGCCTTGGCATTGGTACCTGCACCGATGGCGTGTTCGTTGTAGTCCATGATCTCCACCTTGATCGGCAGGGCGGCGACCAGGGCTTCCAGGGTACCGTAGCCCTTGCCGTGCCAGCGCAGGTTGGTTTCACCCTGGCCCTTGCCCGAGACTTCGACTTCTACCGAACTGTTGCCGTTCTCTTCCTGCAGGCGGTGGCTGACCAGCGCGTACGGGGTGTTGGCTTGCAGGTACTCACGTTGCAGCAAGGCGTAGATCTGCTGTGCGGTCATCTCCAGGCCGATGCGGTCGGTTTCGGCCTGCACAACCTGGCTGAATTCGATCTGCATGCGGCGCGGCAAGCTGATGTCGTATTCCTGCTCCAGCAGGTAGGCGATACCGCCTTTGCCCGACTGGCTGTTCACCCGAATCACGGCCTCGTAGCTGCGGCCGATGTCGGCCGGGTCGATCGGCAAGTACGGCACTTCCCACAGCGCATCGTCCTTCTGCTGGGCGAAACCCTTGCGGATTGCGTCCTGGTGGGAGCCGGAGAAGGCGGTGTGCACCAGGTCGCCGACGTAGGGGTGACGTGGATGCACCTGGATCTGGTTGCACTCCTCGACCACTTTGCGCACGCCGTCGATGTCGGAGAAGTCCAACTGCGGGTCGAGGCCCTGGGTGTACATGTTCAGTGCCACGGTGACCAGGTCGACGTTACCGGTACGCTCGCCGTTGCCGAACAGGCAGCCTTCGACACGGTCGGCGCCGGCCATCAGGCCCAGCTCGGTGGCGGCAACGCCCGTGCCACGGTCGTTGTGGGTGTGCAGGCTGATGATCACGCTGTCACGACGGTTGATATGGCGACCGAACCACTCGATCTGGTCGGCATAGATGTTCGGCGTCGCGCATTCAACGGTGGCCGGCAGGTTGAGGATCATCTTGTGCTCAGGTGTCGGGTTCCACACCTCGATCACGGCATCACACACTTCCTTGGCGAACTCCAGCTCGGTGGCGCTGAAGGTCTCCGGCGAGTATTCGAAGGTCCAATGGGTTTCAGGCTGCTGGGCGGCGTATTTGACGAACAGCTTGGCGGCGTTGACCGCGATGGCCTTGATGCCTTCCTTATCCTGATTGAACACGATGCGACGGAACGACGGCGACGTGGCGTTATACAGGTGCACGATGGCCTTCTTGGCACCGCGCAGGGATTCGAAGGTCCGCGCAATCAGGTCTTCACGACCCTGGGTCAGCACCTGGATGGTGGTGTCCTCGGGGATGTGGTTGTCTTCGATCAGGGTGCGTACAAAGTCGAAGTCGGTTTGCGAGGCCGCCGGGAACGAAGCCTCGATTTCCTTCACGCCGACCGCCACCAGGGTCTTCCAGAAACGCAGCTTTTTAACCGCGTCCATTGGCTCGATCAGCGACTGGTTGCCATCACGCAGGTCGGAACTGCACCAGATCGGCGCGCTGGTGATGGTTTTCGAAGGCCAGGTGCGGTCCGGGATATCGATAGTCGGGAACGCACGGTACTTGGAAGACGGGTCTTTGAGCATGCTCATCAGAAAAATCCTTGTTGTAGGGCCGAGAAGAGGCGGCCTGCCGGAAAGCGTTTATTAGGGATAAAACCGGGGACGAGACAGATCGATTCAGCCTGGCAGTCGTGCGCTGACGAGGCACAGGCTGCGGTGCTGGCGGAGCTGAATGAGGGTGTGAGAGGTTTTCATAAGCTCAACCCTAACCGCCGAGGTGAAAGATGGCAAGCAGTCGAGAAAAATTGAGAGAAGTTCTGCTATTGCTGCAGAAAACGAGATTTTATAGTGGGTAATTATCTGCGCGCTGGTATTTATTGCGCGCCCTTTGGCGAGCGCGCAATCGAGCCGATCAAGGTTGGAAGGCGCCGATAAAGATCGCCGGGTCCACTCGCGCATCATTGAGACTGACGTTCCAATGCATATGCGGCCCGGTCGCGCGGCCTGTCGAGCCGACCTTGCCGACCACGGCGCCGCGTGCCAGCTGATCGCCGGTTTTCACGTCGATCTTCGACATATGGCAGAACATGCTGATAAAGCCCTGGCCATGGTCAACGAACACAGTGTTGCCGTTGAAGAAGTAGTTGCCGGTCAGGATCACTTTGCCCGCTGCCGGGGTTTTGATCGGGGTGCCGGCACCGACGGCGAAGTCCAGGCCGGAATGCGGGTTGCGTTCCTCGCCATTGAAGAAGCGGCGCACGCCGAACTTGCTCGACAGCGGCCCATTCACCGGTTTATCCAGTACGAGGTTGCTCGGCAGGTTGGGGCTGAAGGTGCGGTAGGCCTTGATCTGCACCGCCAGTTCGCCCTCGATGCGCTTGAGCTGGGCCGGGTCGGGGTTGACCTGGCTTTTGTTTTTCAAGGTGATGCGTTGTTCCGGGTATTTCTTGTAACCGACGATAAATGGCAGGTTGCGCCCGCCGCTGAGGATGCGCTCGTTGCCCGGCTTGACGGTCAGCGGGATACCCACAATCGCCAGCCAGTTGTCCTGCTCCTTGACCACCAGCACCGGTTTGCCTTGGTAAGTGGCTTTGGGCGCCGTCGCCGAAGGGCCGAGATCGACCACCGCAACGCCGCCGGGCACCGGTTTGTTCAGGGTGCGGGTGATGTAGCTGTCGGCGTGGGCATTAAAGGCAAGGCAC
The DNA here is from genome assembly GCF_003031675.1 of Pseudomonas palleroniana. Taxonomy (GTDB): domain Bacteria; phylum Pseudomonadota; class Gammaproteobacteria; order Pseudomonadales; family Pseudomonadaceae; genus Aquipseudomonas; species Aquipseudomonas palleroniana. The sequence goes on along the minus strand of NZ_PYWX01000061.1, from coordinate 302,779 downwards.
AGCAGCATTAACAGGCTGAGTAAACGTGGCATCGATCAATCCAATAACGAAAGGGTGACGGGTGTCAGGTGGTTGTCTTCCACCCGCACCTGCAATTGGCCTTCACCAAGACGCGCGGTCAGCCGCTGGCCGGTGTGGGTCTGTGCGGCGTTGCGGATGGCCTGGCCGCGTTCGTCCAGCAGAATGCTGTAACCCCGGCCCAGGGTCGCCAGCGGGCTGACCACCTGCAGCGTCTGCACCTGGCTTTGCAGTTGCAGGCGGCGGGCCTTGAGGCCTTCGCGCATGGCGCGGGGCAGGCGTTCGGCGAGGCTGTCCAGGCGCTGGCGCAACAAGGCCAGTTGGCGCCCCGGGTGTTGGCCGGCGAGGCGGGTTTCCAGGCGGATCAGACGTTCGCGGCGGGTATTGAGGCTGCGTTCGAACGCACGACGCAGGCGCATGTCCAGGTCATCCAGGCGCTGGGCTTGCTGGCGCAGGCGTTCGCCGGGGTGGCGCAGGCGGCGGGCCATGCCTTCCAGGCGCAGGCGGTCGTGGGTGAGGCGGTTGCGCATCAGCATCACCAGCCTTCGGTGCAGGCTTTCGACCTGGCGCACCAGGTGGCTGGCATCCGGGGCCAGCAATTCAGCAGCGGCCGAGGGCGTTGGGGCGCGAACGTCCGCGACAAAGTCGCTGATCGATAAATCGGTTTCATGGCCGACGGCACTGACGATCGGTGTGACGCAGGCATCCACCGCCCGGGCCACCGCTTCTTCGTTGAAGCACCAGAGGTCTTCCAGTGAGCCGCCGCCACGGGCCAGGATCAACGCATCAAAGCCGCGGGCGTCGGCCAGTTTCAGCGCCCGCACGATCTGCGGGATCGCTTCGCGGCCTTGTACGGCAGTGGGGATCAACGTCAATTGCACCTGTGGTGCACGGCGGCGGAACACGCTGATGATGTCGCGGATCACCGCACCGGTTGGTGAGCTGATAATGCCAATACGCCGAGGGTGCGCCGGCAGCGGTACTTTGCGTTCGGCACTGAACAGGCCCTCGGCGCTGAGTTTTTCCTTCAGGGCATCGAAAGCCAGGCGCAGCGCACCATCACCGGCCGGCTCCACCGTGTCGAGGATCAACTGATAGTCACCGCGGCCCTCGAACAGTGAGACCTTGCCACGCACCTTGACCGCCAAGCCATCCTTCAACGCCTGGCGCACCCGTGCGGCATTGTTGCGAAACAGTGCGCAACGCACTTGGGCGCCACTGTCCTTGAGGGTGAAGTACACGTGGCCGGAGGCTGGGCGGGCGAGGTTGGAGATCTCGCCTTCCACCCAGATATTGGTGAACACGTCTTCCAGCAACACCCGCGCGCGGCCGTTGAGCTGGCTGACAGTCAGGACTTCGCGGTCCAGGCCCAGACGGGCAAAGGGATCTTTAATCATGGCGGCAGTTTATAGGCATTCGTGCAGGGTTTGGCAGAATTGCTCCACCAGCGCGCTGGGCGCCTGTGCTCGGGCCAGGGCTACGGTGCTCAGGCAATCCGGTTCGGCGAGGGGCAAAAAGTGCAGGTTGGGTGGCGCAATGTCCTGCATGGATTTTGGTAACAAGGCAATGCCGAAACCGGCCTGGATCAGTTGCAGTTGGGTGGTCTTGCGCGACATCACCCGCGCCGCCCTGGGGAAAAAACCAGCACGCATGCACAGTTCCGCCGACAGGTAACTCAGACCGCCACGCTGGGGATGAGGGATCGAGATAAACGCTTCATCCTTGAGCTGCGCCCAATCGATCGGCCCGTCTGTGCGGGCGAGTGGATGGTTCGGCGGCACCGCCAGCAGCAGTTGCTCACTATATAAAGGCTCCACCTGCACGCCTTCACGTTGGCGCAGCACCGGCAGGCGTAACAGGCCAACATCCAGGCGGCCGTTGGCGATTTCCTCCAACTGCGCTTCGGAGGAAAGTTTGGCGATATCCACCGACACGCCGGGGCAGCGCTCCAGCCAGGTGCTGATGCCCTGTAACAATGGGCCGCTCATCGGCACGGTACTTGAGTGGCTCAGGCGCAACGTGCCAAGTTGACCGTGACCCACTTGCGTCGCCATTTCGCTGGCTTTGAGTAGCTCATTCAGCAGGTTGCGCGCCCGTGGATAGAACGCTTCGCCGGCGGCGGTGAGTCGAGGTTGGCGTGCAGTGCGTTCGAACAGTGGCGTTTGCAGCTGGGTTTCCAGCTCCTTGATCTGTCGGCTCAGGGCCGATTGCGCTACAAACAGGCGTTCGGCAGCGGCGCTGAAGCTGCCGCTGTCGGCGATTTCGACGAAGTAGCGCAGTTGGCGGGTGGAGATCACACGTCATGCCTTTTAGAGATAGGTGAAGGGCTTTGAAGATATTAGTCGCATCTCTCAGCGATGGCTAAAGTGATGACCTTCTCTTTAAAGGAATAACCCATGAGCCCGGTCGAGTTGATGAGCCAGTGGTCGTTTGTTGGGATCGATTGGGCGGTGATCGGCCTGGGCGTGGTCGTGGCCTATATCGTGTTCGGTATTGCCGGTTTCGGTACGGCGCTGGTGGCGGGGCCGATCCTGATTGTGTTTATGCCGCTGTCGAAGATCATCCCGCTGCTGGTGCTGCTGGATTTCGTCGCGGCGTTTGGCAATCTGCTGCAGTCACGGCGTGATGTTAACCCGCCTGAGCTGTTGCGCTTGCTGCCGTGCATGGCCGTGGGCTGCACACTCGGGGTGGTGTTTCTGCTCAATCTGCATTCGGATCTGTTGCTGCTGTTGATGGGGCTGTTCATCAGCGCCTATGCGATCTACAGCCTGGCCGTGAAGGTCCGGCCCACTCAGTTGGCGGCGGGTTGGTCGGTGCCCATGGGCACTGTCGGCGGTCTGTTTGGCGCGCTGTTCGGCAGTGGCGGCTTTTTATACGCGATCTACTTGAACAGTCGTTTGCCCAAGGACGCGGCGCGCGCCACACAAAGCGCGTTGATCAGTTGCAGCACGGTGGTGCGCCTGAGCCTGTTCCTGATCGCCGGGGTGTACGCCGACGGGCCGTTGCTGATGTTGGCGCTGTGCTTGTTGCCGGCGATGGCCCTCGGGCTGTGGTGTGGGCGCAGGCTGACGATGCGCATGTCCCGCGAGGCTTTTGTGCGGTTGGTGACTTGGCTGGTGCTGGCCAGCGGTATTGCCTTGATCGGGCGGTATTTGAGTACTTGACCTGTGTGAGGCAGGGATTAAGCTGCCTGCCTTTAGAGCCTCATCGGGGGCAAGCCCCCGATGAGGCCAGTGGCCATACCGCAGGACTCCCATGAACTCCCAAAGCATCCTTGTCCCGAAAATCTCCACCTTGCCCGTCCACGAACCCCGCGCCCGGGCGATCGTGCGCTGGCTGGTGCGTAAGAACATCATCAAGGAAGAGCTGAGCACCTGCGGGCGTACCGGCAACCGCATGGCTTACGCGCTGGCCGATGGCGCCCGCGCCGTGGTGCTGCACCCCGAGGCGCTGCCGTTCAACGAGCCGGTCAACGGCCTGGAGATCATCTACAAGCGTTGCATCTATACGCCAGCCAAAGGTTTTCTCGAAGAAGCCGGCTGCCCGGAATGCCTTAAGGAGGTCGGCGAGGCATTGTTCGAAAGCCTGGAAGACTGGATGCCTGGCCACACTGACAACTTCACTTGCCCGCTGTGTGGGCATGAGGATGACATCAACGGTTTTCTGTTCCTGCAGGAATGCGGGTTTTCCAACCTGGGATTCATTTTCAACAATTGGGCGGAGGCCGGGTTCAAGCAAAGCTTTATCGACGAATTTGCCGACTGGCTGGACCAGAAGATCAGTTGGGTCAAAGTCGAGCTGTAACCCACCTGAAAAGCTGCAGGTTTTCTCCATCTATCAGTATTACCAAGTTTGTCAGAGTTTTACATTGAGCCCGGCAGGGTGCGTGTATATAATGGCGCGCTTCCATTTTCCCGCTCGGGAGCCCCCGCGATGCTGCGTATCAGCCAAGAAGCTCTGACATTCGACGACATTCTCCTAGTGCCTGGTTATTCCGAGGTGCTTCCTAACGAAGTCAGTCTCAAGACCCGCCTAACCCGTGGCATCGAGCTGAATATTCCTCTGATTTCCGCTGCCATGGACACCGTCACTGAAGCCCGTCTGGCCATCGCCATGGCTCAGGAAGGCGGCATTGGCATCATCCACAAGAACATGACCATCGAGCAGCAAGCTGCCGAAGTGCGCAAGGTCAAGCGTTACGAAGCCGGTGTGGTGAAAGATCCCATCACCATCGAAGCCGACGCTACCGTGCGTGACTTGTTCGACCTCACTCGCACGCACAACATCTCCGGTGTTCCGGTGCTGCACGATGGCGACCTGGTCGGCATCGTCACTTCCCGTGACGTGCGTTTCGAGAACCGTCTTGAAGTCACCGTGCGCGAAGTGATGACGCCTAAAGAGCGTCTGGTCACCGTCAAGGAAGGCGCCGACAAGAACGATGTGCGCGAACTGCTGCACAAGCACCGCATCGAGCGCGTGCTGATCGTCGACGACAAGTTCGCCCTCAAAGGCATGATGACCGTCAACGACATCGAAAAAGCCAAGGCTTACCCGCTGGCCAGCAAGGATGACCAAGGTCGTCTGCGCGTGGGCGCCGCCGTCGGTACCGGTAAAGATACCGGCGACCGCGTTTCGGCTCTGGTCGCCGCCGGTGTTGACGTGGTGGTGGTCGACACTGCCCACGGTCACTCCAAAGGTGTGATCGACCGCGTCCGCTGGGTCAAAGAGAATTTCCCGGAAGTGCAGGTGATCGGTGGCAACATCGCTACCGGTGCAGCCGCCAAGGCCCTGGCCGAAGCGGGCGCCGACGCCGTCAAGGTCGGTATCGGCCCTGGCTCGATCTGCACCACCCGTATCGTCGCCGGTGTCGGCGTGCCGCAAATCAGCGCCATCGCCAACGTCGCCGCCGCTCTTGAAGGCACTGGCGTGCCGTTGATCGCCGACGGCGGCATCCGCTTCTCCGGTGACCTGTCCAAGGCCATCGTTGCCGGTGCCTCCTGCGTGATGATGGGCTCGATGTTCGCCGGTACCGAAGAGGCCCCGGGTGAAGTCGAACTGTTCCAGGGCCGTTCGTACAAGGCTTACCGTGGCATGGGTTCGCTGGGCGCCATGTCCCAGGCACAAGGCTCTTCCGACCGTTACTTCCAGGACTCCTCGGCAGGCGCCGAGAAGCTCGTGCCGGAAGGGATCGAAGGCCGTGTACCGTACAAAGGCCCGCTGAGCGCCATCATCCATCAACTGATGGGCGGCCTGCGTTCCTCGATGGGCTACACCGGTAGCGCCAACATCGAAGAAATGCGCACCAAGCCAGAGTTCGTAAGGATCACCGGCGCCGGCATGGCTGAATCCCATGTCCACGACGTGCAGATCACCAAGGAAGCGCCAAACTACCGCGTAGGTTGAGGCTTCCAGCAAAACGTTAAGTAACCGGGGCTGTTCTTCAGCCCCGAGTTGTTTCTGATTCATTAGACGAGACTGACTTCATGGCCCTCGACATTCACGCCCACCGCATCCTGATCCTCGACTTCGGTTCCCAGTACACTCAGCTGATTGCCCGCCGCGTGCGTGAAATCGGCGTGTACTGCGAACTGCATCCGTTCGACATGGACGACGCAGCGATCCGCGAATTCGCCCCCAAGGGTGTCATCCTCGCCGGCGGCCCCGAGTCCGTGCACGAAGCCAACAGCCCGCGCTGCCCGCAAGCGGTATTTGACCTGGGCGTGCCGGTGTTCGGTATCTGCTACGGCATGCAGACCATGGCCGAGCAACTGGGCGGCAAGGTTGAAGGTTCCGAGCTGCGTGAATTCGGTTATGCCCGTGTGGACGTGGTCGGCAAGAGCCGCCTGCTGGACGGCATCGAAGATCACATCGACGCCGACGGCCTGTTCGGCCTCGATGTGTGGATGAGCCACGGTGACAAGGTCACCAAGATGCCGGAAGACTTCCACATCCTGGCCAGCACCCCGAGCTGCCCGATCGCCGGCATGTTCAACGACGAGCGTCGTTACTACGGCGTGCAGTTCCACCCGGAAGTGACCCACACCAAGCAGGGCGGTCGCATCCTGTCGCGCTTCATCCTCGACATCTGCGGCTGTGAAGCCCTGTGGACGCCGTCGAAGATCGCTGAAGACGCCATCGCCCAGGTTCGCGCCCAGGTCGGCACCGACAACGTGCTGCTCGGCCTGTCCGGCGGCGTAGACTCCTCCGTGGTTGCAGCACTGCTGCACAAGGCCATCGGCGACCAACTGACTTGCGTGTTCGTCGACAACGGGCTGCTGCGCTTGCATGAAGGCGAGCAAGTGATGGCCATGTTCGCCGAGAACATGGGCGTCAAGGTGATCCGCGCCAACGCCGAAGAGCAGTTCCTGAACAACCTGGCCGGCGAGTCCGACCCTGAGAAGAAGCGCAAGATCATCGGTCGCACCTTCATCGACGTGTTTGATGCCGAGTCCAACAAACTGGACAACATCAAGTACCTCGCCCAGGGCACCATCTACCCCGACGTGATCGAGTCGGCCGGCGCCAAGAGCGGCAAGGCCCACGTGATCAAGTCCCACCACAACGTGGGTGGCCTGCCTGAGGAAATGAACCTCAAGCTGGTAGAACCGTTGCGCGAACTGTTCAAGGACGAAGTCCGCCGTCTGGGCCTGGAGCTGGGCCTGCCGTACGACATGGTCTACCGCCACCCATTCCCGGGCCCGGGCCTGGGCGTGCGCATCCTGGGTGAAGTGAAGAAGGAATACGCCGACCTGCTGCGTCGCGCCGACCACATCTTCATCGAAGAACTGCGCAAGGCCGACTGGTATCACAAAGTCAGCCAGGCGTTCGTGGTGTTCCAGCCGGTGAAATCGGTGGGTGTTGTAGGCGATGGCCGCCGTTACGCGTGGGTCGTGGCCCTGCGTGCCGTGGAAACCATCGACTTCATGACCGCCCGTTGGGCACACCTGCCATACGAACTGCTGGAAACGGTCAGCGGCCGTATCATCAATGAAATCGAAGGCATCTCGCGCGTTACGTATGACGTGTCGAGCAAGCCGCCGGCGACGATTGAGTGGGAGTGATCCTGCAATAGCAGGTGAGTGCTGAATAACAAAACCCCGGCCATATGCCGGGGTTTTGTGTTTCAGGTGGCAGGCGAGGTCAGAAAAACTCGTCCAGCAAACAATAGAACTTCATGCGCTGTTCATCGGGTTCAACACCATAAAGCTCAAAAAAGGCTTTCACCCATGCCTGCCCCAGGTTGCGTTCAATACTTCGCGCTGCCAGGGCCAGGTCTTGATAACGGTCACTGATTCCCAGGCGGCCGCAGTCGATGAAGCCGCTGAAGCGAGCGTCTGCCGTCATGAAGTTCGGTAGGCAGGCATCGCCATGGGTGACAACCTGATCTTGGACCTTTGGCCGAGTCGACAGCAGTTCGGCAAACACGTCCTCTGCACTTCGTCCCAGTCGCTCATCGTCGAAGTCCGCCTCGTCCACGAGCCCGGCACTGACATGCTTCTGGGCGCGTGCGATACGTTGCTCAACTGAATGGTCGAAGGGGCAAAGCGCGACGGGGACTTGATGCAAAGTCCGCAGCGCCGTCGCCAGTATGTTGATGACCTGCGCGGCAGAAAGCCCGGTGGCACTGGCCAGGTCCTGTCCCGGCACGGCGGTCATCAGCAGCCAATGGCGATGGTCGTCTTGCACTTCATCCAGGACCACAGGTGCAGGCAGATCCATTTGCCGCAGCCAACGAAGCCGTTCGACTTCGTCTGCCAGCTCGCTGTGTTCATCGAGCCGCTCTGATTTCAGGAACAGATCCGTGCGGCCGTCCTGGCGCAGGCGAAAGACGTCTGCCCGCGACTCGCCGATGGCTTGCTGCTCGATGAGTGCATGGGGGTATTGTCTATGCCATTTGCTTGGGATTTTCATGTTTGTTTCCGGCTTATCGACGTGCAATATCCGAAAAATAAAACTTATCCAACGTATGCCGCGACTCGGTGTACTCGAACTGCCGCCCGTCCTGTAAAAACGTCTGGTTACTCACCACGATCACATGGCTCTGGCCTTCGAGGTCGAGGTGGGTCTGGTCGTCTTTGCCGCGCGGCAGGGCTTCGATGGTGCGTTGGGCGTAGGCAATCTGCAACTGCAGGGTCTGTTCGATAAACGCGTAGATCGATTGTTCGGCAATGTCGCGATCCAGCCCCGGGATCACGTCCGCGACGAAGTGGTTGATGTCCAGGATCACGCGTTTGCCGCCGATGCGCCGTACCCGTTTGATGCGGGTGATCAGGGTGCCGGGCTCTGCTTCGATGTGTTGCAGCAGTGTGCCTTCCAATGGGAACTGGGTGAACTCGACGACTTCGGTGCGTACGTCATCGCCCAGGTCGGCGTGGGTTTCGTGGAAGCTGACGATACCGCCCAGTTGGAACTCGATCGGGTTGGGCGACAGCACGAAGGTGCCTTTGCCGTGGATCTTTTGTGCAAAACCACGTTCCTGCAACTGCTCGATGGCCCGGCGCACGGTGCCTCGGCTGGCCTGGTAGCTGTCCATCAATTCGGTTTCGGAGGGAAGGCGCGTGCCGCGTTGCAGGCGTTCAGTGGTGATGCTGGCAAGCAGATCCGTATAGATCTGGTTGTATTTGCTCATGGAGATGGCTCTGTGCCCGACTGATGAAGGTGACTGCGCGTTCAGGCAGGAACCTTAGTGGCAGAGGTGGGGTTTGTCCATTGCAGGCCGGCGTAAGAGCTGAAATGTCTGACTCAAGGTTCGGAAAAGTAAACAATTTGTAACTCGTCTGTACGAGTTGTTGCTTTAACTCGTACAGACGAGTACTTTTGCTCTCGGCGTGCTGCCAATGACTGCCCTCCAATAAAAAAATCAAAGTGGAAACCAAGCATGAGCCACGACTATTCGACGATTGCCCGCGAGATTCTCGAAAACCTCGGGGGCAGCGAAAACCTTGAGCAAGCTGCCCACTGCGTGACCCGCCTGCGCCTGGCGCTCAAGGACCCAAGCCTGGTCAAGAGCAGCGCGTTGAACCAGGTCGATCTGGTCAAGGGCTCGTTCTTCACCGGCGGTCTGTTCCAGGTGGTGATCGGCCCCGGTGAAGTGGAAAAGGTCTACGCCGCCTTGCGCGAGCAGACCGGTCTTGCGGCCGCCACCATCGCCGACGTGAAGAAGAAGGGCGCCGACAAGACCAACGCCATGCAGCGCCTGGTGCGGGTGTTCTCCGACGTGTTCATGCCGATCCTGCCCGCGTTGATCATCGCCGGCCTGTTGATGGGCGTGAACAACCTGATGGGCGCCAAGGGCATGTTCATCGAGGGCAAGACGCTGCTGGAGGCCTATCCGAACCTGGATGGCTTGTGGAGCCTGATCAACCTGATGGCCAACACCTCGTTCGTGTTCCTGCCGGCGCTGGTGGGCTGGTCAGCGGCCAAGCGCTTTGGCGGCAGTGAAATCCTCGGCATCGTGCTCGGCCTGATGCTGGTACACCCGGACCTGCTCAATGCCTGGAACTACGGCAAGGCAGTGGCCGGGCTCGACGGCCAGAGCCTGCCGTACTTCGATATTTTCGGCTGGTTCAAGATTGAGAAGGTGGGCTACCAGGGGCAGATCCTGCCGATCCTGATGGCGGCGTATGTGATGAGCGTCATCGAGAAATGGCTGCGGGCGCGGGTGCCGAATGCGATTCAACTGCTCGTGGTGCCGATCACCACCATCGTCGTGACCGGTGTGCTGGCGCTGGCGATCATCGGCCCGGTGACCCGTCACCTGGGCATCCTGATCACTGAAGGCGTGGTGACGCTGTTTGATCTGGCACCGATGATCGGCGGGGCGATTTTCGGCCTGCTGTATGCGCCGTTGGTCATCACCGGCATGCATCACATGTTTCTCGCCGTGGACTTGCAACTGATCGCCACCCAGGGCGGCACCTTTATCTGGCCGATGATCGTCATGTCCAACCTGGCCCAGGGCAGCGCCGCACTCGCGGTGTTCTACACCACCCGCAATGCGCGGGACAAAAGCATGGCGTCCACCTCGGCGATTTCCGCGTACTTCGGCATCACCGAACCGGCGATGTTCGGGGTCAATCTGCGCTTCAAGTTTCCGTTCTATGCCGCCCTGGTGGGCTCGGCGCTGGGCAGCATTTTCCTGTCGCTGAACAAGGTGCAGGCGTCGGCCATTGGGGTAGGGGGATTGCCTGGTTTTATCTCGATCGTACCGAGCGCCATTCCGATGTTTGTGATCGGGATGGTCGTCGCGATCGTGGTGCCGTTTGTTTTGACCTGTGCGTTGAGCATGAAGATTGTTCGGCCCGGGTATCGCGTCGCCTGATCAACCGCTATCGGGGCAAGCCCCTCTCACTTTTTGATGTGTGAATGCATTCAAGTGTGGGAGGGGGCTTGCCCCCGATGAGGCCCGAGAGGCCAGTCCCCCAATCAACTGAAGGAACCCACCATGCAAGACTGGCAACACTCGGTGATCTACCAGGTCTACCCCAAAAGCTTCCACAGCCACGCGGGTAACGCCACCGGTGACCTGCTGGGCATCGTGGACAAACTCGACTACCTCCAATGGCTGGGCGTGGATTGCCTGTGGATCACTCCGTTCCTGCGTTCGCCGCAACGCGACAACGGCTACGACATCAGCGACTACTACGCCATCGACCCCAGCTACGGCACCATGGCCGACTGCGACCTGCTGATCAGCGAAGCGGCCAAGCGCGGCATCAAGCTGATGCTGGATATTGTGGTCAACCACACCTCCATCGAACATGAGTGGTTCCAGCAAGCGCGCAGCAGCCTCGACAATCCGTACCGCGACTTCTACATCTGGCGCGACCAGCCGAACAACTGGGAGTCCAAGTTCGGCGGCTCGGCCTGGGAATACGAAGCGCAAACCGGGCAGTACTTCCTGCACCTGTTCGACCACACCCAGGCCGATCTCAATTGGGATAACCCCCAGGTGCGCGCCGAGGTGTTCAAGTTGATGCGCTTCTGGCGCGACAAGGGCGTGGGCGGTTTCCGCCTGGACGTGATCAACCTGATCTCCAAGCCTGCCGATTTTCCCGAAGACAACAGCGATGGCCGGCGCTTCTACACCGACGGCCCGAACGTACACGAATACCTGCAGGAAATGCACCGCGAAGTCTTCGAAGGGCACGACCTGATCAATGTCGGCGAGATGTCCTCCACCAGCCTGGAGCACTGCGTGCGCTACTCACGGCCGGAGTCGAAAGAGCTGTCGATGACCTTCAACTTTCATCACCTGAAAGTCGATTATCCGAACTTGCAGAAGTGGGTGAAGGCCGACTTCGATTTCCTGCAACTCAAGCAGATCTTTTCCGACTGGCAACTGGGCATGCAGGCCGGTGGTGGCTGGAACGCATTGTTCTGGTGTAACCACGACCAGCCCCGTGTGGTCTCGCGCTTTGGCGATGACGGCGAGCACCGCGTGGTCTCGGCCAAGATGCTCGGTACTGCGTTGCACTTTCTGCAGGGCACGCCGTTTGTGTACCAGGGTGAAGAACTCGGCATGACCAATCCGGGTTTCGACAACATCTCGCAGTACCGCGATGTGGAGACCCTGAACATCTTCCGTCTCAAGCGCGATGCCGGAGAGTCCGAGGCTTCGAGCATGGCGGCGATCATGCAGAAGTCCCGCGACAACAGCCGCACACCGATGCAGTGGAGCAACGAAGCGAATGCCGGTTTCAGCACGGGTGAACCGTGGATCGGCATTCCGGCCAACGCGGCGCACATCAACGTTGCCAACCAGCTGGATGATCCGGATTCGGTGCTGCATCACTACCGTGCGCTGATCGCTCTGCGGCGCCACGAGCCGCTGATTCAGCAAGGCGTTTACCGCCAACTGCTGCAAGACCATCCGCAAGTCTGGGCCTATGTGCGCGAAGGCCATGGCGAGCGCTTGCTGGTGCTCAACAACTTCTACGGCGAGCGCTGCGAAATCCAGTTGCCGGAAACGCTCATCACCGCAGCGACTGAGCAACGCCTGCTGATCAGCAACTACCCGGACTGCCCGCGTCGTTCGAACCGGGTGGTGTTACGCCCCTATGAATCGTTCGTGCTGCACCTCAAGGATTGAGACCGGCTGGAACCCCTGTATGGGAGTGCAGGGGCGCTTCAAAAAACATAATAAAAAAGTGGAGTGCTTCATGAAAACAACAATCAAGCTGGGCCTTATTGCGTCGTGTCTCACTGCCCCCTTTGCCGCTCAGGCCCTGGAGTTCGCCGGCTACCTGCGCAGCGGCGCGGGCACTTCGACCGGCAGTGGTAAACAGCAGTGCTTTCAATTGCCGGGGGCGCAAACGAAATATCGTTTGGGCAATGAATGTGAGCAGTACGCCGAGTTGGAATTGCGCCAGGACCTGCTCACCCTGGATGACGGTTCGGTGTTGAGCGTCGATGCCATGGCGTCCCTCTACAACCGGTACGACCGTGCCCTGAAGTTCCAGGGCGAGGATAACGGCTCGGCACGTATGCCGCAGATGTATGCGCAGTGGTCCAAGCTGCCCAGCCTCAATGGCGGTTCGCTGTGGGCGGGGCGGCGTTACTACAAGCGTAACGATATCCATATCTCCGATTTCTACTACTGGAACCAGAGCGCTACGGGCGGTGGCGTCGAGGACGTATTGATCGGCGACCTCAAATACAGCTACGCGATTTCCCGCAAGGACAATCTGTACCAGAAGGAATACGCCACCCGTCACGACTTCAACGTGGCGGGCTTCAAGACCAACCCGGGCGGTGAGCTGGAGTTCGGCTTGAGCTACATCGACAAAGCGGGCGGCCGCGACGCTCACAGCGGATGGGCGATCACGGCGCAGCATGTGCAAAAACCTTTCCTGGGTGGCAAGAACAAATTCGCCCTGCAATACGGTGAAGGCCCCGGCACCGGCCTCGGTTATACCGGCGATACGGCGCTGGACAAAAGCAGCAAGAGCTACCGTGCCGTGGAGTTTTTCGACTGGCAGGTGACCCCGCGCTTCGGCGGGCAGGTCGAAGCGGTGTACCAGAAAGACATCCGTCCCGGCAGCCAGGACCAGACCTGGATGTCCATCGGCGTGCGCCCGGCGTATGCGATCAGCGAACAATTCAAACTGGTCACCGAGCTTGGCCATGATCAGGTCGAGGCCAGTGGTGGCACGCGCAAACTGAGCAAATTCACGTTTGCCCCGACCTGGTCGCCTAAAGGCCCGGACTTCTGGGCGCGACCGGAGGTGCGCTTGTACTACACCTATGCAAGCTGGAACGAGGCGGCCAAGCGTGCGGCGAATGAACTGGCGGCGGGTTCGGCGTTGTCCGACACCGGCGCCTACGGCACGGCACGGCATGGCTCGAATGTGGGTGTGCAAGTCGAATACTGGTGGAAATAGCGTGGCCCCATGTGAGAGGGGGCAAGCCCCCTCCCACATTTGATTCCTGTCACTGATGGGATTAGCTCCCACCTAATGATTTTTAAAGAACAAGACAGCAGGTGAAGTCATGACCACAACTCAACCCCTGGAACTGCTGGCGCCCTTGTCCGGTGTCCTGCTGGCGCTGGATCAGGTGCCCGATCCGGTGTTTGCCAGTCGCCTGATCGGCGACGGCCTGTGCATCGACCCGACCTCGCAGACCCTTTGCGCGCCGTTGGCCGGGGTGATCAGCAATATCCAGGACAGTGGGCATGCCGTCAGCGTGACCGACGACAATGGTGTCCAGGTGCTGCTGCATATTGGCCTGGATACCGTAAACCTGGCGGGGCAGGGCTTCACCCGACTGGTGCAGGAAGGCCAGCGGGTGCTGCTGGGGCAGCCGCTGATCGAATTCGATGCCGACTACTTGGCGCTCAATGCGCGTAGTTTGCTGACCCTGATGTTGGTGGTCAGCGGCGAACCCTTTACGCTCCTGGCTAACGGACAAGTGGAGGTGGGCCAGCCGCTGCTGCGGGTTTCAGCCTTTCAACCCGCTGATGAGGAGGTTGAAGAGGAGGGCGAGGCGCTGTTCTCCAAGCCGTTGACCTTGCCCAATGCCAACGGCCTGCACGCCCGCCCTGCGGCGGTGTTGGCCCAGGCGGCGAAAGGGTTCAAGGCGAGCATTTACTTGCACAAGCAAACCCAGAGCGCCAATGCCAAGTCATTGGTGGCGATCATGGCGCTGCAAACCGTACAGGGCGATACCTTGCAGGTGAGCGCCGCTGGCGAAGATGCCGAGGCAGCGATCAAGGCGCTGGTGACGTTGTTGAATGAGGGCTGTGGTGAGGCGGGCGTGGCGACGGTCGAGGTGGCTGAGCCGTCGGCGCCTGCGGCGTCATCGACAGTGCTGCGCGGCGTTTGTGCCTCGCCAGGGTCGGCGTTTGGCCAAGTGGTGCAGGTGGCCGAGCCTGAACTGACGATCACCGAAGCCGGCGCTGGCGACGCGCTCGAGCGCGCGGCCCTGGACCGTGGCCTGCTGGCGGCGACCGTCGCCCTGCAAAGGTTGCAAGACAACGCGACAGGCAGTGCCCAGGCCGAGATTTTCCGCGCCCACCAGGAGTTGCTCGAAGACCCGAGCTTGCTGGAACAAGCCCACGACCTGCTGGTGCAAGGCAAGAGCGCTGCGTTTGCCTGGCACAGTGCCACGGTGACCACCGGCAAATTATTCCAGGGCCTGGGCAGCACATTGCTCGCCGAGCGTGCGGCTGACCTGGCCGATGTCGGCCAGCGCGTCTTGAAGTTGATCCTCGGCATTCAGGACCGCGCCTGGGATTTACCCGAGCGCACGATCCTGATCGCCGAACAACTGACCCCCTCGCAAACCGCCAGCCTGGACACGCACAAGGTGCTCGGCTTTGTCACCGTCGGCGGTGGTGCGACCAGCCACGTCGCAATTCTTGCGCGGGCGTTGGGGTTGCCGGCGATCTGCGGCGTGCCGGTGCAGGTGCTGGCGCTGGCCAACGGCAAGCAGGTGCTGCTCGACGCCGACCAAGGCGAACTGCACCTGGAGCCGAACCTGGCTGAAATCGAACAGTTGGAAGCGGCGCGCCAGCAGCAAGTGCTCAGGCGTCAGCGTGACGTGGCGCAGGCGGCTTTGCCGGCCACTACCCGCGATGGCCATCACGTCGAAGTCACGGCTAACGTCGCCTCGTTGCAGGAGGTAGAACAATCCCTGGCCCTCGGTGGTGAGGGCGTCGGGCTGCTGCGTTCGGAGTTTCTGTACCTGGACCGCAACCGTGCACCTAGCCCGCACGAACAAGCCGGCACCTACGCCGCCATTGCCTGTGCCTTGGGCACCGAGCGCAATCTGGTGGTCCGCACTCTGGATGTGGGCGGCGACAAACCATTGGCCTATGTACCGATGGACAGCGAGGCCAACCCCTTTCTCGGCTTGCGCGGTATTCGCCTATGCCTGGAGCGCCCGCAGTTGTTGCGTGAACAGTTGCGCGCGATCCTTGCCAGTGCCGGTTTCGCACGCCTGCACATCATGTTGCCGATGGTCAGCCTGCTGTCGGAGTTGCACCTGGCCCGCACGATGCTTCAGGAAGAAGCGCTGGCGCTCGGGCTCACCGAGCTGCCGAAGCTGGGCATCATGATCGAAGTGCCGTCTGCCGCCTTGATGGCTGATGTGTTTGCGCCGCATGTGGATTTCTTCTCCATCGGCACCAACGACTTGACCCAATACACCCTGGCCATGGACCGTGACCACCCGCGCCTGGCCAGCCAGGCCGACAGCTTTCACCCAGCGGTATTGCGTTTGATCGCCACCACCGTCAAGGCCGCCCACGCCCACGGCAAGTGGGTAGGGGTGTGCGGCGCGTTGGCGTCCGAGGCGCTGGCGGTGCCGGTGTTGATTGGCCTGGGGGTGGATGAGCTGTCGGTCAGCGTGCCGTTGATCCCGACGATCAAGGCCACTGTGCGCGATCTGGACCTGGCTGACTGCCAGCTCATCGCCCGTCAGGTACTGGGCCTGGAAGAAGCCGCCCAAGTACGTGAAGCCCTGCGCCTGTACCACGCGGCTACCGTTGAAACCTCACCTGTTGTGGAGCACTGAGCATGTTCGAGAAAATACAGCGGGCGTTCTGGAAAGCCCTGACCCCGGATCTGGTTGCCGAGACGGCCACTGCGCCGACGCAGAGTCTGTTGTCGGCCGAAGTGCTGAGCGCATTGGGTGGGGCGGATAACCTCAAGTCGCAGCAGCGTGTGGCGCTGACGCGGGTGCGGGTACGGTTGCAGGATGTGGGACGCCTGGATGAGATGAGGTTGAAGGCGGCGGGTGTGCCCGCCGTGATGGTGTTGGCGGGTGGGGTGGTGCATCTGCTCACCGGCTTATAACCAAGTGAAGACCACCTGTGGGAGGGGGCTTGCTCCCGATAGCGGTGTGTCAGCCAGCCTATTCAAAGCTGATTCACCGCCATCGGGAGCAAGCCCCCTCCCACATGGCAGTTTGCAACGTTCTTATAGCTGCGGGGTGTCTTCCGGCGGCTTGGTTTTGTCGATACCCGGCACGTGCAGGTTGCCCTCGACCACCTGGTTGCCCTCCAACTGCGGCTGGGTTACCCAGGTCAGGATGTCGTAGTAACGGCGGATGTTCGCCACAAAATGCACGGGCTCACCGCCGCGGGCGTAGCCGTAGCGGGTCTTGCTGTACCACTGCTTCTGCGAGAGGCGCGGCAGCATCTTTTTCACATCCAGCCACTTGTTCGGGTTCAGGCCGTCGCGCTTGGCCAGGGTGCGCGCATCTTCCAGGTGGCCGGTGCCGACGTTGTAGGCGGCGAGGGCGAACCAGGTGCGATCGGGCTCGGCGATGCTGTCGTCCAATTCATCCTTGATTCTCGCCAGGTACTTGGCACCGCCCATGATGCTTTGCTTGGCGTCCAGCCGGTTGGACACGCCCATGGCCTGGGCGGTGTTCTGGGTCAGCATCATCAGGCCGCGCACGCCGGTCTTGGAGGTGACGGCCGGTTGCCACAGGGATTCCTGATAGCCGATGGCCGCCAACAGACGCCAATCGACTTTTTCTTCCTTGGCGTAGGTGCGAAAGTGTTTTTCGTACTTGGGCAGGCGCTGCTGCAGATGCTGCGCGAAGGTGTAGGCGCCGACATAGCCGAGCACATCGACATGCCCGTAGTAGCGGTCTTTCAGGCGCTGCAGGGTGCCGTTCTTCTCGACCTTGTCCAGGTAGCTGTTGATCTCGTTGAGCAGGCTGTTGTCATCACCCGCCGCCACGGCCCAGCTCTGGTTGCTGGCGTTGCCCAGGTCAAACGCCACGCGCACATTGGGGAAATACACCTGGTTCATCGCCACTTCGTTGGAGTCCACGAGGGTCAGGTCGATCTGACCCTCGTCCACCATGCGCAGCAGGTCGACCACTTCAACGGCGTCGGATTCTTCGTATTCGATTGCAGGATTTTGCTTTTTAAGCGCCGCCAGTTGTTCGGCGTGGGTGCTGCCCTTGAGCACCATGATCTTCTTGCCGACCAGGTCCGCCGCGTTGGTCGGGCGCGACTGGCCGTTGCGGTAGATGATCTGCGGGGTCACTTCGAGATAAGGATGGGAGAACCGCACCTGTCGCTGGCGCTGTTCACTGCTGACCAGGCCGGCGGCGGCGAGCACCGGGCCTTTGGGTTTGCCCAGCTGGCCGAACAGGTCGTCGAGATTGTCGGCGGTCTCGATTTCCAGCTTCACCCCCAGTTCGTCGGCAAAGCGCTTGACCAGTTCGTACTCGAAACCGGTTTCACCGTTGCGATCCTGGAAATAAGTCGCCGGGCTGTTTCGGGTAACCACCCGCAACACACCATCCTCCTTGATTCGCTCGAGCGTGCTGGGTTTATCAACACAGGCGCTGAGCAGCAGGAAGAGTCCGGTGACGAAGAGCCATTTGGCGCATCGCTGGCGCAAAGCAGTTGGGGAGAACATTGGCGCAGTATACGCAAACGGCCCTCGGCGCCATATCTCGACAGCAGGGGACTTGTCTGCTAGCGCCCGTAAAACCGGGCTGCAGCCCGCAGAAACGCGGGTTGGCAAAGGTTTATGACGGTTAAAATAACTGCATGCGCGGCCCGGCAAAACGCCCCGGGAGCGTGCATTACCTGCCAACTGACGTTCGGCAGCGGCCGGCCGTAGCGTTTCGGGTGCCGTTGGCGGCGGTTTACGCTAGAATGCACGGCCTCAAAGCACACCCCCTTCCCGAGGCTGTCCCGAAGATGTTGATCCTGCGCGGCGCTCCTGCCCTTTCTGCCTTTCGCCACAGCAAACTCCTTGAGCAACTGAGCCAGAAGGTTCCAGCTGTTACAGGCCTGTATGCTGAATTTGCTCACTTCGCCGACGTTACCGGCGTCTTGACCGCCGACGAACAGCAAGTGCTCGCACGCCTTCTGAAGTACGGCCCCAGCGTTCCCGTTCAAGAGCCGACCGGCCGCTTGTTCCTGGTTCTGCCACGGTTCGGCACCATCTCGCCCTGGTCGAGCAAGGCCAGCGATATCGCCCGCAACTGCGGCCTTTCGAACATCCAGCGCCTGGAGCGCGGTATCGCTTTCTACGTCGCCGGCCAGTTCAGCGAGGCCGAAGCCGAGCTGATCGCCAGCAGCCTGCACGACCGCATGACCCAGATCATCGTCAGCCAGCTGGAACAGGCTGCCGGCCTGTTCAGCCATGCCGAACCCAAGCCGCTGACCGCGATCGACGTGCTCGGCGGTGGCCGTGCCGCCCTCGAGAAGGCCAACACCGAACTGGGCCTGGCCCTGGCCGAAGACGAGATCGACTACCTGGTCAACGCCTTCAACGGCTTGAAGCGCAACCCGCACGACATCGAACTGATGATGTTTGCCCAGGCCAACTCCGAGCACTGCCGTCACAAGATCTTCAACGCCAGTTGGGACATCGACGGCGAAAGCCAGGAAAAAAGCCTGTTCGGCATGATCAAGAACACCTACGTGATGCACAGCGAAGGCGTTCTGTCGGCTTACAAGGACAACGCCTCGGTGATCGTCGGCTCCGTCGCCGGCCGTTTCTTCCCGGACCCTGAAACCCGCCAGTACGGCGCGGTGCAGGAGCCGGTGCACATCCTGATGAAGGTTGAAACCCACAACCACCCGACCGCGATTGCCCCGTTCCCGGGCGCAGCCACCGGTTCCGGCGGCGAGATCCGCGACGAAGGCGCCACCGGCCGTGGCGCCAAGCCAAAGGCGGGCCTCACCGGTTTCACCGTGTCGAACCTGCAGATCCCGGGCTTCGAACAGCCGTGGGAAGTGCCGTACGGCAAGCCTGAGCGCATCGTCAACGCACTGGACATCATGATCGAAGGCCCGCTGGGCGGCGCGGCGTTCAACAACGAGTTCGGGCGTCCGGCGCTGACCGGCTATTTCCGTACCTTCGAACAATCCATCACCACCCCGCGTGGCGATGAAGTGCGCGGTTACCACAAGCCGATCATGTTGGCCGGCGGCATGGGCAACATCCGTGAAGAACACGTCAAGAAAGGCGAGATCCTGGTCGGCTCCAAGCTGATCGTGCTCGGTGGCCCGGCGATGCTGATCGGCCTGGGCGGCGGCGCCGCTTCCTCCATGGCCACCGGCACCAGCTCGGCGGACCTGGACTTCGCTTCCGTACAGCGTGAAAACCCGGAGATGGAGCGCCGCTGCCAGGAAGTCATCGACCGTTGCTGGCAGTTGGGTGACAAGAACCCGATCAGCTTCATCCACGACGTCGGCGCGGGTGGTCTGTCCAACGCCTTCCCGGAACTGGTCAACGACGGCGACCGGGGTGGTCGTTTCGAATTGCGCAATATTCCAAACGACGAGCCGGGCATGGCCCCGCACGAAATCTGGAGCAACGAATCCCAGGAACGTTACGTGCTGGCCGTTGGCGCTGAAGACTTCGCGCGCTTCCAGGCCATCTGCGAACGCGAGCGTTGCCCGTTTGCCGTGGTCGGTGAAGCCACTGCCGAACCGCAGTTGACCGTGACTGATAGCCACTTCGGCAACAGCCCGGTGGACATGCCGCTGGAAGTGCTGCTGGGCAAGGCCCCGCGCATGCACCGTTCGGCCGTGCGTGAAACCGAGCTGGGCGACGATTTCGACCCAAGCCCCCTGGACCTGGCCGACAGCATCGAACGCGTGCTGCACCACCCGTCCGTGGCAAGCAAGAGCTTCCTGATCACCATCGGCGACCGCACCATCACCGGCCTGGTTGCGCGTGACCAGATGGTCGGCCCTTGGCAAGTTCCGGTGGCCGACGTTGCCGTCACTGCCACCAGCTTCGACGTCTACACCGGTGAAGCCATGGCCATGGGCGAGCGTACCCCGTTGGCCCTGCTGGACGCTCCGGCGTCGGGGCGCATGGCCATTGGCGAAACCCTGACCAACCTTGCCGCGTCGCGCATCGGCAAGCTGTCCGACATCAAATTGTCGGCCAACTGGATGTCCGCTGCCGGTCACCCGGGTGAAGATGCACGTCTGTACGACACGGTTAAAGCGGTCGGCATGGAACTGTGCCCTGAGCTGGGCATCACCATCCCGGTGGGCAAGGACTCCATGTCCATGGCCACCCGCTGGAACGAGAACGGTACGGACAAGAGCGTCACCTCGCCGTTGTCGCTGATTGTCACCGGTTTCGCACCCGTGACCGACATCCGCCAGACCCTGACCCCGCAACTGCGCATGGACAAGGGCACCACCGATCTGATCCTGATCGACCTGGGCCGTGGCCAGAACCGCATGGGTGCCTCCATCCTGGCACAAACCCATGGCAAACTCGGCAAGCAGGCCCCGGACGTCGATGACGCCGAAGACCTGAAAGCCTTCTTCGCCGTGATCCAGGGCCTCAACGCCGACGGCCACTTGCTGGCTTACCACGACCGTTCCGACGGTGGCCTGCTGACCAGCGTTGTCGAGATGGCCTTCGCCGGCCACTGCGGCCTGAACATCGTGCTCGACAGCGTTGCCGAGGCGGCGGCTGAAATCAACGGCATCCTGTTCAACGAAGAATTGGGCGCGGTGATCCAGGTTCGCCAGGACGCTACCCCGGATGTCCTCGCACAGTTCAGCGCCGCCGGCCTGGACGACTGCGTGGCGGTGATTGGCCAGCCGGTCAACAACGGCGAAATCAATATCTCCTTTGATGGCGACACGGTGTTCTCGGGTCAGCGCCGCTTGCTGCAGCGCCAGTGGGCCGAGACCAGCTACCAGATCCAGCGCCTGCGTGATAACGCCGACTGCGCCCAGCAGGAATTCGACGTGATCCTGGAAGAAGACAACCCGGGCCTGAGCACCAAGCTCAGCTTCGACGTCAACCAGGACATCGCCGCGCCTTACATCAAGAAAGGCATCCGCCCACAAGTTGCCGTACTGCGTGAGCAAGGCGTCAACGGCCAGGTGGAAATGGCGGCTGCGTTCGACCGTGCCGGCTTCAATGCGATCGACGTGCACATGAGCGACATCCTCGCCGGTCGCGTTGACCTCAATGAGTTCAAGGGTCTGGTCGCCTGCGGCGGTTTCTCCTACGGCGACGTGCTGGGTGCCGGTGAAGGCTGGGCCAAGTCGGCCTTGTTCAACAGCCGTGCCCGCGATGCGTTCCAGGGCTTCTTCGAACGCAACGACAGCTTCACCCTGGGTGTGTGCAACGGTTGCCAGATGATGTCCAACCTGCACGAACTGATCCCGGGCAGCGAGTTCTGGCCGCACTTCGTGCGCAACCGTTCCGAGCAGTTCGAAGCCCGTGTCGCCATGGTGCAGGTGCAGGAATCCAACTCGATCTTCCTGCAAGGCATGGCCGGTTCGCGTATGCCGATCGCCATCGCTCACGGTGAAGGCCATGCCGAGTTCGCCAGCGAAGAAGCCTTGCTTGAAGCCGACCTGTCCGGTTGCGTGGCCATGCGTTTCGTCGACAACCACGGCAAGGTCACCGAGGCCTACCCGGCCAACCCGAACGGCTCGCCGCGCGGGATCACCGGCCTCACCAGCCGCGACGGTCGCGTCACCATCATGATGCCGCACCCGGAGCGTGTGTTCCGCGCCGTGCAGAACTCGTGGCGTCCGGAAGAGTGGAACGAAGACGGCGCCTGGATGCGCATGTTCCGCAACGCCCGCGTGTGGGTGAACTAAGGCTGTGTACAAGCTCGCCTTCTTTGTGCCCGCCAGCCACGTGGAGACGGTAAAAACCGCCGTCTTCGCCGCGGGTGGCGGGCGCATCGGCAACTACGACAGCTGCGCCTGGCAAGTGCCGGGTCAGGGCCAGTTCCGCGCGTTGGACGGCAGCCAGCCGTTTATCGGGCAGGTGGGCCAGGTTGAAGTGGTTGAAGAGTGGAAGGTTGAGCTGGTGGTGGCGGATGAGTTGATCGTGGCTGTCGTGGCTGCGCTCAAACTCAGCCACCCGTACGAAACGCCGGCGTATGAGGTGTGGCAGTTAGCGGATTTTTGATTCGCACGCTGCATAAACAAGAAACCCGCTGGGCCAGTTTGGTCAGCGGGTTTTTTGTTGTGTAGGAGGGAGCTTGATCAGGCATCAGGACGGCGATTTTGTAGCGTCAACTGTCAATCTTCACAGTTACGGTAAACACAGGGGAGGTGTTTACTTGGAGTCCTACTTCGCTTCAGAGGGTAAAGTCATGGCACTGCAGATCACTAGCGTAGAGGATTCACAAGGAAATACGATTCCTGATCGCGGGCAAACCCGGGATGTAATACTGAAGTGCTTTGTTGAAACCAATTTTCCCAATCAGGCTTATCTGCTTCGGGTTTCAAAGCGAGTATTGGGCCAAGGAACGTCCGATTCAAATAGGGTGGGTTCGATCACTGTAGATGTTTCACACCTGGAGAAGGCGCAACACTCTTTTAACGTTGCTCTTTCGGACAGTGACGTGTCTAAAAGTTATGTCATTGAGCTTCTTTCATGAATGCACTCTGAATGAAGTGTCAGACCTCAAAACATCAGGCGCCCGTTAAGCCCATTCGCGAGCAAGCCCGCTCCCACACTTTGAATGTATTCACAGATCAAAATGTGGGAGCGGGCTTGCTCGCGAAGAGGTCTTTTCAAACGATGAAGCGTCAGGCGCTTGCCCCGATCTGCGGAGCTCCGACCAACCGCTCCAGTGCCTCACCCAACCTCGGCGCTTTGTCACCAATCAACAGGTGCCAGACACCACTGTCGAGTTGGCTCACACCCTGGCAACCCAGCGCAGTCAGGTCCACTTCGGACAACACTGAATCATCGCCCAACTCCACCCGCAACCGAGTCATCGCCACGGCTTGAAGCTGGCGCACATTCGCCCGGCCGCCCAAGGCGTTCAGCCATTGCTCGGCTTCTTGCACATTCACTGTCATCGGCTTATCCGCAGGCGCAACGCCCACCGGCGTACTGGGCACAAATGACGGCATGGCCAGGCGAATTTCATCGGCGATGCTGTCGGCCATCGGCCCGACCACCACCTGCAAACTCCCACCGTTACCTGGCCGCACCACGGCCATGGCACCCAGCGCTTTCAACTCTGCATCCACCGCCTTGTTGCGATCCACCATGTCCAAGCGCAGGCGCGTGGTGCAGGCACCGACGCTCAGCAGGTTCTCTGCACCGCCCAAGGCCTGGATGTAAGCCGTAGCACGTTGGTTGTCGCTCATGACCTCTGCCTGCGCCACCTGGATATCTTCACGCCCTGGCGTCTTCAGGTTGAACCGACGAATGCAGTAATTGAACACGCTGTAATAGATCAGCGCGTAGGCCAGGCCCACCGGGAACACCAACCAGCCGTTGGTGGACTTGCCCCAGCCCAGTACCATGTCGATAAACCCACCGGAGAAGGTAAACCCGAGGTGGATATTCAGCAGATTGGTGACCGCCATCGACAGGCCGGTCAGCACCGCATGGATCAGGTACAGGAACGGCGCCAGGAACATGAACGCGAATTCAATCGGCTCGGTCACCCCGGTCAAGAACGAGGTCAGTGCCATCGACAGGAAAATCCCGCCCATGACTTTACGGCGCTCCGGCAGTGCATTGCGGTACATCGCCAGGCAGGCGGCAGGCAGGCCGAACAGCATCACCGGGAACATGCCGGTCATGAACTGGCCACCTTTGGGGTCGCCGGCGAAATAGCGGGTAAGGTCGCCGGTCACGACCGCACCGGTGGCCGGGTCGGTAAAGCTGCCGAACACAAACCACGCCATATTGTTGAGGATGTGGTGCAGGCCGGTGACGATCAGCAGGCGGTTGAACACGCCGAACACAAACGCGCCGAGGCTGCCGCTTTCCATCAGCAGCACGCCAAAACTGTTGATGCCATGCTGGATGGGCGGCCAGATCAAGCCAAAGATCACGCCCAGGCCGACCGCACTGAACCCGGTCACAATCGGTACGAACCGTCGTCCACCGAAGAACGCGAGGTACTCCGGCAGCTTGATGTCCTTGAAGCGGTTGTACAGCCCGCCGGCCATCAAGCCGCTGGCGATCCCGGCGAGCATGCCCATGTTGATGCTGGTGTCCATCACCTTGAGGGTGGAGATCATCACCAGGTAACCAATCGCGCCGGCCAGACCCGCGGTGCCGTTGTTGTCACGGGCAAAGCCTACCGCGATGCCGATGGCGAAGATCAGCGCCAGGTTGGCGAAGATCGCCTGACCGGCGTCGTGCATCACCGCGATATTCAAAAGATCGGTGTCGCCCAGGCGCAGCAAGAGGCCGGCGATCGGCAAGATCGCAATCGGCAGCATCAGGGCGCGGCCCAGGCGTTGCAGACCTTCGATAAAGTGTTGGTACATGGCGTGTCTCCTTTTTTCTTGTTGTTGTCAGCTCAGCGGCCAGTGGTGTTGACAGGCTTGGCGAACCGCCCTGGCGCTGCTCAGGTCGAGCAGGCCCTGGCTCAGTTGCCGGCATTGCGCTGCGTCCAGGTGCCGGACGCGGTCCTTGATTTCGCCGATCTGCAGCGGGCTCACCGACAGCTCGCTGACCCCCAGGCCGACCAATACCGGCGTGGCCAGCGGGTCGGAAGCGAGGGCGCCACACACACCCACCCAACGCCCATGCCGGGCCGCGCCGGCACAGGTCTGGGCGATCAATCGCAGCAGGGCCGGGTGCAAGGCGTCGACCCGGGCGGCGAGGCCGGCGTGGTCGCGGTCCATGGCCAGGGTGTATTGGGACAGGTCGTTGGTGCCGATGGACAGGAAGTCCGCGTGCTCGGCCAGTTGTTCGGCCATCAGCGCAGCGGCCGGCACTTCGATCATCACCCCCAGTTCCGGGCGCGTGGTCAGTTCCAACGTTGTGCATAACTCATCGAGGCGCTGGCGAATCTGCAGCAGTTCGTCGACTTCGCTGACCATCGGCAACAGGATGCGGCAGCGCCCCAACGGGTTGACTTGCAGCAGGGCGCGCAATTGCTGGTCGAGCAATTCGGGGCGCGCCTGCGCCATGCGGATGCCGCGCAGGCCCAGCACCGGGTTGGCCTCCACAGGCAGCGGTAAATAGTCGAGCTGCTTGTCGCCGCCCACATCGATGGTGCGGATAATCACGGACTTATCGCCCATCGCGTCCAGCACGGCTTGATAGGCTTGGCGTTGTTCCTGCTCATCCGGCGCGGTACGGCGGTCGACGAAGAGGAATTCGGTGCGCAGCAGGCCGACACCGTCGGCGCCGTTGTCAAACGCCACCTGGGCCTCGGCGCTGGAGGCGACATTGGCGGCAATTTCAATGCGTACGCCATCGGTGGTGCATGCCGGTTCCCGGGCCTGTGCCTGTTGTTGCTGGCGGCGGCGTTTTTGTGCGTCGCGAATCTGGTGCACTTCGGCGTGGCGCGCTTCGCTGGGCGCCAGTTCCAGGCGGCCGTTAGCGGCGTCGAGCACGACGCGTTGGCCTTGCGGCACGTCGAGGACTTCACTGCCCAGCGCGACCACACACGGCAGCCCCTTGCCACGGGCCAGAATGGCGACGTGGGAGGTGGCGCCGCCTTCAGCCATGCAAATGCCGACGGCGTTCTGCGCAGTCAGTTGCAGCAGGTCGGATGGCGTCAGCTCATGGGCGCTGACAATCGCGCCGGCGGGCAGTTCGAAATGCCAGGCTTCGCCCAGCAGCGCACGCAGCACACGTTGCTGCAAATCGCGCAGGTCGTTGGCGCGCTCGGCAAACAGCGGCTTGCCCAGGGCCAGCAGTACGGCACATTGCGCCTGGATTGCGTCGCGCCAGGCGTGGGTGGCGGCGCTGCCCTGTTCGATGGCGGCAGTGGCGGCTTCCAGCAGGGCCGGGTCTTCGAGCAGGGCGAGGTGGGCGGCGAAGATGTCTTCTTCTTCGATGCTCTTGCGCTGGCGGGCGTGGTCCAGCGTACTGCGGATTTCACCGCGTACCTGCTCCAGCGCAGTGTCCAGCCGGCGCAGTTGTTCACTGGCGATGTGATTGCCGCTATCGTGCGGCAGTTCGATGCCGGCCAGGCGGAATAACGGCCCGCAGACCAGCCCCGGCGCGGCGCATACGCCTTGCAGTACGCCGGCTTCGGTGTTGGCCCGACGCGGCGCGGCGACGGCTGGAGCGTGGTGCTCCCCTTTAATGCTGGCGGATAGGGCGGCGACCAACGCTTGCACAGCCGCCTCGGCGTCCTTGCCACGACAGATCACCTGCACCTCATCGCCTTCGCCGATGCCCAGCCCCAACAAACCGATCAGGCTGTCACACGCGGCGTATTTCTCGCCGAAGCGCAGATGGGCGGTGCTGCTGAAACCCTGTGCGGTCTTGCGGATCAACGCGGCAGGGCGGGCATGCAAACCGCCACGGTGGGTAATGCGTACGCTGGCGCTGGCCTCCAAGGCGCAGTTATCCACAGCCGTTTCAAGCGCTGACGTCGAGCGCGCAGTGATCTGCAGCAACGGCTGGCCGACCTCAACGGTTTGCCCTGCGAGCGCGCGTAGTTCAAAACGCTCGCCATTGGTCAGAATGATCAGGCTGACCAGGCTTTTGCACTGGCGCGCGATGCGGTCCAGATCAAACTGCACCAGCGCCTGGCCCAGTTTCACCCGTGCGCCGTTCTCAACCAACAGCGCAAAGCCTTCGCCATTGAGTTCTACCGTGTCGATGCCCACATGCATCAAGATTTCGGCGCCGTTCTCGGCACGGATCGTCAGTGCATGCCCGGTGCGGGCCACATGGATAATCACCCCGTCACACGGCGCGTGCAGGCGATCATTCAGCGGGTCGATGGCAATCCCATCGCCCATGGCGTGGCTGGCGAACACTTCGTCGGGAACGTTGCCCAGGCTCAGCACCGGTCCGCTTAAGGGGGCGCTGAGGGTCAATGCATTATTGTTGTTGGACATGGACACGGTACTCATCAGGAAAACGGTGCACACCACTCAGTGGGTGCGGGTAACTTTGCTCAGGTGACGCGGTTGGTCCGGGTCCATGCCCCGTGCCACCGCCAGGCCGGCGGCCATCACGTAAAAGCTCTGGATCGCCAGGATCGGGTCCAGGCTCGGGTGTTCGGCGCGACTCAGGGTCAGGTCGCGTTCACCGATATCATCCGGCGCGGCCAGCAACACGCGGGCGCCGCGCTGGCGCATATCGGCGGCCAGGCTCAGCAGGCCGGCCTGTTCGGCGCCGCGGGGGGCAAACACCAGCAAGGGGTAGTTCTTGTCGATCAACGCCATCGGCCCGTGGCGCACTTCGGCGCTGCTGAAGGCTTCGGCCTGGATCGCCGAGGTTTCCTTGAGCTTGAGCGCGGCTTCCTGGGCGATGGCAAACCCGGCACCACGGCCGATCACCATCAGTTGCCGGCAGTCGCGCAGGGCCTCGATCGCCAGGCTCCAATCCTGCTGGGCGGCGGTACGCAGCTCGTCCGGCAAGGCGCGGCACGCTTGCAGCAAGGCCTCTTCCTGGTTCCAGTGGCCGATCAGCAGCGCGCTGGCGCTCAAGGTGGCGATAAAGCTTTTAGTCGCGGCAACGCTTTGTTCCGGCCCCGCGCACAGCGGCACGTGGAATTCGCAGGCGGCCTCCAGTGGCGAGCCCTCGGCGTTGACCAGCGAGATACTCAGGGCGCCGCGTTTGCGCAACAGGCGCAGGCTGTTGACCAGGTCCGGGCTTTGCCCCGACTGGGAGAAACCGAACGCCACCTGGCCGCTGACCTTCAATGGCGCCTGCAACAAGGTCACCACCGACATCGGCAACGACGCCACCGGGATACCCACGTGCTGCATGGCCAGGTAGGCAAAGTAACTGGCGGCGTGGTCCGAGCTGCCGCGGGCGATAGTCATCGCCACTTGCGGCGGCTGGCGGCGCAGGCGGCCGGCGATTTCTTCCAGCAGCGGATCCAGGCGCTGCAGTTGCGCCGCGACGGCGTCACATGAGGCCAGGGCCTCTTCAAGCATTTTTGAAGTCAATGGTTTCTCCTTCGACCATTACGTCGGTCAGATGCAGGGAGCGGTCCAGGCGCACGCAGTCGGCAAAACTGCCGGGTTGCAGGCGACCGCGTTCTTCCAGGCCCAGGTAGTCCGCGGGAAACTGCGACAGGCGTTGTGAGGCTTCGCTGATCGGCAGGCCGATTTTCACCAGGTTGCGCAGTGCCTGATCCATGGTCAGGGTGCTGCCGGCGAGAGTTCCGTCGGGCAGGCGCACACCGCCCAGGCATTTGGTCACGGTGTGGCTGCCCAGCTTGTATTCGCCATCGGGCATGCCGGCGGCGGCGGTGGAGTCGGTGACGCAGTACAGGCATGGGATCGCACGCAGCGCCACGTGCATGGCGCCGGGGTGGACATGCAGCAGGTCCGGGATCAATTCGGCGTACTTGGCGTGGGCCAGCGCGGCACCGACGATGCCCGGCTCGCGGTGATGCAGCGGGCTCATGGCGTTGTACAAATGGGTGAAGCTGGTGGCCCCGGCGGCGAGGGCGGCGACGCCTTCTTCGTAGCTGCCCAGGGTGTGGCCGATCTGCATGCGTACGCCGCGCTCGCTGAGTGCGCGGATCAGCGCGTCATGCCCGGCGATTTCCGGGGCGATGGTGATCACGCGGATCGGCGCCAGGCGCAGGTAGGCTTCCACTTCGGCCATCAGCGCGGTGTGGGCGAAATTGGGTTGGGCGCCGAGTTTTCCTGGATTGATGTAGGGGCCTTCCAGGTGTACGCCAAGCACTCGGGCGGCGCCTGTCGGGCGCTGCTCACAGAACGTGCCGAGCTGGCCCAGCACGCGAGAGATTTCGTCTACCGGCGCAGTCATGGTGGTGGCCAGCAGCGATGTCGTCCCAAATCGCACGTGGGTGCGGGTGATGGTCTCGAAGGCGTCGCTGCCTTCCATGATGTCAGCGCCGCCACCGCCGTGTACGTGCAGGTCGATAAAACCGGGTAGCAGGTACGGCAAATCGTTTTGCGCCGGGTCGCACGGCGTGCCTTCGACGGCGATCACCTTGCCGTGTGCGTGCACCAGGCGGCCGCGAATCCAGCCGCCGGGCGTGAGGATATTGTCTTCGGACATGGGCAGTTCTCTAAGGCCGCAACTCGGCGGCGAAGTCATACCTGCGCAGCTCGGCTACGAAGTCGTAGTAGTCGTTGCGGCAGTAGGTGTCGGTGATTTCAATCGGCGTGTTATCGGCGGTGTAGCCGACCCGAGTCATCAGCAGCATGGCGGTGCCGGGGGCAATGCCCACCAGCCTGGCGAACTCGTCGGAAGCGTTGATCGCCTGGATATGTTGCAGGGCACGCACGATGGGTTTGCCGATGCCTTCGAGGTATTCGTACAGCGAATTGCCGATGGCCTGCGGTTGCGGCAGCACCGAGGCGGGCATCGCGGTCATTTCAATTGCCATTACGGTGTCATCGGCTTTGCGCAAACGCTTGAGGCGCGCCACTTTGTCGGTGGGCGACAGGCCCAGGCGGATCAGCTCTTCGTGGGTCGGCGGGGTGATTTCGCGTTCCAGCCATTGGGAGCTGGGCACAAAGCCCTTGAGCCTTAACATTTCGCTGAAGCCCGACAGGCGTGACAGCGGCTGTTCCAGGCGCGGGGTAATAAAGGTGCCGGAGCCCTGGCTGCGGCGGATCAGGCCCTGGGCCAGCAGCACCTCCAGCGCTTTGCGGGCGGTGACCCGTGAGAGGCCCAATTGCTCGCTGAGGACGCGTTCCGATGGCAACGCCTGCTCGGATTTCCACTGGCCGGCATGGATCGCCGCTTCCAGGTTACGCGCCAGTTGCAGGTACAGCGGCGTGGATTGTTTGTCGTCGGGGCGCAGGGTCTGGATGGCATTCATCTGTCAGGTGTCCGATGCGGTTATTGGAGTGTTGTCGCCCGGTATTGGCCGGAAATTAATACCACTTAAATACCATGTCAATGCGCCAAAAACAGTGCAAACCACGGTTTTAAGGCCATGTAATAGGGCTTTGTATGAAGTGGTATTAGAGAGGTCTTTGCCGCGTGCAGAACGGGGCAGCGCGGCGCGGTGAACTGGTATTCACCGGCAGGCGCTGTAGGGGGGCAGGATTTTTTTCGAATTATTTTACGAACGGTGCGAGATTACGGACGAATCTCGATCAGGGTGCCATCTTTGACCAGGTTCCAGACTTCGCGCATGTCCACGTTGCGCATGCCGATACAACCGTCGGTCCAGTCCAGCGTGTGGAACAACTGCTCCGGGTAGTCCTCGCTGTCGGGAGTGCCGTGGATCATGATCATGCTGCCCGGTTTCACCCCTTCACGGCGGGCGCGGGCGGCGTCGCTGATGTTGGGGTAGGAAATGTGCATCGACAGGTTGAATTTGTCGCTGGTCTTGCGCCAGTCGATCCAGTAGAGGCCCTCCGGCGTGCGGCGGTCGCCCTCGATCAGCTTGGCGCCCTTGGGGTTGCGGCCCAGGGAAATGCGGTAGGTCTTGAGAGGCTTGCCGTCGTTGATCAACTGCAACTGACGGGCAGACTTGAGCACCAGGATTTTTTCGACCGGCTTGCCGCCGATGATTTCCACCGTGGAGGCCGAAGACAACGTAGCGAATGACAGGCAGATAACAGCGAGCAACCAACGCATTGAAACGGTTTCCATTGTGGACGATGCCGCCTTGAGTGTTATTTGGCCGGTGGCTTCATAGGCGGCACCGACTCGCTGCGCACCGGGAATACGTGTTGGCGGCGGTCAGCGAAGAAGCATTCTAAGGTACGCCCGACCGTGCGGAAAGCCAGCTCTGACCAAGGGATCTCGGCTTCATCGAACAGCTTCACTTCAAGGCTTTCGGGGCCTGCGGCAAAATCCAGGTCGAGCAGTTCGGCGCGGTAGAAGATATGCACCTGGCTGATGTGCGGCACATCGATCAGGGTATAGATGCACAGGTTGCGTACGCGGGCGCAGGCTTCCTCGAGGGTTTCACGCGTGGCCGCCTGCTCCACGGTCTCGCCGTTCTCCATGAAGCCTGCGGGCAGCGTCCAGTAACCCAGGCGCGGCTCGATGGCGCGGCGGCACAGCAGCACTTTGTCGCCCCACACCGGCACCGTGCCGGCGACGATATTGGGGTTCTGGTAGTGAATGGTCGAGCAGTGGTCGCATACATAGCGCAGGCGGCTGTCGCCTTCGGGAATGCGCTGGGTGACCGGTTTACCGCACTGGCTGCAGAAGTTCATGCTGGGGTTCCTGGAGAGTGGGCCTATCTTGGCTTGGCGGGCAGGGCCCTGCAAGTTGTCGTTTCGCGACATGCACCGGGTTTTGGGGTTGGGTGCCTGCCCGCTTTGGTGCATGATGCAAGGTAGCCAACAGACCGAGATGACTCATGCTGGACGAGCTACTTCGCCGGGTAAGCAATCACACTCCCCACACGCTTGAGACTGACGGGCGTTTCCCCGAGGCCGCCGTGCTGGTGCCGATTACCCGCAGTGACGAACCGGAGCTGATCCTGACCTTGCGCGCCAGCGGCCTGTCGACCCACGGCGGTGAAGTGGCTTTTCCCGGTGGGCGCCGCGATCCGGAAGACCCCGACCTGATTTTTACCGCGTTGCGCGAAGCCGAAGAAGAAATCGGCCTGCCACCTGGTCTGGTGGAGGTGATCGGGCCGTTGAGTCCATTGATTTCCCTGCATGGCATTCGGGTCACGCCCTACGTCGGGGTGATTCCGGATTACGTCGACTACCTGGCCAACGATGCCGAGATCGCCGCAGTCTTCAGCGTGCCCCTGGAGTTTTTCCGCCAGGACCCGCGCGAACACACCCACCGAATCGATTACCAGGGACGCAGTTGGTACGTGCCCAGTTATCGGTTTGGCGAATACAAGATCTGGGGCCTGACGGCGATCATGATTGTCGAACTGATCAACCTGCTGTACGACGACGCCCAGATCAGCCTGCACCAACCCCCCAAGAGTTTCATCAACACCTGAGCCACCGCTTGAGTGGCAACGCCGTGAGGACACACCATGAAATATCGCCTGGGCGAAGCCCGCGTCGAGACCCATCCCCACAGCTGGGTGGCGCCCAATGCCACGCTGGTGGGCAAGGTCAAGCTGGAGGAGGGCGCGAACGTGTGGTTCAACGCGGTATTGCGTGGCGACAACGAACTGATCCTGATCGGCAAGAACAGCAATGTGCAGGACGGCAGCGTAATGCACACCGACATGGGCTACCCGCTGACCCTGGGCACCGGCGTGACCATCGGCCACAACGCCATGCTGCATGGCTGCACCGTCGACGACTACAGCTTGATCGGCATCAACGCGGTGATCCTCAATGGCGCCAAAATCGGCAAGCATTGCATCATCGGGGCCAACTCGCTGATCGGTGAAGGCAAGGAAATTCCTGACGGCTCGCTGGTGATGGGGTCGCCGGGCAAGGTGGTGCGTGAGCTGACCGAAGCGCAGAAACGCATGCTCGAAGCCAGTGCCGCGCACTATGTGCATAACGCGCAACGCTATGCGCGTGACCTGGTCGAGCAGGCAGAATGAACCCCGTTGAACGCCCCGTCGCCTCACCGTGCGTGAGCATTTGTGCACTGGATGATGATGATATTTGCACCGGCTGCCAGCGCACCGTGGATGAAATCACCCGCTGGAGCCGCATGGACAATGCCGAGCGGCGGGTGGTACTCGGGCTGTGCCATGAACGGGCGAAAGCGAGTGGGTTGGTGTGGATGATGCCCGGCAAATCCGGTGCCTGATAGATCGCTTTCGCGAGCAAGCCCGCTCCCACATTTTGACCGCGTTCCTACAGGATGAACACAGTCAACTGTGGGAGCGGGCTTGCTCGCGAAGAGGCACTCCCAGACGATATGTCTTTATTTGTGTACCCTGTGTGGCATTACCCACAGGTCCCTTCCCATGCTTTTCCTGATCGCCTACATCAGCAGCGTCGTGCTGATCAATTTCGCCTTTTCCACCGCCCCGCACCTGGATGTCATCTGGTCCGCCTGGGGTGGCCTGGTGTTTATCCTGCGCGACATGGTGCAGACGCGCTTTGGTCATGGCGCGATCGTCGCCATGCTGGCGGCGCTGGTGCTGTCATATGTGACGTCCGACCCGGCGATTGCCCTGGCCAGTGCCACGGCGTTCGCGGTGTCCGAGTGTATTGACTGGCTGGTGTTCACCATCACCAAGCGCCCCCTCCACGATCGTCTGTGGATAAGTTCGGCGCTGAGCATTCCGCTCGATACCTTTATTTTCTTCGGCCTGATTGGTGCGCTCACACCGGCGGTGGTGGGGACGGCATTGGTGTCGAAATTTGCCGGGGTCACGGTGGTGTGGCTGGTCATGGCGTGGCGCCTGCGCAAGCGTGCCGTCGCCAACTGAGGCCAATTTTTACAGTTCATGTAAAATGCCGGCCTTTCTCCCCCATGATCCGCTCCCCTGAGGACCTGAGATGACCCGAATCGGAACTCCATTGTCGCCAACCGCGACCCGCGTTTTGCTGTGTGGCTGCGGTGAGCTGGGCAAGGAAGTGGTGATCGAGCTGCAACGCCTGGGCGTTGAAGTGATTGCCGTGGATCGCTACGCCAACGCGCCGGCCATGCAGGTCGCCCATCGCAGCCATGTGATCAACATGCTCGACGGCGCGGCCCTGCGCGCAGTGATCGAGGCCGAGAAACCGCACTTCATCGTGCCGGAAATCGAAGCCATCGCCACCGCCACCCTGGTGGAACTGGAGGCCGAAGGCTTCACCGTGATCCCTACCGCGCGTGCCACCTCGCTGACCATGAACCGCGAAGGCATCCGTCGCCTGGCCGCCGAAGAGCTGGACCTGCCGACCTCGCCGTACCACTTCGCCGATACCTTCGAAGACTACAGCAAGGCCGTCCAGGACCTGGGCTTCCCCTGCGTGGTCAAGCCGGTAATGAGTTCGTCGGGCAAGGGCCAGAGCCTGCTGCGCAGCACTGACGACGTGCAGAAAGCCTGGGATTACGCGCAAGAGGGCGGGCGCGCCGGCAAAGGCCGCGTGATCATCGAGGGTTTTATCGACTTCGACTACGAAATCACCTTGCTGACCGTGCGCCACATCGGCGGCACGACCTTCTGCGCGCCGGTTGGCCATCGCCAGGAGAAGGGCGATTACCAGGAATCCTGGCAGCCGCAAGCCATGAGCCCGATTGCCCTGGCGGAGTCCGAGCGTGTCGCCAAGGCGGTCACCGAGGCGCTGGGTGGGCGTGGCCTGTTTGGCGTGGAGTTGTTCATCAAGGGTGATCAGGTATGGTTCAGCGAAGTGTCGCCACGTCCCCATGACACTGGCCTGGTGACCCTGATCTCCCAGGACCTGTCGCAGTTCGCGCTGCACGCGCGCGCCATTCTGGGCCTGCCGATCCCGTTGATCCGTCAGTTCGGGCCTTCGGCTTCGGCGGTCATCCTGGTGGAAGGGCAGTCGACCCAGACCGCATTCGCCAACCTGGGCGCCGCACTGAGCGAGCCGGACACGGCGTTGCGACTGTTCGGCAAGCCAGAAGTGAATGGTCAGCGCCGCATGGGTGTGGCGTTGGCTCGGGATGAGTCGATTGAGGCGGCACGGGCCAAGGCGACCCGTGCTTCCCAGGCTGTCGTTGTAGAGCTGTAATCACGTACAGATCGTTCCCACGCTCTGCGTGGGAATGCCTCTTGTGACGCTCTGCGTCACGCTTTGGGACGCAGAGCGTCCCGGTCTGCATTCCCACGCGGAGCGTAGGAACGATCATCAGGCGACCTTGTTCAAGTCGTTATCCCGCGTCTCTTTCAGGCACAGCACCGCAATCAAGCTGAGCAGCGCCGCCGCCGAGACATACCCGCCGACATAACTCAGCCCGCCCATCGCGACCAGCTTGGTCGCGAAGAAGGGGGCGGCCGACGCGCCGACAATCCCACCCAGGTTATACGCCGCCGAAGCGCCGGTATAACGCACGCGGGTCGGGAACAATTCCGGCAACAGTGCGCCCATGGGGGCGAAGGTCACGCCCATCAGGAACAGCTCCAGCGCCAGGAACAGCGCCACGGCCCAGGTTGAGCCATGGGTCAGCAGCGGCTCCATGGTGAAACCCGACAAAATCGCCAGGATCGCCCCGGCAATCAGTACCGGCTTGCGCCCATAGCGGTCACTGGCCAGGGCCGCCAGTGGCGTCGCCAAGCCCATGAACAGCACGGCAAAGCACAACAGGGCGAGGAATGTTTCGCGGCTGTATCCCAGTGTCGACACGCCATAGCTCAGGGAAAAGGCGGTGGTGATATAGAACAGGGCATAACACACCACCATCGACGCGGCCCCCAGCAGCACTGGCGCCCAATGCTGGCTGAACAACTCCACCAACGGCACTTTCACCGGGGCCTCTTTGGCCACGGCGTTGGCGAACACCGGGGTTTCGTGCAGCTTCAAGCGTGCATACAGGCCGACCATCACCAACGCGGCGCTGAGGATGAACGGGATGCGCCAGCCCCAACTGCGAAATTGCTCGTCGCTCAGGCTCATGGCCAAAATCAGGAATAAGCCGTTGGCGGCCAGGAACCCAATCGAAGGCCCCAGTTGCGGAAACATGCCGAACCAGGCGCGTTTGCCTTTCGGCGCGTTCTCGGTGGCCAGCAACGCTGCGCCACCCCATTCCCCGCCAAGGCCAAGGCCCTGGCCGAAACGCAGCACGCACAACAGGATCGGCGCCCACGCTCCGATGCTGTCATAGCCGGGCAGCAAGCCAATCAGCGTGGTACACACCCCCATCAGCAACAAGGACGCGACCAGCGTGGATTTGCGGCCGATGCGGTCGCCAAAGTGGCCAAACAGCGCCGAACCCAGCGGGCGGGCGATAAAAGCGATACCGAAGGTCAGGAACGACGCCAGCATCTGTGCGGTGCCGGAGGTCTGTGGGAAGAACACCGGGCCGATCACCAGCGCCGCAGCGGTGGCATAGATGTAGAAATCGTAGAATTCGATGGCAGTGCCGACGATGCTCGCCGTGGCGACCCGTGCGGTCGAGTTGCTCGGGGCGGCGCTCGCGGCCTCGTTGTAGGTGGTGCTCATGGCAGTATCCCTGACAGTCATTGCGCGTTTGGACGCGGATTTTTATTGGTCGAACACCCAGGGTTCAGGGCAGTGCGCGGAGTGGCTCGGGATGGGAGCAAACACCGGTCAGACAGGATGGTGCGGTGCCTGGACGCGCTTCGTGCGGGTAGCACGCGGTCGGGCGGGGCTTGGATAAGCCGCCCGATTATAGGAAGGGGGGTGCAGTTCCAACAAGAGGGTCAGGCGGCGACCGGCACCCGGCTGGTGTGCCAGATCAGCACTTTGCTGACGCGGTTGTCCTCGGTCTCGAGGATTTCCAGGCGATAACGGCCGATTTTCAGGCACACCGCGCAGTCGGGAATGGTCTCCAGCGCTTCGGTCACCAGACCGTTGAGGGTCTTGGGGCCGTCGCTGGGCAGGTGCCAGCCCAGGCTCTTGTTCAGTTCGCGGATCGAGGCAGCGCCGTCGATGATATAGCGGCCGTCGGTCTGGGCTTCGATATGCGGGTTGTCTGAACTTTGCTCGCTTTCGAATTCGCCGACGATTTCTTCGAGGATATCTTCCAGGGTGACGATGCCCAGCACTTCGCCGTATTCGTCCACCACCATGCCCAGGCGGCGTTGCTGTTTGTGGAAGTTCAGCAGTTGCAGCTGCAGGGGCGTGCTTTCCGGTACGAAGTAAGGCTCATGGCAGGCGGCGAGCAACGCTTCCTTGGTCAGGCTGGCATCGGGCAACAAGTGCTGGATCTGCCGCGTGTTGAGCACGGCTTCGACCTGGTTGATGTCGCTGTGGAACACCGGCAGGCGGGTGTGCTGGGAGGTGCGCAGTTGTTCGATGATCTCTTCGGTCGAGTCGTCCAGGTTGATCCCGTCCACCTCGCTGCGAGGCACCAGGATGTCGTTGACCGTGATGTTGTCCAGCGCGTGGATACCCGGCAAGCCAGGCGTTCGGCCTTCGTCCGAGTCTGGTTGCGGCTCATCGTCATGCTCGGGCAACGGCTGGTCGCTGTTTTTTACCACGCCGGATTTACGCGCGAACGGGCGCAGCAGCAACAGGCTGATGCCATTGAGCAGCCAGGCCAGGGGGTAGAGGATTTTCAGGGGGATGCCCAGCAGCGCATTGCCAAACCCCAATACCGCCTGCGGGTGGCGGGTGGCCAGGGCGCGGGGCAGGTAGTCGGCGAGTATCAGCAACAGCGCGCAGGCAATCAGCCAGCCGAGCCAGGGGCCGTTCTGCGCCCAGGCGTAGATGGCCAGCAAGGTGCAGAGAATCACCACGCCAGCGCGGCACAGGCTGTTGCACAGGATCAGGCTGTTACGCGGGAAGCTCAGGCGGGCGGCGGCCTTGTCGCCCTGGCGTGTACCGGGGCGCAGGGCCAGCAGGTGCTGTTGTGCGGCTTCGATGGCGGTAAACAGCGCCGCCCATAAAATCAGCAGGGCGATCACCGCGAGCATCGGCCCCAGGGGCAAGTTGTCCATTTTTGCTGCCCGTCAGATATGCAGGATGTATTCGCGAACCAGCTTGCTGCCGAAATAGGCCAGCATCAGCAGGCAGAAACCGGCCAGGGTCCAGCGGATCGCCTTGTGCCCGCGCCAACCAAGGCGGTTGCGCCCCCACAGCAGCACGCTGAACACCACCCAGGCCAGGCACGCCAGCAGGGTTTTGTGCACCAGGTGCTGGGCGAACAGGTTTTCGACGAACAGCCAGCCCGAGATCAGTGACAGCGACAGCAGCGTCCAGCCGGCCCACAGGAAGCCGAACAACAGGCTTTCCATGGTTTGCAGCGGTGGGAAGTTCTTGATCAGCCCGGACGGATGTTTGTTTTTCAGCTGGTGGTCCTGCAACAGCAGGAGCAGAGCCTGGAACACCGCAATGGTGAACATGCCGTAGGCCAGGACCGACAGCAGGATGTGAGTCAGGATGCCGGGCCCTTCATCAATGACCTGCACGGTGCCGGTCGGCGTGAAGTGCGCCAGCAGTACCGTCAATGTTCCCAGCGGGAAGAGCAGGACCAGCAGGTTCTCGACGGGAATGCGGTAGCACGCCAGCAGGGTCAGCGCGATGACGGCGGCGGCGATCAGGCTGGCGGCGCTGAAAAAGTCCAGGCCCAGGCCGACCGGTGTCATCAGGTGGATGAACAGGCTCGTGGCATGGGCCAGCAGGGCCAGGACGCCAAGGCCGACGAGCAGACGTTTGTCCGCTTTAGTGCCTTGGGCCAGACGAGTGCCCTGATAGAGGGTCGCAGCGGCGTACAAGATGGCGGCGGCGAGGCTGGGTAGCAAGCTGGGTGACAAAGGGAGCATAAATCCTGATAGACAAGCCCGAAAGGCGTTGAGTTTGGCATACCCCCGCGTTCCACGAAAGACTCCCGGGCCAGACAGCGGGTGTGCATGGGCGCAGTCTTCGCTATAATCCGCGATCTGCCCACGCCGCAGGCTCGCCGAGCGCTGTTTTTAATAGCGATTTATCACAGCCTGGGCTGCCATTACCTCGGTCTACCAACGCACTTCGATGAATAGGGCCTGAAAGGATCGCGCATGTTTGAAAACTTGACTGACCGTCTCTCGCAGACGCTGCGCCACGTTACCGGCAAGGCCAAGCTGACCGAGGACAATATTAAAGACACCTTGCGTGAAGTACGCATGGCGTTGCTGGAAGCCGACGTGGCCTTGCCTGTGGTCAAGGACTTCGTCAACTCGGTCAAGGAGCGCGCGGTCGGCACCGAAGTGTCGCGCAGCCTGACGCCGGGCCAGGCTTTTGTGAAGATCGTCCAGGCTGAACTCGAAAGCCTGATGGGCGCGGCCAACGAAGATCTGAACCTCAGCGCCGTGCCTCCGGCCGTTGTGCTGATGGCCGGTCTGCAAGGTGCGGGCAAGACCACCACCGCCGGCAAGCTGGCGCGCTTCCTTAAAGAGCGCAAGAAGAAGTCGGTCATGGTGGTGTCGGCCGATGTATACCGTCCGGCGGCAATCAAGCAGTTGGAAATGCTGGCGGGCGAAGTGGGCGTGACCTTCTTCCCGTCCGACCTGAGCCAGAAGCCGGTCGACATTGCTAACGCTGCTATTAAAGAAGCAAAACTCAAATTCATCGACGTGGTCATCGTCGATACCGCCGGTCGCCTGCACGTCGACGAAGAGATGATGGGCGAGATCAAGGCGCTGCATGCCGCGATCAACCCGGTCGAGACCCTGTTCGTGGTCGACGCCATGACCGGCCAGGATGCGGCCAACACGGCCAAGGCCTTCGGTGACGCGCTGCCGCTGACCGGTGTGATCCTGACCAAGGTCGATGGTGATGCCCGTGGCGGTGCCGCGTTGTCGGTGCGTGCCATTACCGGCAAGCCGATCAAGTTCATCGGTATGGGCGAAAAGAGCGAAGCGCTCGAGCCGTTCCACCCTGAGCGTATTGCTTCGCGCATCCTCGGCATGGGCGACGTACTCAGCCTGATCGAACAGGCCGAAGCCACCCTCGACAAGGACAAGGCCGACAAGCTGGCCAAGAAGCTGAAGAAGGGCAAGGGCTTCGATCTCGAAGACTTCCGCGACCAGCTGCAACAGATGAAGAACATGGGCGGCCTTGGCGGCCTGATGGACAAGCTGCCGAACATCGGCGGTGTGAACCTGGCGCAGATGGGCAATGCCCAGGGTGCGGCAGAGAAGCAGTTCAAGCAGATGGAAGCCATCATCAACTCGATGACCCCGGCCGAGCGCCGCGACCCTGAGCTGATCAGCGGTTCGCGCAAGCGCCGGATCGCCATGGGTTCCGGCACCCAGGTGCAGGACATCGGTCGCTTGATCAAGCAGCACAAGCAGATGCAGAAGATGATGAAGAAGTTCTCCGCCAAAGGCGGCATGGCCAAGATGATGCGCGGCATGGGCGGTATGTTGCCCGGCGGCGGCATGCCAAAAATGTAAAAGTTTCGAGCGGGAGCGTGCTCCTGCTCCGCCCCACAAGGATGTGGGATCTCCAGCAAACCCGCCGTTGGCGGGGGCTGACTCGCCGTTTTAACCGACGGCCCTATAGCAGATCTGAATGGCACGCCGATAGGCGCCAGAAAAAGACATTTGCAAAAGTCCGGATATTCCTTAGAATATGCGGCCTTTCGGGCACCTATGCCCGCTGTGCATTTAGATTTGCAGCACCGACTACAGGAACGATGTTCACATGCTAACAATCCGTCTTGCCCTTGGCGGCTCCAAAAAGCGCCCGTTTTACCACTTGACCGTAACTGACAGCCGCAACCCACGTGACGGCTCTCACAAGGAACAAGTTGGCTTCTTCAACCCGATCGCTCGTGGTCAAGAAGTTCGTCTGTCCGTGAACCAAGAGCGCGTAGCCTACTGGCTGAGCGTTGGTGCACAACCATCTGAGCGTGTTGCTCAGCTGTTGAAGGACTCGGCTAAGGCCGCGGCCTGAGCAATATGAGCGCGACGCCAGCTGTTGCTGATGATTTGATCGTTATCGGCAAGATTTATTCTGTTCATGGCGTTCGCGGCGAAGTGAAGGTGTATTCCTTTACTGATCCGACTGAAAACCTGTTGCAGTACAAAACCTGGACGCTCAAGCGCGAAGGGAGTGTGAAACAGGTCGAGCTGGTCAGTGGACGCGGGAGCGATAAGTTCCTGGTCGCAAAGCTCAAGGGTCTTGATGATCGTGAAGAAGCTCGTCTTCTGGCCGGTTATGAGATCTGCGTGCCGCGCAACCTGTTCCCTGAATTGACCGACGGCGAGTACTACTGGTACCAGCTGGAAGGTCTGAAGGTTATTGATCAACTCGGGCAACTGCTCGGGAAAATCGATCATCTTCTGGAAACCGGCGCCAATGATGTAATGGTGGTCAAGCCTTGCGCTGGCAGCCTGGATGATCGCGAACGTCTGTTGCCCTATACGGAGCAATGCGTGTTGGCCGTCGACCTGGTCGCAGGCGAGATGAAGGTGGAATGGGACGCGGACTTCTAAGCGTGGCTAATTTGCGCATTGAAGTGATCAGTTTGTTTCCCGAGATGTTTTCTGCCATCAGCGAGTACGGCATCACCAGTCGGGCGGTGAAACAGGGGCTGTTGCAGCTTACCTGTTGGAACCCGCGAGACTACACGACGGATCGACATCACACTGTGGACGATCGCCCATTTGGCGGTGGCCCGGGCATGGTGATGAAGATCAAGCCCCTGGAAGACGCGTTGGTTCAGGCCAAGGCTGCAGCCGGGGAGAAGGCGAAGGTAATTTACCTGTCCCCTCAAGGCCGTCAGCTGAAACAGGCTGCGGTACGCGAACTGGCGAATGAGGAAGCATTGATCCTGATTGCCGGTCGCTATGAAGGCATTGACGAGCGGTTTATTGAAGCTCATGTCGATGAAGAGTGGTCGATTGGGGACTATGTCCTGTCTGGCGGCGAGCTGCCGGCGATGGTCCTGATAGATGCGGTTACACGACTGCTGCCTGGAGCTTTAGGGCATGTGGACTCTGCGGAGGAAGATTCCTTCACGGATGGTTTGCTGGATTGCCCGCACTACACCCGACCGGAGGTGTATGCGGATCAGCGTGTTCCCGACGTATTGCTAAGTGGCAATCACGCACACATCCGGCGTTGGCGTTTACAGCAGTCCCTTGGTCGGACCTATGAACGACGCGCCGATCTTCTGGAAAGCCGCTCGCTTTCTGGAGAAGAGAAGAAGCTGCTCGAGGAATACATCCTCGCGCGGGACGATAGTTAACAACGTATCGATGGTAGGTCCATTGACTTACCTTAGGAGCACAGCATGACTAACAAAATCATCCTTGCACTCGAAGCAGAGCAGATGACCAAAGAGATCCCTACCTTTGCCCCGGGCGACACCATTGTCGTTCAGGTGAAAGTGAAGGAAGGCGACCGTTCGCGTCTGCAAGCGTTCGAAGGCGTGGTAATCGCCAAGCGTAACCGTGGTGTGAACAGTGCTTTCACTGTTCGTAAAATCTCCAACGGTGTTGGCGTAGAGCGTACTTTCCAGACCTACAGCCCGCAAATCGACAGCATGGCCGTCAAGCGTCGCGGTGACGTACGTAAAGCCAAGCTGTACTACCTGCGTGACCTGTCCGGTAAAGCAGCTCGCATCAAGGAAAAACTGGCTTAAGTCCAGCTTCCCGATGCAGAAAAAAGCAGCCTACGGGCTGCTTTTTTGTGCCTGAAATTTGTCTATTTGCCGGTATTGTCCATGACCACCCGCCTCGAAGAAATCCAACGCCGCACCGACCTGTCCGTCACTCACGTCACCAAGGCGGTGTTTCCGCCGACCACCAATCACCACAACACCTTGTTCGGCGGCACTGCCTTGGCCTGGATGGACGAAGTGTCGTTCATCACCGCCACGCGTTTTTGCCGCCTGCCATTGGTGACGGTTTCCACTGATCGGATTGACTTCAACCATGCGATACCGGCCGGTTCCATCGTCGAGTTGATCGGCCGCGTGATCAAAGTGGGCAATACCAGTCTCAAGGTCGAAGTGGAAGTTTTCGTCGAGAGCATGAGTGCCGATGGCCGCGAGAAGGCGATCCAGGGCGTATTCAGCTTTGTGGCGATCGATGCCGACAAACGCCCGGTGCCGGTGTTGCCTGGGTTTGTTGACTGATTTATCCGGCTGCGCTGGGTTCAGGTTGGATCACTGCCAGCAAGGTCCAGCCGGCGGTGGGCTTCAAGCTGCTGTCCGGGGTGATGACGTGCACCCAGCCGCTGGTATCGCGGGCAAACAGCAG
Organism: Pseudomonas palleroniana; assembly: GCF_003031675.1. GTDB lineage: Bacteria > Pseudomonadota > Gammaproteobacteria > Pseudomonadales > Pseudomonadaceae > Aquipseudomonas > Aquipseudomonas palleroniana. Next base: position 259,699 of record NZ_PYWX01000061.1, on the reverse strand, counting down.
TGTCGCGCGATCACCATGCAGTGCCTGGTACTGCTCCAGCCCAAACCCCTCCGTGAGATGCGTGCTGTATAGCTCGGCGCCCTGGCCCAACAGGCTGGCGAGTTTGGTATAGCTCAAGGGTTGGCTGCCCAGCAGGTGGCCGCGGTGCTCGTGGCTGGCCTTGTGTTTATCGGTGCGGCGGCTTTCCTGGCTGCTGGCCAGGGCGAACAGGCGATGGCCGAAGTCGTGGCGGAAACGCATGGCGGCCAGGGTATTCAGCTCGCCGGAGGGGGAGAGTGCCAACAGGTGCCCCAGCCCAACCAGATCCAGATGCGATTCGGCGTGTTGTGAGGCAGGGTTGCCGAAGTAAGTGGGCAGTCCTTCCATGCGGCTGGCGCGGATGTTTTCCCAGCTCGAGTCGGTCAGCAACACGCGGCTGCCCAGTTGCTGCAGGGCCTTGCCCAGAATGCGCGCCGGGCCATTCGCACCGACGATCAGAAAACCGCTGGGCGCAGGCTCGGCGACTTTCAGCAGGCGGGCCAGCGGGCGTGCCGTGGCGCTTTGCAGGACCACGGTGCCGATGATCACGGCGAACGTCAGTGGAACCAGGAGTAATGCGCCGGCATGGCCTGCTTCATCCAGGCGAATGGCGAAGATCGCTGACACCGCCGCGGCCACGATCCCGCGTGGGGCGATCCATGACAGCAGCGCACGCTCGCGCCAATTCAGCCCGGAACCCCAGGTTGAAAGCGCGACGTTCAAGGGGCGTGCGATAAATTGAATGACCAGCAATAGAATCAGCACCAGCGGCCCCAAGGCGATCAAGGCATTCAGGTCCAGGCGCGCTGCCAGCAGAATGAATAGCCCGGAGATCAGCAGCACACTGAGGTTCTCCTTGAAGTGCAGGATGTGCCGTACATCCACGCCTTTCATATTGGCCATCCACATGCCCATGAGGGTCACCGCCAGCAGGCCGGACTCATGCATCACCCGGTTGGAGGCGATGAATATCCCCAACACCCCCGCCAGTGTGGCCAGGTTATGCAGGTATTCGGGCAGCCATTGGCGACGCATGATCTGCCCCAGCACCCAGCCGCCGGCAATGCCGAACAGGCTGCCGCACAGGATGACCCCGCCGAAGGTCAGCAGGCTGTGGCTGAGGCCGTCGCCCGATGCGCGGGCGATGATGAAGCTGTAGACCACCACGGCCAGCAGTGCGCCGATCGGGTCAATGACAATGCCCTCCCAGCGCAGGATATTGGCGATGGACGCCTTGGGGCGCACCACCCGCAGCATGGGCACAATCACGGTGGGCCCGGTGACCAGGGTCAGGGTGCCGAACAAGAGGGCGAGCAGCCAGTCGAACCCCAGCAGCCAATGGGTGGCAACGGTAATCACCGCCCATGTCGACAGGGCACCGAGCGTGACCAGGCGATGGACGACGCTGCCGATTTCCTTCCATTCCGAGAGGTGCAGGGTGAGGCTGCCTTCAAACAGAATCAGCGCCACGGCCAGGGATACCAGGGGCATCAGCAGCGGGCCGAACATTTCCTGGGGATTGAGCCAGCCCAGCACGGGGCCCGCCAGGATGCCGCTCAACAACAGAAACAGGATGGCTGGAAGTTTCAGGCGCCATGCCAGCCATTGGCAGGCCAGTGCGGCCACGCCAATGCCGCCCAGTGCCAGCAGGATCTGTTGTTCGTTCATTGAAGCTCCCTGTTCCTTGAAATAGCGGGCTATGAAAGACTAGTGGGCCTTGTCACAGTTCACTAAATAATTCGCGCAAAGCCCTGTGCTGCGCCGCTTGAGTGCCCATGCCTGCCATTGACCACCCGCTGATCGACCGCTTCCTTGACGCTTTATGGCTGGAGAAAGGCTTGTCGGACAACACCCGCCAGGCCTACCGCAGCGATTTGGCCCTGTTCAATGGCTGGTTGCAGGAGAAAAATCTCGAACTGATCAATGCCGGTCGCGAGTTGATCCTGGATCATCTGGCCTGGCGCCTGGAGCAAAACTACAAGCCGCGTTCCACTGCACGATTTCTCTCTGGTGTGCGTGGTTTTTATCGCTACTTGCTGCGGGAAAAGCTGATCGCTGTCGACCCGACCCTGCAGGTCGACATGCCGCAACTCGGTAGGCCTCTTCCCAAATCCTTGTCGGAAGCCGATGTGGATGCCTTGCTCGCCGCGCCCGACCTCAGTGAGGCCATCGGCCAGCGTGATCGTGCCATGCTCGAAGTGCTGTATGCCTGCGGCCTGCGGGTGACTGAACTGATCAGCCTGACCCTGGAGCAGGTCAATCTGCGCCAGGGGGTATTGCGGGTGATGGGCAAGGGGAGCAAGGAGCGCTTGGTGCCGATGGGCGAGGAAGCGATCGTGTGGGTCGAGCGCTATATGCGCGATGCCCGCAGCGAACTGCTCGGTGGGCGGCCCAGTGATGTACTGTTTCCCAGCCTGCGCGGCGAGCAGATGACCCGCCAGACCTTCTGGCACCGCATCAAGTACCAGGCCAAAGTGGCCGGGATTGGCAAGGCGTTGTCACCCCATACATTGCGCCACGCCTTTGCCACCCATTTGCTTAACCATGGGGCGGATTTGCGGGTCGTGCAGATGTTGCTGGGCCACAGCGACTTATCCACAACCCAGATCTACACCCACGTCGCGCGTGCGCGTTTGCAGGACATGCATGCCAAACATCACCCGCGTGGCTGAAAACCGCCAATTTATCCGGCTACGGGCTGCCCTGCGGCCCAACTGTGGTAGGCTTTGCCGGTTAGTAAGGGGGACGGCGCCTGTGTTTATAGCCCGGTGTCTTCAAGCGGTGCTCCGCACCCGTCCCTGCATCTGCCTTCAGGAGTTCCCATGCGCTTGACCCAGATTATTGCCGCCGCAGTCATTGCGTTGGTTTCCACCTTCGCATTCGCCGATGACGCCGCCGAGCAGACCATCCGCAAAAGCCTGGCCAACCTGCAACTCGACACCCCGATCGAAAGCATCAGCGCCAGCCCCATGGCCGGCCTGTATGAAGTCAAGCTCAAGGGCAGCCGTGTGCTGTATGCCAGTGCCGATGGCCAGTACATCGTCCAGGGCTACCTGTTCCAGCTCAAGGACGGCAAGCCGGTCAACCTGACCGAAAAAGCCGAGCGCCTGGGTGTGTCCAAGCTGATCAACGGTATCCCGGTGGCTGAAACCGTGGTCTACCCGGCCATTGGCGAGACCAAGACCCACATCACCGTATTCACCGACACCACCTGCCCGTACTGCCACAAGCTGCATGCCGAAGTGCCTGCGCTGAACAAGCTCGGCGTGGAAGTCCGCTACGTCGCGTTCCCGCGCCAGGGCCTGGGCTCGCCGGGTGACGAGCAATTGCAGGCGGTGTGGTGCTCGACCGACAAGAAGGCGGCCATGGACAAGATGGTCGATGGCAAGGAAATCAAGGCGGCCAAATGTGCCAATCCGGTTTCCAAGCAGTTCGCACTGGGCCAGTCAATCGGCGTGAACGGTACACCGGCCATCGTTTTGGCTGACGGTCAGGTAATTCCGGGCTACCAGCCGGCACCACAAGTTGCCAAACTGGCTCTGAGCGCCAAGTAAATCAGTGTCGTCGAACCTTTGACGACCATGGTCCGCCGACAGATCGACGGGCCATCAAATTGAAAGCCGCAGTCGTGCGGCTGTTTTCCACGGCCGACCTAGCGTCGGCCGTTTCATGGGGAGTTCTTCAGTGAAACCGGTCAAAGTAGGCATCTGTGGGTTAGGGACCGTCGGTGGCGGTACCTTCAACGTACTTCAGCGTAACGCCGAAGAAATTTCCCGCCGCGCAGGGCGTGGGATTGAAGTGGCGCAAATTGCCACGCGTTCGCCAAAGCCTCAGTTCCAAACGACCGGTATCGCGATTACCAACGATGTCTTCGAAGTGGCCACCAACCCTGAAATCGATATCGTCATCGAACTGGTCGGCGGCTACACCGTGGCGCGTGAGCTGGTGCTCAAGGCCATCGAGAATGGCAAGCACGTGGTCACCGCCAACAAGGCGCTGATAGCCGTACACGGCAACGAAATCTTCGCCAAGGCCCGCGAGAAGGGCGTGATCGTTGCGTTCGAAGCTGCCGTGGCGGGCGGTATCCCGGTGATCAAGGCGATCCGTGAGGGCCTTTCCGCCAACCGTATCAACTGGGTGGCCGGCATCATCAACGGCACCGGCAACTTCATCCTCACCGAAATGCGCGAGAAGGGCCGTACCTTCGAAGACGTGCTGGCCGAAGCCCAGGCCCTGGGTTATGCCGAGGCCGACCCGACGTTCGACGTCGAAGGTATCGACGCCGCCCACAAGCTGACCATCCTGGCGTCCATCGCCTTTGGTATCCCGCTGCAGTTCGACAAAGCCTACACCGAGGGGATCACCAAGCTGACCACCGCCGACGTGAACTACGCCGAAGCCCTGGGCTACCGCATCAAGCACCTGGGCGTGGCGCGCAGCACTGCGGCCGGTATCGAGTTGCGTGTACACCCCACCCTGATCCCGGCCGATCGCCTGATCGCTAACGTCAATGGCGTGATGAACGCGGTGATGGTCAACGGTGACGCGGCGGGCTCGACCCTGTTCTACGGCGCTGGCGCCGGCATGGAGCCGACCGCTTCGTCGGTGATCGCCGACCTGGTGGACGTGGTTCGCGCCATGACCAGCGACCCGGAAAACCGTGTACCGCACCTGGCCTTCCAGCCGGATTCGCTGTCGGCCCACCCGATCCTGCCGATCGAGGCTTGCGAAAGTGCCTACTATCTGCGCATCCAGGCCAAGGATCACCCGGGCGTATTGGCCCAGGTGGCGAGCATCCTGTCGGAGCGCGGTATCAACATCGAGTCGATCATGCAGAAGGAAGTCGAGGAACAGAACGGCCAGGTGCCGATGATCCTGCTGACCCATCGCGTGCTCGAGCAGCATATCAACGATGCCATCACCGCGCTGGAAGCCCTGCAGGGCGTGGTCGGCCCGGTGGTACGCATTCGTGTCGAACATTTGAGCTAACCGATTTGATCCAGAGGCCCCGTGTGTGCGGCGGCCTCTGTTCGAGAATGTTTTAGAGGAGCCAGTCATGCGTTATATCAGCACCCGCGGCCAGGCACCGGCCCTGAATTTCGAAGACGTTTTGCTGGCGGGCCTTGCCACTGACGGCGGCCTGTACGTGCCGGAAAACCTGCCACGTTTCACCCAGGAAGAAATCGCTTCGTGGGCCGGCCTGCCGTACCACGAACTGGCGTTCCGGGTGATGCGCCCGTTCGTTACCGGCAGCATTCCGGACGCGGATTTCAAGAAGATCCTGGAAGAGACGTACGGTGTGTTTTCCCACAACGCCATCGCGCCATTGCGTCAACTGAACGGCAACGAGTGGGTACTCGAGCTGTTCCACGGCCCGACCCTGGCGTTCAAGGACTTCGCCTTGCAATTGCTGGGTCGCCTGCTCGACTACGTGCTGGAGAAGCGCGGCGAGCGTGTGGTGATTATCGGCGCGACCTCCGGTGATACCGGCTCGGCGGCTATCGAGGGATGCAAGCACTGCGAAAACGTCGACATCTTCATCCTGCACCCGCACAAGCGCGTGTCGGAGGTGCAGCGTCGCCAGATGACCAGTATTTTGGGTGACAACATCCATAACATCGCCATCGAAGGCAATTTCGATGACTGCCAGGAAATGGTCAAGAACAGCTTCGCCGACCAGAGCTTCCTGAAAGGCACCCGCTTGGTGGCAGTGAACTCGATCAACTGGGCGCGCATCATGGCCCAGATCGTCTACTACTTCCACGCCTCGCTGCAGTTGGGCGGGCCGGCGCGTTCGGTGTCGTTCTCAGTGCCAACCGGCAACTTCGGCGATATCTTCGCCGGTTACCTGGCGCGCAATATGGGCTTGCCGATCAACCAGTTGATCGTTGCCACCAATCGCAACGACATCCTGCACCGCTTCATGAGCGGCAACCAGTACGTCAAGGAAACCCTGCACGCCACCTTGTCGCCTTCCATGGACATCATGGTGTCGTCGAACTTCGAACGCCTGCTGTTCGACATGCACGGGCGCAACGGCGCAGCCATTGCCGGCTTGATGGACAACTTCAAAAGCGGTGGTGGTTTCAGCGTTGAGCAAGAGCGCTGGACCGAGACCCGCAAACTGTTCGACTCCCTGGCCGTGGACGATGCGCAGACCTGCGAAACCATCGCTGAAGTCTATGCCCAGACTGGCGAACTGCTTGACCCGCACACCGCCATCGGCGTGAAGGCCGCCCGTGAATGCCGTCGCAGCCTGGACATCCCGATGGTGATCCTCGGCACTGCTCACCCGGTAAAATTCCCGGAAGCGGTGGAGAAGGCCGGGGTGGGCAAGGCGCTGGAACTGCCGGCGCACCTGACTGACCTGTTCGAGCGTGAAGAGCGTTGCACGGTGTTGGCCAACGACCTGAAGGCAGTGCAGGCGTTTGTCAGCCAGCATGGCAACCGCGGTAAGCCGCTGTAAGGCAAACCGCGTAGGCAAAAACGCCGCTTTCCCTTCCCTGGGTCAGCGGCGTTTTTTGTTTCTGGCGTCTTCGGAAACCCCGGGAAATAGCCACCCGTGCGTAAGCGCTTAGGTACGTCCGTTTTTTCGTTGTCATGTTGCAAGCGCATGCTGGTCCAAGTCACACCCTAACGGCCCCATAAAGACGAAAAAGCGAACTTTCCTACGTCACAACCAGTCACTTAGGATAGATGCAGCTCCCGTTGAAACGATTGTTCCCGAACTATTGAGTGGTGATCGAGATGGAAAGTATCAGCCTATTGCTCGAAGAAGCACTGAGCCCTTATCAGGTTACGTTGACCACCGCGGGTGTGCAGGACGAGTGCCTGGTCACTGTGAAGAACCCTGCCGGCGCCATCGTGGTGGAGCGTGAAGTCGATCGCGCACAATTGACCGATAAGCGCGTCCTGGTGGACGTTGTGGATTGCCTGCTGCGTGACCTGAAGATTGCTGAGGGGCGCCTGGAGCCGTCGGTGATCGCGGCCTTGCGCAACGCTGCCCAGACCCGCAGCACCGCCTGCGCATGAAGAATTGTTCATCTGTGGAAACTTCCCACAGCAAGCTCGGTCAGATTTTTTAACAGCAAGAGCAAACATTGTGCTCCGGTGTTTGTGGCTTGCTGTACTGGTCTTTGTAGGCCACGTTTAACCCCGAGTTGTCTCCCCACTGCTCGGGGTTTCTTTTTGCCTGAAATTTGTCAGGGCAGCGGCGAAACCTGGAAAAAGTGCGGGTTGTCCTTCAAATACCGCTCGCGCATGTGCGGGTCGAGCCATAGCGCATAGGCGTTCTGCGCATCGGCCTGTGGCAGGCCTTCCAGTGCCTGATTGATCCGCGCGATGGCCCGGCGCCCCTCGACGGTGTCCGAACATCCGATGTAGATGCGTTGGTAAGGCGCAGCGCCTTTTATCGCAAGGAACATCAGGTCATCAGGGGCTATGCCCTGTCGTGTGGCCTGGTAGCGGATTTCCGTCCAGTAACCAAGCACGGCTTCCAACCGGCCCAGGCGTTGCATTTGCAGCAGGCTGCCCAGGGCGTCATTACCGTAATGCAGGGCGAGCTTGTGCGAATCGGTTTGCTTGAGACGCTCATCGATCGCCGGTCCGTAGCTGCGCTCAGCGATGGCCCCAAGGCGGGCGTCGGGGGTTTGCAGGAATGCCTGCAGGTCAAACTTCCCATCGACGATAAACGGTGCCATCGCTTCCCGCTGGCTGCGACGGATCATCACCCCATTGCTGAGTACCACGAATGCCTGTTCGGAAAAGGCCACGTACGCTGCTCGCTCCTGGGTCCACAGCACTGAGGGGTCGCAGGTCAATGATGGGTTACGCAGCATCTGCATGCCGCGGGCACGATTCACGTGCAGCACCTGATGGTGATATTCCGGCAGCTGCGCTTCAAGCATCGGTATCAGGTGGTCCAGTGCCCCATGATCTTTTTGCGGTCCTTCGAAGATAGTCAGTGGCGGCAGGTCGCGCAGCAGCCAAGTCAGTGTGTCTTCGGCGCTGGCCGACAGGGGCCAGCCGAGGGTTATCACGCTGGCCAGGCACGCGTGCATGAACCTGCGCAGGGCGCGGCGAGTCATCAGATCGCGCCATCCTCACGTAGACGGGTAATGGCAGCGGCGTCGTAGCCCAGCTTATTGAGCACGGTGTTGTTGTGCTCGCCCAGCTGCGGCCCGACCCATTCACAACTGCCCGGTGTGTCCGAGAGCTTGGGCACGATCCCCGGCATCTTGAAGTCCTTGCCGTCCGGCAGCTGTGCCTTGAGGAACATCTCGCGGGCCAGAAATTGTGGGTCGCCCAGCATGTCTTCAGCGCTGTAGATGCGACTGGCGGGCACCTCGGCTTGGTTCAGGACCTCTATCACTTGAGCCAGCGGCAGCGAATTGACCCAGCGATCAATCACGCCGTAGAGCTCATCACGACGGCTGTCGCGCCCATCGTTGCCGGCCAGTTGCGGATCGTTGGCCAAGTCCTCACGGCCAATGGCGGCCATGAAACGTTTAAAGATCGCATCGCCATTGGCGCCGATCTGCACGTGCTTGCCATCGGCACTGGTATGGATCGAGGAGGGTGTGATGCCCGGCATGATGTTGCCGGTGCGCTCGCGGATGAACCCGAACACGTCGAACTCCGGAATCATGCTTTCCATCATCGCGAAAATGGCCTCGTACAACGCCACGTCCACCACCTGCCCCAGGCCACCGTTGACCTCCCGATGACGCAACGCCATCAACGCGCCGATGACCGCCCACAACGCGGCAATCGAATCACCGATGGAAATCCCGGTACGCACCGGCGGACGATCTTCGAAGCCGGTGATGTAGCGCAAGCCGCCCATGGACTCACCCACCGCGCCGAACCCCGGCTGGTCCTTCATCGGCCCTGTCTGGCCGAAGCCGGACAGACGCACCATCACCAGTTTTGGGTTCAGTGCGTGCAGGGTTTCCCAATTGAGGCCGAGTTTCTCCAGGACGCCGGGGCGGAAGTTTTCGATCAGGATGTCGGCGTCCGCCAACAGCTGCTTGAGGATCGCCAGGCCGTCCGGATGCTTGAGGTTCAGCGTCAGTGACTGCTTGTTGCGCGCCTGCACAAACCACCACAACGAGGTGCCTTCATACAGCTTGCGCCATTTGCGCAGCGGGTCGCCGCCGTCCGGAGATTCGACCTTGATGACCTCTGCACCAAATTCGGCACAGATACGCGACGCAAACGGGCCGGCGATCAGGGTGCCCAATTCGATGACTTTCAGGCCGGCGAGTGGTTTGGCATTAAACGACATGAGGTTCCTTGTCTGCTCAGGACGGTGGTGTGATGCCTTTTAACATAGGCGAGCGGCGCACGGATAAGGATGATGCAGCGCAGTATTCGTTGAATGCCCCTCGCATCGGGTAGACTGGCAACCTTTCCCAGTCTACTAGAAGCCCGTTCATGGCCCAGCCGTCCACGACCTACAAATTCGAACTCAACCTCACCGACCTTGACCGTTCGGTGTACGAAAACGTCAAGCAGACCATTGCCCGCCACCCTTCGGAAACCGAAGAACGCATGACTGTACGCCTGCTGGCCTATGCCCTCTGGTACAACGAACAGTTGACGTTTGGCCGCGGTCTGTCAGATGTAGACGAGCCGGCCCTGTGGGAAAAAAGTCTGGATGACCGTGTTCTGCACTGGATAGAAGTCGGCCAACCCGACGCCGACCGCCTGACCTGGTGTTCACGCCGTACCGAGCGCACCAGCCTTTTGGCCTATGGCAGCCTGCGTGTGTGGGAAGGCAAGGTGGTCCCGGTGGCGAACAACCTGAAGAACGTAAATATCGCGGCCGTGCCGCAGGACGTCCTCGAGACCCTGGCCAAGGACATGCCCCGCGTTATCAAGTGGGACGTGATGATCAGCGAAGGCACGATGTTCGTCACCGACGACCGTGGGCAGCACGAAGTGCAATTGCAATGGCTCGCCGGCGAGCGCGGTTGAAAACAAGCCAGCCAGTTCCTCATTTACCCAAAGAGATTTTCCAAGCGTCCCATGCGTATCGATCCTCGCCCGTTGCCTGCTGTCCTGCCGTTTCTCGGTGACTTGCCACCGTTGTTGACCCGTCTGTACGCCGCACGCGGGGTGCAGTCGCAAGCCGAGCTGGACAAGAGCCTGGCGCGGTTGATTCCCTACCAGCAGCTCAAGGGCATCGACGCGGCGGTAGACCTGTTGGTGACGGCCCTGGAGCAGCGCCAGCGCATCCTGATCGTCGGTGACTTCGATGCCGACGGCGCCACGGCCAGCACCGTGGGCACCCTGGGCCTGCGTCTGCTGGGGGCGGCCCATGTGGATTACCTGGTGCCGAACCGATTCGAGTATGGGTACGGTTTGACCCCGGAAATTGTCCAAGTGGCGCTGCAGCGTCAGCCGCAGTTGCTGATTACCGTGGACAACGGCATTTCCAGCGTCGAAGGTGTGGCGGCGGCGAAGGCGGCGGGTTTGAAGGTGCTGGTCACTGACCACCACTTGCCCGGGGATGAGTTGCCGGCGGCGGATGCCATCGTCAACCCGAACCAGCCGGGCTGCGAGTTTCCCAGCAAGGCGCTGGCCGGCGTAGGGGTGATCTTTTACGTATTGATGGCCCTGCGCGCCCGTTTGCGCAGCCTGGGCTGGTACGACAGCCAGCCGCAACCGAATATCGGTGAATTGCTCGACCTCGTGGCCCTGGGCAGTGTCGCCGACGTGGTGCCGTTGGATGCCAATAATCGCATCCTGGTGCATCAGGGGTTGGAGCGTATCCGTGCCGGTCGCGCCCGGCCGGGGATCAAGGCGATCCTCGAAGTCGCCAAGCGTGATCACGCGCGCATTACGTCCACCGACCTCGGTTTTATCCTGGGGCCACGGCTCAACGCTGCCGGGCGCCTGGATGACATGAGCCTGGGCATTGAGTGCCTGCTCACGAGCGACTTTGCCGCGGCACGGGAAATGGCTGCGCAACTCGATGGCATGAACCAGGACCGCAAATCCATTGAGCAAGGCATGCAGCGCGAGGCGCTGGCTCAGCTCAAGGACTTGCCGGTGGAGTCGATGCCTTATGGCTTGTGTCTGTTCGACCCGGAGTGGCACCAGGGGGTCATCGGCATTCTGGCGTCACGCATGAAAGAACGCTATTTCCGCCCGACCATCGCTTTTGCCGATGCCGGTGATGGGCTGCTCAAGGGCTCTGGGCGCTCCGTACAGGGTTTTCATATCCGTGATGCCTTGGCCGTCGTGGCGAGCCAGCATCCCAACCTGATCACCAAATACGGCGGCCACGCCATGGCGGCTGGCCTGACGTTGCCCGAGGCGAATTTCCCACTGTTTGCCCAAGCGTTTGATGCTGAAGTACGTCGGCAACTGCGTGAAGAAGACCTTACGGGGCGCCTGCTGTCTGACGGCACGCTGGCGGTGGAAGAATTTCATCTGGAGCTGGCACGCGCACTGCGACATGCCGGGCCTTGGGGGCAACACTTCCCGGAGCCGTTGTTTCACGGGGTGTTCCAGTTGGTGGAGCAGCGTGTGGTCGGTGAGCGGCACCTGAAAGTAGTGCTCAAGAGCGAATGTGGGTCGGTGAAGCTTGATGGCATTGCGTTTGGTGTGGACCGAGAGGTCTGGCCGAACCCGAGCGTGCGTTGGGTTGAGTTGGCCTACAAGCTGGATGTGAACGAGTTTCGAGGCAATGAAACTGTGCAGTTGATGATTGCACACATAGAACCGCGCTAGATCCGAGCCCCCCAAAAACAACTGTGGGAGGGGGCTTGCTCCCGATTACGGTATGTCAGTCAACGATGATGTGACTGACTTGCCGCTATCGGGAGCAAGCCCCCTCCCACAGTTTGTTGGGTGTAAAGAAGTTACTCGGTTTTGTCCTTGGCCTGGTGCTTCACGATGATATCCACCAGGCGCTTGGCCAGTGCCGGGTAGTTCTCATCAAAGTGATGCCCGCCTGGCAGCTTCACGGCTTCGCCCACGGCAGTCTTGTCGGTGCAGCCGCTCTCGTCGACTTCTTCGGCGCCGTAGATGCACACCACTTTGTCAGCCGGCAGCTTGGCCATTTCCGGGCCGGTAGCGGCTTCTTTGCCCGCGTTGCCCAGCCAGCCTTCCACTTCGATTTCAAAGCTGCCGGTACGTGCGAAGGCCAGCAGGATGATCGCGTCAACGCGTTGCTGTTCGTTTTCCGGCATGCGGTTATAGATGGCAGGCAGCACATCGGCACCGAACGAGTAGCCGGTCAGTACGAAGCGCTTGGTGCCCCACTTCTGCCGGTAGTGTTGCATCAGTTCGGTGAGGTCCTTGGCGCTTTGCTCAGGGGTCTTGTGCTGCCAGTAGTAGCGCAGGGTGTCGATACCGACCACCGGGTAGCCGATCTTGGCCATTTCACCGGCTACGTCGCGGTCCAGGTCGCGCCAGCCGCCATCACCGGAGAGGAACAGGGTGACGGTGTCCTTGGCTTGGCCGGCCGGCACTTCAACCACGGGAATCGCCAGGCCGCCGTTGTCCGAACCCACCAGTTGCTTGCGCAGTTCGTTGTTCAGCACTTGTGGGTAGTGAATGTCGTAGTCGCTGATGCTGGTGGTCGCGCGCGGGGTATCACGTACGAAACTGGCGCTCTCGTCGTCGGGGTTGTCGTTCCAGGCCACCAGCCAGTTGCCATGGGCGGCGGTTTTCGGCAGCGGGTCCTTGCAACCTTCCTGCACTAAAGCGAAACCGACGGAGATGGCGTTGGCCTTGTCATCGTTCTGTGTGGCGAGCCAGCGCCATGCCAGTGCCGCACCCGGGCCGATACCGCTGACCAGGGTCGCCGGGCCTTTAAGCTGGCCCAGAGCGCTTTGCAGCGCTTGTTCCTGCAACGTGCAGTCGCCCTTTGGCAGGATGACCTGAACGATTTGTGCCTTGCCGCCCTGGCTCAGGGCAATCAGCTGGCTGTCGCTCAGGACTTCATCGGCCAGTACGGCCACCGCCACGCGGGCTTTCGGTGTGCCGTTGGGGGTTACGCGGGTCATCACCGAACCATCGGCCTGAGGCAATTGTTCCAGGATCGGTTGCGGGGCAGGGCGGTTCCAGTACCAATAGCCACCGCCTGCAATCAGGACGAGCAGCACTACGATGGCCAATACATACCGCCAGGAGCGTCGAATCATCAGCGTTTCACCAATCCAGTCAAGCCGCCTGCAATCAGGGCGGCGGTATCGGCCAGTGCCACCAGCGGATCAAGTCCTGCGGGCACGGCCATGTAACGGGGTTCCCAGTCGGGCTGGAACTTGTCTTTGAAGCGGCGCAAACCTTGGAAGTTATACAGTTGCTCGCCACGACGGAACACCATCGAACCCAGACGCTGGGTCAGCGGGGCACCGCGGCGTGGTTGCAAGCCTGACAAGGGCACCATGCCGAGGCTGAAGCGGGCGTAGTCATGGTTCTTATAGTGTTGAATCAGGCCAACCATCATGAATTCCATGGTCAGCTTGGGCGCGTCGGGGTGGGCGCGCATCAGGTCGAGGCTGGCCAGGTCGTGGTTGTAAGTCTCGAGCAGGTTGGCGAAGGCCACCGGGCGCCCTTCGAAGCGGACGATCGCAATTCTGAAGTGCTTGAGGTAGTCGTCGCTGAAGCGTCCCAGGGAGAAGCCTTTTTCCCGTACGTTCTTGCCGGTCAGCCAGGCATCGGAGATGACTTTGAGTTCATCCATCGGGGCCTGGCCCTGATCGAAGATCTCCAGGGACAAGCCGTCCCGGGTGCCACGGTTCCAGGTGTAGCGCAGGTCCTTCATCTCTTTGCCCTTGGCTTCCAGGTCAAAGCGTTTCAGGTCGACGCGGGCCTCTTCGCCCAGCTTGATCGCGGTGAGGCCGATATCCATGTAGTACGGCAGGTTCTCGGCACGTACCTGATAGAACACCGGGCGGGCATGATGGATGTCGCACAGGTCGCGGAACTGCCAGATCATTTCGGCGCGCGGCTGGGTCGGCCCGATCGGATCATACAAGGCCACCAGGCTGCGTCCGCGACGGGCGTACATCAGGAAGGCTTCGTCGTTGGGGTGGAACAGCAACGCCTTGTCGCCGGTCAGCGCCAGGCCGCCGTCGGGCTGGGAGGAGGCCATCAGGATCCTGGTGGCGCGTTCCAGTTCATCCGGTGTCGGCAAGTGAATGATCGGGCGTGCGGTACGCAGCAACCAGGTCAGTGAGACGATCACCAGCAGCACCGCCGCGCCCAGCAGCGAGCGCAGGCCGCGTGGGGCGTTGGCATCCAGGGTGAATTGCCACCACAGCTGGTGGCTGTAAGGCACGTCTTGATAGGCGAACAGCAGCAGCCAGATCGAGGCCCCCAGCACGCACACGCTGGCCACCAGGTACAGCGGCGAGAACGGCAGTTCGGTCAAGCGGCTGGCGCGGTAGAACGAACGACGGAAGATCGCCAGCAGCACGGCGGTCATGATCATCAGGCTGGCTTCTTCCCAGTCGAAGCCTTTGAGCAGAGAGAGCAGGGCGCCGGTCAACAGCAGCACCATGGTCAGCATCCAGGCGGCGGACAAGCGTCGGCGCAAGCCCTGGGCGAGCAGCAGGCACAGTACGCCGATCAGGCTGGCACCAAAGTGCGAGGCGTCAATCAGACGGTGGGGAATCAGGAAGCCGATGTTTTCCAGGCGTGAGTCGATTTCCGGGGTTGCGCCGGAAAACAGCAGGACCACGCCGGACAAAAAAACCAGTACGGCCAGTACGGGAGCCGCGAGACCGGATGCCACCCGCAGGCTCTGCTGGGTCTGGAACAGGCGTTGGGCTTCGTTGACCAGCAGGAAGATACAGGCGATCAACAGCGGCAGTACCACGTAGATCATGCGGTACAAGAGCAAGGCTGCCGCCAGCGGTGCCGCGCCGAGTTTGTCGGCGAACGCGGCCAGCAGGATGGCTTCGAACACGCCGACACCACCCGGTACATGGCTGAGCACGCCTGCGGCCAGGGCCAGCAGGTACACCAGCAGGAACGGGCCAAACGGCGGAGCTTCCGGCAACAGCATATAAAGGACGGTCGCGGCAGCGGCGACGTCCAATGCGGTAATGATCAATTGCAGGAAGGTCAGGCGACGGCCTGGCAGGCGCAAGGTACGACGCCCGGCCTTGACCAGCAGATTGTCCGGGTAAGGCTGTTCGGGCAGGCGGCGGCGATAAATGCCGATGCACAGCACCGCCGACAGCACCAGTACCGCGCCAGCAATACCGCCCAGCAAGCTTTGCGGCAAATGCAGGTAGGTGGACGCCGCCGGCAAGTTGCTCAGCGTGGCCAATGCGGCCAGCGGTGGCAGGGCGGTGCCCAGGGCCAGGCTGGCGAACACGGTCATGTGGGCGACTTCAGTGGCCCCGATACCGTGGCGGGCATATAAACGATAGCGCACCGATCCGCCCGAGAGCATCGACAGGCCAATGGCATTGCCGATGGCAAAGGCGGTGAAGCCGCCCATGGCCAGGGTTTTGGCGGGCAGTGTCACGCCGGCATAGCGTGCGCCGGAAAATTCATAGCCCAATAGAATGATAAAGCCGGCGACCGCTGCGGCAAACGCACCCAGCAGCGCCGGCTTTGGCACTTCCAAGATCGAGTCGTGGAGGGCGTACAGGTCCAGTTCCAGCAACAGGTGTCGGCAGGCGATCAGGGCGATTGCGAACAGCAACAGGGTGACGGCCAGCCCGATGGGTTGGCGGTACTTGCTCAACAGATCTATCCAGCGCAAGCGGGTGGGTGGGATCGGTTGTTCTGCTGTGACGGTGTCTTGTGGTTCAGACGAGTTGGCGCGCATCAATCACCTCGTGGATCGTGCGCGACAGGATGGAGGTATCGAGCCAAGTTACCAATCCCTATGGACAAAATAATTACAAATATTAACGCGTATCGCCGGGAGCGGCGACTGCGGCCATTGGTCGTAGAGGGTCTTGCTTGAGTACTGAGCATAGCTTGCAATGACATGGACTCTGCAAACCGTGTACGGTTTCATGAAAGATGCCATGCCATTGTTTCAGAAGAACTTTTTCACAGGATACAAAAAAGGCCACTCTTTCGAGTGGCCTTTCTTGATATTTGGTTGCGGGAGCCGGATTTGAACCGACGACCTTCGGGTTATGAGCCCGACGAGCTACCAGGCTGCTCCATCCCGCGTCTGTGGGCGGCATTCTACAGTCCAGCGACGAGGTGTCAACCGTTAATGGGCTAATGAGTCAAATAAGTGTGAATCAGCCGCTCGGGCTGGCCTAAGTCCGCGATTGAAAACGCTTTGTAGTGAGCGGGCTTGCCCCGCGCTGGGTGGCGCAGCCGCCCTAGATCCAGCCACCTCGGTCTTTCTGAAATCGCGCGGCGTCCTTGTTGGGGCGGCTGCGCCACCCAGCGCGGGGCAAGCCCGCTCACTACAGGGGAGGCGTTTTGCCCTGGCAGCGCGTAGTGAAGTTCATGCGGGATTGAGAAGGAAAAATCAGCACGCACAAAAAAGGCCACTCTTTCGAGTAGCCTTTCTTGATGTTTGGTTGCGGGAGCCGGATTTGAACCGACGACCTTCGGGTTATGAGCCCGACGAGCTACCAGACTGCTCCATCCCGCGTCTGTGGGTCGGCATTCTACAGAGGAATGTCACCGTGTCAACCCGTGATTCTAAAAAAAGCGCTTGTGGTTCAATCGGTTAGCTCTGAAAAGTCAGCTCTGGATGGGCGCGGGGCCAGTCTGGCCGAGGCTTTCAGCTCTATTGGGGCGCTGGATTCGATTGAGAAAATAAATTCCTTTGTGAGATTTCCTACCGCTCAAACGGAAGTTTCAAACTACTGGTGCTATATACAGTAACGAATGCGATACTGACCACCCGTTGGGCCACACCCCCGTTTATATGACGCAGCGCAAAATCATCCACATCGACTGTGATTGCTTCTACGCCGCCATTGAGATGCGTGACGACCCGAGCCTGGCCCAAAAGCCCCTGGCCGTGGGGGGCTCCGCCGATCGCCGGGGCGTGATCGCTACCTGTAACTATGAAGCTCGGGCGTACGGGGTGCGTTCCGCGATGTCGTCACGCCACGCCCTGAAATTGTGCCCCGACCTGACCATCGTCAAGCCGCGTATGGATGCCTATAAGGAAGCGTCGAAGGAAATCCAGGCGATCTTTCGTGACTACACCGACCTGATCGAACCGCTGTCGCTGGACGAAGCCTACCTGGACGTCTCCGACAGCCCGCATTTTGGCGGCAGCGCCACACGTATAGCCCAGGACATTCGTCGCCGCGTCTCCAACCAATTGCACATCACTGTGTCGGCCGGCGTAGCGCCGAACAAGTTTCTGGCGAAGATCGCCAGCGATTGGAAGAAGCCCAACGGTCTGTTTGTGATCACCCCAGACCAGGTCGAAGATTTTGTTTCCCAGTTGCGGGTAAACAAGTTGCATGGTGTGGGCAAGGTGACGGCCGACAAATTGGCGCGCCTGGGCATTGAGGACTGCCTGCAACTACGCGAGTGGAACAAGCTGGCGCTGGTGCGCGAATTCGGCAGTTTTGGTGAGCGGCTTTGGAGCCTTGCGCGTGGGATCGATGACCGCGTGGTACACAACGACAGCCGTCGGCAATCCATCAGTGTGGAAAATACCTACGATGTGGACCTGCCGGATCTCTCAAGTTGTCTGGCAAAACTCCCTGAGCTGATGGAAACCCTGGCCGGGCGCATGGCGCGCATCGACAGCAGCTACCGTGCAGGCAAGCCGTTCGTTAAGGTGAAATTTCATGACTTTACCCAGACGACCTTGGAGCAGGCGGGGGCAGGGCGGGATCTGGAGAGTTATCAACAGCTGCTGACGCAGGCGTTCAATCGGGGTGGGAAACCGGTGCGCTTGCTCGGTATAGGTGTGCGCTTACTGGACTTGAGCGGTGGCAACGAGCAATTAGAGTTCTCCTGGTAAACACCGGGAGCAGCATGTGGAAGGGGGCTTGCTCCCGATTGCGGTCTATCAGTTAGCTTATGCATAGCTGACACACTGCTCTCGGGAGCAAGCCCCCTCCCACATTTGGATCTACATTGGCCCAGGAATATCAGCGAGTCCCAGGATCTGCGACAAGTCGCCCCGCATCCTTGGTCAGTGCCTGCAGGAATTCCTGCTGCAATTCAGGATCATTGCGGGTCAGCTCGATCAGGCTTTGCTCCAGCTCACTGGCTTCTTCTTCCAGGCCCAGCTCTGACAGACGCTTGACGCGATGCACCCACTGGTTGACTTCGTCGTCTTCCAGGTCGTCGTAAATCAGGCCATGGGCTTCGAGCAACTTGCTGCGCAGAGTGCTGCTGATCGCCAAGGTGGAGTCTGAGTGCACGTCGTCCTGGCCATCTTCGACGCTGATTTTCAGGGTGCTGATCCGGTTCAGGTCTTGCTCGGCAAACGGACTGTCCAACAGGTTCAGGCGCAAGACGCCGTTGCGGTCGGTGGTCAATTCATGGGTTTGCTTGCCGGCGGTGACTTGTACCGGGCGTTCGCTCCAGGGCAGGCTCGAATATTCCAGGCGCTTGTCGCGCTGGACTTCATCGATACCCGCCAGGTTCTGTTGCGCACGGCCATGGGATTGCACGTTCATGAACGGGTTGATGCCGTCCACGCCGTAGCTCAGCCAGTCGCGGGTCATGCTGGTGGGCAGGTTGCCGAGGGCGAAGATGTTCGCCACGTTGGCTCCCGCGCCCGCCACCAGGGCTACCGCGCCCAAAGGCATCTCGTAGACCTTGCGCCAGGGTTGATAGGGGGTATAGCGATCGTAACGGCGGGTCACTTCGAATTCGGTGACCTCAAAGGTCTTTTGCTCGTGAATCCGAACCCGGCGTTGCGGCAGTTCCAGCACTTTGGGCTCGCCTACATCGATCTGCAGGCTGTGGTCGAGCAACTTGCGCTCGATCCGCTCCTCGTGCTCACTGCGCTGCGACATATGGTTGGCACAGCCGCTGACCAGCAGGGCACCGCACAAGGCGGCGCCCCCCAGGGCTCTGGTGTTTCGCTTGAACATGACTTCTCTTGATCTGGTTTTCAGCGACGAATACGCGCCTGAAGGAAAGACAGCACGTCAGCCACCGGCAACGGTTGGGCTTCGGCTTCGGTCCGGCTCTTGTATTCCAGATTGCCATCAGCCAGGCCGCGGTCACTAACCACGATCCGGTGTGGGATGCCAATCAGCTCCATGTCGGCGAACTTGATGCCCGGGCTGGTCTTCTTGTCCCGGTCATCCAGCAGCACTTCGAAGCCGGCCGCCGTCAGTTCGGCGTACAGCTTGTCGGTGGCTTCGCGTACTTGCTCGGTTTCATAACGCAGCGGCACCAGGGCGATCTGGAACGGCGCAAGGGCGTCACTCCAGATGATGCCTTTCTCGTCGTTGTTCTGCTCGATGGCAGCGGCCACCACGCGCGAAACGCCAATGCCGTAGCAGCCCATTTCCAGGGTGATCGGCTTACCGTTCTCGCCCAGTACTTCGCACTTCATCGCCTTGCTGTACTTGTTGCCCAGCTGGAAGATGTGCCCGACTTCGATGCCGCGCTTGATTTCCAGGGTGCCCTTGCCGTCCGGGCTTGGGTCGCCGGCAACAACGTTGCGCAGGTCAGCCACGGTCGGAACCGGCAGGTCACGTTCCCAGTTCACGCCAAAGTAGTGCTTGTCGTCGATGTTCGCGCCAATACCGAAGTCGCTCATCAGCTCGACCGAGCGGTCGATGATGATCGGCAGCGGCAGGTTCAGCGGGCCGAGCGAGCCGGCGCCGGCGCCAATCGCGTCGCGCAGTTCGGCATCGGTGGCCATGACCAGTGGGCTGGCGACGCCAGGTTGCTGGGCCGCCTTGATTTCGTTGAGTTCGTGGTCACCACGGATCACCAGCGCAATCAGCTTGCCTTCTTCTTCGGCGCGCACGATCAGGGTCTTGATGGTCTTTTCAATCGGCAGATTGAATTTTTCCACCAGGGCCGCGATGGTCTTGGTGTCCGGGGTGTCCACCAGGCGCAGTTCTTCAGTCGGTGCCGGGCGCGAGGTTTCGCGTGGCACGGCTTCGGCTTTCTCGATGTTTGCCGCGTAGTCCGAACCGTTGCTGAATACGATATCGTCTTCGCCGGACTCGGCCAGCACATGGAACTCATGGGAGCCGGCACCGCCGATGGAGCCGTTGTCGGCTTCGACCGGGCGGAACTTCAGGCCCAGGCGCGTGAACACGTTGCAATAGGCCGTGTGCATGCGGTCGTAGGTGACCTGCAGGGACGCCTGGTCGGCGTGGAACGAATAGGCGTCCTTCATGATGAATTCGCGGCCGCGCATCAAACCGAAGCGTGGGCGGATTTCGTCACGGAATTTGGTCTGGATCTGATACAGGTTCAGCGGCAGCTGCTTGTAGCTGCTCAGCTCGTTGCGCATCAGGTCGGTGATCACTTCTTCGTGGGTCGGGCCGGCGCAGAAGTCGCGACCATGGCGATCCTTGAAGCGCAGCAACTCAGGGCCATACTCTTCCCAGCGCCCGGATTCCTGCCACAGCTCAGCCGGTTGGGTGCTCGGCATCAACACTTCCAGAGACCCGGCGGCGTTCATTTCTTCACGAACGATGGCTTCGACCTTGCGCATCACCTTCAAGCCCATGGGCAGCCAGGTATACAGGCCGGAGGCCAGTTTGCGGATCATGCCGGCGCGCAGCATCAACTGATGGCTGATCACAACCGCGTCGGAAGGCGTTTCTTTCTGTGTGGCGAGCAAATATTGACTGGTACGCATGGTAGGCCGTTGTCGGTTGCTTGGACTTGAAATGACTTGGGATTGTACGGGCGTGAGCCGCCGCCGTACAGGTATCAGAATAAAGGGCTGTCTGTAGTGAGGGAGCTTGCTCCCGTTCGACTGCGCAGCAGTCGCCCGCTTTTTTTTGAGGGCGCTGCGCACCCCACCGGGGGCAAGCGCCCTCGCCACGGAGTGCTTGTCAGTCTTCTACTGGAGGACTCAACCGCGCCCGTCGACTTTCCTGAAACCAGTGCAACGCAATCAGGAACAACGTCGGTACACCCAACAGGCAGGTGATGATAAAGAAGTTGTGATAACCGAACTTCTCCACCATCACGCCGGAGTACCCGCCAATCAGGCGCGGCAGCAACAGCATGATCGAACTGAGCAGCGCATATTGGGTGGCGGAGAACTTGAGGTTGGTCAGGCTCGACAGATAGGCGACAAACGCCGAAGTGGCCAGGCCCGAGCTGAAGTTATCCAGGGAAATGGTGAAGATCAGCATCTGCAGGTCCGGGCCCATATCGGCCAGCATCACGAACAGCAGGTTGGTCGCAGCCGAAGCCGCGCCGCCGATAAACAGGATCGGCAAGATACCGAAACGCACAATCAGCAGGCCGCCCATGCCGGCGCCGAGCAGGGTCATGATCAGGCCGAAGATCTTGCTGACCCCGGCAATCTGGTCCTTGGTGAAGCCCTGGTCGATATAGAACACGTTGGCCATCACGCCCATCACGGTGTCGGACATGCGATAGGTCGCGATCAGCCCGAGCAGCAGCAACGCCTGCCAACGGTAGCGCAGGATAAAGTCGTTGACCGGTGTCAGCACCGGCGCCAGGCCGCGGCGGCCCATGGTCGACAGGCACAGGGTGGTGAGCAGGATATAGAGGATGGCACGCAGGAAGGCGCGATCTTCCATCAACAGCTCCCACAGGGTGACGCCGTGGAACAACACGCTGGCGAAATCGGTGTTGTACAGCTGGGTGAACATCGCCGGGACCGACACCAGCAGCACGATCAAGACGAATACCGAGACCAGTTGGTGCGAGAAGCTGTAGCGGCCGGCCTGCAGTTGGGTACGCAGCGGCACATCGGGTTCGCGCATGAACAAGGTGGTCAGGAGTGCCGGGATCATCAGCACGCCGAACATGACATAGGTGCCGGTCCAGGCCGAATGCTTATAGTTGAAGCCGGTAGAGCCGAAACCTTCGGCAAAAAACAGCGCGCCGGCTGTGGCCAGCAACGCCGCAATGCGATAACCGGACATGTAGCTGGCGGCCAGTGCGGCCTGGCGGCTGTCGTCGGCGATTTCCAGGCGATAGGCATCTACGGCGATGTCCTGGGTGGCCGAGGCGAAGGCCACGATCACCGCAATGGCGATCAACCAGGACAGGTGTTTTTGCGGGTCGCAGAACCCCATGCCAATCAATCCGAGGATCACCAGCGACTGGGCAAGCACCAGCCACGAACGGCGGCGCCCCAGTTTTCCGAGGAGCGGCAGGCGCCATTGGTCGAGCAGCGGTGACCAGACCCATTTAAAGGCGTAGGCCAAGCCGATCAGGCTCGCATAACCGATGGTCTCGCGGGCCACACCGGCCTCGCGCAGCCATACGGAAAGCGTCGAGAACACCAACATGTAAGGCAAGCCGGCGGCGAAGCCGAGCAACAACAGCACCAACGTCGAAGGGCTGGCATAGGCGGCGAGCGCGGCGCGCCAGGTTTTACGGGGCATGGGCTGGAATCTGCCTCAGATTTGCGGAAACAAAGCGCGCACTCTAACCGCTGTGCTCTACCGGGCGCCAGCCATGACGCTGAATATCAACGCGATTGTTCAGGATGCTGACACCTTCGCTGCGTAAACGCGCACGTTGTTCGTCACCTGAAGCACTGCCCACCGGCAGACTTATCCGACCACCGGCGCCCAGCACGCGATGCCAGGGCAGTCGAGTGTCTTCGGGCAGTTGGCTGAGGGTGCGCCCCACCCAGCGTGCCGCCCGACCCAGGCCGGCCAGGCGCGCCAATTCGCCGTAACTCACGACACAACCTTGCGGGACTTGCGCCAGCGTCAGGTACAGCGCGGTACGGCGCATCTCGGCGGGGCTTTGTGGCGTATCGGCAGGTGGATTCACTGTGGATATATCCGTTGAGATCTTCGCGTATTTGTAAGAAACGTCTGTAAACATGGCGATGAGAATTGAACTCAATATAAATCCTTGAGTCAGTCGTAGCTATCTAACACGATAGCGCCCTTTTTTCGCCAACCTCGAGCCCCGAATCTGCTTATGTTGTCCAGAACCCTGCTGTGCCTTGCTGTTTTAAGCGCCTCCACCCCTTTGCTCGCCGACACCGTGTGGTTGAAGAACGGCGACCGGCTGACCGGCAAGATCAAAGTCTTCGACGGCGGCAAATTGCTGATCCAGACAGACTACGCCGGCTCGATCCCGGTGGACTGGAAGCAGGTGAAAACCCTGGAGAGCGATCAGGAATTGCTGGTCAAGCAGGACGCCTATACCGGTGAGAAAGCCAAGTCGCTGAAGGCCGCAGACGATGGAAAGGTGGTCCTGGCCAACGGTGAAGCGCCCAAGACCGTGGACCTGGCGAGCATCCAGCAGATCATCAAACCCAAGCCGGTGATCGAGGACCTGGTGTGGAAGGGCAATGTCGACCTGGCGCTGGACTACAAGCGTGCCGACAAAGACACTAACGATTACGACATTGACTTCAAGACCACCGCCCGGCACGGCCAGTGGCGTCATACCGGGAAGGGTGAGTACAACCGCGAGTTCCAGGACGACGTCACCACCACCGACAACTGGGCCCTGGAATATGACCTGGACCGCTTCATCACCGAACATTGGTTCTGGCAGGGCCGCCTTACCTACAAGCGCGACAAGGTGGAAGACCTGGCGCGGCAACGCACCGTGGGTACCGGCCCCGGCTACCAGTTCTGGGATGATGAGCTGGGTGCATTCTCCCTCGGCTCCCTGGTCAACCGTACCGATTACGAATATGCCGACGGCGGCAAGGACAACTTCTACTCCCTGGCCATGAAGTGGAACTACAACCGCTACTTGGTGGGCAAGACCGTTGAGTTCTTCACCAGCGGTGAATTGGGCAAGCCGCTGGCCGGGCCGTCCGAATACTCCGTGGATGCGCAAATGGGCCTGCGCTACAAAGTCACCGAGTGGGCTTCGCTCAATCTCAAGGCCGAGCGCGACATTATCAGTGGCGATTCGGAAAGCAGCTTGAGCAAGACGCGCTACACCGCGGGCTTTGGCGTGGCCTGGTAACCCACACGGCAAAAGCTGCCGGGGCGGCGCTGGCAACCTGCGCGGATATTGATTACCTTGTGTTGAGATCCATTCCCATGTGCCATGGGCGACCGAATACCCGAGGAGTCATACGTTGAGCGCGCACGTTGCCAAGAACGCCCGAGAGCTGTTGCTCAAGGAATACCGTGGGGCTCTCTCCACACTGTCCAAAGCCATGCCCGGCTTCCCTTTCGGTTCGGTCGTGCCTTATTGCCTGGACGAGCAGGGCCGCCCGCTGATCCTGATCAGCCGCATCGCCCAGCACACCCATAACCTGCACAAGGACCCGAAATGCTCGCTGCTGGTGGGTGAGCGCGAGGCCGATGACGTGCAGGCCGTCGGGCGCCTGACCTACCTGGCCGAAGCCGAGCAACTGGACGATCAGGCGGCGATCGACGCGGCGGCCGAACGTTATTACCGCTACTTCCCCGAATCGGCCAACTACCACAAGGCCCATGATTTTGATTTCTGGGTACTCAAGCCGGTACGCCACCGTTATATCGGTGGTTTTGGCGCGATTCACTGGGTCGACCAGTTGACCCTGGCCAACCCCTTCGCGGGCAAGGCTGAGCGCAGCATGATCGAGCACATGAACAGCGATCACACCAAGGCGATTGCCCATTACGTCGACCTGGCCGGTTTGCCGACGTCCGAGCCTGCGCAATTGGTCGGTATCGATAGTGAAGGCATGCACCTGCGCATCGGCCAAGCGTTGCATTGGTTGCCGTTTGCCGAGCCTTGTAATACTCCGACACAAGTGCGCGAGGCCTTGGTTTCATTGGCTCACGCCGAGGTCTGGCCGAAAAAAGCAGCGGCCGGCGCTTGAATTCACGAAATGGCGACGTCATCTAAGGTGGACTAGCAAGGCATTCTTGCGTTGAGGAACCATTTGATGCGCCCTTTTTTATTGCTCTTTCTGCTGTTCCCGGTGCTGGAGCTGTTCGTATTCGTTCAAGTCAGCAGCGCAATCGGGTTTTTCCCGGCGTTGTTGCTGATTATTGCCGGCTCGATGCTCGGCGTCCTGGTACTGCGCGTCGCGGGCCTGGCTACGGCCCTGCGTGCCCGTGAAAGCCTGAATCGCGGCGAGTTGCCGGCCCAGACCATGCTCGAAGGCTTGATGATGGCCCTGGCCGGTGGCCTGTTGATCCTGCCGGGCTTTGTCAGCGACGTGGTCGGCCTGGTCATGCTGCTGCCGTTCACCCGCAAGCTGCTGGCCGGCAAGATGCGCCAGCGCGCCGAAGAGGCTGCGATTCGCCAGCGTGCCTTCGCCGATGACCTGCAACCCCGTGGCGGTCCGGCTCCGCGCCAGCCCCTGGGGCGTGAAGGTGACGTGATCGAAGGCGAGTTCGAACACCGCGACTCCAAATAAGCGCTTTATCGGCACGGCACCTTCGGGTGCCGTGTTGCTTTTACCCGACCGTAGACACAAAAAATTTCATTCATGGCCCCTTGTAATAAGCCCAGGCGCCCTTATGTAACGGTCACCGCAAGGTTTCTGGTGGCGACACCAGACAGACTTCAGCGGTTTGCTTTGCGAACCGCGACCGGCTCCGCCGGAATTTAACCCGCCGGAATTGATACCGGCCGATGAAAAACACAATTAGGAGAGATCGACAATGAAGCTTCGTCCTCTGCACGACCGCGTCGTAATCCGTCGCAGCGAAGAAGAAAAGAAAACCGCTGGCGGTATCGTTCTGCCAGGTTCGGCTGCTGAAAAAGCCAACCACGGTGTAATCGTCGCTGCGGGCCCAGGCAAGACTCTGGAAAACGGTGAAGTACGTGCGCTGGCCGTTAAAGTCGGTGACAAGGTTGTTTTCGGCCCTTACTCCGGTAGCAACACTGTGAAAGTTGACGGCGAAGACCTGCTGGTGATGGCTGAGAACGAGATTCTTGCCGTACTGGAAGGCTGATTTCCCCGCTCATTTTTCCGTTACTCCAAAGAATTTAAGGAATATCGATCATGGCTGCTAAAGAAGTTAAATTCGGCGATTCCGCCCGCAAGAAAATGCTCACCGGTGTCAACGTCCTGGCTGACGCGGTAAAAGCGACCCTGGGCCCGAAAGGCCGTAACGTGATCATCGAGAAGAGCTTCGGCGCTCCGACCATCACCAAGGACGGCGTTTCCGTCGCCAAAGAAATCGAACTGGAAGACCGTTTCGAAAACATGGGCGCGCAGCTGGTCAAAGACGTTGCCTCCCGTGCCAACGATGACGCAGGCGACGGCACCACCACCGCCACCGTTCTGGCTCAGTCGATCGTCAACGAAGGCCTGAAAGCCGTCGCTGCCGGCATGAACCCGATGGACCTGAAGCGCGGTATCGACAAGGCGACCATCGCCATCGTCAAAGAGCTGAAGAACCTGTCCAAGCCTTGCGCTGACTCCAAGGCTATCGCTCAGGTAGGTACCATCTCCGCCAACTCCGACAGCTCCATCGGCGACATCATTGCCGAAGCCATGGAAAAAGTCGGTAAAGAAGGCGTGATCACCGTTGAAGAAGGCACCGGCCTGGAAAACGAACTGTCGGTTGTAGAAGGCATGCAGTTCGACCGTGGCTACCTGTCCCCGTACTTCGTCAACAAGCCGGACACCATGGTTGCCGAGCTGGACAGCCCGCTGATCCTGCTGGTCGACAAGAAGATCTCCAACATCCGCGAAATGCTGCCAGTGCTGGAAGCCGTTGCCAAAGCCGGCCGCCCACTGCTGATCATTTCCGAAGACGTTGAAGGCGAAGCCCTGGCGACGCTGGTTGTGAACAACATGCGTGGCATCGTCAAAGTCGCAGCCGTCAAGGCACCGGGCTTCGGCGACCGTCGCAAGGCCATGCTGCAGGACATCGCCGTCCTGACCGGCGGTACCGTTATCTCCGAAGAGATCGGCCTGAGCCTGGAAAGCGCCACCCTGGAAAACCTGGGTAGCGCCAAGCGCGTGACCATCTCCAAGGAAAACACCATCATCGTTGACGGTGCTGGCGTTGACGGCGACATCGAGTCCCGTATTGCTCAGATCCGTGCCCAGGTTGCTGAAACTTCCTCGGACTACGACCGTGAAAAACTGCAAGAGCGTCTGGCCAAGCTGTCCGGCGGCGTTGCAGTAATCAAGGTTGGCGCTGGTTCCGAAGTTGAAATGAAAGAGAAGAAAGCCCGCGTTGAAGACGCCCTGCACGCAACTCGCGCAGCCGTCGAAGAAGGCGTGGTACCTGGCGGTGGCGTTGCGCTGATCCGCGCGCTGGAAGCCCTGACTGGCCTGACCGGCGACAACGCTGACCAGAATGTCGGTATCGCTGTTCTGCGTCGCGCTGTTGAAGCTCCGATGCGTCAGATCGCTGCCAACTCCGGCGACGAGCCGAGCGTTGTGGTCAACGAAGTCAAGAACGGCAAAGGTAACTACGGTTACAACGCTGCTACTGGCGAATACGGCGACATGATCGAAATGGGCATCCTGGACCCAACCAAGGTAACCCGTTCCGCGCTGCAAGCGGCATCCTCCATCGGCGGTCTGATCCTGACTACCGAAGCGGCTATCGCTGATGCACCGAAGAAAGAAGGCGCAGCTGGCGGCGGTATGCCAGACATGGGCGGCATGGGTGGCATGGGCGGCATGATGTAAGCCAGCCTTACCCGGCACCTGAAAAACCCCGCCTGCAGTGATGCAGGCGGGGTTTTTTTATGCAGCGCCGGCGCTCAGCCTATTGAGCGGCGCCTCAGCAGTTTCTTGAACGTGAACCCCCGTGCCAAGGTCAGTCGGGTACTCGACATGAGGGCCATGGGTTGCGATAGAGCTTGGTCGAGCGGCTGATGAACAGGCAGGTGCGCGGTTCTTTCAGGGGGCGCAGGCCTGGGCCGTTCCCAGTGGCCGGACATGACCACCATCCCCAGCAACTTGAGGGTATTGGCGTAGTAGTCATGGGCCTTGAGTGGACGGTGTTGCAGGTTGTCCCAGATGTTATTGAGCCATGGCTGGTTGCCGGGGCTGATCATGGCGCTGACCCCCAAGGCGGAAATAAACACCGGGTCATCCTGGTCTTCGTCGAATACGCTGCCATCGACCCGGTAGCCGTTGTTGAAAGCGGCGGGCTGATCGCCGGTGATTGTGCGCGCCCAGTGGTTGAACGGAGTCAGGGCCTCCAGTGCGCGTGCGTCGCCGTACATCAGGTAATCCAGGCCGACCCGCCACGGGTAGCGGGCCGCATTCCACGCGTAATCGCCGTCGTGCTTGCCTTCCAGCAGGTCGGCGCGGGCGGGTGTGATTGAGGTGTCGAGGTGGCTGATGAAGTCCGGCAGCAGGGCGCTGCCTGCGCTGTAGCGCTCGGTGAAGGTGTGGATGATCGAGTAGGTTTTGTCACGAACAGCCAGCCAACGCCTGTCACCGGTCATCGCAAAAAAACTGTTGAGGTGCGACTGCATGAAGTCCGAGCTGCGGGTGGCGTATTCAAGCTCGGAATCGCCATCGGTGCCGGCCCAGTCGCCGAGCAGCAGATGATGGGTTCGCGGGTGTACCTCATGGTGCATGATCGCCGCCAGCACTTGGTTGGCTTGGCTGCGGTAGTCAATCGCACCTTGGCTGCCCCACGCCTGGTCAGCCAGCAGCAGGGCGTAGGCGATATCCAGGTCACCGTCGGTGGCGCTGGCGTTGCCGCGGAACCGGCCAGTGGAGTTGCCGCAGCCTTCGACCTGGTTCCAGGCCATCAACCCGGGATCGGATTTGGCCGGGTGGTCTTTGAAATAGCGCACCATGCCGTCAAAGATCTGCTGCGCGTCCGGGTCCTGCTCGGCCATCATCACGCTGAGCAGCATGCCATAGCCGTGGGCTTCGGATACGGTAATGGTGTGCGGGGCGGTGCCGCCGCCCACCGGCTTGCCGTCGGCATTGACCTTGATGAAATAGCGCCCGTTGCCGCATTCGGCGGACAGGTAAAGCGCCTTCCATTCTGTGTAGAACCGGGTCAGTTGCTGGTCCATGACCGCCTGGGGCAGGTGGTTCGGCTTGATCGAGCCGGCGTGGTAAGGCGCCGCTTGGGCAAAAGCCCAGGCATCGCTGACGAACAATGAGCTGGCGGCAATGCACAATGACCCCATCAGCCGGTAAAGGTGCTTTTTCGGGGGACGCATGGGCGGGCTCTCCAACCTGGAATTCAGGTGGCGAGGTTACGGGCGATACGAACTGTTCGCTGTCACAGGCTGTAACACGCGCTGCGCTACTGAGGTGGGCGCAGCGGCAGGACCAGACTCAAGCGTGCGCCCCCCCGTGGGCTGCGGGCCACCGATAGTTCACCGCGGTGCCACTGCGTCGCCCGTTTGGCCAGCGCCAGGCCAAGGCCGAAGCCGCCTGGAGCGTCACCGCCCATGGCCAGCCGTACGAAAGGCTCGAAGATTTTTTCACGGTTTTCCGCGACGACGCCAGGGCCGTCATCGTCGACGTGCAGTATCAGATGGTGTTGGCCATGGTAGGCCGCGCTGACACACACCTGGTCGCGGGCATAGGTGATGGCGTTGCTCAGCAGGTTGCGCACGATCAGGTGCAACAGCGCACGGTCGCCGATCAGCTCCAGCTCCGGTGGGTCGGTCTCCAGGCTCAGGTGGCGCTGATGTCCGTCCAGCAAGGCAAATTCCTGATGCAGCCACTCGCGAATGCGGATGGGCTCGTAATGCAGGTCTGACGCAGAACCGGCCATTCGTGCGAAAGCCAGGCTGGCCCGCACCAAGGCTTCCAGTTCTTCGACGTCGGTGAGCAAGCGCTCCTGAAGTCGGGTGCGTGTCGGCGGGTCGTCACTTTTGCCCAGCAGGGTCAGGGCAAAGCGCATGCGTGCCAGGGGCGTGCGCAGTTCATGCGACACCGCTTGGGAGACTTCGCGGTGGCGTTCGCCCATGGCGCTGATGGCCTGGGCATGTTGTTGCAGCGTCTGCAGCAACGGCGCCCATTCCTTGCCCATCGCGGGCAACATCACATTCGGCGTGTGCGCCAGTGTACCGAGGCAGGCATTGAGCTTGCCCAGTTCGCTGGTGCGCCGGCTGTGTGCGCGTAAGCCGAGCCAGAGCAGCAGTAACACCGGCAGGCCGGCGACGCCTGCTGTTATCCAGTAAATCGGAAATTTCAGCAGGTCATCGACCTCAGCCGTGCCCCACATGGGGCCGAACTGGATCACGGTGTCGTCGTCCAGCGGGAAGTAGGTGATGTCTTCGTCGCTATTGAGCGCCGGCTGTTGATGTTCCAACATCACCAAGGCTTCCGGCGGCAGCTCGACGTCATCCAGCGCGACCAGTGCCACCGGGTACTGGAAATGTGCGCGCAAGGTGTCCATGTGCGATTCGCGTTGGTCGGCCGGCAAGGCCTTGAGCTGCTCGGCCACCAGGTAGCCCGGCCCGGCCATCAAGCGTAGAAAGCTGTCTTCACCGACAAACACCGAAGCGTTGGCGCACAGCCACAACAGATAACACGTCAAGGCCGCCCAAGCGGTGCCCGCCACGACGGCCATCCAGGGGCGCACTTTAGACAGCATCTTGGCCGTCCTGTGGGATTTCGACAAAGAGATAGCCTTGGGCCGTGATCGTCTGGATGGTCACCGGGCAAGCCAGGTTCATCAGCTTTTTACGCAGGCGCGACACGCGCATATCGATGGAGCGGTTGACCCCGTCGTACTCCAGGCCCCGCAGGCTCTGGAGGAGTTTTTCGCGGGTCAGCAACACGCCGCAATGGCGGGCGAAAATCGCCAGCAATTCGAACTCGGCCACCGAAAACTGCAAAGGGGTTTCTTTGAGCCAAGCGAAATGGCTGTTCAAGTCCAATCGGAAACTGCCCCATTGGTAAGTGGCGCGGGGCGTTTGCGGGCGGCGGCGCAGCAGTGAGCGGATACGCGCCAGCAACAGCAGCGGGTCGACGGGCTTGACCACATAGTCGTCCGCGCCCACATCGAAGCCGGTCAATTGTTCGGCGTTTTCATCCAATGCCGTCATCATCAGGATCAGCCCGGGGTAGTGATCACGAATCTGTCGACACAGAGTGAAGCCGTCGATACCCGGCAACATCACGTCCAGGATCAACAGCGCCGGCTGTTCATCGAGAATGCGCTGGGCTGCATGATCGCCACGGTGCTCCACCGCAACGGTAAAACCTTCGGCGCGCAGGAACTCGGCCGTCAACGCGGCCAGTGGGCGGTCGTCTTCAATCAGCAGGAGGGTGTCGGACATGAAAAAGGGCCGTCGCCGAAGCAAGGCCGCAAGTGTTACGCCCTTGCCTGGGAGGAGGCAAGGGCGGGACGCGCACTTCGTGGGTTTATCAGTCGGCGGTGAGCGCCGGTGCCGCGTTCTTGGGGGCTTTCCAGCCGAGCAGTTGTTGTGTGTAACCGTAGCTGGCAGCTTGATAGTAGGTGATCGCCCGCTGGATCAACGGATCATCGCTGCCCACGCGTAACTCCTGGCTTTCACCCAGCGCCTGATCATGGCGACGCAACCCTTGGCGCGGGCTGAGGATCGCCAGGTCCTTGCCGTCGAACAACCCCAGGTGCTGGTAGTTGCCGACCACCACACGCGGTGGCAATGGACTGTCTTGCAACAGGTTGCGACCAAAGAAGGTGGACTCGTAGCTCAGGTTGAGCAGGCCCAGCAAGGTGGGCGCCAAGTCGATCTGGCTGGCCAGTTGCGCGGTTTCCCGTGCCTCGATCAATTTCGGGGCGTAGATGAACAGGGGGATCTGGTAGTTGGTGATCGGCAAGTCTTCCTTGCCCGCGCTGCCGGCCGTGTGGTCGGCGACGAACACGAAGATCGTGTTATCGAACCAGGGCTTCTGGCGTGCGGCCTCAAGGAACTGGCCGATGGCGTAGTCGGTGTATTTGACCGCACCGTCTCGGCCCTTGCCGGACTTGATATCAATACGCCCGTCCGGGTAGGTGTAGGGGCGATGGTTGGAGGTGGTCATCAATTGCAGTAGAAACGGCTGCTGCTTGGCGTAGTCGGCATCGGCCAGTTTCAGGGTCTGCCGGTAGAGGTCTTCGTCGGCCATGCCCCAGGCATTTTTAAACGAGATATCCGATTCGGCCACGCTGCTCTGGTCCACGACCCGATAACCGTTGCCGCTGAAGAACGCGTTCATGTTGTCGAAGTAACCACGCCCGCCATAGACAAACACACTGTCGTAGCCGATGGCGCTGAGTTGTTGACCCAGGCTGGCAAAGCCGCTTTCCCGCCCTATGCGCTTGACGATCGAGCGCCCTGGCGTTGGCGGAATGGCCAGGGTGATGGCTTCCAGGCCACGGTCGGTACGCGTACCGGTGGCATAGAAGTTATTGAAGTACAGGCTTTGCTTGCGCAGCGCATCGAGGTTGAGCGTAAGGTTGCGCCCATCACCGTTGCTGCCCATGTATTTGGCGCTGAAGCTTTCGATGGTCACCAGCACGATATTGGGCTTGCGCAAGGTGCCGGGGTTCTCGATGGCACGGCGGATATCCAGCGGGTCTTTGCCGATAAAGCGCGCGTTGGGCTCGCTGAGTTCGGTGCGTAGCTGCTGGGCGACCACCTCGGTTGGCAGGCTCTTGTAGAACTGCGTGTAGTCCAGCTCGTTATTGCGAAATGCCGCGAAAAACTGATACGGGCCATTGCTCGCCAGTTCGTTCTTGTAGGCGTTGCCGCCCTGGGTACGCGGGCTGTCCTGGCTGATCAGTTGCAGGCTGAGGCCGGCGGCGATCAACAGGCTCAAGGCGCTCAGCAAGCGGCCGCGCATCGGCGGCAGCGGTGCATTCAAGGCGGCGTTGAAGGGTTTGCGCAGTGCCACGCTCAGCACCACCGCCAGCATCGCCAACAGGCTGAGCAACTTGCCGATCGGATAAGACTCCAGCAGGTTGTTCAGCACCTCGTCGGAATACACCAGGTAATCCACGGCGATAAAGTTGAAGCGCACGCCGAACTCGTCCCAGAACAGCCATTCGGCCACCGAGGTAAACAACATGGCGAACAGGCTGACCGTCAACACCGCTTGCAGGAACCAGCGATGGCCGCGACGGCGCCACAGCCCCGGTGGGCAAAGCAGCAAATACAGGCCCAGCGGCAAGGCTGCATAGGTCAGGAAGCCCAAGTCGTACAGCAAGCCCACGCCAAACACCGGCAGTACGTTGCCTCCGACTTCACTCAGGTGAGTCAGTAGCAGGACGCTGCGGGTGAGCAGGAAAATAACCAACCATGCGCCGGTGACGAGCAGCAGGTAGCGCATAGGCGCGGTTTTGAGAAACCCCATGTCCAGCATAATCCTTCTATTAATGGGCGATGATCTTCGGCCAGGCCTTATTGGCGGCCTGTGAATCTATAGTGAAAAACTCATTAGATCATAAAGTTGGTTGAGAAGATTAATCGATAAGTCCGACAGGTCTATCCCTGAGCCACGCCAGGCCTTAAGCTGCGCGAGCCAGCACGGCTGGCACGACAGTACGGAGACACTGCTCATGCGAATTCTATTGGTTGAAGACAACCGCGATATTCTGGCCAACCTGGCAGACTACCTGGGGCTCAAGGGCTATACCGTTGACTGCGCGCAGGACGGTTTGTCGGGCCTGCACCTGGCGGCCACCGAGCATTACGACCTGATCGTGCTCGATATCATGCTGCCAGGCATTGATGGCTACACCTTGTGCAAACGCCTGCGCGAAGACGCGCGCCGTGACACACCGGTGATCATGCTCACTGCCCGCGATCAGTTGGATGACCGGTTGCAGGGCTTCAAGTCGGGTGCCGATGATTACCTGCTCAAGCCGTTCGCCTTGTCCGAATTGGCTGCGCGCATTGAAGCTGTGCTGCGCCGCGCCCAGGGCGGTGGTCGTCGCGCCTTGCAGGTGGGCGACTTGTACTACGATCTCGATACCCTGGAAGTCACCCGCGAAGGGCGCCTGCTCAAGCTCAACCCGGTGGGCCTGAAGTTGCTGGCGGTGCTGATGCAGAAGAGTCCGCATGTGTTGCGCCGCGAAGTGCTCGAAGAAGCCCTGTGGGGCGATGACTGCCCGGACAGCGACAGCCTGCGCAGCCACGTTCACCAGTTGCGCCAGGTGATCGATAAACCTTTCGCCAAGCCATTGCTGCAGACGGTGCACGGCGTCGGTTATCGCCTGGCCGAGGGGCGTGATGGAGTTTAAGCAAAGCCTTGCCCAGCGGATCATCATCGCCTTTGCCTTGATGAGCGCGCTGGTGGCGGGGGCTTTCGCCATGGGCATTGTTGCGACGGTGCACCTGGTGGAAGAGAAACTGATCTCGGCGGGCCTGGGTGGCGACCTGCAACGGTTGCTATTGATGGACAGCGTCGAAGACTGGAGCCACCGGCCGGAGCCGGACCAGTTGTTCTATTTCAGCGGTGGGCGCGGCGATTTCGAACTGCCCAAGGATTTGCGACACCTGGACCCAGGCTTTCATGAGGTGTTTCGCGAAGCGCTGTCGTACCACGCCATGGTCGAAGTGGTTGACGGTCGGCGCTATGTCCTGCTGCAAGACCAGAGCGACTTTGAAGAGCGTGAGCGCGTGTTGTTTGCGGTGGTGCTGGTGGGGTTCGTGCTCAGCCTGGCGCTGGCGGTGTTCCTGGGTTGGGTGTTGGCCCGCAAGGTGATGGCACCGGTGGTACGCCTGGCCCGCCAGGTACGCCATCGTGACCAGTTGCTGGGCCTGGCGCCGCCGTTGGCCCCGGATTATGCGGCTGATGAAGTGGGTGAACTGGCGGTGGCTTTCGATGCCACGCTCGGCCGCTTGCGTCAGGCGTTGTCCCGTGAGCAGTTGTTTACCAGCGACGTGAGCCATGAATTGCGCACACCCTTGATGGTGTTGGCGACTTCCTGCGAACTGTTGCTGGAGAACCCGGCGATTGATCAGCGCGGCCGTGCCCAGGTCGAGCGCATCGCCCGCGCCAGTGAGGAAATGCGCGAGCTGGTGCAAACCTTCCTGATGCTCGCCCGTGCCAAACATGATGATGCTGCCATGTCGCCGCAGGTCAATCTCAAACAGGTGGCCGATGACTTGCTCGGTATCTGGCGCGAGCCCATCGAGCAAAAAGGGCTTGAGTTGATCTACATTCCTGGCAACCCCTTGGCGACCCGCTACAACACCACGTTCTTGCATGCGGTGATGGGTAACTTGCTGCGCAACGCGCTGCATTACACCGAGCAAGGGTTTATCCGCCTCACCCTGGAGCCGAGCGGTTTTATCGTCGAAGACTCCGGCGTCGGTATACCGGAAGAAAAACGTGAAGCGATGTTCGAGCCTTTTGTGCGTGGCAGCGAGAAGCGCGGTGAGGGCCTGGGATTGGGTTTGTCGCTGGTGCAACGCATCTGCGAGAGCCAAGGCTGGAGCGTCAGCCTGAGCACCATGGAGCCCAACGGCTGCCGCTTTCATGTCGAGTTGAGCCAGGTCAAACCCTGACTCGCCAGCCTGCCGCTATGCTGCGGCAGTTAGCGTGCTTTTCGGCGAAGATGGCCCCAGGCCACCGTTTGTGTCTGTAAAGTCTTGAAATGTATGGGGTTGGACAGGACAAGTTTTTCACAACCAGTTGACCTGTCGCTCACAGTTTGCTGCTTAAGGTTGTAGGCATCAGCAACTGGAGATGTTTAGATGCCTTCCCCGATCAAGCTCGAATTTTCCGAAAAGTACGACGACCAACACGCGCAAAATTATTTGCTCAAGCATCAGGACAATCTGGCTCGCCGGTTGTCCCACAAACGCGACGAGCAATTGGCGCGCGGTGCGC
The DNA here is from genome assembly GCF_003031675.1 of Pseudomonas palleroniana. GTDB lineage: Bacteria > Pseudomonadota > Gammaproteobacteria > Pseudomonadales > Pseudomonadaceae > Aquipseudomonas > Aquipseudomonas palleroniana. Next base: position 223,914 of record NZ_PYWX01000061.1, on the reverse strand, counting down.
TGGCCATGGCCGGTGAGCCTGGGCTGGTCCTGGACCTGCCCTGCGGCGCCGGGCGCTTCTGGCCATTACTGGCCGAAAAACCCAACCGTGTGATTATCGGCGCTGATAATTCGGCATCGATGTTGAAGGTCGCCACAGTCGCCCAACCGGCGGACGTGGTGAAACGGGTACGCACTTTGCAGACATCGGCCTTTGATATCGATTTGCCGGACAACTCGGTCGACAGCATTTTCTGCATGCGCTTGATGCACCACATTGGTGATCCGGAGCATAGGCTGGCGATATTGCAGGAGTTTCAGCGTGTGACGCGCGACAGCGTGATCCTCTCGCTGTGGGTCGATGGCAACTTCAAGGCCTGGAGACGCAAGCGCGCCGAGTCCCGGCGTCGCGAAAGAGGTGAGCAGGAAGGTTACCAAAATCGGTTTGTGTTACCGGCGGCTACTGTCGAGGCAGAATTTGAGCAGGCCGGTTTCCGTGTTCAGGAATCCCTGGACTTCATGCCGCTCTATGCCATGTGGCGAGTCTATGTATTGCGTAAGAGGTGACAGGATGGCAGTTGAGTGCGTAGCAGGTAGTCATGTAGCTCCCGAGGAGCGGTTTGATTATTTCTGGCGCCTGAAAGGGGAATGGGTCGAGGAACCCAATCGTCGGCGTGGCGGTGAAAGTGGTGTGCAGCGGGTCATCAGCCCCAATGGGCGCTTGCTCTACAGCAAACGCCAGACCGGGCACATCTACCGCAGTTGGCTTCACCCGTTCGGACGCCCGACCGTGCTACGTGAGCGTGACGCCCTCAAGGGCTTGCGTTTACTCGATGTACGCGTACCGGAGCTGGTGTTTTGCGAGGCACGTCGCGACCCGGAACACCGATGGAAAGCACTGCTGGTCACGGCGTCCCTGGACGGTTTCGACGAGATTGAAAACTGGTATGCCGCCGGCGGCCGCGAACAGTACGGCGAGCTTGTTCATGAGCGCCTGCTCAAGGAACTGGCCGGCACCCTGGCGCGCATGCACAAGGGCCGTTGGCAGCACGGTTGCCTGTATATCAAGCACATCTTCGTGCGGGTAACGGGCGAAGGTGATTCGGCCAATGTGGAAGTTGCGCTGCTGGACTTCGAGAAGTGTCGCCAGCGTTTGACCGCCTATCGGGCCGCTTCCCACGACATGCTGCAACTGCGTCGCCATTCGTCGTGGAGCGATGCCGACTGGAAAAAACTCAGCTACTTTTACGAGACGGCGTTTGGCAGCGCTATCAAGGGTTTAACCAGATGAAGCTAGAAATAGCACGAGGTTTGTTTCTGGTCGGCGCGTTGGGTGTTGCAGCCCTAGCCCTGGCTGCGTGGGAGCAACCTCGTACACAAGTGCTCAGTGCGGTGGACGGTAACGGGCAATGCCTGTTACCGCGTGTCGCCAAGGCGAACGTAAAGGCAAGGCCCGATCATGATCTGCTGTTGTTCATGTTCGGGATGTCTCAAGGGATGAGGCCACAGAGTTGAGATGAACCTTAAAAAATTCACCCCCCCGAAACAGGGCCTTGCGATGCGAGGCCCTTTTTTTTGCCTTCAAATCAGATGCAGGTGGTTATCCCAAAGCCCCGCCGGTAACTCCAAGGGGGTGGCGACCAATGAGTTCTGACGGCAATCGTAGAACCGGCAGCGTCCCTGGCCGGAGGTGACGACAAAGCCATCCGCCACTGCCCCCACGCCGGCACAGTCGGGCAAAGGGCCGTCCAGGCGCAGCTCACCGCTGTCGATATCCCAGATAAAAAACCGATTGCCCCGTGGCGCAGTCAGCGCCACCAGGCGCAATTGGCTGTGCACCGCGACGCTGGCGGTGTAGTGCCCCATGGCCTGCAATTGCTCATCGGCCACCGGGAACGCCACGAACGGTTGCCCCGGCCGCTTGATCGCCAGCAGTTCCGAGCGTTCGTGGGAAGGCCCCATGAATTGTTGCCCGGTGAGGACAGTGCCATCGTTGGCGATGCCCATATGGCGCACGCTGTTCATCTGCTGGCCGAGGGTTTCCTTGCTGATCAGCGTGCCATCGCGGCGCATCAGCACCAGGCTCGGCTCCATGGCGTTGAGGTTCATCTCCACCCGGCTTTCGGCTTCGGTGCGAATACCGCCGTTGGCCACCACCAGGGTTTCGCCGTCGGGCATCCACGACACCTGGTGCGGGCCGATGCCGTGGGTGGAGATCTCGCCGCTGTGCACCAGGCGCTCACCTTCGAACCGGTAGACGCCGAGCAGGCCACGGCCTGGATCGGAGGTGTCGTTCTCGGTGGCATACAGCCATTCGCCGCTCTGGTGAATCACCGCGTGGCCATAGAAGTGGCGGTTGGCGTTCGAGGTGATGGTTTGCAGCAACGCGCCATCACGCAGGTCGATCAGATAACTCTCGGTGCCCGGGCGGCGGGCCACAAACAGCGCAATCGGCAGCGCCGGGTGGTTGATGATGTCGTGGCAGCGTTGGCCGACCTGGGTGGCAAACACCTGCTTGCCATCCAGGCGGAAACCGACCGCGTAGTGCTTGCCCTCGGCATCATCGCGTGCCGAGAGCAGCAGTGGGCTTTTGCCCTTTTGCTTGAATAGCGTCCAGCCACCCAACGTGAGCGCGCTGAGCAGCACGCTGCCAATCGCCAAAGCCTGTCGCCTGAGCATCATCAGTCACCGTCGTTGGCGTTGAAGCCCAGCTGGATGCCCAACGCCTTGGCCAGCTCACCTTCGTGCAGGCGATGGACCACGTTGAGGCTGTCGTAGAGGTCATTGAGCTGCTGGCGCCCGGCGTCATCGTTCAACAACTCGCTGAGGGTGCGCTGGTTGCTGGCGAACAGTTTCAGGGCGGCGGCATAGGCGGCGTCGATCTTGTCGGCCAGCGGCTTTTGCTCCGACGGCAGCAGGTTGCGCAGGCCCTTGTTGTCGACCCCCACCCAGACGGTTTGCGCGGCGGCCAGGCTGGTTTCCAGGCTTTGCAGGGACGACTGGCTGCGCCATGCGTCAGCCTGGAACGGTTGCGGGATACCTTTGGCCTGGCGGCCCATCGGCGTACCGAGTTTCTTTTTCAGGGTGTCCAGCGCGGTCACCTGGGCACGCAGCAGGTCGGCGATGGCTTCGTGGGAATCGGCGTAGCGCTGGTTGGGAAACTTGGTCATCTGCGCGAGCATGCCGTCGGTGCTGTTCCAGCTGGCGAGAATCTCTTCGGCGAGGCTTTTCTGGCGCTCGCCGATCGCCACCAGCAGTGGGCAGTAGCGCGCCTTTTGCGCTGGATCGGCGACGTCGGTCTTGGCGTCGTAGAGGATGTATTCGTAGGCCGACAGGCCCTGTACCACGACGCTGGACTTGGCCAGGGCAGCGGCGTCGATCTGCGGCTGGGCGCTGACCAGTTGTTCGACCTGGCGGCCCACCAGGTTTTTCTTGTCCGGCCAGAACTGCACCTGCCACGAACGGTTGCCCTCGGCCAGCGGGCCGACCAGCAGCGGTTGCAACTCGGCCCAGGCTTTTTGTGCGTGGAGGAAGTCGGCGCGGGCGGTGTCCAGGCTTTCCTTGCCCTGGCAATAGGCGAGGGCGCTGACGGCCAGTTGGCGGTCGGCTTCAACCCAGCGGCTGTAGGTCGGCAGGATGACTTGCTTGGCGATGGCCGCCGAGGTCACTGCTTGCGGGTCCTGGGGCGAGCAGGCGCCGAGAGCGAGTGCGGCCAGGCTGGTGAACAACAACTTGGGACGGAACATGTAGAGCTCCCTTCTGTAATTGGGGCGAAGCTTATAGAGAATTCAGGAACGCCAGCAACGCGGCGCGCTGCTCGGCGTTGAAAGACAACACCTGTTGTTGCGCCGCCTGTGCTTCACCGCCATGCCACAGCACGGCTTCGAGCAGGTTGCGGGCGCGGCCGTCATGTAAAAACTGGGTGTGGCCACTCACGGTTTGCGTCAGGCCAATGCCCCACAACGGGGGTGTGCGCCAGTCGCGGCCCCCGGCCTTGAATTCGCTACGCTGGTCAGCCAGACCTTCGCCCATGTCGTGCAGCAGCAGGTCGCTGTAGGGACGGATCGTCTGGTTGGCCAGTTCGGGTTCGGACGCAGAGGCGGACGTGGTGAACGTCGGTTTATGGCACCCCTGGCAACCGGCCTGGTGAAACAGGTTTTTGCCGGCCAGCACCTGTGGCGTATTGATGTCACGGCGTGCGGGGACCGCAAGGTTGCGCGTGTAAAACAGCACCAGGCGCAGGATGTTATCGCTGACTTCCGGCTCGCCATCGGGGCCATTGCCGTTGGGGGCCTGTTTGCAGGCAATCTGGGCATCCGTGCAATCATCAAAGGGTCTCAGGGACGTGGTGAGGCCCATGTCACCAGAGAACGCGTGAACATTTTGTTGATTAAGGTTGGGTTGCCCGGCTTTCCAGCCGAAACGCCCGAGGACGGTCTTGCGCTGGGCATCGTCCCACACCCAGTTGGCGCGGCCGACGAGGGCTTCCTGGTCGGCGGTTTTCGCGTCGGTGTTGCGCAGGATGTCGGCGTCGCTGATGGCTTCGAGCAGGCCCAGGCCGATCATCGGCGGTGCGATTCGCGCTGAAAAAAGTGTATCTGGATGCATCGGCCCGTAGCCGAGCTGGGTGATTTGCAAGGTGGGCTTACGCAACTCAACCACCGTGCCGTCCTTGAAGCTGACGTTGACCGGTGTGTAGTCCACCCGCACCTTGCCTTCGGGGGGCACGCCCGGCACGGCCATGTCTTGCAACTGCCCGCCGTAGACAGGCTCGGGCACCACGCCGAGTTGCTCGATAAGCTTGGCATCGATCGGCGCAGGCGGAATCGACAGGCGCACCAGCATCGACACTGCATTCGGCGCGTCGGGCAGCGGCGGGTGCCCACGCCCGTCCTTGATATGGCAGTTCTGGCAGGCGTTGGTGTTGAACAAAGGCCCCAGGCCATCACGCGCGGTGGTGGTGGACGGTGCGATCACCCATGGGCTGCGGAAAAAGCTGTTGCCGACGCTGAAATCCAGACGACGGCTCGGCGCCAGGTTGGCTGAGGGCAGGGAAAACGCATTCTGGTCGCGCTTGTTCACCGTCGTCGCGCCGCCGGCCCGCGATTCCCCCGGCTCTGCCTGGGTAAACCTGGGAGGGGCATCGCAGGCGGTCAGGCTCAAGGCCATCAACGCTGCCGACAGGCGAAAAAACGAACGGAACATCGAGTTTCCTGGAACAAGGCGGAAAATGAGGCCGCAAAGTCTAACAGGGCAGGGCGGATTGAATAAGAGCAATTATCGTTTGGTGGAACCCGATTCATTCCCGCTAGAATGGCCGCACATTTATTTCTGGAGGTGGCCAATGCAGGCTCTCGACGCTTTGCTCAACCGTGTTTCCGTGCCGCGTTTGCTTGAGCCGGCACCGACCCAGGAGCAGCGCGATGTGCTGTTCGCCGCCGCCATGCGCGCGCCGGACCATGGCCAGTTGCGCCCATGGCGTTTCCTCACCGTGGAAGGCGCCGCCCGTGAGCAAATGGGCACGTTGTTGGCCGAAGCCGCCCGCTTGCAAGATGCCGATGCTCCGCAAGCCGTCATCGACAAAGCCCAGAACGGCCCGTTGCGTGCCCCGTTGGTCGTGGTGGTGATTGCGCGCTTGCAGGAACACTTCAAGGTGCCGAAGTCCGAACAGTTGCTGGCAGCCGCCTGTGCGGCTCATGGCATTCTGTTGGCGGCCTATGCCCAAGGGATTGGCGCCGTGTGGCGCACCGGCGAATTGTCCTACTCGGCCCACGTCGCCAAAGGCCTGGGGCTGACGGCGGATGAGCAAGTGATTGGCTTCCTCTACCTGGGCACCCCGCAGAACCCGCCGCGTACGGCGCCGAAAGAAGATGTGGCGCCGTTTGTCAGCGCCTGGACCGGTGTTTAGGTTGTCACAGATCTAAATGTGGGAGGGGGCTTGCTCCCGATAGCGATGTGTCAGCTATCAATAAGTTGACTGACACACCGCCATCGGGAGCAAGCCCCCTCCCACATGGGGTCAGACCTTGAACTGATCCATCAACTTCATCTGTTGGCCGGCCAGCGCATTGAGCTGGCTGCTGATGGCCGCCGATTCGGTCGCCTGGCCGGTGAGAGCTTCAGTCACGGTGCGGATCGCCGAGACGTTGCGATTGACCTCTTCGGCCACCGCGCTCTGCTCTTCGGCGGCGCTGGCGATCTGCAGGTTCATGTCGCTGATCACCGTCACCGCATCGCTGATCTTGCCCAGAGCCTGCACGGCTTGATGGATCTGCCCGGCGTTGCTCTGGGCCTGGTGCTGGCTGGAATGCATGGTCGCCACCACGCCACGGGTGCCACTCTGGATGCGCTCGATCACCTGGCGGATTTCCTCTACCGAGTCCTGGGTGCGTTTAGCCAGGTTGCGCACTTCGTCGGCCACCACCGCAAAACCACGGCCGCTTTCCCCGGCCCGCGCCGCTTCGATGGCGGCGTTGAGCGCCAGCAGGTTGGTCTGTTCGGCGATGCTGCGGATCACCTCGAGCACCGAACCGATCTGCTCGCTGTTCACCGCCAGGGCTTCCACTTCAGACACCGCCTTGCTGACCTCTTCGGCGAGTGTGGTGATGTCACGGGTGCTCTGCTCGATGATCGACATGCCTTCACGCGCCGACTGGTCAGCCCCGCGTGCCGCATTGGCGGCACTGGAGGCACTGTTGGCTACATCGTGGGCGGTGGCGCTCATTTCGTTGGACGCCGTCGCCACCTGGTCGATTTCGCGGAACTGCACTTGCATGCCTTCGCTGGTCTGGCGGGCAATCTCGGATGACTGATCTGCCGTACCACGGGCTTCGGCGATGCTTTGCTTGATCTGCGCGATGGTCGGTTGCAGCTTGTCGAGGAAGCGGTTGAACCAGTTCGCCAGTTCGCCCAGTTCATCTTTCTTGGCGTACGCCAGGCGCTGGGTCAGGTCACCCTCGCCGCTGGCGATATCCTTGAGCATGGCTGCCACGTTGTTGATCGGGCGGGTGACGCCGGTGGCGGTCAGCCAGATCAGCAGCAGGCCCAGCAGCGCGGCGGCGGCGGCGATCAGTAAGGTCTTGATCAGGCTGCTGGCCTGGGCTTCGTCGAGTACCGCTTGCAGCTTGATGTTATCGGCGAGCATCACGCTTTTGGGCAGTTTGATGAGTACGCCCCAGTTCTTGGCGTCGGCAATCGGTTTGAACGGGTAGACGGCGCGAATCGTGTCGTCCTGTTCGCGGATCATTGGGTTGCCGGTGGCCAGCAGTTGCACGATCTCCTTGCCTTCCGCACCCAGGGTATCGATCAGGTTCTTGCCGACCTTGGCGGGTTCACCGCTGTAGGCTGCGATCAAACCGGTGCTGGAGAGGTATTCCAGGTGCGCCGCGCCGTTGAACAGGCTTTTCTGCGCGGCGTCGGTGTTGGCTTGCAAGGCGTTGAGGGCGATGTCGACGCCGATCACGCCGATGACTTTGCCGTCTACGATCAGCGGCAGGGAAATGGTGGTCATCAGCACCGGCTTACCGGCCACGGTGTCCTCGTAGGGGTCAAGCAGGCAGGTGTTGCGGCTGTCTCGTGGGCAGGTGTACCAGCTGTTGTAGGGGATGCCACTGAGGTTGAGGGTGGTCTTGGTCAGATCCTCTTCGACCATGATGGTGTTCAAGCCTTCACCGCCGGCGCGGCTCCAATAGCTGGAAAAACGCCCTTTTTCGTTGGACACCCGCGCCTTGTCATCGATGAACTCGCTGTCTTTGCCATCCAGGGCATTGGGTTCGAACGAGAGCCAGACACCCAACACGCCACGGTTGCGCTCAAAGGCCGTCTTCAGGCTCTGATTGAGTTCTTCACGCAATGCCCCAGCCTCCAGCCCGCGCTTGGCGCCGGTGTTGCGCAGGTCCTTGATCTGGTCAGCCAGTGCGGTAATGGCCACCAGGCTGTCGCTGAAGGTTTTCTGCAATTGCGCGGCTTGTTCGCCGGCCTTGGCTTGCAGCAACTGCTCCACGCTGGAGGTGAGCATGCGCGAGCTTGAGTCGCTGACTAATTGGTCGTTTTGATGGGTGTTATAGAGGTTGAGGCTCACGACCAGCGCGATCACCCCCAACAGACACAGGCCGGACAGCAGCACGATTTTCAAGCGAATGGAGAGGGTGTCGAACATAGGTTCACTCGTGAATGAATGTGTTGGAATGCAAGCAAGGCAAGCCAAATCCATTCGGCGCTATATCCGGAGCATCGGCGCAGTCGGATGATTCATGAGGAGGAGGCGATGAGCGGTAGGAAAAACCCTACATGCAGCGTTAGACGGGGGTTGCGAGGCGTTCCGGACGCGACCAGATCCACAAGTTGCCTAGGCTCATTCCGGCAATCGCCAGGTAGATCGGCCAGCCGTGATCGAGCATCACCAGCATCAGGCCCGCGCACAACAGCATGCTCACCGTGGCGCTGACTTTGGCGCGACGCGCGATGATCTTGCCATTGCGCCAGTTGAACAGGATCGGCCCGAACAGCCGGTGGTTTTCCAGCCAGGCGCTGAGGCGTGGCGAGCTTTTGGTGGCGGCCCAGGCGGCGAGCAGGATGAATTCGGTGGTGGGCAAACCCGGTATGACAATCGCCACCAACCCGATGCCCAGGCTGACGTAGGCCAGCAGGCCGAACAGGATACGGGCGATTTTCGAGGGGGATTGGGTTTTGCCGGTCATGGATGGGATGGTCGCAGAAAATCAGGGCGCAATGAGATCTAGCTGTGGGAGGGAGCAAGCCCCTCCCACAGGTTGATGGCATTTCAATTCAGGCGTCAGGCCAGTTCGGGGGCGCTAGCGTACGCCTGTTCCAGCAGCACGGTGAAGCGCACGAATGCATCGATTGCACCTTTTTCTGCCGCGGCCTCTTCTTCGGCGTTCAATTCCAGGCCGTCGAGGGTGCGGGTAAAGCGCTTCCAGCCTTCGGCGCGGCCACCGGCCGGTTCACCCAGGTGACGGGCGCCGAAGGTTTCACTCAGGCCCAGGCCCACGGCGCGCTTGATCAGGAACGCGGCTCCCAGCTTGGAGCCTTCCGACACGAACAGCCAGCCCAAGGCTTGGGCTTTGCTGGGGTTCTTCACTGCGCCTGCGACCGGTGCCGGCACGTCGGTGTCCAGGTCGCCCAAGTCCAGCCTGGCGGCTTCGGCACGGCAGCGCTCGGCCAGGTCCGGGAAGATCTCGATCAGTTGCGGGTCGTTGTACAGGGCCACCAATTCCGACTGGAACAGGTATTGCGCCACTACGAAACGGGCGAAGTTGGCCTGGGTTTCGAATGGCGCGTGGGCTTTGACCAGCGCGTCGAGCTGGGCGTGTGGGGCGTGGGTGATCTGGTTCAGGCGCTGGGAGCGCAGGCTTGGGCGTTCTGCGGTAGGGGAAGCAGTCATCGAAAAAGTCCTTGAGAGGGGGAGCGCCTTGTGGCTCTAAAGAGAGCGGTTATCAACTAGACGAACAGGAAGACGCGGCACAGTAAAAAATCCTCACCTGCCGGCGACTGAAGCCGGCGAGGTGAGGTGCTTCGATCAGATGTCCCAGATCACATTGATCGCAAAGTTGCGGCCAGGCTGCGTCAGGCGGTCCAGGTTGGCCGGGCCGGTCACCGCGGCTTCGCCGACGCTGTCGTAGCTGCGTACGTCATCCCAGTTCCAGTACTTCTTGTCGGTCAGGTTGTAGAGGCCGGCGTTGAGGGTCACATCGCGGGTGACTTTGTAGTAGCCGGTCAGGTCGAGCACACCGAAGCCTGGTGTCTTGAACGGGCCGTTGCCATCCGGTGCGTGGAAGGTGCTGCTGTCGACGCGGTTCTGGCGTTTGACCAGGGTCCAGCTCAGCAGGCCACCGTAATTGTCCTGGTCGTAGCCCAGGCCGAACACGCCCTTGAGCGGGTTGACACTGTTGAGCGGCTCGCCGGTTTCGTCGTTACGACCGTAGGCATAGGACACCGAACCTTGGGTGTAAAGGCCGTGAGGCGCGCCGAAAGCATCCAGGTTCAGGCGACCCTTGGCTTCGGCGCCCTTGATGGTGGCACGCTTGATATTGACGGCCTGGAACTGTTCGACGGTGCCGCCGACCACGGCGTTGTCTTCGTCGATGAAGTTGCGGTACTTGTTGTAGAACACCGCGATGTCGAAGGAACCTGCGTCGAACTTGCCACGAATCCCGGTTTCAATGCCTTTGCTGGTTTCCGGCTTGAGGTCTGGGTTGGGCTCCACGGTGTAACCCAGGTTGAGGTTTTCAAAGCGGCCGTACAGCGCCTTGGCCGATGGCGTGCGGAAGCCCTCGGCGTACTGGCCGAACAAGGTGTATTGATCGGTGAGGGCGTAAGTCAGGCCGAACTTGGGCGTCACGCGGTGCCAGGTTTTGTCCTTGTCGTTGACCGTATCCTGGCCGGTCGGGTTGACGGTGTTGAGGAATTCCTGGGTCAGCTTGGGTTTGAGCTGGGTGTAGTCGTAGCGCAAGGCCGGCAGGAAGGTCCATTTGTCCCAGGAGATCTGGTCCTGGGCGAACAGCGAATAGGTGTTGATGGTCGGGTCCGGGAAATCACTGGACTTTTTCACGCTGTCGCCGGCGGAAGGGCTGGGCGCACCGATGGCGGTGCAGCCGGAGCCGACGGCCAGGCAGGTCGCCGAGCCTTCGCGCGAGCCGGTGACTTTCTGCTGCTTGAGCGTGGTGCCATAGGTCACCTGGTGATCGGTCTCGCCGAGGCTGAAAGCCTTGTCCAACTGGGCGTCGAACAACCACTGGCGTTCTTCGTAAAGGGTATCGCGGGTACGCAGGACGCGACGGCCGGACTGATAGATCTCAGCCGTGGTCTGGTCGGTCTTGGCGATCTGGTAATTGAGGCTGGTCTTGATGCGGTCGGCAATCGGCGATTGCAGGGCCAAGCTGTTTTCCAGGCCGAAGCGTTCACGGGTGATGGTGTCGTTGCCCCGGCGGTCACGGTACAGATTGAACCCCCGTCCGCCGATGAACGGGCCGCCTACGGCATTTTTCAGGTTGACGTCGCGGTCATCCTTGAACTTCTCGTAGGTCAGGCCCAGGCGGTTGTCATCGCCATAGTTCCAGCCCAGCTTGGCGAGGACATTGGTGGTGCGTGCCTCTTCCGGGTTGGCGCCGGTGCGGGCCAGGCCGGTGGCGTTGTTGCCGTCGTAGGACTCCATTTCATGCCCATTGCGCTGGCTCAGGTGCAGCAAGCCGTCGACGTCCTGCACGCGCCCGGCGACGGTGCCTGAGGTCAGCCAGCTATCGTCGGCGGAGCTGTAGCCGGTTTTCAGGCGGGCACCGACATCCTGGCCGGGCTTGATGATGTCGTCCGGGTCGAGGGTGAAATAGCTCACCGCGCCGCCAATCGCACTGCTGCCGTACAGGGCCGAGGCCGGGCCGCGGAGGATTTCCACACGCTTGACGATTTCCGGGTCGACATAATTGCGTCGCGTCTTGGCGTAGGGGCCGTTGAAGAAGTTGTCAGGGACTTCGACACCGTCCACCTGGGTGAGGATGCGGTCACCGTCGATACCGCGAATGTTGTAGCCGGCATTGCCGGAGCGGGTGCCCGCGCCGCCGACGGAGACGCCAGGTTCGTAACGCACCAGTTCGCGAATGGTGCTGACGTTCTGGCGGTCCAGTTCCTCGCGGTCATGCACCGTGACGGTGCTCGGCACACTGTTGACGTCCTGTTCATTACGGGTGGCGCTGATGGTCACCTGTTGCAAATTTAGCGTGCTGCCAGCTGCGCGCTTTTCCAGGACGATGGTGTTATTGCCCAGTTTGCGGTAGCTCAGGTTGGTCCCCACCAACAGCCGGTCCAGGGCTTTTTCCGCTGACAGCGGGCCGCGTACACCGGGGGACGATACGCCCTGGCCCAGTTCCGCCGGCAGGCCGACCTGCCAGCCGGTCACCGCGCTAAAGGCATTCAGCGCCGAGACCAGGGGTTGCTGCTCGATACTGAAAGTGTAATTGCCATGGCTGCGGGCGATGGGCTCGGCAGCCATGGCAACCGTCATGGGCGCGCCCGCCAGCAGGATGGCGGCGGTCAGCAAGGACAGGACGGGCGAGGAAGACCGGCGGTTGAAACGAGAGGACATCGAGAGCGCTCCGGAGGTACGAATCTTATAGTTGCGCACTGAACCAAATAGGAATCAGTTGCATTGGCTAAGACGAGACGTACCACTGCAGGCTATCGAGTAAAAATAATTCTCATTTAGTTCAGGATGACCAGTGCCGGGTACTCCGAGAGCTTGGCCGAGGTGATGTGCGCCAGGGAGCGCACCACGTCCAAGGGCTGGTCAAGCCGGTAATTGCCGGTGACGGCGACGCTGGCGAGCTTGTCGTTGTTGTTGACGATCCAGCCTGGGTAATAGCGGCGCAATTCAGCCAGTACTTCACCCATCGGGCAGTTTTCAAACACCAGTCGGCCCTGGACCCAGGCCAGGTCCTTGCTGGCATCCAGTTTGGCCGGTTGGCCAAAGCCCTGGGGGCCGATGCGGATGCTTTCACCGGCGCTCAGGCGCACCCGGGCATCGTTTGCGGTGGTGCTCAGGTCGACATCGCCGCGTTGCACCTGCACCTGCGCTTCGCCATTGAGGTAACGCACGGCGAAGTCGGTGTCGCGCACGCTGGCGCGCACCGGGCCGGCATCAATCTCCAGGGGCAGGCCGCGGCTGGGTACGACTTCGAAAAACGCCTCGCCTTGATACAGGCGTGCGACGCGCTGGTGATCCTTGATGCTGCTGGAAAGTGCCGAATTGGTATTCAGCAATACCTTCGAGCCATCGTCCAACTGCAGGCGCTGGCGTTCGCCCACGACGGTCAGGTGGTCGGCTTGCAGGCGCATGGGCAAATTGCTGAAGCTGAACAGTCCGAGCAGCAGCACGGCGGCGGTGGCCAAGGGTTTCCAATGCGGCTTGAGGCGGCGCCAGGCACTCGGCTTGCGGGGTGCGGCCAGGGCTACGGCGGCGCTGTGCACCGGCGCGCTACCCCACGCCGCCTCGGCTTTGGCGAAGGCGTGCGGGTGCGCCGGGTCGCTGGCCAACCAGGCGTCGAACTCGGCCTGTTGCCCGGGATGTGGGCACTGCAAGGCGACCAGCCAATCGAGCGCCTGGTTCATGGCCGCATCTTGCAGCACCTCATGAGCCAGCTCATGAGGGCGCAGTTTATTCGGGTCCGTCACGGTGTTCCTCGGGGCTTCGCCACGTTTTATTGGTCTTTCCTACAGCCTGGATCAACATTTCTGTCGGATGCAGCTTAAGGCTGATCCAGCCGGTCGGCCACACCTACACAGATGGCCATGATCAATTTCAGTTCCTTTTGCACGGTGCTCAAGGACACGTGGAGTTGGTCGGCAATCTCTTGATAGCTGCAACCGTGCAGGCGACTGAGGATAAAGATCTGCTGCTGGCGGGCGCTCAACTGGCCGAGGCTGACGCTCAGGTGTTCAAGCAATTGCTCGGCCTGGGTTGCATCTTCCGGGGTGCTGATGGGGGCGGCGACGCTTTGCAGGATATCCAGTGGGACATCTTCCTGCAGCGTACGGGCTTGAATCCTGCGCGCACGCAGATGATCCAGCGCCAGGTTGCGCGCCGTCTGATAAACGAAGGGTTCGAGGTGGTCGATCGGCCGCTCGCTGAGGGCACGGGTGACACGCAGGTAGGTTTCCTGCAACAGGTCTTCGGCGGTGCTGTGGTTATTCACCATCCGCTGCAAGGTGCGTAGCAGAATCACCCGTTGGGTGAGAAAGACTTGGTTGAAGCGAGATTGGCTCACAGTGATACCAGACCGATTTGCAGTTAATGATAATGCTTATCATCAACTGAAATGGCAAGTGCGGTATTTGATCGTTCCCACGCTCTGCGTGGGAATTCATCCTGTGACGCTTCGCGTCACGACCTTGGGACCGGGACGCAAAGCGTGGGAACCTGCAGGTCGCCTTATTCGGCGTTACACAGCGCCAGGCAGTTATCCAGCATACGGTTGGAGAAACCCCATTCGTTGTCATACCACGCCAGCACCTTCAGCAACTTGCCGCTGACCTTGGTGTGATTGGCATCGAAAATCGACGACAACGGGTTGTGGTTGAAGTCACTGGAAACCAGCGGCAAGGTGTTGTAGCCGAGGATTTTCGAGTGTTGGCTGGCTTCTTTGAGCAGTGCGTTGACTTCCTCGGCGGTGGCTTCTTTCTTCAACTGCACGGTGAGGTCGACCAGCGACACATTGATCACCGGTACACGGACCGCCATGCCGGTCAGCTTGCCTGCCAGTTCCGGCAGTACCAGGCCGACGGCTTCGGCCGCGCCGGTCTTGCTCGGAATCATGTTCTGGGTAGCCGAACGCGCGCGATACGGGTCGGTGTGGTAGACATCGGTCAGGTTCTGGTCGTTGGTGTAGGCATGAATGGTGGTCATCAAGCCGCTTTCGATCCCCAGCTCGCGATGCAGCACCTGGGCGACTGGTGCCAGGCAGTTGGTAGTGCACGAGGCGTTGGAGATGATCTGGTGGGATTGACGCAAAATGTCGTGGTTCACACCGTAGACCACGGTGGCGTCCGCGCCTTTGGCCGGTGCGGAGATGATCACCTTGCGCGCACCGGCGGTAACATGGGCGGCAGCCTTGGCACGGTCGGTGAACAGGCCGGTGCATTCGAACACCACATCGATTTTCAGCGCGGCCCATGGCAGTTCGGCCGGGTTGCGAATGGCACTGACGGCAATCCGGTCGCCGTTGACGGTCAGGCTTTCCTGATCGTGGGCGACCTCTGCTTCAAAAGTGCCATGCACGGTGTCGTATTTGAGCAGGTGGGCATTGATCGCGCTGTCGCCCAGATCATTGATGGCGACGATCTGCAAATCCTGGCGGTAGCCTTGGGTATACAGTGCGCGCAGGACATTACGGCCGATGCGGCCAAAACCATTGATTGCGATGCGAAGAGTCATTGGAAAGTGCCTGTCGTCGATTTGTTGTAAGAATTACAAGATTATTCGCATAAAAATAGAAAACAAGCCTTTTTAGTGGCAATATTTTGTTCAATCTACAACGAGTGACCTGAATCAACTGGTCCGATGATCCGAACGACACCCTGCCATCCCATGAGCTGCGGGCGTTTGGTCAACATAGGAACGAGGGTCGCCACATCCGTTAGCCTGGAGTTCTACACATGCATCCCCGCGTTCTTGAGGTCACCGAACGGCTTATCGCCCGCAGCCGCGCCACCCGCGAGGCCTACCTTGCGCTCATTCGCGGCGCCGCCAGCGACGGTCCGATGCGCGGTAAGCTGCAATGCGCCAACTTTGCCCATGGCGTGGCCGGCTGCGGTGCTGAAGATAAAAATAGTCTGCGTATGATGAATGCCGCCAACGTGGCAATTGTTTCCTCATATAACGACATGCTCTCGGCACACCAGCCGTACGAACATTTCCCTGAACAGATCAAGCAAGCCCTGCGTGAGGTCGGCTCGGTCGGCCAGTTCGCCGGCGGCACCCCCGCCATGTGCGACGGTGTGACCCAAGGTGAGCCCGGCATGGAGCTGAGCCTGCTCAGCCGCGAAGTGATTGCCATGTCCACGGCGGTAGCGCTGTCCCACAACATGTTCGACGCCGCCTTGATGCTGGGCATCTGCGACAAAATCGTCCCTGGCCTGATGATGGGCGCGCTGCGCTATGGTCACCTGCCGATGATCTTCGTCCCGGGCGGGCCGATGCCGTCGGGCATTTCCAACAAACAGAAGGCCGATGTGCGCCAGCGCTATGCCGAAGGCAAGGCCACCCGCGAAGAGCTGCTGGAATCGGAGATGAAGTCCTACCACAGCCCCGGCACCTGCACCTTCTACGGCACCGCCAACACCAACCAATTGCTGATGGAAGTGATGGGCCTGCACTTGCCGGGCGCTTCGTTCGTCAACCCGTACACGCCGCTGCGTGACGCACTGACCCGTGAAGCGGCGCATCAAGTCACGCGCCTGACCAAGGCCAACGGCAATTTCATGCCGATCGGCGAGATCGTCGACGAGAAGTCGATCGTCAACTCCATCGTCGCCCTCAACGCTACCGGCGGTTCGACCAACCACACCTTGCACATGCCGGCCATCGCCATGTCGGCGGGCATCATCCTCACCTGGCAGGACATGGCCGATCTCTCCGAGGTGGTGCCGACCCTGTCCCACGTGTATCCAAACGGCAAGGCCGATATCAACCACTTCCAGGCGGCGGGCGGCATGTCGTTCCTGATTCGCGAGCTGCTTGAGGCCGGCCTGCTCCACGAAGACGTCAACACCGTGGCCGGCAAGGGCTTGAGCCGCTACACCCAGGAGCCGTTCCTGGTCGACGGTGAGTTGATCTGGCGCGACGGCCCGATCGAGAGCCTCGATGAAACCATCCTGCGTCCCGTGGCCCGTGCATTCTCGGCCGAGGGCGGTTTGCGCGTGATGGAAGGCAACCTCGGTCGTGGGGTGATGAAAGTCTCGGCCGTGGCCCTGGAGCATCAAATCGTCGAAGCGCCGGCCGTGGTGTTCCAGGACCAACAGGACCTGGCCGACGCATTCAAGGCCGGCGAGTTGGAAAAGGACTTTGTCGCGGTGATGCGATTCCAGGGCCCACGCTCCAACGGCATGCCGGAATTGCATAAAATGACCCCGTTCCTCGGCGTGCTGCAAGACCGAGGCTTCAAAGTGGCATTGGTCACGGACGGGCGTATGTCCGGCGCCTCGGGTAAGATCCCCGCCGCGATCCACGTCAACCCCGAAGCACAGAGCGGCGGGCCGCTGGCGCGGGTGCAGAATGGCGATATCATTCGCGTGGATGGCGTGAAGGGCACCTTGGAGCTTAAGGTGGACGCCGAAGAATTCGCAGCGCGCACACCTGCCACGGGCCTGCTGGGCAATAACGTGGGGGCCGGTCGCGAACTGTTTGCATTTATGCGCTTGGCCGCAAGCTCCGCAGAGCAGGGCGCCAGCGCCTTTACCTCTGCCTTGGAGACGCTTAAGTGAAGCTTGCGCTGGTCGGTGACATCGGGGGAACCAACGCCCGTTTTGCGTTGTGGCAGGATCAGGAGCTGCATTCGATCCGGGTGCACGCCACGGCGGATCACTCAAGCCCTGAGGCGGCCATCATGGTCTACCTCAAGGAAGAGGGCCTGCAAATCGGCGACATCGGCGCGGTGTGCCTGTCGGTCGCCGGGCCGGTGAGCGGTGATGAATTTAAATTCACCAACAATCACTGGCGCCTGAGCAAGACTGCATTCTGTAAAACCCTGCAGGTGGATAACCTGCTGCTGGTCAATGATTTCACGGCCATGGCCCTGGGCATGACACGGCTCAAGCCCGACGAATTTCGCGTGGTCTGCGAAGGCACGCCGGAAGCGTTTCGCCCTGCGGTGGTGATCGGCCCGGGCACTGGCCTTGGCGTCGGTACGTTGCTGGATCTGGGTGGCGGCCGTTGGGCGGCGTTGCCGGGGGAGGGCGGCCATGTCGACCTGCCCCTGAGCAGCCCGCGTGAAACCCAGCTGTGGCAGCACATCCACAATGAGATCGGCCACGTCAGCGCCGAGACCGCCCTGAGCGGTGCGGGCCTGCCGCGTGTCTATCGCGCAATCTGTGCGGTGGATGGCCATACGCCGGTGCTGGACACGCCCGAAGCCATTACGGCGGCGGGGTTGGCCGGTGACCCGGTGGCCGTGGAAGTCTTGAACCAGTTCAGCATCTGGTTGGGCCGCGTAGCGGGCAACAACGTGCTGACCACCGGCGCGCGCGGCGGTGTGTATATCGTGGGCGGAGTGATACCGAGGTTTGCCGACTTCTTCATCAACAGTGGTTTTACCAAGAGCTTCAGTGACAAAGGCTGCATGAGCGACTACTTCAAAGGTATTCCGGTGTGGTTGGTGACCGCGCCGTATTCCGGGTTGACCGGGGCGGGTGTGGCGCTTGAGCAGGCTTTTGCATAGACCTTGATGGCCTCATCGGGAGCAAGCCCCCTCCCACACTTTGATGTGTGAATACATTCAAAATGTGGGAGGGGGCTTGCTCCCGATGGTGGCCCTAAGCAACACATGACTCAAGCTTGGCCATAACTACAAGGAGGACCCCGTGAGCGTAATCAGTAAATCGATTCTCCTCGTCGACGACGACCAGGAAATCCGCGAATTGCTGCAAACCTACCTCAGCCGCGCCGGGTTCCAAGTCCGTGGCGTGTCGGATGGTGCGGGGTTCCGCCAGGCCATGAGTGAGGCGCCGTGCGACCTGGTGATTCTTGATGTGATGCTGCCCGACGAAGACGGTTTCAGCCTGTGTCGTTGGGTTCGTCAGCACCCACGTCAGGCCCAGGTGCCGATCATCATGCTGACCGCCAGTTCCGACGAAGCCGACCGGGTGATCGGCCTGGAGCTGGGCGCCGACGATTACATCGGCAAGCCCTTCAGCCCCCGTGAGTTGCAAGCGCGGATCAAGGCCCTGTTGCGTCGTGCCCAGTTTGGCCAGGAGCGCAGCGGCGCGGGTGACGTGCTGGCGTTTGACGAGTGGCGGCTGGACATGATCAGCCACCGCCTGTTCCATGTGGATGGCGAGGAGGTGATCCTCTCCGGCGCCGACTTTGCCCTGCTCAAGCTGTTCCTTGACCACCCCCAACAGATTCTCGACCGCGACACCATCGGCAACGCCACCCGTGGCCGCGACCTGATGCCGCTGGACCGTATCGTCGACATGGCGGTCAGCCGCTTGCGCCAGCGCCTGCGCGATACCGAGAAACCCCCGCGGCTGATCCGCACCGTGCGTGGCAGCGGTTATCAACTGGCAGCCAGCGTGGTTGCCGGCAATGCCCACTGAGCGTCTGACCGAGCGCCGCATCCGCTTTCCCGTGCCCCGTTCGCTGCTGGGGCGCATGTTGCTGCTGACCCTGCTCGTGGTGCTGTTTGCCCAGGCACTGTCCAGCGTGATCTGGGTCTCGCAATTGCGCGCTACCCAGCTTGAAGGCCTGGTCACCAGTGCCCGTAGCCTGGCGCATTCGATGACCGCCAGCGTCAGTTACTTCCGCTCATTGCCGGTGGCCTATCGCCCGTTGGTGCTCGACCAACTGCGCAGCATGGGCGGCACCCGTTTCGTGGTGACCCTCAATGACCGGCCGCTGGACATGGCGATATTGCCGCAGACGCCGCGCAAGCAGGCCGTGCTTGAGGCCGTGGATGAAGTGCTGCGCCAGACCCTGGGTGCCGATGTGCATATCTCGGTGGAGTTCGTCAGTGCCGAAGACCTGCGGATTTTCAACGCCGGTTTGAAGCTCGATGAACTGCCGCGCTCCTGGGCGCATTACGCGCTGACCCTGGAACCGGTGAACCCGCCAGTACTGGTGACCCAGATCCAGCTTGCGCCCGGTGAGTGGCTGTACATCGCCTCGCTGCTGCCCGAGCCTTACACCAGCCTGGAAGAGCAGGGGCTGCCGGCCCAGCAGGTGTGGTTTATCGTGCTGACCAGCGGCTTGCTGTTGCTGTTCATCGGCCTGCTGGTGCACTGGCAGAGCCGGCCGCTCAAGCGCCTGGCGCGGGCGGCGCGGGACATGTCCCTGGGCGCCGATGTGGAGCCGGTAGCCGAGGGCGGCGGCAGCGAAGTGGTGGAGGTCGGGCGTGCCTTCAACGCCATGCGTGAGCGCATCAGCCGTTACTTGACCGAACGCAGCCAATTGTTCAGCGCGATCTCCCATGACCTGCGCACGCCGATTACCCGCTTGCGCCTGCGCGTGGAGCTGCTGGAAGACGAGAACCTGCAAACCAAATTCGGCCGCGACCTGGATGAGTTGGAGCTGCTGGTAAAGGGCGCGCTGCAATGTGTGAAAGACACTGACATCCACGAAAACATCGAACCGGTGGATTTGAATCACGTGCTCGACTGCCTGGTGGAGCCGTACCTGGCGCCCAATGGCAATGGCCGCATCACCCAGGACGGCCGTGCCCTGGCGCCTTATCCGGGCAAGCCGCTGGCGCTCAAGCGCTGCATCGGCAACCTGATCGACAACGCCTTGAAGTACGGGCAGAAAGCTCACTTGCATATCGAGGACGATGGCGTGGACTTTATCCTGCACGTCGACGACGAAGGCCCCGGCGTACCGGAGCAGCGCCTGGAGCAAGTCTTCGAACCGCATTTCCGCCTGGCCGGGCAGCAACAGGGCTACGGCCTGGGCCTGGGGATTGCGCGCAACATCGCGCACAGCCATGGCGGGGAAGTGAGCCTGCAGAACCTGCGTGAGGGGGGCCTGCGGGTGACCTTGCAACTGCCTCGTGGATTGGACTGAATACATGAGGTCAAAATGTGGGAGGGGGCTTGCTCCCGATTGCGCTGGGTCAGCTAGAGATAAGCTGACTGTCACACCGCTATCGGGAGCAAGCCCCCTCCCACATTTTTGATCTGCATGGGCTCAGATACTCTGGCGCAATCGGGCCAGGTCTCTTAAAGGCGGTGCCCCAAACAACCGGCTGTACTCGCGGCTGAACTGCGACGGGCTTTCATACCCGACTCGATACCCTGCTGCCGACGCTTCCAGCCCTTCGGCGATCATCAGCCGCCGCGCTTCCTGCAAACGCAACTGCTTCTGATATTGCAGCGGGCTCATCGCGGTGATCGCCTTGAAGCGATGGTGCAAGGTCGAAACGCTCAGGTTCACTTCCTTGGCCAGGTCATCGATACGCAGCGGTTGTTCGTAGTTGCCGTTTAACCAGGTGATTGCCTGGCTGACCCGATGGCTCTGGCTGTTGGCGACGGCGATTTCATACAGCCGATAGCCCTGCGGGCCACGCAATAGCCGATAGAGGATCTCGCGGTTGATCAATGGCGCGAGCATGGCGATGTCTTTGGGCGAGTCCAGCAGGCGCGTCAAGCGCAGCACCGCGTCGAGCAGTTGGCTGTCGATGCGGTCGACGTACATGCCACGGGAGGTGGGACGCGAGGGCACGCCCATCGGCCCGGCCTCGGCGATCAGGGCGGTGAGCTGCGCCGGGTCGATATTGATGCGTACTGACAGGTTGGGATCGTGCGGCGTGGCGTCGATGATCCGTCCCGCCACGGGCATAGCAACCGAGAACACCAGGTAGTTGAGTGGGTCGTAGGCAAAGATTTCGTCGGCCAGGCGGACTTCCTTGCTGCCACTGGCGAGGATGCACAAGGCCGGCTCCACCAGCACCGGCATGAAATCGCGCGGTGTGTTGTGGCGGTTCAGGTACAGCGAAGTGATAGCCGTGCCATAGGAACCGTCTTCCCAGGTATGGCGTTGCACGATGCTGGCCAGTTCGGCGCGCTGCTTTTCCATCTCGGCATCGAGGGGAATCAGCGGATGTTCAGGCGACGACATGGAGTGACCTCTACACGCTTCTTCGATGGGCTCAGCTTAGTGGGCGCTTTTCAAAAAGTGTTACGTCGATTCTGCACAATCCTTGCCTGATCCTGCGATATGGCGTGAATCAGGCAAGCGCAAGGCCCGTCATCTCCCTGAAACACTGAGCGTGTGCCTGGAACACGACCTGCTGGCCGAGTGGCTTATCTACGCTTCTCGCAGGATTGTGCAATAAGCCTGCAGGAATTGACTAACCGCGTTTGCACCCGCGCCGTTATCTTTGATCCTGTGGCAACCCGCCCTCAGCGTGTTTGCCGAGTATCACTTCTCAACGGGAGAGTCGAACATGTCCACCCCCATTCCCGCGAGCCATATGGCCTTTATCCGTGCCCGTACCGGGTGCAGCACCGAACTCGGTGCACGCTTGAGCAGTTTGATCGAACCGGGCCGTCAGGCTCAGGGTTGCCTGCAGTTTTCGTTGCAGCATTCCCAGGTCGACCCCGATGTGTGGCTGGTCTCGGGTTTCTGGAGTAGCGAGCAGGCGATGAGTGCCTACTTCAACTCGCCGGCCCTGATGATCTTTACCGAGTTGTTGAACGACATGGTAGTGCGCAGCATGGACTTCCAGACCTTCACCGATGCATCTGCCGTGCATGCCTACGGCGAGTACCTGCAACTCGCCGGTTGAGGGTTAGAATGGCCGACTTTCCATTGGCCAGGACCTGCAACATGGCACGTAAACAATTTGCCCACCACGAAGCCGTTTCCGCCGTAGTACCGGGGGAAGGGGGCTACAGCGCCGCCGTCGCCGTCAAGGCACTCGATGGCATGGGCGCACCCAGGTTTCACAAGATCCTTGATGGCCAGAAGTTCAAGACCGCCTCCGACGCCGACGATGCAGCCGCGCTGCAGCTTGAATACCTGGTCGACGTAGACGAAGACGGCCAACTGGCTTGGGCAACTGCCGCAAACTAGAAAGCGCCGTCGATCAGGGAGGGGGCTCCTGATAGCAGAGAGTCAGTCGATGCTGTGTTGACTTCACCAATGCTATCGGGAGCAAGCCCCCTCCCACAGGTTCAATTGCATGCTATCAGCGGCTATTGGCACCAGGGCGATACATCTTGAACAGCGCCTCTGGCCCCAACTGGAAGTAATCCGCCGGGCCGCCACCGCGCAGGATCGGTTCGGCGGCGGCGGTGTCGTAGATGCCATCCTTGAGCAACCACTTGGCGATGTGCACCGCGACCACTTCGCCCAGTACCAGCCAGCTCGGCACCAGTTGCTTGTCGGCGCGCTGCAGTTGAATGATCTGGGTCACCTTGCATTCAAACGAGACCGTGCTCTCGCCCACCCGCGGTACGCCAACGATTTTCGAGGCCACCGGCGTCAGGCCGGATAACTCGAATTCGTTCACCTCCGGCGCTACGGCGGCGCAACTCTGGTTCATCTGCTCGGCCAACGGGCGAGTGGCCAGGTTCCAGACAAACTCGCCGGTCTGTTCGATGTTGTTAAGGCTGTCTTTACGCCCGACGCTGGAAAACCCAATGATCGGCGGAATGTAGTTGAACGCATTGAAGAAGCTGTAGGGCGCCAGGTTCAGGCGGCCTTCGCGATCGTGGGAAGAAATCCAGCCGATCGGCCTTGGCCCGACGATGGCGTTGAACGGGTCATGGGGCAGGCCGTGACCGTTGGCAGGCTCGTAGAAATGGATATCGTCAGACATGACCGGGGGTTCCTGCTATTGGCTTCGGGAAGGAGGCCATACTGCAAGGCATGGCGCTGAATTTCCATCAACCGTATGGAATTTTCATTGATTGCCCACCGAATTTTCACAGCTCTGCATTCAGTCTGCGCGCCAGGCCGACACCCCTCTAAGTCGGCGCGTTGAAAGACTGAGCTTCGGAGCCTTCTGTACCATGAACAAACTTCCTCAGATCACCCTGGCGTTCTGGGTCATGAAAATCTGCGCAACCACCCTGGGCGAAACCGCCGGGGATTTGTTGTCGATGACCCTCAACGTTGGCTACGCCATCAGCTCGATGATCTTGATCAGCGTGTTCCTCGTCACCTTGCTGACGCAACTCTGGTCGAAAACCTACAACCCTGTGCTGTACTGGATCGTGATTTTGTCCACCAGCACCGCGGGCACCACCATGTCTGACTTCATGGACCGCACCCTGGGGCTGGGCTACGCCACGGGCTCCATGATCCTGATCGCGATCCTGATGATCATCTTCGCGTTGTGGCATGTCAGCGGCGACTCGCTGAACGTGAACAAAGTGCAAACCTTCCGGGGCGAGTTGTTCTACTGGATGGCCATCCTGTTCTCCAACACCTTGGGTACCGCGCTGGGCGACTTCCTGGCCGATGACTCGGGGCTCGGCTTTGCCGGTGGCGCCTTGTTGATCGGCTCGGCGATTGCCGGGGTAGTGGCGCTCAAGTACTTCACCCGGATCTCGTCGGTGCTGTTGTTCTGGGTGGCGTTTGTCTTGACCCGGCCGTTTGGTGCGACGCTGGGTGACTTCCTCACCAAACCCTATGAAAAGGGTGGGCTGGATTTCGGCACCATCGGTTCGTCGGCGGTATTGGCGGGTGTGCTGGTGGTGATGATTGCCGGGGCGTCGTATGCGCAGCGGCGATATGGGCGTCAGCCGGCAGCAGAGCTGTCCTGATCCGACTATCCAGGCAAGATAAAACTCAATGTGGGAGGGGGCTTGCTCCCGATAGCAGTGGTTCAGTCAACCGATTTATGGCTGACACACCGCCATCGGGAGCAAGCCCCCTCGCACCGTTTTAGTCGGTGGTGATGCGCGAGTGCTTGCGGGTGTCTTTCATGGTCACATAGACCAACAACGACACCGCGATACACGCAGTCACGTACCAGTAGTAGCCGGTTTCCATACCGATACTCTTGAACCACAGCGCGATGTATTCAGCGGTACCGCCGAAGATCGACACGGTCAACGCATACGGCAGGCCCACGCCCAAGGCACGAATCTCGGTGGGGAACAGCTCGGCTTTCACCACGGCATTGATCGAGGTGTAGCCGCTGACGATGATCAACGCCGCCATGATCAGGAAGAACGCACCCCACCAGGTCTGGATGGTGTGCAAGGTGGTGAGGATCGGTACGGTGCAGAGCGTGCCGAGGATGCCGAAGGCAATCAGGATCGGCCGACGGCCAACCTTGTCCGACAGCCCGCCGACCAGAGGTTGCAGGCACATGAACAGGAACAGCGTCGCCGCCGAGATGGTGGTGGAGTCGGAGATGCTCATGCCGACGGTGTTCACCAGGTATTTCTGCATGTAGGTGGTGTAGGTGTAGAACGCCAGGGTGCCGCCCATGGTCAGGCCGACGACGGTCATCAGTTCCTTGGGATGGCGCAGCAACGTGCGCATCGCGCTTTCCTTGGCTTTCTCCTTCTTGGTGAACGACTCGGTTTCTTCCATGCCTCGACGCAGGTACAGCGCGACAACCGCGCACAGGGCGCCGATGGCGAACGGGATGCGCCAGCCCCAGGCATACAGTTGCTCGGTGGTCAGTACTTGTTGCAGCACGATCAATACCGCCAGCGCGATGAGCTGGCCGGAGATCAGGGTCACGTACTGGAAGCTGGAGAAGAAACCGCGACGCTCCTTGGTCGCCATTTCACTCAGGTAAGTGGCCGAAGTGCCGTATTCGCCACCGACCGACAAACCTTGCAGCAGGCGGGCGAAGACCAGCAGGATCGGCGCGCCGATGCCGATGGTGTCGTAGCCAGGGCTCAGGGCGATCAGCAGCGAGCCGAAGCACATCAGCAATACCGAGGCCATCAGTGCAGCCTTGCGGCCCTTGTAGTCGGCGTACATGCCCATCAGCCAGCCGCCGATAGGGCGCATCAGGAAGCCCACGGCGAAGATCGCAGCGGTGTTCATCAATTGCGCGGTGGAGGAGCCTGCCGGGAAGAAGGTCTTGGCGAAGTACAGCGAGAAGGCGGCGTAGACGTACCAGTCGTACCACTCGACCATGTTGCCGACGGAGCCGCTGAAAATCGATTTGATCCGGCTGGAGGTGGTGCGCTCTTTTGCCGGCACGGCCGCCGACCCCAGAGGCAGGGTGTTGGAGTTATCCATTGAAGGATCCTTCATCTAGTTGTTTTTATGGAGCAGCGCGTGCGCAGCCTGGTTCGGCTATAGCAGGAGCTGTGCCAAGGGGATGAAGGCCCGATCTAGAAGGGTTGCAGGATTATTTTGAGCGGAAAGTCGCCGATGATTCTTTATGGTTGAGCGGAAATCCGCTTATGGCGGCAGGCCTCATCGGGAGCAAGCCCCCTGCCACATTGTGATTTGTGAACACATTCAAGTGCGGGAGGGGGCTTGCCCCCGATGACGGCCTGAAAGGCACCGCAAAGCCTGGCTTAGAGAAACATCTCCCGCACCAACCCATGACGCTGCATCTTTTCATTGAAAGTCCGGCGCGGCAGTTGCAGTTCCGCCAGGACCGCCTTGATATCGCCCTTGTGCCGGGTCAATGCGGCCTTCAAGCAATGAGCCTCGAAGGCTTCTTGCTGCGCGGCCAGCGATTGCCCGGCCTCGATACCCTCAGGCTCAGGTTCGCCAAGCCCCAGCACCTGGCGTTCGGCAACGTTGGCCAGTTCGCGCACGTTGCCCGGCCAGTCATGGCTGAGCAGGCGTCCCAATTGCGCGCCGCCGAGCGGCTCGGCGCTGCGGCCAAGGCGCTCGGCGGCATTTTGGGCAAAGTGATCGAACAGCAGTGGAATATCTTCACGGCGCTCACGCAAGGGCGGCAGGCGCAACTGTGCGACGTTCAGGCGATAAGCCAGGTCTTCGCGAAAGCGCCCGGCGCGGGCCTCTTCCAGCAGGTCGGGTTTGGTGGCGGCGATGATGCGCAGGTCGACGTGGATACTCTGGTTGGAGCCCAGCCGCTCCAGTTTCTGCTCCTGCAACACACGCAGCAGTTTCACCTGCTGGGCCAGGGGCATGCTTTCGATTTCATCCAGGAACAGTGTGCCGCCGTGAGCGTATTCCAACTTGCCGATACGCTTGCCCTGGGCGCCGGTGAAGGCGCCGCTTTCGTGGCCGAACAGCTCGGCTTCAAACAGCTGCTCGGGGATCGCTGCACAGTTGAGCGCCACAAATGGCTTCTTCGCCCGCGGGCCGAAATCATGCAGGCAACGGGCAACCAGTTCCTTGCCGCTGCCGGTCTCGCCACGGATCAGCACATTGACCGGCAAGCTGGCCAGGTCCAGCACCTGCCGGCGCAAGGTCTGCAAGCCCCGGGATACGCCGAGCAGGCTGGATTCAAGCTGTGCCCGTTGATCGGCCTGCTGGTGCAGGCGGCGGTTCTCCAGGATCAGCCCGCGTTTGTCCAGGGCGCGACGCAGGCTATTGAGCAGGGTATCGGGGCTGAAGGGTTTCTCGAGGAAATCGTAGGCACCGTCACGCATGGCTTCTACCGCCATCGGCACGTCGCCGTGGCCCGTCAGCAGGATCACCGGCAGGTCGGTATCGCGGCGCTGCACTTCGGCCAGCAGCTCCAGGCCGCTGAGCCCGGGCATGCGCACGTCGCTCAAGATGACACCGGGAAAGTCCCTGGGCAGTTGCGCCAGGCAGGCCTCGGCGCGGCTGAACAACTGCACGTCAAACCCCGACAGGCTCAGCCATTGCTCGACGGCCGTGCGGATGCTGGCTTCGTCATCGACCACAATCACCGCGTTCAACATAGGTCGGGTGTCTCCAGTGCGATAGGCAAGGTCAGGGTGAACACGGCGCCGTCGCCACGGTTGCCGGCGATCAGGCGCCCGCCCAGTTCGTGCACGATAGCGTAAGACACCGCCAGCCCCAGGCCCAGCCCGTCACCTACCGGCTTGGTGGTGAAGAAGGGGTCGAACACGCAGCTCAAATGCTCTTCGTCAATCCCGCCGCCACTGTCGCTGACGGTCAGTTGCCACAGCTGCTGATCGGCCTGCAGACGGATTTCCAGGCGCTTGCGCGGTTTATCGGCCATGGCGTCAAGGGCGTTGCGCAACAGGTTGATCAGTACCTGTTCCAGGCGGATCGCATCGCCGCGTACCCAGGCGGGGCGGGTCAGGTCCAGCACCACGCCGATGGCCTCATTACGCAGGCGCGCATCGAGCAGGTGCAGGGACTGGTCAACCACCGTGGCCAGGTCCAGGCGTTCACGCAGGCCACTGGGGCTTTTACGGGCGAACGTCTTGAGGTGGCCGGTCAGCGCGGCCATGCGCGTGAGCATGTCGTCCAGCGGAGTGAGCGCTTGGTAGGCGTCGTCCACGCGGCCATGATCCAGCAGCAGGCGCAGGGTTGCCAATTGCATGCGCTGGGCGGTCAGGGGCTGGTTGATTTCATGGGCGAGGGCGGCGGACATCTGGCCCAACGCCGCCAGCTTGGCCGATTGCACCAAACCGTCCTGGGCCATGCGCAAGGCTTGGGTGCGTTGCGCCACAAGCTGTTCGAGCTCTTCGCGGCTGCGCTGGCGCAAACGGGCCAGGCGCCAGCGCTGGGTCAGAAACAGCGTCAGGAACACCAATGCCAGCCAGGAGCCGGCAGCGGCGAGGCCGGCATTACGCTGGTCTTCAAGGGCGGGCTGGGGTTTGCGCAGCAGGTGCAGCGTCCAGCCTTCGGCCTTGAGCGGCAGCGATTCCCAGATGTAATCGGCGCTGCCGTCGGGGCCATTGACGCGCATCAGGTGGCTGTTGTCGTCGAAACGCTGCAGGGCTTGGGTCTCCAGTGGCTGCAAGCGCTTTTTGTCGTATTGGCGTGTGGCCTTGAGCTCGGCGAGGTCACCGTCCGACAACGGGCGCAGGTTGCGATAACGCCAGCCCGGCTGGTTGGCGATAAATACGATGCCGCGCGCGTCGCTGACCAGCAGCAGGTCATTGCCCTGGGCCCATTCGCGCTCAAGCTCGGGGAACTCCAACTTCACCACCATGGCACCGAGAAACTGCTCGTGTTCGTCCACTACCGCGCTGGAGAGAAAATAGCCGGGAATACCGGTGGTCACGCCCACCGCATAAAAGCGCCCGGCGCCCTGGCTCAGGGTCTGGCTGAAATAGGGTCGAAACGCGTAGTTATGCCCGACATAGCTGCTGGGCAGGTTCCAGTTACTGGCGGCGACAGCAAGGCCGGTGCGGTCCATCAGTTCCAGGGTAGAGGATTGCGCCGCACTGTTGATACGCTCCAGCTTGCGGTTGAGCACAGCCTGGGTGGTGGCATCCAGCGGGCCCTTCAATGCGTTGATCATTTCCGAGTCCAGCGCCAGCACGGCGGGCAGGGCACGGTAACGTTCGATCAGGGTGTGCAGGGAATTGCCATACAGCGTGAGCTGTTGTTTGGCGCGTGAAGCGTCGTCCACCAGGGCCTGGCGTTCGGCATGGCGGGTGGCGAAGGTCGCGGCGAGCAGCGCACCGGCGATGATCAACAGGCAGTAGAAAGTCAGGCGCAGGGGGCGAGGGATCGCAATCATACGGTGATGGGCAGGCACGGTAAGGGGTGAGCACCATACCATGCGCCATCGGGTGTAGTGAGCGGGCTTGCCCCGCGCTGGGTGGCAAAGCCGCCCCAAACCCAGGCCCCTCGGTATTCCTGAAACACCGTGGCGCCCTGGTTGGGGCGGCTGCGCCACCCAGCGCGGGGCAAGCCCGCTCACTACGGGCTTACTGGACTTCTACCGCCAGGCTGTCATTGATCTTTTTCTGCCAGATGGCAGGACCGGTGATGTGGACGGACTCGCCCTTGCTGTCCACCGCGACGGTGACCGGCATGTCTTTGACCTCGAACTCGTAGATCGCTTCCATGCCCAGTTCGGCGAAAGCCACGACGCGCGACTTCTTGATGGCCTGGGCCACCAGGTAAGCGGCGCCGCCGACGGCCATCAGGTACACGGCTTTGTGGTCCTTGATCGCTTCGATGGCGGTTGGGCCGCGCTCGGATTTGCCGATCATGCCCAGCAGGCCGGTTTGTTCGAGGATCTGACGGGTGAACTTGTCCATCCGCGTCGCGGTGGTCGGGCCTGCCGGGCCAACCACTTCTTCGCGCACCGGATCAACCGGGCCGACGTAGTAGATGAAGCGGCCCTTGAGGTCCACCGGCAGGGTTTCGCCCTTGTTCAGCATCTCGACCATGCGCTTGTGCGCCGCGTCGCGTCCGGTGAGCATCTTGCCGTTGAGCAATACGGTTTCGCCCGGCTTCCAGCTCTGTACTTCTTCTGGGGTCAGGGTATCGAGGTTGACGCGGCGGGCTGACGGGCCGGCTTCCCAGACGATTTCCGGGTAGGCGTCCAACGGTGGCGCTTCCAGCGATGCCGGGCCGGAACCGTCGAGCACGAAGTGGGCGTGACGGGTGGCGGCGCAGTTGGGGATCATGCACACCGGCAAGGACGCGGCGTGGGTCGGGTAGTCCATGATCTTCACATCGAGCACGGTGGTCAGGCCGCCGAGGCCCTGGGCGCCGATGCCCAGTTGGTTGACCTTCTCGAACAGCTCCAGGCGCATCTCTTCGATACGGTTCTGCGGGCCGCGCTTTTTCAGCTCGTGGATGTCGATGGATTCCATCAACACTTCCTTGGCCATGACGGCGGCTTTTTCGGCGGTGCCGCCGATGCCAATGCCCAGCATGCCCGGTGGGCACCAGCCGGCGCCCATGGTCGGAACGGTCTTCAGTACCCAGTCGACGATCGAGTCGGACGGGTTGAGCATCGCCATCTTCGACTTGTTCTCGGAACCGCCGCCCTTGGCTGCCACATCCACTTCCACGGTGTTACCCGGGACGATGGAGTAGTGGATCACGGCCGGGGTGTTGTCCTTGGTGTTCTTGCGCGCGCCTGCCGGGTCGGCAAGGATCGATGCACGCAGGACGTTTTCCGGCAGGTTGTAGGCGCGACGCACGCCTTCGTTGATCATGTCGTCCAGGCCCATGGTGGCGCCATCCCAACGTACGTCCATGCCCACGCGCACGAACACGGTGACGATACCGGTGTCCTGGCAGATCGGGCGGTGGCCGGTGGCGCACATGCGCGAGTTGATCAGGATCTGGGCGATGGAGTCACGGGCCGCTGGCGATTCTTCGCGCAGGTAGGCTTCGTGCATGGCCTGGATGAAGTCAACGGGGTGGTAGTAGGAAATGAATTGCAGGGCGTCGGCAACGCTCTGAATCAGGTCGTCTTGCTTGATCACGGTCATGAGTCGCGCTCCTCTATAAGGGAACATTCAATAAAGGTGGCTTCAGTGTTGCATCGGTCGGCTGAAGCCACCTTTCCAAGGCACGCCAAAGTGGTGCAGGCGCGACGCTAAAAAGGCGCGGCAGTATAACCCGGCACGGTGGCCGATACACCCGACTATGGTCAAACTGTCGCAGGCGTGATTCCCTGTGTGCCCCTTATGATTGAGTCCTCCCATGCCTGAACTGTACGTCGGTGAGCGCCACTGGTCGGTCACCACCGGCAGCAACCTGCTGGATGCCCTGAACCAGGCGGGTGTGGGCGTGCCCTACAGTTGTCGGGCGGGCAGTTGCCATGCGTGCCTGGTGCGATGCCTGGGACAGGTCGACGACCAGCAGCCAGACGCCTTGAGCCCGGCGCAACGCCAGGACGGCTGGCGTCTGGCGTGTCAGTGCCAGGTTATCGGCGATCTTGAGGTTGAGACCTTTGATCCGCTGCGTGACGGTTTGGCGGCCCGGGTGGTCGGTGCCGACTGGTTGAACACAAACGTGCTGCGCCTGCGCCTGCAACCGGAACATGGCCTGCGTTATCGGGCCGGGCAACATCTGGTGTTGTGGGCGGGGCAGGTAGCGCGCCCCTATTCCCTGGCCAGCTTGCCCCAGGAAGATCCGTTCCTGGAGTTTCACCTCGATTGCCGCCAGCCGGGTGAGTTCAGCGATATTGCCCGGCAGTTGCAGGTGGGCGATGCGCTGCGATTGGGCGAGTTGCGCGGGGGAGCACTGCAATACGATCCCGACTGGCACACCCGGCCGTTGTGGCTGCTGGCTTCCGGCACCGGCTTGGGGCCTTTGTGGGGTGTGCTGCGTGAGGCGTTGCGCCAGGATCATCAAGGCGCCATCCGCGTGATTCACCTGGCCCATGATGCGCAGGCTCATTACTTGGCCGGTCCCCTGGCGGAGCTGGCCGCGCAGCATCCCAACTTGACTGTGGAACTATGGACGGCGGCTGAGCTGGCCCAGGCATTGGCGCAACTGCGGCTTGGTTCGCGGCAAACCCTGGCTCTACTCTGCGGGCATCCTGCCAGTGTCGAGGCGTTTTCCAAGCGGCTGTTCCTGGCCGGCTTGCCGCGTAATCAACTGCTGGCCGATGTGTTTGTGCCCCGTGGTTGAGGGCTGAATTGAATCCATTAAGACAGTTGCTCCCACATTGTGATTTGTGAACACATTCAAGTGTGGGAGGGGGCTTGCTCCCGATAGGGCTATGAAGCCAATACAAAATCCGATCTGCAAAGCAAAAAGCCCCGCCATTCACATGGCGGGGCTTTTGTTTTTCTGCGTGTCACTCAGACCTGCGGGTCGCCCACATGCAGGATCTTCATGCCATTGGTGCCACCGGTGGTGTGGTAGCTGTCGCCCTTGGTCAGGATGACCCAGTCGCCTTTCTCGACGACGCCGCGCTTGACCAGTTCGTCGATCGCCTTCTGGCTGACTTCGTTAGGTGCCAGCGAGGCCGGATCGAACGGAATGGTGTATACGCCACGGAACATCGCCGCGCGGGCCTGGGCTTCGCGGTGGGGGGTGAACGCGTAGATCGGCACCGAGGAGCGGATGCGCGACATGATCAACGGCGTGTAGCCACTTTCGGTCAAGGCGATGATCGCTTTCACGCCCGGGAAGTGGTTGGCGGTGTACATGGCGGCCAGGGCGATGCTCTGGTCGCAGCTTTCGAACACTTTGCCGATACGGTGGCTGGAGGTCTTGCTGGTCGGGTGCTTTTCGGCACCGACGCAGATACGCGCCATGGCTTGAACGGCTTCCAGCGGGTACGGGCCGGCGGCGCTTTCAGCCGAGAGCATCACGGCGTCGGTGTAGTCGAGCACGGCGTTGGCCACGTCGGACACTTCGGCACGGGTCGGCATTGGGTTCTGGATCATCGACTCCATCATCTGGGTCGCCACGATCACCGCTTTGTTGTGGCGACGGGCGTGCAGGATGATTTTCTTCTGGATACCGATCAGCTCGGCGTCGCCGATTTCCACGCCCAGGTCGCCACGGGCAACCATCACTGCGTCGGAGGCATTGATCAGGCCGTCGAGGGTTTCGTCATCGGCCACGGCTTCGGCGCGTTCGATCTTCGCCACCAGCCAGGCGGTGCCGCCGGCTTCGTCACGCAGTTTACGCGCGTATTCCATATCAGCGGCGTCGCGCGGGAAGGACACGGCGAGGTAGTCCACTTCCATTTCGGCGGCGAGCTTGATGTCGGCCTTGTCTTTGTCAGTCAGCGCCGGCGCCGTCAGGCCACCACCGCGACGGTTGATGCCTTTGTGGTCGGACAGCGGGCCGCCGATGATCACGGTGCAGTGCAGTTCAGTCGGGGTCGCGGTTTCGACGCGCATCACTACGCGACCGTCGTCCAGCAGCAGCTCGTCACCGACGCCGCAGTCCTTGACCAGGTCCGGGTAATCGATACCCACGACTTGCTGGTTGCCTTCGGTCAGCGGATGGCTGGTGGAAAAGGTGAAGGTGTCACCGATCTTCAGCTCGATACGCTTATTGGTGAATTTGGCGATACGGATTTTCGGGCCTTGCAGGTCACCCAGCAATGCAACGAAGCGACCGTGCTTGGCGGCCAGGTCACGCACCAGTTTGGCGCGAGCCTTGTGCTCGTCCGGGGTGCCGTGGGAGAAGTTCAGACGGGCGACGTCCAAACCAGCCAGAATCAGCTGTTCGAGGACTTCCGGCGAGTTGCTGGCCGGGCCAAGGGTGGCGACGATTTTGGTACGACGGACGGACATGCACAGACTCCTGAGTTCAAGCGCTGGAGAAGGCTACTATGCTCTTTCGTTGTAGTCATTGTTCGTTTGCACTACTTATCGGCGATTGACTTGTTTTCGTTGCGGCTGAATAGGCGAACGCCCTTGAAGATTTTCGACAAGGGGTCGATACACTGCACAAGACAGGAGAACCCCCATGCGAATTTTGCTCGTTGCCGCCTTGGCCGTCAGTGTAGTCGGCTGTACCCGTTGGTCGATGGACCATCATTTGAACAATGCCTACCGTGCCTACGGGGTGGGTGATTGCGAGCGTGTCACCCTTGAGCTGTCCCAGGTCGACCGTGAAAGCCGTACCCGCCGCTATGTGCAACCGGAGGTCTCGATGTTGCGCGGGCAATGCCTGGAGCGGCAGAAACTGTTCGTCGATGCGGCACAAACCTACCAGTTCATCATCAGCCAATACCCATCGAGTGAGTACGCCTATCGTGCCCGAGCCCGGCTCGATACCTTGCAGCAGCTGGGGCACTACTCGGGAGCCAGCGTGGCACAGCCACGTCCCGCATCGTTGTAATGATATTTGTGATTTGATTGCTGGCCTGTTGCCAGGCGTGGGCTATCCTTTCAATGTCCGTTTGTACAAGTTTCCATTCAAACGGATGAGGCGCCCGGATTTGGCAGTTGTTTTGGCAATGCAATAGCTATTGCCACACCGATATCCAGGCAGAGCGGGCAATGGGCTCGTTCCGAATCACTGGCACGGTCAGATACATGGCCACTGGATGGCGATTTCATCATGATTACCGAACGAAGGATCGAACGGCATCAGTTACCTTGTTTTTTGCAGGTGTTCAATCGTCTTACCGACAAGCCTATCGGCTTTCTGGGCAATCTCTCTGAAGAAGGGCTGATGTTGATCAGCCAATTACCCATGATGGTCGATGCGGATTTTGAGTTGCGCTTGAAGATCCCCGGATCTGACGGCGAGTTTCAGTACGTTGACCTGACGGCCACCTGTTTGTGGAGTTATGAGGACATCAACCCACAGCATTATGATTCCGGCTTCTGCATACGTCAGGCGTCCGAAGAGTATCGGCAGTTGATCACTGCGTTGTTGCATTATTTCAGTTTCGATCCTCTGCAGGCCTCTGCTTGAACACTGCGTGTTGTCGGCTCGGTCAGGCGCTTGTCCTCGACCGGGCCGTACGTTTTTTTAGAAAGCCCCGGCTTTTTTCCAGCTCTGATAGCGCGTGACCAACTTGGCTCCCAACTCGGACGGCAGGGCATCGAGCACCGATAGCCCATGGGCGTTCAAACGATCATGCAGTTCATTGCGGGTGTTGAGGTAATCAATCGCGCCACTGTAGGCCAATGCTTCCGACAGGGTCTGCACGGGGACTTGGCGCAGTTCATCGAGGACATGTTCTCGCAGGCTGGCCACCATCACCCGGTGCTGCCGACTGATACGGTTGACGGCAGTCATGAGTGCCTCATCGTCTTCATCCCTTAGGTTGGTCACCACGATCACCAGCGCCCGACGCTTTTGTCGAGCCAGCAGATGGCTTGCGGCGGCCTCATAGTCGGCTGTTTTACGGGTGGTATCCAGGTCGTAAACCGTATTGAGCAATACGTTCAGTTGGCCACTACCCTTGACCGGTGCCAGGTAACGCGGCTGGTCACTGGCAACGGTGCACAGACCCACGGCATCGCCCTGTCGCAACGCGACGTAGCTGAGCAACAGGCAGGCGTTGAGGGCGTGATCGAAATGGGAGAGCTCGTCGTCCTGGCTGCGCATGCGCCGACCGCAGTCGAGCATGAACACGATTTGCTGGTCGCGCTCATCCTGGTATTCGCGGGCGATTGGCGTGCGTTGCCGTGCCGTCGCTTTCCAATCGATCTGGCGCAGGCTGTCACCCTCGCGAAACTCGCGCAGCTGATGAAACTCAAGCCCCAACCCTCGTCGCGGGCGTTGACGTACACCGAGTTGGCTCAGCCAGTTATCCACACCCTGCAACTGTGCGCCGTACAATCGGGCGAAATCCGGGTAAACGCGGGTAGCGTCCCGAGCGTCGATCAAGCGTCGAGCCGACCATAGCCCTAAGTGACTGGGCAGGTGGATTTCGCAACGACTGAAGCTGAAATGCCCTCGTCGCAAGGGGCGAACGCGATAGCCCAGCTCGCTGCGCTCGCCAGGTCGCAACTCGATGGACTGCGGCAGGTTCTCCAGGCTCAAGCCATCCGGTACGTGATCGAACACCGTCAAGGTGATGGGTTGTGGATAACTGTGCTGCACTGCCAGCCTGATTTCCCCCCAGCGTCCCAGCGCCAGGCTGCCGGGTAATTGCCGTTCTACTCGCGGCGAAGGGCGGCGGCGCAGGCGTAAAGCGTCCAGCAGTGAGAGCAGCAACAATGCCAGCAACAAGCCCCAGGCCACCGAATGCAACGTGCCGGGCACCTTGAGCTGCAAGGCTGCCGCAGCACCCAGCACAATATTCAAGCCCAGCAGCACGCCAAGCCAGGTCAGAAGCAGACGGGTTGGTTTCATTGCCGGGTCATTGCCTTGGTGCCGCAATTTGATCAAGCAACTGCTTGAGTACCTGGTCCACTTCCAATCCTTCTATGTCCAGCTCAGGCGCAATACGTACCCGGTGACGCAGTACCGCCAGGGCGCAGCCCTTGATGTCGTCTGGCGTGACGAATTCCCCGCCGCGCAACAGGGCCCGGGCACGAGCTCCACGTACCAGAGCGATCGAGGCCCGTGGGCCGGCGCCGATGGTCAGCCCTGGCCAGCTGCGAGTGGCGCGCGCTATCCGTACCGCATAATCGAGGACTTGTTCATCCAGGGGCATCTCACTGGCTATCTGTTGCAGCTGCACCACATCGTCTGCCTGCAGCACAGTGCGTAATGGTTGCACGTCCAGCATGTCGGCCCTGGATGACCGGGTCACTTCGCGCACCATATCCAGCTCTTGTCGAGCGTCGGGATAATCCATGCGCACCTTGAGCATAAAGCGATCCAGCTCGGCTTCCGGTAGCGGGTAAGTACCTTCCTGTTCGATGGGGTTCTGGGTCGCCAGCACCATGAACGGTTGGCCGATGGGCAAGGCTTCCCCTTCAAGCGTGACTTGGCGCTCCTGCATGGCCTCAAGCAGCGCCGCTTGCGTCTTGGCCGGAGCTCGGTTGATTTCATCGGCCAGTAGCAGGTGCGTAAACAACGGCCCCTTGCGCAACTTGAACTGTTGGCTTTGCAGGTCGTACACGGCATGCCCGGTGACGTCGCTGGGCATCAGGTCGGGGGTGAACTGGATGCGTGCGAAATCGCCACCAAAGCAGCGGGCCAGTGCCCGGACCAGCAGGGTCTTACCCAGGCCAGGCACCCCTTCGAGCAATACATGGCCTCCCGCGATCAATGCCGTGAGCACGTCATCAATGACCTGATCCTGGCCGATCACGGCTTTGCGCAATTCAACGCGCAAAGCCTGGGCTTGCTGGCTGGCCTGCTGCAGGGTTGTGGTGTTCAGGACGGTGGACGGTGGGTATTCGCTCATAAGGCATTCCTGAGAGTTTGCAGGCTGGTCACCTGGCGGCTGAAATCGGCGCTGGAGAGCCGTTTCAACGGGAGTGGGCCGAGTGCCTGGCGGATGGCATCGGAGGGTTGTCGAGTCAGGTTTTCCAGTACCTGCCATTGTGCTGCCGTGTCCAGGTGTTCAAAGCCTGGATGGCGCTTGCGGGCGGTGCGCAGGATGTCGCGTTGCAGCGCTTGCAACAGTGCGGCCTGCCCGCCGCGACGCAGCAGGAAATCGGCGCTGGCCTTCAAGTGTTCCTGCAACTGCCGGCGCGCTCGGGGGACGGGCGCCTGTATCGGGCCTTGGCGCATGCCGACGTGCCAGAGCGCCAGGCTTATCAGTGCGACGAGCGCTACCAATGCCTGTGGGAAATAACGCATCAACAGGGTCAGCAAGTTTTCCACGTCGCTGTTGAACAGCAAGGTGACGTCGGTGTTCTGGTTGAGGTACCACAGCAGCCAGGCGTTATCGTGCTTGCCGATATTCGGGGTTTTCCACAGGTCGCTGTCGGTGACCACCGTTACATGGCCTTGCCCCAGGTCAAGTTGCATCAGGTGGCTGGACTTGGCGCTATTGGCTGAAAACTGGGCAAGGTGTCTCGGGTCAGTGAGGTTGAAGTCGGTATCGAAACTGAAGTAGGCCGGGGCGGTTTCGTTGTCGACGTAAAGCTTGGTCAGGTCCGGTGCTTTCTTTTTACGCGGTGATGCCGGCTCGTCGAACGCATCACTCAGGGCCTGATGGATATTCAGGCGATCGAGCAGCAGGTCGCCGCTTTTGCCCGTTTCCTCATCCCATAACGCCTCGGCCACCACCAGCAGGTGGCCACCGGCTTTTGCCCAATCCAGCAGTTGTTCAACCTGGCGCGGGGTCATGTTGCTACGCTCACCCAGCAGTAACAGGCTTTGGCCTTTAGCTGGGCGATCGGTTAGCCGTTCGATGCCATAGGCATGTTCCACTGCCAGGCCTTGGCTGCGTAGAAAGTACTCGGCTGCCAGGTAGGGATTGGCCAGCGCTTGCGCAGACGGACCGTGGTCCACCACTTCGTCATAAGGGATCGCCTTGTGCCAGGCGTACAAAGCACCGGCTCCCAGCAGCCCAGCCAGCAGCAGCGTCACCCACAGTAATGGCCTGTTCATGGGCGCACTCCCGAACTGAAGAGTGCGCGCCAATCGTTGCAAAGCTGTTGTTGGGCAGCGGCGGGAGGCAGGCGGTGACCGTACGCAAGGTTTTGCCAGTGGCGCGTCAGCTCATCACTGAAGGCCAGCAATTGCGGTTGCCTCAAATGATGAATGTGTTCCAGTACCTGGCCTTCGGTATCGGCGCTTTTCAGCGGCAAATTGAATTCATGCAGTAATCGGCTGAGCAGGCCGCGATACAACAAGCCCAGTGCTTCCCGTGGTTGGCTGGCCCATAGCTGTTCGGCAGCGCCGGCGATGTCTTCCGGCAAGGTTTCAACTCCCAGTTCCAACCCGAACAACTGAGCGGGAACCGGTTTGAGCGTTTTGGGTAAAGGCTGCCGGATACGGCTGACGAATGTGCGCAGCCATTCACGGTAGCGCCACAGCAGCAGGGCGACTGCGCCGAGCATCAGGCTCCACAGCAGTATCTCCAAGCCTTGGGCAACGTGTTTGAAGGCATTGCTGTTGAGGTTATCCAAGAGTGCCTGCAACCAGGCTGGCAATTTACCATCGCCTTTTGTTTTGCTTTTGACGGCTGTTTTTTCTTCACCAAAGCGATAACGGGTGACGGTTTCAGGGTTCTTGAAGGGAGGGTTTTCCAGCACCGACTGAATGGATTGGCTGGCCGAGTGAGTGCTGAGCGGTTTGGAAACAACCGGTTCGCTCGCCATGGCGGGTGGGGTGAAGGGTGTGAGCATCAACCCGACCACCAGCAGCAGTAGCGGTACGATGCTACTCAGGCGTTGGCGCAGGTTGCGGAATATCAGCTCCAGGTCCCAGGCTTCCAGGACGGTACGGCGATTGAGGTACAGGCTGAAGCCGCAGGCGACGTAGATGGGCTCCCAGAACACCAGGATCAGGGCATAGAAGGCGTTGCCCAGATGGTCCAGCCACAGTTCGTTGGCGTCTGCTGCCAATGCCATTCGTTGCCAGTCCCAATCCATTTCTATTTGTTTTGGAATGAACAGGTAGAACAGGGCCATGCAACCCAGCCATAGGCCGATTTCCAGGTGCATCCCTATGAGGGTCAGCCAGCGTGCGGCTCCAGCGTTATGTTGCAGCAATACCCCCAGGCGCTTCTGACGTGCCGGGCCGTCCAGGCCCTCAAGCTGGCTGACCGGCAGCACAAAGCTGCGGCTCAGGCTCAGTCGGCGCCAGGTCAGGCTGGCCAGCAGTTGGCCCTTGAGCAGGCGCGGCCAATGGCGTACGGCCTGCCTGATGCCTGGTATTTCACCAAATAGCGCCTTGGAAAGGATGTACAGCGGGAGGCGGTCGAAGGCCGGCTTGAGCCACCAGAACAGCAACAGGGAGAAAGACGGATACTCCCAGAGCAACACCGTGAGCAAGGTAAATATCGGCAAAGTGACCATCGCCCAACTGCTCATCAGCAGGCGACGATGTTCTCTGGCCATCAATCCACCAAGGTCCATGGCTTCCCAGGAGGTACGCGGGCGAATGGCCACGCTGGCGTCAGTCAGGCGCATGACGGGTCCGTCCAGCCAGGCTCAGATAAGCGACCACCAAACACCAGAATGTGGTGCCCACGAGGTATTTGATCCAGGGGGCAATCGTGGCGATGGATGACCAGTACGCTTCGATGAACGCCGCGATCAACAGGAATATCATCACGCCACAGAGCATCTGCACGCTTTTGCGCGCTGCCAGGCGCAGGGATTCGCTGCGCGTCAAATGCCCGGGGGCTATCAACGACCAGCCCAGTTGCAAGCCTGCCGCACCGGCCAGTGCGATGCCACTGAGTTCGAATGCACCGTGACCGATCACAAATGACCAGAACGTCTGGCCGTAACCGATTTCGGTCAGGTGTCCGGATATCGCCCCGATGATCAGCCCGTTGAAAATCAGGAGGAACACGCTGCCCACGCCGAACAGCAAGCCGGCGGCAAATGTCTGGAAGGCAATGCCGATGTTGTGCATCACGTAGTAGCCGAACATCATCCAGTCTTCGCTGGAGGCCCGTTCGGCCGCACGGCCCAGGTGGCTGGCATCAGGGTCGTACATGCCTTGCATTTCAGCGACCTGTTGGGGGCTGACGATGCTGTAGATCAGGTCAGGGAACAGATAGACCAGCAGGGCTATAGCCACCAGGCTGCCGAAGAACAACAGGCCGGCGATCAGCACAAAACGCCACTGTTCGCGTACCAGGCGGGGGAAGTCGGCCAGGATGAAGGCCAGTACGTTCGCCGCCAATTGGCTGCGATGACGATAGAGTTGTTGGTGGCCACGCAGCGCAAGTTGCTGCAGCGGGTCCACCAGGTAACTGCTATAGCCGCGCTCCTGGGCCAGGGCCAGGTGTTGGCACAACCGCCGGTACTGATAGGGGAAGTCGGTGACATCAGCGGCCTTGGCTTTACCTTGTTCCAACTGCTCCAGTTGTTTGGCGAAGGCTTGCCATTGCTGCTGGTGGCGGCTTTCAAATTGGCTCTGCTTCATGTCGGCCCCAACAGGCCACGGGCCACGCCATTGAGTTGTTCGGCAGCACGAGCCGGGGACACGTGCAGGGGCACGGCAAGGATTGCGGCCAGTTCATGCACGCGCTCGGCCGACAGTTCGCCCTGGCGTTCGGCGAAAGCGAGGATTGCACGTTGTTCGTTCAGGTCCAGTGCAAAGGGCAGGCGCAGGGGGGCGGCTTGAGGTATGCGGGGCCGAACCAGCGGCTGCTCGCGATAGACCACCAGCGTCCCGGCGGCCAGGTCGCCGAGCCGTTTGAAATGGGGATGTTGCAGGCAACTGATGGCGCCGAGGAAGTAGCCGAAAGGCAGCATGTCGACAAAGCGCAACAGGTTGCGGATCAGGGAGGACGACCAGCCGATGGGAGTACCGTCGTCCTGTACGACACGCAGGCCCATGACCTGCTTGCCTGGGGAGCTGCCTTGGTTGAGGACTTCAAACAGCACCATGTACCACCAACTGACCAGGAACAGGAGCAACGAGCCCAGGCCGATGCCGATGTTGCCGAGCAGCGCCAGTGGCACGAGCAGGAGGCCCATGAGCAGCCCACGCAAACCCAGGTCAAAAGCAAAGGCTAATACACGTACCAGCAAGCCGGCGGGACGCAGGGGCAGGTCGATACCCTCCGGGGTCTCGATCTGGTAGCGGGTGTCCAGCGGGGCTGATGACATTGCGATCCTTGGCAGTGCTGAGCGGTTCAGAGACACGGATGCTAGCAGTGTCGACGCCGGAAGCAACCATTCAAGGTTTTGCTGGATATTTGTACAGTGCATGTAGCGCTGGCCCCGGACGCCTCGCTGCGCCTAGACTTTGTCGATCTTCAGTACAGGAATAGCCCGTGACCTCCATTTTCTGGTACGACTATGAAACCACCGGCATCAACCCGCGCAGCGATCGTCCGCTCCAGGTGGCCGGCATTCGTACCGACCTCGAACTCAACGAGATCGGCCCGCCGCTCAATCTTTATTGTCAGCCCAGCGACGATATCCTGCCCCATCCGGCGGCATGCGCGATCACGGGTATTACTCCGGGCGTACTGGCGGAGAAGGGCCTGGCCGAAGCCGATTTCATGACACGGGTGCATACCGAGCTGGCTGCGCCCGGTACGTGCGGTGCAGGCTATAACACCCTGCGGTTCGACGATGAAATGACGCGCTACAGCTTGTATCGAAATTTTTTCGACCCTTACGCACGCGAGTGGCAGGGGGGGAACAGTCGCTGGGATCTGATTGATGTGGTTCGCACCGCCTACGCCCTGCGTCCCGAGGGGATTGTCTGGCCGGAGCAGGATGGGCGGGTCACCCTCAAGCTTGAGCGGCTGACCCAGGCCAATGGGATCGATCACGGGCAGGCCCATGATGCGCTGTCCGATGTGCGTGCGACCATCGCCTTGGCGCGGTTGGTTCGAGAAAAACAGCCCAAGCTGTACGAATGGCTGTTTCAATTGCGCAGTAAGCAGCGGGTGATGGACCAGGTGCGTCTGTTGCAACCGATGGTGCATATCTCCGGGCGCTTTTCCGCCGAGCGCCACTACGTGGGGGTGGTGCTGCCGCTGGCCTGGCACCCGCGCAATCGCAATGCATTGATCGTCTGTGACCTTGGGCTCGACCCCCAGGCCTTGCTGGACCTGGATGCCGATGTGTTGCGTCAGCGCCTCTATACACGCCGTGATGACTTGAAGGAAGGTGAGCTACCGGTTCCGCTCAAGTTGTTGCATATCAACCGTTGCCCGGTCGTTGCTCCACTGAATGTATTGCGGGCGCAGGATCGTGAGCGGCTTCAGTTAGATATGGACACCTGTCAGGCGCGGGCGCTGCGACTAACTGACGCACAGGAAGTTTGGCGTGACAAGTTGGCCGCCATTTACAGCGAGGAGGATTTTGCACCGAGTGCCGACCCTGAGCAGCAGCTCTACGATGGTTTTATTGGCGACCGCGATCGCCGCTTATGTGAACAAGTCCGTGCGGCAGAGCCTGCACAACTAGCACGCCA
This sequence comes from Pseudomonas palleroniana, assembly GCF_003031675.1. Taxonomy (GTDB): domain Bacteria; phylum Pseudomonadota; class Gammaproteobacteria; order Pseudomonadales; family Pseudomonadaceae; genus Aquipseudomonas; species Aquipseudomonas palleroniana. The sequence goes on along the minus strand of NZ_PYWX01000061.1, from coordinate 181,473 downwards.
GCAGTGGCCTTTCGATGATCATCGTTTGCCGGAATTATTATTTCGCTACCGTGCCCGTAACTTTCCTGAAACCCTGGACAGGGACGAGCAACAACGTTGGAAACTTTTCTGTCAGCAGCGTTTGTCAAATCCGCAATGGGGGGCACCCAATACTCTGCTGGCATTTAAACAGGCGTGCGAGGAGTTGGCTGTTAGTGCTACACCGTTTCAGTGCCAGGTACTGGGCCAATGGCAGGAGTATGCCGATTCGCTGGCAGCGCGTTTGAACTCGTAGTCAGAAATTGCAGAATATTCAGACATAAAAAACGCCAGCAAGCTGGCGTTTTTTATGTATCGCGTATCAGGCGAGAGCCCGGCTCGGCTTAGCCCAGCAGAGTAGCCCAGCCTTCAACCACGTCGCCGCCCCACTTGGCTTTCCACTCTTTCAGCGTCTTGTGGTTGCCGCCTTTGGTTTCAATCACTTCGCCGTTGTGCGGGTTCTTGTATTGCTTGACCTTGCGCGCACGCTTGGTACCGGTGGTTTTCACGGCGCCACGCGGTGCTTTAACTTTCGACTCTGGATCCAGCAGGGCGATGATGTCGCGCAGGGACTTGGAGTATTCGCCCATCAGAGTGCGCAGTTTGCCTTCGAATTCCAGCTCGGTTTTCAGCTTGTCGTCTTGGGACAGGTTTTTCAAACGCGCTTGCAGCTCTTTGATAGCTTCTTCGGTGGCGCGGTATTCGTTGATCAGTGACATGGGGACTACCTTATGTAGAGCGCTGATTGACAGGGACAGTGAGCTAATAATAGTCAGGCAATTTCATCAAGTAAACATTTAAGCAGGCATTTATGTGAATTACTTTGAATGTTTGTGGTAAAGCTGCGCAGTCGAGTTAATTAGTCGGTCGCCGACCTAAAGATAATCCTGTTTGTTTTTTGATAATTCCTTGAGCTGGCCGTTGTACGGTCATATAGACGAGGTAAAACCTTACGCTATTAAGGGGTGTCCTCTCGGTCTGGATTCAGAATAAGGTGCAAGGAATACTGCAGTTTTTCTGCGCAATCGCTAGAATGGCGGCCTTTGCGAAGTTCTGGAGTTTCCCCCTAATGCGCACTTTTCGGCTGGTGATTGCTTGCCCGGACCGGGTTGGCATCGTTGCCAAAGTCAGTAACTTTCTGGCCTCCCATAATGGCTGGATCACCGAAGCGAGCCATCACTCGGACGATCTCAGCGGTTGGTTTTTCATGCGGCACGAAATCCGTGCCGACACGCTGCCCTTTGGTCTTGAGGCCTTCCGCGAGGCGTTTGCGCCGATCGCCGAAGAGTTCTCGATGACCTGGCACATCACCGACACCGAACAGAAAAAGCGTGTCGTGCTGATGGCCAGTCGTGAGTCCCACTGCCTCGCCGACCTGCTGCACCGCTGGCACAGCGATGAGCTCGATTGCGAGATCGCCTGTGTGATCTCCAACCATGACGACCTGCGCAGCATGGTCGAATGGCATGGCATCCCGTACTACCACGTACCGGTCAATCCGCAGGACAAGGAGCCCGCGTTCGCCGAGGTCTCGCGTCTGGTCAAGCAGCACGAGGCCGACGTGGTGGTGCTGGCGCGCTACATGCAGATCCTGCCGCCGGAACTGTGCCGCGAATACGCCGGCAAGGTGATCAACATTCACCACAGTTTCCTGCCGTCGTTCGTCGGGGCCAAGCCGTATCACCAGGCATCCCTGCGTGGCGTGAAGTTGATTGGCGCAACTTGCCACTACGTTACCGAAGAGCTGGACGCAGGTCCGATCATCGAGCAGGACGTGGTGCGTGTCAGCCACAGTGACAGTATTGAAGACATGGTGCGTTTCGGCCGTGACGTCGAGAAGATGGTGCTGGCGCGTGGCCTGCGTTATCACCTGGAAGATCGCGTACTGGTACACGGCAACAAGACCGTCGTGTTCTGATCCAGCGTTGTGATTGAAGTCAGAAGGGCTTGGGCGTTAAATCGACCCAGGCCCTTTTTACATCTGCGCAGGACTGAGTGATGAGCGACCCGCTGGATAAAGCCACGTCAAAAGCCCCGGCAACATTGGGGGAGGGGTGTTTGAGCCGGTATGACCCGGACGCGCTGGACGCAGAAGACGGCACCGAGTTTCCTGGCGCCGCCGAGTTGTGGGAGCAGGAGCGGCGTAAAGACGAGCCTCTGGAAAAATAGCGGCCCGCCGCTGTATCAGCGACGGGCCTGGGCGTCAGATCCGGAAACTGCCCACCAGTTGCTTCAAGCGCGATGCCTGTTGCTCCAGGTCGGTACAGGCGCGCAGGGTTGATTGCAGGTTTTCCACACCTTCCTGGTTGAGGGTGTTGATTTCGGTGATGTCCATGTTGATCGACTCCACCACGGAGGTCTGCTCTTCGGTGGCGGTAGCGACTGACTGGTTCATACCGTCTATCTCGCCAATGCGCTGGGTCACGCTGCTCAACCGTTCGCCGGCCAGGTTGGCGATCTCCACGCTGTCCTGGCTGTGGCGCTGGCTTTCACTCATGGTGCTGACGGAATCCCGAGCGCCGACCTGAAGCTCCTCAATCATTTTCTGCACTTGTTGCGCCGATTCCTGGGTGCGATGAGCCAGGTTGCGCACTTCGTCGGCCACGACCGCAAACCCTCGGCCGGCCTCCCCGGCCCGCGCCGCTTCGATGGCGGCGTTGAGCGCCAACAGGTTGGTCTGCTGGGAGATGCTGGTGATCACCTCGAGGATCTGGCCGATATTGACCGTCTTGCTGTTGAGCGCTTCGATATTGTTGCCGGAAGCGCTGATCATCTCGGACAGTTGGTTCATCGCCTTGATGTTGCTTTCCACCACTTGCTGACCGTCTTCGGCCAAACTCCGCGCGTCACTGGCTTGCTGCGAAGCCTGTGCCGCGTTGCGCGCGATTTCCTGGGCGGCGGCGCCCAGTTGGTTGATGGCGGCGGCGACGCTGTTGGTGCGATTAGCCTGTTCGTCCGAGTTGACCATCGACGAGTTGGAGGCGCTGACCACCCGCAAGGCCACTTCGTTGACCTGTTCGGTGGCCGAGGACACTTCGCGAATCGAAGTGTGGATACGCTCCACGAACCGGTTGAACGCCTCGCCCAGGGTGCCGAATTCGTCATGATTCTGGATGGTCAGGCGTCGGGTCAGGTCGCCCTCGCCATCGGCGATGTCCTGCATGGCCCGGGTCATCACATTCAACGGTTGCAGCAAGACGCGGATCAGCATGCCCAGAAGGGCGATGATGATCACCACGGCGATGATCGTGGCGATCACCGCCGACGTGCGGAACTGGCTGAGCATCGCGAAGGATTTGTCTTTATCTACCGAAACGCCCAGGTACCAGTTCACCGATGGCAAACCCTTGATCGGTGTAAAGGTCACGATATTGGTTTTGCCGTTGGCCTCGACTTCGCTGAAGTCGGCGCTGATCTTGGGGGTGTTCTTCGGGTACACCTCTGCCAGAGTCTTCATGACCAGGTTTTTGTCCGGGTGCACCAGCACTTTACCGTCGGCACTGACCAGGAACGCGTAGCCCATGCCGCCGAAGTTCAGCGCGCTGATGTTATCTACCAGGGTTTGCAGGCTCAGGTCTCCGCCCACCACACCAATACTCTGGCCGCCCTTGGCGCTGGGGGTGGCGATGGAAATGATCAACTGCCCGGTGGCCGCATCGATATAGGGTTCGGTCAGGGTCGAACCGTTGCTGCTCTGGGCGCCTTTGTACCAGGGACGGACGCGCGGATCGAAACCGTCCGGCATCTTGGCATCGGGGCGGATGGTAAAGGCCCCTTTACTGTCGCCGACGTAGGTCGCCATAAAGGAAGAGGTCAGCGCTTTCTGTTCCAGCAAGTTGGCGACGGCGGACGGTTCGGGATTGATGGCGATGTTTTGTGCGGCGTTTTCCACCAGCACGATACGCCCGGCAAGCCAGGTTTGAATGTTGCTGGCGGTGACACCGCCCATTTCATGCAGGTAGTTATTCAGGTCGTCGCGTATCGCGTTGCGTTGCAGATAGTCGTTATAGAGGGTAAACAACGCGAAGGCGGCGATGACGATAAGGGCGGCTGCAAGCAGGATTTTGTGGCTGAAGCGCAGGTTTTTATTCATGGCTTGTAGGGTCCGCTAAGGTCTTAAATATCCAAAGCGCGTCCTTTTGGGAGGCGCAAAATGGCAGCGTCAAAAAAGGTGTGGTACTTCTGGTGATAGCTCTGTGGGTTTTTGTAGGAACCCTCCGACCTATTTTTAGACTTTGTGGGTCTCACATTGGCCTGTATCGGCTTGGCTGCACTAAAGATTAACCATAGGTGACGAAATGCCTGACTCCACACAACTTCTTATCGGTGCCGGCCCTGACGGCCAGCCCATTGCTCAGGCCATGCGCCTGGCCAACCGCCATGGCCTGATTGCCGGTGCCACAGGCACGGGCAAGACCGTCACCCTGCAACGCCTCGCGGAAGCCTTCAGCGATGCGGGCGTGGCGGTATTCGCCGCCGACATCAAGGGGGATCTCTGCGGCCTGGGTGCCGCAGCCTTCCCTCAGGGTAAAGTCGCCGAGCGTATTGCAGACATGCCTTTCCTCAATTACACCGCGCAGCCTTACCCGGTCACGCTGTGGGATATCCACGGGCAATCCGGCCATCCGTTGCGTACGACCATCAGCGAAATGGGGCCGTTGTTGCTCGGCAGCCTGCTGGAACTCACTGACAGCCAACAGTCGGCGCTCTATGCCACTTTCAAGGTAGCGGATCGTGAGGGCTTGCTGCTGTTGGATCTCAAGGACCTCAAGGCACTGCTCAACCACCTGCGCTATCACCCGGAACTGCTGGGCGACGATGCGGCGTTGATGACCACCGGCTCCAGCCAGGCGCTGTTGCGGCGCCTGGCGGTGCTGGAGCAGCAGGGTGCCGAAGCCTTGTTTGGCGAGCCGGCCCTGCAGCTCGAAGATATTTTGCAGCCCGACGGCGACGGGCGTGGGCGGATCCACCTGCTGGACGCCAGCCGCCTTGTACATGAGGCGCCGAAGGTCTACGCGACCTTCCTGTTGTGGCTTCTGGCTGAGTTGTTCGAGCAGCTGCCTGAGCGTGGCGATGCCGACAAGCCCCTCTTGGCGTTGTTTTTCGACGAAGCGCATTTGTTGTTCGCGGACACGCCCAAGGCCCTGCAGGACCGTTTGGAGCAAGTGGTGCGCCTGATTCGCTCCAAAGGGGTGGGCGTGTACTTTGTCACGCAATCCCCGGGTGACTTGCCTGACACGGTGCTCGCGCAACTGGGGCTGCGCATACAACACGGTTTGCGAGCCTTCACCACCAAGGAACAGAAATCCCTGCGGGCGGTGGCCGAGGGTTTTCGTCCCAACCCGGCGTTCGATACCTTGGCGGTGCTGACCGAACTGGGCACCGGCGAGGCGCTGGTGGGCACCTTGCAGGAAAAAGGCACACCGGAAGTTGTCCAGCGGGTACTAGTCGCGCCGCCACAATCGCGGATCGGGCCGCTCACTGAGACCGAACGGGCTGCGTTGATCGCCCGTTCATCTTTGCTCGGGCGCTACGACAAACCGATAGATCGTGAGTCGGCCTATGAAGTGCTGATGGCTCGCAAGGACCTGGGGCCCGAGGAACCAAGCAAGCCGGCGGCCGAAGAGCCGAGCTTTACCGACAAGGCCGGCGCATTTCTGGGCACGACGGCAGGCAAGGCGCTGAAATCAGCGATGCAGCAGGCCGCCAATCAGATGGGCCGCCAGTTGGTGCGTGGGTTGTTGGGGTCGCTGTTGGGCGGCGGCAAGCGCAAATAGCGGTCAGGGTTTGCGCCTGGCGTGGGCGGCCAGCCGCTGCAGCGCCGCGCGCAGGCCCGGATCATTGATCTCATCGGCCGTAGCCTGAATGGTTTCGGCCGCATTTTCCGAGAGGTCCACCGTATGCCCCACTGCGCGTGGCTGCACGGCTGGGGGCTGCACTTTGAACTGGATGCGCGTCAGGCCGGCAAACTCGTCAAAGGCCATCAGTTGTCGTTGCAGGCGTTTTTGTTGATAGCGCAACCGGGTGGCCCAATGGCCATCGGTGACAATCAGCAGCAAATGGCCTTCTCGCCACGACGCTACATGACAATGTTCACGCGCGGCCGGTTGCAACTGGCTTTCGAGCAGGCGTTGCAGAAGGCCCAGGCGTTGCGCATGGCCAAAGATGGCTTTCAGCGGCTTGGCTTCGCGAAGCAACGCGCCGGGCGCGCGGGCTGGTTGATGGCGTAACGCCATATCTAGACACCTGAGGTAACAGAGTGGTCATCTTAACAGAAAGCGCCCGTAAGCCCCCTGGCCATGCGTCCGCGTAGTTTTCCCGTAAAATCAATCGGTAACTTCTGCCTTCCATGGGTTGAAGTTCCAGTAAAAGCCCTTATTTTAAAAAGGGCCTCTCACAGTGCCATGCCTGCCTCGTGCAATAACGCCACTTTCCTCACCCACGATTCCGGGTAGAATGCGCGTTCGCATGCGGCCGTGAGGGCTGCTCGGGCCACTCACGGTGCGCCCTCCATCCCTATGTGTGGAAGAACCTGCCGATATGTTTGCGCCTTTGTTAAAGAAACTTTTTGGAAGCAAGAATGAGCGCGAAGTCAAACGCATGCTCAAGACGGTGCAACTGGTCAATGCCCTCGAAGAGCAGATGGTTGCCCTTTCGGACGACCAATTGCGCGCCAAGACCCAAGAGTTCAAGGCCCGCATAGCCAAAGGTGAAACCCTCGACAAACTGCTTCCCGAAGCCTTTGCGGTCGCCCGTGAAGCCGGTAAGCGTGTCATGGGCATGCGCCACTTCGACGTTCAGTTGATCGGCGGCATGACCTTGCATGAAGGCATGATTGCCGAAATGCGTACCGGTGAAGGCAAGACCCTGGTGGCAACCCTGGGCGTTTACCTCAACGCACTGTCCGGCAAGGGCGTGCACGTGGTGACGGTGAACGACTACCTGGCTCGCCGGGACGCCAACTGGATGCGCCCGCTCTATGAATTCCTCGGCCTGACCGTCGGCGTGGTAACGCCTTTCCAGCCGCCGGAAGAGAAGCGTGCCGCCTACGCTGCCGACATCACCTACGGTACCAACAACGAATTCGGTTTCGACTATCTGCGCGACAACATGGCGTTCAGCATGGAAGAAAAATTCCAGCGTGAACTCAACTTTGCCGTGATCGACGAAGTCGACTCCATCCTGATCGACGAAGCCCGTACTCCGCTGATCATCTCCGGCCAGGCCGAAGACAGCTCGCGCCTGTACACCGAAATCAACAAACTGATTCCGCGTCTGACCCAGCACATCGAAGAAGTGGAAGGCGTCGTGACCAAAGAAGGTCACTTCACGATCGACGAGAAGACCCGTCAGGTCGAACTCAACGAAGCCGGTCACCAGTTCGTCGAAGAAATGCTGACCCAGATCGGGGAACTGGCCGAGGGCGAAAGCCTGTACTCGGCACACAACCTGGGCCTCTTGACCCACGTTTACGCAGGCCTGCGTGCCCACAAGCTGTTCCATCGCAATGTTGAATACATCGTGCAGGACGGCCAGGTCGTGCTGGTCGACGAACACACCGGGCGTACCATGCCGGGTCGCCGTCTGTCCGAAGGCCTGCACCAGGCCATCGAAGCCAAGGAAAACCTCAACATCCAGGCTGAAAGCCAGACGTTGGCGTCGACGACCTTCCAGAACTACTTCCGTCTGTACAACAAGCTGTCCGGCATGACCGGTACGGCCGACACCGAAGCGTTCGAATTCCACCAGATCTACAACCTGGCCGTGATGGTGATTCCGCCAAACAAGCCGCTGGCGCGTAAGGATTTCAACGACCTGGTATTCCTGACTGCCGAAGAGAAATACGCGGCAATCATCAACGATATCAAGGACGGCATGGCCAAAGGCCGCCCGATCCTGGTGGGTACCGCTACCATCGAGACTTCCGAGCACGTGTCCAACCTGCTCAACAAGGAAGGTATCGAGCACAAGGTCCTCAACGCCAAGTTCCACGAAAAAGAAGCCGAGATCATCGCCCAGGCCGGTCGCCCAGGCGCGCTGACCATTGCCACCAACATGGCCGGTCGTGGTACCGACATCCTGTTGGGCGGTAACTGGGAAGTGGAAGTCGCGGCACTGGAAAACCCGAGCCCCGAGCAGATCGCCCAGATCAAGGCCGACTGGCAGAAACGCCATCAGGCCGTGCTGGAATCCGGTGGCCTGCAGGTGATTGCGTCCGAGCGTCATGAATCGCGTCGTATCGACAACCAGCTGCGTGGCCGTGCCGGTCGCCAGGGTGACGCCGGTTCCAGCCGTTTCTACCTGTCCCTGGAAGACAGCCTGATGCGTATCTTCGCCTCGGACCGGGTGAAGAACTTCATGAAAGCCCTGGGGATGCAGTCCGGCGAGGCGATCGAGCACCGCATGGTGACCAACGCCATCGAGAAGGCGCAGCGCAAGGTCGAAGGCCGCAACTTCGACATTCGTAAGCAACTGCTCGAGTTCGACGACGTCAACAACGAACAGCGTAAGGTGATCTATCACATGCGTAACACGTTGCTGGCCGCCGACAACATTGGCGAGACCATCGCCGATTTCCGTCAGGACGTGCTCAACGCCACCGTCAGCGCCCATATCCCGCCACAGTCCCTGCCTGAGCAGTGGGATGTCGCCGGCCTGGAAGCGGCCTTGAAGAGCGACTTCGGTGTTGACCTGCCGGTTCAGCAGTGGCTGGACGAAGACGATCACCTGTACGAAGAGACGCTGCGCGAGAAGCTGATGACCGAGCTGCTGGCCGCGTACAACGAAAAAGAAGAGCAGGCGAGTGCCGAAGCACTGCGCACCTTCGAAAAACAAATCGTACTGCGCGTGCTGGACGACCTGTGGAAAGACCACCTGTCGACCATGGATCACCTGCGTCACGGCATCCACTTGCGTGGCTACGCCCAGAAGAACCCGAAGCAGGAGTACAAGCGCGAGTCGTTCACGCTGTTCTCCGAACTGCTGGACTCGATCAAGCGCGATTCGATTCGTGTGCTGTCCCACGTTCAGGTGCGTCGCGAAGACCCGGCCGAGGAAGAGGCTCGTCTGCGTCAGGAAGCCGAAGCGCTGGCCGCCCGCATGCAGTTCCAGCATGACGAGGCACCGGGCCTGGAAGCGCCTGAAGTCTTGGGCGAAGAGGTGGATGTGGCGCTGGCTCAAACGCCGGTTCGCAACGATCAGAAGCTGGGCCGCAACGAACTGTGCTACTGCGGTTCGGGCAAGAAATTCAAACACTGCCACGGCCAGATCGAATAAGATTTTCGCCCGACGCTGCAATACTCCGCGCCGCGACCGGCTTTTGCCGTCGCGGCGTTTTGCCATTAATTTCACCGTCGCTTACGACGGCACAGACACCCCCTATTTTTGAGGAGCGCATTCATGGCTGTTGGTCTTGGTCCTTTGCCCACATTGCACCCGGTTGCCGGTTTCGAACTTGGTATCGCTTCGGCCGGCATCAAGCGTCCGGGGCGCAAGGATGTGGTGGTGATGCGCTGTGCCGAAGGCTCGACCGTGGCGGGTGTGTTCACCCTCAACGCGTTCTGCGCGGCACCGGTGATCCTGGCCAAGCAGCGCGTTGCCGGTTCGATTCGTTATCTGCTGACCAACACCGGTAATGCCAACGCCGGTACCGGCGAGCCAGGCCTGGTTGCCGCTGCGCGCACGTGTGCCAAGCTGGCCCAATTGGCGGGCGTAGACGCCAGCCAAGTGCTGCCGTACTCCACCGGTGTGATCGGTGAGCCACTGCCGGTGGAAAAAATCGAAGGCGCCTTGCAAGCCGCCCTGGACGACCTGTCTGTGGATAACTGGGCCGCCGCCGCCACTGGCATCATGACCACTGACACTCTGCCCAAGGGCGCGAGCCGTCAGTTCGTGCACGAAGGCGTGACCGTCACGGTGACCGGCATCAGCAAGGGCGCCGGCATGATCCGTCCGAACATGGCCACCATGCTCGGCTACATCGCCACCGATGCCAAGGTTTCCCGCGAGGTACTGCACAAGCTGATGCTGGATGGCGCCAACAAGTCGTTCAACCGCATCACCATCGACGGTGACACCTCCACCAACGATTGCTGCATGTTGATCGCAACCGGCAAGGCCAACCTGCCGGAAATCACTACCACCGAAGGCCCTTTGTTCGACGCGCTGAAAAAGGCGGTGTTTGAAGTGTGCATGGACGTGGCCCAGGCCATCGTGCGCGACGGCGAGGGCGCTACCAAGTTCGTCACCGTTGAAGTCAACGGCGGCGGCAACCACCAGGAATGCCTGGATGTGGGCTATACCGTGGCCCACTCGCCACTGATCAAAACCGCACTGTTCGCCTCTGACCCGAACTGGGGGCGCATCCTGGCGGCCGTTGGCCGTGCCGGTGTGCCGGACCTGGACGTGAGCAAGATCGACGTGTTCCTGGGCGATGTGTGCATTGCCAGCCGCGGTGCCCGTGCTGAAACTTACACCGAAGCCCAGGGCTCGGCGGTGATGCAGCAGGAAGAAATCACCATCCGTATCGAGCTGGGTCGTGGCGAGTGCAGCGAAACCATCTGGACCACCGACCTGTCCCACGAGTACGTGAAGATCAACGCGGAATACCGTACCTGATAGCCAAGAGGATAAACGCGGTGAAACGAGTGCATGTAGCAGCAGCGGTGATCCGCGGTGCCGACGGCAGGATTCTGCTGGCGCGCCGTGCCGATACCCAGCATCAGGGCGGCCTCTGGGAGTTTCCTGGGGGCAAGGTGGAGGCCGATGAGTCGGTGGCAACCGCCTTGTCGCGCGAGCTGCACGAAGAGCTGGGCATCCGGGTCACCACGGCCCGGCCGCTGATCAAGGTGCAACACGACTACCCGGACAAGCAGGTGTTACTGGATGTCTGGGAGGTCTCGGCGTTTACCGGCGAGCCTCATGGTGCCGAAGGGCAACCGCTGGAATGGGTAGCGCCTCGGGACTTGATCAACTATGAGTTCCCGGCGGCCAATGCTCCGATCGTTGCCGCTGCGCGCTTGCCTGCCGAGTACCTGATCACCCCGGGTGAGCTGGAAACCCCCACGCTGCTGCGCGGCCTTCAGAAAGCCATTGCCGGTGGTATCAAGCTGGTTCAACTGCGTGCGCCCAACGGTTACGACCCCAAGTATCGTGACCTGGCGGTGGATGCGGTTGGCCTGTGTGCCGGCAAGGCCCAGTTGATGCTCAAGGGGCCGTTCGAGTGGCTGGGGGACTTTCCTTCGGCCGGTTGGCACATGACTTCGGCGCAACTGCGTAAATACGCGAGCAAGGGGCGGCCGTTGCCGAAGGACCGCTGGCTGGCGGCCTCGTGCCACAACGCCGAAGAACTGGCCCTGGCGCAAATGATGGATGTGGATTTCGTCACGCTGTCACCGGTGCAGCCGACCCTGACGCATCCCGATGCACAACCTTTGGGCTGGGAACAGGCGGCGCAGTTGATCAGTGGGTTCAGCAAGCCGGTGTTTCTGTTGGGTGGGCTTGGGCCCGCCGAGCGGGAGCAGGCCTGGGAAGCCGGGGCTCAGGGTGTGGCAGGGATCCGGGCGTTCTGGCCTGAAGTCTGATCAGCCATTGATAGCCTCATCGGGAGCAAGCTCCCTCCCACAAGGGCAACTTGTTCAACTGTGGGAGGGGGCTTGCTCCCGATAGGGCCCGATCAGTCACTACACAACCCTCAGTGTGGTTTAGCCGCCGCCTGCCACAAAACCTCCGCAACACCTTGGCGCCTGGCAATCACCCGCGCCGCCACAAACAGCAGATCCGATAACCGATTGATATAGGCCAGCCCCACGCCTTCCAGCGGCTCAAGCGCATTCAACTGCTGACAGCGCCGTTCTGCACTGCGCGCCAGGCTGCGGCATACATGAGCTTGCGCGATCAGCGCCGAACCACCCGGCAGGATGAAGTTCTCCAGCGGCCCGACTTCTTCATTCCAGCGGTCAATCGCCGCTTCCAGCCGATCCACTTCCGCTGCATTCAAGGCTTTGTACACCGGCATTGCCAGTTCACCGCCCAGGTCGAACAACCGATGCTGACAAGGCGTCAGCACCTCGATCACATCCTTGAGTTCAGGGTGCTTGCCGCTCTGTTCCTCAAGATTGGCCAGCAGCAGGCCCAATTGACTGTTCAAAGTGTCGACCTCGCCAATAGCCTCCACCCGCGGATGGTCCTTGGGCACGCGACGGCCGTCGCCGAGGCCGGTCTCGCCTTGGTCGCCGGTACGGGTGTAGATCTTCGACAGGCGAAAGCCCATGGTCATTGCTCCGGTTGGGTGAGTTCGTAAGGTAATTGGCTGCCAGCCAAGGGCAGGCGCAGCGTGAAGCAGGTACCTTGGCCGAGGGTCGACTGTACTTCCATCTGGCCCTTGTGGTTGTTGGTGATGATGAAGTACGAGACCGACAGCCCGAGCCCGGTGCCCTGGCCGATTTCCTTGGTGGTGAAGAACGGTTCGAAGGTGCGCTTGCGCACGCTTTCGCTCATGCCGATGCCATTGTCTTCCACCTGGATTTCGGCCCACGGCGGGTTGAGGCGGGTGCGCAAGATAATGCGCCCCGGCTCGCTGTCGTCTTCACGCAGGTGAATGGCCTGGGCGGCGTTTTTCAGCAAGTTGAGCAACACCTGTTCCAGCTCGTTGGCGGTGCCCGGTACCGGGCCTAACAGTGGATCGAATTGGCGGATGATCGCCTGGCCTTTGAAGTCGAAGCCGATGGTCAGGTCAAAGTCGTTACCGGCGATTTCCACTGCCTGGTCGATCAGCGCCGGCAGATCGCAGGGCGCCATTTGCCGATTGCTACGGCGGCTGAAACTGAGCATGTGGGTGACGATCTTCGCAGCCCGAGCGCCGGCTTGTTGGATGCCGTCGAGCAACTGCGGCACTTCGCGGCTTTGCAGGTAGCGGTTGACGGTGTCCAGCTCGATGCCTGCCTGTTCGGCGTGTTCCAGGTTCTTGGGCAGGTCGGGAGACAGGCGGCGGCGAATGTTCTGGACGTTGTGCAGGATGGCTCCCAGCGGGTTGTTGATCTCATGGGCCATGCCTGCGGCAAGCCCGCCGACGGAGAGCATTTTTTCCGACTGCACCATCATTTCCTCAAGCGACAGGCGCTGGGTGATGTCGTCGATCCGGATTACCACGCCGCGCCCGGCACCGCCCATCAACGGGTAAAACGTCAGGGCGTAATGCTTGGGCTCGTCATCCTTGACCCAGGTGACGCGCTCGATGCGTTCCACGCTGTGCTGCTCGACCGCGGCCTTGAGTTGCCTCAGGTAGGGTTTGAGCGGCTGGAAGGCGAGAAAGATCGGTTGATTCAGCGCTTCATCCAGGCGTGTCCCGGAAAGGGCGCTGGCTTCCTGGTTCCACTGGGTGACGTAGAGCTGTTCGTCCAAGGCGATCAGCGCCGACGGCATCGAGTCGATGATGCTGTTCAGGTAGTTCTGGAAACCGGTGAGTTTTTTCTCGATCTTGCTGCGAACCTGTACTTCCAGCTCGAGTTTGCGGTTGGTATGACGGGTTTCCTCGGCCAGGCCCTGGGCTTGGTCGTAAGCGGCTTGGGAGTCATCACGGGCGCGTTTGAGCTGCTGCTCGCGGGCTTCGATGCGCGACAACATGGTGTTGAAGGCTTCCGCCAGGCTGCCGATCTCGTCATGGTTGCCGCGCCCGGCGCGCAAGGAATAGTTCTCTTCGCGAGTCACTTGACGCGACAGCTCTTCCAGTTCGTGGATGGGGCGAGTGATCAGGCGCTTGATCTGTCGGGCAATGACCAGCCACAGCAGCACGCTGAAAATCAGGATGCCCAGGCTGGCCGTCAGCGTGCCGGTATAAAAGGCCATCGGCAGTTCGCTGCTGGCCACCAGCAGCAGATGCCCGGGAGGCTGGCCGGGACGGGGCAGGGTGATGACCTGGTTGCTGCGAAACTCAGTGAGGCGCCAAGCCTCGATATGCCGGTAATTATCCGGCAGGTGCAGGCGATTGGCGTGCTGCATCTGCGCCAGGCGAGTGCCTTCGCCGTCATACAGTGCGGCGGCGCGCAGCGGTGAATAGCTGGTCAGTTCATTGAGCAGGGCTTCGGCCTTGGTGGACGATTCGAGGGCTTCAGCGGCCAGTGACGGGTTGGACACCAACCGCCCGATAGCCTGTAGCGCCTGGGGCGCCATGCTTTCCTGGGAGATCCAGTAAGCCGCGCTGATGAACGTCAGGTTGGCCACCAACAATACGGTGGTCAACAACACCAGCAAGGCGGCCAGCAGTTTCTGCCCTACCGGTAGATTTTCAAGACGCTGGCGCAATGGCATCAGGGTTTTCCCAGGTGATAGACAGGTAGGCAGGGTAGCGCGTGCCTCAGTCGCTGGCCAATCCGTGTGCACGCAAGTGCTCGACCAGGCGCGCCTGTACCTGTTGCAGGTGCGGCAGGGCCAATTGATGGCGGGCAGCGGCTTCGCAGGCGTAGCCCAGCAGGTAGCTGATTTCGGTACGGCTGCGGTTGGCCACATCCTGATACATGGACGAGTAGTTGGCGGCGGTGGCCTGGATCACCCGTTCCACTTCACTGTGCAAATGCTCGGCAGCGGCCGGCTGGCCGCTGCATTCGAGTAACTCGGTCAGCTCGGCGCACAGGGTCGCCACTTCACATTGATGGTTTTGCAGGCCGCCGTTGCGGCACTGGTACAGCACGGTCAAAGGGTTGATCGCACAGTTGAGGGCCAGCTTGCGCCAGAGGCGCGTGAGAATCGCGGTGCTCCATTCGTGGGGGATGCCCGCGGCGTGCAGGTCATCCAGCCACAGCGGTGGCGTGGGGTGGGCGGCATCGCCCAGCCACGTGTAGCCATGGCCGGCAAATACCACGCGCCAGTCGCCGTCGCGGAATGCGCCTTCGGTACTGGAGGCAAAGATGCAGCGGGCCTGGGGCAGTTGGGCTGCGACGGCGTCCTGGCTGCCGAGGCCGTTTTGCAGCAGGACCAGTTCGGCGTCCGGTACCAATCGATGTTGCAACTGGGCTACTGCGCTTTGCGCGTCGTAGGCTTTGCACGCCACCAGCAGGCGATG
The DNA here is from genome assembly GCF_003031675.1 of Pseudomonas palleroniana. Lineage (GTDB taxonomy): Bacteria > Pseudomonadota > Gammaproteobacteria > Pseudomonadales > Pseudomonadaceae > Aquipseudomonas > Aquipseudomonas palleroniana. Next base: position 166,397 of record NZ_PYWX01000061.1, on the reverse strand, counting down.
AATCGGTTCCGGGCTGTCAGGCGTTTCGCCGGTTACCGGATAGGTGTGCGCTATGCCTTGTTCGACCAGCGTCAACCCCGGGCCCGCCCGATAGCTGGCCAGGCGTGCATCATCACGCAGGATCAGCCGTACGGGCAGGCCAGCGCGTGCCAGGCGCGCAGCCCAGAGGGTGCCCAGGCTGCCGGCGCCGAGAATGTGCCAGGTGGTCGACATCAGTTTTTACTCCGTAGGGCTGCTCGCAGTGAACGCGGCGAAAGAACCGCTATAATGCCCCGGCATTTTAGCTCGGGCGCGCTCCATCTCTACTGAGCCCGCCCCTTATATTGGAGAAATGACATGCCTTCGTTCGACGTGGTATCCGAACTGGACAAACACGAAGTCACCAACGCCGTCGAGAACGCCGTCAAGGAGCTGGACCGTCGCTATGACTTGAAAGGCAAGGGCAGCTTCGAATTCAAGGAAAAGGAACTGACCGTCAACCTGACCGCTGAAGCCGATTTCCAGCTGGAAGCGATGATCGAGATCCTCAAGCTGTCCCTGGTTAAACGCAAGATCGACGCGCAATGCCTTGAAATCAAGGATGCCTACGCTTCGGGCAAGCTGATGAAGCAGGAAGCCGTCCTCAAGGAAGGCATCGACAAAGAGCTGGCCAAGAAAATCGTCGCCCACATCAAGGATGCCAAGCTCAAAGTGCAGGCTGCCATCCAGGGTGAGCAGGTGCGGGTCACGGGCAAGAAACGTGATGACCTGCAAGAAGCGATCGCAGCGCTGCGCGCCAAGTCCTTCGACATGCCGCTGCAGTTCAATAACTTCCGCGACTGATGGCTTTGCGGGGAACCCGTCGGCGTTTTTGACGTCCCACGCCCCGGAACCTGCGCCTGCCATTGAGCCCCAAGGGGCTCATTTGCGTTTTCAGGCAGTTGATAAAGCCGCACACCGCCCAACAGGAGAAGCTACATGGATTTAAACGCAGAAGTGGATCAGTTGATCAAGACCTCGCAGTCGTGGGTCCCGATGATCATGGAATACGGCAGCCGGTTTTTACTGGCGGTGGTCACCCTGGCCATCGGCTGGTGGCTGATCAACGTCTTGACCCATCGGGTCGGGCGTTTGCTGGCGCTGCGCAATGCGGACCTGGCGCTACAGCATTTCATCACCAGCCTTGCGAACATCGCGCTCAAGGTCATGCTGGTGGTCAACGTGGCCTCGATGATCGGCGTGGCAACCACCTCGTTCGTGGCGGCGATTGGTGCCGCGACCCTGGCCATTGGCTTGGCATTGCAAGGCAGCCTGGCGAACTTTGCCGGTGGCGTGCTGATTCTGTTGTTCCGCCCGTTCCGCATTGGTGACTGGATCGAAGCCCAGGGCACCTCGGGTACCGTCGACAGTATCCAGATCTTCCACACCGTGTTGCGCACCGGCGACAACAAGACGGTGATCATCCCGAATGGCAGCCTGTCCAACGGCATCATCACCAACACCAACCGTCAGCCAACCCGCAAGGTGGTGTTTGATGTGGGTGTGGACTATGACGCTGATCTGCAGAAAGCCCGTGAAGTGCTGCTGGAACTGGCCAAGGACCCTCGCGTATTGGCCGACCCAGCGGCTGTAGCCGTGGTGTCGACCTTGGGCGACAGTTCTATCACCGTTTCGCTGCGCTGCTGGACCAAGACGGCGGATTATTGGGATGTGATGTTCATGCTCAATGAACTGGCGCGTGATCGTTTGAAAGCGGCAGGTATTGATATTCCGTTTCCGCAGCGGGTTATTCGTGTAATGCAGGAAAGTGCTACGAAGTAACTAAGTGTGATGCTGCAAAACTTGGCTGAACGGTCAGGTCAGGTGTGCGGTTTTTTATCTGGTTAGTTAGCTTGCTATTTTTCCAGTGAAATATAACTGCAATAAAAAAGCCGCTCCCTTGTGAACAGGGGAGCGGCTTTTTAGTTAAGGCGGATGCCTTAGGTCATCATTGTAATCAAGCGGCTAATTACAAGATGTTCAGCGGGTATTGCGCGATCAGACGCAGTTCGTCGATGGACGCCGAACCGTAGTACACGCCGTCAGACGAACGATAGGTCGCTTGACGTACGCGCAGGCTCAGGTCTTTGGCCGGGCCGCTCTGGATCACGTATTTGGCTTCGATGTCGCGTTCCCACTCTTTACCGTTCGACGTGGTGCCGGTGTTGGCGCCGCTACCGCTGACGTAACGAGTCATGAAGCTCAGGCCTGGCACGCCGAAGGTGGCCATGTTCAGGTCATAGCGAGCTTGCCAGGATTTCTCGTCTTCAGCGTTGAAGTCGGAGCGGGCGACGGAGTTGGCCAGGAAAATCGTGCCGCCACCGTCTACGCCATAGCCGTAGTCACCGTCACCGCTGACCTTCTGGTAGGCCAAGGTGAATGTGTGAGCCTGGTAGGTATACGCGCCTTGCAAGCTGTAGGCACGGTTATCCAGCTTGGTGGTGCCGTCTTTTTCTGCGCGTTGCAGGCCGGCACCGTCGCTTTTGGTGCTGTAGATGTTGAAGTCAACGGCTACCGACTGATCTTTGTCGAGCGCGTGAGTCCAGTTCACGTTGGCGTAGAGCTTCTTCCAGTAGTCTTCTACTTTCGAGTAGTAGAGGCTGGTGGTGAACTCAGGCGTCCAGGAGTACACGCCGCCGACGAAGTTGGCATCGCGCAGGCCGGTACCGGTGCCTGGCTCGGAGCTGGCGATACTGTCCTTGTAGGTGTGGTCCTGGGCAACGATCGAGGTGAAGTGACCGGCTTCCAGTTTCAGGCCCTTGATCTCGTTGCTGGTGATCGAGATACCTTGCGGCAGCTCTGGCAGCAGGCGGCTGTCGTCGGATGCGAATACCGGAGCGGTGGTGTATTGGTCGCCCACTTTCAGGACCGTATCGGAAATACGGAACTTGATGGCGGCGCCACCCTTGGAATAGTCGTCCTGCGCACGGCCGTCGGAGCCGTTAGGGAACAGGCCGGTACCGGCGCGGCCCTTGCCGCTGTCGAGTTTGAGGCCCAGCAAGCCGATGGCATCGAAACCGACCCCGATGGTGCCTTGGGTGTAGCCCGAGCTGAACAGTCCGTGGAAGCCAAGACCCGTTTCTTCACGGCGGCTCTGTGTGCCTGGCGCGTTGTTACGGAAGTCACGGCTGAAGTACAGAGTACGAGTCAGAATGCTGGCTGTACTGTCCTCGATAAAGCCCTTGGAATCGTCCTGGGCGGACGCCATTGCGAACTGCGAGGTGCCTGCTGAAACAGCCAGGGCGATCATGCTCCACTTCATCACGCGCATCGTGATTTGCTCCTTTGGTTTTAGGAAGAGTACTGCCGTCCCACCTGTATTTTTATCTGGGCGGCTCTTTCTTTTTTGTGTCGGCGCAAAGTTATATCACGCAGACGTTATTGACGATACTTACCCATCTATCCTTTCAGCTTCTTTACGAGGCTGTCGTAAATCGCTAGCTCCATGTCGCAAATTCACAGCCCGAGTGTAACTGGGCTGACAACTTCAATACTCTTTCAAACTACCCTTCGAAGTTTGAACTCATCCTTGGCGTGCATTGAAACGCTGCTGTTTTTTATCGCGAAACACCGGCTTCCAGGCGAGTGTCGTTGCCGACGATGTGGGTGTGAATGCAACAAGCGTGCACAAAGGGGTAACCGAATGTCATTTTTTCGTGAAAAACATTACGGCCCTGTAAAAACCGCATAAGCACGGGCTTTTTACGCCGTTTGGTTTGGGCTTGACGCACGTGCCGTTTACCCCTTTGGTGGTCCATGAATCCTGTGCCAGAGCAAAACGTTACCGGTTCACACTCCTTGGTGGGTAATCGGCGGATCTCTTTGAGGCACAAGTGGGTCATTTTGGTGCAACTGCTGGCGACCAGGATCAGCGTAGCTCAACTATTGGCCTGCATCGAAACAGGGCATGAATTTTCGTCGGTTGACTCAAGGCCCTGCGCATTCGCCGTGAAGCCGCCTGCAATCGAAGGTATGCTGGGCGCCTGAAATCGACCCGCGCAACGGAGTACTCACGTGTTCGCCTTGGATCAACGCCTGCAACAAGACACGAAGGTCATAGGGGATTTCCCGCTTTGCCGCCTGCTGCTGTCCAACGATGCCCATTACCCCTGGTTCATCCTGGTTCCGCGTATTGAAGGTATCAGTGAAGTGTTTCAACTGGATGTTGCCGATCAGCAAACCCTGTGGCAGGAAACCACCGCCCTGGCGCAGTTGCTCAATGAAGGGCTGGCGGCCGATAAGATGAACATTGGTGCATTGGGCAATGTGGTCAGCCAGTTGCACGTGCATGTGATCGTGCGTAAACACGGTGACGCCGCCTGGCCTGCACCGGTCTGGGGCAAGCATCCGGCGCAGCCTTACACTGAAGAGCAAGTGGCGGCTATCCGTAGTCGATTGCGCGAGCTATTGCCTGCCAGCTTCATTTTTACCCAGGATTGAACCATGGACCTGCAAGACCGCGTCACTGACCTGGAAAGCCGCCTGGCCTTCCAGGACGACACCATCGAAACCCTCAATGACATTCTGGTTACCCAGCAGCGGGCCGTCGAGCGCCTGCAACTGCAGATGACCGCGCTGCTCAAGCGCCAGGAAGAAATGGGTGGCCAGTTCGAGACGACCGAAGAAGAAGCGCCGCCGCCGCACTATTGATCAATCGACGCGAATAAAAAAACCGCGATCCAGCTTGGCTGGGTCGCGGTTTTTTTTGCTGCGCCGGCTGGGGTCAGCGACGCGGCAGTGCAGCGATGACATCTTCGGCTTGCAGGCCTTTGTCACGGTTCATGACAGAGAACTCCACGCGCTGGCCTTCGACCAGGACGCGATGGCCTTCGCCACGGATAGCCCGGAAGTGGACGAAAATATCGTCGCCCGAATCGCGGGAAATAAAGCCGAAGCCTTTGGACGTGTTGAACCACTTGACGGTACCGGTATCCCGGTTGGTCATGTCGTAGTTTTGCGACGCGGCCGCAGGGGACGAGCGGTAGAAGCTGATGGCCAGGTGAAGAACGATGGCGACCACAGCGATCACCAGGCTGAGCAGGATGGCCGGATGGCCGCCCACTTCAGGCATCGGTGCCAGGAGGGTGAGGGTTTGAACGACAACGGTCAGTACCAGCAGCGCGCTGACCAGGTTTTGCAGTTGATGACGCGTGCCTTTGTTCCAGTAAGGAATTACCGGTGCGAGCGCCAGGTTGAGAAGGCCGAACAAGGCCAGGTACAGGGCATCGTGTTGTTCCAGATAGGGCAGGCTTTCAGGCTGCAGGCTCGGGATAAACGACAGCAGCAACGCTGCAACGCCCGTTAGCAGGTGGACGATTTTCAACATTTTGATTAACTCACGTTAAGACGGAACACTAAGGAAGAGCTGACCGGCACGGTTCGCTTCTGAACAATGGGAGGCGTTGAGCACGTGCGCGGGTATCAGCCTATGGGATGTGCCGCAGAAATGAACGGCCGCCCCACGTCACCTATTTAACAGCAAAGGCTGTGCCTACTCAAATCAAGCATTTCGGGGTGTTGCGGCTGCTTGGGCATTTCTGCGTCAAACACTTGTCCTAGACAGGTGCGGGTTTTTTGAGCGGCATTTTCGGCATTTTCCTACTCCCTGAAGGCTTGCCGGTCGCGGGCCGACAAGCCGCACAGGGACGATTTGCCGCACTCCACCTCGGGAGGGCGGGCTGCACGCCGCCGGCACTCTTGCTAGAGTGGTCCTGCACCTGATCAATGAATGCTCGTCAATTGAAGGGGAAAAACATGGCAATCGATATTGGTATCAGTGAAGACGATCGTAAATCCATCGTCGACGGACTTTCACGGCTGCTGTCCGATACCTATGTGTTGTATCTGAAAACCCACAATTTCCATTGGAACGTCACCGGCCCCATGTTCCGTACGCTGCACTTGATGTTTGAAGAGCAGTACAACGAACTGGCGCTGGCGGTGGACTCCATTGCCGAGCGCATCCGTGCCCTGGGGTTCCCGGCACCGGGTGCTTATTCGATATACGCCCGTCTTTCTTCCATCAAGGAGGAGGAGGGTGTGCCGAGCGCCGAAGAGATGATCAAGCAACTGGTCGCCGGCCAGGAAGCGGTAACGCGCACCGCGCGGGGCATCTTCCCATTGCTCGACAAGGTCAGCGACGAGCCGACGGCGGACTTGTTGACCCAGCGCATGCAGGTCCACGAGAAAACCGCATGGATGTTGCGCTCCCTGCTTGAAAACCAGTAAGGGTTAATTCCCGGGTGGCGCCTTCCTGGCGCTGCCCGCTTGTTTCCGTGCACTTCCTGGCGTTGTCCTACGATTATCAACGCCGTGTCTTCTGGCTGCTCCTCGCGTCCTGCTGTTTTATAGGCCCACTGCCCAATGGGACAAGCCCATGGGCTGCTGTTTGGCAATGGAGTGTCAGGTGTATGTCACGCGGAATGGGTAAGGGAGTGATGGAGACCTGCGGTTTTCACAAGATAAAGGTCGACCCCTTCGCCAAGGGGTTCGACATGGGGCTGGCCAAGCCGCTGTCGCGGTCGGTGAGGCTCAATGGGTTTTCCACCTGCCTGCGGCTTGAACAGATCTATTGGAATATCCTCACGGAAATAGCCAGGATCAATGCCTGCTCGGTCAGTGCATTGTTGTCCTATGTCGATCGGGAAGTGCACTTGCGGTATGGGGGGGTGAAAAACTTCAGCGGGCTGGTCAGGGTGGTATGCGTGGTTCACCTGTTGAAAGGCCGCGTTGCCCTCATGCCCCCCGATTAGCCTGGCGGTAGCGAAGCCGGCCCACTGTCAAGGCGGGCCGGGCTTCGGGCAGAAAGGCGGCTGCGCTGTGCCGATTTACCAGATATAATCCCGCGCTTTGCCGCGCATGCCGGCTTTCTTCGTGCTCCATGGAGCAGTGAGCAGGCGTGGCGCCGTAACGATCTGATCGCCGAGACATCTCCATGCCCATGTACGACTATCAATGTGCTTCCTGTGGTCATCAGTTGGAAGCCATTCAAAAGATCAGCGCAGCACCGCTGGTCGATTGCCCTGCCTGCCAGGCGCCTGAGCTGAAGAAGATGTTGTCGATGCCGGGCTTTCGCCTGAGTGGCAGCGGCTGGTACGAAACCGACTTCAAGACCGGTTCGAAGAAGAACCTGGCGGGCGGCGACAAAGCAGACTGAGTTGAACTCTACGCGCAGGCTCCTGCATTATCCGTCCCCTGCTTTAATGTACGGTGACGAGGCGGGCCTCCACCGAATTTCGAATTACGAGAAGTGAAACCACTACCATGATGCGCAGCCACTATTGCGGCCAACTGAACGAGACCCTGGAAGGTCAGGAAATCACCCTTTGCGGATGGGTTCACCGTCGTCGCGACCACGGCGGGGTGATCTTCCTCGATATCCGTGATCGTGATGGTCTGGCCCAGGTGGTGTTCGACCCGGACCGCGCCGAGAGCTTCGCCGCCGCCGACCGTGTGCGCAGCGAATACGTTGTGAAGATCACCGGCAAGGTGCGCCTGCGTCCGGCTGGTGCCGTGAACAAGAACATGGCGTCCGGCGGTATTGAAGTGCTGGGCTATGAGCTGGAAGTGTTGAACGAGGCGGAAACCCCGCCGTTCCCACTCAACGAATACTCCGACGTGGGCGAAGAAACCCGCCTGCGCTACCGCTTCCTGGACCTGCGTCGCCCGGAAATGGCCGAGAAGCTGCGCCTGCGTTCGCGCATGACCACCAGCATCCGTCGCTTCCTCGACGAGAACGGCTTCCTCGACGTTGAAACACCGATCCTGACCCGTGCCACGCCGGAAGGCGCACGTGACTACCTGGTGCCTAGCCGTACCCACGCGGGCTCGTTCTTCGCCCTGCCGCAATCGCCGCAGTTGTTCAAGCAACTGCTGATGGTGGCCGGCTTCGACCGTTACTACCAGATCGCCAAATGCTTCCGCGACGAAGACCTGCGCGCCGACCGTCAGCCGGAATTCACCCAGATCGACATCGAGACCAGCTTCCTCGATGAAAAAGAGATCATGGGCCTGACCGAACAAATGATCCGCAACCTGTTCAAGGAAGTGCTGGGTCTGGAGTTCGGCGAGTTCCCGCACATGACCTTCGAAGAAGCCATGCGCCGCTACGGTTCCGACAAGCCAGACCTGCGTAACCCGCTGGAACTGGTGGACGTGGCCGATCAACTCAAAGAAGTTGATTTCAAGGTGTTCAGTGGCCCGGCCAACGATCCAAAATGCCGTATTGCCGCCCTGCGCGTGCCTGGCGGCGCGAGCATGCCGCGCAAGCAGATCGACGACTACACCAAGTTCGTCGGCATCTACGGTGCCAAGGGCCTTGCTTACATCAAGGTCAACGAGCGCGCCAACGGTGTTGATGGCCTGCAATCGCCGATCGTGAAAAACATTCCGCTGGAGAACCTGAACGCGATCCTCGATCGCGTCGGTGCCGTCGACGGCGACATCGTGTTCTTCGGGGCCGACAAGGCCAAGATCGTCAGCGAAGCCTTGGGCGCACTGCGTATCAAGCTCGGTCATGACCTGAACCTGCTGACCTGTGAGTGGGCCCCGATGTGGGTCGTTGACTTCCCGATGTTCGAAGAAAACGACGACGGCAGCTTCAGCGCCTTGCACCACCCGTTCACCGCGCCGAAGTGCTCGCCGGCCGAGCTGGAAGCCAACCCGGCGGGCGCTCTGTCCCGTGCCTACGACATGGTGCTCAACGGCACGGAGTTGGGCGGCGGTTCGATCCGTATCCACCGTAAAGAGATGCAGCAAGCGGTGTTCCGCCTGTTGGGCATCAACGAAGCGGAACAGGAAGAGAAGTTCGGCTTCCTGCTCGACGCCCTGAAGTACGGCGCGCCGCCCCATGGTGGCCTGGCGTTCGGTCTGGACCGTCTGGTGATGCTGATGACCGGCGCCCAGTCGATCCGTGAAGTGATTGCCTTCCCGAAAACCCAGAGTGCTGCGGACGTCATGACCCAGGCGCCGGGTGTGGTGGATGCCAAGGCACTGCGCGAGCTGCACATTCGCCTGCGTGAGACGCCGAAGGCTGAGTAAGGCCGCTGCGTGAAAGCGCACTGAGGTTTACGCAGTCTAAAAAGGCGCATCTTCGGATGCGCCTTTGCGTTACAAGGGCTGCACTTTAAAAAGAAAAGTCCGCCCTGGGGCGGGGTTGATAAGGTTTCTACAGAATTTCGGAGTTGTGTTATGGCTGGCCATTCCAAGTGGGCGAACATCAAGCACCGCAAAGAGCGTCAGGATGCCAAGAAGGGCAAGATCTTTACCAAGTGGATTCGTGAACTGACCGTCGCGGCCCGTCAGGGCGGTGGTGATCCGGGTTCCAACCCGCGCTTGCGCCTGGCGCTCGACAAGGCCCTCGGCGCGAACATGAGCCGTGACATCATTGACCGCGCCGTGGCCCGTGGCGCCGGCGCCGCCGACACCGATGACATGGTCGAGCTGAGCTACGAAGGCTACGGCCCAGGCGGTGTGGCGGTAATGGTCGAGTGCATGACCGACAACCGCAACCGCACCGCCGCGGCCGTGCGCCACGCATTCAGCAAGTGCGGCGGCAACCTCGGTACCGACGGTTCGGTGGCTTACCTGTTCGAGCGCAAGGGGCAGATCAGCTTCGCACCGGGAACGGATGAAGATGCGCTGATGGAGGCCGCGATGGAGGCGGACGCCGACGATGTGGTGACCAACGAAGATGGCTCCATCGACGTGTTCACCTCGTTCGCCAGTTTCTACGCCGTGCGTAACGCCCTGGACGCCGCTGGTTTCAAAGGCACCGACGCGGAAATCGTGATGCTGCCGACCACCAGCGCCGAGCTGGACCTGGACGGCGCGCAGAAAGTGCTGAAGATGCTGGATATGCTTGAAGACCTGGATGATGTACAGAACGTGTATTCCAACGCGGACATCCCGGAATCCGTCGCCGAACAGCTAGGCTGAAGGGCGATGTAGATCCATGTGGGAGGGGGCTTGCTCCCGATAGCGGTGGTTCAGTCGACTTATGGATAACTGACACCCCGCTATCGAGAGCAAGCCCCCTCCCGCATTGGCACGTTGATGTATCAACATTTGTTTTATTCAACCCGCAGGCGTTATGACTTTAATCCTAGGTATCGACCCCGGTTCACGCATCACCGGTTTTGGCGTGGTGCAGCAGACCCCGCGTGGCTGCGTGTATGTGGCCTCGGGTTGTATCCGCACCGGTGCGGGCGAGTTGGCCGAGCGCCTGCAGATCGTTTATCGCGGCGTGCGTGAGGTCATCCAGACCTATGGCCCGGTGACGATGGGCATCGAAAAAGTGTTCATGGCAAAAAATGCCGACTCAGCCCTGAAGCTCGGCCAGGCCCGTGGCGCCGCCATCGTCGCCGGTGCCGAGGAGGGTATGGAGATCGCCGAATACACCGCGACCCAGGTCAAGCAGGCCGTGGTCGGCACCGGCGCGGCCAATAAAGAGCAAGTACAGATGATGGTCATGCACATGCTCAAGCTCACCGCCAAACCGCAAATCGACGCCTCCGACGCCCTGGCCATTGCCATTTGCCATGCGCACACCCGTTCCAGTCTGCTGCCCCATGGCCTCGGCACCGCACGCAGTCGTGGCGGGCGGCTGCGTCTCTGATAGCATCAGCGCAATCGTTATTTCCGGTCAGGCTTTGATCTGACCCCAAGCTTTAAGGATCTGAACCGTGATTGGACGCTTGCGCGGCACCCTGGCTGAAAAACAGCCGCCGCACCTGATTCTGGACGTCAATGGGCTGGGGTATGAGCTGGAAGTGCCCATGACCACCCTCTATCGCCTGCCGTCGGTCGGCGAGCCGATTACGTTGCACACTCACCTGGTGGTTCGTGAGGACGCGCAATTACTCTATGGTTTCATCGGCAAGCGCGACCGCGACTTCTTCCGCGAGCTGATCCGCCTGAATGGCGTGGGGCCCAAACTTGCCTTGGCCTTGATGTCCAGCCTGGAGGTGGACGAGTTGGTACGTGCGGTTTCGGCCCAGGACACCTCGGCCTTGACCAAGGTGCCGGGTGTCGGTAAGAAAACTGCGGAACGCCTGCTGGTGGAACTCAAGGATCGTTTCAAAGCCTGGGAGGTCGTACCGAGCATGTTCGCGCTGGTGCCGAACCAGCCGGATATGCCGGCGGCCCAGATCGCCAGTGCAGAAAGCGATGCCGTCAATGCGCTGATTTCCCTGGGCTACAAGCCCCAGGAAGCGAGCAAGGCGGTGTCGGCCATCAAGGACAAGAACCTGAGCGCCGAAGACATGATCCGCCGAGCCCTGAAGGGAATGATTTAAGTGATTGAAGCTGATCGTCTGATCGCGGCCACCGGCCCGCGTGACCGTGAAGAAGTCCAGGACCGGGCTATTCGCCCCCTGAGCCTGGCCGAATACATCGGCCAGCCGACCGTGCGCGAGCAAATGGAGCTGTTCATCCAGGCTGCACGCGGGCGCACTGAGTCCCTGGACCACACGCTGATCTTCGGGCCACCGGGGCTGGGTAAAACCACGTTGGCCAATATCATCGCCCAGGAAATGGGCGTGTCGATCAAGTCGACCTCGGGGCCCGTGCTGGAGCGTCCGGGTGACTTGGCGGCCTTGCTGACCAATCTTGAACCCCACGACGTGCTGTTTATCGACGAAATCCATCGGTTGTCGCCGATTGTCGAGGAAGTGCTGTACCCGGCCATGGAAGATTTCCAGCTGGATATCATGATCGGCGAAGGCCCGGCCGCACGTTCGATCAAGCTCGACCTGCCGCCCTTTACCCTCGTGGGGGCGACCACGCGCGCCGGCATGCTGACCAACCCGTTGCGAGACCGTTTCGGCATTGTTCAACGTCTGGAGTTCTATAGCACTGCCGATCTGGCGACCATTGTCAGCCGTTCGGCGAGCATTCTCGGCTTGCCGCTGGACCCGGACGGTGCGTTTGAAATTGCCCGTCGGGCCCGGGGCACGCCACGGATTGCCAACCGCTTGCTGCGCCGGGTTCGCGACTTTGCCGAGGTGCGGGCCAAGGGGCATATCACCAAGGCCGTCGCGGACCTGGCCTTGAACCTGCTGGATGTGGATGAACATGGCTTCGATCACCAGGATCGGCGTCTACTCTTGACCCTGATCGAGAAGTTCGACGGTGGCCCGGTCGGTGTGGACAGCCTGGCGGCTGCGATCAGTGAAGAGCGTCATACCATCGAGGACGTACTCGAGCCGTACCTGATCCAACAGGGTTACATCATGCGTACGCCAAGAGGGCGAGTGGTGACGCGGCATGCCTATTTGCACTTTGGGCTAAACATTCCGTCACGATTGGGCGAGATGCCTGTAGTAGACGAATTTCTCGATGCAGTGGACGATTAAAAGCTTCACGCCAGACGATTTATCCGAGGTTTGTGCTGTCCTAGTGGCTGGTGTCGTCATTCAGTCAGTAGAAATGTTTCAGACAACGAAAAAACAGTTGCCCAGCCGGATTGGCAACCTGAGGAGTAAGCACTAGAGTATGCGCGCGCAAAACGGGGATCAGTCGTTCGTACATCGCTGTCGCGTTTATTACGAAGACACCGATGCCGGCGGCATCGTGTATTACGTCAATTACCTCAAGTTCATGGAGCGGGCCCGCACCGAGCGGCTACGAGAGCTGGGCTTTGCCCAATCCGAGCTGGCGGGAGAGGACCTGTTGTTTGTCGTGCATTCCAGCGAGGCGCGCTATCACGCGCCGGCGCGGTTGGACGATGAGCTGCTGGTAAGCGCTGAAGTAATCGAATTGAACCGTGTCAGCCTGCGTTTCAAGCAGCAGGTCAGGCGGGCTACGGATGCAACGCTGCTCTGTGAGGGGCAGTTCCTGGTGGCCTGTGTGCGCACCAATAGTTTGAAACCCCGGGCCATTCCCGAAGCTCTACGTGCGGCCTTTGCCGGCGTAAGCGGCGCGGGTAAACAATCAAAGCAGGAGATTTAGCGTGGAACCTACCGTCGTCGACCATTCCTCCATGTGGAGCCTGGTCAGCAATGCCAGTGTCGTGGTTCAACTGGTCATGCTGACCCTGGTAGCCGCATCGGTTACCTCTTGGGTCATGATTTTTCAGCGCAGCAACCTGCTGCGTGCCGGTCGACGTGCCCTGGAGAGCTTTGAAGAGCGCTTCTGGTCGGGTATCGACCTGTCCAAACTGTACCGCCAGGCCGGCAGCAACCCGGACCCGGACTCCGGCGTCGAGCAGATCTTCCGCGCCGGTTTCAAGGAGTTCTCCCGTCTGCGCCAGCAGCCAGGTGTTGACCCGGAAGCGGTGATGGAAGGCGTGGCCCGTGCCATGCGCGTCGCTATCTCCCGCGAAGAAGAGAAGCTGGAGCAAAGCCTGCCGTTCCTCGCCACCGTAGGTTCCGTCAGCCCGTACATCGGCCTGTTCGGTACCGTATGGGGGATCATGAACTCCTTCCGTGGCCTGGCCCAGGCGCAGCAAGCGACCCTGGCGACCGTGGCCCCGGGTATCGCCGAAGCCCTGGTCGCCACCGCGATCGGCCTGTTCGCTGCCATCCCCGCAGTAATCGCCTACAACCGTTTTGCCGCTCGCGGCGAAAACCTGATTGGCCGTTACTACACCTTCGCCGACGAGTTCCAGGCGATCCTGCACCGTAAAGTGCACACCAGCGAAGAATAAGCAGGTACTTCCCGATGGCTTTAATCACTCGAGCTCGAACCAAGCGCAAGCCGGTCGCCGAGATGAACGTGGTGCCTTACATCGACGTGATGCTGGTGCTGCTGGTGATCTTCATGGTGACCGCGCCGATGCTCAACCAGGGTGTGAAGGTTGACCTGCCCAAGGTTTCCAGCGAAGCCTTGCCCCAGGACAACAACACCCAGGTGCTGACCATTTCGATCAAGTCCGACAAGACCTATTACTGGAACCTTGGCAGCGAAGTCGACACGCAGAAGCAGCAGGACAAGGCGATGACCTTGCCGGCGATGACCGATGCGGTGACCAAGATCATTCGCGCAGGCAACGAAGGCGGCAAGCACACCCAGGTCTTCATCCGCGGTGACAAGGCGGTCGACTACGGCTCCGTCATGGGTGCCATGGGCGGGCTGCAGAAGGCCGGCGTCGGTAACGTTGGCTTGATTACCGAGGCGCCCTGATGCAGCAACAGCGAGAGCCGTCCGCCTCGGAAAGCTACTTCTGGCCTAGCGTCTGGGCAATCGCCCTGCACGTCCTGGTGTTTGGCATGCTGTTCGTCAGCTTTGCCATGACCCCGGACCTGCCGCCAGCCAAGCCGATCGTGCAGGCGACCCTGTATCAGCTGAAATCGAAAAGTCAGGCCACCACCCAGACCAATCAGAAGATTGCGGGTGAAGCCCAGAAGTCGGCTGCGCGCCAGACTGAAGTCGAGCAGATGGAACAGAAGAAGGTCGAGCAGGAAGCGGTGAAGGCTGCTGCGGAACAAAAGAAAGAAGAGGCGGCTCAAAAGGCCGAGGAATCGAAAAAGGCTGACGAAGCCAAGAAAGCGGACGAGGCGAAAAAGGCTGATGAAGCCAAGAAAGCCGAGAAAGCTGCCGAAGCGAAAAAGGCCGAAGAGAAACAATTGGCTGATATAGCCAAGAAGAAATCTGAAGAAGAAGCCAAAAAGGCTGCCGAAGAAGAGGCCAAGAAAAAGGCCGCTGAAGAGGCCAAGAAAAAGATAGTCGAAGACGCGAAGAAGAAAGCCGCCGAAGACGCCAAGAAAAAAGCTGAAGCAGACGAGGCGAAGAAGAAAGTCGCCGACGAAGCGAAGAAGAAAGCTGCCGCCGACGCCCAGAAGAAAAAGGCCCAGGAAGCAGCACGTAAATCCGCCGAAGAGAAAAAGGCCCAGGCCTTGGCAGATTTGCTTTCCGACACGCCTCAGCGTCAGCAAGCCCTGGCCGATGAACGTGGTGATGACGTCGCGGGCAGTTTCGACGACCTGATTCGGGCACGGGCAGCAGAAGGCTGGACACGTCCACCTTCGGCACGCAAAGGCATGACAGTAGTGCTGCAGATCGGCATGTTGCCGGACGGTACGGTGACTTCGGTCAGCGTGGCCAAGTCCAGTGGTGACGGTTCGTTCGACAGTTCAGCGGTTGCCGCAGTCAAGAATATTGGCCGGTTGACCGAGATGCAGGGAATGAAACCAAGCGACTTCGCTCCCTATCGTTCATTCAAGATGACATTCACACCTGAGGATCTAGCCTTGTGAGAAACCTTCTTCGAGGAATGCTTGTCGTTATTTGCTGTATGGCAGGGATAGCGGCGGCGGATGAAAAGAACATCCTGGTCACCAGCGGTAGCGATCGGGCCACTCCGATCGCGGTGGTACCGTTTGGCTGGCAGGGCGGCAGCGTATTGCCGGACGACATGGCCCAGATCGTCAGCGACGACCTGCGCAATTCCGGTTACTACGCACCGATTCCGAAAGGCAACATGATCAGCCAGCCGACCCAGGCCAGCGAAGTCATCTTCCGCGACTGGAAGGCCGTGGGCGCCCAGTACCTGATGGTCGGCAGCATCACGCCGGCCGGCGGTCGCCTGCAGATCCAGTACGCATTGTTCAACGTGGCCACTGAGCAGCAGGTCCTGACCGGCAGCGTTTCGGGCACCGCCGAACAACTGCGTGACATGGCTCACTACATCTCGGACCAGTCGTTTGAAAAGCTCACCGGTATCAAAGGTGCTTTCTCGACACGCCTGCTGTACGTAACCGCAGAGCGTTTCTCGGTAGACAACACCCGTTATACCTTGCAGCGTTCGGACTACGACGGTGCTCGCGCCGTGACCTTGCTGCAATCGCGTGAGCCAATCCTGTCGCCGCGTTTTGCGCCGGACGGCAAGCGTATTGCCTATGTGTCGTTTGAACAGAAACGTCCGCGTATCTTCGTCCAGCACATCGATACTGGCCGTCGTGAGCAGATCACCAACTTTGAAGGCCTCAACGGTGCCCCGGCCTGGTCGCCGGATGGTTCGCGCCTGGCGTTCGTACTGTCCAAGGACGGTAACCCGGACATCTACGTGATGAACATGGCTTCGCGCCAGATCAATCGCGTGACCGCAGGCCCTGGCATCAACACCGAACCGTTCTGGGGCAAGGATGGTTCGACCATCTACTTCACCTCCGACCGTGGCGGCAAGCCACAGGTCTATAAGGCGAACGTGAATGGCGGGGGTGCAGAGCGCGTTACTTTTATCGGTAACTACAACGCCAACCCTAAGCTTTCGGCCGATGAAAAGACGTTGGTGATGATTCACCGTCAGGATGGTTTCACTAATTTCCGGGTTGCGGCCCAGGATTTGCAGCGCGGAACCGTAAAAATCCTTACAGATACCAACCTTGATGAGTCAGCCACTGTTGCGCCCAACGGCACCATGGTAATCTACGCCACCCGCCAGCAGGGCCGGGGAGTCTTGATGCTCGTGTCCATTAATGGACGTGTAAGGCTCCCGCTTCCTACCGCACAAGGCGAAGTCAGAGAACCATCCTGGTCCCCTTACCTGAACTGACGCGGCGCTACAAAAAGATTTGCTTAACACACTGGGGTTCATTAGGAGTTTCACGATGGAAATGCTGAAGTTTGGTAAGTTTGCTGCTCTGGCTCTGGCTCTGTCCGTAGCCGTTGGTTGCTCGTCTAAAGGCGGCGACAATGCCGGTGAAGGCGCAGCTGTTGATCCAAACGCTGGTTACGGCGCTAACACTGGTGCAGTTGACGGCTCCCTGAGCGAAGAAGCTGCTCTGCGCGCCATCACCACTTTCTACTTCGAATACGACAGTTCTGACCTGAAGCCAGAAGCCATGCGCGCTCTGGACGTTCACGCCAAGGACCTGAAAGCTAACGGCGCTCGCGTTGTTCTGGAAGGTAACACTGACGAACGTGGTACTCGTGAGTACAACATGGCACTGGGCGAGCGTCGTGCGAAAGCCGTTCAGCGCTACCTGGTACTGCAAGGTGTTGCTCCAGGCCAACTGGAACTGGTTTCCTACGGTAAAGAGCGTCCAGTTGCTACTGGCCACGACGAGCAGTCCTGGGCTCAAAACCGTCGCGTCGAACTGCGTAAGTAATTCGTCATGCGAACGTGCCGTCGTGCTCTGACTGTATTGGCTCTCAGCCTCGCGCCGCTTGCGGTGTGGGCTGCGGTTCCTGTGGAAGATAGCAACTCTGGCTATAACAATAGCGGGAGCAGTTATCCGCCGGCAGGTTATGGCACGAACGGCGCCTATGCTGGGGGAGCGGCTACGTCCGCCCCCTCGGCACAGGGCGAACTGTTCAACCAGCTGCAACGCATGCAGGATCAAATTGCGCAGCAACAAGGCGCCATTGAAGTACTGCAAAACCAAGTGAACCAGCTGAAGCAAGAAGGCCTGGAGCGTTACCAGGATCTTGATCGACGCATTGGAGCCGGCGCTACACCAGCCGCTACTCCTGACAATTCTTCTACCGGTGGCGCGCCAAGCGCTGCCGCCGGTGGTGCAGCAGCAGGGGCCGCGGCTGCCAGCCAAGCCCCTGCCGCCAGCAGTGAACCGGGTGATCCGACGAAGGAAAAGCTGTATTACGATGCAGCCTTCGACCTGATCAAGGCCAAGGATTTCGATAAGGCCAGCCAGGCCTTTACCGCATTCCTGCGCAAATATCCGAACAGCCAATACGCGGGCAATGCCCAATACTGGCTGGGCGAGGTCAACCTGGCCAAGGGTGATTTACAAGCAGCGGGCCAGGCATTTGCCAAGGTCAGCCAACTGTACCCCAAGCATGCCAAGGTGCCGGATTCGCTGTACAAGCTGGCTGACGTAGAACGCCGCCTGGGTCATACCGACAAGGTCAAGGGCATTCTGCAACAGGTGGTTGCCCAGTATCCGGGCACTTCCGCCGCACAGCTGGCCCAACGGGATCTGCAACGCTTGTAATCCATGCAGCCGTTTAGAAGAAACCCGCGCCTGACGCGGGTTTTTTCGTTAGAATCCACGCCCTTTTATTGAAACACGCTTCCTGGGGTTGACGCGTTGTCGCGATCCCTTGAAGTGCCTGACGGAGGCGGACAGCCTGTTTAGCTGTTACGCCCGTGGCGACTATGCAAGACACATTACGCATTACCGAAGTCTTTTACTCTTTGCAGGGTGAAACGCGAACTGCTGGCCTGCCCACCGTATTTGTACGGCTGACCGGCTGCCCTTTGCGTTGCCAATACTGCGACAGCGCCTACGCCTTCAGTGGCGGCACGGTGCGCACCCTGGCCGACATCCTGGAGCAGGTTGCGGGTTTCAAGCCGCGCTACGTCTGTGTGACGGGTGGCGAGCCCCTGGCTCAACCCAATGCTATCCCTTTGCTCAAGCAGCTATGTGACGCCGGTTACGAGGTCTCGCTGGAGACCAGTGGCGCCCTGGATATCTCGGCCGTTGACCCGCGTGTAAGCCGTGTGGTCGATCTCAAGACCCCAGGCTCCAAGGAAGCGCACCGCAACCTGTACGCGAACATGGACCTGCTGACGCCTAACGATCAAGTCAAGTTCGTGATCTGCTCCCGTGAGGATTATGACTGGGCGACGTCCAAGCTGATTCAATACGGCCTGGAGCGTCGGGCGGGTGAGGTGCTGTTTTCGCCAAGCCACCATGACTTGAACGCCCGTGATCTGGCTGACTGGGTCGTGGCCGATAACCTGCCGGTGCGCCTGCAGTTGCAGTTGCATAAATACCTGTGGAACGACGAACCAGGTCGCTGACAGGGTTGGTCGCTCTGCTTAACAAAAAGGGCGCGGTCATCCTGCTACCGGCCTGATGATGCCGGCCATGCTTGTGGGAATAGAACGCCTGCCGACGGCGTGCGGAAGGCGTCAAAACGGCCGGAATTACGCACCCAACGCATTATTTCTGATTTATTTTAAATAAAGTGTTGAATAGTCCTTAAAAATCAGTATTATACGCGCCACCACACAGCGGGTCGTTAGCTCAGTTGGTAGAGCAGTTGGCTTTTAACCAATTGGTCGTAGGTTCGAATCCCACACGACCCACCATATTTGGCGGTTTAGAAAATCCGGAAGGCCCACGAAAGTGAGGATTTCCGGGTTTTTTTTTGCCTTGTGAATAAGCGCCGCCTGCAATGGGCGGCGCGCAGGGTTTCAGCCAAACCGCCCGGTAATATAGTCCTCCGTCTGCTTCATCCTGGGCTTGGTGAAGATTTCATCGGTATTGCCATACTCAATCAATTCCCCCATGAACATGAACGCGGTGTTGTCCGACACCCGCGCCGCTTGCTGCATGTTGTGGGTCACGATGATCACTGTGTATTGGGTCTTCAGTTCGGTGATCAGTTGCTCGATGCGCCCGGTGGAGATCGGGTCGAGTGCCGAAGTGGGCTCGTCCAGCAGCAATACCTGCGGGCGCAGCGCGATGGTGCGGGCGATGCACAACCGCTGTTGCTGGCCGCCGGAGAGGCTTTGTGCGCTTTGGTTGAGTTTGTCCTTCACTTCATCCCACAGGGCGCCGCCGCGCAGGGCCTGCTCGACGCGTTCATCCATTTCCCGCCGTGAGAGCTTTTCGTGGTGGCGTACGGCGTAGGCAATGTTGTCGTAGATCGACATCGGAAAGGGCACGGGTTTCTGGAACACCATGCCGACGTGACTGCGCAGGCGGTTCATCGAGTAGCCGGGGGCGAGGATGTTCTCGTTATTGAGCAACACTTCGCCACGGGCCTCCTGCTTGGGGTACATCGAGTAGATGCGGTTGAACACGCGCAACAGCGTGGATTTGCCGCAGCCCGAAGGACCGATAATGGCGGTGATGCGTTTTTCCAGGATATCCATGTCGATGGATTTCAGGGAGCGTTGCTGGTTGTAGAAAAACTCCAGCCCGCGGACTTGGATTTTGGTTTTTTCGGGTTCGATACGGGTGGTGTCCATCAGTGGGACCTATTGCGTAAAAGAATCAGGCGAGATATCAGGCTGAGTACCAGCACGAACAGCGTCAGGACCAGGGCGCCGGCCCAGGCGAGTGAGTGCCAGTCGTCGAATGGGCTCATGGCGTACTGGAAGATAACCACCGGGACGCTGGCGATCGGCTTGAGCAGGTTGCTGCTCCAGAACTGGTTGCCGAAGGCGGTGAATAGCAGGGGCGCGGTTTCCCCGGTGATCCGGGCCAGGGCGAGCAGGATGCCGGTGACGACACCGGCCTTGGCCGCTCGCAACACGATCTGCAGTGTCAACTTCCACTGCGGCACACCGAGCGCCAGGGCCGCTTCGCGCAGGGTCGAGGGTTGCAACTGAAGCATTTCATCGGTGGTGCGCACCACCACTGGAATCACCAGCAGTGCCAGGGCCAAGGCACCGGCGATCGCGGAAAACCCCAGTTGGTGATGGCTCAGTTGGTTCAGCGGCAGAATAACGGCGGTATAGACAAACAACCCCAGTACGATGGACGGGGCCGACAGCAGGATGTCGTTGATAAAGCGCACCGTGGTGCCCAGGCGCGAATGCCGTGCGAATTCCGCCAGCCAGATGCCCGCCATCAACCCGATGGGGGTGCCGATCAGCAAGGCAATCCCGGACATCAGTGCGCTGCCGTAAAACGCGTTGGCCAAGCCGCCTTCAGTACCGGGCGGTGGCGTCATCTGGGTAAACAGGCGCAGGTTGAGGGCCTGGAAGCCATTGATGACGGTGGTCAGCAGAATCCACGCCAGCCACAGCAAACCGAAGGCTGTCGCGCCGCAGCTGAGGAACATGGCCACAGCGTTTTTCAGTGCACGTCTGCGATACAGGCGTTCGTTGGTGTTCATAGGCCCTCCTTGCGTGACAGGCGCATCAGCAGCAAGCGCGCCGCCGCCAGCACGACGAAGGTCGCGATAAACAGCAGGAAGCCCAGGGCGATCAGCGCGGAACGGTGCAGGTCGGTGTAGGCCTCGCTGAATTCATTGGCGATCACCGACGCAATCGAACTGCTGGGCATCAACAGTGAGGCGGAAAACTGTTGCGCGTTGCCCAGTACGAAGGTGACGGCCATGGTCTCGCCAAGGGCGCGGCCCAGGCCGAGGAAGATGCCGCCGACCACTGCCGAGCGCGTATAGGGCAGGACGATGTCCCACACCACTTCCCAAGTGGTGCTGCCCAAGGCGTAGGCCGATTCTTTCAATTGCGTGGGCACGCTGCGAAACACTTCATGCATCACCGACGTGATAAACGGCATGATCATCACCGCCAGCACGATGCCGGCGGTCAGCATGCCGATCCCCAGTGGCGGGCCCTGGAACAGCGAGCCGACAAAGGGCAGGGCACCCAGGTAGTCGTTGATCAGCGGCGAGAGATGTTCGGCCATAAAGGGCCCAAACACGAACAGGCCCCACATGCCATAGATGATCGAAGGTATACCCGCCAGTAATTCGATGGCCGATGCCACCGGCATCTTCAGCCAGGGCGGCGCGACCTCTGTGAGAAAAATCGCAATGCCGAAACTCACCGGAACAGCGATCAGCAAAGCCAGGAACGAGGTGACCAGCGTGCCATAAATCGGCACCACGGCACCAAAGTGGTTATTGACGGCATCCCACTCGGTGCTGGTAAGGAAATCGAAACCGAAGGTCTTGAACGCCAAGCCTCCGCCCCAGAGCGTGGAGGCTGCAATGGCGCCCAGCAACACCAACACCAGCATGGCTGCGCCAAACATCGAGCGCTTGAACCACAGGTCGTGGCGTTGATCGCGGGCGGCGCGGCTGTCGCCCCGTGTGTCGCTCGCGTGAGTAGGCATAACCAGGGGTTGGACCGTGTCGTTCATATCAGATGTACTCACCGCCTTCCTCGATCACCGCAAGTGAACGAGGAAGGCGGTTGCAGGGCGAATCAGTGAGTGAAGTCAGACTTCCAGTAATCTTCGATTCGCGTCACCAGGGAGGACGGCAGTGCTACGTAATCCAGCGCTGCGGCCTGTTGCTGGCCTTTTTCCAGGGACCACTTGAAGAAGTTGAAGGCTGCCTGGCTTTGCTCGGCATTCTTGGGCTGCTTGTACATGATGATCCAGGTGGTGGCCGTGATCGGCCACGCGCCTTCGCCCGGTGCGTTGGTCATGATCAGGTTGAAGTCCTTGGCGCCGGCCCAGTCGGCGGTATCGGCTGCGGCCTGGAACGCCTTGGCGTCAGGTTCGACGAACTTGCCTGAAGCATTCTTCAGCGAGGCGTAGGCCATCTTGTTCTGCAGGGCGTAGGCGTATTCCACAAAGCCGATCGAGTTCTTGATCTGCTTCACGTAGGCCGAAACGCCTTCGTTGCCCTTGCCGCCAACGCCGACCGGCCAGGGTACGGTGGTGCCGAAACCCACTTTGGTTTTCCAGCTGTCGCTGACTTTGGCCAGGTAGTTGGTGAAGTTGTACGACGTGCCGGAGCCGTCGGAACGGTGCACGACGGTGATGTTTGCGCTTGGCAGTTTCACGCCGGGGTTAAGCGCTGCGATGGCCGGGTCGTTCCAGGCCTTGATATCACCGAGGAAAATTTTCGCCAGGGTATCGCCGTCGAGCTTCAGCTGCCCTGCCGTCAGGCCTTCGACGTTCATGACCGGGACAATACCGCCGATCACGCTGGGGAACTGGCCCAGGCCGGCGGTTTTGAGATCTTCGGCCGACAGCGGGGCGTCGGAAGCACCGAAGTCGACGGTCGCTGCCTTGATCTGGGCAATGCCGCCACCGGAGCCAATCGATTGATAGTTGATACGGTTGCTGGAGGTTTTGCTGTAGTCCTGGGACCACTTGGACAGCACCGGGTAGACGAAGCTTGAGCCGGCACCGGTCACGTCAGTGGCGTGGGCCACGCCGCTCAGGCACAGGGCGGTCAACAAAACAGACAGACTTTTTTTAGTCGGCAACATCACGACAACACCTCGCGGGAAGGGGTAAGTGGAAGGGTCCACCTGTCTAAGACGTGACGATTTAATTCCTGATATATGTCTGTTTAATGACCGATTGGCTTTATGAAGAAACATTTAGAAATGTTTGCTTCGGTGGAGCCAGGCTTGCCCATTTCCACCGAAGCAGTGCTACTTAGTTGATGCCCTGATCAATCCCGGCCTGCAACGCCTGGCTATCACTGTGCCCGCCGACCCGCAGCGGCCCCAGGTTGAATGCCTGATCCTTGCGCGTGGCGTCGTCCTGTTTCTGCGTCAGTTCGTCCTTGGCACCCAACAGCAGGTTGACCGGTGACTTCGACAGATTCAGCCCGAGATCGGCGCGATAGTCGCTACCTGCCAAGGTTGTCGCCGTGACCGTGGACCACCCCAGATCGACCATGCCGTTCTGCGCGCTGATCCGGCTGCCTGTGAGGCGAGTATCGCCATTCACCTGCAGGCTGACGCCGTGGGTACCGAGAATGCCCGATGCCTGAGCGACGCTGTCCTTGACCACATGGCTGACGTCCAGATTCAGCGTTGGGGTGTAGTTGGTGTTGCCGCTCTTATCACCGAACAGCACGTTTTGCGTGGTATCAGCCACCGAGCTGCCGGTGGTGTTCTTGCCGCTGACGGTGTAGCTGTCACTGGTTTTTGGCCAAACCTTGTCTTTGAAGCTGGACAGGCGAGTCCCCAACGCATCCTTCTTGTCGGCAAGGTAGGCCTTGGCTTGGTCCACGCGAGTGCCGAAGGCCCCGCGGGGCTCAGGGTTGACGTCGTAACTGCCGCTGCGGGTGAGTTTTTCAGCCAAACGTTCCTTGGCGTTGACCACACTGTCCTTGGCCGACGCCAGGTGGTCGACGCCTTTGTCGACTGCGTTCTCGAGCTTCTCCCGGTGCTTGTCGAACGCACCTTCGGCCTTGGCCTGCACCTTGTCCTTGAGCGGGCCGGTGGCCTTGGCCAGCTTGTTGACCACGCCGGGCTGGTTCTTCTCGACATCGAGCTTGGCGTCGACATTCACCTGGGTGCTGTTGACCTGGTCCTTGCGGCTCTCGACGATGAGGTCGCCGCCCACGTTGCCACTCACCTGATCGGCTTCGATACGTGCCCCTGCCAGGCGGGTATTACCGGCACTGTCGATGACCACGTTAGCCGCCTTGACCAGGCTGTTGTGTTGCGTGGTGCCTTGCAGGTGGTCTACGTCGACCTTGGCCCGCGCATTGATGCCGTGCTGGGTCTTGGGGGTGTCGTGCTCACCGGCATCGGCCAAGGTGGTTGTTCCGCCACTGCCGCCCGCGCCCAGGGCCACGCCCCAACTGTTGTGGGCCTGCGTGGATTGCGCCGACTCTTGCAGGATGCCGCCGTTTTGCGCAGTGAGATTGACGCTGGCCGCCGTCACCTGAGTGCCTTGCAAGTGGATGGCATCGGTTGCGTCGGCGCCACTGTGCAGGGCGACATTGCCGTTGCTGTGCAACTGCCCGACGCTCACGCCGCTATCATTTTCCGCCACCTTGCCCAGGTTGAAATTGGCGCTCAGGCTGCCGGTCGTGCTGCTGCTTTCGGCGCTGCTGGTCTTGCCGGCGCCGACGGTCAGGCCGCCGCCCAGGTTGTTGCCATGGCTCAGATGGGTGTGGGTGGCGGCTTGCAGGTCCAGCTTGCCGCCGGCACTGAGGCTGATGTCGCCGGTTTTATCGGTGCTGCTACCGATCCGGGTGCCTTGCAGGGTCATGTCGCCGGCGCTGCTGAGTTGGATCGGACCGCTGCCCTGAATCGTTGCAACCCGGGCCTGGCTGTCCTGCGTGTCCAGCTGTTTGTGGTCCAGTTGCACGCCGGCACCGAGGTTGACGTTGGTACCGCTGGTGCCTGGCGCCGTGCCGACCGTCAGCGAACCACTGCCGCGCAGGCTGTTGCTGGCTGTACGTTGGCTGTCGTTGGCCTGATTCAGCGCCAATTCACCGCCCGTCTTGAGGTTGACGCCCGCCTGGCCGCCATCGAATTGACTGCCTGCATACCGCGCGTCGCCCTTGGCCTCGATGTTAACGCCTTGAGTGGCGACGTAGCTGCCAACCACCGCTGTGCTGCGCGATTCGCGCACATCGCTGCTGCCGCCACTGCCGCTGCCTCGCACGTTCAGGTCTTCACCGGTGGTGGTATAGACCCGTACGCCAACCTTGGCGTCTACACCCTGCTCGCTATTGCTGTGGGTATCGGTCGCCGCCGTGGCGACATGCTCGTCAGCCTGGATCTTCAGCGCGCCCTGGGTGGTCTGGTATTGAGTACCTTCATCCTGCAATTTACCCGCGACGTTGACCTGCACCGCACCGCCACTGAACTGGCTGACCACCGCTGTGCTGTCCTGCTGTGTGCCGGTCTTGTGGGTATGGCCGACTTCCACATCCAGCCCGACGTTGGGTTGTTCGAGCGCATCCAGCAGGCCAGGCTGATGGAATTTGGCCTGGGCTACCCCTTCGACGGCTTTTTCGATTGGCCGGGTGAGGCCTCGGTATTCGAGATTGGCGCCGATGTCGGCTGTCCAGCCATTCTCCTTGTGGGTGCTGGTCTGGCTGTTGTGCGCCGCCTGGTTATCGACCTGGCCGGCGTTGACCTGCAACTCGGAACCGGCCTTGACCTGTGCGCCCTGGCTGGTGAGGGTGTTGCCGGCGTTGACGGTCAGTTTGCCCGTCGCCGTCAGGCTGCTGGTTTGCGCCGTGGTCGTGCTGCGGGTGTCATGGCTGCTTTGATGGCTGAACTGTGCGCCGTTACCGGCTCTGTCCAGGCCGCCGGTGTAGTAGACGCCACCGCCGAGGGTGGTCTTGTCCGTGTCGCTGTGGACGGTGTCGTCGGTCGCCAACAGTTCGACATTTTTACCGCTCAAGGTTGCATCGCCGTCGGTGGCCTTGAGGTCCGAACCCTTGATGCTCACATCGCCCCCGGCCGTCACGACCAGGCTGTCGCCGCTGAGGCTGGACGCCTGCTGCCGGGTGGTGTCGGTCTTGCGGGTTTGCTGCTGGTCTGCATAGTTCACGCCCGCCCGGTACTGGCGGGTGCCAGGGGCCGTTTCCTTGGCGTAAGCAGCAAAACCGCGCGTGTGCGTGTCGGTTGTGTCGTGGGCGGTATTTTCAGCCGACGCGATCTTGATATCACCCTTGGCATCGGCCTGCAGTTCAGCGGCGGCCGAGACTTTTGAGCCGCTGACTTCGATGTCCTTGGCGCTTTGCAGCTTCAGGTTGCTGTCCGAGCGCAGGTGGCTGGCGACGACCGTGCTGTCCTTGAGGTTCTTGCGGCTTTCATCTTTGGAGATACCGAAGAACTTGCTGTCGTTGCTGTAGCGATTGTCGTGGGAGGTGTTCTGTACGCCGTCGATCACCAGCGAGCCCTTGTCACTGATGACACTGGCCTGTTTGCCGCCCCGCGCCTGGCTGCCACTGATGCGGACGTCGTCCGCCTTGACGATCAACTTGCCGTCGGCATTCACCTGGCTCGCGGTGTTCAAGGTCTTGCCTTGGTTGCCATCGCCGTTCTGGCCGAAGAAGCTGCCGCCGACTAGGTCGCCGGAGTACGCATTGTCGCTGCTGCTCTGGGTGCGGCTGGCGCTGGTGATAGCCACGTGGCGGGCGGCCAATTGAATGTCGCCAGGGGTTTTCAGCTCGGCGCCTTGCAATTGCAGGGTCTGTTGGCTGTTCAGTTCCAGCGCCTTGCCGGCCTTGAGGTTGCTGGTGACGCTGCGTTGTTCGCGGGTGGACTTGTCCCAGTTGGCTGTCCACAGGTGCTTGCGATGTTTGCCTTGATCGGTGGTTTCGTGGGTTTCGGTGGCGGCATTCACCTGCAGGTCGGCGCCGCTGTTGACGCGCAAGTCCGCCCCTGCGTTCACATGGCTGGCGTTGATCTGGGTGGTGGCGCCGGACGACAGCGCAGCATCCTGCTGGGCGACGACGTTATTGCCGTGCTGGCGCGAGTCGTTGTCGGTGGTGGTGCGGTCGTAGGTTTCGTAGGTGAACAGGAAGTTGCTGTTGTCCCACTGCTCACGCTTTTGCTGGAGCTTGCGGCTTTCCAGGCTGCTGAGGGTCAGGTTGCGTCCGGCATCGAGTTTGACATTACGCCCGCCGACATCGGCGGCGGCCAGGCTCAAGTCCCGGGTCGCCTGCACGTCCACATCGCCCTGATGACTCTGCACGCCGGCACGGGTAGCGTCGAGGCTGTTGGCGTGGACCTGCCCGCTGATATCGAGGTCGCCGGCCGAGCTGATCTTCACACCGTCGCGGCCTTGCACTTGCACCCCACCCACCCGCACGCCCGCGCCTTCGGCGGTGCTGATGATATTGATGCGCCCGGCCTGCATCGCACCGAACAGGCTGGCGTCGATACGCTGGTCCTGGGCCTTGCCGGCCGGGTCCACCTGGCGGACTTGCCCACTGGCGAAGTCGACCTGGTTGCGGCCGACCGTCAGGTTCAATTGGTCACGGGCGCTGAGGCGACCGTCGCTGTCAATGCGCGGCGCGATCAGGTTGATCGAGCCTTCGCGGTTTTGCAGGCCCTGGCCGTGCACCGTCAGTTGGCCGTGGGCGTCGCGGGTGCTCAGGGCTTGCAGTTTGCCGTCGTTGAGTTCTGGGTGGCCCACCACCAGGTTGGCATTCGGGGTGTTGATGAAACTGCCGCCATTCACGGAAATACCGTTCGGGTTGGCCAGCACGTAATCGGCGGCGTGGCCGAAAATTTCCTGGGCGCCGTTGAGGTTCGAGGCGTTGCGGCTGATCACTTCATTGAGGATCACGCTGGCCGCCCGGCCCTGGAACTGCGGGTTGGCCGCCAACTGCCCGGCGAGCTGGGATTGGCCGGCCTGCAAGGCATTGTTCAACACCAGGCCCTGGCGGTCGACGTTGTAGTCCAGGAACTGGTTATGCGACAGGCCGCCGGCATTCGGTGCGACGATGTTGACGATCGGCACGCCGCCCTGGTTTTGCAGTTGCGGTGTACCGCCGGGCCCTTCGGCGACGATCACGCCACCGGCCAGTACCAGTTGGGGTAGCAGGAACAGGCTGGCGATGGCCCAGCGCAGTTTGCCCTGGGGTGAGAGGTGAAACGCGGGGGTGTCATTGGGCATATAAAATTTCGCTCTGTGTTGGCTGATCCGCAACGTGCGTTGTTCGTTGCAACGTCACTGTGGTGGTCAGGTACAGCGGTTGTTTCAGGCTGATCCGGGTTAAATCTGCAGGCTGAGGCGTGTCAGCCAGACTTCGGGCTCCTGGCCGAAACCTGCGGGTGTGTTGAGGCTGCGTTGGTAATCGAAGTCGAGCTGTACGTTCTTCCAGCTCAGGTTGAGCCCGGCACTGGCACCGCTCAGGCGTTGGCCCGGGGCACCGTGTTCGCGCTTGACCCAGCCGTTGTCGAGGCCAAGTCGCGGGGTGATCTTCACTGGAAGGTTGTTGTTGAGCGGCAGGCTCAGGGTGTTGCGCCACAGCGCGCCGATGGCGCCGGACGCACTGTTTTCGCGATAGCCACGTACCGCCGAATCGTCGGTGCCCAGCAGTTGTTCAATAGCGGGCAACGCGTCGGGGCTGTATTGCGCGGACAACTGGCTATGCCACTGCCACGGTTGCCCGCCCCATTGGCCGTTGCGCCATTGGGTCAGGTTGGCGCGGTACTTGTGAAATTGCGCCTTGGGCAGATTCTTCTGTGTTGAGTCAGCGTCACGATCAGCGCCGAACCAGGTCAGGCCCTGGGCGTAATTGACGTCGAGGTTCCACACGGCGCTGTTGAGCCAGAACAGGTTCACCCCGGCCTGGGCCACGGTCAGCGTGGGGCTCTGAATCTCCAGATGGGCTTTTTGCAGGTAGCTGTCCACGTCCTTGTAGGCCAATTGCAGGTTGGCGCTGAGTTGATGGCCTTGGTCGCGCCACAACACCCGGTCGCTGCGCAGGCTGACCTGATCGGTGCGGCCGCCGTTGTAGAGCGTCGTGCGGCCGACGGTATAGGGCGAGCGGTATTCGACATGGCTGGCGAACAGGCTGTAGGTCCAGTACCCGTAGGGGATCGAATAAAACAGACTGTGACTGCGGCTGTAGCGCGGGCCATGGTTGAGGGTGTCGCTGAAGCTCAGGTTGAGCGAGTCGTTGAGCTCCAGCGGGCTGTCCAGGTTCAGGTTGACGGCGTTGCGATCGCGCCCGGTGCCGGCGCTGCCGAGGTTATCCAGCCCAAGCCCCAGCGCCCAGCGCGAGGCGCTGCTGCGTGGGCGCAGGAGGATGCGCGAGGCGCCGGGCGCGCTGCCTGGTGCGATGTCGGCGGTGAGGTCGACCGAGCGCAGGCGGTTGAGTTGGTCCAGGCCCTGTTCCAGGTCGCGCAGGTTCAGCGGCTTGCCCAGCATGCCGGGGAATGCTCCGCCCAGCGACACCGGCAGGCTCTGGTCGGCCAGTTCGATGGCTTCGAGGTAGCCTTCTTCGACGTGAATCGCCAGCGGCTGGCCGGCGGTCGGCTTACTGACCAGGTACGGACGACTGGCGATGTAGCCGGCGTCGACATACAGGCGGGTAATCTCGGCCAACAGGCGGTTGATCTGGGCGACGCCCATGCAGGGGGCCACGTAGGGTTCGATGCGTTTGTTCAACTGCGCCTTGCTGAACAAGGTGACACCAGCCAGGCGCGTGCCGCTCAGGGGCCAGCAACGCTCATCTTTGGCGGCCGCAGGCAAGGCCGGCGTGGCCACGGCGGGAGCGAAACTGCCGCGTTGCAGTTGGCGCTGGCGCTGCTCCAGTTGTAATTGCTGCAGATCGCGCTGTTGTTGTTGCTGCAAACGCAGGGCTTCCAGATCGGGCTGCGGCCCATCGGCGGCACCTGCCGGTAGCGCGCACAGGCAGAGCAGGGCGATGCCCAGTTTCTGGATACCCCACAGGCGTTCGGTTGAGGGCTGACTCGGCACTCGACTTCCTTAACGTAATCACACAAACGATGCCCCTGAGCCAAATCGTGAAGCCGGGGGACTTGCCATACTTGAGCCATCATTAAACGAATTGTTACATGGGTTGTAGGATTTATTGCAAAAAACGTGAGGAATGCCGCGTTATTTAGTAAAAAATCGCACAGTTTTGGTGCGCTCAGGCTGGGTTTATGCCTTTTTGGTCCTTGTTCTCGGGTGAGTCTGGCGGGAAGTAGCTTGCGGGGTGGTTTTGATTGTTGCGTTGAATCATCTTAATCGCCGCGTTTATCGGCAGTGTGCTGACCCACTGCTTGCCGCTTCTGAGCAGGGCTACGGCAATCAGCCAGTTTGGACATGGCTCTTTTGCGTCAATGTTGCCGCCCGCGCTGTCAATTTCGGAGGTTCGTCCAGGCGCGATTACCTGACGCTGCTTGAGCATGCGGCCCGGGCCGGCAAAAAATCCCAGGAAATCCCGGCCAGTCTGCAAGACTCGATTCTGCTGCAGGATGGCCCCGCCGTTATTGCCCGACAGGCGCGCCTTTAGAAAGCCAGATTAGGCTTTTGAATCCATTGGATATTCTGTAGCCTTGCGCAGCTTCACCCGTGCTTGATGAATACAATCACTTCGTCCGGCGGTGCCCGAAGGGCTCCAGAGCCGGTGGTACACTCGACTTTCGCGCAACTGCGCCTGCAGGTCTTGCGAACATGACGCAAATTTCCGAACGCCTACTGGTTCAAGCCCACCTCGACGCCAAGCAGCCCAAGGCCCTTAGCGCCGATGAAGAGGCGAGCCTGCGAACCGCCATCGCCGCTGAGCTTAAAGCTCAAGACGCGGTGCTGGTTGCCCACTTCTATTGTGATCCGGTGATTCAGGCCTTGGCCGAAGAAACCGGTGGCTGCGTTTCCGACTCCCTGGAAATGGCCCGCTTCGGCGCCGCTCACCCGGCCAAGACCGTACTGGTCGCCGGTGTGCGTTTCATGGGTGAGACCGCGAAAATCCTCACCCCTGAAAAGCGCATTCTCATGCCGACCCTGGAAGCCACGTGCTCCCTGGACCTGGGCTGCCCGGTGGATGAGTTTTCGGCGTTCTGCGATCAGCATCCCGAGCGCACCGTGGTGGTGTATGCCAACACCTCGGCGGCGGTCAAGGCCCGGGCGGACTGGGTCGTGACTTCAAGTTGCGCGCTGGAAATCGTCGAAAGCCTGATGGACAACGGCGAGACGATCATCTGGGGGCCGGACAAGCACCTGGGCACCTACATCCAGCGCCAGACCGGGGCCGACATGCTGCTGTGGGACGGTGCCTGCATCGTCCACGAAGAGTTCAAGTCCAAGCAATTGGAGGACATGAAGGCGTTGTACCCGGATGCCGCCATCCTGGTGCACCCGGAGTCGCCGACGTCGGTGATCGAGCTGGCCGACGCCGTGGGATCGACCAGCCAACTGATTGCCGCTGCCCAGCGTTTGCCGAACAAGACCTTTATCGTCGCCACCGACCGCGGCATCTTCTACAAGATGCAGCAGCTGTGCCCGGACAAGGTCTTTGTCGAAGCGCCTACCGCCGGCAACGGTGCCGCGTGCCGTAGTTGCGCACACTGCCCATGGATGGCGATGAACACGCTGGAACGCACGCTGCAATGCCTGCGTGAGGGCAGCAATGAGATCTTCGTCGAGCCTTCGGTGATCCCGCAGGCCGTGCGGCCGCTCAAGCGCATGCTGGATTTCACCCAGGCAGCGCGTCTCAAACTGGCCGGTAACGCCTGACTTGAGTCGGGTCAAACTGTGGGAGGGGACTTGCCCCTCCCACAGTTGATAGGTGTCCCTGGGATTATTTCTTTTGCTTCGGGATTCGCACCAACTGCGTATCCGAATAGATGTCATGCCAGCTGCGTTTACGCTTGTCGAACAGCGACCAGACAAACCCCAGCCCCACGCACAACCACGAAGCAATCGCGACCACAAAGCGCAGCAGCGCCTGCCACAGGCTGATGCGTGAGCCGTCGGCGTTCTGTACGCGCACGCCCCACACCTGCATGCCCAGGGTTTGCCCCGAATGGGTCCAGAACTTGGCGAAGAACCCAAACAGCACAAAGAACAGAAGGGTCGACAGCAACGGGTCACCGTCCAGTGCCCCGGACTCGGTGAGGGTGCGCATCCTGGCTTCGCCGATAAAGGCGATCCACACCAGCTTGTAGATAAACGCCGTAACGATCAGCAAGGCGGTGCACAGCAGGAAGTCATAGAAGATTGCTGCCAGTCGACGGCCCAGGCCAACGGCGGGGAATTCGCCTTGGGGACTCAGCAGGGGTTTGGACATGGCAGGGCTCTCAAGATAAAAAAGCCATTCTACGAACAAACGCGCATAAAAAAGCCCCTGATGTCACCATCAGGGGCTTTTTGTCGCAGGAAGGATCAGCCTTCTGCTTGTACTTCATCAGCCTGCATGCCTTTCTGGCCCTGCACGGCTTTGAAGGTGACTTTCTGGCCTTCTTTCAGGCTCTTGAAGCCGTTCCCCTGGATAGCGCGGAAATGCACGAACAGATCCGGACCGCTTTCTGGAGTGATAAAACCAAACCCTTTTTCGTCGTTAAACCACTTGACGGTGCCGCTCTGACGATCTGACATTTTCTTCTTTCCTTTGACGCTAAAAATTAATGACAGCCCCTTTCACATGAAAGAGTACTGGGCTGAGTTGCAGGAAAGTAAGAGACGTCGAACGGGTTGTAGCAAACTTTGGCTACTGCCCAGGTCCAGGTTCAAAGCGACCCATGCAAACACAGTAACCAAACTCTACGCCAACTAAGACAGAAAATACAAGCCCCGCCAAAAGCCCAGGTTTTGCTTGGCTTCATGACACTTTGGTCAACAGTACCCGGTTGGCTTATGCGATAGAAAGGATCACTTGTTATAGGTTTACTTCTAGTGCATTGACTATCGTCAATGCACTGTTTTATGGCGGTTGCGTTACAGTTTAGTGCACGTTAACGCAACCGCGTTACTTATAGGAACAGTCACTCAGCCACGATAGTAACGTTGTGGCACAAATGGCATTTTACTTACACGAAGTGGCACCTTTTTCCCACGCACCAACGCAGAGACTTCGGTGTCCAGTGCGGTGTGTGTGCTGTCCAGGTAACCCATGGCCAGTGGGCCGCCCAAACTTGGACCAAAGCCACCGCTGCACACGCTGCCGATCACGGTGCCGTGGGCGTCGACGATTTCCGCACCTTCACGCACCGGTGTGCGCTCCTGGGGCAGCAGGCCAACGCGCTTGCGGCTCACGCCGGTTTGCTGCTGGGTGAAGATGCGATCTGCGCCGGGGAACCCACCGGCACGTGCGCCGTCGGCCCGACGAGCCTTGGAGATCGCCCACAGCAGGCTCGCTTCGATCGGCGTGGTGTCAGTGTTCATGTCATGGCCATACAGGCACAGGCCGGCTTCCAGGCGCAGCGAGTCGCGGGCACCCAGGCCGATGGGCTGTATTTCGGTTTCGGCCAGCAGGCTGCGGGCCAGGCTTTCAGCGTTGGCGGCCGGCACCGAGATTTCGAAGCCGTCTTCACCGGTGTAGCCGGAGCGACTGACATAGCAGTCCACGCCCAGCAGGCGCAGGCTGGCGAACTGCATGAAAGTCATCTGGGTGACCTGCGGCGCCAGGCGCGCCAACACCTTCACTGCCGCCGGGCCTTGCAGGGCCAGCAGGGCGCGTTCTTCGAACAGCGGCTCGATGCTGCACTGCTCGCCGATATGCTTGCGCAGGTGCGCCAGGTCCTGGTCCTTGCAGGCGGCGTTGACCACCAGGAACAGTTCGTCGTTACCCAGGTTGGCCACCATCAGGTCGTCGAGGATGCCGCCTTGCTCATTGGTGAACATCGCGTAGCGTTGCATGCCGACCGGCAGGTCGATGATGTCGACCGGTACCAGGGTTTCCAAGGCTTTGGCGGCATTGGCGCCGGTGAGGCGGATCTGGCCCATGTGGGACACATCGAACAACCCGGCCTGTTCACGGGTGTGCAGGTGCTCCTTCATCACGCCCAACGGGTACTGTACCGGCATGTCGTAGCCGGCGAAGGGCACCATGCGTGCGCCGAGTTCGATGTGCAGCGCATGCAGTGGGGTTTTCAACAGGGTTTCGGTGGACATATTCAGCTCCTGAAAAACGTGCCGGCGCGCCGTGGGGCGTCAGCACTCGATAATGTTGACGGCTAAACCGCCACGGGCGGTTTCCTTGTATTTGCTTTTCATGTCGGCGCCGGTCTGGCGCATGGTGCGGATCACCTTGTCGAGGGACACAAAGTGCTGCCCATCGCCACGCAAGGCCATGCGCACGGCATTGATCGCCTTGACCGAGCCCATCGCGTTGCGCTCGATACAGGGCACCTGCACCAGCCCGCCAATCGGGTCGCAGGTCAGGCCGAGGTTGTGCTCCATCCCGATCTCGGCGGCGTTTTCTACCTGGGATACCGTGCCGCCCAATACCTCGCACAACGCACCGGCCGCCATGGAACAGGCCACGCCGACCTCGCCCTGGCAACCGACTTCGGCGCCTGAGATCGAGGCGTTTTCCTTGTACAAAATGCCGATGGCGGCGGCGGTGAGCAGAAAGCGCACCACGCCATCTTCATTCGCGCCCGGAATAAAGCGCATGTAGTAATGCAGCACCGCCGGCACGATCCCGGCTGCACCATTGGTGGGCGCCGTGACCACGCGCCCGCCGTTGGCGTTTTCTTCGTTGACCGCCAAGGCGTAGAGGTTGACCCAGTCGAGCACCGACAGTGGGTCGCGCAGCGAGGACTCCGGGTTCTTGCACAACTGCCGGTGCAGGGCGGCCGCACGGCGCTTGACCTTCAAGCCACCGGGCAAAATCCCTTCGTTGCGACAACCGGCGTCCACGCAGTCCTGCATCACCTGCCAGATCTTCAGCAGGCCGACGCGGGTTTGCACTTCGGGCCGCCAGGCACTTTCGTTGGTCAACATCACCTGGCTGATGGACAACCCATAGGTGGTGCAATGGCCCAGCAACTCCTTGGCGTTCTTGAACGGGAAGGTCAGGGCCGTGGCGTCTTCGACAATCCGGTCGGCGCCGGCCGCGTCTTCATCCACCACGAAACCACCACCGACCGAGTAGTACTCGCGGCTGCGGATCTGGATGCCGGCGGCGTCGAAGGCGCGAAAGATCATGCCGTTGGGGTGGTAGGCGAGGGGTTTGCGAATCATCGCCAAGTGTTCTTTCTCGTTGAACACAATGCTGTGTTCACCGAGCAGATTCAGGCGGCCATCTTGGCGCATGTGGGCCAGGCGGGCAGCCACGGTGTCGGTATTCACGGTATCTGGGTGTTCGCCTTCCAGGCCCAGCAGCACGGCCTTGTCGCTGCCGTGGCCTTTGCCGGTGGCGCCGAGGGAGCCATAGAGTTCCACCTTGACGCAGGCGGTGGCACTCAGCAGGTTGTCACGCTTGAGCCCCTCGACAAAGCGAGCGGCGGCGCGCATCGGGCCGACGGTGTGGGAACTGGAGGGGCCGATGCCAATCTTGAACAGGTCGAACACGCTGAGGGACATGGTTGTTCTCCGGTTTCTTATTATTTGGCTGGGTCAGTGTGGGAGGGGGCTTGCTCCCGATTGCAGTGGTTCAGCCAGCATATCTGTAGCTGACCCATCGCTATCGGGAGCAAGCCCCCTCCCACAGGGGACCGAGTTGACCTTTCGGTTATGCGTAGCTCTCGATCGAAGGGCACGCACACACCAGGTTACGGTCGCCAAACACGTTGTCCACACGACCCACCGGTGGCCAGTACTTGCCTTCGATCAACGACGCCACCGGGTACACCGCTTGTTCACGGCTGTACGGATGCGACCATTCACCCACCAGTTCCGCCGCGGTGTGCGGCGCGTTCTTGAGCGGGTTGTCGTCCTTGTCGAGGGTGCCGTTTTCAACCGCGCGAATTTCTTCACGGATGGCGATCATCGCGTTGCAGAAGCGATCCAGTTCTTCCTTGGATTCACTTTCGGTCGGCTCGATCATCAAGGTCCCGGCGACCGGGAACGACATGGTCGGCGCGTGGAAGCCGAAGTCGATCAGGCGCTTGGCCACGTCGTCCACGCTGATGCCGCTGCTGTCTTTCAGCGGGCGCAGATCCAGGATGCATTCATGCGCGACCAGGCCGTTGCTGCCGGTGTACAGCACGGGGTAGTGCTCTTCCAGGCGACGGGAAATGTAGTTGGCGTTGAGGATCGCCAACTGCGAAGCGCGCTTGAGGCCCGCGCCGCCCATCATGCTGATGTACATCCAAGTGATCGGCAAAATGCTCGCGCTGCCGAACGGCGCCGCGCACACCGCACCTTCCTTGCGTTCCATGGCCGCATGGCCCGGCAGGAATGGCGTCAGGTGGGATTTCACGCCAATCGGGCCGACGCCCGGGCCGCCACCGCCATGGGGGATGCAGAAGGTTTTATGCAGGTTCAGGTGGGACACGTCGCCGCCGAACTTGCCCGGCGCGCACAGCCCGACCATGGCATTCATGTTGGCGCCGTCGATGTACACCTGGCCGCCGTTGTCATGAATGATGCCGCAGATTTCGCGGATGCCTTCCTCGAACACGCCGTGGGTAGACGGGTAGGTGATCATCAGCGCGGCGAGGTGGTCGCGATGCTCGATGGCCTTGGCCCGCAGGTCTTCGATATCCACGTTGCCACGCGCGTCGCACGCGGTGACGACCACGCGCATGCCGGCCATGTTGGCGGTCGCGGGGTTGGTGCCGTGGGCCGACGAGGGGATCAGGCAGATGTCGCGGCGCTCTTCGCCACGGCTTTGGTGATAGGCACGGATGGCCAGCAGGCCAGCGTATTCACCCTGGGAACCGGCGTTCGGTTGCAGCGAAATCGCGTCGTAGCCGGTGGCCGCGCAGAGCATGGCTTCCAGCTCGGACGTCAGTTGCTGGTAGCCGGCGCTTTGTTCGGCCGGGGCGAAGGGGTGCAAGGCACCGAATTCGGCCCAGGTCACCGGGATCATTTCGCTGGCGGCATTGAGCTTCATGGTGCACGAGCCCAGCGGGATCATGGTGCGATCCAGTGCCAGGTCCTTGTCGGCCAGCTTGCGCAGGTAGCGCATCAGCTCGGTTTCCGAGTGATAGCGGTTGAACACCGGGTGGCTGAGGATCGGCGACTGGCGCAGCAGGGCGGCCGGCAGGCTGCTTTCAACGCTGGCGTTGAAGTCCGGCAAGGCTTTGCCGTCGGCGAAGATCGCCCACAGGGTTTCGATATCGGCCTGGGTGGTGGTTTCATCCACCGAGACTCCCAGACGCTCGGCATCCACCACACGCAGGTTGATGCGCTGGGCGCGGGCCTTGTCGTGCAGGGCTGCGGTGTTGGCGCCGGTGTTGAGGGTCAGGGTGTCGAAGAAATTCGCTTGTTCGACCTGTTGGCCCAGGGCGGTCAGGCCCTTGGCCAGGATCGCGGTCAACTGGTGGACGCGCTGCGCGATCTGGGTCAGGCCTTTTGGACCGTGGTACACGGCGTACATGCTGGCGATGTTGGCCAGCAGCACTTGGGCGGTGCAGATGTTGCTGGTGGCCTTTTCGCGGCGGATGTGTTGCTCGCGGGTTTGCATGGCCAGGCGCAGGGCCGGCTTGCCGAAACGGTCCACGGACACGCCGACCAGACGCCCCGGCATATCGCGCTTGAACGCATCCTTGGTGGAGAAGTACGCCGCGTGCGGGCCACCAAAGCCCAGTGGGACGCCGAAGCGCTGTGCGCTGCCGATCGCCACGTCTGCGCCGAACTCACCCGGTGGGGTCAGCAGCGTCAGGGCCAGCAGGTCAGCCGCCACGGCCACCAGGGCGTTGGCGGTGTGGAAGCGCTCGGTCAGCTCACGGTAGTCGAACACGTCACCGTTACTGGCCGGGTATTGCAGCAGGGCGCCGAAGAACGGGCTGACGTCGGTCAGTTCGCGCTCATCGCCCACCACCACGTCAATGCCCAGCGGCTCGGCACGCGTACGCAGCACGTCGAGGGTTTGTGGATGGCTGTGCACCGAGGCAAAGAAGGCATTGCTGCCCTTGTTCTTGCTCAGGCGCTTGCAGAAGGTCATGGCTTCGGCGGCAGCGGTGGCTTCGTCGAGTAGGGAGGCGTTGGCGATCGGCAGGCCGGTGAGGTCGCTGATCAAGGTCTGGAAGTTCAGCAGCGCTTCCAGGCGGCCTTGGGAAATTTCCGGCTGGTAGGGGGTGTAGGCGGTGTACCAGGCCGGATTTTCCAGCAGGTTGCGCAGGATCGGCGAGGGGGTGTGGCAGTTGTAGTAACCCTGGCCGATGTAGGTCTTGAACAGCTGGTTCTTGCCGGCGATGGCCTTGATCTTGGCCAGGGCCTCGGCCTCGCTCAGGCCATCTTCCAGGCCGAGCACGCTGGTGCCCTTGATGCTTTCCGGGATCACGCTGGCGCTCAGGGCTTCCAGGGAATCGAAACCCAGGCTGGCGAGCATTTGCTGCTCATCCGCCTGGCGCGGGCCGATGTGGCGGGCAATGAATTCGTTGGCGGTGCTGAGATTGATCGTCATGGCGGGCTCCTCAAGCGTCAGCGTTGGCTTTGATCAGGCGGTCGTACGCATCCTGATCCAACAGCTTAGCCAGTGCACCGGCATCAGCCGGTTTGAAGCGGAAGAACCAGCCTTCGCCCATCGGGTCTTCGTTGACCAGTTCCGGGCTGTCGCTCAAGGCTTCGTTCACTGCCAGCACTTCGCCGGTCAGCGGCATGTACACACCGCTGGCGGCTTTTACCGATTCCACTGTGGACGCTTCGGCACCCTTGTCGTAGCTCTGCAACTCCGGCAGTTGCACGAAAACCACGTCACCCAGCGCATTCTGCGCAAAAGCGGTGATACCCACGGTGACGCTGCCGTCAGCTTCGGCGCGCAGCCATTCGTGATCTTCAGTGAAACGCAACTCGCTCATGGAAACTCCTCAGGGCCAGATTCGTCTGGTGGACGGGATTGGAATAATGGGGAGTTGCTTAGCAATATTGCGGCCAATCTTATAAAACCGTTATAAATCAGTCAGTTAATAAAAATGGTTATAGGGTTATGCATTTTGGCTGTAGCGATTTCGCTACAGCGCGACCTGCGAAAAAAAGCCTATGCGGATCAAAGCCTTGCATGGAGCGCAAAAAACAGGGTTGTAGCGATATCGTTACGCTGTAGCGCTTTCAGTACAGCCGATGTCGTTCCTGGACCTAATTTGCAGTGCGCTCACCTGTGGGAGGGGGCTTGCACCCGATGGCGGCAAATCAGACACCTCATGTGTTGGCTGACACACCGCCATCGGGAGCAAGCCCCCTCCCACAATTGGATTGCTGTTCAGTCAGGGTTTGTTGGGGATGCCGTATTTACGCAGGCGATGGGCGATGGCCGTGTGGGAGGTTTGCAGGCGGCTCGCCAGTTGGCGGGTCGAGGGGTAGCTGGTGTAGAGCGTCTCCAGCAGGTTGCGCTCGAAGTCTTCCACGGCCTGTTCCAGGCTGTCGACTTCGCCGTCGCTCTGGCGTGCTACCGACGTGCCGGCGATGTCCAGGTCGCCGATGTCCACCAGGCTGCTTTCGCAGATGGCGGCGGCGCGGAAGATCACGTTTTGCAGTTGGCGCACATTGCCCGGCCAGCGGTTGCCGAGCAACGCCGGGTAGGTGCCGGGCGCCAGGCGGCACACCGGGCGCTGGATCTGCGCGCAAGCCTGCTGCATGAAGTAGCGGGCGAGCAGCAGGATGTCCTGGCCGCGTTCGCGCAATGGCGGCACTTCGACGTTGAGCACATTGAGTCGATAAAACAGGTCTTCGCGAAAGGTGCCTTCGCTGACCATCTTCTCCAAGTCACGGTGGGTGGCGCTGAGGATGCGCACGTTGACCCGCACTTCAC
Source organism: Pseudomonas palleroniana (assembly GCF_003031675.1). Taxonomy (GTDB): domain Bacteria; phylum Pseudomonadota; class Gammaproteobacteria; order Pseudomonadales; family Pseudomonadaceae; genus Aquipseudomonas; species Aquipseudomonas palleroniana. Next base: position 126,740 of record NZ_PYWX01000061.1, on the reverse strand, counting down.
GGTCGCCGCCCACACGACGGAAACTGCCATCGTTGAGAAACCGCAGCAACTTGGCCTGCAAATACGGCGACATCTCGCCGATCTCATCCAGGAACACTGTGCCCTGGTTGGCCAGTTCCATCAGCCCCGGCTTGCCGCCGCGCTGGGCACCGGTGAAGGCGCCCGGGGCGTAGCCGAACAACTCACTCTCGGCGAGGTTCTCCGGCAGTGCCGCACAGTTCAAGGCCAAGAACGGCGCACTGTGCCGCGCACTGCTCGCATGGCAGGCCCGCGCCACCAACTCTTTGCCGGTGCCGGTTTCGCCCTGGATCAACAGCGGTGCATCCAGAGCGGCCACCCGCTGCGCGCGCGCCTTGAGAGTGCGGATCACCGGGGACTCGCCCAGCAGTGCATCAAAACCTTCGGCATGGTCGTGGTGCAAGGCCGACAGCTGTTCACCGATGCGGTTGGGTGGGTAGAGGGTCAGCAGGGCGCCGGCGTCGGTGATCGGCGTGGCGTCCAGCAGCAGGGTCTGGCCGTTGACGCTGATCTCGCGCAGGGGCAAACGAAAGCCCTGTTCCAGCAAGGTCTCCAGCAGTGCCGGGTCGTTGAACAGCTCGCTGATGCTTTCCCCGGCGGGTTCGCGACCATACAAGGCGATCAGTGCGGGGTTGGCCAGCAGGATCTTGCCGGCACTGTCCAGGGCCAATACCGGGTCGGTCATGGCGGCCAGCAGGGCGTCGAGCTGCAGGTGGCGACGCTGGCCGGGGAGGATGTCGACCACCGTCACCGCTTGCACCCCCTGCACGCTGAACAGCGCATCGCGCAGCTCCTCCAGCACCTCGGCGCTGAGAGTCGGTGCGTCGATGTAGACGTTGGGCGGCACCATTTCCACCGCATCCAGGTTGAGATTGCGCCCACCGAGCAGGGCCAGGACTTCCTGGGTAATGCCGACGCGGTCGATGAAGCTGACGTGGATACGCATGGGGTGGTGTTGGGTTCTGTGATGCGGAAGGTGGCCAGTATGCCTTGCAGACGATCGAGTTCAAACTGCGGGCGATCTGTAGTGAGCGGGCTTGCCCCGCGCTGGGTGGCGTAGCCGCCCTGAACCCAGGCACCTCGGTCTTTCTGAAGCACCGTGGAGTCCTTGTTGGGGCGGCTGCGCCACCCGGCGCGGGGCAAGCCCGCTCACTACAAGAGCTTGGTCGTGGCGGTCAGGCCAGGTGCTCTGGCTTGACCGGATCGCCGGACTTCACATCTAGCTGATGCCGTACATCCTCGAACATCAAGTCGTATTGCTTGTGCATCGAGCCATTGAGTACGGCGATCTTCGGCATCCCGTACTTCTGCGCAATGTTCATCGCATGGCGCGCAAAGTCGAAAGCCTGGTCCTTGGGCAGGTAGAACTCTTCCTTGAGTTCCTTGCCCTGCACCGAACCGTGCAGCTTGAACAGCATTCCTTTGCCTTCCTTTGGATCCTGGCTGACTTCATAGTCGATGCACAGGTTGTAGCTGTAGTCATCCTTGTTGAGTGCGTGACGTTCAACGTGCAAGTGACCGGGTTCAAAGGTAGCCATAGGCGTCTCTCCTCTACTTCACAGATAGGTGATGCCAGGTTTTGCCGTGCTGATGCGTGTACCGGCGTGGCCCTGGACAATGGCTTCGATGTCCGAGAGTGAACCGATGACCGCGGTTTTGCCAGTTCGGCGGGCGAACTCGCAGGCCGCCTGGACCTTGGGGCCCATGGAGCCGGCGGCGAAGCCGAGTTTTTCGATGTCGTCCGGATGGGCCTGGGCGATCGCTTTCTGGGTCGGCTTGCCGTAGTCGATAAAGGCGGCGTTGACGTCGGTGGCGATCACCAGCAAATCGGCGTCCAGTTGCGAGGCCAGCAGCGAGGAACACAGGTCTTTGTCGATCACTGCCTCAATGCCGCGCAGCTTGCCGTCTTCGCCGTACATCGTCGGGATACCGCCGCCGCCGGCGCAGATCACGATGCTACTTTTTTCCAGTAGCCATTTGATCGGGCGGATTTCGAAGATACGTTTGGGGCGTGGGCTGGCGACCACACGACGATACTTGTCGCCGTCCGGAGCAATGGCCCAGCCTTTTTCGCCCGCCAGTTTTTCAGCTTCGGCCTTGGAGTACACCGGGCCGATGGGTTTGCTCGGGTTCTGGAAGGCCGGGTCCTTGGCGTCGACTTCCACCTGGGTGAGCAGGGTGGCGAACGGCACTTCGAAGTCCAGCAGGTTGCCCAGTTCCTGTTCGATGATGTAGCCGATCATGCCTTCGGTCTCGGCACCCAACACGTCCAGCGGGTACGGCGAAACCTGGGTGTAGGCCGCCGCCTGCAACGACAGCAGGCCGACCTGCGGGCCATTGCCGTGGGCGATCACCAGCTCGTTGCCGGGGTGGATCTTGGCGATCTGTTCGGTGGCGATTCGGATATTGGCGCGTTGATTGTCCGCCGTCATGGGTTCGCCACGGCGGAGCAGGGCGTTACCGCCCAGTGCAACGACGATACGCATACAAAAGTCCCTCTGTAATTCTGCGTTGTGAACACAGTGTGGGAGGGGGCTTGCTCCCGATAGCGGTGTGTCATTCAGCAAATCTGTTAACTGACCCACCGCCATCGGGAGCAACCCCCCTCCCACAGTTTTATCCGTGTTCCTTCAATGGTTTACAAATCAGCCAGGGTCGAGACCAGGATCGCCTTGATGGTGTGCATGCGGTTCTCCGCCTGTTCGAAGGCGATGCAGGCCGGCGATTCGAACACGTCATCGGTCACTTCAATGCCGTTGGCCAGGTGCGGGTACTGCTCGGCGATCTGCTTGCCGACCTTGGTATCGCTGTTATGGAACGCCGGCAGGCAGTGCATGAACTTGGTGCGCGGGTTGCCGGTGGCTTTCATCAATTCGCTGTTGACCTGGTACGGCAGCAATTGCTCGATACGCTCTGCCCAGGCTTCCACGGGCTCGCCCATGGATACCCATACGTCGGTGTGGATGAAGTCCACGCCTTTGACCGCAGCTTTCGGGTCATCGGTGAGGGTGATGCGTGCGCCGCTTTCTTGCGCGTATTGCTTGCAGCGGCCCACCAGGTCGTCGTGAGGCCACAAAGCCTTGGGCGCGCAGATGCGTACGTCCATACCCAGCTTGGCGCCCACCAGCAACAGCGAGTTGCCCATATTGTTGCGTGCGTCACCCAGGTAGGCGTAGCTGATCTCGTGGATGGGCTTGTCAGCGTGTTCACGCATGGTCAGCACGTCAGCGATCATCTGGGTGGGGTGGTATTCATCGGTCAGGCCGTTGAACACCGGCACGCCGGCGAACTTGGCCAGCTCCTCGACGATTTCCTGCTTGAAACCGCGGTATTCGATGGCGTCATACATGCGCCCGAGCACGCGGGCGGTGTCCTTCATGCTCTCTTTGTGGCCGATCTGCGAGGAGTTCGGGTCGATGTAGGTGACATTGGCGCCCTGGTCATAGGCTGCCACTTCGAAAGCGCAGCGGGTGCGTGTCGAGGTTTTTTCGAAGATCAGCGCAATGTTGTTGCCCTTCAAGTGCTGCTGTTCGGTGCCGGTGTACTTGGCGCGCTTGAGGTCGCGGGACAGGTCCAGCAGGTAGCGCAGCTCGCGCGGGGTGTGGTGTTCCAGGCTGAGCAGGTTACGGTTGTGGATGTTGAACGCCATGATGATTCTCCTTGGATTCGGTAATCGGCCCGGTCGGCTTCGGGTGGACGCCGCCGGGAAGATGGTCGTTTAGTAGTCGATAGGGTCGCGGATGATCGGGCAGGTCATGCAGTGGCCGCCGCCACGGCCACGGCCCAGTTCACCGGCGCTGATGGTGATGACTTCCACACCGGCCTTGCGCAGCAGGGTGTTGGTGGAGGTGTTGCGGTCGTAGCCGATCACGACGCCCGGCTCCAGGGCGACGACGTTGTTGCCGTCGTCCCACTGCTCGCGTTCGGCGGCGAAGCTGTTGCCGCCGGTTTCCACCACGCGCAGGGCCTTGAGGCCAAGGGCGGCGGCGACGGTGTCGAGGAAGTTGGTTTTCTCCCGGTGAATATCGATACCGTGGGGCTTGCTCTCGTCAGGGCGCAGGGTGAAGGGCACGATCTGGTTGACCACTTCGGGGAAGATGGTGACCAGGTCGCGGTCGCAGAAGCTGAACACGGTGTCCAGGTGCATCGCCGCACGGGATTTCGGCAGGCCGGCAACGATCACTTTCTCCACCGCCTTGTTCTTGAACAGGTTGCGCGCCAGTTGGCCGATCGCCTGGTGGGACGAACGCTCGCCCATGCCGATCAACACCACGCCGTTGCCGATAGGCATCACGTCGCCGCCTTCCAGGGTGGAGGCACCGTGCTCCTGGTCGGGGTCGCCGTACCAGATCTGGAAGTCCGCGTTGGTGAATTCAGGGTGGAATTTGTAGATGGCGGTGGTCAGCAGCGTCTCTTGGCGTCGCGCCGGCCAGTACATGGGGTTCAGCGTCACACCGCCGTAGATCCAGCAGGTGGTGTCGCGGGTGAACTGGGTGTTGGGCAGCGGCGGCAGGATGAAGCTCGAATGCCCGAGGAAGTCGCGGAACATCTCGAGGGTCCTGCCACCGAAGCTGCTCGGCAGGTCATCGGCCGACACGCCGCCAATCAGGAATTCGCTGATCTTGCGCGGCTCAAGGCTGCGCAGCCACGAGCCGACTTCATCGACCAGGCCCAGGCCCACGGTATTGGCGGTGATCTTGCGTTCCAGGATCCAATCCAGGGCTTCAGGGATCGCGACGATATCGGTGAGCAGGTTGTGCATTTCCAGCACATCAACGTCCCGCTCGCGCATTTTGGTGACGAAATCAAAATGGTCGCGCTTGGCCTGGGCGACCCACAGTACGTCATCGAACAGCAGTTCATCGCAGTTGTTGGGGGTCAGCCGCTGGTGGGCCAAGCCTGGGGAGCACACCATGACTTTGCGCAGTTTGCCGGCTTCGGAATGTACGCCGTACTTCACTTTTTCGGTGGTCATTACAGATCCTCCAGTAGAAACACTTCTTTTGGATAAAGCGCTATAGGGTCAGGAAGCCGTCGTAGAGGCCGTAGGCCGCCAGCAGGGCGCCTATGACCACAGCGGCGAAAATCAGCTTCTCGACGTTGGTGAAAATCGGTTTGCCCAGTTCATGCTTGGCCTTGGCGAACAGGATCGCGCCGGGGGCGTAGAGCAGGGCGGAGAGCAACAGGTATTTGGTGCCGCCGGCGTAGAGCAGCCAGATCGCGTAGATCAGGGCGATGGCGCCGATGCACAGGTCTTTCCTGCGTTCGCGCAGGGCGTTTTCGTAGGTCTCGCCGCGCACCGCCAGCAACAGGGCGTAGGCCGCCGACCACAGGTAAGGCACCAGGATCATCGAGGTGGCGAGGTAGATCAGCGACAGGTAGGTGCTGGCGGAAAACAGCGTGATCACCAGGAACAGCTGCACCATCGCGTTGGTCAACCACAGCGCGTTGACCGGCACGTGGTTGGCGTTTTCGCGGCGCAAAAACTCCGGCATGGTGTGGTCCTTGGCTGCGGCGAACATGATCTCCGCACACAGCAGCACCCACGACAGCAGTGCTCCCAGCAGCGAGATGATCAAGCCGACGCTGATCAGTATCGCGCCCCAGTGGCCCACCACATGTTCCAGCACGGCGGCCATCGACGGGTTCTGCAGCTTGGCCAGTTCCGGCTGGGTCATGATCCCCAGGGACAGCACGTTCACCAGCATCAAGAACAGCAGCACGGTGATAAAGCCGATCACGGTGGCCTTGCCCACGTCACTGCGCTTTTGCGCACGGGACGAGAAGATGCTCGCGCCTTCGATGCCGATGAACACCCACACGGTGACCAGCATCATGTTGCGCACCTGGTTCGCCACGCTGCCCAGGTCGGGGTTTTTCACGCCCCAGATATCAGCGGTGAAGATGTCCAGCTTGAACGCGAACAGGGCGATCAACACGAACAGCAGCAGCGGCACCACCTTGGCGACGGTAGTCACCAGGTTGATGAACGCCGCTTCCTTGATGCCACGCAGCACCAGGAAATGCACGGCCCACAGCAGCACCGAGGCGCCGATCACGGCTGCCGGCGTGTTGCCCTCGCCGAAGATCGGGAAGAAGTAACCGAGGGTGCTGAACAGCAAGACGAAGTAGCCGACGTTGCCCAGCCAGGCGCTGATCCAATAGCCCCACGCCGATGAGAAGCCCATGTAGTCGCCGAACCCGGCTTTGGCGTAGGCATACACCCCGCCGTCGAGGTCGGGCTTGCGGTTGGCCAGGGTCTGAAACACAAATGCGAGGGTCAGCATGCCGATGGCGGTGATGAACCAGCCAATCAATACGGCGCCGACGTCGGCGCTGGCGGCCATGTTTTGCGGCAAAGAAAAGATCCCGCCGCCAATCATCGAACCCACGACAAGTGCAACCAGTGCACCCAGCCTAAGTTTTCCGGGAGTTTCAGACATTGCATGACTCCAATGCAGGAGAAGAGAGACCACAGAATAATTCTGTGCGCTAATCAAACAGCTGACTCAGATCACTTCATTGGCACATTCCATTGTGAATTAATGACTTAGGATGGCGATTCGCGGGCGATAAAAATCCTCGGAGAAACGCTTTCTAGAGCGCTCTCTTCTTTGTGGTTAATCAGTGGGCAGCGGTATGGATGTTTTAAACTAGTCTGTATTCTCGATTGTGCAAACTTTTGACAGAAAGATGGCGATAGGCCATAGATTGCAGTATTTAAATTCTAAATAAACCCGAATCGGATTAATTGAAATGCCGCTACGTTATGAATAAGTAAGTTTTATCGCGGTTTCTAATAAACGTTGCGCTCGCCGAGTCAATGAGCGAAGTGCACAGTTTTCAGCTCAAGTTGTTGTTCATCAGGAGTGTTCATGTCCCAATCGCCGCAGAAACTGCGACTCAGTGCCCTGATTGCCTTGGTGGTGGGATCGATGATTGGCGGCGGGATCTTTTCTCTGCCGCAAAACATGGCTGCCCGCGCCGAGGTGGGTGCCGTATTGATTGGTTGGGCCATCACCGCCGTCGGCATGCTGACCCTCGCGTTCGTGTTCCAGACCCTGGCCAATCGCAAGCCCGAGCTGGATTCCGGAGTGTATGCCTATGCCAAGGCCGGGTTTGGCGACTACATGGGTTTCTCATCGGCGTGGGGCTATTGGATCAGTGCCTGGATGGGCAACGTCGGCTACTTCGTCTTGCTGTTCAGCACCCTCGGCTACTTTTTTCCGGTGTTCGGCCAGGGGAATACGCCGGTCGCCATCGGCTGTGCGTCGCTGTTGCTGTGGGCGGTGCATTTTCTGGTACTGCGCGGGATCAAGGAGGCGGCGTTCATCAACCAGATCACTACCGTGGCGAAGATCGTGCCGCTGCTGATGTTTATCGTGATCGCCGCCGTGGCGTTCAAGGCCGATATCTTCACCCGGGATATCTGGGGCCTGGGCAACCCGAAGATCGGCAGCGTGGTCGACCAGGTGCGCCACATGATGCTGGTCACCGTGTTTGTGTTTATCGGCATCGAGGGGGCCAGCGTGTATTCGGCGCGGGCCGAGAAACGCGTGGATGTGGGGCGCGCCACGGTGATCGGCTTTCTTGGCGTGCTGGCGCTGCTGGTGCTGGTGAATGTGTTGTCCCTGGGCATCATGAGCCGGCCGGAGTTGGCGCAATTGCAAAACCCGTCCCTGGCCGGCGTGCTGGAACATATCGTTGGCCCATGGGGCGCGATGCTGATCAGCCTCGGCCTGGCGGTGTCATTGCTGGGAGCCTTGCTCTCGTGGGCGTTGCTCTGCGCCGAGATCCTCTACTCCACGGCGCAGGACAAGACCATGCCGGCCTTCCTGAAAAAGGAAAACGCCAACCAGGTGCCGGTCAACGCCTTGTGGCTGACCAACGTGATGATCCAGGCTTTTCTGGTGGTGACGCTGTTTTCCCAAAGCACCTACACCACCCTGATCTACCTCGCGTCTTCGATGATTCTGGTGCCCTATCTCTGGTCGGCGGCCTATGCCGTGTTGCTGAGTGGGCGCGGCGAAACCTATGAAGGCGCCCAGCGCCGACGCCGGCAGGATTTACTGGTCGGGCTGATCGCCCTCGGTTATGCCCTCTGGCTGCTCTACGCCGCGGGCCTGAAATACCTGTTGTTGTCAGCACTGCTTTACGCACCGGGGGTGATTCTGTTCGCCCAGGCCAAGCGCGAACAGGGCCGCCCCTTGTTCACGCTGATGGAAAAAGGCATTTTCAGCGGCGTGATCGCCGGCGCAGGCCTGGCGGCGTATGGCTTGTACCGCGGGGTGTTGTCGTTGTGAGACTGGTGTATCAGCCGCCCTATGATTGGGCGGCGATGGTGGATTTTCTGACGATGCGCGCACTTACCGGCCTGGAAACCCTGGTCGACGGCGTGTATCGGCGCAGCATCAGTGTGAATGGGCAGTTGGGTTGGATCTGTGTGGCGCCGGGTTCGGGCGATTGGCTGGAGGTTGAGGTGGCGTTTCCCGACGCGCAGGCCCTGCCCGAGATCGAGCGACGCTTGAGGGCAATGTTTGATCTGGATGCACAGCCCGAGTTGATTGGCGCGCAATTGGCTGCCGATCCGCTGATGGCCGCATTGGTCGCCGCTCGCCCGGGGCTTCGGGTTCCAGGCACTTGGGATGGGCTGGAGCTGGCGATTCGCGCGGTGCTGGGGCAGCAGATCACAGTGGTTGCGGCTATCCGCCTGGCAGGCAAGTTGGTGGCGCACTATGGGCAGCCGCTGCAAACACCGCACCCGGGCATCACCCATGCGTTCCCCACGGCCCAGGTCCTCGCCGCAGCGGACCTGGCGAGCCTGGGCATGCCCAAGGCGCGGGGACGGACCTTGTCGGGAGTGGCCCAGGCGTGGCTGGACGATCCGCAAGTATTCGAGCCCAAGGCCACTCTCAAGGAAGGCGTGGCGCGGCTGGTGGCCTTGCCGGGCATCGGCGACTGGACCGCGCAGTACATCGCCATGCGTCAGATGCGCGAGCCGGATGCGTTTGCCTCCGGCGATATCGGCTTGATCAATGCGTTGGCAGCGTTAGAGGGCAGGCCGGTTTCGGCGCGACAATTGTTGGCCCGCGCCGAGGCATGGCGGCCTTTGAGGGCCTATGCGGCGCAGCATTTGTGGACGTCGCTGAACCGGGGGGATTGATTGTGGCAGTACTGGCCTCATCGTGAGCAAGCCCCCTCCCACACTTGATTTGCAATGCGGTCGAGTGTGGGAGGGGGCTTGCTCCCGATAGCAGTCTTAAGGTCACCACTGCGGTCGATGCGAACCCAGTTTCCCAGCCGGCAACTCCCACTGCAATGGCGTCCCGCTGATGCTCAACGGCGCCAGCAACCGGTGCGCCGGGCCCCAGGCCGTCGGTTCCACCACCAAGCCTTGATCATCCGGCCCTTCAGCGCGTAGCGCCGGTTGCGCGGGCACTGGCCCGGCGTCCACCAGCAACTTCGCCGTGCGTGCCAATGACAACCGCGCCGAACCGCCACGCCCGGTTTTCAAGCGCTCACTCAAGGCTTGAATCGCACCGGCCGCCAGCAGATACCCGGTAGCGTGATCCAGCGCCTGTACCGGTAGCGGCACCGGTCTGTCCGCCTGTTGCCAGGCCATGCCGGCTTCGGCAATCCCGCTGCTCATCTGCACCAGGCTGTCGAAACCCCGCCGATTGCGCCACGGCCCGCTCCAGCCGTAAGCGTTGAGACTCGCGTCGATCAGGCCGGGGGCGAGTCGTTGCAGTTCCTCGGCGTTGTAGCCCAGGTGCTCCAGGGCGTCGGCGCGATAGCCGTGGAACAGGATGTCCGCGTCTTTGAGCAGCGTCTCGAAGATCTGCCGGCCTTCGGCGCTTTTCAGGTCCAGACGGGCGCAGCGTTTACCCAGGGTCATCTCCGGCACCACGCCGGGTTCGTTCCAGCTGGGTGAATCGATACGCAGCACATCGGCGCCGAGGCCAGCCAGGAAGCGGCTGGCCACGGGGCCGGCCAAAACCCGGGTGAGGTCCAGCACCTTGATCCCCGCCAGTGGGCGCGCGACGGAGCCGAGCCAGGGTTGTTCAGTCACCGTGTCGAAGGTACGTCGCTGTACCAACGCCTCGGCATTCACCGCCAACCCTTGGGGGTGGGTTTGCCAGGCCTGCCAGCTACGCATCTGCGCGGCGCAACCGCCCGCATCGACGATCGCCTGCTCCAGGTTTGCAGCGTTCCAGGTTGCCACTTTGCCGGCCATGTCGGTTCGGTCGGTGACTTTGCCCAGTATGCTCTCGGCGGCCGCGCGGTGATGGGGCGCGTTGGTGTGTAAACGAATCCAGCCGTCGGCACTGGCATAGTCACCGGCTACCGGGTCCCACAGCGGCGGTACCTGCCAGCCAACCGGGCGAATCGACGACGAGAACCAGAAGGATGCCAGGCGCTGGTCCACCGTGACCGCAGGCAAGCGTCCGGTCTGTTGCTGGACCAGTTGCGCGACGGCCTGGCCGGCGGCGCCGATGCTGGCAACGGCCAGTTCGGTGACGGCGAAGGTCGAGGGCAGGGCACCGGCCGAGGTTCTGGCCAGTGGGGTCGGCGGTAAATCGAGTGCGGCTTGGATGGGTGTCAGCAAGTCAATCATCAAAGGCCCTCCGTAAGAGAAGGGCCACTATAGAAGATCATCACACCGGCGTGACAACCCCAGGTTTCAACGGCAGGTCGATACTGGCGATAAAACCGCCGTCGGGATGGTTGCTCAGGAGCAGGCTGCCGCCATGGCGTTCGGCGGCGCGGCGCGCAATGGCCAGGCCAAGACCGTGGCCCTGGGCGGTCTGGCCGGGGGCGCGGTAAAACGGTTCGCCCAGCTGGCTCAGGTGCTCGGCTTCGACGCCGGGGCCATGGTCACGCACGCTGATCAGAATGCGCTCACCCTGGCGTTGGGCTTGCAACTCGATAGGCTGCCCCGGTGGGTTGAAGCGTTGGGCATTGCGCAACAGGTTATCCACCGCCCGTTCGATCATGGTCGGCCAGCCTTTGAGGTGCAGGTCGGCGTCGGCGTTCAGCGCGACTACCTGCTCCGGTGCACCGAGCTGGGCGTCCTTTTGCAGGGTTTTGAGCAGCGGGACCAGGTCCATTTCTTCGGCACTGGCGTTGTCGGCATCGACGCGGGCAAGCACCAGGATTTCGCTGATCAGTGCTTCCAGGCGATCGCATTCGCGGGTCAGGCGCGGCCACAGGCGCTCGCGCTCTTCGGGGCTGGCGCGTTCGGCCAGGGCCAGGGCGATGCGCAGGCGGGCCAACGGTGAACGCAGTTCGTGGGACACATCGCGCAGCAACTGGCGTTGGCTGCCGATCAGGCTTTGCAGGCGTGCTCCCATGCGGTTGAAGTCGTTGGCCAGTACGCCGAACTCATCGCGGCGGTTGGCCAGTTTCGCCAGGCTGTTCTGCTGGTAGGTGGTCTGGCCAAGATCGTGCACAGCCCCGCGCAGACGGCTGAGCGGGCGGGTGATGGACAACGTCACCAGCAGGCTGAACAGGGTCAGCACCACCAGGGCAATCGCCAAGGCGCTCAGCGGCCACATCAGGCTGCCCCGATGCCAGGCGTCCAGTTCCGGGTGGGGGATGCGGTAGATCAGCAGGTAAGTGTCACCGGTTTTTTCGCTGGTGTACTCGGCGGTCAGGCGCCGCCACGGCAGGTGGCCGTCCTTGCTGTCGTTCTGTTTGGCTTCGAAAGCGGCGGCGCGGCGCGGGAAGGTGCCGCGCACCACTGGATCGCCGCTTTCGTTCAGCACCTGCACGTCGATGTGGTACTGGCGTTTGCGCTGCTGCAGCAAGTCCTGCGCGGCGTCCTCGCCTTGGGCTTCATAGAGCTGGGTCCATTCCTGCGCCAGATTGCGCAGGCCGGGGTGGCGGCTGAGAATCCAGGCATCTTGATTAAGCATGTGCCCAAGCAGGATCGATAACCCGGCAACCAAGGCGATGGCCAGCCAGAAACTTGCCAGGATCCGCCAGAACAATGAGCGCACAGGAAACCCTCAAACAGGAAAAGCCCAGCGGGTGCGCCGCTGGGCTGGGGGAAGTAAAGCTAGAGCATTATTGCGCTTTTTGCGGCTGTTGGGCTTTCCAGGCTTGGAATTCCTTCCATTCGGCACGGCGCTCGGCTTGTTTCTTGACGATCTCGTCGAATTTCTTCTGCTGATCGGGTTTCAGCACGGCGCGGATGTCGGCCTGGGTTTTCAGCTTGCCCGCCTCGATTTCATCCTGCATGGCTTTCTGGTCGGCGGCCGGGAGTTTGTCCAGGTACTTTTTGACCAGGTCTTTGCGAGCGTGCCATTGCTCACCCATCAACTTGCCGATTTGCTGGCGTTGTTCCTTGCTCAGGTCCAGCTCGCGGAATGGGCCGCCTCTGCCGCGTGGACCGTGTTCACCGCCGTGGCCCGGGCCACCCATCATGTGACCTTCAGGGCCGCCCATCGGGCCTGGGCCTTCCGGCATGGCGGCCATGGCAACGGTCGGCAGGGCAGCGGCGAACATCAGAGCGATAAGGGTCTTGCGCATGGTGATTCTCCTGTCTCTATTCCGGTGAGTCCGGATGTGGGTAGATTAAGGAGATCAAGGTCAGGCGCCGTCAGGAGAGGGTAAAGGTTTGGTAAGGGAGAGGCGCAGCTGCAAGTTGTCAGCTGCAAGCGGCAAGTCAGCGCTTTTCACTTGCCGCTTGCAGCTTGCCACTTAGAACTGCCTTAAAGGCTGTAGTAATAACCGCGGCTACGCAATGCCACGATCCGTGGCCGACCGTCCGGGTGCGGGCCGATCTTCTTGCGCAGGTTGCTGACGTGCATGTCCAGGCTGCGGTCGTAGAGCGTCAGCTTGCGCCCCAGTGCGATCTGCGCCAGTTCCTGCTTGTCCAGCGGTTCGCCGGGCTGGCGCAGCAAGGCTTCCAGCAGACGGCTTTCGGAGACGGTGAGAGAGAATTCCTGTTCATCGATGCTGACCACGCCGCGCACCGGGCTGAAGCAAAGGTCACCCAGTTCCATCTGCGTGGATACGGCCGCAGGGTGGCTGCGGCGCAGTACGGCGCGCAAGCGGGCGGTGAGTTCCCGAGGGTCGCAGGGTTTGGCCAGGTAATCGTCGGCGCCCAGTTCCAGGCCGAGGATACGGTCCAGCGGTTCGCCACGGGCCGAAAGCATCAGTACCGGTAGCTCCGGATGGTCGGTGCGCAATTGCTTGAGCAATTCCAGGCCGCTGCCGTCGGGCAGCATCACGTCAAGCACCACAGCCGCCGGGGCGGCGTCGGCCAAGGCTTTGCGGGCGCTCAAGCCATCGTGGCAGGCGCGTACGTGAAAGCCTTCCTGGCTCAGCCAACTGCTCAACAGCTCACAGAGCTCCTGGTCATCATCTATCAGTAACAGCTCGCTCATGACTTACTCAATTTAGCCATTGTCGACGGCGACGGTGCCCACCGCTGGCGAAGATCCCGCACAGCAAGGCGATCAGCGCGACGGCCGCACCCGTGACGAACCACTGTTGTTGTTCGGTCAGCCAGCGCGTCAAGGCGCCACCCTGTGTTTCTTTGAGTTGCTGGGCCAGGCGTTGGTTCTCCTGGCGCAAGCGATTCAGTTGGGCGCTTTCGCGGGCGGCATCCGCGCTTTGCAGTTGTTTGCTCAGTTCTTCCCGTTGTCGTTCGCTTTCTTGCAAACGTTGCTGCAACTCGGTGATCTGGCTGCCGGCACTCAAGGACAGGGGCGTGGAACTGCCGGTGCTCGAGGTTTCTTCAGCGTGGGCCGTAGCCCCGATCGTTAACACTGCCAACAGACACAACTGACGTAAGCGCATCGGAACTCCTGATTCCACACGAATATTCAGAACGTTGTCGGCAGGTTACCGGGAATAATGAGCCATTAGGAGTACGCCGAACCGATTAGGTTCGACGCTCCTTGCATTACGGCAGGACTTGCTTGAACGGCTTGATCAGCACATCGGCGTAGACGCCGGCCGCGACATACGGATCGGCCTTCGCCCACGCCTGGGCATCGGCCAGGGACGCAAACTCGGCGACGATCAGGCTGCCAATGAAGCCGGCCGCGCCCGGGTCGTTGCTGTCGACCGCAGGGTGCGGGCCTGCCAGCACCAGGCGGCCTTCGGCTTGCAGCACATGCAGGCGCTCCAGGTGGGCTGGGCGCACACTCAGGCGTTTTTCCAGGGAGTTGGCGACGTCGGTGGCAATGATTGCGTAGAGCATGTCAGTCCTCGGTTTTCGGCGTGGTAGGGTCGGTGTCATGCAGGTGACGGGACAGGTAGATACCCTGGCCGACCAGGAACAGCACGGTCATGGCCAGGCTGCCGAACACCTTGAAGTCCACCCAATAGTCCTGGAAGGTAAAGGCTACGAACAGGTTGGCGGCGCCGCAGAACAGGAAAAACACGATCCAGGCCACGTTCAGGCGTGTCCAGACCGGCTCCGGCAGGGTCAGTGCATGGCCCATGATCCGCTTGATCAACAGGCGGTCGCCGACGAAGTGGCTGCCGATGAACGCCAGGGCGAACAGCCAGTTCACCGCCGGGGCTTTCCACTTGAGGAAGGTTTCGCTGTGGAAGGCCAGGGTCAGGCTGCCGAAGACCAGGCAGGCGACCAGGGTCAGCCATTGGCTTTTTTCCAGTTTGCGCTGGGAAATGAAGATCGCGCCGTAGACCACGACGGAGCTGATGATCAGCACGGCAGTGGCGCTGTAGATGCCTCCGACGGTCAGCTCGTGGCCCGCTAGATCGATGACCCTGGGGTCGAGTTTGTAAACGATGAAAAACAGCAACAGCGGGATGAAGTCGATGAATTGTTTCACAGTAAGAGCCAGAAGCTGGATGTGGCGGCATAATAACAAACATCCTTGGTAGCGAAAGCGCCAGCTGACTTGAGGTTACACAGTCCCGTGAATGTTGATTTGCACTGCCACAGCACAGCCTCCGACGGCGCCCTGGCGCCCGCGGCACTGGTTGCGCGAGCGTTTGAAAAAGGCGTGCGAGTCTTGTCATTGACCGACCATGACACCCTCGAGGGTCTGGATGAAGCCCGCGCAGCCGCCCATGCCCTGGGCATGCAACTGGTCAACGGCGTGGAATTGTCCTGCACCTGGGGCGGCGCCACTATTCATGTGCTGGGCTACGGTTTCGACCAGGCAGCCCCGCCATTGGTGAAAGCCATCGCCCAATTGCACGACGGCCGCTGGCTGCGGTCCGAAGAAATAAGCCGCAAACTCAGCCTCAAAGGCATGCCCAATGCCCTCGACGGTGCCCGCGCCATCCAGCAGGAGCTGGGTGACAGCGGCAACGCGCCGGCCCGGCCGCATTTTGCCGACTGGATGGTGCGTGAAGGGTTTGTCAAAGACCGTGCCGAGGCCTTCCGCAAATGGCTGGGCGCCGGCAAGCTGGGCGATGTGAAGCTGCATTGGCCGACCCTGGAAGACACCGTCGAGACATTGCGCGCCTCCGGTGCCTGGGTCAGCCTGGCGCACCCCTGGCATTACGATTTCACCCGCAGCAAGCGCCGCAAGCTGATTGGCGACTATATTGGAGCGGGTGGCCACGCAATCGAAGTGGTCAATGGGCATCAGCCCGCCGAACAAGTCGGCAGCCTGGCGATCCTTGCCCGCGAATTTGGTCTGCTGGTCAGCGCCGGCAGTGATTTTCATGGCCCAGGCGGCTGGTCCGAGATCGGCGAGTATCGCCAAGTCCCGGAAGACCTGCCGCTCCTGTGGGGGCGATTCAAGCATGACCCCATTACTGCCACCGTCTGAACAGGTAGAACACGTGAGCCAATTCTTCCAGATTCATCCGGAAAACCCGCAAGCGCGCCTGATAAAACAGGCCGTGGAGATCATTCGCGCCGGCGGTGTGGTGATCTACCCCACGGACTCGTCCTACGCCATCGGTTGCCAGATCGGTGATAAAAGTGCGGTCGAGCGGGTCAGACGCCTGCGGGATCTGGACAAGAACCACAACTTTGCACTGATCTGCAGCGACCTGTCCCAACTGGGGCTATTCGCCAAGGTCGACACCGGCACTTTCCGCCTGCTCAAGGCACACACGCCGGGGCCCTACACCTTTATCCTCAACGCCACCCGCGAAGTGCCGCGCCTGTTGCTGCACCCGAAAAAACGCACCATCGGCCTGCGGGTGCCGGAGCATCCGATTGCCCTGGCGCTGTTGGCTGAGCTGGGCGAGCCATTGATGAGTGTGTCGCTGATCCTGCCGGGTGAAGAAGAGCCCTTGTATGACCCCTACGAGATGCGCCGTTTGCTGGAAAAACATGTCGACCTGATCATCGACGGCGGCTACGGCGGCAACAAGGCCTCCACCGTGATCAACCTGGCCGACGGCGAGCCCGAAGTGGTCCGCGTGGGCTGTGGCGACCCGGCGCCGTTCATGGTCGAGGCCTGAATGTCGGTCGTGGAAACCGTTGACCCCCAGGCGGGCGCCCAGCAGGAACTGCCGTTCGCCATGGTGTATGGCCAGGCGGTCATGGAAATGCCGCTGGACCTGTACATCCCGCCGGACGCCCTGGAAGTCTTTCTTGAAGCCTTCGAAGGCCCGCTCGACTTGCTGCTGTACCTGATCCGCAAGCAGAACATCAACATCCTCGATATTCCGGTGGCGGAAATCACCCGCCAATACATGGGCTATGTCGAGCTGATGCAGTCGGTGCGCCTGGAACTGGCCGCCGAATACCTGGTGATGGCGGCCATGCTCGCCGAGATCAAGTCGCGCATGCTGTTGCCGCGCTCGGAGACGGTGGAGGCCGAAGAGGACGACCCGCGTGCCGAGCTGATCCGCCGTCTGCAAGAGTACGAACGCTTCAAGGCCGCCGCCGAAGGCATTGATGGCTTGAGCCGGGTCGGTCGTGATGTGGTGGTCCCCAAGCTGGATGCCCCGCAGGCCCGGGCGCGCAAGCTGTTGCCGGACGTGAGTCTGGAAGAGCTATTGATGTCCATGGCCGAGGTCCTGCGCCGTGGCGACATGTTTGAAAGCCATCAGGTCAGTCGCGAGGCGCTGTCGACGCGCGAACGCATGAGCGATGTGCTTGAACGTCTGAAAGGCGGTGGTTTTGTGCCCTTTGTCGAACTGTTCACCGCTGAAGAAGGGCGCCTGGGCGTCGTGGTGACCTTTATGGCGATCCTCGAACTGGTCAAGGAATCGTTGGTCGAGCTGGTCCAGAATGAGCCTTTTGCGGCTATCCACGTGCGGGCGCGAGCCGAATAAAGAGCTGAATCGATGAATCTGACTGAACCCCGCGAACTGGCGCCGCTGCTGGAAGCCTTTCTCCTGGCCTCGGGCAAGCCGCAATCCCTGGAGCGCCTGTTCGAACTGTTTGAAGAAGCCGAGCGCCCCGAGCCGCCGGTGTTCAAGAAGGCGCTGGAGATTCTGCGCAAGTCCTGCGAGGGCCGTGCCTTTGAGCTGCTGGAAGTGGCGTCGGGTTATCGCCTGCAGATCCGTGAGAAATTTTCCCCATGGGTCGGCCGCTTGTGGGAGGAACGCCCGCAGCGGTATTCGCGGGCCATGTTGGAGACCATGGCGCTGATCGCCTATCGCCAGCCGATCACGCGGGGCGAGATCGAGGATGTGCGGGGCGTGGCGGTCAACAGCCATATCGTCAAGACGTTGCTTGAGCGCGAGTGGATTCGCATCGTCGGTTACCGGGACGTACCCGGTAAGCCGGCGATGTTCGCGACCACCAAGATGTTTCTCGACCACTTCAACCTGAAAAATCTCGACGACTTGCCGCCCTTGGCCGAACTGCGCGAGATGGAGGCCGAGCCGGTGCTCGACTTCGACGACGCCCCGGTTCCCGCCGGCCTGCAGGAGTTGGCGGACGCCACGGCCGAGCCGGAAGAGCCGAAGGACGAAACCAGTTTCCATACGTTGTTGCTGGAACTGGACGACATGGAACAGGGCATCAAGACGGACTTCGACGATTTGCTGCGCGAGGATGCTGTGCAGGCGCAACCCCAGGAACAGGTTGAGCCAGAGCTAGAACCAGAGCCAGAGTCAGAGTCAGAGGAAGACATCCTCGGCGTTGCCCAGGCCCGGGAAAAACTCCTGGCCGCCGTCGCTGCCCTCGAACAACCGCCGCTGAGCGACGAAGAGGACGAAGCCCGAGCCCTGGCCGAAGCCATCGAGGCCGAGCGACGCCAGTTCGAAGACTGACTCAAAAACCTTATGTGGGAGGGGGCTTGCTCCCGATAGCGGTGGCTCAGTCAAGGAGATTGAGACTGACACATCGCAATCGGGAGCAAGCCCCCTCCCACAATCCTCACCGGTCGGCGGAAAAGTGAATGACTTGGCGCTAATCGACTACTCTGTGGTGCGCAACACGCGCCATGCGCGTATGATTCGCGACCCTTTGCCGACCTATTCGGCCAAAGCCCCGCTTTCAACACTCTTCAGGCCACGCCTGAATCGACCCACCGGGAGGTGCTTAAGATGAACGACAAAGACCAGAACGACAGCCAGGAAATCGGCCCAGCAGGCGAAAAACTGCAAAAGGTGCTGGCGCGTATCGGCGTGGGCTCGCGCCGCGACGTCGAAGCCTGGATCACCCAGAAGCGCATCAAGGTCAACGGCGTCGAGGCCACTCTCGGCCAGCGCGTGGACCTGCACGATGCAATCACCATTGATGGCAAGGTCATCAAGCGTGAAGAGGCCGCCGAGTCGGTGCGCCGCGTGATCATGTACAACAAGCCCGATGGCGAGATCTGCACCCGTGACGACCCGGAAGGCCGTCCGACCGTGTTCGACAAGATGCCCAAGCCGAAGGAAGGCCGTTGGATCAACATCGGTCGCCTGGACATCAACACCACCGGTTTGCTGATGTTCACCACCGACGGTGAGCTGGCCAACCGCCTGATGCACCCGTCCTACGAGATGGATCGTGAATACGCGGTGCGTGTACGCGGTGAAGTCGATGACGAGATGATTGAACGTCTCAAGGCGGGCGTGGTGCTGGAAGACGGTCCGGCCAAGTTCACCGACATCAAGCAGGCGCCAGGTGGCGAAGGTTTCAACCACTGGTACCACTGCGTGGTGATGGAGGGTCGTAACCGTGAAGTGCGTCGCCTGTGGGAATCCCAGGGCCTGGTGGTCAGTCGCCTGAAGCGCGTGCGCTTCGGCCCGGTGTTCTTGAACTCCGACCTGCCGATGGGGCGCTGGCGTGAAATGAGCCAGTACGAAGTCGACATCCTCAGTGCCGAAGTCGGCCTGACGCCAGTGGCGATGCCACAGATGAACGCCAAGAGCAAAGACAAGCTCGAGCGCATGCAGCGTAAATCGTCGCGCCCTGTGGCCCGTACCGAACGCGTGGCCCGGACCCTGCGCCCGGCACTCAATGCGCCGGCAACCGGTGGTCGTATTTCCCGTGAGCCGCACATCGAAGGCGAGCGTCGCCCAACCGCGCCATCGCGTCAGGAAGGTGAACGTGCACCACGCGCGCCGCGTCCGGCTCCGGCCGGTGGTCGCAGCAACCGTGGTGAAGCGGATCGCCCCGCTGACAGCGCCAACACCAAGCGTCCGTCCAAGCCGGCGGCAAACAAGCGCCCCGGCCCTAAACTGGTTGCTGACGAGCCGTCGGGCAAGCGCCGTGGCGCACCGGCCGGTTCGGGTCAGCGCCCGGGTTTTGGTCGCAAGAAGCCGCAGTAAGGTAAGTGCTGCACAAAAACGCCAACCCTAGGGGTTGGCGTTTTTTTTGCCTTGGAATCAGGTCAAAAAGTGTGGGAGGGGGCTTGCTCCCGATAGCGGTGCGCCAGGCACCATCTTCATAAGCAGACCCACTGCCATCGGGAGCAAGCCCCCTCCCACAGTTGATCCCCATGGAGGTTGAAGTCGGTGTTCAGAAGGCAAAGGCGCCGTCAACTCCAAGTGATGGCTACCTTTTTGCCTTGGAATCAGGTCAAAAAGTGTGGGAGGGGGCTTGCTCCCGATAGCGGTGTGCCAGGCACCACCCCCATAAACTGACCCACTGCCATCGGGAGCAAGCCCCCTTCCACAGTTGATCTCTGTGGAGGTTGAAGTCAGTGTTCAGAAGGCAAAGGCGCCGTCCAATCCAAGTGATGGCTGTTTTTTTGCCTTGGAATCAGGTCAAAAAGTGTGGGAGGGGGCTTGCTCCCGATAGCGGTGTGCCAGCCACCACCTCCATAAACTGACCCACTGCCATCGGGAGCAAGCCCCCTCCCACAATTGATCTCTGTGGAGGTTGAAGTCGGTTTCAGAAGGCAAAGGCGCCGTCAAACACCGGCTTGTCATCCAGCGCCAGCACCCCGCTGGCGAAGATCAGATCCAGGTGATGGCTGCCTTTCTGCCCGCCGCCCAAGCCCAGGTGCAAGCCGCAATGGCGCTCTTCGAAGCCGGCGTTGCGCGCATACAGATCCTTGACCCCTTCATTGGTGCCAATTCCCAGCTCCTCCACACGGCGGTTGGACGGGTTGGCGTTCAGGTATTTGTTGAAGTCATCCGCCAGCCCGGGCACGTCACTGGCCACGCTGCAAACGGTCGAGTTTTCGATCCACAGCTCCAACGGCGATTGCAGAACGCCATATTTGCGCGCAAAGGGGATGGTGCTGAGGAAGGTGCCGACAAAGCGCACCTGGCCATTGATGGCCTCGCTGTGGGTGGCGATTTCGCCGGGGGCCAGGTCGTGGTTGCCCACGCCGTTGATATTGGTCCACTTCTTGATGCTGCTCAGCGGCGCCTCCAGGCGTGAGCCGTGTTTGTCGGTAAAGCTCAACACGCGGGCATCGGACATGCGCCGGATCAGCGTGGCGTTGAGGTCGGCGATGCGCTGGGGCTCGACGCTGAAAGTGTCGTAGAAGTAGTCGCCATAATCCTTGAACAACAGGGATTTCTTCCAGTGCTCGGCCATCACGCCTTGCAGGGCGCGGATAAAGTCCGGGCCTTCGGCGCGTGGGTTAGGCAGAGTCGAAGAGTCGTAGAGAAACAGGTAGAGGTCACAGGCCTCGATGGCTTGGGCCAGGGCTTCGCTGGGCGCCAGGTCCAGGCGCTGTACCTGGAAGTTGAAGCGCGCGGCGCTGCCTTGGATGATTGCCTGGGCGATGGCGTCGTAGCGGTCGGTATGGCCGAGCAGCACGGTCGGGCGGTTCAGGCCGTTCAGGGCCGGATGATGAGCGAGGTAGTAGAGAAAGTGTTCGACGGCGCGGGCCTTGTCCATGACGTACGTCCTTTGATGCCTTGGGTAAGGGGGGCAGGTGCCGTGCACAGCACCTGCCGGATGCCTGCCGTTTCTTAGAAAGGCCACATCGCGGTGCCGAACGGCACCACGGCATCGGCTTGCATCATTTCAACGGCGGCCTCATGGGTCGGCGCTTCAAACCAATCGTCGAGTTGCAGTTCGGTTTCCAGGTCGTTTTCCAGTGCTTGCATGGTGTATCTCCTAGAGGACGTTGTTTGAGAACGGGCATGCCAGCGGGCTTCGCTGGGCAAGTTCAAGAACCTAGGCGAGAGCGTTTCAGAATGCAAAAAATTTATTGACACGGTCTCATTTGAATTTTTTGTTCTGTTTTTTCGGCGTTGATTTTTTTTCTGAAAAAACAGCAGGCTGGCTGAACCGATTGATCAGGTTTTTCCTACCGACAATTTTCCGTTAGATGACAGATTGAGCTGCCTGTAACGCTGGTTTTACGGGTTGTAACGACATATTTACAGGTTATGCCGGGTATTGGGGGGCATGGGCTGGCCGTAAGGAATCTCTGACAGATTGTCGCGGTCGCTTGCAGAGGTCGGCCTCAAGCTGTCGAGCGGTGTACAATGCGCCGCGTTTTACTGTGACTCCCTTGCGTACCCACGCCAAAGGCCAAGACCTCAGGGTTATCACCCCTGATCACTCCGCCCGGCCACGAGCCGGACGGGTTCGATTTCGTCACAGATAAAAACAAACAGGTGACGCATGACCGTTAGAAAGACGCTGTACTCCTGGTGCCTGCGCTGGGGTTTGAGCGGCGCTGCTTGAGTCGAGATTCAAGACAGCAACGTGCATTCAACATCATCAAACCTTGCGTGAGACCCTTTTCATGAGTGGACCCCATTCCTCTTCAGGCGAGCTGAAACGCGGCCTGAAAAATCGACATATCCAGTTGATCGCCCTCGGGGGCGCCATCGGCACCGGCCTGTTCCTGGGCTCGGCCGGGGTGCTCAAGTCCGCCGGCCCGTCGATGATCCTGGGTTATGCCATCTGTGGCTTCATTGCCTTCATGATCATGCGCCAGCTCGGCGAAATGATCGTCGAAGAGCCGGTTGCCGGCTCCTTCAGCCACTTCGCCCACAAGTACTGGGGCGGTTTCGCCGGCTTCCTGTCGGGCTGGAACTGCTGGATTCTGTACATTCTGGTGGGCATGTCGGAGCTGACCGCTGTCGGCAAGTACGTGCACTACTGGTGGCCGGAGATCCCGACCTGGGTCTCGGCGGCGGTGTTTTTCGTGCTGATCAACCTGATCAACCTAGCGAACGTCAAAGTCTTTGGTGAAGCGGAGTTCTGGTTCGCCATCATCAAGGTCGTGGCCATTGTCGGCATGATCGCCCTGGGCAGCTACCTGCTGGTCAGCGGCAACGGCGGCCCGCAAGCATCGGTCAGCAACCTGTGGGATCACGGTGGCTTTTTCCCCAGCGGCGTGAGCGGCCTGGTGATGGCTATGGCGATCATCATGTTCTCGTTCGGCGGCCTGGAAATGCTCGGCTTTACCGCCGCCGAAGCCGACAAACCACGCACGGTGATCCCCAAGGCGATCAACCAGGTGATCTATCGCATCCTGATTTTCTACATCGGTGCCTTGGTGGTGCTGTTGTCGCTGACGCCCTGGGACAGCCTGCTGGCAACCCTCAATGCCTCCGGCGATGCCTACAGCGGCAGCCCATTCGTGCAAGTCTTCTCGATGCTGGGCAGCAATACCGCCGCGCACATCCTCAACTTCGTGGTGTTGACCGCAGCGCTGTCGGTGTACAACAGCGGCACCTACTGCAACAGCCGCATGCTGCTGGGCATGGCCGAGCAGGGCGATGCGCCACGGGCTTTGGCGAAGATCGACAAGCGCGGCGTGCCGGTACGTTCGATCCTCGCTTCAGCGGCGATCACCCTGGTGGCGGTACTGATGAACTACCTGATCCCGCAACATGCGCTGGAACTGCTGATGTCCCTGGTAGTGGCCACCTTGGTGATCAACTGGGCGATGATCAGCTACTCCCACTTCAAGTTCCGCCAGCACATGAACCGCAGCGGCCAGGTGCCATTGTTCAAGGCGCTGTGGTACCCGTACGGCAACTACCTCTGCCTGGCGTTCGTGGCGTTTATCCTGGTGATCATGTTGATGACTCCCGGCATCCAGGTGTCGGTGTATGCGATCCCGGTATGGGTGGCGTTCATGGCGGCGTGCTACGCCATCAAGCACAAACGCAGTGCGCAGCAGGCGCTGGACGCGACAGTATCGGTGTCCGTGGCGAAGTAAGCGCAAGGTGTGATCAAGCAAACCCGGCCATGTGCCGGGTTTGTTGTTTAAGGGGGTGACTGACAATCAGCGCGTTAGCCCAGGCTGACCGTGGGGCTTGTCAGGCGACGGCCCATGACAACCATGCCGATTTCAGCCAGATCGGTTTTGAAAGGGATTTCACCGATTTCCTGGAAACCGAAACCTTCATAGAAGCGGCGCGCATTCGAGTTGCTCTTGAGTACGTCGAGCCAGAGCAAGCGTGCGCCGCGCTCTATCGCCCGGTTGCAAATGAAGCTCAGCAGCTGTTTCCCGTACCCTCGTCCTGCTTCGGATTGGAGGAAGTAGATTTTTTGCAGTTCTGCGCCCACCTCGCCAGTCAACGGCGCAGGTGTTGACCAGTTGACTTTGGAAAAGCCTACGACCTTACCGCTGTCGTCTGAAGCAATAAGCCACAAATGACTCGCGCCGGATTCGAGTGATTGGCCGAGTGCGCTCGGTGAGAAGTCTTGATTGAGAAAATCCTGCATGCCGGCAGGCGACCAGATGCTTGAAAAATGCTCTCGGTAGGTCGCACAGCCGACTTCCCGTAGCGCGTTGAGGTCGGCTTTAGTTGCTTCACGAATGTTGATCATACGTCTCCCTGATTGATTCGCACGGAGCGTCACATTGATGCTCCTTGCGTCCCAGTTTTCCTTGGATGCCAACGGCCCGCCTGTATTTGGCGCTGTCGACATCAAAACAGAGTTTAAGCGCCAGGCCAATTCTTCGGGCGGCTTTCCGGTTTTGCCTGAAAAACCACGTTGTGGAGTGAAATACTGAGACAATCGAAGAACGCCTGAACCCCAATGATCAAACAGGGTTTATGGCGATCGAGAGTTTTCGCAATCATGAGAATGCAATGCTGAAGGTTTCCAACACCGTCCACCTGCCCGACGCCGAGATCGAGCTGACCGCCATTCGCGCCCAGGGCGCCGGCGGGCAGAACGTCAACAAGGTGTCGAGCGCGGTGCACCTGCGCTTTGATATTCCGGCCTCGTCCCTGCCGGAGTTTTACAAGGAGCGCTTGCTGGCGCTGCGTGACAGCCGCATCACCAGCGAAGGTGTGCTGGTGCTCAAGGCCCAGCAATACCGGACTCAGGAACAGAACCGCGCGGATGCGCTGGAGCGTCTGGTGGAGCTGATTCTCAGCGCCACCAAGGTCGAGAAGAAGCGCCGTCCGACCAAGCCTACGCTGGGCTCCAAGAAGCGCAGGCTGGAATCCAAGACCAAGCGCGGCAGTATCAAGGCCGGGCGCGGCAAGGTCGACTTCTAGGCGTCCCGTGTCTCGCGGGCCTTGGGCGCCTGGCGGTACAGGTACACACTCAGCAGCAAGCCACCTGCGGCTGCGAGGGCGGCGAACAGGAAGATCGACGCAAAGCCGAAGCCTGATGCCACCGCCCCGGCGAGCGGGCCGGTGATGCCCAGCGACAAGTCGATAAACAGCGAATACGCCCCCACCGCCGCGCCGCGGCTGGACGCGGGCACCAAGTTGACGGCCTCCACACCCAACGCCGGAAACACCAGGGAAAAGCCGAAGCCGCTCAACGCCGCCCCCGCCAGGGCCAGGTGGGCATTCGGTGCGAGCCACAGTAACAGCAGGCCGAGGACTTCCACCGACAGGCAGGCAATCGCCACGCGAAAACCGCCGATACGGTTGATCAGGTTACCGAACAGCAGGCGAGCTCCGATAAAGCTGGCGCCGAACAGGCTCAAGGCCCACACCGCGTTATCCCAGTGCTGCGTGGTGTAATACAGGGTGATGAAGGTGGCGATGGTGCCAAAGCCGATCGAGCCCAACGCTAATGCGCAGCCGTGAGGTAGTACGCGGCCCAGCACATTCATGAACGGCAGGCGCACACCGGCCACGATCGGTGCGGCTTCCTTGTTCCAGGCCAGCAGCACGCCCAGCACCGCCAGCAACACGATGCTGACACCCATGCTCCACAGCCCGAACTGGCTGACCAGCAACACCCCCAGCGGCGCGCCGACGGCCAGCGCGCCGTAACTGGCGATGCCGTTCCATGAAATGACCTTGGCCGTATTCGCGGCGCCGACCCGGCCGATGCCCCAGCCGATCGCACCCGACCCGACCAGGCTTTCCGCGCTGCCCAGCACCAGTCGGCCGATCAGCAGGCTGCCCAGGCTCACGGCCGGCAGGCTGGAGAACCAGGCGGCCAGCAACATGAACACGCCGCTCAGCCCGCAGCCGACCAGGCCGATCAGCACGGCGCGCTTGCTGCCCAGGTTGTCGATGATCTTGCCGGCGTACGGGCGGCTCAACAGGGTGGCCAGGTATTGCACGCTGATCACCAAACCAGCGATGACCGCGCCATAGCCCAACTGACTATGCACATAGCCCGGCAACACGGCCAGGGGGATGCCGATATTCAGGTAACCGATAAAGGTGAACAGCACGATGGAAACGACTTGCAGCGTGACCGCCATGGGGCGCTGGGTATCTGGCATGAGAGGGATCCACTGTCGCAGCAGGTAAAGATAGGCTGCTAATGATACCTGTCGCTGGGGGCGGGCAGGGCGGCTAATCTCAAAAAGGCTGGATCAAGCCCCCATCAGGATTTAGCGGGCGCCAGTAACTGCGTGGTGACCAGGGCCGCCAAGGCGTTTTCCTGGGTGCCGAAACGCTTGAGCAGCACGGCTTGTTTTTCGGGGCTGAGGCGGTTCCAGACTTCGACCATCTGCAAGGCAGCGTCGAGTACGGCGGCGTCGGGGGAAGCAGGGAGGGTATCGGTCATAGCGGGTATCTCGGGTGATGCAGGCCGTGTGGAAAGCGCTTCAACGTTGCGCTTTCCATACGGTCTGGTACGGCTTCAGCCTTGGCGTTTGCTGTCGGCTGGTTTTGCTTGTTGGGTCTCAGGCTGTTTGTTGCCGGCCTGCTGCGGTGTTGGCTGCTCAGTCGGGTGCAGGCTTGGGAAGGGGAGATTAGGGATCTCGTGCATGTGGGTCGCTCCTCGCAAGGTCTGTTTTCAATCGCAGGTAATTGCGCTCTCTCAAAAAGCCTTGGCAGGATACAGCACTGAAAATGACAAAAAGATTTTAATGTCGTCGGATGCATGAACTTTCATCGTCCAGACGGTCGCGTGGTCAGAACGGCACCTTGCCCAGAATCATGTCGCGGTACATGACGAAGTCGCCCAACAGGCTGTAAAACGGGTGTTGAAAGGTTGCCGGGCGGTTCTTTTCGAAGAAGAAGTGGCCGATCCACGCAAAGCTGTAGCCGGCGACGGGCAAGGCCAGCAGCAGGCCCAGCGAACCGCGGCCGATGGCATAGGCCAGAATACCGATCACCAGGGTGGTGCCGATAAAGTGCAGGCGACGGCAGGTGCTGTTGCCGTGCTCGCGCAGGTAGTAAGGGTAGAACTCGGCAAAGCTGTTGAATTGCTTGACGTTTTCCATGCTGGTCGGGCCTTTGACGGTGATGCCGCTCGGCAGATGTTCGGTGGGTAGCTTATTTGAGTCTAGAGTGATCAGTGGTAACAGCCAGTGACAATAGATGCCACTTTAGTATCCTTGGCTTGCTGGTTGCCGGATAAGCCTGCTTTCTAGAAGACGACGCCATGAGTGAACGAACCACTTCTGCAAGCTGGGCGATGGGTATAGTCAAGGCGTTGGAAATGGACGGCCTGGATTGCCGTGCGTTATTCAAGCAGTTGGGCCTGGATTACAGCGCTCTCAGTGACCCTGATGCACGCTTTACGCAAGACTCCATGACCCGCCTCTGGCAGCGGGCCGTGGAGTTGTCGGGCAACCCGGCCATCGGCCTGAATATGGGCAAGGTAGTGCGCCCGGCGTCGTTTCATGTGGCCGGTTATGCGCTGATGTCCAGCAACACGCTGGCTGAAGGCTTCATGCGCCTGGTGCGTTACCAGCGCATCATCGCCGAAAGCGCCGACCTGAGCTTTCGGCTGTTGTCCGAAGGTTATGCACTGATTCTGACCGTGCACGGTGATCATCTGCCGCCCACCCGGCAGAGCGCCGAAGCTTCGCTGGCCTGTGCGTTGGCGCTGTGCGGCTGGCTGAGCGGCCGCACCCTGCAACCGCGCAAAGTCATGTTGCAAGGCGACCAGCCAGTGGACCTGGCGCCTTACAAGCAAGCATTTCATGCGCCCTTGGAGTTCAATGCACCCTACGACGCGCTGATTTTCGAGCGTGCCGATATGGATGCACCGTTGCCCACGGCCAACGAGGCGATGGCGCTGCTGCACGATCGGTTTGCCGGTGAGTACCTGGCGCGCTTTTCCGAGAGCCGCGTGACCCATAATGCCCGCCAGGTGCTGTGCCGGCTGTTGCCCCAGGGCGAGCCCAAGCGTGAAGCGGTGGCCCAGACCCTGCACCTCTCGCAACGCACCTTGCAGCGCCGCCTGCAGGAGGAGGGCACCAGTTTCCAGACGTTGCTCGACGACACTCGTCGTGAACTGGCCGAGCAATACCTGGCGCAGCCCAGCATGACCCTGTTGGAAATTGCCTACCTGCTGGGGTTTGCCGACCCGAGCAATTTCTTTCGCGCATTCCGGCGCTGGTTTGACGCCACGCCCGGCGAATATCGTATGCGTCTGCTACAGAGGTCGCAGGTCAGTGACGCCAGAACGCCGGGATACACAGTACAAACACCGTAATAATCTCCAGCCGCCCCAGCAGCATGCCGAACGACAGGATCCACTTGGCCGCATCGGGCAGGCTGGCGAAGTTGCCGGCCGGGCCGATGGTTTCACCCAGGCCCGGGCCGACGCCCGATACCGTGCTCGCCGCGCCGGTCAATGCGGTCATCCAGTCCAGGCCCAGCAGCGACAGGGCCAGGGCGATGGCACAGATGGTGATGGCGAAGAAAAACGAGAACGTCAGAATCGAACGCACGATTTCTTCGTCGAGGCGATGGCCGTTGTACTTCTGCTTGATCACCGCTCGCGGGTGAATCAGTTGGTTCAAGTTGGCCTTGAGCAGGATGTAGGCGACCTGGAAGCGGAAGATCTTGATCCCGCCGGCCGTGGAGCCCGAGCAGCCGCCGATAAAACCCAGGTAGAAGAACAACATCAGTGAGAAGTTGCCCCAGATGCTGTAGTCCCCCAACGCAAAGCCGGTGGTGGTGACCACCGAGGTGACGTTCACCGCCACATGGCGCAGTGCATCCAGCCAATGCAAATCGGTGGTCCACCAATACCAGGTACCCAGCACCAGCCATGTCACGACCAGCAACGCCAGCAAGCCCTGCACCTGCTGGTCCTTGATCAGCGCTCGCCGGTTGCCACGCAAGGTGGCCACGTACAGGGTGAACGGCAAGCTGCCGAGGATCATTACCGCCACGGCAACCCAGTGCACCGCCGGTTGTTTCCAGTGCGCCAGGGATTCGTCGGAGGTGGAGAAGCCACCGGTCGAAATCGCCGACATCGCATGGTTGATCGCGTCGAACAAGCCCATTCCCGCCCACCAGAACGCCAGGCTGCCGAGGATGGTGATCCCGACGTAAGTGGCCACGATGAGCCGCGCCACCATGTGCGAGCGCGGCATGACCTTCTCCGAGCGGTCAGAGGATTCGGTCTGGAACAGGCGCATGCCACCAATGCGCAGCAGCGGCAGAATCGCCACCGCCATGCCGATAAAGCCGATGCCGCCCAGCCAGTGCAGCAGCGAGCGCCACATCAATATGCCTGGGGACATGCTGTCCAGGCCGCTCAGCACGGTGGAACCGGTGGCGGTGATGCCGGACATGCTTTCAAAAAACGAGTCGGTGTAGCTGATGTGCTGGGTCAGCAGAAACGGCAACGCGGCGAAGATGCACACCACCAGCCAGCTGCTGACCGTCAGCAGGTACATGTCCCGAGGGCGCAGGTGGACGTGTTCGGGGCGGCCAGGGATGACCAGGGCCAGGCCCGCGAGAAATGTGATCAGGCTGGCCCACAGGAACGAGGGCAGGTCGCTGGTGCGTTCAAAGATCACCAGGGTCGCCATCGGGACGACCATGGCGATCGCAAGGGTGATCAGGAAGATGCCGATGATGAAACCGATGATGCGTAGGGTCGGCAACGCCATGAAGAAAGCTCGGATGTGGGAGTGGCGCCATTCTACCCGTGGTGCGAGTCTTGTAAACCGAGGGGGCCAGGGCGACCCGGGTCAAAATGTGGGAGCAAGCCCCCTCCCACAAGGGATTTGTGGTGGTAGATAGGGCGTATGAAAAAGGCGACCCGAAGGTCGCCTTGTTCAATGCGGCTCGGATCAGAACTCGTGATCCGCGTTATCCGGGTTCAGGTCGCTGATGCCCAGCTTGCCGGCGGCGGTTTCGATCGCGCCGGTCTGCTTGACCAGCGCGGCAATCGCGTCACGCACGATCTGGTTGCCTTTGTCATTGCCGGCGGCGATCAGCTGGTCGTAGTGCTCACCGTTGTTGGCGTGATCGACCATGACTTGGATCTTCGCTTCAGTGGCAGCCAGGTCAGCCTTCAGCGCAGCGTCGGCCGCCGGGTCAACCTTGGCCACCAGCGACGACAGGCTGGCGCCGGTCATTTGGGTGCCGTCGGTGCGGGTGTACTCGCCCAGGTAGACGTTGCGGATGCCTTTGGCGTCGTAGAAGTGCGAGTTGTGGGTGTTGTCGCTGAAGCAATCCTGCTCGTCTTCCGGCGAGTTGGCTTCCAGGGAAACCTTCATGCGCTCACCGGCCAGCTCACCCAGGGACAGGCTGCCCATGCCGAACAACATTTTACGCAGGCCGTCGGTGGCAGGTTCCGACTCCAGGGTGGCGCGGTAGTTGTCTTCGACGTTGGGCTTCCAGTTGCCGACCATTTCTTCCAGGTCGCTGACCAGCAATTGGGTCACGGCGCGCAGGTAGGTGCGACGACGCTCGTTGTGGCCGCCGGTGGCGCCGTCGCCGGTCATGTAGTCCGACGCCGGGCGGTTGCCCGCGCCTGGGCCGGTGCCGTTGAGGTCCTGGCCCCAGAGCAGGAATTCGATCGCGTGGTAGCCGGTGGCGACGTTGGCTTCGGACCCCCCCAGTTCATTGAGGCTGGCGAGTTTTTCCGGGGTGATGTCCTTCACGTCGACCTTGTCTTCGCCCACCTGGATCTGGGTGTTGGCGATGATGTTGGCGTTGGCGCCCGGGTTGCCCAGGGCGTGCTCGTAGGATTTGTCGACGTAGTCGATCAGTCCTTCATCGAGAGGCCAGGCGTTCACTTGGCCTTCCCAGTCGTCGATGATGGTGTTGCCGAAACGGAACACTTCGCTCTGCAGGTACGGCACACGGGCGGCAACCCAAGCGGCGCGGGCGGCTTTCAGGGTTTCGTCGTTCGGGTTGGCGAGGAAGGTGTCGATTGCGGTCTGCAGGGTTTTCGCGGTGGATTCGGCGTCGCTGTACACCGCGAACACCATGTCGGCGTAATGCGCGACCACGGCCTTGGCGGCTGCCTCGTCGACCTGGCCAGCCGGGGCCGCCGCAGGTGCGGTGCTGCTGGCGGCTGCGGGTGCTTGAGGCGCGGCCGCCTTGTCTTTACCTTCGCCGCAACCGGCGAGAGAAATGGCAAGGGCCAGCAGACTGGCGGTGGCCAGGGGCATACGAATCATGGCGAACATCCTGCTTCGGTTGGGGTTGGGGCACGCGAGGGCGCGCAAAACTGCGACATAATGCGAAAGATTTGCATTTTGTGTAAAGCGTTATACGCGGGAAATATTTGGTATTGCTTTGCACGGTCAAAGAATCGCCGCGTTATTGCGCTCGGATTGTTTCAAGTACACCGCCAACTCACGGGCCTGCAGGGGTTTGCTGTAGTAGTAACCCTGTCCCTCATGGCAGCCCTCGGCGATGATGTAGGCCTCTTGCTCGGCAGTTTCAACGCCCTCGGCAATTACCTGCATGCCCAGGCTTTTGCCCAACTGGATGATGGCGCGCACGATGGTGGCATCGTCGTCATCATCGAGCAGGTCCTGGACGAAGCTCTTGTCGATCTTCATTTTGTCCAAGGGCAGGCTTTTCAGGTAGCTCAGCGACGAATAGCCGGTACCGAAGTCATCGATGGCGATCAGCGCGCCGGAGCGTCGCAGGCTCAATAAGTGCTGGGCGGCGGTGCTGATGTCTTCCATCAGGCCGGTCTCGGTGACTTCCAGCTCCAGGCTACGGGGCGGCAAGCGGTAGATCTGCATCAGGTTGTTGACCACCCGCGGCAATTCGGTGTGGTGCAACTGCACGGTGGACAGGTTGACCGCCATGCGCAGCTCGGTGAAACCCAGGTCGTGCCATTCGCGCAACTGTCGGCATGCCTGGTCGAGTACCCACTCGCCAATCGGAATAATCGTACCGTTCTGTTCCGCCAAGGGGATAAACAGGTCGGGTGGTACCAGGCCGTGTTCCGGATGCTGCCAGCGGATCAGCGCTTCGACGCCGACTACGCGGTGGTCGCGGTAACTGATCTGGGGTTGGTACACCAAGTGGAATTGGTCCCGGCTCAGGGCATCGCGCAGGTCTTTTTCCAGTTCGCGGCGGCGGCGCATTTCGCTGTCGACGCTGGCGATGTAGAACTGATAGCGGTTGCGCGAGCGGCTCTTGGCCAGGGTCATCGTTTGTTCGGCTTTTTGCAGCAGCTTCTCAGTGCTGTCGCCGTCTTCCGGAAACAGCGTGATGCCGATGGTAGCGCGCAGGCGGATCTGATCCTGGTCGAGGGCGAATGCCTCCTCCAGGTCATCCAGGATGCTTTGTGCCAGCTCGGCGGCCTCGTAAGGCTGCTCGATATCGGCCTGAACCAGCGCGAACTGGTCGCCCCCCAGGCGGGCCAGGGCGCCGAGGCGGCCGCTGTGGGCACGCAGACGGTCGGCCAGTGCCAGCAGCAATTTGTCGCCGGCCTGGTAGGTAAACTGTTCGTTGACGCTCTTGAAGTCGTCCAGCCCGACGCACAGCACTGCCACACGGCGTTGTCGGCGGCCGGCGTCGGTCAGGATCTTGTCTAACTGCTCCTGCAGCTTCTGCCGATTCGGCAGGCCGGTGAGAAAGTCGTACTGGGCCATGCGCAGCAGGCTGGATTCGGCCTCATGGCGCAGGTGGGTATTGCGCTCGATGGATTCGAGCAACTGGTTGGCCGTGTTGATCCACAACCCCAGCTCATTGCGTTCATGGCCCTTGAGTTGGGGGATTTTGTGTTCGCTGGGCCGGTCCGGGTTGATTGATGTCAGATGTTCGATAATCCGCGACAGCGGTTTGGTCAGCAGCCAGTGATACACCAGGTACAGCACCAGGCCCATGGCCAAGGCGCGCAGTACGCCGGACACAAAGATGATCACCGAGCTGACAATAAAGCCTTTGCCGTAGGTGGCCGTGT
Source organism: Pseudomonas palleroniana (assembly GCF_003031675.1). Classification (GTDB taxonomy): domain Bacteria; phylum Pseudomonadota; class Gammaproteobacteria; order Pseudomonadales; family Pseudomonadaceae; genus Aquipseudomonas; species Aquipseudomonas palleroniana. Next base: position 93,922 of record NZ_PYWX01000061.1, on the reverse strand, counting down.
CCAGGGTGATGCTCAGGTCGCCGTAATATTCGCTGTAGGGGCCTTTGCCGACCAATGCGGTGGTGAAGGTGCGTTCCTGGCCCAGAATCAGGTCGGTCAGCCAGCGGGTGGGCGATTGCTGCAAGGCACGGCTTTTTTCCGCGAGCATGGTTTCGTTGGGATGGCCAATGGAGGCCATGCGCACGGCGTCGTCCTGAAACAGACCCTCGATGACCTGCATACCCATCTCGCGATCCAGGCTGTAGACGGCCTGGGTCGAGGGGTCGCGAAACATGTCGAGAATGCGTTGGGCATCGCCCGCCACGGCCTGGTGTGTCTTGTAGGCATCGAAAACGATCTGCGCCACGCTCAACGCCACGCCCACGATCAATGCCGACAACAGCACAACCCGTAGCAACTTCACCGACAAGCTGTTTTTGAGTTCCAGCTTCAAAGGGTCATTCCTTTTTCCATGCGGGTAGCCTCAATATGCCATGAGTATTGGCAATCTCGGGGTGGCAGTCAAAGGAACATTGGGGCAAAGCAGGTTTGAAGTCGGTCATCAGGTGGTGCAGGGCGGATTTGCATCCGCCTGCAAGGGGCGCAGTCGGTATCAGAAGGTCAACGTACGCTTTGTCGTTTCTTGAAGACTCGAAAAATCCAGGCTTTTGTTTTGAGGCTCCAGAGCGTTGCCCAGCGCCTTGGCCAGTACATCGGCGAAGGGTTGGACAAGCGGGGTGACGGCGCTGGTGATATCTCCAGCGGCTTTGGCGACGTCGCCGATGAGGGGCAGCGCGGCGAGTGCTCCAATAGACATAGTTAATTCTCCGACAGGTATGAGAGGCGAATTCCTCTGCATGCCTGGGTGGCGTTGCCGGTTCGCTCAGTTCCGTCGCCCATGAAAAAGCCCGGCATTCGCCGGGCTTTTTCTACTGCAAGTGTTGCTTAGGCAGTGAAGGTCTTGCCTTCGAACTGCTCAGCCACGAACTTCCAGTTGACCAGGTTCCAGAACGCTTCCACATACTTTGGACGCACGTTGCGGTAGTCGATGTAGTAAGCGTGTTCCCACACGTCGCAGGTCAGCAGCGGGGTGTCGCCGCTGGTCAGCGGGTTGCCGGCGCCGATGGTGCTGGCCAGGGCCAGGGAACCGTCAGCCTTTTTCACCAGCCAGCCCCAACCGGAACCGAAGGTGCCGACGGAAGTCTTGGTGAACTCTTCCTTGAACTTGTCGAACGAACCGAACGCAGCGTTGATGGCTTCAGCCAGGGCGCCGGTCGGTTGGCCGCCGGCGTTTGGCGCCAGGCAGTTCCAGTAGAAGGTGTGGTTCCAGACCTGAGCGGCGTTGTTGAAGATGCCGCCCGAAGAGGATTTGACGATCTCTTCCAGGGTCTTGCCTTCGAACTCGGTGCCAGGCACCAGGTTGTTCAGGTTCACGACATAGGTGTTGTGGTGCTTGTCGTGGTGGTATTCCAAGGTTTCCTTGGAAATGTGCGGCTGCAGGGCATCGTGTGCGTACGGCAGCGGCGGCAATTCGAAAGCCATGATGATTCTCCTAATCAGGTCAGTTGCGGTGAGCGCAAGGCCGATCACGGGCGGCCAAACAAGCGCCGGGGAGTTTGAACTCTTTGCGGCGCAGGGTCCGGATCATAGCACCGGGGGTGTGGCAAAACCACGCAACAACTGTGTGGGATAGAGGTTCCAGAGCGTTTTGGAATATTCGTCAGGCGCTGATCAATTGATAGGCCACGCTGAACATCATCACCGCGACCAAAAGATCCAGCAGGCGCCAGGTTGCCGGGCGTGCCAACCAGGGCGCCAGCCACGCCGCGCCCAGCGCCAGGCTGGCGAACCACAGGAACGAGGCGCTGGCCGCACCGGCCACATAGGCGCCCGGTTCGGTTTGTTGAGCGCCCAGGGAGCCTATCAACAGCACGGTGTCCAGGTACACGTGGGGGTTGAGCAGCGTTACCGCCAAGGCACTGAGCAATACAGCGCGCAGTGAGCGCGCCTTGAAGGCGTCGCCGTGTTCCAGGCTTTGCTTTGAAAACGCCCGACGTAGCGCCGAGGTGCCATACCACAACAGGAACGCCGCGCCGCCCCAGCGGGCAATCGCCAGCAGCAGCGGGTTCTGGGCCAGCACCGTGGCCAGGCCGAACACCCCGGCGGCCACCAGGATGGCATCGCACACGATGCACAGGGCCGCCACCGGCAGGTGATGCTCACGGCGCAGGCTTTGCGCCAATACAAAGGCGTTCTGCGTGCCGATCGCCATGATCAGGCCAAGCGCCACCAGCAGTCCGTTCAGATAGCTTTGCCACATAAGGTTTACTCCGCGTCCGCTGCCAATTGCCGTAAAACCCCCAGCGCGCGCTCGGCGTCGGCGCGGCCGACAAACAGGTGGTCGTGGTAGTAGCCGGCGATCACGTTGCAACTGATGCCGGCCTTGCCCAGCGCACTGGCGAAAGCGGCGGTCAGGCCCACGGCTTCCAGGGCCGAATGCACGTTCAAGGTGATCCAGGCCGCGACATACTCGAAAGCCAAGCCGGCTTGTTGCGCTTGTTGGCGCTCGAGGATCAGGGTCAGGCCTTCCTGCTCGCGAAAGCTGCCGATGATCTCGCAGCCTTCGGGAATACGTCGGTCGGGCAGGGTGCAGAACACGTAGTCACCCTCATGCAACTGCGGGCTCATGCTGCGCAGCAGGGTTGCCAGGGCGGTTTCGCCAGCCATGTGAAGGTTCCTTTCGAACGTGAAGAGGTGAAATACGATGAAGCAATGCTGGTCATTTTCATCGGGTAGGTTGTATAAGAAAAACCAATATTGCTGATCGCTCATTAGAGAAACTGATGTTCGACTATAAATTGCTCTCCGCCCTGGCGGCGGTGGTGGAACAGGCGGGCTTTGAGCGCGGTGCGCAGGTGTTGGGGTTGTCGCAGTCGGCGATTTCCCAGCGTATCAAGTTGCTCGAGGCGCGCATCGGCCAACCGGTACTGGTGCGGGCTACGCCGCCGACGCCTACGGATATCGGCCGGCGGCTGCTCAACCACGTCCAACAAGTGCGGTTGCTGGAGCGTGACCTGCAAAGCCAGGTGCCCGCACTGGACGAGGAAGGTATGCCTGAGCGGCTGCGCATCGCCCTGAATGCCGACAGCCTCGCCACGTGGTGGGCGCAAGCGGTCAGCGATTTCTGCGCCGAGCAGCATTTGTTGCTGGACTTGGTGGTGGAGGACCAGACCGTGGGCCTCAAGCGCATGCGGGCCGGCGAAGTGGCGGCCTGTATCTGCGCCAGCGAACGCCCTGTGGCGGGAGCGCGCAGCCTGTTGCTCGGCGCCATGCGTTATCGCGCGCTGGCCAGCCCGGCCTTTATTGCCAGGCACTTTCCCGAGGGCGTGCGGGCCGAACAACTGGCGCGTACGCCGGCTTTGGTGTTCGGTCCGGATGATTTCCTGCAACACCGATACCTGGCATCCCTCGGTGTGGACGGTGGTTTTGAGCACCATTTGTGCCCCTCGTCCGAAGGTTTTATTCGCCTGACAGAGGCCGGCCTGGGCTGGGGCCTGGTGCCCGAACTGCAGGTGCGTGATCAATTGGAGAAAGGCGTATTGGTCGAGTTGTTGCCAGATAAGCCCATCGATGTGCCGCTGTACTGGCATCATTGGCGCAGTGGCGGGCAGTTGTTGGGGCTGTTGACCGACCATCTGGCCCAGGCCTGTGGCCAATGGTTGGTGCCCTATCAGCAGTAACAAGCGTCAAGCTGCAAGCTGCAAGAAAAGCTTGCGGATCGTTTTTAACTTGTAGCTTGAGGCTTGACGCTGGCAGCTGCATCCGTAGGAGGCTTCATGAAAATTCTGGTCACCGGCGCAAGCGGCTTCATCGGCGGGCGTTTTGCGCGTTTCGCCCTGGAGCAGGGCCTGGACGTGCGGGTCAACGGGCGACGTGCCGAGGGGGTCGAGCACCTTGTCAGGCGCGGTGCCGAGTTTATCCAGGGTGATTTGAATGATGCCGACCTGGTGCGCGAGCTGTGCCGCGACGTCGAAGCCGTGGTGCATTGCGCTGGCGCTGTCGGGCTGTGGGGCAAGTACCAGGATTTTCATCAGGGTAATGTGCTGGTCACCGAAAATGTCGTTGAAGCCTGCCTCAAGCAACGGGTCGGGCGCCTGGTACACTTGTCGTCACCGTCGATCTACTTTGACGGGCGCGATCACCTGGGGTTGACCGAAGAACAGGTGCCCAAGCGTTTCAAGCACCCCTATGCCGCCACCAAATACCTGGCGGAACAGAAAGTCTTCGGCGCCCAGGAGTTCGGCCTGGAAGTGCTGGCTTTGCGCCCTCGATTTGTGACCGGCGCCGGCGATATGAGCATCTTCCCGCGTTTGCTGAAGATGCAGCGCAAGAATCGCCTGGCCATTGTCGGCGACGGGCTGAACAAGGTCGACTTCACCAGCGTGCACAACCTCAACGAAGCTCTCCTCAGCAGCTTGCTGGCCCCAGGTTCGGCGTTGGGCCGGGCCTACAACATCAGCAACGGCACGCCGGTGCCGGTGTGGGACGTGGTGAACTACGTGATGCGCCAGATGGACCTGCCGCAGGTCACCCGTTATCGGTCTTACGGCTTGTCCTACAGCGTGGCGGCGTTGAACGAAGCGTTTTGCGCGATGTGGCCGGGTCGTCCGGAGCCGGCGCTGTCACGCCTGGGCATGCAGGTGATGAACAAAGATTTCACCCTCGACATCAGTCAGGCGAGGCATTATCTGGACTACGAGCCCAAGGTCAGCCTGTGGACCGCGCTCGACGAGTTCTGCGCCTGGTGGAAGGCCCAGGACCCCGGCCTCAAGTAGTTTCACCAGCAGCGACACATCGGGAACCGAATTCGTGGTTCCGGGTCGACCAGTGCGCGGGGAACGCGGTTTATAATCCCGGCGCTCGGCCTTCCAGCTAGCCATCTCATTGATTCAAGGTAGATTCATGCGTAACGATGCCAACGACGAATTCGACAACGTTCCCACCCTGCGGGCCGATCAAGGGGATGACGATGATTTCGTGCCGACTCCCGCCACCTCCGTGCGCTCGCGCAACACCAAGGTGGTCAATGTCAAAAGAGCCAGCACCGGCCCGTTGTGGGCCTTGGTCGGTGCGCTGCTGATCGCCTTTGCCGGCCTGGCCTGGTGGAGCTTCCAGCAGATTTCCCTGATGGGCCAGCAGTTGGTCGCCACCCAGGAGAGTTTCGCGCGCATCAGCGAGGAAGCGGCGGGGCGCCTGCAGGATATTTCCGGCAAGGTCGTGGCCAGTGAGGCCAACGTCAACAACGGCAGCGAAGCGCTGAAGTTGCAGATCAAGCAGCTGGAAACCCAATTGCTGGAGCAGGGCAAGCAACAAGTGGGCGTGGCCGGTCAGGCGAGCGAACTGGACCAGCGCCTGGCGCAAATGACCACCAATGCCACCGAGCTTGCGAATGCCAATGCCAAGCTGCAGGGCCAGGTCCAGGCGTTGACCGATGCCGTCGCCAGCCTCAAGGCGGCGCAGGGTGAGACCAAGGAGCTGGCGAACGACGTGGCGGCCTTGAAGAAACAGGGCAATCCGAGCGCGGCCATCGCCCGCCTCGAGCAGGACCTGCTGGTACTCAAGAGCGCACAGGAAAACCAGCCCGCCAACAGCGACGCACCCACCAATAAAGAGTTCGACGTGTTCCGCATCCAGACCACGCGCAACATCACCACCTTGCAGAGCCAGGTGCAGAACTTGAACCAACGTCTCAACGCGCCAGCGGCCGCTACGCCGCTCGGTCAGTAAAGCTTGTCGGTAAATGTCACCGCTTGGTGACATTTACCATCAGTTTCGTTACTTGCCCCTCTTTCGCCCTTGTTTAGACTCGGTCATCCCATAAAAAAAACAAGGGCCACCCATGACCACCCAACCACTGCCTGCCAGCAGTTGGCTGAATGCACCTGCCCATCACGCCTGGCTTGCCGGCGAAGGACAGCGCCTGTTGGCATTTGCCAAAGCCTCTCGACTGCCTGACGGCTTCGGCAATCTCGATGACAAAGGCCAGCTGCCGGCCGATGCCTACGCCGAAACCATGAACACCGCGCGCATGACCCATAGTTTCGCCATGGCCCAGGTCATGGGGCTGCCGGGTTACGCCGACCTGGTCGCCCACGGCGTCGCGGCGCTCAGAGGGCCACTGCGCGACAGTGAGCACGCCGGCTGGTTCGCCACCCCCAATGCCCGCGATGGCAACCACGGTAAAGCGGCTTACTTGCATGCCTTTGTCGCCCTGGCCGCCAGCTCGGCGGTGGTGGCCGGCGCGCCGGGTGCACAGGACCTGTTGAACGACGCCATCCATGTCATCGACCAGTTCTTCTGGAGCGAGGAGGAGGGCGTGATGCTCGAATCCTTTGCCCGGGACTGGACGGGTGTCGAAGCCTATCGCGGTGCCAACAGCAACATGCACGCCACCGAAGCATTCCTGGCCCTGGCCGATGTCACCGGTGATCGACGCTGGTTGGACCGGGCGCTGCGTATCGTCGAGCGGGTTATCCACACCCACGCGGCGGCTAATCGGTTCATGGTGATCGAGCATTTCGACACTCGTTGGCAACCGCTGCCCGGTTACAACGAAGACAACCCGGCCGACGGCTTTCGCCCTTACGGCATCACCCCCGGTCACGGTTTTGAGTGGGCGCGGCTGGTGCTGCACCTGGAGGCTGCGCGTCTGCAAGCCGGGCTGGTCACGCCGGACTGGCTGGTGAGCGATGCTCAAGGCCTGTTCGCCAGTGCCTGCGAGCACGCCTGGGCCGTGGATGGCGCCCCCGGCATCGTCTACACCCTGGATTGGAACCAGCGCCCGGTGGTACGCGAACGCTTGCATTGGACCCATGCCGAAGCCAGTGCCGCTGCCCAGGCACTGCTCAAACGTACCGCTGATGCGCATTACGAGATGTGGTACCGACGCTTCTGGGAGTTCTGCGAAACCCACTTTATCGACAGGACCCACGGCAGTTGGCACCACGAACTCGACCCGCACAACCAACCCAGCAGCAACATTTGGGGTGGCAAGCCGGACCTGTACCATGCCTGGCAAGCGGTGGTGCTGCCCGCACTCCCTTTGTCACCCAGTATGACCAGTGCTTTAGGTCGGGGCTTGTATGTCACAAGGTGGTGACATTTGAGCGTCCCTTTGTTACCTGCGCCCTGAACATCCCTGTTTAAACTCCGTGCAGCGCAAGCTCTAGACTTGCATGCATAACAACAAGAAAAGGTACTCAGATGAACGCGATTAATCGCCTCGCCGTCGCTATTTCCATTGCCTCGTTGTTTCCCCTCAGTGCATTTGCCGCCGACTCGAAAGGCACGGTTGAAGTTGTGCATTGGTGGACCTCCGGCGGTGAAAAAGCGGCCGTAGATGTCCTGAAGGCCCAAGTTGAGAAAGACGGCTTCACCTGGAAGGACGGCGCTGTTGCAGGTGGCGGTGGCGCCACTGCCATGACCGTGCTGAAAAGCCGTGCAGTCGCCGGCAACCCACCAGGCGTTGCTCAGATCAAAGGTCCGGACATCCAGGAATGGGCATCCACCGGCCTGCTCGACACTGACGTGCTCAAAGACGTCGCCAAAGAAGAAAAGTGGGACTCCCTGCTCGACAAGAAAGTCTCCGATACCGTGAAGTACGAGGGCAACTACGTTGCCGTGCCGGTCAACATCCACCGCGTGAACTGGCTGTGGATCAACCCGGAAGTCTTCAAGAAAGCCGGTATCACCAAGAACCCGACCACCCTCGAAGAATTCTACGCTGCCGGTGACAAGCTCAAGGCCGCGGGCTTCATTCCGCTCGCCCACGGTGGCCAGCCTTGGCAGGACAGCACCGTATTCGAAGCGGTGGTGTTGTCGGTGATGGGGGCTGATGGCTACAAGAAAGCCCTGGTTGACCTGGACAACGCCGCGCTGACCGGCCCGGAAATGGTCAAGGCCCTGACTGAACTGAAGAAAGTCGCGACCTACATGGACGTCGACGGTAAAGGCCAGGACTGGAACCTAGAAGCGGGCAAGGTCATCAACGGCAAGGCCGGCATGCAGATCATGGGTGACTGGGCCAAGTCCGAATGGACTGCCGCCAAGAAAGTCGCCGGCAAAGACTACGAGTGCGTAGCCTTCCCGGGCACCGACAAAGCCTTTACTTACAACATCGACTCCCTGGCGGTGTTCAAGGTCAAAGACAAGGGCACTCAGGCCGGTCAGCAAGACATCGCCAAAGTGGTGCTGGGTGAAAACTTCCAGAAAGTGTTCAGCATCAACAAGGGCTCGATCCCTGTGCGCAACGACATGCTCCATGAAATGGACAAGCTTGGCTTCGACTCCTGCGCTCAGACTGCGGCCAAGGACTTCCTGGCTGACGCCCAGACCGGCGGCTTGCAACCAAGCATGGCGCACAACATGGCCACCACCCTGGCCGTGCAAGGTGCGTTCTTTGATGTCGTGACCAACTACATCAACGACCCGAAAGCCGACCCGGCCGACACCGCCAAGAAACTTGGCGCTGCGATCAAGTCTGCGAAGTAACGGTTAGCACGGCTGGTCCTTGTGAGGGGAAACCCCCTGACTCCTCACAAGGCATGCTCTTGTAGTCCTTTTTCCCTGTACTGGATTTTCCCATGAGTTCTGTTGCTGTGTTCAGCAAGGCCTCGCCGTTCGATGCACTGCAGCGCTGGCTCCCCAAACTGGTGCTGGCGCCCAGCATGTTCATCGTTCTGGTGGGCTTCTACGGCTACATCCTGTGGACGTTCGTGCTGTCGTTCACCACCTCCACGTTCCTGCCTAACTACACCTGGGCCGGCCTTGCGCAATACGCGCGCTTGTTCGACAACGACCGCTGGTGGGTGGCGAGCAAGAACCTGGCGGTTTTCGGCGGGATGTTTATCGGCATCACCTTGGTGATCGGCGTGACACTGGCGATTTTCCTCGACCAGAAGATCCGTCGTGAAGGCTTTATCCGCACCATTTACCTGTACCCGATGGCGCTTTCGATGATCGTCACCGGTACCGCCTGGAAATGGCTGCTCAACCCGGGCATGGGCCTGGACAAACTCCTGCGGGACTGGGGCTGGGAAGGCTTCCGTCTCGACTGGCTGATCGACCCTGATCGCGTCGTTTACTGCCTGGTAATTGCCGCCGTTTGGCAAGCCTCCGGCTTCATCATGGCGATGTTCCTCGCGGGCCTGCGTGGTGTTGATCAGTCGATCATCCGTGCCGCGCAGATCGACGGCGCCAGCCTGCCGCGCATCTACTGGAGCGTGGTGCTGCCCAGCCTGCGCCCAGTGTTCTTCAGTGCCGTGATGATCCTGGCGCACATTGCGATCAAGAGCTTCGACCTGGTCGCCGCCATGACGGCCGGTGGTCCGGGCTACTCGTCCGACCTGCCCGCCATGTTCATGTACTCGTTCACCTTCAGTCGTGGCCAGATGGGTATGGGCTCGGCCAGCGCAATCCTGATGCTCGGCGCGATCCTCGCGATCATCGTGCCTTACCTGTATTCCGAGCTGAGGACCAAGCGTCATGACTAGTCTCGCTTCCAAACCTGCCATCAGCCTGAGCCGCATCGCGATCTATGCGGTGCTGATCCTCGCGGTGCTGCTGTACCTGGTGCCGCTGGTAGTGATGCTGCTGACCAGCTTCAAGACCCCGGAAGATATCAGCACCGGCAACCTGCTGAGCTGGCCGACCGTGGTCAGCGGTATCGGCTGGGTCAAGGCCTGGGCCACCGTGGACGGCTACTTCTGGAACTCGATCAAGATCACCGTTCCGGCCGTACTGATTTCCACCGCCATTGGCGCACTGAACGGCTATGTGCTGTCGTTCTGGCGCTTCAAAGGCTCGCAGCTGTTCTTCGGCTTGCTGCTGTTTGGCTGCTTCCTGCCGTTCCAGACCGTACTGCTGCCCGCGTCGTTCACCCTCGGCAAGATGGGCCTGGCCAGCACCACAACCGGCCTGGTGTTTGTACACGTGGTCTACGGACTGGCGTTTACTACACTGTTTTTCCGTAACTACTACGTGAGCATTCCTGACGCGCTGATCAAGGCCGCACGGCTGGACGGTGCAGGTTTCTTCACCATCTTCCGTCAGATCATTCTGCCGATGTCGACGCCGATCATCATGGTCTGCCTGATCTGGCAGTTCACCCAGATCTGGAACGACTTCCTGTTCGGTGTGGTGTTCTCCAGCGGCGACTCCCAGCCCATCACGGTGGCGCTGAACAACCTGGTCAACACCAGCACCGGGGCCAAGGAATATAACGTGGATATGGCGGCGGCGATGATCGCCGGGCTGCCGACCCTGCTGGTCTATGTGATCGCAGGCAAGTATTTCGTGCGCGGCCTCACGGCTGGCGCGGTCAAGGGGTAATCATGGCTACGCTTGAACTTCGCAATGTAAACAAGACCTATGGCGCCGGCTTGCCCGACACCTTGAAGAACATCGAACTGTCGATCAAGGAAGGTGAGTTCCTGATCCTGGTCGGCCCTTCGGGTTGCGGTAAATCCACGCTGATGAACTGCATCGCCGGGCTTGAGACCATCACCGGCGGCGCGATCATGATCGGCGATCAGGACGTCAGCGGCATGAGCCCCAAGGACCGTGACATCGCCATGGTGTTCCAGTCCTACGCGCTGTACCCGACCATGAGCGTGCGCGAGAACATCGAGTTCGGCTTGAAAATCCGCAAGATGCCCCAGGCCGATATCGATGCCGAAGTGGCGCGCGTGGCCAAGCTGCTGCAGATCGAACACCTGCTCAATCGCAAGCCGGGCCAGTTGTCCGGTGGTCAGCAACAGCGCGTGGCCATGGGCCGTGCCCTGGCGCGCCGGCCGAAGATCTACCTGTTCGACGAACCGCTGTCCAACCTCGACGCCAAGCTGCGGGTCGAGATGCGCACCGAAATGAAACTGATGCACCAGCGCCTGAAAACCACCACGGTCTACGTGACCCACGACCAGATCGAAGCGATGACCCTGGGCGACAAAGTGGCGGTGATGAAGGACGGCATCATCCAGCAGTTCGGTACGCCGAAAGAGATTTATAACGACCCGGCCAACCAGTTCGTCGCGAGCTTTATCGGTTCGCCGCCGATGAACTTCGTACCGCTGCGCTTGCAGCGCAAGGACGGTCGCCTGGTGGCGCTGCTCGATAGCGGCCAGGCCCGCTGCGAGTTGGCGCTCAATGTGTCGGATGCCGGCCTTGAAGACCGCGACGTGATCCTGGGCCTGCGCCCGGAGCAAATCATGTTGGCCAACGGCGAGGGCGACAGCGCGTCGAGCATTCGTGCCGAAGTCCAGGTCACCGAACCGACCGGCCCGGACACCTTGGTGTTCGTGCAACTCAACGACACCAAGGTCTGCTGCCGCCTGGCACCCGACGTGGCGCCCCAGGTCGGTGAGACCCTGACTCTGCAATTCGATCCGGCCAAGGTCCTGTTGTTCGACGCCAACACTGGCGAGCGTCTGGGCACTGCTGCCGCATCGCCTGCGCTCGGGCACACCGGCAACGTGGCCCAATTCAAAGGTCGTTGAGTCTATAACTTGTTGTTTTAGATAAAAAATGTAACCCGCGTTAGATAAAAACAGTTTAATAACAATAAAGACGAGGATGTAGGGATGAAAAAGCAACACAACAACACCCGGCTGATCTGCCAACTGTCAGCAGCAGCAGCCCTTGTACTGTCCGCCAATGCGATGGCGGCCGATGCATTCAGTGCCGACTCCAAGTGGATGACCGGTGATTGGGGCGGCGAGCGGACCAAGCTGATCGAGCAAGGTATCGACATCAAGGCTGACTACGTGGGTGAAATGGGCGCCAACCTGCATGGCGGCTACAACGACGACAAGACTGGCCGTTACTCCGACCAGTTCGGTCTGGGCGTGGCGCTGGACCTGCAGAAACTGTGGGGCTGGGACAACACCCAGGCCAAGATCCAGTTGACCAACCGTAACGGCCAGAACATCTCCAACGACCGTATCGGCGACCCGCGTGCCGGCACGCTGAGCTCGTCCATGGAAGTCTACGGCCGTGGCCACATGGTGCGTCTGACCCAGTTCTGGATCCAGCACCAGATGTTCGACAACAAGCTGGACGTGAAACTCGGCTACTTCGGCGAAGGCGAAGACTTCAACACCTTCCCATGCGACTTCCAGAACCTGTCGTTCTGCGGCTCGCAAGTGGGTAACTACGTCAACACCTGGTACAACTGGCCGGTGGCCCAGGCCGCTATCCGCTTGAAGTACAACATCACGCCAGAGCTGTATGCGCAAATCGGTGCGTACAACCAGAACCCGTCGCAGCTGGAGCACGGTAACGGCTTCAAACTCAGCGGCAGCGGTACCAAGGGTACTGTGATTCCGGTGGAATTGGTCTGGTCGCCGAAGGTTAACAACCTGCCGGGCGAATACCGTGTGGGTTACTACAAGAGCGCGGCCGACGCCAGCGATGTACGTGAAGACGTCAATGGTAACGATGCGGCCACCACCGGCGCAGCCTACCGTCTGCGCAGCAGCAAAACCGGTTACTGGTTCGTTGCGCAACAGCAACTCACCACGCATAACGGTGATGCTTCGCGCGGCTTGAACATTGCCGCCAACGCGACCTTCCACGATAAAGACACCAACCTGGTCGATAACTACCAGTCGCTGATGCTGGTGTACAAAGGGCCATTTGATGCCCGTGCCAAAGATGACGTCGGTATTGGTATTTCCCGTATCCACGCCAACAGTGATGTGAAGAAAAACTCCGAGTTGCTCAATGAGGCGGGTGGTTTCACCGACTACAGCCAGGCGGGTTACGCGCCTCTGCGTAACACCGAGTACAACGTCGAGCTCAACTATGGCATTCACGTCACCAACTGGCTGACCGTGCGTCCTAACCTGCAATACATCAAGAACCCAGGTGGCGTCGACCAAGTCGACAACGCGTTGGTAGCGGGCCTGAAAATTCAGTCTACGTTCTAACGCTGTTGCGATAAGCTCCTTCTCTCTGTGCGCATTTTGCGGGTAGCCATGGCTACCCGCTTTTTTTGGGGCGCACTGTGATGATCTTCAGGACCGTGGCACATGCATGAGCATCCGCTGCAACGCTTTTTCAAATCCCTGCGCGAGCGTCCGGTGTTCGCCTGGGAGCGCTTTCAGATGCGCGACGTATTGGTGATCGACCATCCGCTGTGCCAGGCCGTGTTCAGTCGCCAGGGCGCGCAACTGTTGCATTTCCAACCGCACGGCCAGAAACCCTGGTTGTGGTGTGCAGCCAAGTGGCCACAGGTGGGGGCCATCCGTGGTGGTGTGCCGGTGTGCTGGCCCTGGTATGGCCGCCATCCGAGTGAAAACGCATGGCCGTCCCATGGCTGGGCGCGGCTGATCGACTGGAAGCTGCTCGACAGCAGCAGCGACGACGATGGTGTGCGCCTGCACTGGCAGTTACGCCTCTGCGACTGGCAGGTCGACCTGCATGCGCACCTGGGCGAAACCCTGGAATTGCGCCTGAGCACTGAACATCAGGACGAACTCCCTTGCCAGTTGAGCCATGCTTTGCACGCTTACTGGCGTATTGGTCACGTTGATGAGGTAGCGCTGTCTGGACTCGACGGGGCGCAAGGTTATGACCAGCTCAACCGTCAGGTCTGCCAGCAGGAAGGTGAGTTGCGAGTAGACGGTGGATGCCAGCGGGTGTTCCAGCATGAGGGCGAATTGCATCTCAAAGACCATGCCTGGCAGCGGGAACTGTGTATCGACACCGGCGACAGCGCGGACACCGTGGTGTGGCATCCGGGGAGCCGGCCCTTGCTGGGCGTGAGTTTCAATGAGGCGTCGGGCTTTGTGTGCGTGGAGTCGGCAATGGCCGGAGCCAGCCTGGCGCCGGGGGAGAGGGCGCATCTGAGCTTGCAGGCCAGAGCAGGAGCTTAGATCGTTCCCACGCTCCGCGTGGGAATGCATCCAGTGATGCTGCGCGTCACGACTTCCAGCAGCGGACGCAGAGCGTCCAGGGCGGCGTACCCACGCAGAGCGTGGGAACGATCAGATGTCATGTGTGGGCTTTAGATCGTTCCCACGCTCCGCGTGGGAATGCATCCAGTGATGCTCCGCGTCACGACTTTCAGCAGCGGACGCAGAGCGTCCAGGGCGGCGTTCCCACGCCGAGCGTGGGAACGATTAGATGTCATGTGTGGGCTTTAGATCGTTCCCACGCTCCGCGTGGGAATGCATCCAGTGATGCTCCGCGTCACCACTTTCAGCAGCGGACGCAGAGCGTCCAGGGCGGCGTTCCCACGCCGAGCGTGGGAACGATCAGATGTCATGTGTGGGCTTTAGATCGTTCCCACGCTCCGCGTGGGAATGCATCCAGTGATGCTGCGCGTCACGACTTCCAGCAGCGGACGCGGAGCGTCCAGGGCGGCGTTCCCACGCAGAGCGTGGGAACGATCAGATGTCATGTGTGGGCTTTAGATCGTTCCCACGCTCCGCGTGGGAATGCATCCAGTGATGCTCCGCGTCACGACTTTCAACAGCGGACGCAGAGCGTCCAGGGCGGCGTTCCCACGCAGAGCGTGGGAACGATCAGATGTCATGTGTGGGCTTTAGATCGTTCCCACGCTCCGCGTGGGAATGCATCCAGTGATGCTCCGCGTCACGACTTTCAACAGCGGACGCAGAGCGTCCAGGGCGGCGTACCCACGCAGAGCGTGGGAACGATCAGTGGCTAGTTGAATTCGTCGCCCACCGGATACCGGCTGTCATTCAAGCTCTCTTTGATCTTGCGCAGATGCGGCTGGAAATCCACCCCGCGACGCAAGGTCATGCCGGTCGCCAGCACATCCAGTACCGTCAGTTGGATGATCCGCGACGTCATCGGCATGTAGATGTCGGTGTCTTCCGGCAGCGGAATGTTCAGACTCACGGTGCTGGCCTTGGCCAGCGGTGAGTTTTCGGCAGTCACGCCCAGCACCGAAGCACCATTGCTGCGTGCGATACGCGCCACTTCCACCAGCTCGCGGGTACGCCCGGTGTAGGAAATGATTACGAACAGTTCGCCCGTATGGGCCACCGAAGCGATCATGCGCTGCATCAGCACGTCGGCATGCGCGGTCACCGCCAGGTTGAAGCGGAAAAACTTGTGCAGCGCGTCCATGGCCACCGGGGCCGAGGCGCCCAGGCCGAAGAAGTGGATCTGCCGCGCCTGGATCAGCAAATCCACGGCCTTGCTGATCAGGGCCGGGTCCAGGGCCTGGCAGGCGCTGTCCAGGGAGGCAATGGCGCTGCCGAAGATCTTCTGGGTATACGCCTCAGGGTTATCATCGGCCTCCACTGCGCGGCTGACATAGGCCGCGCCACTGGCCAGGCTTTGCGCCAACTGCAATTTCAGTTCAGGGTAACCGCTGACACCGAACGAACGGCAGAAACGGTTGACCGTCGGCTCACTGACCGAGGCGGCCTGGGCGAGGGCGGCGATCGAGAAGCGGGTGGCCTGCTGCGGGTTAAGCAGGATGACTTCAGCGACTTTGCGCTCGGCCTTGTTTAATTCTTCGAGGCGGTTCTGGATCTGTTCCAGAAGATTTCGCACGCGGTCCATTCAGTCTTTCCTTCGGGCGACGATGCAAATATTAAGGGCAGCAACCAATCGACGAGCGGCCCTTTGAGGTGGCCTATCCTACTGAGGGTAGCTGAACACCACCACTCGGAATGCGTATTTTGGGAAAATGTTGTGGTTATTACTACATTTTTCCTTGAGTGATGCCTTGAAAAAAGGTATTTGTAGCTTAACTTGATAAAAGAACAAACATCATGCCTTCGATAACCGTAGAACCCTGCACCTTTGCCCTGTTTGGCGCCTTGGGTGATCTGGCGCTGCGCAAGTTATTTCCTGCCCTCTATCAACTCGATGGCGCCGGGCTCTTGCACGACGACACGCGCATCCTGGCCCTGGCCCGTGAAGCCGGGTCCGAGCAACAGCACCTGGCCCACATCGGAAAAGAACTGCGCAACTACGTCGGCAAGGAAATGGACGAGACCGTGGCCCAGCGCTTCCTGGCGCGCCTGGTCTATGTGCATGTCGATTTCATGCAGGCTGACGACTACGTCGCCCTCGCTGAAAAAGTCGGAGGCGAGCAACGACTGATCGCCTACTTCGCCACACCGGCGGCGGTATATGGCGCTATCTGCGAAAACCTGGCCAAGGTCGGCCTGGCTGAAAATACCCGGGTGGTCCTGGAAAAGCCCATCGGCTCCGACCTGGAATCCTCGCGCAAGGTCAACGACGCCGTGGCGCAGTTTTTCCCGGAAAACCGCACGTATCGCATCGACCACTACCTGGGCAAGGAAACCGTCCAGAACCTGATCGCACTGCGGTTTGCCAACAGCCTGTTCGAAACCCAGTGGAACCAGAACTACATTTCCCACGTGGAAATCACCGTGGCCGAGCAGGTCGGTATCGAAGGCCGCTGGGGTTACTTCGACAAGGCCGGCCAACTGCGGGACATGATCCAGAATCACTTGCTGCAGCTGCTTTGCCTGATCGCCATGGACCCACCGGCCGACCTGTCCGCCGACAGTATTCGAGACGAGAAGGTCAAGGTGCTCAAGGCGCTGGCACCGATCAGCCCGGATGGCTTGACCACCCAAGTGGTGCGCGGCCAGTACATCGCCGGCTACAGCGCCGGCAAGCCGGTGCCGGGTTACCTGGAAGAAGAGAATTCCAACACCCAGAGCGACACCGAGACCTTCGTCGCCCTGCGGGCCGATATCCGTAACTGGCGTTGGGCCGGCGTGCCGTTCTACCTGCGTACCGGCAAGCGCATGCCGCAAAAACTGTCGCAGATCGTCATCCACTTCAAGGAGCCGTCGCACTACATCTTCGCTCCCGAGCAGCGCCTGCAGATCAGCAACAAGCTGATCATCCGCCTGCAGCCGGACGAAGGTATTTCCTTGCGTGTGATGACCAAGGAGCAGGGCCTGGACAAGGGCATGCAACTGCGCAGTGGCCCGCTGCAATTGAATTTTTCCGATACCTACCGCAGCGCACGCATTCCCGATGCCTACGAGCGGTTGTTGCTGGAAGTGATGCGCGGCAATCAGAACCTGTTTGTCCGCAAAGATGAAATCGAAGCCGCGTGGAAGTGGTGTGACCAGTTGATCGCCGGGTGGAAGAAGTCCGGTGATGCGCCCAAGCCGTATGCGGCGGGTTCCTGGGGGCCGATGAGCTCGATTGCACTGATCACGCGGGATGGGAGGTCGTGGTATGGCGATATCTGAACTGAAACTGCCTCAGGGCGTGACGGCCCATGAGTACCGCACAGCCGCCTTGCTGGCGGATGGCTTGGCCAACGACGTGGCCGAACAGCTGCGTGCGGCCATCAGTGCCCGTGGTGATGCGACCCTGGTCGTGTCCGGCGGCCGCAGCCCCGTGGCGTTCTTCCAGAGCCTGGCCAAGCAGGGCCTGGACTGGTCGAAGGTCACCGTCACCCTGGCCGATGAGCGCTGGGTGCCGGTGGAGCATGCCGACAGCAACGCCGGCCTGTTGAAGCAGCACTTGCTGCAAGGCCCGGCGGCCAAGGCCAGGTTCCTGAGCCTGTACAGCGCCGCGGCCAATCTTGAAGAGGCAGCCTTGCAGGCCGATCGCTTGCTGGGCGAGTTGCCAGCCATTGATGTGCTGGTGCTGGGCATGGGCGATGACGGCCACACCGCGTCGCTGTTTCCCAACAGCCCGAACCTGAGCGACGCCCTGCAACCCAACGGTACCCGCCGTTGCTGGCCGATGTTGGCGCCGACCGTGCCGCACCAGCGCCTGACCATGAGTCGCGCCTTGCTGTCCACGGCGAACTACACCGTACTGTCGATTGCCGGCAGTTCGAAATTGACCACCTTGAGCGCCGCGCTGGCCAGTGATGACGTTGCTGCCATGCCGATTCGCGCGTTTTTGCAACCCACTCTAGAGATTTACTGGTGCCCATGAGCCAAGGATCAGCCGCTATGAACAGCCCTCAACCGACCGTATCCATGGCGGATAAAGTTGCCCTGATCGACAGCCTCTGCGCCAAGGCGCGGATTCTGCCGGTGATCACCATCGCCCGCGAACAGGACATCCTGCCGCTGGCCGATGCCCTGGCAGCCGGTGGTTTGACCGCATTGGAAGTGACCTTGCGTTCCGAGTTCGGCCTCAAGGCCATTCAGGTCTTGCGCGAGCAACGCCCGGAACTGTGCACCGGTGCCGGCACCGTGCTCGACCGTCATATGCTCGAAGCGGCCGAGGTGGCCGGTTCGCAATTTATCGTCACCCCCGGCATTACCCGTGACCTGCTGGAAGCCTCGGTGCACAGCCCGATCCCGCTGCTGCCAGGCATCAGCAACGCCTCCGGCATCATGGAAGGCTATGGCCTGGGCTATCGCCGCTTCAAGCTGTTCCCCGCCGAAGTCAGCGGTGGCGTTGCCGCGATCAAGGCCCTCGGTGGCCCGTTCGGCGAAGTGAAATTCTGCCCGACCGGCGGTGTTGGCCCGGCCAACATCAAAAACTACATGGCGTTGAAAAACGTGATGTGCGTGGGTGGTAGCTGGATGCTGGACCCTGAGTGGGTCAAGAACGGCGACTGGGCCCGCATCCAGGAAGTTACCGCGCAAGCGCTGGCACTGCTGGATTGATCCGCTTTTACTGAATCGTTGTTGCTGTGCTTAACGGCATTTTTGCGGTGCACTTGGTCGGTGTGCCGCTTTTTTTTTGCCTGAAAAACCTGCTGCCAACCTCACATTTTTAATCTGTGCTCAGTTCGGTAATGGCGTCGACCAGGGCATCGATGTCCGCCGCCGAGGTCGCCAGGCCGGGCGTCACGCGTATGCAGGTGCCAAACGCAGCGCCGACGCGGGTCGTGGTGAACAGGCCGTAATCCTTGAGCAAGCGCTCCGCCATCACCTGCTGGTCCCGCCCTATGAACTTGAATGCCGTGATCCCGCAATACAGTCGCGGATCATCCGGCGTCAGCACTTCAATCCCCGGCAATGGCCGCACGCGGCTCACCCACAGATCCCGCAGGTAATTCACCCGCGCACCTTTGGCCGCGGCGCCACCCACGTCGCGATGTTCTTCAAGCACCAGCGGCAGCGTCATCAGTGCCGGAAAGTTCGGCGTGCTGTAGGGCGTGCGTGCGCGTACATCCGTGCTGGGGTAGTGGAATTCGCCCATGTCCGGGTCGATATCCGCCAGGCGCTCGGGAGCGATGTAGAGAAAACCCAGCGTTAGCGGTGCGCCGATCCATTTGTGCAGGTTGAAGCCGGCGAACTGGATGCCCAGCTCGGCCAGGTTGAACTCGATCTGGCCCAGGGCGTGGGCCCCGTCGAGGATCACGTCGATGCCCTGCTCGCGTGCAGCCTTGGCGATCGCCGCAACGGGCATGACCAGGCCGGTGCGGTGGGTAACGTGGGTCAGCGCCATCAGCTTTAAACGCGGGTACCGGCTGAAGGTCTCGCGATAGGTCTGTAGCAGGCTGTCGAAACTGGCCGGGTGAGTGTGGGACACCTCGATCACGTCCACGCCGCGATAACCCGCCAACCACCGCATGGCCCCCTTGACCGTGTCGTACTCCAGGTCGCTGATCAGCACCTGATCGCCCGGTTGCAGGCGATTGTAGTTGCGGATCAGCGACTGCAAGGCCTCGGTGGCGTTGCGCGTGAAGGCGATGGATTCAGGTTCGGCATCGATCAGCCCGGCCAGTTGGCGGCGTATCTCGACGTTTTCGCCTTGTTCGAACTGCTGGCGAACATGCACCGAGTTACTGCGATTGATAAAGGCGACGTGCTCCAGGTATTGCGTACGCACCGCACGGCTCATGCGCCCGAAGTAACCGTTTTCCAGATTGATCGGACCGGGTTCCAGCTCATAGCGCTGGGCGATGGTGTGCCAGTGGTGTTCGTTCTGTGCATTCCGTGGCATGGCGAGGCTCTAATGGCGAGGGGCGGGTTTACCGTGTTTCACGCGTAGCGGTTCGAGTAGGTCGGACAGACCGTTGTGGTCGATTTCCTGCATCAATGCCAGTAAGCCACCCAGCTCGCCATGGGGGAAACCTTCGCGGGCGAACCAGTTGAGGTAGGGCCCCGGCAGGTCGGCAATGATCCGTCCCTTGTATTTGCCAAAAGGCATTTCGCGGGTGATCAGCAGTTCGAGTTTTTCCGGGTTCATGAGCATCAAGCGATTGAGGGGAGAGCTTGAAAAATACAGGTATTTTGCATGAAGGCCAAATGACAGATCATGCAAATAACGTCCATACAGATGGTTCAATATTTCGTAACTAACTGAAAATTAAACAGAATTTTTTATTGAAAAACTTGGCACGGGCGCTGCAATACCTCATGCAAGCTTTAAACAAGCTTCTTTAAACCTGCCCAAGGAATTGAAAAATGACTGACATCAATAAAGAATCGATCTCCGTACTCAATGACCTGATCGAAACCAGCATCGACGGTCAAAAAGGTTTCAAGGAGTGCGCTGAAGACATCAAGCACCCAGAACTCAAGGCCCTGTTCGCCAAGCGTTCCGTCGATTGCGGTACAGCCGCTGAAGAACTGAAAACCGCCGTACGTGCGCTGGGCGGCGATCCGGAAAACTCCGGCAGCGTAGCCGGTGCACTGCACCGTGGTTGGGTCGACGTGAAGTCGATGGTGACCGGTAAAGATGAGGAAGCGGTCCTCAATGAAGCCGAGCGCGGTGAAGACCATGCCCTCAAGGCTTACCGGGAAGCGATCGAGAAGATCAACAAGCACAACCTGCTGGGTATTCGTGATCTGGTTGAGCGTCAGTACCACGGCGTACAGCGCAACCACGACCAGGTAAAAGCCCTGCGTAACCAGGCTCGCGCCCAGTCGTAAGTGCTGCTGGGGGCTTGCTCCCCCAATAAAAGAGGGTCAGTCACTTTATCGGGTGACTGACCCTTTTTTATTGGGAGCAAGCCTGTGTAAGGGCGGGCTTGTCAGCCGATGCTGATCGGCGGCAGCGCTGTCAGGGTCACGACCTGTTGCTTGCGCGGTGCAAGAATTTCCGCCTCGCCGTCCACTACCAACTCATCGTTCTGGTTGAACACGCGGGTGGCGATACGTACACGAAATTTCGGCAGTTTCTCGAGGATTTCCAGGCGCACGGTCAGGGTGTCGCCGATTTTCACCGGTTTCTGGAAGCTCATCTGCTGGCCGATATAGATGGTGCCCGGCCCAGGCAGCTCACAGGCCACCGCCGCGCTGATCAGGGCGCCGCTGAACATGCCGTGGGCAATACGCTCCTTGAACATGGTGGCCTTGGCGTACTCGGCATCCAGGTGCACCGGGTTGTGGTCGCCGGACATCGCGGCGAACAACTGGATATCCCGCTCTTCGACGGTCTTGCTGTAGCTGGCGGTCTGGCCGACTTCGAGGGCTTCGTACGGGGTGTTGGTAACCTGGGTCATCTAGGGGTGCATCCTGTGGCTAATCGGTAAATTAATTGGCTGATTTTAAACGACTTATCAAGAAGTTACTCGCAGCGGGTCGGCCGGCGTAAAGTCAGCGCCTGTTCGAGCCACGTCAGCACATCCGCAGTGACTTCATCGCGGTTGGTTTCATTGAATACTTCGTGACGCGCCTGCGGGTAGATATTCAATTGCAGGTGCTGGCAGCCGGCCTCACGCAGGGCATGGGCCAGGCTTTTGAGACGCTTGCCCTCACTCACCGGATCACATTCGCCACCTATTACCAGAATCGGCAGGCCCGGATCGATCTGGGCGAGATTGGACGCTTTGCTGATTTGCTGCAAGCCGCCCAGCAGGTCGACCCACAATTGGTTGGTGCAACGGAAACCGCACAGCGGGTCGTTGACGTACTTGTCCACTTCATCCGGATCACGGCTGAGCCAGTCAAACGCCGTACGGTTGGGCTTGAATGCCTTGTTGAATGAGCCGAACGATAAAAAGTCGATCAGTGCGCTGCGCCCGCGCAAACCCTGGCGCGCGCGCTCGATGCGTGCGATCACCCTGGCGGCACGGTACAACGCCACGGGCTGGAAATTCGACCCGCTGAGAATCGCCCCATCCAGGCTGGCGCTGTGGTGCAACAGGTAGGCCTGGGCGATATAGCTGCCCATGCTGTGGCCCAGCAGAATGATCGGCAGCCCCGGCTGTTGAAGGGCGATGTGCTGGTTGAGGCTGGCCAGATCGCCGACGACTTTGTTCCAGCCGTCATGCTCGGCGTACAACCCCAGGGTGCCTTCATCCGCCGTACGGCCATGGCCGCGCTGGTCCGGCGCATACACCCCGTAACCGGCTGCACACAGGGCCTGGGCCAGGCGTGCGTAGCGACCACTGTGCTCGGCCATGCCATGGGACAGCATGATGATGGCCCGGGCAGGGCCGTCCGGCAGCCATTGATTGACGTACAGGCGGCTGTGGTCATTCGCGGTCAGCCAGAAGGTGCAGTGGTTCATGGCGCTTCCTTTGCTCGGAGTCGATGCAATGTATAGCTCATTCGCCGAGGGCCGGACATCTGCCTACGCCTCAGAGACAAGATTCATACAATCAATGAAACGGTTTGGCGTATTTGCCTGGTTGGCCATAGCTGCTAACGTCCCCAAAGCTCCGCTTTTTATAGCAGCCTGCTTTTTCATCACTGCAGTGATCGCTACAGCGGCCGGACATACTCAGGTAAGGGGACAAGAATAATGCAACCTGATTTCTGGAATGACAAACGCGCGGCGGGCGTTCCCACTGGCATCGACCTCACCAGCTACAAGTCGGTGATCGAAGTCTTCGAGCGTTCCTGCAAGGCCTTTGCCGACCGTCCGGCGTTCAGCAACATGGGCATTACCCTGACCTACGCCGAGCTTGAGCGCCAGAGCGCGGCGTTCGCCGGTTACCTGCAGCAGCATACCGACCTCAAGCCGGGCGAGCGCATCGCGGTGCAGATGCCCAACGTGCTGCATTACCCCATCGCTGTGTTCGGTGCATTGCGCGCCGGGCTGATCGTGGTCAACACCAACCCGTTGTACACCCCACGCGAGATGCGCCACCAGTTCAAGGATGCCGGCGTGCGTGCGCTGGTCTACCTCAACCTGTTCGGCTCGCGCGTGCAGGAGGTGTGCAGCGACACCGAGATCGATTACCTGATTGAAGCCAGAATGGGCGACTTCATGCCCGCCGCCAAAGGCTGGCTGGTCAATACCGTGGTCGATAAGGTCAAGAAGATGGTCCCGGCCTACAACCTGCCTCGGGCCGTGTCCTTCAAGCGCGCTTTGCGCATGGGCGCGGGCCTGGGCGTGACGCGCCACCTGGTGGGCCTGGATGACATCGCGGTGCTGCAATACACCGGCGGTACCACCGGCCTGGCCAAGGGCGCGATGCTCACCCACGGCAACCTGGTGGCGAACATGCAACAGGTGCGGGCCTGCATGTCCCAGGTCACCGATGACGGGCAGCCGCTGGTGAAGGAAGGGCAGGAAGTGATGATCGCGCCGCTGCCGCTCTACCATATCTATGCCTTCACGGCGAACTGCATGTGCATGATGGTGACCGGCAACCACAACGTGTTGATCACCAACCCGCGGGATATCGACGGCTTCATCAAGGAACTGAAGAAGTGGCGATTCTCCTGCCTGCTGGGGCTCAACACGCTGTTTGTCGCGTTGATGGACCACCCGGATTTCAAGACTCTGGACTTCTCCCACCTGAAGATCACCAACTCCGGCGGCACCGCCCTGGTCAAGGCCACGGCCGAGCGTTGGAAGGCGCTCACCGGGTGCTCCATCGGCGAAGGTTACGGCCTGACCGAAACCTCACCCGTGGCGAGCACCAACCCTTACGGCAGCCTTTCGCGGCTGGGCACCGTGGGGATCCCGGTGCCGGGCACCGCCATGAAGGTCATAGACGATGACGGCCATGAGTTGCCATTGGGCGAGCGGGGCGAGTTGTGCATCAAGGGCCCGCAGGTCATGAAAGGTTACTGGCAACAGCCGGTGGCCACCGCCGAGACCCTGGACGCCGAGGGCTGGCTCAAGACCGGCGACATTGCGGTGATCGACACCGATGGTTTCGTCAGCATTGTCGACCGCAAGAAAGACCTGATTATCGTCTCGGGTTTCAACGTCTACCCCAACGAGATCGAAGACGTGGTGATGGCGCACCCTGCGGTGGCCAACTGTGCGGTGATCGGCGTGCCGGATGAGCGTACCGGGGAGGCCGTGAAACTGTTCGTGGTGGCACGTGCCCAGGGGGTTAGCCTTGAAGAGCTGAAGGCGTACTGCAAGGACAACTTCACGGGGTACAAGGTGCCCAAGCACATCGTGCTGCGCGACTCGTTGCCGATGACGCCGGTGGGCAAGATCTTGCGGCGCGAGCTTCGCGATATCGCCTGATTTGACATGAGCTCTATGTGGGAGGGGGCTTGCTCCCGATAGCGGTGTATCAGTCACCCGATGTATCGACTGGGACACCGCTATCGGGAGCAAGCCCCCTCCCACATTGTTTTTTTGCCCTGAAAAGCCTATTCCAGAGCCTTTCTCTGGTATGTGCGGTCAATGTTTTAAGTGTGACCAAATATTGTAGGACAGTCGTGTTTATGACTGTAGGGCTCTCTTTTGGCTCTAGGCGGCCCTTGGCAAAGCTGCTACTCTCGGCGCGCTTTGTGACTTCTCGGCCTGCTTGAAAGCGCCAGACTCACCTAAAAAAACATACACCAATAATAATCGCATCAAATGCGATGATGAATTCGCGTCGCTGAGGAGTGGGCTTCCATGAACGAAGACTTTTGGAAGGATAAGTACCCCGCCGGGATTGCTGCACAAATCAATCCAGACGAGTATCAGAATATTCAGGCGGTACTGAAACAGTCCTGCCAGCGCTTCGCCAACAAACCGGCTTTCAGCAACCTGGGCAAGACGATCACCTACGGTGAACTGTACGAATTGTCCGGCGCCTTTGCCGCCTACCTGCAACAGCACACCGACTTGAAGCCTGGCGACCGAATCGCCGTGCAACTGCCCAACGTCCTGCAATACCCGGTCGCGGTATTCGGCGCCATCCGCGCCGGCCTGATCGTGGTCAACACCAACCCGCTGTACACCGCGCGGGAAATGGAACACCAATTCAATGATTCCGGGGCCAAGGCCCTGGTCTGCCTGGCCAACATGGCGCACCTGGCGGAAAAGGTCGTACCCAAGACCTCCGTCAAGCACGTGATCGTCACTGAAGTCGCTGACCTGTTGTCGCCGTTCAAGCGCCTGCTGATCAACAGCGTCATCAAGTACGTGAAGAAAATGGTCCCGGCCTATCACTTGCCCAAGGCGATCAAGTTCAACGATGTGCTGGCCAAGGGGCAGGGGCAACCGGTCAACGACGTCAGCCCGGCCAGTGGCGATGTGGCCGTTCTGCAGTACACCGGCGGCACCACCGGCGTGGCCAAGGGCGCGATGCTGACCCATCGTAACCTGGTCGCCAACATGCTGCAGTGCAAGGCGCTGATGGGCTCCAACCTCAACGAGGGTTGCGAGATCCTGATCACGCCGCTGCCGCTGTACCACATCTACGCGTTCACCTTTCATTGCATGGCGATGATGTTGATCGGCAACCACAACATCCTGATCAGCAACCCACGCGACCTGCCGGCGATGGTCAAGGAACTGTCGAAGTGGAAGTTCAGCGGTTTTGTCGGGCTGAATACCTTGTTCGTGGCGCTGTGCAATAACGAAGGCTTCCGCAAGCTGGACTTCTCTGCACTCAAAGTCACCCTGTCGGGCGGCATGGCCTTGCAGCTCGCCGCCGCCGAACGTTGGAAGGCCGTCACCGGCTGCAACATCTGCGAAGGCTATGGCATGACCGAAACCAGCCCGGTGGCCACGGTCAACCCGAGCCAGAGCATTCAGATCGGGACCATCGGTATTCCGGTACCGTCGACGGTATGCAAAGTCATCGCCGACGACGGCGCCGAGTTGCCGCTGGGCGAAACCGGCGAGCTGTGCATCAAAGGCCCGCAGGTGATGAAGGGATACTGGCAGCGCGAAGATGCCACCGCCGAGATCCTCGACAGCGAAGGCTGGCTGAAGACCGGTGATATCGCGATCATCCAGCCGGACGGCTACATGCGCATTGTGGACCGCAAGAAGGACATGATTCTGGTCTCCGGTTTCAACGTCTACCCCAATGAACTGGAAGACGTGCTGGCAGCCTTGCCGGGCGTGCTGCAATGCGCGGCCATCGGCGTGCCGGACGAGAAGTCCGGGGAACACATCAAGATCTTCATCGTGGTCAAGCCAGGGGCCACCCTGACCAAGGACCAGGTGATGGAGCATATGCGCGCCAACGTCACCGGCTACAAGGTGCCCAAGGCCGTCGAGTTCCGCGATGCGTTGCCGACCACCAACGTGGGCAAGATCCTGCGCCGTGAATTGCGCGATGAAGAGCTGAAGAAGCTCGGCTTGAAGAAGTAAGGTGGAAGGGGGCTTGCTCCCGATAGCGGTGGCTCAGTACCTGATGTGCTGACTTACACACTGCTATCGGGAGCAAGCCCCACGCATTTTAATCCGGTGTCTACAGGGCGAACTGCGCGAAACTCAACCCCGCACCCGCCGGGCGTACGTCCTTGAGGAACGAATCCTTGTCGGCGCTCAGCTCAAGGGTGATCTCCGGCTTGCGCTTGCCGGCGTTGCGCACCACCAGCCCTTCGAGATTTTCGCGCAGGAACACCGTTGGCACCTTCAAGTGCAGCAACTGATCGGTCTCGGCGTTGTGCATCAGCAGGTGTATCCACTCGTACTGGCCCACGGCAATGCGGCCTACCGGCAGGTCGAACCACCAGATATTGCGCTTGCGGTCCAGGTCGGTGAAGTGGCAGTTGTTGACGCCGAGTACGGCACCGCCCAGTTCGGTGTTTCGGCGGGCGATGGCCTGTGCTTTATTGAGTTTCATAACCTTCCTACGGGATCTGTTATTCAGCGTTATAGCCTGAATGTGCCGGGCATTCTCAGGGGTTGGCCGCAAAACATAAAGCCAAACCTGCCGCTTTCGATGAAATGCGCACCGAAAAAATAATTGAAACTCTGCCGTACCGCTTCGGGTCCATCTTCTTGCAATGCCCAAAACACCTGATTGTTCTTCGGAGAGATACCATGAGCAGTACATCGGACAAGGCAAAAGGTTTGAAAGACGAGCTGGTCGGCAACATCAAGCAAGGCGTCGGCAAGGTCACTGGCAACGACAAACTGCGCGCCGAAGGCGTCGTGCAGGAAAAGAAAGGCCAGGTCGAAAAGGCAATCGGTGATACCAAGGATGCGGTGAAAAAAGCGACCAAGTAGTGCGCAATCGCTGGCTGGATTTACGCAGCCCGACGGCCATCCACGGATGGCCGTTTTTGTGTCATGTGCTGCGGTTAAAGTTTCGAAATTGTTTCAAGGTCGCCAAATGGGCTACCTTGATGTAGAAAACGGCCCCTGAGTCGCCCACGAACTCAACCTTTTGCGGCGAAAGGAGACGCTATGATTTTTCCGGTACTGAACGGTCTCAAGCTCCATAAAGTGCTGGTGCGCACCGTCACGGAATTCGTCGATGACGAAATGCCCACCTACGCCTCGGCACTGGCCTACCAGATGCTGTTTTCGTTGTTCCCCTTCCTGCTGTTCCTGATCGCCCTGATCGGTTTCCTGCACCTGCCGGACTTTTTCAGTTGGCTGCGTCTGCAGTCGGAACTGGTGTTGCCGCCGCAGGCGCTGGAGCAGGTCAACCCGGTGATCGACCAGTTGCAGCAATCCAAGGGTGGCTTGCTCTCGGTGGGTATCGTGATCGCCTTGTGGACCGCCTCCGCCGGTGTGCGCCTGATGATGAGCGCGATGAACGCCGCCTACGATGTCGTTGAAGGCCGGCCGATCTGGAAGCGTTTTCCGCTCTCGGTTTTCTACACCATCGGTATCGCCGGCATGCTTCTCGCCGCTGCCGCGTTGATGGTACTGGGCCCGCAAGTGATGGAATGGCTTGCCGGGCAGATCGGCATGGAAGAGTTCGTGGTCACCCTGTGGACCATCCTGCGTTGGCCGGTGATCGTGATCCTGCTGATGTTCGCCGTGGCCCTCATGTACTACGTGATGCCCGATGTGCAGCAGAAATTCCGCTTCATCACACCAGGCTCGGTACTGGCCGTGGTGGTCTGGATCGTCGCTTCCCTGGGCTTCGGCTATTACGTGAAAACCTTCGCCGACTACAACGCCATGTACGGCAGTATCGGTGCGATTATCGTGCTGCTCCTGTACTTCTACATTTCTGCCGCCGTGCTGTTGCTGGGGGCGGAGATGAATGCGGTGATCGAGCACATGTCGGCCGAAGGCAAGGACCCCGGCGAAAAGCAGTTCGACGAACCCGCCGGCACGGATGAAAAACGCCACGTCTCAGGCCTGGGCCGGGACCATTCCAAACCCACTACCGACGAAGTCTGATCGATGATCCGTGAAATCCTGAAAATGGGCGACGAGCGCCTGCTGCGTATCGCGCCACCGGTGCCACCGGAAATGTTCGACAGCCCCGAGCTGTGGCAACTGATCGACGACATGTTCCAGACCATGGAACACGTCGGCGGTGTCGGCCTGGCCGCGCCGCAGATTGGCGTCGACCTGCAACTGGTGATCTTTGGTTTCGAGGCCAGTGAACGCTACCCGGACGCGCCGCCGGTACCGCAGACCATCCTGATCAACCCGTTGATCACGCCGCTCAGCCCGGTGCTGGAAGAGGGTTACGAGGGCTGCCTGTCGGTGCCAGGCTTGCGGGGCGCGGTGAACCGTTACCAACAGATTCGCTACGAGGGTTTCGACCCCAAGGGCGAGCCGATTGTGCGGTTTGCCGATGGGTTCCACGCGCGGGTGGTGCAGCACGAATGCGACCACCTGATCGGCCGGTTGTACCCGTCGCGGATTACCGACTTCAGCAAATTCGGCTTTATCGAGGTGATGTTTCCCGATATGGACCCAGCCGCCGACGACTGACGGCCTGATACAAGACCGGGGACGCACGGATCACGCATCACCCACGATCCAAGCCCATCGCGATCATCGGCTTGTTGCGCTTGTAGCGCACCAGCCGTTCGCTGAGGGACTGCGGCAGCAGTGTGTCCTGGGTGAAACCCATGCGTTGGTACAGGCCTTCCAGGTCCGGATGACACAGCAACCACACGGTGCCTTCGCACGCTGCCACCGCTTCGAGAATCAGTTTCGCGGCCAACCCCTGGCCACGATACGCCGGGTCTACGAACACGCCGGTCAGCCACTGCCCGCCGACCACCGGCGTCAGGCATAGACCGGCAACGATTTCGCTGTCCCGCGCCACCCATAGACGCCCGCCCTTGAGCGCCTTCATCGACGAATTGTGGCTGCGATAAAACTTGTTCAGCAGCGGCCACAGGGGTTCTGCGAGCAATTGGATAAGCATGTTCAAACCAGTGAGAGGGCGAGGGCGGCGATTGTAGCGCTTGATGCGTTTGCTTCTAAGCTCAGCACCCAATGATCTGCAAGATTTTTGCGGCTTATTGCACAGAGCAGGAAACACCTGCTCCGAGCTGCCTATGGCCCATTACCTTGATCCGACCCAACGCCGGGAAATCGAAGCCCTGGCCAACACCTTCACCGTCAGAACCGAATGGCCGACCTGGCTGTTGTTGATCGGCGTGTACGCTGGATGGTTCGCTGTGATGTTCGGCAGCCACTGGCTGGGCCGGTGGTTGAGTACGCTGCTGCTGATTCCGCTCGTGACGCTGTGGCTATCGGTGCAACATGAACTGCTTCATGGCCACCCCACCCGATCGCCGCTGTTCAATAAGATTCTCGGCTACGCGCCGTTTGCCGTGTGGTATCCCTATACGCTGTATCGCGACAGCCATCTGCTGCACCACAACGATGAAGACCTGACCTTGCCCGGCATCGACCCGGAAAGCCGCTACCTCACCCAGCGGCAATGGGACAACAGTGTGCTATTGGAACGTGGCGTGCATTGGCTGACCAAGACCGTGCTCGGCCGCTTTCTGCTGGCGGCGCCCTTGACGATTGGCCGGCTGGCCCGTCACGAGTTCCAACGCCTGCCCCAGGTCTGGCCCATGTGGCTGGCCCACGGCGGCGTTACCGTGCTGATGCTGAGTTTTATCGCCCACTACAGCGCGCTGTCGGTGTGGCACTACCTGCTGCTGGTCAGTGTGCCAGCCTTGTCCCTGGCCTCGATCCGTTCCTACTATGAACACCGCCCGCATCCGCAACCGGAGCAGCGCACCGTCCTCAACGAAGCGTCCTGGCCGTGGACCTGGCTGTTCCTCAACAACAACCTGCACCTGGTGCATCACGACTTGCCGAAACTGCCCTGGTACTTGCTGCCCACGGTCTACCGTGCGCGGCGTGATCAATGGGTGGCCCGCAGCGGTGGTTTCCTGGTGCAAGGCTACGGTGAGTTGATCAGCCGCCATGGCCTCAAGGCCATCGATAGCCCCCGGCACCCTTTTGCGTGAGAGATGACGATGAGTGAGCACTATGCCGAACTGCGGATGTATGTCGCGCCCGAGGCGATCCGGCAGGCCAATGACCAGTGGCTGACGCGCATCTTCGAGCACCTGGCGCTGCGTCGTCTCAACGCCGACCACCTTGACTTGCCTGGCGTATGGCTCGCGCCCCAGTTGCTGATGGCGCAAACCTGCGGCTATCCGTTGATGACCCAACTGCGTGGCCAGGTCCGAGTGATCGGCCGCCCCCGCTATGAGCTGCCCCACAGCAGTGGCGGCGCACATTGCAGCCTGCTGCTGACCCGCGATGATAACCCTCGCCACACCCTGGCGGATTTCTACAACAGCCGCGGTGTGATCAACGGCCACGACTCCAACAGCGGCATGAACCTGCTGCGTGAGCGCCTGGCACCGTTGCAACGCGATGGGCGTTTCTTCGCCGTTGTCGACATCAGTGGTGCCCACCGCGAGAGCCTGTGCCGGCTGCGGGAAGACCGCGCCGACCTTGCCGCCATCGACAGTGTCACCTACGACTACCTGGCTCGATTCTCACCGCAGGAAGTGGCAGGGCTACGTATCGTCGCGCACAGCGCCCCGAGCCCGACCCTGCCCTATATCGGCGCGTGGGGCTTGCAGGATGCGCAGGTCACGGCAATACGCCTGGCGATGAATCAGGCGCTGGAAGATTTGCCGCAGGTCGCTGAAACCTTGGGCGTGCAGGAAGTGCTTGCGGCCAGCGAGGACGACTACAGGGTGCTGCTGGACTACCAGCGACAGGCCATTGCCAGTGGCTATGCGGATCTAAGATAAAGTTATATAAAAATACTTTTTAAGTATTATTAAAGAATAAGCAGCCTTGCTAGGATCGTTTTACCGGAACACCGGACATAACGTGCAACCTACTCAGATGGAGCCACTATGTCCGGCGCCGACACTTCTCACAGCGATTACGTGGGCGGGTTATTCCGCAGTCATTACGCCTGGCTGTGCGGCCGCTTGCACCGTCACCTCGATTCCCGCGCACATGCCGAAGACATCGCCGCCGATACTTTTGTCCAGCTCCTGAGTGCGCCGGGTGTGGTACCCATCCGCCAGCCTCGCGCCTTGCTCACCACCATTGCCCAGCGCCTGGTGTATCAGTTGTGGCGCCGCCGTGATCTGGAGCGTGCCTACCTCAGTGCACTCGATAACGACGAAGCTTCAACTGCACCGTCTGCACAAGAGCTGGCGCAAATGCTTGAGGCGCTGCAAGCCATTGACCAGTTGCTCGACGGCTTGCCGGCCAAGGTCAAGGCGACCTTCCTGCTGTCCCAGCTCAATGGCCTGACTTACCCGGAAATCGCCGCCGAGCTGGGGATTTCCCAGCGCTCGGTCAGCGACTACATGAACCGTGCCTTCAATCGTTGCCTGCGGCTGTGCCTGGAATGAACGACGAATTGATCGACAGCGCCGCAAGCTGGCACGTGCTGCTGCGTTCCGGCCAGGCTACGGCGGGCGACTGGCAGCGCTACGCACAATGGCGTGCCGCCGACCCGCGCCACGACGCGCTGTGCCGACAGTTGGAAGCACGCCTTGGCGTATTCCAGGTGCCCCTGGCGCAGGGGGTGAGTGGCCAGGTGTTGCAGCAGGCGTTGGAGGCACCGTCCAGCCGTCGCCAGGTGTTGCAGGTTGCGCTGGCAGGCGCCGGTGTCGCGCTCGGCGTTGCGTTGTTGGCCAAGCCGCTGGGCTTGCCGTTGATGGAACTCACGGCGGATATCCGCACCGGCACCGGCGAGCGCCGCACGGTGACGCTGGAGGATGGCAGCGAGTTATTGCTCAACGCGCAAAGTACGGCGGATATCCAGTTCGACCCGCAACGGCGGCTTGTGCGCCTGCGCGAAGGCGAGTTACTGGCCAAGGTCGCCAGCGACCGCATTCGGCCCTTTCTGATCTACACCGACCAGGCGCGTCTGCGCGCCCACGGCAACCGCTTTGTGCTGCGCGAGCGCGAAGGGCAGGGCCAAGTCGTCGCCCTGAACGGTGCGGTGCAAATCGACGGCCAGAACGGTGAGCGCCTGCAACTCGCTGCCGGCCATGAGGTGCGCTACGACCGCGCAGGCTTCGGACCGGTGCAGGCCAGTTCCACCGGAGCCACCGCCTGGGTCGATGGCTTCCTGCAAGTGCGTGACCGCCCGCTGGCCGACGTCATCGACGCACTGCGCCCCTATCACAACGGCGTGCTGCGCCTGGATCCCGCCGTGGCGGGTCTACGTGTCAGTGGCCTATACCGTCTGGACAACCCCCAGCAAATACTCGACACCCTGGCGCAGACCTTGCCGATCCATATCACCCGCCGCACCGGTTTGTGGGTGACCGTCAGTGCTGCGTGATGGCGCCTATGTGGGAGGGGGCTTGCTCCCGATTGCGGAGTGTCAGCCAATGCACTTGGCACTGATACACCGTTATCGGGAGCAAGCCCCCTCCCACAGGGGGTGCAGTGTGGGTTCTAAAGACATAACCAAACGATCTGCAAGGTTTCCCCACGCCGTTGCACATCACTGGCGTAAGCGCTGCGGGGAGCAGCGTTCTCGCGTTTCCTTGGGGGGAGCCAAAGTGAGTCAGTTCAACCGTGTGCCGCTTAGAACCTTTGCCCTGGTGCCATTGGCCAGTCTGTTTTTCTCGTTTACCGCCAGTGCCGAAGAGGCGCGTCGGGTCTACCACATCGCACCTGGCCCGCTGGATGAAGTGCTGCTCAACATCAGCCGCCAAAGCGGCCAGGTGATCTCGTTTACGCCGCAATTGGGCAACTATTCTTCGGCCCGCGTGGACGGTTCGCTGTCGGCGCAACAGGCGGTGGACGCCGCGCTCAAGGGCACCGGCCTGCAAGTCCAGGTCAGCCCGGACGGTGCGTTCATCATCAAGGAAGGCGCGAGCAAAAACGCCACCAGCAATGCCAAGGCGCAAACCACCGCAGCGCAAGCGCCGACCCTGGACCGCGTGGTCGCCATCGGCACCCGCCGCAGTGACGCCACCGCACTCACCAGCGCGGCCCCGGTGGACGTGATCAACGCCGAAGAACTCAAGCAGACCGGCGCCATCAGCCTCAACCAGGCACTCTTTCAACTGCTGCCGTCGTTCAACTTCCCGCAGAACCAGAGCGCCACCCGTGGGCAGAACCCCAAGGGTGCGTCCTTGCGTGGCCTGGCGCCGGACCAGACGTTGGTGCTGATCAACGGCAAGCGCCGACATGCCTCGGCGGTGGTGAACATCTCCGGTGGCGTGCCGTTCATTGGCGCGCAGCCGGTGGACTTGGACATGATCCCTATCAGCAGCATCGACCATGTCGAAGTGCTGCGTGATGGCGCCTCGGCTCAATATGGTTCGGATGCGGTGGCCGGCGTGATCAACATTGTGCTCAAGGAACGTGACAGCGGCGGCCAGGTGAACACCCAGCTGGGCAAATATGCGCAGGGCGACGGTTTCAGCAAAAGCACGGACGGCTGGTACGGCCTGGGCTTGCCGGGGGACGGTTTCCTGACCTTGAGTTTCAACACCCTCAACAACAAACCCACCGACATTGGCGATCAGTATGTCGCCAACGGCCAGGTGCAAGACCCCCGCTGGGGCGGCGCCGGGCGCGATAAATTCAACCTGGCGGCCAACGCCGAGATTGGCCTGAACGACCAGTGGCGCCTCTACAGTTTCGCCACTTTCGGCCAGGACAAGTCGGTAAACAACACGCCGCCATTGCTGGCCAATAACCCGAACAACGTGCCGGGCATCTACCCCAACGGCACCATTCCCAAGTACCGCTATCGCTACGAAGACGGCGCAATCACCGTCGGTACCCGCTTTGAGGACGAGACCCTGGGTCGCTTCGATCTCAGTGCCACCTACGGTCGCGACAAACACGATGAATTGGCCTTCAACACCGTCAACCCCAGCTATGGCCTGAACAGCCCGACCAAATTCGACGTGGCCACGCTGGTCAATGACCAGACCAATATCGGCCTGGATTACGCCAAGGATCTGGACGTCAACTGGTCGAGCCATCCTTTGACCGTCTCGGCGGGTATTGCCTACCGTCATGAGCAATATCGTCTGGAGGAGGGCGACTATGAGTCCTACTCGTTTGGCGGCATCAACGGCGTGCAGGTGGGGGCGGTACAAGCCTCTGGCCTGACACCGGACGACGCCGGCACCTACAAGCGTGATGTGGGCGGCGTGTATTTCGGCCTTGAGCATCAGCTCACCGACAAATTCCAGGTAGGCATCGCCGGGCGTACCGAGCACTACTCGGACTTCGGCTCGGCCACCACCGGCAAGCTTTCGGCGCGTTATGACTTCACCCCGCAAGTGGGCCTGCGCGCCACGGTGAACAACTCGTTCCGCGCACCGACCCTGGGCCAGATCGGCACCTCGTGGACCACCACCACCAACGTCGACATCAACGGCAACCCGGTCCTCACGCGCATGCTGCCCGCCGACAACCTGGCCGCCCGTGCCCTGGGCGCCGAGCCGCTCAAGCCCGAAAAGTCCACCAACTACTCCTTGGGCCTGGTGCTGCGTCCGATCGAACAAGCCTCGCTAACCATCGACGCCTATCAGATCTCGATTCGTGACCGCCTGCTCTACAGCGGGGGGATTTCCGGCCCACGGGCCGAGCAGATTCTGCAACAGGCCGGCTTTGGCCAATACACCTGGGCGCAGTTCATGACCAACGCGGCCAACACGCGCACGCGCGGTGTGGACATCGTCGGCAAGTACAACCTGGACCTGGCGCAGTACGGCGCGCTGAGCCTGTCGGCCGGTTACACCCAGTCACGCACCACGATCGAGAAGGTCCACGAGAACCCCAACGGTTTCGACGTTCTCACCCGTGAAGCCCGTGGTTTCCTGGAGCACGGCTACCCGCAAGACAAGTGGGTGCTGGGCGCGACTCACCGCATCGGCGCGTGGACCATCGCCCTCAGCGAAACCCGCTACGGCGAGTACCGCAAATACGCCGCCAGCGAAGCCAACGCTCAATACGACCAGACCTTCGCTGCGCAATGGAACACCGACCTGGACGTGAACTACGCCTTCACCAAGCAACTGCGTGTGTCTGTCGGCGCCAACAACCTGTTCGACAGCAAACCCGATGACTTCAACACCCGCCTGCGCCAGACCCCTGGCCAGCAATACAGCTACCTGTCGCCGTCGGCGCCGGAAGGGGCGTTCTACTACACGCGGCTCAGTTATGACTTTTAACCGATCCCCAATCCCACATTGGGTTCTCTGTGTTCTGAAAAATGATTCACCACGAGGTTGTGCATGAAAAGACTTAAAACGCTGCTCGGTGGTTCGCTGCTGGCACTGGCCGTTTTATCGCAGCCGGCCATGGCCGCCGAAGCCGTCAAACCCATTCACTTCGGTGACATCACCTGGGAAAGCGGCAGCCTGATCACCGAGGTGCTGCGCCTGATCGTCGAGAAAGGCTACGGCTTGCCCACCGACACCTTGCCGGGCAGCACCGTCAGCCTGGAAGCCGCCCTGGCCAAGGATGATATCCAGGTGATCGGCGAAGAGTGGGCCGGACGCAGCCCGGCCTGGGTCAAGGCAGAAAGCGAAGGCAAAGTATTCGGCCTCGGCGACACCGTAAAAGGCGCCACCGAAGGCTGGTGGGTACCGGAGTTCGTGATCAAGGGCGATGCCGAGCGGGGCATCAAACCCCTGGCGCCGGAGCTGAAATCGGTGGCCGACCTGCCGCGTTACAAGGACGTGTTCCGCGACCCCGAAGACCCAAGCCGTGGGCGATTCCTCAACAGCCCCACCGGCTGGACCTCGGAGATCGTCAACAGCCAGAAGCTCAAGGCCTACAAGCTCACCGACAGCTTCGTCAACTTCCGCACCGGCTCCGGTGCGGCGCTGGACGCCGAAGTTGCGTCATCGATCCGTCGTGGCAAGCCGGTGTTGTTCTATTACTGGTCGCCCACGCCGCTGCTGGGCCGTTTCAAGCTGGTCAAGCTGGAAGAGCCGCCCTTCAACGCCGAGGCCTGGAAAACCCTGTCCGACGCGAAAAACCCCAACCCCATCGGCACCCGCTCGATGCCGGCTCGCCTGGCAATCGGCGTTTCGGCACCGTTCAAGGCGCAGTACCCGCAATTGGTCAGCGTGTTTGAAAAGGTCGACCTGCCGATTGACCTGCTCAACGGTGTACTCGGCGAAATGAGCGAGAAACGCACACCGCCACGCCAGGTGGCTGAGGCGTTCCTCAAGGACCATCCGCAGATCTGGCAGCCATGGGTTCCGGCGGCTGTGGCGACCAAAATCCAGGAGGCACTCTAATGCTTAAAGTCTTCACGGCGGTGGTTCTTTCCCTGCTGGCCGGCCAAGTGTCGGCGGCCGATCCCGCCACCTTGCGCATCGGTTACCAGAAAAGCTCGGTGAGCATGGTGCTGGCCCGCGAACACAAACTCTTCGAAGAGGCGCTACCCGGCACCCAGGTGCAGTGGATTGAATTCCTCGGCGGCCCTCCCTTGATCGAAGCGCTGAACGGCGGCAGCCTGGACATCGGAAACATTGGCGACATCCCGCCGATCTTCGCCCAGGCGGCCGGTATCGACTTGCAGTACTTTGCGGTAGAGCCCAACGAGGGCAAGACCGAAGCGGTGCTGGTGCCCAAAGCCAGCAGCGTGCAGAGCGTGGCGCAGCTCAAGGGCAAGCGTGTGGCGCTGCTCAAGGGCTCCAGCGCCCACAACCTGTTCCTCAAAAGCCTGCTGCGTGCGGGTTTGCAATGGAAGGATGTGAATGTGGTGTACCTGTCGCCATCGGACGGGCGTGCTGCGTTCGAGCAGGGCAAGGTCGACGCGTGGGTGGTGTGGGACCCGTACTATTCCGCTGCGGTAATCGACGGCAGCGCCCGCGTGCTGGGTGACGGTCAGGGCCTCAATCCTGCGGGCAGTTTCTTCGTGGTCAGTAGCCCGTTTGCCAGGCAGTACCCGCAGTCCATCGGGGCGATCATCAAGACGCTGGCCAAGGCGCAGCGCCTGTCCCTCGACCAGCCCGAGCAGAGCATCGCGTTGATGGCCAAGACCTTGGGCCTGCAACCGGCGGTGGTCAAAAGCTACTTCGAACACCGCTCGTCCGCGCCGATTCGTCCGCTGCAAGCCGTCGACATCGGCAACCAGCAACGCACTGCCGACCTGTTCCTTGCCAACGGCCTGATCCCGAAGAAGGTCGATGTGCAGCAAGCCGTGTTCAAGGCGCCCTGATCATGCAACCGATCTACATTGATTTTCTCAACGGCCTCGACATCGACGAACTGGGCCTGACCAACGATGAAATCCTTGCCGCCATTGAAGCCAGCCTGGCGATCCAGGGCCGCGGCGAAGCGGTGATTGAGCCACGTACCCACCTGATTCCCGGCGGCGAGATCAACGGTCACTTCAACGTATTGCGCGGTGTACTGGGCGGCGATATCGGCTACGCGGGCGTCAAGGTGGTGGGTGACTTTGTCGACAACTATCGCAAGGGGCTGCCCTCTGAACTGGCGATCCTCAACCTGCTGGACCCGGCTACCGGGATTCCCAAGGCGATCCTCGATGCCTCGGCGATCACCGACATGCGTACCGGCGCCATCACTGCCATCGGCGCCAAGTACCTGGCCCGGCCCGACAGCAAAGTATTGGCGCACATCGGTGCGCGTGGCACCGCGTATTGGAACGTGCGCCTGCTCGACCACCTGTTCGACTTCGATGAAATCCGCGTGCATTCGCGGCGCAGTGAAAGCCGTGAAGCCTTTGCCGAACGCCTGCGCCAGGACCTGGGCAAGCCGGTGATCGTCACCGAGGATTGGGAAACCACCGTGCGTGGCGCCGATATTGTGGTCGAGGCGTCCCGCCTGGATCAGCCCGAACCGTTGCTGCGCACCGACTGGATCAAGCCCGGCGCGTTTGTGGTGCCCTACGGCACCATGAGCGCGGTGGAACTGTCGCTCACCGACATCATGAGCAAGCTGGTGGTGGACGATTGGGGCCAGTGTAAAGGCGGCCTGTTTGGTTCGCTGCGTGCCCATGTAGACGCCGGCAAACTCAGCGCCCAGACCCTGCATGCCGAACTGGGGCAGATCGTGGCCGGCTTGAAAAACGGCCGGGAAACGCCCGAGGAAACCATCCTGTTCTGGCACCGTGGCCTGAGCCTCAGTGATATCGCGCTGGGCCATGCGCTGTTGGAAAAAGCCAGGCAGTCGGGGCTTGGCCAGCGGTTGCGTTGGGCATGATTCATCTCGACCCCCAAGGTCTGGCACTCGCGGATTTGCTGGCGATTGCCCGCGAGGATGCAGCGGCGGATTTCACCGCGCAGGCCCGTCAACGTATCGATGAAGGCCACCGCCTGCTGGTGAAACTGGCGGCTGAAGGCACGCCGATTTATGGGGTGACCACCGGCCTTGGCGCAGCGGTGGATACGTTGGTCGCCCCCGTGCAGGCGAACATTCCGTTGGGACGCGCGGTGGGGGTAGGGCGCCTTGCCAATCGCCAGGAATTGCGGGCAATGATGGCGGCGCGTCTGGCCGGGTTGGCCCAGGGGCGTTCAGGTATTTCGCCGGGCGCGGCGCAGGCTTTACTGGCGTTGCTCAATAGCGGTGTCGAGCCGGATGTGCCGTTGATCGGCTCGCTGGGCGAGAGCGACCTGGCGCCGCTGGCGCACCTGAGCCTGGCGCTGTCGGTGCCCCTGACCGGTAAAGATGGTTTGGCGCTGGTCTCTGCCAATGCCGCCAGTGTCGGCTTGGGCGCGTTACTGGTGGCGCAGGTGCAGCGGGCATTGGAGGCCTTGCTGGCCGCACTGGCGTTGTCCTGCGAAGGCTACCGGGCCAACCTCAGCCCCTTCCAGCCGTGGGCCTCGCGCCTGCGGCCGGCACCGGGGCAAACCGAGCAGTCGGCGGCCTTGTTGCAACTGCTGGCGGGCGGTGAGTTGGCGGACAGTCCGCGCCGCCTGCAAGACCCCTTGAGCTTTCGCTGTGCCACGGTGGTACAAGGGGCGGCGCAGCAGGCGTTGCACCATTTGCATGAACTGATTGAACTGGAACTGCGCAGCGGTGCCGACAATCCGGCGTTGATCAGCGAAGAGGCGCTGGTATTGGCCACCGCGAACTTCGACAGCACCCACCTGGCGCTGGTCGCCGAAAGCCTGGGCCTGGCCCTGAATCGAGCGGCGGCGTGCAGCGCTGAGCGCATTGCCAAATTGCTGTCGCCTGCCTCCAGCGATCTGCCGCGATTCTTGATCGCTCGACCGGGGCATGTCGGTATGGCGGCGTTGCAGCGCACCAGTTCGGCATTGGTGGCGCAGATCGGGCATTTGGCCAACCCGCTGCCGGCAGTGACTGTGCCGGTGGCGGATCGCGTCGAGGACTACGCAGGGCAGGCCCTGGCCGTCGTGGACAAGACCCGCCAGTTGACGGAGCGGGTGTTGTGGCTGGCCAGTATCGAACTGATCGTTGCCGCGCAGGCGGTGGATCTGCGCGG
Source organism: Pseudomonas palleroniana (assembly GCF_003031675.1). GTDB lineage: Bacteria > Pseudomonadota > Gammaproteobacteria > Pseudomonadales > Pseudomonadaceae > Aquipseudomonas > Aquipseudomonas palleroniana. Next base: position 53,979 of record NZ_PYWX01000061.1, on the reverse strand, counting down.
CGAATTGCGGCTGGGGCAGGGCACTCGGCAGATCCATGACACCGTGCGCAGCCAGGTGGCCCATCTGGACCAGGATCGCCCAGGCTCGGCAGATGTGCGGGTGTTGAGTGCCTTCATTTCGACTTATGGATTTTCGATTGCCAGTGCGGCAACGACCGCCGGGCGCTGACCCACACGCTGCATGAACGCCTGCAGTACCGGGTCCAGCTCGATAGTGTGAAGGGCCGCCCAACGCAGCACCACGAACAGGTAGGCATCGGCGACCGAGTATCGGGTGCCCAGCAGGTAATCCTGACGCGCCAGGGTGTGCACCAGAATCGCAAGGCGCTTGAGCAGCGTGGCCTTGAACAGCGCTTTCACGTCATTCGGGATGGCGCTGTTGAAGAACACGCCCAGCCCGCCATGAATTTCGCTGGCGGTAAAGTTCAGCCATTCCTGCAAACGCACGCGTTCCCAGCTGCCATTGGTAGGAGCCAGGCCGGCCGTGGGTTTCAGGTCGGCCAGGTATTGCAGGATCGCGCTGGCTTCGGTCAGTACCTGGCCGTTCTCCAGTTGCAGCGCAGCCACGTAGCCCTTGGGGTTGATCTGCAGGAAGTCCTCGCCGTCGGCAGTGATCTTGGCCCTGTTGTCGACCTGCACCAACTCGAACGGCAGGGCCAGTTCGCGCAATACGATATGCGGGGCGAGCGAACAGGCGTTGGGGGCGTAATACAGTTTCATCGGGGACAGCTCCGTGGGATTTGCGCCAGTTTCATGGGCATGGCACCGTGCGTAAAATTAAACCTTCAGAGCCCTGCCATAAGGACAGCTACTGTCATGATGAACCTGATGCACTGGCGCTTGCTGGTCGCTGTCGCCGACCATGGCAGCATCACTGCCGCTGCCCAATGCGTGGGCATGACTCAGTCCGCCGCCAGCCAGGCCATGGCCGGGATGGAGGCGACGCTGGGCGCGCAACTGTTTACCCGTGAGCCACGCAAGACGCTGCCCACCGCACTGGGGCTGAGTGTGATCGAACAGGCGAGAGTCATGATGGGCGCGCTGCAGGCGATTCGCAGCACCGTCGATGAAGCCCGGCCCATGTTGCGTGGGACACTGCGCATTGCCAGTTTCCCCATCGTGCTGCAGACCTTTCTCAGCCCGTTGTTGCAGCGTTTCAAGCAGCTGTATCCCGGCATCGAGGTCACCACCCTGGAAGTCACGGATGACGAGGTCAATACCTTGCTTGACGCCGGGCTGATCGACTTGGGCGTGGTGCTCAACCCCAAGCCCGAGCGCAAGGCCACGGTGTTGGGGCGCGACCATTGGACAGCGGTGGTGCCCGCGCAGCATGCACTGGCCCAGCGCCCGGCCGGAGCGGTGGTGACATTGGAGGAATTGCTGGAACAACCCTTTGTACTCGCCACCGGCGGCTGCACCGTCAACGCCGGCAGCCTGAGCGCCGAGGCCGGGTTGGCGTTACGCGATGCCCGCGTGGAAGTGCGCGAATGGAGCAGCGCCTTCAGCCTGGTCCGCGAAGGGATTGGTGTCACGCTGGTCCCGGAAATGACCCTGCCGGCTCAACGCCAGGGGTTGCGCGTGATGCCGCTCAAGGCCCCGGTACAGCGTGAGTTCTGCCTGGTGGGGCCGCCGAACCGGGAGCCGGGTGCTGCTGCGCAGGCTTTGTTGAACATGCTGGTTAACTGAACCGCGTCCTGCAATCCAGCAAGCCCGCGTTATCGTTGAGGTTTTTCGCGAGCAAGCTCGCTTCTACACGCAACGATGTGCGGCTTAGATCGCCGCCAGGGTTTCTTTCACCGCCTGCACCTGTGGGTCGGCGGTTTTCGCCGCTACCTGCTGATCCTGCTGTTGCTTGATGCGCTCAGCCACTTCCTTGGAAATCGCGTCCTGCTTTTCCTGCGGCAGCTTCTGCACATCCTCTTCGGTCAAACCCTGCTCCTTGAGGAGCTGTTCGCGGATGCGTTCGGCCGGCGATTTGCTCATGTAGTCGTTAAAGTCTTCACGGGCGGTCTTGCCGGTCGAGCCGGTGGCCGGCACGTCAGAGGTCGCGCTCGTCGCTGCCGTGCTGGCCTGCAGTTGTACGCGGGTCTTGGCGAAGGCTTCATCGATACGGTCATTGGCCTTGTCCAGGTCCTTCTGCGCGGCCGGCACCGTCACGCTTTGCTGCGCCGCCTGCAGGGCGCCGCTGTACAGCGTGCTGGCGGCCGCGTTGGCGGGGTCCATGTCGGGGCGCTTGATGTGTTGGATCGTCGATACGGCTTGGGCGTTGTTGTTAACCAGCATGATCGCTCACCTGTGGAAATGTTCGGTGGCACAGCTGGAGCAAATAGTGTGCCGGGGGCGATGGGCCCGGTTTTATGGGGCGTAGCCTTATCCAGGAGGCAATATCCGTCCGTTCAGCGGTCATTCGTTGCCGCAGCCTGGCAATGGGAAGGAGCATTTGGCTGAAACGTTTCTCTGTGGGATTTCACAGTATTCAACCGCTTCGACTTGCCGTTGAATCAGCTGTGTTGTTATCCGGGACAAGGAGAAATGAAATGACTGATAAACGAGACCCTATTGGTAGCTTCTATGTGAAGGCTCAATTTTCGGGCGAATCCAAAGCCTTTCACACTGAGGAGGCGATACACTTCTATTCGGGCCGCTACTACCAAATCATGGGGACTACAAAGGAGGGGCTGCCGACTCTGACTGTATTCAGCACATTTAAGTTCGAGCCGACAAAATTTTACACGCTGGTCGAGAATCCCGAAAAAACTGGAGAGGCCGGGTTAATGTTCTCGCACGAGATTCCTGGGGGAATAAAAACTACCCATTACGAAGGGCAGATGCGTTTCCTCGCCGAACCGGATGCTCTGCGTGCCGATTTTGAGGGATCTTCAATCAGTCAACCCGCTCAGACGATCAAAGGTTCGTTTCGTGTGCTCTATGCTCCTAGCGTCCAACCTGCTGATCAGTGAGCAATATTCTCCAACGCCAGATTACGCGTACGCGGCCCGAACCCACCGATGGTGAGCATCACGATCAACATGCTGCCGGCGATGAACGCAAGCACCCCCGGTGTGCCCAGGTGTTCGAGGATAAACCCGATCAGCAGGCTGCTGAACACCGTGGACAAGCGGCTGAAGGAGTAGCAGAACCCCACGGCGCGCGCACGGATGTTGGTGGGGAACAGCTCGCTTTGATACGAGTGATAGCTGAAGCTCAGCCACGCATTGCAGAAGGTGATCATCACCCCGCAGAGCACCAGCCCCACCGCCGTGGTCTGCAGGGCGAACAGGCTGCCGAAGAGCATCGCGCCCAGGGCCGAGCCGACGATCTGCCATTTGTTCTCAAACCGGTTGGCAAACTTCACGAACAGCAACGGCCCCAGCGGGTAGGCGAGGGTGATGATGAAGGCGTACATCAGGCTGTGGGTCACGCTGACGCCCTGGCCCGAGAGCAGCGCCGGCAACCAGTTGCCGAAACCGAAAAAGCCGATGGCCTGGAACACATGAAACACGATCAGCATCAAGGCGCGGCGGCGGTAGGGCGGTTGCCAGATATCGGCAAAACGGCCGCTGCCTTGCACGCTGACCGCCTCGGGCTCGGGTGGGTCCAGCGGTTTGCCGTAGTCTTTCCGGCAGCGTGCTTCCAGGTTGTCCATGATTGCATCGGCTTGCTCGAATCGACCTTGCTGGGCGAGCCAGCGGGGTGATTCCGGCAAGCGTTTACGCAACCACCAGATAAACAGTGCAAACACCGCACTCGACAGCACCACCCAGCGCCAACCGGCCACCCCGAACGGCGCCTGGGGCACCAGCCACCACGACATCAACGCCACCGCCGGCACTGACAGGAACTGGATAAAAAACGCAAAGGCAAACGCCGAGCTGCGCATGCGTTTGGGCACCAGTTCCGAGAGGTAGGCGTCGATGGTCACCAGCTCGATGCCCAGGCCAATGCCCACCAGAAAGCGCATGCAGATGATGCCCAGCGCCGAGGTCTGGATGCCCATCAACACGGTGGCGACGGTGTACCAGATCAATGCAAAGGTGAAGATCGCCCGTCGCCCGAAGCGGTCTGCGATGGGGCTGAGCAGGCTGGCGCCGAGGAACAGGCCGAGGAAGGTCGCCGAGGCGAACGCGGCCTGGTCGGAGAACCCGAACACACCGCCGCTGCCGGTGGCAAACAGGCCGTCCTTGATCAGGCCGGGGCTGATGTAGGCGGTCTGGAACAAATCATACAGCTCGAAAAAACCACCGATCGACAGCAACGCCACCAGGCGCCAGATGCTGGCCACGGCAGGCAGGCGGTCGATGCGCGCGCTGATGTGGGCGGCGCGGATCGGGTCGATACCGTCGGTGGCGGAAGGTGAATGCATGGGCGTGGTTCCGGACGTCATGGCGTGATTGATCAGTTGTGACCGTCGAGCGCATAGGCCTGGAAGCCTGGGCGCTGGCTGAGCCGCTGGTAGTAGGCCGCGACCGCAGGGTAGGGCGGATGCTCCAGCGGCGCATTCCACCAGCGATGCACCGAGAGGCCGACGAGGATATCGGCCAGGGTGAATTCATCACCGGCGACGTAGGCACCGGTTTTGGCCAGTTGCTGTTCCAGCAGCCCCATTTTGTCATTCCAGGCCTGCACGCCGGCGCTGAGGCGTTGCGGGTCTTGGTAATCCGGGTTCTTGCGCACCAGGGCATGGAACGCATAACCCCAGGAGGGGTTGAGTTCGGTGGCTTGCCAGTCCATCCATTGCTCCACTCTGGAGCGGGGGGCGGGTTCGGCGGGCAGCAAGTCATGGCGTTGGTAGAGGCCGACGAGGTAGCGGCAGATGGTGTTGGATTCCCACAGCACGCCGTGGTCATCGATCAGCACCGGCACCTGGGCATTGGGGTTGAGGGCGAGGAACTCGGCGGCTTGAGTGGGCTTGAAGCCAATGCCCCAGTCTTCACGCACATAGTCGATGCCCAGTTCCTGGCAGGTCCACAGTACTTTGCGTACGTTGATGGAAGACGTGCGGCCGAGGATTTTCAGTGAGTGTCCCATGGTGCTTCCCTTGCAGTGGAGAGAGGCCAATCTAGCACGACGAAACAATTTGCAAGCAATACCCCGTATAGCGAGCTTGTCGTGGCGAGGGAGCTTGCTCCCGCTGGGCTGCGAAGCGGCCCCAAACCGTGCGATCGATATGTGTCAGATACAGTTCGTCAACCGGTCTGGGAGTGCTTCGCACTCCAGCGGGAGCAAGCTCCCTCGCCACACAAACTCGCTCCTGCAGAGGGCGTGTCAGTAGCGGGGCGTGTGCTGGTCCATGGCTTTGCCCACCAGCAACACACTCAGTTCGCTGAGCTGATGGATGGCCAGGGCGACATCGCGGTGTTTGCCTTCAAGGTCATCGGACAGGTCAAGCAGCAAGGTGCTGACGGAGCACACGGTTTCGTAGCTGTTGATCAGCAGGGTTTCGGTGGGGACATCGGGGATGAGGGTGAAGAGGGTGGTTGGCGGCGTATCGATTTCTTTGATCATTGGATAGTCCAGGAATTGGCCACCGCCTCTTCGCTACTAAACGAGGGTGGCAGCTGTACGCAGGTTAGTAGACCGGTGGACTCCAAAGCCGGCGCACCCAAGGGTGCCCTACGCACAGCCGCCATCAAACATTTCGCTGAGGCTTGTGCACTGAGAAGTCCGAACATGGGCTACTAAACCCGGTCACCGAGAAATTCAGCGACCGGCAAACCTTAGAGACCCCCTCCCAGGCGCACAAGCCGGCGGATTCTGACCTAAGCGTAGGCAGCCGGGCAAGGCGCCTGGCGCAATGTCGGCCGTGTCCTACAGGCGTCCTACGTGCTTTCCCGCACCTGCAATTCAAACCCCATATCCACTACCGGCTTGGCGATCTTGTTGCCCGCCATGATGCTCAACAAATGCTCCGCTGCACGTCGCCCGATCGCCTCACGCGGGGTGCTGATGCTGCTCAGGCGCGGCACCATGAAGGATGAGGCCGGCAAGTCGTTGAAGCCCAGCACCGCCACGCGCTCCGGCACCTTGATGTTGTGGCGCAGGGCCTCCAGCAGTGCGCCCTGGGCCAGGTCGTCGTTGCCGAAGAAGATCGCGTCCACATCGGGATGGCTTGCCAGCATCTGCAAGAACAGCTCGCCGCCCAGGCCCACGGAGGAGGGGCGTGGTGTCAGCAGCTCCAGCGCCGGGTCGTACAGGCCCGCCTGTTGCAGTGCGCGGCGGAAGCCTTCGCCGCGCAGTAACGTGCGTTGGTCCAGTTGCGCGCCGATGTAGGCCAGGCGCTTGCGCCCGCGGGAGAGCAAATGCGCGGCCGCCGTTTCACCGGCTGCCAACTGTGAAAACCCTACGCAGTTCACGCCGGCGTGCGGGTCCAGGTCCATCATGTAGACGCAAGGCACATGGCTGGCCTCGACCATCCGTCGCGCGCTTTCAGTCCGATCAAAGCCGGTCAGCAGCAAGCCCCGTGGCTGGTAGGCCATGTAGTTGCGCAGCAGGTTTTCTTCTTCATCGCGCGAATAATGGGAGTTGCCGATCAGTACTTCAAAGCCCTTGGGCCGCAGTACCTGGTGGATGGCTTCGAGGGTTTCGATAAACAACAGGTTGGACAGCGACGGCACCAGCACCACCACCGAATGGCTTTGCGCCGAGGCCAGGGCGCGGGCGGCGGGGTTGACGACGTAATTGAGTTCACTGGCGGCGTGTTGCACTTTTTCCACCAGTTCAGTGGCCACGGTGCTGATGCCACGCAGCGCGCGCGAGGCGGTAATCGGGCTGACGCCGGCCAGGCGGGCGACTTCATTGAGGGTCGGGCGACCCGTGGTACGCATTTTTTTATCGTTCTTGGAGGTCATCAGGCGGCTTGCCAAACAAAAATCGAGGCACTAAGGTAGCGCTGTCTCCAAAAGGCTGCAAATGCTTGAACGAAGGGTTGCCTGATCCCGTTCAAATCGCTGGAGAGGATGCACGCGTCACTCCATAAAAAAAGACAAGACGGCGCGGGAAAAGCCTGTTTTTGCACTAGCCTTACAGCGTGCAAAGGTAGCGCTATCTGCGTCCTGAGGTGTTTCATGAGTCAACCTGTTACCGCCCTGGTCATCATGGGTGTTTCCGGCTGTGGCAAGTCCAGCGTCAGCCAGGCCCTGTGCCGCCTGAACGGCGCCACCGCCATTGAAGGCGACAGCTTTCACCCTGCCGCCAATATCGAAAAGATGAGCGCCGGCCACCCTCTCAACGACGACGACCGTGCCGGTTGGCTCGACATCCTCTGCGATGAACTGCGCCGCGCACTCAAGGCCGGCGAGCACCCCGTGCTCACCTGTTCGGCGCTTAAAAAGAAATACCGCGACCACCTGCGCGAAGCCGCGCCGGGCCTGGGTTTTGTGTTCCTGGAACTGACCCGGGCCGTGGCCGCCGACCGTGTGTCCCATCGCCCCGGGCATTTCATGCCGGCAAGCCTGATCGACAGCCAGTTCGCCACCCTTGAATCGCCCAAGGGCGAACCGCTGACCCTGGCGCTCAACGCCAGTGAAGACAGCGTCGAGGAGTTGGCCCGGCAGACCCATGCCTGGTGGCTGCAACACGGCTTTGAACCTACTCATTAATTTTTTGCCGGAAAAGATAGCGCTATCCCCGGCAGGAAATTCAACACCCGCTTTAATAACAACAACAAACAGGAGAGACCCCCCATGTTTGGCATGTCCCACGAGTCCTACCTGCTGCTAGATGCAGTGGTCACCATTATCGGACTGATCGTCTTGATCACCCGGTTCAAAGTTCACCCCTTTATCGCGTTGATCATCGCCGCAGGTTTCCTCGGCCTGACCTCGGGCATGCCCGTGGACAAGATCATCAAAGCGTTCCAGGACGGCTTCGGCGGGGTGCTCGGCTTTGTCGGCATCATCCTCGCGCTGGGCACCATGCTCGGCAAGATGATGGCCGAATCCGGTGGCGCCGATCAGATCGCCCAGACCCTGATCCGTGCCTTCGGCAAGGCGAAGGTGCAGTGGGCCATGATGTTCGCCGCGTTCCTGGTGGGCATCCCGCTGTTCTTCGAGATCGGTTTTGTGTTGCTGATCCCGCTGGTGTTTATCGTCGCCCGGCGTACCGGCGTCTCACTGATCAAGATCGGCATCCCGTTGCTCGCCGGCCTCTCGGCGGTGCACGGCCTGGTACCACCGCACCCGGGTCCGTTGCTGGCCATCGGCGTGTTTGGCGCGGACATCGGCAAGACCATCCTCTACGGCCTGATCGTCGCATTGCCGACGGCCATTATTGCCGGCCCGATCTTCGGTACGTTCATCGCCAAGTACATCCCCGGCAACCCGTCCCAGGAGTTGGTCGACCAACTGGCCCGCGAGACGGACAACAAGTCGCTGCCCAGCTTCAGCGTCACGCTGATCACCGTGCTGTTGCCGGTGTTCCTGATGCTGCTCAAAACCTTCGCCGACATCGCCCTGCCGGATGGCCACGCCATTCGCAACTGGATGGACATGATCGGCCACCCGATCACGGCGTTGTTGCTGGCGTTGCTGCTGTCGCTGTACACCTTCGGCCATCGCCAGGGCATCGGTTCCAAGCAGATCCTCAAGCTGCTCGACGCCAGCCTGGCTCCGACCGCCGCGATCATCCTGATCATCGGTGCCGGTGGTGGTTTCAAGCAGATGCTGGTCACCAGCGGCGTGGGTGACGTGATCGGCCATATGGCGGTGACTGCGCAGATCAATCCGATTCTGCTGGCGTGGCTGGTGGCGGCGGTGATTCGCGTGGCAACCGGTTCGGCAACCGTGGCGACGATCACTGGCGCCGGGATCGTGGTGCCGGTGGTCGGGATGATCCCAGGGGTCAACCGTGAGCTGCTGGTGTTGGCGACGGGGGCGGGTTCGTTGATCTTGTCTCACGTCAACGATGCGGGGTTCTGGCTGGTGAAGCAGTACTTCAATATGACCGTGGCTGAAACGTTCAAGACCTGGACGGCGATGGAAACCATCCTGTCGGTGGTGGCGTTGATCTTCATCATGCTGTTGTCGCTGGTGGTCTAAACCCCAGAACTTGGGGTTAAACCGAATGCACATGTGGGAGGGGCGGGGCGGTGCGACGATTCGACTTGCCCCCTCCCACATTTTGACCGAATCAGGCGCCGGTTTTGGCGACTAGCCCATCCGCCCTGAACATCCCGCGAATCCCGCGCACGGCCTGGCGAATCCGGTCCTGGTTCTCGATCAGTGCAAAGCGTACGTGATCATCCCCGTACTCACCAAAGCCGATCCCCGGCGACACGCATACCTTCGCCTCCAGCAGCAGTTTCTTGGCAAATTCCAGCGAGCCCATGGCGGCATACGCCTCGGGAATCTTGGCCCACACGTACATCGATGCCTTCGGGTTTTCCACCATCCAACCCAGCTCATGCAGGCCCTTGACCAGCACATTGCGGCGTTGGCGGTACTGCTCGGCAATATCCTTCACGCACTGCTGGTCCCCTTCGAGCGCGGCAATCGCCGCCACTTGCAGCGGGGTGAAGGTGCCGTAGTCGTGGTAACTCTTGATACGTGCCAGGGCGCTGACCAGTTCCGGGTTACCCACCATGAAACCAATGCGCCAGCCGGCCATGTTGTAGCTCTTGGACAGGGTGAAGAACTCCACCGCAATGTCCTTGGCACCCGGCACCTGCATGATCGACGGGGCTTTCCAGCCGTCGTAGACGATGTCGGCATACGCCAGGTCGTGGATGACCAGCACGTCGTATTGCTTGGCCAGGGCGATCACGCGTTCGAAGAAGTCCAGCTCCACGCACTGCGCGGTGGGGTTGGACGGAAAGCCCAGGATCATCATTTTCGGCTTGGGGATCGAGCCGCGAATCGCGCGTTCCAGTTCGGCGAAGAAATCCACGCCGGGCACCAGCGGCACCGAGCGCACCTGGGCGCCGGCAATCACGGCACCGTAGATGTGGATCGGGTAGCTTGGGTTGGGCACCAGCACGGTATCGCCCTGGTCCAGGGTGGCCAGCATCAAGTGCGCCAGGCCCTCTTTGGAACCGATGGTGACAATGGCTTCCGACTCGGGGTCGATGTCCACTTCATAACGGTCCTTGTACCAGCGCGAAATGGCGCGGCGCAGGCGTGGAATGCCTTTGGAGGTGGAGTAGCCGTGGGTGTCTTCACGCTGGGCGACGGTGACCAGTTTTTCCACGATGTGCGGTGGCGTGGGGCCGTCGGGGTTACCCATGCTCAAGTCGATGATGTCTTCGCCGCGCCGACGCGCAGCCATCTTCAGCTCGGCAGTGATATTGAAAACATAGGGGGGGAGTCGATCTATGCGCGCAAAGCGGCGCGGCGAACCTTGGTCTGCCATTGTTGCCTCGAGGTACGTAAGCGCCCGGAACCGTCCGAGCGACGTCGGCCACTGCGGTGGCCTGCGGGGCAGACAATACGGTCGATGATGGCCGGTTGTCCAGATGCGTAGGAAAATTTTCTGCATGGTGTGCAGCGCGGATATACCCCTATACTCGATGCGGGCTTGTTCCCTCACAAGAAGGAGACTGTTCGTATGGATCAGCAGATAAAACAACCGCTCGAGCCACGCATGGAGGACGGCAAAGCGCTGGTGATTGCGGGTGTGCAGGGGCGCTATTCAAAAGCTACCGTGGGGGATATCCCCAAGTTATGGGAGCTGTTTGATAGCTGCATCAAGGACATCAAGAAGCGCGTTGGCGGTGTGACCTATGGGGTGTGTCATAACCCTCACCACGGCGAGTTCGATTACATGGCCGGGGTGGAAGTCCCGAGCAAGGGCGACGCACCGGGCAACTTCGAAACCCTGGAAATTCCCCCGCATCACTACGCCGTATTCTCACACCACGGCCCGGTGCAAGCGCTTGAGCAGACCTATGAGCGCATCATGTTCGAGTGGTTGCCGCACTCGGGCTTCAAGGTGGCCGGGGCGGATTTCGAGCGCTATAGCGCGGATTTCGATGTGCGCAAGGGCACGGGGACGGTGGAGATCTGGTTGCCGGTTGAAACCAAGTCCTGAAACGGCTGTGGGTCGATGTCACGTAAACATGACCTGGCCGTCAAACAGTCATGTTTACGTTACATCGACGGGCTGAACGTCCATCTCAACCTGCGCTCATAGTCAGCCCGGCCCTTGTAGGCCTCCCCGCTATCCACCCATCCAGCCGCCCGATACAACCCCATCGCCGCCACATTGTTCGCGTCCACCGACAACTCCAAGCCCTTGATCTGCGGCCAGGCCCGTATCGCCGCTGCCGGCAGCGCTTGCAGGCATGCCTTGCCGAAGCCGCGTCCTTGCTGGGTGCGTTCCACTTGCAAGGCGTGCAGCGTGGCGCTGTGTTCATCAGCCCAATGAGGCAGGCACGGTGGGCGTTTGAGCAGCATGAAGGCCACAGGCCGGTCGTCGGCAAGCAGGGCGAAGCCTTTGATCGCGGCGGGGTTGGGATTGACCAGCAGGCTGTTCAGCGCACAGCCGATATCGCCGGAAAATGCCAACTGTTCGGGATGCACTTGCAGGGTATTGAGCTGCTGTTTTTGCACAAGGCTCAACGTCTCATAGGGGACGAGGCGGGTTTCCATTGGCGGTGCATCCCAAAGACTACAGAGAGGCGCGAATTCTAACGGGTTTGCAGGCGGCTAAATTATTTTTCAGCGGGCTGTCGATTGAGCCAGGGCTGATTCGACTAAGGGTGTCCTTCGTGATGTTTACCCCTCTCCCCACAAAACAGGAGTATCACTATGAGCACTGCCATCCACGCTCTGATCGATCAATGGAAGCAAGCTGTGCTTGCCCGGGATATCGATAAAATTGTCAGCTTTTACGCCGACGATATCGTCTCGTTCGACGCCGTTGTCGCGTTGCAATTCAAGGGCAAGGCCGCCTATCGCGCCCACTGGGAAGCGTGCATGGAGCACTGCCCCGGCCCGGGTATTTTCGAGTTTCATGAACTGCGCATTGTAGAAGCCGCGGATAGCGCCTTTGCCCATTGGTTGGCGCATTGCGGCGGTGCCGGGCCGGATGGCGTGGTGAAGGCGTGCTGGATGCGGGTGACGGCCGGTTACCAGCGCCTCGATGGCCAATGGAAGGTGGTGCATGAGCATTGGTCGGCGCCCTTCGATATGCAAAGCGGCGTCGCCTTGTTCGAGCTGAAACCTTGAGCCGAACTATAGTCATGAGTCCGCAAATGGAGACACACATGAAATACCTCTGCCTGATCTACAGCAACGAACAGGTGTTGCACAGCTCGCCGGACAGCCCCCAGGACCCGGAGTGTTTCGCCTACGCGCAGTCCGTGCAGGCCAGCGGCCGCATGCTTGCCGCCGAGCCGCTGGAGTCGGTGACCACCGCCACTACCGTGCGCATGCGCAATGGCAAGTTGTCGATCACCGATGGGCCGTTTGCTGAAACCAAGGAGCAGTTGGCCGGGTTCTACCTGATCGACGCCAGGGACCTGAACGACGCAATCCAGGTGGCCGGCGGTATTCCGGCGGCGCGGGTCGGCAGTGTGGAAGTGCGTCCCGTGCGTGAATTGAAACTCTGACCAGCATAATCATAAGAACCCAAGAGGATTGGCGATGAGTACCCAAGCTCCCTTCGAACTGTCCATCAGCCGCGTGATCGACGCCCCGCGCAGTCGTGTCTTCCGCGCCTGGACCACGCCTGAATTGTTGCAACAATGGTGGGGACCGCACGGCATGACCACCCCCGAGTGCGAAATGAACCTGTGGGTCGGTGGCCTGTTTCGCACCCTCATGCGTGCCCCGGATGGCAGCGAGTATCCAACCCAGGGCGTTTTCCTGGAAATCGATGCGCCCAACCGGCTGGTGTTTACCGATGCCTTCATGCCTGGCTGGATTCCCTCAGGCAAGCCGTTCATGACCGCTGAGGTCACGTTCGAAGAACTCGACGGTAAAACCCGCTACACCGCGCGCGCCATGCACTGGAATGCTGAAGACAAGCAGGCCCACGAGGCCATGGGGTTTCATGATGGCTGGGGCCAGAGCCTGGACCGCCTGGTGACGCTGGTGACCCAGGGCATGACCGATTGACGCTGCCGATCGAGGCGATCTACCGCAGCGAATCACGGCGCGTACTCGCGACGCTGATTCGCTTGCTCGGTGATTTCGACCTCGCCGAAGAGGCCCTGCACGAAGCGTTTTTTGTCGCGGTGCAGCGTTGGCCACAAGACGGTGTGCCGGACAATCCGCGTGCCTGGCTGGTGTCCACCGGCCGCTTCAAAGCCATCGACCGCCTGCGCCGCCAGGCCCGGTTTACCCCCTTACTGCAGGAGCAGGCTGACGCGCTGGAAGCGGTTGACTGGAATGAGGAAGACGTGGAAGACGACCGCCTGCGCCTGATCTTCACCTGCTGTCACCCGGCGTTGGCGGCCGATGCCCAGGCGGCGCTGACGTTGCGTGAGATCTGCGACCTCACCACCGAGGAAATTGCCCGCGCTTTTCTGGCTTCGCCCACTGCCATCGCCCAGCGCATCGTGCGCGCCAAGGGCAAGATTCGTGAAGCGAAAATCCCCTATCAGGTGCCGTCTTTGGCGGAGTTGCCCGAACGTCTGGACAGCGTATTGCAGGTGATTTATCTGGTGTTCAACGAGGGCTATTCGGCGTCCATGGGCGCCGAGCTCACCCGCGAAGAGCTGACCCGCGAAGCCATCCGTCTGGCGCGCCTGCTCGCGCAGTTGCTGCCGGAGCCGGAAGTCATGGGCTTGCTGGCGTTGATGCTGTTGCATGAATCCCGCCGAGCGGCGCGCACCTCGGCCGCGGGTGAGTTGGTGTTGTTGCAGGAGCAGGACCGCGGTTTGTGGGACGCCTCCTTGATCGCTGAAGGCTGCGCGCTGGTGGAACAGGCACTGACCACGGGGCGTTTCGGGCCATACTGCCTGCAAGCGGCGATTGCCGCGGTGCACGCCGAGGCGGCCAGCGCCGAGGACACCGACTGGTTGCAGATTGTCGGGCTTTACGATGTATTGCTTCGGCAAGTGCCGTCGCCGGTGTTCGAGTTGAACCGCGCCGTAGCGGTGGCGATGTGCGAGGGGCCGTGGGCGGGGTTACAGCAGGTCGAGACGATTCTGGCGCATGGAGAGCTGCTGGATTACCACTTGGCGCATTCGGCGCGGGGGGAGTTTTACCGACAGTTGGGGCGGGTGGAAGAAGCACGTTCGGCTTATGAAACAGCCCTGTCACTGACCCAGCAAATCCCCGAGAAACGCTTCCTCGAAAACCGCCTGGCCAACCTCGAATCCCTTGCGCGATAAAGATCAAATGTGGGAGGGGGCTTGCTCCCGATAGCAGGGTGTCAGTCACAGTATTGGGTGACTGACCCACCGCTATCGGGAGCAAGCCCCCTCCCACATTTTTATTGGGTGGGAAATATCATTCCAACATCTTGGCCAACAACCAACTCCCGGCAGGGCCCGGCGGGTGGTGGCGTGACCATAGCGCATCCACCGCCACCGAACGCGGCCAGCCGCGGGCCTTGAGCTCGACTAATTGCCCGCCGCCAAAGCGCTCCACCAGCCAGCGCGGAATCGGTGCCCAGCCGAAGCCCAATTGAGCCATCTCCAATAGCATCAGGTAACTGGGAGCCGACCAGACGCGGCCGTTGGCACGGGTTTCATTCGGGTTGATGATGCTTGCCAGGCGCAATTCGCGGTGTTGTTGCAGGGCGTGCGCGGTCAGCGTGTCGAGCCCGGCCAGTGGATGTTTCGGTGACACGAAAAGGGCAATTTCCGTGCTCTCTTCCACGGGCGCACGGGTCAGGTCCGGCGGATACACCTCCTGGTGCTCAATAAACGCTATCTGGGCCCGGCCGCTTTGCACCAAGGCGATCAGGTCTTCGCATTCGGCGATCAGGCATTCCAGCTCAAGGTCCGGGTAGCGCTGTTCAAACGCGCTGAGGGCGACCTCGAAACGGTCGGACTGGTAGGTATCGGACATGGCGATACTCAGCTTGGGCTCCAACCCCTGGGCCAGTTGATTGGCGGCCATTTCCAGGCGACTGCTGGCCTCCAGCACCTGCTCGGCCCGTTGCAGCAGCACATGGCCGGCAGGCGTGAGCGTCGGCTTGCGGCTACTGCGATCGAACAGCACCACATCCAGATCAATCTCAAGACTGGCGACCGCCGCGCTGACGGTGGACTGGCTCTTGCCCAGCTTGCGCGCCGCAGCGGAGAACGAGCCTTGGGTGGCCGCTTGCACAAACGCCTGCAGCACTTCATTGGAGGCCATGACTATCGCCTTTATCGATGGTTATTGGTTATGAAGTATCGGTTCGATGCGGGATTATCGCAACCGTCGTCATTTACGGAGCGCAGGTTATGCACCCTACCAAGTCGATTACTGAACGTATCGGTCAAGCCCTGGGTTTTGAGGGCCTGGCCTTGTTGATCTGCACACCGCTGCTGGTGTGGATCACCGGCCGGCCGGCCCTGGAAATGGGCGCGGTGACCCTCGGGCTGAGCCTGTTGGCGCTGACCTGGAACATCATCTTCAACAGCCTGTTCGACCGCCTGAAGGTTCGCCTGCAATTGGCCGGCGGCGCATGGACGCGGGTGTTGCACGCGCTGTTGTTTGAGGGCGGGTTGATTATCGTCGCGGTGCCGTTGATCGCGGTATGGCTGAATATCAGCCTGATGCAGGCGTTCATGCTCGACATCGGCGTACTGCTGTTCTTCCTGCCGTACACCTATGTGTATCACTGGGGGTATGACGTCATTCGGGAAAAAATCCGCAACAAAAACGCTATCCCATGTAGGAGCTAGCATGCTGTGGCGAGGGAGCTTGCTCCCGTACGACAGCGCAGCTGGCGCCCGCTTTCAGGGGCGCTTCGCACCCCAGCGCAAGCAAGCTTGCTCGCCACAACAAGCGAGCGCCTACAGACAGGTAAGCGAGCCGACAAAGTCCAGGAATGCCCGCACCTTGGCGGCGGGCAAATGCCGCGACGGATAGTAGGCGTACAGCGGAAAACGCTCGTCTGGCCAGTCGGGAAACAGCTCCACCAGACTGCCGGCCTTGAGCGCCGGGGCCAGGCCCAGGTCGAGCATCTGGGCCACCGCGTGGCCGTGCTCGCACACGCTGTATAACGTGCTGGCATCGTTGACCACCAGGCGACCATCGGTACGCACGGTCAGTCGCTCGCCGGGGCGGTGGAATTCCCAGGCAAATGGGCGACCGGTTTGTGAGTCGCGAAAATCCAGGCACATATGGCCGTGTTCCAGATCCTGAGGCACTGCAGGTCGGCCGTACTGTTCAAGGTAAGCGGGGGCGGCGACGGTGAGCACCCGCACCTCCATCAACTGACGGGCGATCAGCGAGGAGGATTGCGGGATGCCGAAGCGAACCGCCAGGTCGAAACCGTCGGCCACCAGGTCGCCGAGTTGGTCGCGGGTGTGCAGGTCCAACTGCAATTGCGGGTAGCGGCGCATGAAGTCACCCAGCACCGGGCCCAGCACCAGCCGCGAAAAATACGGGTCGATATTGACCCGCAGGCGCCCGCGCACGGTCAGGGCGCTGTCGGCCGCCGAACTGGCCGCCTCTTCCAGGCCCGCCAGCAGAGGCGCGATGTGTTGATAGAAACGTCGCCCTTCATCGGTCAATTGCACCGACCGTGTCGTGCGGTCGAACAGGCGAATACCCAGGCGTTTCTCCAAGCGCGAAATCGCCCGGCTGACACCGGAGGCCGTCATGTCCAGGCTGTCGGCAGCGCGTGCGAAGCTGCCGCTGTCGACCACCGCCGCCAACACGCCCATGCCACCGGCCAGGCTCGGATCAAAGCTCATTGATGATTTTCCGTCAGGTATGCAATGACACTGATGCTATCGAAGAATCCTACGGTTGCGCAGGATAATTTCCCCATCGCGACACGAGTCGCCTTTGCAGGGGAGAACACTGATGTATGCAGTCACAGGTATCACTGGAAAAGTCGGCGGAGCCGTTGCCCGCACACTGCTCGCCGCTGGGCAGCCGGTACGCGCCGTAGTGCGCAGCGCCGACAAGGGCGTCAGTTGGGCCGCGCGCGGCTGTGAGGTGGCCGTGGCGGAGGTGGATGACCCGCAAGCCATGGCGCAAGCCTTCGCCGGGGTGACGGGCGTGTTCATCATGCTGCCGTCGAATTTCGACCCATCGCCGGGCTTTCCGGAAACCCGCCGGGTGGTGGAAAACATCCGTCAGGCCCTGGCGTGCGCACGCCCTGGCAAGGTGGTATGCCTGTCCACCATCGGCGCCCAGGCCACGCAACCGAACCTGCTCAACCAACTGCACCTGCTGGAGGAAGCGGTGGGCAGCCTGGAGTTGCCGGTGACGTTTTTGCGCCCCGGTTGGTTCATGGAAAATGCATCGTGGGATGTCGAGGCGGCGGTGGCAGGGCGGATCTCAAGTTTCCTGCAACCTTTGGACAAACCGGTGCCGATGGTTGCCACGGCGGATGTCGGACGCGTGGCGGCTGAACTGCTGCTGGCACCCAGCCCGCGTATCGTGGAACTGGAAGGCCCGCAGCGCATCACCCCGTACCAACTGGCCGCCGAATTCGCCCGCGTGCTCGGCAAACCGGTCGACGTAGAAGCGGTTCCCGAGGCGACATGGCATGCACTGTTCAGCGGCCAAGGCATGCGCAACCCGCTACCGCGGATTCAGATGATCAACGGCTTTAACGAAGGCTGGATCGAATTCGAAGGCACCCCTCGCCAAGGCACGGTCGAACTGGGCACGGTGCTTGGCGAGTGGGTGCAACGCAGCGGCGTTTGAACCTTACAGAAACATGCCGCCCGAGGCTTCGATACGTTGGCCGGTGATCCAGTGGCTGCCATCGGCCAGCAAGCTGGCAATGGCCCCGCCGATATCGTCCGGCAGGCCGGCGCGGCCCAGGGCCGTGTTTTGGGCGACCATCGCATTCAGCGCCTGATTGTCGCGCACGGCGCCACCGCCGAAATCGGTTTCGATGGCGCCGGGCGCCAGGACATTCACGCTGATGCCACGCCCGCCCAATTCCTTGGCTTGATAGCGGGTGAGGACTTCCATCGCGCCTTTCATGGCAGCATACGCCGCATACCCCGGCAGGCTGAACCGCGCCAGGCCGCTGGAGATATTGATGATACGGCCACCATCGCGGATCAGCGGCAGCAGTTTCTGGGTCAGGAAAAACGGCCCCTTGAATTGGATTGCCACCAACTGATCGAACTGTGCCTCGGTGGTCTCGGCAAAACTGGCGTGGGCGCCGATGCCGGCGTTGTTGATCAGAAAATCGAAGTGATCCTGTGCGAAAACATCTTTGAGCACAGTGGTGATTTCGCCGACGAAGCCCTCGAACCTGTCGCTGCGGCTGACATCCAGTTGCAGCATGGCGGCACGGCCGCCCAAGGCTTGAACCTGCTCGACCACCGCTTGGGCTTCGGCGGTGGCGCTATGGTAGGTGCCGATGATGTCGATGCCTTGTGCGGCCAGGTGCAGCGCGGCGCTTTTGCCCAGGCCGCGGCTGGCGCCGGTAATCAGTGCGATTTTACGGGGCATGGTGATGTCCTCTCAGGTGATCGGTGACAGCAAGTGTATTTGTCCGGTCATAACGTGATAAACAGCGCTATACCGGAATCACTGGCCGGATAAGGCGAACAATCCCATGAACAAACTTGAGCTGCTGCGCACCTTCGTGCGCGTGACTGAACTGTCGAGTTTCACTCAGGCCGGCGACAGCCTCGGCTTGCCGCGCTCCACCGTCTCCGAACATGTGCAGGCACTGGAGGAACTGCTCGGCGCACGTTTGTTACAGCGCACCACGCGCAAGGTGCAGGCGACCCAGGACGGCCGAGTCTTGTATGAACGCAGCAAGGACCTGCTGGCCCATATGGAGGAGCTGGAAGGCTTGTTCCGCCAGGATGAAACCCAACTGGCCGGGCGTATCCGCGTGGACCTGCCCAACGTGCTGGCGCGGGACATGCTCTTGCCGCACCTGCCGGCATTCCTGGAGCGCCATCCACTGATCGAGATGGAAATCAGCAGTACGGACCGCCAGGTCGACCTGATTGCCGAAGGTTTCGATTGTGTGTTGCGTGTCGGCGCGCAACCCGACCAAACCGTGGTCGCACGCCGCGTGTGCAGCATGCCGATGGTCAACTGCGTCAGCCCCGCCTACCTGCAACGTTATGGCATGCCCACGACCCTGGCTGACCTGGCCGAGCATCAATTGGTGCATTACGTGAGGCCCTTGGGCGCACGCTCGGCAGGGTTCGAATATCAGCAGGGCCACAAGGTGGAGCGCGTGGCGATGGCCGGGCGCGTCACCGTCAACAGCACCGATGCGTATCAGGCCGCCTGCCTGGGCGGATTCGGCATCATCCAGGTGCCGCGCCTCGGTATTGAAGAGTTATTGGCCAGTGGAGAGCTGGTGGCGGTGCTGCCGGATTACCCGGCGCCACCGTTGGACGTGTCCTTGCTGTACGCCGGCCAGCGTCATCTGCCGTTGCGCGTGCGGGTGTTCATGGATTGGCTGACGGCCATCCTGCAAGCCCGGTATTAACGACGTGCCGATAATTGCTGCGGTGCCAGGAAGGCGTCGTGGAAGTAATCGCGGAACGCCTGCATCGGCGGGGTGAAGGCACGCTCGCGGTGCCAGGCCAGGCCCACGCTCATGGGGGTGACCGGATCGGTGACGGTCAGGGTTTCGATGCGCTTGCCTTCCAGGGACCACGGCCGGTGGACCAGGTCTGACAGGATCGCCACACCGCTGCCGTTGGCGACCATGCTGCGCACCGCCTCCACCGAACTGGTGCGCAGCCGCACCTTGGGCGTTTGCCGGGCCTGTTCCCAATAGCGCATGGCGCTGTGTTCGGCCTCGTCGACGGTGAGCAGAATGTAGGGTTCCTGCGCGACATCCGCCAGGCTTACGGCACTGCGTTCGCACAGCGGGTGATGGCTGGGCAGCCACAGGCGGCGTTCCGAGTTGAACAGGGTTTCAGAGACGATATCGGCATGGGTGAGGTTGGCGGTGAGCACCACGGCCATATCGAACTGGCCATCGAGCAGGCCCTGTTCGATGGCCTGGCGCTCCTGCTCGAAGACCTCGATGCTGACGTCCGGGTGCCAATGTTCCATGCGTTGCAGGTGGTGGGGCAGGAAATAACCCAGCACCGTGTAGCTGGCGGCTACGCGCAGCACACCGCTGGCGCGGTAGTCGGGCAAGGGGCTGTTCAGCGCGTCGTCGACACTGCGCAGAATCACGTAGGCACGGTTGAGAAAATGCCGGCCGGCGTCGGTCAGGTTCATGCCTTGGGCCGAGCGCACGAACAGTTGCACGCCAAGCATGGCCTCCAGTTCCTTGATTGCGGTGGTCACGGCCGACTGGGAGATGTTCAGGTGAATCGCCGCCTGGGAAATCTGGCCGATCTCGGCGGTGGCCACGAAGTAGCGGACTTGGCGCAAGGTCAGGGACATCTGCCACTCCAATGCAGTGAGCTATCTGTTTTTCAGAAGATGAGCCATCTGATAATAGATCTTCCCAAGGGGTCAAGGCACAGCCTACCTTCAGCCATCATCTTTTGGCGGAGCGACCCCGATGCAGGCAGTGGATTTAAACTCGGACATGGGCGAAAGCTTCGGCCCCTGGACCATTGGCGACGGTGTCGATGCGCAGTTGATGGCCTACATCAGCTCGGCGAATATCGCCACCGGCTTTCACGCCGGCGACCCCGGCACCATGCGCCGTACGGTCGAGCGTGCCAAGCAACTGGGCGTTGCCATCGGTGCCCATCCGGGTTTTCGCGACCTGGTGGGTTTCGGTCGCCGGCATATCAACGCACCGGCCCAGGAGCTGGTGGATGACATGCTCTACCAACTCGGCGCCCTGCGCGAAATGGCTCGCGCTCAAGGGTTGACCCTGCAACACATCAAGCCCCATGGCGCGCTTTATATGCACCTGGCCCGCGACGAAGCCGCGGCGCGGCTGCTGGTGCAGAACCTGCAAATCATCGAGCCGACATTGCGGTTGTATTGCATGCCCAATTCGGTGATCTGGCGAGTGGCCAAGGAGTTGGGGCAACCGGTGGTGCGCGAGTTTTATGCCGATCGTGAATACGACTTGAGCGGCTCCATCGTATTTACCCGCCAGGTGCGTGCGCTCGATCCTGCAACGGTCGCGGCACGCGTCCTGCGTGCCTGTCAGACCAACCTGGTGCGTACCGTAGAAGGTGAGGATCTGTTTATCGAGTTCGATTCGATCTGCCTGCACAGCGACACCCCGGGTGCCCTGGAGCTGGTGGAAGCCACCCGTGAAGCCTTGGACGAGGCGGGCATCATCGTCAGAACGCCACAATAAAAAACGCCCGATTATTTTTTGCCTGCCTTTCTACAATGATTCCAAGAGGAACAGACATGGCTGAAACGTCCCCCATCCGCTACAGCTTCGGCGGTGATGAACACCTGTTTGCCGAGGTCAGCGACAGCATGTCCCTGCAGGCATTTTTCAAAGGCATGGCGGTGACCCGTGCCGTTGAACGCCTGGCCCTGGAAGGCGTGCTGGATGTATGCCTGGCCAATGCGTCGTTCCAGATCCGCTTCGACCCTGACCGCATCGCGCCCCATGTGCTGCTTGACGCGGTGCAGAGCGCCGAAGCCCAGGCGGTGGCCGAACGCACCTTGCACACGCGCATCATCGAAATCCCGGTGCTCTACAACGACCCCTGGACCCATGAAACCCTGATGCGTTTTCGCGACCGCCATCAAGACCCCGGCAGCACCGATCTGGAGTACGCCGCCCGCATCAATGGCCTGGCCGATGTGGCCGCGTTTATCGCCGCGCACAGTGGCGCACCGTGGTTTGTGTCGATGGTGGGGTTTGTCGCGGGGTTGCCGTTCATGTTCCAGATGGTCGAGCGTGAGCGCCAATTGCAGGTGCCCAAGTACCTGCGCCCACGCACCGACACGCCGAAACTGACCCTGGGCCATGGCGGATGCTTTGGCTGCATCTACTCGGTGCGCGGCGCCGGCGGTTACCAGATGTTCGGCGTGACCCCGGCCCCCATCTATGACCCGGCGCAGCAGTTGGCCTATCTCAAGGAGCACATGGTGTTCTTCCGGCCGGGTGACATCGTGCAGTTCTAGCCCCTGGACCGCGAGGCCTACGACCTGGCCGTCGCCGAGGTCGAGGCCGGCCGTTTCGACCTGCGCATTCGACCAGTGGAATTTTCCCTCGACGCATTTCTCACTGACCCCATCGGCTACCCGAAAACCCTGCAGGAGGCACTGGCATGATCAAGGTGCTCAAACCCGGCCTGGCTACCTCGGTGCAGGACCTGGGGCGTGAAGGTTATTACCACTTGGGCATCCCCCCGTCGGGTGCGCTGGACCAGTATGCGTTGAGTGCGGCCAACCACCTGGTGGGCAACCCGATCAGTGCGGCGGGCCTGGAGTGCACGTTGATCGGCCCGCAGCTTGAGTTTCAACAGGACGCGCTGGTGGCGCTCAGCGGCGCGCTGATGTCGCCGCGCCTGGATGGCGAAGTGGTACATCAGGACACTGCGTTCCAGGTCCGTGCCGGGCAGGTGTTGCGCTTTGAGTTTCCCAAGGCGGGCGCACGTACTTATCTGGCCGTGGCCGGGGGCATTGATGTGCCGCTGGTGCTCGGCAGCCGCTCGACCTACACCCTTGGCGGGCTCGGTGGGTTTGCCGGGCGACGTTTGCAGGAAGGCGATGAACTGCCGATCGGCGAGGCCAGTGGGCGGGGGCGGGCGGGCAATAGTCTGCCGATGGCCCTGCGGCGGTCGGTCGGCGGTGATGTGACGTTACGGGTGGTGCCGGGGTTGTATTACGAGCGGCTGGCCGACGCGGCGAAAAGCAGCTTCTTTGCCGAACCCTGGACAGTCGGGTCCGAGGCGGACCGTATCGGCTACCGATTCAAGGGCGGTAGTGCGTTGAGCTTTCAACCCAGGGAGCAACCGTTTGGTGCCGGGTCGGATCCGTCCAATATCGTCGACAGTTGCTACCCGATTGGCTCGATCCAGGTGCCGGCCGGGCTGGAGCCGATTGTGCTGCATCGGGATGCGGTATCGGGTGGCGGCTACGCGATGATCGGCACGGTGATCAGCGCCGACCTGGACCTGATCGGGCAGATGCAGCCGAACCAGCGTGCGGGGTTTATCGCGGTGACTTTGGAGGAGGCGTTGGAGGCGCGGCGGGTCTATAAAAAGCGCCTGAAAATAATGGGTGGGTTGTTCAATACCTGAAGAACACAGAGGACTATGTGGGAGGGGGCTTGGTGGGAGGGGGCTTGCTCCCGATAGCGGTGGGTCAGTCAATGATTGAGTGACTGATCCACTGCCATCGGGAGCAAGCCCCCTCCCACATTTAGTCCTCTGTCATGTCGGGGTTGGGGGTGGTCAGAACAGTTGGGTGAACAGCCAGTAGAGGCTGCCCGACAACAGGATTGCCGCCGGCAACGTCAGCACCCACGCCATCACCAGATTACGGATGGTCCGCATCTGCAACCCACCGCCATTGGCCACCATGGTCCCGGCCACACCGGAGGACAGCACATGGGTGGTCGACACCGGCAAACCGTACATATCCGCCGCGCCGATGGTCAGCATCGCGACCATTTCGGCCGAGGCGCCTTGGGCGTACGTCAGGTGGGTCTTGCCGATCTTCTCGCCCACCGTCACCACAATGCGCTTCCAACCGACCATGGTGCCCAACCCCAGGGCGATGGCCACGGCGATCTTCACCCACAGTGGAATAAAGCGCGTGGAGTTGTCGATCTGCTCTTTGAACAACTTCAGTTTGTTCTGGGTATCGGCGTCGAAATTGCCGACCTTGCCTTTGTCCATCAAGCGAATGGTTTCGCTGGTCAGGTACATGTCGTTACGCACGTTGCCGACGGCTTCGGCAGGCACTTTGGCCAGGGAGCCGTAGCCTTTGACTTCGTCGCCGATCTGGCCGGCGAGGGCGGCGAGGGCGGGTACCAGCTCCGGCGTGGCTTCCTTGGTGCGTACGTAGGTCGAAAGGATCGGGCGTGGATCACCCGGCAAGACCTGCGGCGCACTTTTCACCAGTGCCACCTGGGTCACCTCGGCCACCGCCGCGAACTGCAACGATTGTTCGGCGGGCATGGTGCGGTTCAGCGCGTAGGCCATCGGCAGCGTGCCCACCAGGATCAGCATGATCAAGCCCATGCCCTTCTGGCCGTCGTTGGAACCGTGGGCGAAGGACACCCCGGTGCAGGTGGCGATCAGCATGCCGCGAATCCACCAAGGCGGTGGGGTGTCGCCCTTCGGTGCCTTGTACAGCGAGCGGTTTTTCACAAAGGCGCGCAGGGCCAGGAGCAGCATCGCGGCAAAAGCGAAGCCGATCAGCGGCGACAGCAGCAATGCGTAACCGATCTTGATCGCCTGGCTCCAATCCACACCGCTGGTGCCGTCACGCCCGTGCATCAGGGCATTGGCCACGCCGACGCCGATGATCGAACCGATCAAGGTATGGGAGGACGACGCCGGCAACCCCAGCCACCAGGTGCCGAGGTTCCACAGGATCGCCGCGATCAGCAGGGCGAAGATCATCGCGAAGCCGGCCGACGAACCGACCTGCAAAATCAACTCGACCGGCAATAACGCAATGATGCCGAACGCCACCGCACCGCTGGAGAGCAGCACGCCGAGGAAGTTGAAGAAGCCCGACCAGACCACCGCAAAATGCGGCGGCAGTGAATTGGTGTAGATCACCGTGGCGACGGCGTTGGCGGTGTCGTGAAAGCCGTTGACGAACTCGAAGCCCAGGGCGATCAACAACGCCACACCCAGCAGCAGGAAGGGCGTCCAGGTGGTGACCACCGTGCCCAGTTCATGCATGTCGTGCATCAGGCTGTAGGCGGTGAACAACAGGCCCATGGCCAGTACCGCGAAGAAAATGATCACCGTGACCAGGCCAGGTTTCTTGTCCAGCCTGGGTTTGGGGTCTGTGCGTGACGCGGTGGTGGAGGCAGTCAGGGAAGGGGTGGCCATGCCGGAGCATCCAGTGTGAGGAGGATGCCGTTCATGATCATTGCTGAATGTTACAGAGATGCTGCCGCAAATCAGTGTTTCGGCCGTTGAGCGTACCGCTGATCCCAAAACACCGCCTGATCCTGTGGGAGGGAGCAAGCCCTAATGCCAGTCAGTCAAGGCTTGACGCGGTCATTGTGGGAGGGGGCTTGCTCCCGATGGGCCGCGAAGCGGCCCCAAAAATGGGCCTGCTACGCAGTCCAGCGGGAGCAAGCTCCCTCGCCACACGTTATCCGTCTTCCGCTCTATCGCTTAACTGACTGGCATTAGGCTTGCTCCCTCCCACTCTCAATAGTCTTTGCGTTTTCTGAACGCCCAGCGCCCGGCAATCAGGGTAAACGTCGCCACCAGTGCCACCAGGATCCAGAACCCCTCCGGGTCGGTAGAGAGCGGCACTCCGCCCACGTTCATGCCAAAAAAACCGGCAATGATGTTGATCGGCAGCGCCAGCACCGTCACCACAGTGAGGGTAAACAGCGTGCGGTTGCTTTGTTCGTTGAGGTTGGCCGCGATCTCTTCCTGCAACAGCTTGATGCGTTCACCCAGGGCCGTGAGGTCGTTGATGATCAGCGCGAACTCCTCGGTGGATTTACGCAACTCCTTCACGTCTTCCTTTTGCAGCCATTGCGGCGGGCGATTGAGCAGGCGCAGCAGCGAGCCCGGCTCCAAGGCCAGCAGGCGTTGCAGTCGCACCAGCACGCGGCGCGCGGCCCCCAGTTCGGCGCGGTTGGTGGATAACCGCGAGGACAGCAACTGGTCTTCGATCTGGTCGACGCTGAGGCTGGTCTTGCGCACGATCTGTGTCAGCACTTCGCCTTGATCGCGCAATAAATGCACAAGCAACTCCAGAGGGGAGCGGAAGTGTTCACCGGCCTTGACCGACGAGCGCAGTTTGTCCACCGAGTGCAACGGTTGCAGGCGCGCACTCACCAGCAAGCGGCTACGGGCGCAGACCCACAGCGTGGAAATATCCGATGAAACCATGCTGCTGAAGTTGAACACCACGTCGTTGACCACCGCCAGCAGCGCCGAGTCGACGTGCTCGATACGCGTGGAGCGCGAGCCTTCGTGCAGCGCCTCGAAAAACTCCTCGGGCAATGCCAGATGCGCCTGCATCCAACGCTGGCAGGCCGCGTGGGCCAGGTTCAAGTGCAACCACAGGAACTCGTCTGGATCGGACGGTTCCTGCAAGGCCTTGAGCGCGGTGGCCGAATCGATCTGCTCGCCTTTTTCGCCGGGTCGGAAACGAAAACCGTAAAGCAGGCCAAACAGGTCGGAATCCTGATGGCCGTGGTCGATGCTGTGGTTCATGGCGGCTCGCAGAGAAAGCGCCTGTAGGACGTTTCACAGGTTCGCGTGGGCGAATCATTGCAAGGATGTTTGACAATTTTGTGACCGTTTCAAGGTTCTGGCGGTACGTGAAGACAATTTTTTGACCACTGGTCAGCTAGGCTCAATATGCGTCTGGAACAGCCGATCCAGCGTATGAGTACCCTGTGCAGCAGCGGTGCCTTTGATGACAGGGACGTTGCGGCGTGCATGCACCATTTCCCTTGTATCGAGGCGTTACCCCGATGAATGTTTTGCGAACCTCCTTGAGAGCACAAATCCTGTCGCTGCTTGGTGGCAGCTTGTTGGCGATGTTGTTGATCGCCCTGGCCTGTTTCAATTTCCTCTCCAATGGGGTGCAGAGTTATCGCAGTTTGATCGAGGGGCCCTTGCTCACCTCACAGTTGATCGATGAAGCCAACCTGCAATTCAAGGTGCAGGTGCAGGAATGGAAAAACGTGTTGTTGCGCGGCAAGCAGCCTCAGGACATGAACAAATATTGGGGCCAGTTCCAGGACCGCCAACGTGATGTGCAAGGCATCCTCACGCGGCTGGTGACCCAGACCCGGGAAGACCCGGCCTTGAGCAAACGGATCGAGACCCTGCGTCAGGAACATCAGCAATTGGGTCTGGCTTACGAAAAAGGGCGTGACGCCTATGTGGCCGCGGGCGCCGACCCGACCGCCGGCGACAACGCTGTCAAAGGTGTGGATCGCGCCGCCAGTGAGCAAATGAGCGCGCTGGTCAGCGACCTGCGTGAGCAAGGCCAGAAACAATCCTTGAGCATCAGCGCCCATGCCGAGCGCACGGTGATGCTGGGCCTGGCGATCATGCTGCTGTCGGGCGTGCTCATCGGTGTGTTCAGCCTGTTCTTGATCAACCGCAATTTGATTCTGCCAATTCGTGGCTTGATCGACTACGTCACCCAACTCAGCCATGGGCGCTTTGCCGAACGCGTCGCCAGTCGCCGTCAGGATGAGTTGGGCCATTTGGCTGCGGCAGCCAATACCCTGCGCGACTTTCTGGCCGAAACTTTCAGCCGCCTGCAGCGCAGCGCCACCGATCTGGTCAGTGCCAGCGGTGAGTTGAATTCGATTGCCGGGCAAATGGCAACCGGCACTCATGAACAATTCAACCGCACCGACCAGGTGGCCACGGCCATGACTGAAATGTCCACCACCGCCCAGGAAGTTGCCCGCCACGCCGCCAGCGCTTCGCGTGCGGCGGATGAGGCTGACCAGTCGGCCCGTGAAGGCGGCGAAGTGATGCAAGTGACCATTGCCACCATCGGCCAGATGCGCACTGAAATCCTCAATACCGGCACCATCATCCGCCGCCTGGAAACCGACAGTGTGCGTATCGGCAAGGTCCTGGAAGTGATCCGCGGCATTGCCGAACAAACCAACCTGCTGGCGCTCAACGCAGCCATTGAAGCGGCGCGGGCAGGTGAAGCCGGGCGTGGCTTTGCGGTGGTGGCCGATGAAGTCCGCAGCCTGGCGCAACGCACGGCGGCGTCGATCATCGAGATCAACCAGATCATTGAGGCGGTGCAAACCGGTGCGGTGGATGCGGCCGAGGCGATTGTCAGCGGCCAGTCCTGCAGTGACGACAGCGTGTTGAAAGTCACCCAGGCTGGCGAGATGCTCACTCATATCACCCAGGCAGTGGAAGCGATCCGTGACATGAACCGTCAGATCGCCACGGCGGCCGAAGAACAGACGTCGGTGGCCGAAGATATCTCATGCAACATCACCCAGATCACCACGGTTGCCACGGCAAACATGGACAACGTGCAGCGCACTGAAGCGGCCAGCCAGAACCTGCGCAGCTTGTCTGCGCAGTTGAATGAAGTGACGGCGCGCCTGGGCGCGTGATCAGGGCAGGGGCAAGTGGAAGCTGAATTGGGTGCCGTGCTGTGCATGGGTGGTCACGTTCAGCTCACCGCCATGGGCGTCGGCAATCTGCTGGACGATATACAACCCCAGGCCCAGACCGGTCTGGGACGTACCGGGAAGCGGGCGTGAGAAAGGCTGGAACAGGCGCGGCAATGCTTGCTCACTGATCTGACCGGCGTTTTTCACCGCCACTATCAAATGATCATGCTCGATCTTCGCCGTGACGTACACCGGGCTGGTCCGGTTGCCGTGATGGAGGGCGTTGACGAGCAGGTTGCAGAGCAGTTGCGCCAGGCGCTCGCGGTCGCCATACACGCCGTGCAGTTCGCCGATGTCGGCGTGAATCAGCCGCTGCGGGTGCGCGCTTTGCACCTCGGCCACCACCTGGCCTAGAGCCTCCTGCAAATCCACGCAGTCGGTGAGGCGCAGGGCAATGCCGCTGCCCATTCGGCTACGGGTGAAGTCCAATACATCTTCGACCCGCTGTGACGCACGTTGCGCGTTGGCGAGGATATGGCGCACCAGTGAGTCGGTCGTCGGGTTGGGGTGTTTGTCCAGCAGCCGCTCGGCACCGAAGTTGACGGCAAACAGCGGATTGCGCAGGTCGTGCCCCAGTGCGCCGATGAGTTGCTCGCGCAGCTCGGCGGTGCCGCGTTCTTCCTGCGAGTCGGTTTCAGTTCGTGGCCGGTTTTCTTCGGCTTCGATTTGCAACGAGAGCACCCGGGCAAACCCCTCCATGATCGATTGGAGGGGGCTGTCACGCAGGGACGCGGGCTTGGGGTCGAGTGCGCAGATCGTGCCGAAGAAACTGCCGTCGGTGCGGAATACCGGCACGGCAATATAGCTTTCAAACACGTAGATACGTGGGGTGTGGTGGTTGCGGTAGATCGGATCTTCGCTGGCCTTGTCGATCACAACGCAATCATGTGAACGGTGAATGTCGTAGCAGATCGTGGTGGTCAGGTCCAACTCGCCGCCCACGCCGATGCCGTAGTTCAGTTGATCGAGCACGGCGCATGCGGTCCAGTTATCGTCGGTCACCCGGGATACGGCGGCAAAGCGCAGGCCGGCCATATCGCAGATGACCTTGAGCATCGCGGGCACGGCATTGATTCGGCCAATCATGGCGACGTCGGCGATCCTTTGCTCCATGCGGCAGCCTCGACCTTGTGGGCGTCGGGCGTTATGCCCTGGCCAGACAGTGAGATTCTACGACCTTGCGCGCCGTAGGTGTCATTTCATCCGAGGGTAGCAAACAGGCTCTGCTTCAGGCGTTCAAACGCCCATAAAAAAACCGCGTCACCCGAAGGTGACGCGGTTTTTTCAAGTTCGACTCAAGTGTCTTGCTTGTCTTCCAGCACGGTGCCGGTCTTGGCATCGAGCTTGACTTCAAACTTCTTGCCGGTGGTATCGGTGATGTCCACCTCATACACCAGCACACCGTTTTTGTGGTCCAGCTCGGTATCGGTGATGGTCGCGCCAGGGTGTTTGGCCAGGGCAGCGGCGTTGAGCTTCTGGAAGTCCATTACCTGGCCGGATTTGAGCAAACTGGGAATCTGGTCCGGGCGCACATCGGCTTGGGCCAGGCCGGCAGTCAGGGTCAGGGCGGCGGCGGCGAACAGGGCGGTCAGACTTTTCATCGTGTGTTTCCTTTTTCGGGTGAGCTGTTTAAGTGGGCTCAGGTTATCCAGTGCAACTTAATTCACCCTTAATTAGTTCAAGCCGTTACGCCGTTCGTTCAATCCGCCATGCCCCTGATTTTTTAATAACCGTGATCGGCCAGCAACTGCTTCACGTTCGACGACGGGAAGCGATTGTAGAACTTCAACAGTTCAGCGGCGCGGTTGGTGAAAATGCCATCAACCCCGGCGTCCATGACTTTCTTGAAGTCCACCGGTTCGTCCACGGTGTAGACATGCACCAGCAGGCCCTTGTCGTGGGTCAGCTTGTTCATTTCAGGCTTGACCAGGTCGGTGTAGCTCTGGTCGCCATGGTGGGTCAGCTCGGCCGAAGGGCCGGTGCCGATGGCGCCGAGGCTCTTGGCGTCGTCGACCCATTTTTCGAACTCGGCGGCGTCCTTCGGCTCTTGCTTGGCGTAGTAGGCGGCCTTGGTCGGCTCGCCGGACTCGGCGAATGTCTGCGTGGATTTTGGCTCGATGCTGCCGGCACCGACCCATAGCAGCAAGATTTTCGGAGTGTTGGGCATTTCTTTTTGCAGCTCTTTCAAGCTGTCTTTTTCAAACGTCTGCAACACCACGCGGCCTTTACCCTGGCCGACGCCAGTGTTGCTCTTGCCCAGCTTGGAGCCGGCGGAGCTCAACCAGCCTTTATCCAGCAGCTTGTTTTTCAGGTCGGCTTCGATGCCCGGGAACTGCTTGGGCTCCTTGGTCTCGATGTACAGGCCGGGTTTGTGCTGCGGGTTGCCTTCGGCGATCTTGATGATGTCATCCAGGCTCTGGATTTTCAGGCCCACGAACCCTGGACGGGCGCGGTCCGGGTAGGCGGCGTTGAACCAGCTGCCGGCATCCAGGGTGCGCAGTTCGGCCCAGGTGAATTCGTTGGCCGGGGCATCTTTGCGTTCCGGGAATTTGCTGGCTACGTCGGTGGTGCGTTGCAGGTTGTTGTCGTGCAAGGCGAACAGGACACCGTCCTTGCTGCGCTGCAGGTCCATTTCCAGGTAGTCGGCGCCCAAATCGCGTGCCACCTTGTAGGCGGCGGCGGTGGACTCAGGAGCGTCGTAGGAAGCGCCACGGTGGGCGATGACCGCCGGGTACGGAATGCCTTCGCTTGTCGCCAATTCAGCCGGGCTGATCGGTTCGGCTGCCTGTGCGGGGCCAAGGCCGAGCATCAGCGCGAGCATCAAGGCACTGCCGATAGTGGTGGGCACCGGGCCGTTGGAAAACGTGACAGGCATATGCGAAGTCCTTTCGTGGAGGTAACTTTGAGAAGGCGTCCTTTTTAACAATTGATTGCGAATGGCGCTATCACCAAACCGACATTAACGTGCGCACGGGCCGATTTTTGGGTTTTTTTGTGCAGTCTTGCAGTACTCTTGCCCCAAGCTGCCCCGTCAGAGGGCCGAATTTTTGTGCCACGCGTGTAAACCATCTTTCCAGTCCCAGTGGGACTTTTCAGTGAGGTTTACCATGCGCATCACCTCCGAGCTTATCTGCCAGGCCGCCGACCAACTCCACGGTTTTGTCGGCCTTAACCGTAAAAGCGGCCAGTACATCGTGCGTTTCAGCGAAGATGCCTTTGGCATGGACGTGGCCGATGACGGCATCATCCCGACGGCCGAATTTGTCTGGTTGCCCGCGGTCGACCACACCATGACCTTGTCCCGCGAGCGCATTCAGTTGCTGCTGGATCAAAATATCGATGACCGCCTCAACATCACCGAGCCGTTGCGTGTGTATATGCGCCGGGTGGAAATCCCGCCGATCAGTGCCTTGCGCAGTCTGGTCAGTTAATTGCGCGCAAAACCGTAGGCCCGCTCCACCTTGCACACCCGCGTTTGAAACGCCGAGTACCAGGTGGCGCGGCCTTGTTCGCGCACCGCACAATGTTCTGCCTGCTGCTTCCAGGCCAGGATGGCCGCCTCGCTGCTCCAGTAGGACACGGTGATGCCCAGGCCGTCTTCGCGTGCCGATTCCACGCCGAGGAACCCGGGTTGTTCACGTGCCAGTTCCAGCATGCGTGCAGCGGCCTGGCCGTAGCCTTGATCACCCTCGGTGCGCAGGGAGCTGAAAATAACCGCGTAGTAGGGCGGGGACGGGGTAGTGGCGATCATCGCGACGCTCCTTGGCAAGCTTGCAGCAACGCTGTCGCCAGTGGCGGTGGGGTGCCTTTGAGGGCTGCCCGCTCCGGCTGGAACAGGGTGGCGACGAAAAACGGATGGTCCAGCAGCTCCACGGCGCGCAGATCGCCTGCCGAGTCATGGCCGCTGGCAATCAGGTCGCCTTCAAGCAGCGCGTTGGCGAACTCGGGGTTGATGCCATAGCGGCAGCGATAGCCTTCATCGATATCCAGGGCGCCGTAGGCCTCGGCAATGCGGGTGTAAGGCGTCAGGCGCACGCTGTCGGTCGCCTCTACCAGGGCGCAGCTCAGGGGGGCGATCACGGCGCGCTTGGCATCGGGCGCCAGTTCGCCATGTTCGGCATCCGCCCAGCCCAGCACATGGCGCGCATATTCCAGCACGGCGTGTTGAAAACCGCCGCAAGTGCCGAGGAAAGGGCGCTTTTGCTCGCGGGCAAATCGAATCGCCCGCAGTGCGCCGTCGGCGTCGCGATAGGGGCTGGCGGGCACGCACCAGAAGCCATCGAAGTGGCGCAGGGTTGTGTGCGGTGTGAGGGTGTCGGTATCCAGCCACTGCACGTCAATCTTGAGTTTCAAGGCGTCGGCCGCTTGTTGCAAGGCGATCGGAATGGCCTGGTGGGCAATCACGTCGGGGTTGTAGTCGCCGATCAGGGCGAGGTGCAGAGCGCTGGGTTTCATCGGGTACGGCCTATGGCTTGTGGTGTTCTGGGGCGCACTATAGATTGGCGTTCACGCAATCAATATTGGCGTTTGCCCACATGCTCAATGCAGCGACGCACTATTCAATCGACTATCCCGACCTGTCACTGATTCTCGCGCTGGTACGCGGTGGCACTCTGGCGCGGGCGGCGACATTGCTGCGGGTGGATGTGTCCACGGTGTTCCGCGCCGTGCGCCGGTTGGAAGCCGCCTTGGGCCAGACATTGTTTGAAAAAAGCCGCAGCGGTTATTTGCCTACCAGCCTGGCAAGCCATCTTGCGCAACAGGCCGAACGTGCCGAGCAGGCCCTGGAGGCGGCGCGTATCGGTGTGGAGCAGGGCGGTGAAGTGATCAGCGGCACGGTGCGCCTGACCTGTACCGATTCGGTGTTGCAAGGCTTGCTGTTGCCGGCCCTGGCGCAGTTCATGCCCGAATACCCGGCGCTGACCCTGGAGTTGAGCACCTCCAATCATTTCGCCAACCTCAGTCGGCGTGATGCGGATATCGCCCTACGCCTGACCAGGACGCCGCCGGAGCATCTGGTGGGGCGCTGCCTGGGCACCGTCCGCTATCAAGTGTGTGCCAGCGCCGAGTATGCGCGCCGGCACGCGGGGCGTGAGTTGGCCGACCTGGCCTGGATCGCACCGGATGATTTTCTGCCGGATCACCCCACGGTGACCTGGCGCCGCGAGCACTTGCCGGGTGTACGCCCCAGCTACCGCTGCAACAGTATGTTGTCGGTGACCGAACTGGTGCGCACGGGATTGGGCGTTGCAGCGCTGCCGGACTTTCTATTGGGCGATGGCCTGCAACCCCTGAGCCCTGCATTGGAGGGGCGTGACACCGCGCTATGGCTGCTGACGCGCCCGGATTGTCGGGCGCTGCGCTCGGTGGTGGCGTTGTTCGATGAGCTGGGACGGCATGTACGCTGGCCGCGGCGCTAGGTTTTTCGCACAAACTGCTCATGCATTTCGCACGTCAGGGTTTCGATACGCTCGGTCAGTTGCTTGGTCATTTCCGTCAGCCGGGTGTTTTGCTCCAGTAGTTCCAGCAGCTGCCTGGTGGTCTGCGCGGCCTGGGCCTGGCGCTCGGTATTGGCGATGGCCAGGGCTTCGCGGTGTTGCGCATCGGCGTCGGACTGGGCTTTGTCTCGCGCCGCCTGGCGTGTCTGGGCCAGCAGGATCAGCGGTGCGGCGTAGGCTGACTGCAGGCTGAAGGCCAGGTTGAGCAGGATAAACGGGTACACGTCGAAGTGCGTGACGCCGCTCATGTTCAGCGCGACCCACAACACCACGATTGCGGTTTGCGCGCCGAGGAAGGTCGGCGTGCCAAAGAAGCGTGCAAAGGCTTCCGCCTTGAGGGCAAAGGTATCGTTGCCGAAGGTCGGCGCGAGGTGAGCGTGGCCTCGGTGAAAGCGCAGGTGGTCGACCGGCGCGGCTTCTGGTTTGTCTGGGGTCATGGCGGGGGCGAATCCTTGGCGTGAACACAGTCAGCACTATAAACCGAGCCCCCGGCCAGGCACATGAAGAACGAGTCAGCTGTGGCCCCGCTCATTGGCAAACGCACTGACCGCCTGCACCGCCTCGCCGGTGCCTTCGCGAATCTGCAGGATTACCGTGCCGGCCTGGTTGGCCAACTCCACGCCTTGGGCTGCGCGGTCACGGGTCGTGCCCATGCTGTCGATGGCTTGGCGGGTTTCTTCCTGGATCATCGCAATCATGCTGGATATCTCCGTCGTCGAGCCGCTGGTGCGTGCCGCCAATTGCCGCACTTCATCGGCCACCACGGCAAAACCACGGCCTTGCTCGCCGGCCCGTGCGGCCTCGATGGCGGCGTTGAGGGCCAGCAGGTTGGTCTGGTCGGCAATGCCACGAATAGTATTGACGATGGCGGTGATCTGCTGCGAACGCTCGCCGAGCTTGGCGATCAGTTGCGAAGAGGCATCAATGTCCACGGCAATTTCACGCATGCCCGTGGCGGTTTTCTGAATCACTTCAGCGCCTTTTTCCGCCATGTCCTGTGTGTTCAGGGACAGGTGGTAAGCCTGTGCAGCGCTTTGCGCATCGGCGGCATGTTGCAGCACCCGAGCGGTCACATCCGAGGCGAACTTGACCACTTTGCACAGGCGTCCGCTGGCGTCGTACACCGGGTTGTAGTTGGCCTCCAGCCACAGGGTCTGGCCGTGTTTATCGATGCGCTCGAACTGGCCGTTGAACAGTTCGCCCTGGTTCAGACGGTTCCAGAACGCACTGTATTCGGGGCTGTTGGCCAACTCCGGCTTACAGAACAGGCGGTGATGCTTGCCCTGGATCTGCGCCAGGGTGTAGCCCATGCGCTGCAGGAAGTTCGCATTGGCGGTGATGATGGTGCCGTCGAGGTTGAACTCGATCATCGCCATGGCACGGTCGATGGCCTGCAGCTTGGCATTGGCTTCGCTTTCGGCCTGCAGGCGCGGGGTGACGTCCATGGCGTACTTCACCACTTTGATCACGCTGCCGGACTCATCGCGTACCGGGTTATAGCTGGCCTCCAGCCACACCGACTGCCCATCGCCGGCGACTCGCTCAAAGGTGCCGGACTGGAATTGGCCATTACGCAGGTGCGTCCACAACTGGTTGTACTCGGCGCTGCGGGCGAACGCCGGGGTGCAAAACATCCGATGGGGCTGGCCCAGGATCTGCTCGGCGCGGTAGTTCATGGTCTTGAGGAAGTTGTCGTTGGCCCGCAGCACGCGACCTTGCAGGTCGAATTCGATCACCGCCATGGACCGCTCGATGGCGTCCAGCAGGCTGGCTTGCTGGGCGTTGGTGTGCTGCAGGGTACTGATGGTTTTTTTATGGGCGTTGAATAGCATGTCGGGGGGCTCGGGCAAGCATGCGTAGGAGAAGGCATCCATGTATATGCGCCTGACCCCGTAGGGCGCGGGGCCTCACGGTTGACGTGCTCATTGTCAGCTTCCTTGTGCTGACAGCGGGAGTGGAACAGCGGATTCAGAGTGTTCAGCTTGCCAAGAAGTTCGCCCCTGGAGCAGGACCATTATTGGGCAGCCGACCAATGGCGGCATTATGCTATTGCTTTGGCGCTGCGACAGAGGATTCAGACGGGAAGTTGTAGGACAACTCAGGCGGAACAGGCGACCGCGTATTCACTGACCTTGACCCGGTTGCGCCCGGTTTTCTTGGCCACATAGAGGGCACGGTCGGCGGCGTTGAGCCACATGACGGCATCGCTGAAAACCGGTTGGAAGTCCGCCAGGCCGATGCTCAGGCTGATGCGCAACTCGGGGATCTGCGGGTTGCGATAGTTACTGAAGGTTTCACGCATGCGCTCCATGACGAGCACCGCTTCCTGCAGGGGCATCTTCGGAAGAATCACACAGAATTCATCGCCGCCGTAACGCCCTGCGAAGTCGTTTTCCCGCAGGTGCTGGCGCAATAGTTGGCTCAGTTGGCGCAGCACGGTATCGCCGACGATATGGCCGTGAGTGTCATTGATCTGCTTGAAGTGGTCGATATCGATCAATGCGATGGTGGCCTGGCCTTGTTGCTGCTGGCACTTATGGAACTTGAGGTTCAGCAGGTCTTTCCACGAGCCGTGGTTGAGCAGGCCGGTCAGGCTGTCGATACGGCTAAGGGCGCTGAGGGTGCGTTTGTGCTCCGACAGTTTGATCGCCAGTTGATAGCAGACCATGCCGATGGCCATCGGGTAGAGCGTCAGCATCGGCAGGCAGGTGTAGACCTGGACGGGGCTGACATTGGGATTGAACGTGATCCCAAAGCACCACCACGCGATGCCGATTCCGCCCGCTTGTGCCACCAGCCCGCGCAGGAACAAACGCTTGCCGCCCGCCGCGACGTTGTTCATGGTCATCATCGACAGAATGGTCACGGTTGCCAGTGGTGTGAATTGGATGGCCGCGGCCCAGAAGCCTCCAAACAGTGAGTCATAGAGCATGTTGCGTTGCTCGGCCTGATAGGGGAAAGGCGAGCGGGTAGAAAGCAGGTAGGCCACATGTGCCCAGGCATACCCGTTGAACAACAGCAAGGCCCACACCCAGCCGGGCATCGACAAGGGGGACAACGCTCCGATCACGCTGATGCTGCCGATACCCAGGCCGATAATCCTTGGCTTGTAGATACGCCTGGCAAATGAAAGCCCTTTGCCTCGTTTGTTTTCCATAGGTCTTGGGTCAGCTCTGTTTTTGCAGATACGGCAGCAAGTGTCAGTGGTTTAAACCGCTGATCGGATTAGGGATGTGAATATTGTCAGTGATTCGTGTGGGAATAATTAGTGTCCTTCCAGGCCATTTGTGCCGAGAAGCGTACGAATACATTAAAAGCGACCTTAAGTGTCGTTCCAGGGCAAGTATCAGCGCAGGTGGGCCGAAGGTATTTCGTAGCCCGCCAGGAACAAGTCGATTGCCGACTCGATAACATGGGCCTGGGCGGCGGTGTCGAGGGTGGGTTGGCCCAGGGTGATCTGCGGCCAGAAGGCAAAGGCCTTGAGCAGGCTCTGGATCTGGTGGGCGGCAAAGGCCGGGTCGGTGCAAGACAGGCGGCCATCGTCCCGCGCTGCTCGCACCCACTGGGTAAAGCCTTCTTCGCGCTGGCTCAGACGGTTGACCATGTCTTGCGCACGTTCCGGTGAATGGATGGTGGCGGCGATGGCAACGCGGGCCAGGTCTAGAAAGTTGGTGTCCGACATCATCTTCATCTTCGCTTCCAGCAGCCCGCGCAATTGCTCGCGCAGCGGGCGGTCGCTGGTGTAGATCACATCCAGTTGCGCGACGGTGCTGGCCCAGAGCTGGTGGAGGATCTCTGCGAACAACTCTTCCTTGCTGGGGAAATGGTTGTACACCGTGCGCTTGGAAACACCGGCGGTGGCGGCGATCTTGTCCATACTGGTGACCTCGAACCCATTTGCCCGGAACTCGGCGATGGCCGCCACTACGATAGCTTCGCGTTTGCGGTCAGTGAGGCGTTGAGGTGCAGTCGCAGTCATGGATAGCATTCGGCTCTGAAAGGAAAATTACACTGGGTAGTTTACTTGCTCCGAGATTTGTTGCAATGTAGAAACTACACTGTGCAGTGTAAGTTTGCCGCGCAGTGTAATTTATGCGCGGACCCCCAGGAGTCACTCTGCAATGGCCACCCTCTCAACCCGACTCGACCCGGCGCCGGCAGCGCTCAAACCTGCCGAGCAGGACCAGGGACACTTCAGCAACGACGCCCCGGTACAGCACGGTGGTTTTGGCAAGACGTTGCGTATTTTCTGGAACATGCTGTTCAACAAACCGCGCAGCACGCGCCCGGTAGGCGCGATCCCGGTGCAACCGCTGACCCGCGAGCAATTGTTGGCCGCCCCGGACCACAGCGTGTTCCGCCTGGGGCATTCCACCGTGCTGCTGAAAATGCGCGGTAAGTTCTGGCTAACCGACCCAGTGTTTGCCGAGCGCGCCTCACCGTTCAGTTGGGCCGGCCCCAAGCGGTTCCACCAGCCACCTATCAGTCTCGAAGAGCTGCCGCCATTGGAGGCGGTGATTCTTTCCCACAATCACTACGACCACCTTGACCGCAAGGCGGTCGTGCAACTGGCCGACAAGACGCGATACTTTCTCGCGCCATTGGGCGTGGGGGACATCCTGATCAAATGGGGCGTCGACACCAGCAAAGTGCGTCAGTTGGATTGGTGGCAGGGCACCGAGGTGGAGGGCATACGTTTTGTCGCCACCCCTGCGCAACATTTTTCCGGGCGCGGCCTGTTCGATGCCAACCAGACGCTGTGGTGTTCCTGGGTGATGATCGATGGCCCGCGGCGGATCTTTTTCAGCGGCGATACCGGCTATTTCGACGGTTTCAAACGTATCGGCGAGCAGTACGGTCCGTTCGACCTGACGCTGATGGAAACCGGCGCCTACAACGTCGACTGGCCCCACGTGCACATGCAGCCGGAGCAAACCCTGCAAGCGCATATCGACCTCAAGGGCCGTTGGCTGCTGCCCATCCACAATGGCACCTTTGACCTGGCATTCCATGCGTGGCACGAGCCCTTCGATCGCATCATGGCCCTGGCGTGGGAGCGCAGTGTGTCGATCACCACGCCGGCGATGGGACAGATGTTCAATCTGAACCAGCCGGAGCGTGGGCATGCATGGTGGCTGGACGTGGAAACCCAAGGCACGCAAGAGCCGCTCGTGAGCTGAACACCGAGGTAACCGAAAAAGGATTTTTCAGCGTGTTTCAGCGCTGCGACAGCGGCAGGAAGAGGGTGCGATGATCCCCGAAACATCATGCTTCGGGGGTAATTCTGATGGAAGACAAGTGTAGGAAAATCTGGCCGCAGGCTTCGCCTTGCCGGCCTGGGCAATTGTTGCCAGCGTTCGCAGAACCCTGTGCACCGCCCGCTACAGCGTCCAACGCTCCTGCCGACAGTGCGAGCCC
The DNA here is from genome assembly GCF_003031675.1 of Pseudomonas palleroniana. Classification (GTDB taxonomy): domain Bacteria; phylum Pseudomonadota; class Gammaproteobacteria; order Pseudomonadales; family Pseudomonadaceae; genus Aquipseudomonas; species Aquipseudomonas palleroniana. Next base: position 14,767 of record NZ_PYWX01000061.1, on the reverse strand, counting down.
CCGCGGTATTGCTTTCGATACCGACTCCCACCCCCATGCGCCAATCGGTGTGCTCATCCCCGGATACAGCGTGCCGGGGTCTTCCATCAAACCCGTGCGTGACCCTTCGTTATCGCTGATCGCCTTGAGTGGCGTCGAGCCCGAGACGCCGGTGATGGTGGCGGTGCCGCTGGTGCGGAACAACAGCTCGTTCGCCACCGCGCAATCACTGGCGGGGTGGCGTGTAGGCTTTGCCGACCGCTATGTCCGTAGTAGTGATCACGAACCGATTGAGCACAGCGCCGCCTTCCTGTGTGCACTGGACACCCTGCGTCAGGCCGCTGTGCAGTTGGTGCCGGTGGCCGCACAACGCATGGATGACACGGCCAGGTTTTGCGCGCATACCCGTAATGAAATCGACGACCTCACGTTGGCATATCGTCTTGATGCCCTGGTGTCTGATGGCAGCAGCGCGGCCTTTCATGGTGCTTGCGGGAGCGGCTATCCACGCCTGGAGGCACCACTCGAAGGTGGGGGCACGCTGTACTTCTACGGCTCGCGCCGGGCACGGGATTCGCTGATGGCATTGGTGCAGGGCTACAAAAATAAGGTCGCTTGCCTCGCGGCGGGCAGGGCGCAAACTACCGCTGATGTTGAGTAATCCCACGCTGTGAACGGGCTGGGTCTCGCTGCTGGGAAGGAGGGATGTTTTTAGACTGACGTACGGATCAACGTTGGTTCGTTGTTATTTCTTACCCTTCCCTGGAGGTGATTCATGTTTGGAATTGGCCATGGTCTGAATGTGTTTGTCAGTCACGCTGCGCCGTTTGTAGCCGCGCAAAAGTCCAAGACGGCGTCGAACCCTGTTCCGCCCGGAACGGAGTACGCCACGGTTCAGCAACTGGGCGAGCAAATGGGCAGGCTCGGGGCGTTCACTGCGGCAGATTTGGTCGGTTACCTGCAAGCGCGTATCCGCACGCTGGACCCTGCGTTGAACTCGGTGATTGAGCTAAACCCCAAGGCCCTGGAAGCGGCCCGCGAGCTGGACCGCGAACGCGCCAGCGGCAAGGTGCGGGGGCCGTTGCATGGCATTCCCATCCTGGTCAAGGACACCGTGGAAGTTGAAGGCATGCAAGCCAGTGCAGGGGCATGGGGACTTGTCGGAGCTCCCGTCAGCAAGAGCGCCCCCATCGTTCAGCGCCTGATCGAGCAGGGCGCGGTGATTCTGGGGACCACCAACCTGACTGAAATGGCGGGTTTCCGTGGCGGCCCCGATGGTTACAGCAGCCGCGGCGGCCAAACCCGCAACCCGCATGGTGCGGACGCGGACGTGGGCGGCTCCAGCTCCGGCTCGGCTGCGGCGGTCGCGGCTGGGCTGGCCCCCCTGGCAGTGGGGACCGAGACCAACGGTTCGATCATCGTGCCGGCGGCGCTCAATGGTGTGGTTGGCCTCAAGCCCAGCGTCGGTTTGTTGAATCGCGAGGGGATCATGCCTGCCAGCCGGCGGCAGGACACGCCGGGGCCGATGACCCGTTCGGTTTTGGATGCCGCGCTGATGCTCAACGCCATGACCAACGACCCCCAGGCTCCTGCCGGAGCGCAGGCTGTCGATTACACCCGACAACTGGTGCCAGGCGCCTTGCTCGGCAAGCGTATCGGTTACCCCACGACGTTTTCGGACGGCGCTACAACCCTGCCGGTGGTTAACAGCGAACAGTTCAACCAGACACTGGAAGTACTGCGCAAACAAGGTGCGATTCTGGTTCCGATCAACATGCGCCTGGCCGATGCTTCACGCTACGACGAACTGCTGTTCGGCGATGTGAAGGAAGAATTGAACGGCTATTTGGCCAAGCGAGAGGGACTGCCGGTCAAGTCGCTCAAAGAGCTGATCAGATTCAACGATGCGCGTGAGGGGATACAGGCCGATCACCAACCTGTTCTCAAAGAGATCGACGCATCCACCCTCACACCGGAACAAAGCCAGGCAGCCTGGGATGAGCTTCTGCGGGATTTTCGCGGTACGGTGGATGAGCCCATCAAAGAGCATAATCTGGATGCCATCGTGTCGGATTTCGACAGCAACAGCTACTTTGGCGTTGCAGCTGCTGGCTACCCGGGAATCACGGTCCCCTCGGGCGCGACCGAGGACGGCCTGCCTGGCAGCGCCTACTTTTTCGGCACCGCCGGTTCCGAAGCTCAACTGCTGGCCGTGGCGTATGGCTATGAGCAGGCTTCCCAGGCCGCCATCAAGCCGAAGCTTTCGGCCCCGCATGCACTTGCCAACTCGTAGCGTGCTGCCGGGCTGTGGTGTGACAGCCTAGGGCCCAGGACCAGGCGCGCACGTTCGCAGGCGTGCTGGTTTTTGCCTCAATGATGCGCCGGGCAGTTGCAACTTAAGGTTTGGCGTATCGACGGTCAGACTCAGTGCCGAGGAAAGAACACCATGGCCTACAGAATTCACATCCTCGGCGCTGCGGGTGCCGGCACCACGACCCTGGGCAAGGCCATGGCCGAACGTCTGGGGGTTGCCTACTTCGATTCGGATTTCTTCTATTGGCAGCAAACCCCCGACCCTTTTACCGTTGCCCGGCCCCGGGATGAACGCATCCGCCTGCTGCAAGAGCAGACGGCGGGCCTGCACAGCTGGGTGCTGTCAGGTTCGCTGTGCGGTTGGGGCGACCCGATGCTCCCGCAGTTCACGCACGTGGTGTTCCTGCGTCTGGACGCCGAAACCCGCCTGCATCGATTGCGCCTGCGAGAAGTGCAACGCTACGGCGATGAAGTGCTGGAGGGCGGCAACCGCCACGCCAACAGTCTCGCCTTCCTCGCCCTGGCCGCCCGTTACGACGACGGCAACCACAGCCTACGCAGCCTGCGTCGGCATGAGACCTGGTTGAAGGCGCTGAGCTGCCCGGTGATCCGGTTGGATGTCAGGCACCATTCGGTTGAGACGTTGGTGGGGCAATTGCTTGAAAGGTTGCGTGAAACCAGTGCTCAAGCAAATAGCACTTCAATTCGACCCTGAACACGCGACGCGGGAGCGGTGCTGATGACAATTTGCACATCGCGCCCTAGCAGCGACAAGCATTCCAACATCTTGGCCTCACTGATGCCTCGGAATTTTCCACGAAGCATTTCCGACACTTTGGGTTGTGACAACCCGAGAATCACTGAAGCCTGGGTTTGAGTGAGATTACGTGCCTTGAGGATCTCGCCGATTTTGGCTGCGAGCTGCGCCTTGACCTGCATTTCGGCAGCGTTGGGCTGACCAATATCCTCATAGACATTGCCGCTGCTTTCTTCGATCTCAATGGTTTCGTGATGCTTGTGCATGATCCTGCGCCGCCTTGAGTCGCTGTTTGATCAGTTGTATGTCGTGCTGCGGGGTTGCAATGCCTTTTGTGGATTTTTTCTGAAAACAATGGAGGACATAAACAGCGGAGCCAAACCGAACGGTGTACACCCCTCGATAAGTGTTGCCGTCGAAATCCTCGACGATCTCCAGTACTGCGTTACCTCCAAATCCTTTCAATGCTTTTGTTTGTGAATGCCTTCCACCTTCTTGAGCAAGATGCAGTGCAAAACCGAAAATGTCTTGAACTGAACCCGGCATCAACTGAAGGTCTTTTTTGCTGGCGCCCACCCACAGCAGTGGCTTCCATGAGCTCATGAGAGGTTATACCTAAATAGGGATAAGTGGCAGTGCAGGTAAAAAATTTACTCTGCTGTCTCATGAACGACCTGGAGCGTCGGCTGAGGCGTACCGCCCCGCACACTCATCCCCCAACCCGGCGCAAACCCCGGGAAGAACACCAACCCTTCGGCCTCCAGGCGAAACGCCAATGCCAGGCGGGTGTCATCACCCACGTCGCCCTGGCTTTCAAACTGTTGAAGCGCCTGCACCGTCACACCTGCCAGGCGGGCCAGTTGTTCCTGGCTCCAGCCCAGCATGGCGCGAGCCTGCACGCTGTGCTTGGGGGTGAATTGGTGCAGGACGATCTGCTGTTCTACGAAAGAGCTCATTGCCAGAGAGGACATGGGGTTTCTCCAGATTCGACGGGGGAAGGCAAACTATACTGTGTTTTTGTACAGTTGTTTTGACCGCTCATCAACTGGATGCTGGATAACCCACTATTCCACCCCCGGCGCCTGCCGAATGATCAGGTGATCCAGGTTTTCAATATTCGCGCTGAACACCCCGAACGTCTGTTCGGGGTTCTTCTTGCTGGGCACCTGTTTGAGCGTCGGCGTCACCCCGTAGAAGAAGCAATACAACGCCTGCTCACTGTCCACTGCTGCCTTGATCTGCTCCAGGAACGCTTTGCGCTTGCGGTAGTTCTCGATGAGTTTTTTACTCAGGTAAACGTTGACCGAGTAGGGCTTCTTGTCGAGCCACACTTTCTTTTCGAAGTCGATGCGAAAGCTGCTGGTGTAGTCCTTGATCGCCTTGATCCTGCCCCAGTAGATCAGGCCCTTGTTGTCTTGCAGGTATTCGATTTTCTTGAAAAACGTCCAGTAGGTTGCCGTGTGATCGCCGATCTTCAACGGCATGCGCTTGAGCTTGTCCTTGTCGTCGATATTCGACACATAACATTCCACCGGATGGGCGAAGACGCTGGTTTTGTCCGGTGCGGCATCGGTGGTGCCGACGAGCGCACCGGGCCGGGTTGGCGATGGCTGTGTTGAGTCTTGCGCAAGGTTTCCCTCAGTGCCCGCCAGCGGTTTCTTGCGTTCGTACTGACGCCGCGTCAGTACAAACTCCGATGGGAAGTTGTCCTCTCGCTCGTCGTCGTGTTCACCCGTCGCTGGCTTGTGGGTGCTGGCATAGCGGCAGCCGTCGATATGCCGGGTGCTGGTCTTGTTCTTGAAGTGCGGTGTGCGCTGATAATTGACGTTTTTGGCGTTGAAGGTACTCAGCGCATTCCCCGTGTCGAATGCCCCACGGCATTCATCGTTGGGGCACAGGAAGCGGTCCTTGTCGGAGTCGAAGTCAGCGGTTTCGTCGAAATTCAGGTCTCGTACATCGTAGATCGACAGCTTGTCATCGAGACTCAGGCTGTAGGCCGTGTCGAATTTCATGGGGCTCGGGTCCGTGAGATGTTTCGCTATTAATAGCGGGATCCAGCACAAATATCAGCAAGAACCTGCTACCCGTCGCCCACTCAAGAAGCACAAGGTGCCCCCGATCGCAGTCAGTGCGCCGAGGGCATAGAACATGCTGGTAGGGGCGGCGTTGATCAATAAATACCCACAGATGACCGGGCTCATTGCCCCGCCGAACGCGGCCAGGTTTTGCGCACCGTAGTAACTGCCGCGCAGCGCATCGGGGGCGATGGTATCGATAAACAGAAATTCCGACGGGTAGATGATCATCTCGCCCAAGGTGAACACAAACATCGCCAGGCACCAGGTGAGCAGGCTGTCTGCCAGGCTGAAACCAACCAGCCCGACGATGAACAGCAAGGTGCCCAGCACGATCCAGTAGCGCAGTTGTTCGCGTTTGAGAAAGCGGCCGATCTGGTACTGCATCAGAATCACGGTGATAGCGTTGCAGGCCAGCACCGCAGACAGAATCTTCAACGCGTCGGCAGGCTTGTAGGCCACCAGCAGAAATTGCGACAGATACAACGTATAGCGCCCGTGGACAATGGTGCTCAACAAGCTACCGCCGGTGAACAGGATCAGCGTGCGGTCGCTGCGCAACGTGCGCAGGGTCGTGAGAAAACTCAAGGGCTTGTTGCTGTCATCCTGTTGCGTCGGCGGGATGCCGATCATCAGGAACAGGCTGCCAAACGCAATGGCACTGGCGATCAAAAAGGGCGCCAGTTGCATGTGACCGGCAATCACCACACCAAGCATCGGGCCTGTGGCGTAGCCAACGTTGGTCAAGGTGTAGCGCAGCGAAAATACCTTGGCGCGCTCCGCCACCGGCAGGTTCTCGCTGATGATGGCTTTGGAGCCGATCAGGAACAGCGCCGACGCCGCCTCGGTGATCACAAGTGTCAAGGTGGTGAGGTAGAGATTGCTGGCGAAGGTCAGCAAAAGAAAACCGATGGAGCTGGACAGCATGGCCAGGATCAACAGCTTGCGCTTTTCCAGGCGGTCGATGATGTAGCCGCCGTACAGGCCGAGCAAGGTGGCGGTAAACACGGCAATGCCCATCAGCAGGCCGATGTCTTGCTGGTTGAGGCCCAGCCGGGTGCTCAACAGCAGCGCCAGCAACGGGCTGGTCATGGCACGGCTGACCACGATGGTCACCGAGCAAATCATCAGGCGGCGGATTACCAAAGAGTAGGTGGGCACGGTGGGGCGAGCGTCCTTGTTATTGCTTTGAGACAACACCGGTCGAATGGGAAAACAGACCGCCTGTGGGAGCGAGCAAGCCGCTCCCACAGTCAGGCCGAGTTACTGGCCGGCGTTGATGCTGATTTTTTCTACTGCACCTTGCTCCAGGTCCCACTTCTTCAGGATCTTGCCGTAGGTCCCGTCATCGATCATGCCCTGCAGCGCTGCACTGATCGCGCTGACCAGCTCGGTATTGCTCTTCTCGATGCCCAGCCCGGTGAACTGCTTGGAAATCGCCAGCCCCACCGGCTTGTATTTACCTTTATCCAACGACATCAGATAAGGAATCGTCTCGCTGCCCTGCATGGCCGCATCCAGGCGGTTCTGCTGCAATTGCGCCCGTGCATCCGCCGAGCCTTCGGTGCCGATCACCACGATTGCCGGCTTACCCGCCGCTTCGCAGTTTTGCTTGCTCCACGCGGCAATTTCCGACGGCCAGGTGGTACGGCGGCTGGTGCCGACTTTTTTACCGCACAGGTCAGTCAATTCCTTGAGGTCTTCACGCTTGGCCAGGGTGTACAGCTGCGGGCCGCTGGTGAAGTAGTCGATAAAGGTAACTGACTTCTGGCGTTCGGCGGTATCGCTCATGCCCGACAGCACGATGTCCACGCGTTTGGTGGTCAGGCCGCTGAGCATTTGCTCGAAGGCGGTTTCCTGCCATTTGATCTTCACGCCCAGGCGTTCGCCCAGGGCGTTGCCCAGGTCAAAGTCCAGGCCGGTGATCTTGTTGGTGGCCGGGTCCTTGAAATCCATTGGCGGGTAGTTCGGCACGATGGCCGCGCTGATCTCGCCTTTCTCCTTGATTGCCGCCGGCAATGCCGCGAAAACTGCAGTGGAGGCCATCAGGCCCGCGAGCAAGGTGGGGATAAACAATTTTTTCATGGAGGCGTTCTCGTTAGTTTTCTAGTTAAGTGCGAACGGCAGAAATAAAGCTTTGGGTACGCGGGTTTTGTGGGCTTATTAGAATGTCTTCGGGGCTGCCGGCTTCCACAATCTGGCCGGCGTCCATAAACACCATGCGGTTGGAGACTTCGCGGGCAAAGCCCAACTCATGGGTGACCACGATCATGGTCATGCCGGTGGTCGCCAGGTCGCGCATCACCGACAGCACTTCACCGACCAACTCCGGGTCGAGAGCTGATGTGGGCTCATCAAACAACATCAGCTTGGGGCGCATCGCCAGCGCACGGGCAATCGCCACACGCTGTTGCTGACCGCCGGATAACTCCACCGGGTAGGCATTGCGTTTGTCCGCCAGGCCCACGCGCGCGAGTAACTCCAGCGCATCTTCGGTGGCTTCCTTGGGCGAACGCTTGAGGACCTGGCACGGGCCTTCGATGATGTTCTGTAGCACGGTCATATGCGGGAACAAATTGAAGCGCTGGAACACCATGCCCGTCGCCAGGCGTTGGCGGGCGATCTGCGCTTCATTCATCTCATGCAGCTTGTTGCCGACCACGCGGTAACCGACTAGCTCGCCGTCGACCCACAGGCCGCCCTTGTCGATTTTTTCCAGCTGGTTGACGCAGCGCAGCAGGGTACTTTTACCCGAGCCCGATGGGCCGATGATGCACATGACCTCGCCTTGCTCGACCTCGATGTTGATGTCACGCAGCGCGTGATACTCGTCGTAATACTTGTTCAGGTTGACGGCCTTGACGATGCTTCTCATGGGGCAAATCTCCTCAACCAGGCTTACGAACGCTTGCCGGCGCCGCGGGCAAAACGACGCTCGAGGCGGCTTTGACCAAATGAAAGAACAGTCACCACCGCCAGGTACCAGATGCCGGCCACCATCAGCAGCTCCATGACCCGCGCGTTGGCGTAGTAGATGTTTTGCGCGTTGTGCAGCAGCTCCGAGTATTGGATGACGCTGGCCAGGCTGGTCATTTTCACCATGCTGATGAACTCGTTGCCTACAGGCGGAATGATCACGCGCATGGCCTGCGGCAGAATCACCCTGCGCAGGGCCTGCAAGCTCGGCATGCCGATGGACTTGGCCGCTTCGTACTGGCCCGTGTCGACCGACAGCAAACCGGCACGCACCACCTCGGCGGTATAGGCCCCCTGGTTGATGCTGAGGCCGAGCAGGGCGGCCACAAAGGGCGTCATCAGGTCGACGGTGTCGATGCTGAACAGGCCGGGAATCGCGATCACCGGGAAAATCAACGCCAGGTTGAACCACAGCAGCAGTTGCAGAATCAGCGGCGTACCCCGGAACAGCCAGGTGTAAGTGATGGCCACGTAGCGCAGGATCGGGTTGGCCGACATGCGCATGATCGCCGTGATGACCCCGATCACCACGCCCAGCGCCATCGCCAGGATCGACATGACGATGGTATTCACCAGGCCCCACAGAATCGCCTCGGACGTGAGGAACTGGCCGATGTAGGACCATTCGATCTGGCCATTGGCGAAGGCGCGTAACAACGCGACCAACACGATCACGATCAAGGTGGCAAAAAACATCCGCCCGTAATAGCGACGCGGCACGTGCTCGTACTGCGTGATATCAAACTGGTTTTCGGACAACTTGCGCTCGGCTTCCAAGCGCTCTGCCGGGGTTTGGTTCATGGTGTTACTCCAAAACTAACAACGCTCTAACGGCTGTACTCGGTCCAGATGATGAAACCCTGATCGTTCCCACGCTCTGCGTGGGAATGCATCCTGTGACGCTCCGCGTCACCCTTGCGCATGAACGGGACGCAGAGCGTCCGGGGCGGCATTCCCACGCAGAGCGTGGGAACGATCGTCAACGATCGTCACAGGTCTGAGTTAAATTCGAAATCCGGTGTAGCTGTCAGCCCATTTTTGTTGAGCGGCCAACGATACCTTCAAGCGCTCAATCTGCTCTTTAACCCGTTCCGGCGCCGTCCCGCCCCACCCATTGCGCGCCGCAATCGCCGCTTCCAGTGTCAGGCAGTCGCGCACCTGCGGCGTCAACCGCGCATCCACCTCAGCCAGCAGCGCCGGCGAGGCTTCCCACAACTCAATCTCATGCTTCTCACAGGCTTGTACCAACGCGCCGGTAATCTCATGCGCCTCCTTGAACGGCACACCCCGCGTGGCCAACCAATCCGCCACCTCCGTCGCCAGGGTGAAACCCATCGGCGCCTGCCGCCGCAGCTCTTGCACCTGCACCTGCATGGTCGCGACCATACCGGCCAGCGCCGGCAGCACCAGCAGCAGGGTGTCGACGCTGTCGAGCACACTGTGTTTGTCTTCACTCAAATCGCGGTTGTAGGACAGCGGCAAGGATTTGAGCGTCGACATCAACCCGGTCAGGTTGCCAATCAATCGCCCGGCCTTGCCCCGCGCCAATTCGGCAATGTCCGGGTTCTTTTTCTGCGGCATGATCGAGCTGCCAGTGGCGTAGGCATCATCCAAGACCACCCAGCGGAACTGGCGCGAAGACCACAGGCAAAACTCCTCCGACAGCCGCGAAATATTCACCCCGAGCATGCCCGCCACAAACAGAAACTCCGCCACATGGTCACGGCTTGCTACGGCGTCGATAGAGTTTTCGCACGGCCCGGTGTAGCCCATTTCCTTGGCCGACTGCTCCGGCTGACGCGCAATCGCCGAACCGGCCATGGCCGCTGCACCGAGGGGCGACAACGCCGTACGCGCATCCCAATCGATCAACCGTTGCACATCGCGCAGCATTGACTGGGCGTGGGCCAACAAGTGATGGGCGAACACAATCGGTTGCGCCTGCTGCAAGTGCGTGAAGCCCGGGCAGATGCTCTCAACATGCTGCTCGGCCTGTTGCACCAGCGCCTGCTGCAAAGCCAGCACTTGAGTGGCGATGGTGCGCACATGGTCGCGCAGGAAAAGGCGCAGATCATTGGCCGTCTGATCGTTACGCGAGCGCCCGGCACGCAGCTTGCCGCCCAGGGCGCCGAGGCGCTCGGTCAGTACGCGTTCGATGAAAGTGTGCACGTCCTCGTCATCCAGGGTTGGATGCAGGTTGCCGGCGGCGAAATCTGCGCCAATGCCGTCCAAGGCTTGCAGGGTGCGCAAGGTTTCCGACTCATCCAGCAAACCGGCGCGCTGCAACTCACGGGCATGGGCACGGGAGCCGGCCAGGTCATAGGGCGTGAGGCGAAAATAGCGCTCAGGGCAACGCGACAACGCGGCCAATGCTGCAGACGGACCGGTCTTGAAACGAGCGCCCCAAAGGCGGTCGGTGGGCTGGGACATGGATGTTCCTCACGCTTGTTTTTAGAAGAGTCGGAGGCAGTAAAAAATAAATTTCAACGGCGTAGAACCGGCGTCTGACGCGCCGTATTCAAGGTTGCCAAGGGCGGATGTTTATGTTCATTATCGCCGCCTGGCTATATTCAAGGATTGGGTTCAAGCCTGTTGAATATGGCACTAGAGGTCAACGCGTATTATGGAAACCCCACTTTCCACTTCTGGAAACCTGCCACCCAAACCCGGCACAAGACCGCCGCTGCAATTGAGCGGGCTGGACTTCAAGTTGCTGCGGGTATTCATGGCTGTGGTCGAGGCCGGCGGTTTCAGCGCCGCGCAAAACGAGCTGAATGTGGGCTTGGCAGCTATCAGCAAACAGATTTCCGACCTGGAAATCCGCATTGGCATGCGCCTGTGCACCCGGGGCAGGGAAGGCTTCGGGCTGACCGAAGAAGGCAAGTTGGTGTATCAAGCTTCCATCGAGTTATTTACCTCGGTCGACAGTTTTCGCGACAAGCTTAGTTCAGCGCAAAATGAACTGATCGGCGACCTTAGTGTGGGCGTTATTGATAACACCGTATCGGACGTTAATTCACCGCTTATTGCAGCCCTGGGCAAATTACATAGTGAGTCGCCCAAGATTCGATTACGCCTGCACGCCTCACAACTGGATGAAGTTGAGCGCGGCGTAGTGGAAGGGCGCCTGGTCGCCGGTATCGTCCCGGTCTACCAACGCCGCGAAGAATTCGATTACTTCCCGCTGTACGAAGAAAAGGCCCACGCCTACTGCGCAACAGGGCATCCACTCTTCAACGCGAGCGATATCACGCCCGAAGTCTTGCGCCAATACGAAGTGGTGAACCATCGGTATGCGATCCATCGCGACAAGGCCAACTTCGTCAACTACGACAGCCAGTCAGCCTCGGCCTCCCAGGTTGAAGCCGTGGCCATCCTGATCCTCACCGGCCGCTTCCTCGGCTTCCTGCCGGAGCACTACGCAACGCCGCTAGTGAGAGAAGGACGCCTGCGCGCACTGTGCCCGGAGCAGGTCCACCTGAGCACGGCATTCAACCTCATCCTGCGCCACAACGCACCGCGCAGCCCCATGGTAAAAGCCTTCGCCACGGCCCTTGGCGTAGACCTGAAAGCTGCGACATAAAATCCTGCCGACCACAATCAACGGGCTGGCAAAGATCAAATGTGGGAGCTGTCGAGCCCCAGCGAGGCTGCGAAGGGATCGACGCGATTTCCCTGTCGAGCCCACGAACCCGTATCGCTTCGACTCCTAGCACCCCATGCTAGTGCGCTAGGCTGGCATTCGTCTGATTTTTGCTATAGAGCTTTGCAATAGAGCACCCTCGAACTATCATTCTTTCCAGTCTTTCCTTACCCAGAGAGGTGTTCTCTATGTCTTCTGGAACCATCTTTACTAACAATCGGACGCAAAATATTCGCATCCCTGCCGACATGCGTTTTCCTGCGGGAGTGAAGACCGTGGAGGTCCGTGCTGTGGGAAGAGAGCTGATCATTTCGCCTGTTGAAAACACTTGGGACAGCTTTTTTCTTGCCAGTGAATCGGTATCTGAAGATTTTATGGAGGAACGTGCCGATCAAACCCAGCAAGAACGAGAGTCCTTTGATGATTAAGTACATGCTTGATACCAACATCGTGATCTACATCATCAAGCGGCGTCCGATCGAGATATTGGAAAAATTCAACGCCAACGTTGGGCGTATGGTGATCTCTTCCATCACCCTCGCTGAGCTGATGCATGGAGCAGAAAAGAGTCAGTTCGTAGAAAAAAATACGCGAGCCGTGGAAGACTTCTCTTCCCGGCTCGACGTCCTTAGCTACGACGACAAGGCCGCTTTTCACTACGGCTCGATACGTTCAGATCTGGAGAAAAAGGGCACGCCTATCGGCGTCAATGACCTACATATTGCCGGGCACGCTAGAAGCTCAGGCTTGGTCTTGGTTACTAACAATGAAGGTGAGTTCACGCGCGTAAATGGCTTGATTGTGGAAAACTGGATAGGCGTCTAGTGCAGACTTCCTGCCAACCCCACACACATCATCGCTGCAACCGATCCCGCTTTTTCTTCTTCGCATGAAAATGCCGAAAATGCGCATCCTGCGCCGCTGCCAACAACTCTCGATCCCCACGCGTATCGCCCCAGGCCCGCAGCCGGTATTCCCCCAGGTCGCCATACACCGCCTCAAGCCGCAGCACCTTGTTCTCACAGCGGCAGTTATTCCCGGTGAGCTTGCCGGTCAATACGCCATCAACTACCTCAAGCTCAGTGCCAATCAACTTGATCCCCAGCCGATTCGCAAACGGCTGCAACACCAGCGCCGGCGACGCCGAACACAGCGTCACCACGGCCCCCGAGTTCACCTCATCGGCCACCGACTGCAAGCCCTTGGGGCGCATCAACTTGTTCCAATAGCGCTGGCAATACGCCTCGGCCTGCTGCTGAACCCACGCCTTCTCCACCCCGGTCATAAAGGTGCGAATCAGCTGTGCCTTCAACTCATCCCGACTGATCTGCCGCACCAAAAAGCGCAGCCCCGGCACCGCCAGCTTGACCATCCGGCCATAGAACTCACCGGGGCCAAAGGCAAACTTGAGGAAGGGCACAAAACTGTCGTGGTGGGTCAGCGTGCCGTCGAAGTCAAAGACGGAGAGTACTTTGGCGTCAGCGGGGCCGGCTTCGAGCATGTCTGGGTTCACGGGTGGCCTCGGTCCTATCTAAATGTTTAAGCGTGCATCAGGTGTGACAGCAGGAGTCTACTCCCGTGCCAATCTTCCGATCTTGGCGTAAAGCCCTTCGGTAAAAGCCTCCCGATCACTCGACCGGTGACAACGCTGATGGCAATTGGGGCACAAGGCTACAGCATTGGTGATGTGATCCGAACCCTTCTGGGCGAGGAGCTTGATGTGATGTACTTCAAGAAATGGCGATTCAACGCCAACTTTGCGTTCACTAGAAATCAAAAAGCCCTGAACGAGTCAGGGCTTTTTGATACTGCCTGGCTTTGGGGGAATCAGTCCCAGCTCAGCGCGCCGCCGGTCTGGTACTCGATCACCCGAGTCTCGAAGAAATTCTTCTCTTTCTTCAAGTCCATGATCTCGCTCATCCACGGGAATGGGTTGGTGGTGCCTGGATACTCTTCCTTAAGACCAATCTGCGACAACCGACGGTTAGCGATGAACTTCAAATAGTCTTCCATCATCGCCGCATTCATTCCCAGTACCCCACGAGGCATGGTGTCGCGAGCGTATTCGATCTCCAGCTGGGTCCCTTGCAGGATCATCTGGGTCGCTTCTTCCTTCATCTCGGCATCCCACAGGTGTGGGTTTTCGATTTTGATCTGGTTGATCACGTCGATACCGAAGTTCAGGTGCATCGACTCGTCGCGCAGGATGTACTGGAACTGCTCGGCGACGCCGGTCATTTTGTTGCGGCGGCCCATGGAGAGGATCTGGGTGAAGCCGCAGTAGAAGAAGATGCCTTCCAGCACGCAGTAGTAGGCGACCAGGTTGCGCAGCAGTTCCTTGTCGGTCTCGACGGTGCCGGTTTCGAACTTCGGATCGGAGATCGAACGGGTGTATTTCAGGCCCCAGGCGGCTTTTTTGGCGACCGATGGGATCTCGTGGTACATGTTGAAGATCTCGCCTTCATCCATGGCCAGCGATTCGATGCAGTACTGGTAGGCGTGGGTGTGGATCGCTTCTTCGAAGGCCTGGCGCAGGATGTACTGGCGGCACTCCGGGTTGGTGATCAGGCGGTACACGGCCAGCACCAGGTTGTTGGCGACCAGCGAGTCGGCGGTGGAGAAGAAGCCGAGGTTGCGCATGACGATGCGGCGTTCGTCGTCGGTCAGGCCCTCGGGGTTTTTCCACAGGGCGATGTCGGCGGTCATGTTGACCTCTTGCGGCATCCAGTGGTTGGCGCAGCCGTCGAGGTATTTCTGCCAGGCCCAGTCGTACTTGAAAGGCACGAGCTGGTTGAGGTCGGCGCGGCAGTTGATCATGCGTTTTTCGTCAACGGCGACGCGGGCGGAGGCGCCTTCGAGTTCGGCGAGGCCTTCGGCGATGTCGAGTTTGTCGAGGGCGGCCTTGGCGCGCACGATGGCGGCGGAGTCACTGGCGGTGACGGCGCGGGCTTCAACCGCGGCGGCAGCGCCGGCGCCGTCGAGGCGGTCCATGTTGGCTTCGGTGGCGTGGCCGGCGTTGGCGCC
>NZ_PYWX01000060.1 GCF_003031675.1 Pseudomonas palleroniana | reverse complement strand
ACTACGGAAAAGGCCCGGTTCCACGCAAACCGGGCCTTTTCTTTTTTGCAGCCGCGTCAGAAAAACACCATCAACCTGTGGGAGGGGGCTTGCTCCCGATAGCGGTGTGTCAGTCACAGACCTCTGATCCGAACCACCGCTATCGGGAGCAAGCCCCCTCCCACAATAGAACTGCACTGGTTTTGAAATTTTCACGATTCCTGGCCTCAGGCCAAATCTAAAACTGTGGGAGGGTCGCATCACTATCAACCACACCATCCCCTCTGACGCTTTGCGTTAATCCGCCAGACCCGGTTTAATCGCCGTCCAATTCCCCTGTACACCCCAAGGAACTGCAATGCGCCATCTGGACGGCAAATCTCGCCCGTTTTTCATGCTGTTACTGGCCGGGCTGGTCTTGACCGGCTGTTCGCCCAAGGACCACCCCCGCGCCACGGTAATCAACGGCGAACAGGGCCGGGCCGGTGCGCAGTTGGCCTACGAACACGAGCTGACCCTGGCCCTGCCCGGCGCTCTGCTCGCACCACGCATGCAAGCCACCCGCGAAGCCTGTGAAACCGCGCGCTTTGGTGCCTGCAACATCCTGGGCATCACCGAAGATGGCGACGGCGGCGACATCATCTTGCGCATAGCGCCTACCGGCGTGGAACCGATGGTCGCGATGGCGGCCGAAGGCGGCAAACTCGGCCAGCGCATCACCACCGCCGAGGACCTGGCCGACGCCGTCAATGACGTAAAGCGTCGCCAGCAGCGTCTGCAAGCCCAGCAGCAGCGCCTGGATGATCTGGCCAAACGCAAGGACATCACCGTCAGCGACCTGATTGCACTGAGCAAGGAACAGGCGTCCATTGAGAACGAACTCCAGGAACTGGCCCAGCTCGCGGCCGGCCAACAGCGTCGCCTCGATACCAACCGCGTCACCCTCAACTTCCGCTCCAGCGACGGTGCAAACCAGCAATCGCGCTTCAGCCGAATGTTCAGCAACCTGGGCGACAACCTGGTGAACGGCACGGCGGACGCCATGGAGCGCGCCAGCTATGTATTGCCGTTTGTGATCCTGGCGTTCCCGGTGGTATGGCTGTGGGTGGGGTTGTGGCGCCGGTTTGTCAAACGACGCACTTGATCAACGCTTCATACAGCGCTGATATCGCTCGTCCACCCGCTGGGCGAACCACGCCGTGGTCAGGTTGCGCGTGATCTTCGGGCTTTTCAGCACGATGCCCGGCAGGATCGCGCGCGGCATCGGCTTGCCGGCGGCCTTGTCGGCCAGGGCGAACACGCGTTTGTAGAGCGTGGTGTCTTCAAAATCCAGCTGCTCGCCCTGCTCGAGCTGGCTGCGGATACTCGGGTTACGCATATCCAGTTTCGAACCCAGCGAACGCACCGCCAGCTCGGTGGAGCCCGGCAGTAATGAGCCGTAACGAATCAAGTCGCCATCCAACACCAGCTCGGTACCGGTGACGCGGCTGACGGCAGCCTGGAATGCGGCGTTGCGGCTGGCATACCAACCGGCATTGAAGTCGGCAAAACGATACAGCGGCTGGTCGTAGTTCACCGGGTAACCCAGCAAATGGGTAATGCCGAAATACATGCCGCCGCGTCGGGTGAAGACTTCCCGGCGAATCGTGCCATCCACCGTGTAGGGATAACCCCGCGCATGTTGCTGCGCAAAGTCGATGCTCACCTGCATCGGGCCGGCGGTGTGTACCGGATTGAAGCCGCCGAACAGCGTATTTCCCAGCGGCACCATGCTGATGAAGTCGTCGAAGATCCCGCTCAGATCCTTCTCCGTGCGTGCGGCGCTCAGGCGTTCGGCGTAGGACTTGCCGGTGGGCGAGCGCAATTGCAGCGTGGTGCGTATCACAAACGCCGGCACATGGACCTTGCCGGCCCGCCGCAGGATCTCATCCTGAGCAATCTTGCCCATGTTCGGCACCGCAGGGTCGACCTGGTAAGTGGACTCCTGCTCGGTGACCGCCAGCACGGCACAGATATTTTCAGTGCTGGGATAGATCTTCTGGGTGTCGAAGGCGGTGTAGATGTCCTGAGCCCAACCGCTGCGGTCCGGCACCGACGCCGGCAGCAGCCGCACAATCTGGGCCTTCACATCGGCCTCGCTGCGCTGCGGCTGTTGCGGGTTGCGCGTGGTGGAACAACCGGCCAGTACCAACGAGGTGGTGAGGCAGAGCATCAAACGACTTGAATACATGGGGCTTCCTTGAACGACGACGGGCCGGGCACTGCGGATATCGACAGGTAAGTCTAACCGGGGTTCGCCGACTTGCATGGAGGACAAAAACTACTGAAACGCCCTACTTCTGTTGACGAATAGGTCCGGCTTCTTTTCCTTACAAACCTCTCCAAAGTCCTTCGCCTGATCATTCAGTGCGAGGGACCGCCGATGTACTTCTCCGTAACCACCTTGCCCGATAGGGCTGCCTTTTGATCCCGGTGATTGCCAGGTTTGTCCTGGCCCCCATGGACGCCAAAACGCCGGACGTTGAACACGTCTTGCGTGATTTCAGAACCTGCCTGAATACCTTCGACGACTGGGCTGAAAGTTTTTGGAGCGGTTCGGCACTGGATCTTGAGCAGGTGTTCAAGGTCGGCGACGACGTCGCACTGACCGCACCGGGTTCGTCCAAGGCGCCCAGCGCCACCGTTGCCCTGTGCAAAGCCCAGGGTTCACTGACCCTGGTGCACCTGTTCGAAAGCACGCAGTTCGTGCCCATCGGCAATACACCCGTGGTGCTGCAAGCCATTGCAGCAGATGGCAGCCCGGTGGGGCCGCCCATCCACGACACCATCGGCCCCAGCGGCATCCTTGAAGTCCAGGGCTGCACGCGTGATCAGCGTTATCAAGTCACCTTCTATCCCGACGTGTCCAAGGATCACGTCAAGGCGCTGTATGCGTCTTATCAATCGGTGATCGCGGGGCTCGAGCCCCGCCTGCGCGAGGAATGGACGCAGACCTTCAACGCCCGGTGGAGCGACTTTTCAAAGGCCACGCCTTTGGAACGCAGTGTGATGCAAAGTGTGGCGCTCTCAAGCGGAATCGCCCAAGCCCTCTACAACCTTTGGGACAACATCACACAACTCTGTGACCTGCTGGCGGACATCAAGCCCAACAGCCAGAAGCTGCTGCAATACCTCTCCCAAACTGAACTAGATCAACTGCTGAAACTGAGCAGCGAGGCCGTTGCACAGGGCTTGCTCGTGCTCAGCGACGAGCCACTGCTGTTCATTTACCTATCAGCCATGGTCGCCTGGATACGCATGCTGCCACCGCCAGACATGTATGAGCTGCTGGGTGAAATCACGGGTGAAGTACTGATCAACCTGTTTCTGATCTGGGCCACCCGGGGCATGGGCGTGCAGCTTCGGCTGGGAGCCCAGGTATTGGGGCATATCAAATCCGGGCGGGTGCGGGGCTGGCTGGAAACGCTGGCGAATCAGTTGGTGGGGCCACCTCTGGAGCCCCATGCCGAAGCGCTGAAACCGCTGTTGCTGAGCAGTGTGCCGACACCGATCAAGACGGTGCCGGTTGGGCCAGTGAAAGCTGGCGATCAGTTGGTTTCCAACGCCGTGCCGGCAGTGCGGGACAAGGCGACGCAGCGCACCGTATTGGTCAGGCAGGAGCCTGTCGACGATGTGCCGGCCTCGGGGAAAAACCTCAACGGGGAGGCTTCAGCCCCGGCGGACAAGACCGCTTCCCATGGCTGCCCGGTGTCGATGGTCACTGGCGAGGAGTTGCTGACGCTGACCGATGGCACGCTGGATGGCGTGTTGCCGTTTGACTGGACGCGGCTGTATCGCACCAGTGCCGTGGAAGTGGATTGTGGGTTGGGGTTTGGCTGGAGCCATGCGCTGGCGCACAGGCTTGTCGTTGATGGCGATTCGGTGGTGTGGACGGATCATGAGAATCGGTCGACCACGCTGCCCTTGCCGTCTATTTCCCGGCCCGCGATCACCAACAGTCTGGCCGAAGCGGCGATCTATCTGGGCGCTCTACCCGATGAGTTAGTGCTGGCCCAGGCGTCGCGCTTCTACCACTTTCGCGACGGTGTGCTCACCGCCATCAGCGATGCATACGACAACCGGCTGCGTATTCTGCGGGATCGCTCGGGGCGTATTGAACGGCTGGATAACGGCGTCGGCCGCTCGCTGTTTTTGCGCTATGAACTTGGGCGCATTGTGGCGGTGGACTATCAGGTTCAGCGCGCCAAAGGTCATGAAGCCTTCACCTGGGTGACCGAACACAACGTTGTGTCCTACGCCTATGACGACGCAGGCCGACTGGTGTGTGCGACCAATGCCGTGGGTGAACGTGAGGTTTATCGCTACGACGATCAGCACGTCATCCTTGAGCGGCAGTTGGCCGGTGGCGCAAGTTTCTACTGGGAATGGGAACGTTCCGGCAAGGCGGCGCGCTGTATCCGGCATTGGGCCAGCTTTTCGCAGATGGACGCGCGTTATGCCTGGGGTGACGACGGCCAGGTCACGGTGTTTAACGCCGACGGCAGCCAGGAAATCTACGTGCATGACCAGCGCGCACGGCTGGTACAGCGCATCGACCCGGACGGCGCCGAGCATTTCAAGTCCTACGACGACAAGGGCCGGCTGACGGTCGAGCAAGACCCATTGGGCGCGGTGACGGCCTATCAGTACGACGATGCCGGACGCTTGGTGGCGGTGTTTCCGGGGGATGACGAACCGACGTCCTACGAGCATGACAACGGCTTCGTACGCGTGGTGCGGCGGGGTCAGGCGGTCTGGAAATATGAGCGCAATGACCAGGGCGACGTGACGCGTCGGACGGATCCCGCCGGCCATATCACCGACTACAGCTATAACCCATCCGGGCAACTGACGGGCGTCTGGTACCCCGATCACAGCTGTCATCGGCTGGTCTGGAATGAGCGCGGGCAGTTGCTGGAGGAGCAACTGCCCAATGGTGCCATCAAGCGTTATCGCTATGACGACCTGGGGCGGCAGGTGGCGCGTGAGGATGAGCACGGCGCGCTGACCCAATACCAGTGGGACAGCGTGGGCCGCCTGGTTCGCGTGGTCTTGCCGGGCGGTGCGTATCGGGAATACAGCTACAACCCCTACGGAAAAATCACCGCCGAACGCGACGAACTCGGCCACGTCACCCGTTACGAATACGCCGACGGCCTGCACCTGATCAGCCGCCGCCTCAATGCCGACGGCACCCAGGTCAAATACCGCTACGACAACGTGCGGCTGTTGCTCACCGCGATTGAAAACGAAGCCGGCGAAACCTACCAGCTTGATTACCACCCCAACGGCCTGATCCAGCAAGAAATCGGCTTTGACGGCCAGCGCACAGCGTATGCCTACGACCTCAACGGCAACCTGCTGGAAAAGACCGAACACGGCGACGATGGCCGTCAGCTGGTTACACGTTATGAGCGCGACCACGCCGGGCGCCTCGTACGAAAAACCCTTGCCGATGGCAAGGTGGTTGAATACGCCTACGACCGCCAGGGCAACCTGCTCAGTGTCGACGACGGCCACTGGGCGCTGGCCTACGAATACGACGTCCAGAATCGCCTGACCGCCGAGCACCAAGGCTGGGGCACCCTGCGCTACGGCTACGACGCCTGTGGTCAGTTAAAGCACCTGCGCCTGCCAGACAACAACCGTCTGGTGTTCAACCACGACAAAGGCGGCCACCTTTCCACGGTTGAACTCAACGGTGCACTGCTCACCTCACACCTGTTTAAAAACGGTCGCGAACACCAACGCCAACAAGGCCAGCTGCTCAGCCACTACCACTACGACGACCAGCACCGCCTGCACGCCCACGCCATCACCCAGCAGGAACACATTCTTTACCAACGCCAA
>NZ_PYWX01000059.1 GCF_003031675.1 Pseudomonas palleroniana | reverse complement strand
TTGTTCCACCAGTACGCCGAAGGATTGTTGCCGGTCTTCCCGCAACTGCGTTACCTGATTGTCGGCGGTGATGTGCTCGATCCGAGCGTGATCGCCCGGGTCCTCAAGGACGGCGCACCTCAGCACCTGCTCAACGGCTACGGCCCGACCGAGGCGACGACGTTCTCGACCACCCATGAGATTACGCGGGCAGACGAGGGCAGCATTCCGATTGGCCGTCCGGTGGGCAACAGCCGTGCCTACGTGCTCGATGCCCGCCAGCAACCGGTGCCGGTCGGTGTGACCGGCGAGTTGTACATCGGTGGTCAGGGGGTTGCCCTAGGCTACCTGAACCGCGCTGATCTGACGGCGGAGAAATTCCTCGCCGACCCGTTCAGCGACGGAGCGCTGATGTACCGCACCGGCGATCTGGTGGCCTGGCGTGCCGACGGCACCTTGCAGTATCAGGGCCGTAACGACCAGCAGGTGAAGATTCGCGGCTTCCGCATCGAACTGGGCGAGATCGAAACGCGCCTGAGTGAGCACCCGCAGGTCAAGGACGCGGTGGTGCTCGCGCGTGAGGACGAACCGGGGTACAAGCGCCTGGTGGCGTATTTCACCGAGCGTGAAAACGTCGATATCCAATCCTTGCGTGAGCATCTGCAAGCGCAGTTGCCGGATTACATGGTGCCGGCCGCCTACGTGCGCCTGGACAGTCTGCCGCTGACCAACAACGGCAAGGTCGACCGCAAGGCCCTGCCTGCACCGGATCAGGACGCCCTGCTGAGCCGTGGCTACGAAGCGCCACAAGGTGAAGTGGAAACCGTGTTGGCGCAGATCTGGGCGGATGTGCTCAAGGTCGAGCAAGTCGGGCGTCACGATAACTTCTTTGAACTGGGCGGCCATTCGCTGCTGGCGGTCAATTTGATTGAACGCATGCGCCAGGCTGACCTCAGCGCCGATGTACGCGTGTTGTTTCGCCAGCCCACCCTTGCGGCGCTGGCGGCTGCCGTCGGCTCCGGGCGTGAGGTGGTTGTACCGGCCAACCGGATTACGCCTGACTGCGCACGCATCACTCCCGACCTGCTACCCCTGATGACCCTGGACCAGGCGAGCATCGACCATATCGTCGCCCAGATCCCGGGCGGCACGGCCAATGTGCAGGATATTTACCCGTTGGCGCCATTGCAGGAAGGCGTGTTGTACCACCATATCCGTGCCGAAACCGGCGATCCCTACTTGCTGCAATCGAGTTACGGGTTTGACAGCCTGGAGCGTTTCCAGGTGTTTATCGAGGTGCTGCAGGCGGTCATCGATCGCCATGACATCCTGCGCACCAGCCTCGTCTGGCAAGGCCTGGAAAACCCGGTGCAAGTGGTGTGGCGCAAGGCCGCGCTGGCGGTGCAGGAAATGCCCGCCGACCCGCACGGCGATGACGTCGTGAACCAGCTGCGTGAGCGTTTCGATGCCCGTCACTATCGCCTGGAACTGACCCAGGCACCGTTGATGCGCATCGTCTATGCCCGTGACGAGGCCAATCAGCGGATCGTCGCGTTGCTGATGTTCCATCACTTGATCATGGACCATACCGCCCTTGATGTGGTGCAACAGGAAATGCACCTGTTGCTGCAGGGTCAGGCCGAACAGCTGAAGCACGCGGTGCCTTACCGCAATTATGTGGCGCAGGCACGTCTGGGCAGCACTGATGCGGAGCACGAGCGGTTTTTCCGCGAGATGCTCAGCGATATCGATGAGCCGACCTTGCCGTTCGGTCTGCAGGATGTGCAGGGCGATGGGCATGGCGTGGGCGAAGCCACACACCTGCTTGATAAGGGCTTGAGCCTGCGCCTGCGCGAACAGGCACGCCAGACCGGCGTCAGCGCCGCCAGCCTGTTTCACCTGGCCTGGGCAAGGGTGTTGGGCAGCGTGTCGGGCCGTCGCGAGGTCGTGTTCGGCACCGTGTTGCTCGGCCGCATGCAAGGCGGTGAAGGGGCGGACCGTGGGCTGGGGATGTTTATCAATACCTTGCCGCTGCGAGTTGATGTCGACGCAGTGGGCGTGCGCTCGGCCGTCAAGGCAACCCATGCGCGACTGACGGCGTTACTGGGGCACGAGCATGCTTCACTGGCGCTGTCCCAGCGTTGCAGCGGGGTGCCGGCGAGCGTGCCGTTGTTCAGCGCCTTGCTCAACTACCGGCACACTGGCGTGGTCGAGGACATGGCCGCGCTCGAACAGGTATGGCACGGTATGCACTTCCTGCACGCCGAAGAGCGCACCAACTACCCGATCACCTTGAGCGTCGATGACCTGGGCGAGCAATTCAATCTCAATGCACTGGTGGTTTCGCCGCTGGAGGCGCGCCGTCTCTGTGACTACCTGCTCACCGTTGTGGAGCAGTTGGTGCAGGCACTGGAGCAATCCCCCGATCTGCCGTTCGAGCAATTGTCGGTATTGCCGGCGAGCGAAGTACACCAGGTGCTGGTCGAGTTCAACCCGACCACGCGTGCCTACCCCGAAACACAGACCGTGCACGCGCTGTTCGAAGCCCACGCGGCGGCCGATCCGCAGGCGCTGGCGGCGGTGCATGGCGAGCAAGCCGTGAGTTATGCGCAATTGAACCGACGGGCCAACCAGTTGGCCCATCACCTGATCGGCCAAGGCGTGGCGCCTGGTGACCGCGTGGCGATTTTGCTGGAGCGTTCCGTGGACCTGCTGGTCAGCCAGTTGGCAATCAGCAAGTGTGCGGCGGTGTATGTGCCGCTGGATGTCAACGCGCCGTTGGACCGTCAAGGTTTCATGATCTCGGACAGCGGGGCGGCTCTGCTGCTGACGGCGGCCTCGATCGAGACGCCGCAGGTTGCTCGTCGCCTGGACCTGGATACTCTGGATCTGAGTCTTGAGCCTGATCACAACCCGGCACTGGAGCAATCCGCCGAGACGGTGGCGTACATCATGTACACCTCCGGCTCCACGGGGACGCCAAAAGGCGTGCTGGTGCCGCACCGCGCCATCACGCGCCTGGTGATCAACAACGGCTATGCCGATTTCAATCAGCATGATCGGGTGGCGTTTGCTTCGAACCCGGCGTTTGACGCCAGTACCCTGGATGTCTGGGCGCCATTGCTCAATGGCGGCGCGGTGGTGGTGGTCGATCAGGACACATTGCTATCCCAGGCCGGCTTTGCCGCGCTGTTGCAGGAACAAGCAGTCAGCGTGTTGTGGATGACCGCCGGCTTGTTCCACCAGTACGCCGAAGGATTGTTGCCGGTCTTCCCGCAACTGCGTTACCTGATTGTCGGTGGCGATGTGCTCGATCCGAACGTGATCGCTCGGGTCCTCAAGGACGGTGCACCCCAGCATCTGCTTAACGGCTACGGCCCGACTGAAGCCACTACCTTCTCGACCACCCATGAGATTACGCGGGCAGACGAGGGCAGCATTCCGATTGGCCGCCCGGTGGGCAACAGCCGAGCTTATGTGCTCGACGCCCGTCAACAACCGGTGCCGGTCGGTGTCACTGGCGAGTTGTATATCGGTGGCCAGGGGGTTGCCCTGGGCTACCTGAACCGGGCTGACCTGACGGCGGAGACATTCCTCGCCGACCCGTTCAACGACGGGGCGCTGATGTACCGCACTGGCGACCTGGTGGCCTGGCGTGCCGACGGTACCTTGCAGTATCAGGGCCGTAACGACCAGCAGGTGAAGATCCGCGGTTTCCGCATCGAACTGGGCGAGATCGAAACGCGCCTGAGTGAGCACCCGCAGGTCAAGGACGCGGTGGTACTCGCCCGTCAGGACGAACCGGGGCACAAGCGCCTGGTGGCGTACTTCACCGAGCGTGAAAACGTCGATATCCAAGCCTTGCGTGAGCATCTGCACGCGCAGTTGCCGGACTACATGGTGCCGGCCGCCTACGTGCGCCTTGACAGCCTGCCGCTGACCAACAACGGCAAGGTCGACCGCAAGGCCCTGCCTGCACCGGACCAGGAAGCCCTGCTGAGCCGTGGCTACGAAGCGCCACAAGGAGAAGTGGAAACCGTACTGGCGCAGATCTGGGCCGACCTGCTCAAGGTCGAGCAAGTCGGTCGTCACGACAACTTCTTTGAACTGGGCGGCCATTCGCTGATGGCGGTCAACCTGATCGAACGCATGCGCCGCGCCGACCTCAGCGCCGACGTGCGCGTGTTGTTCAGCCAGCCGACTTTGGCAGCGCTGGCCGCTGCGGTGGGCAGTGGGCGCGAAGTGGCCGTACCGGCCAACCTGATCACGCCCGATTGCGTGCGTATCACCCCGGACCTGCTGCCCCTGGCGGACCTGGACCAGGCGGCGATCGACCGCATCGTCGCCAGCGTGCCGGGCGGCGTGGCCAACGTGCAGGATATCTACGCCCTGGCACCGTTGCAGGAAGGCATCCTGTACCACCACATC
>NZ_PYWX01000058.1 GCF_003031675.1 Pseudomonas palleroniana | reverse complement strand
ATGCGTATTAGCCTGTAAACCATGTCCCCGGTTAGAAATGTAAACGATGTCCCCGGTTTGTACCGGGGCAAGCCCGCTCACTACAGTCGTGAAGGCACAGTTGCTAGGTAATCAATCAGGCCGTAGTGCCGGTGATCCAGCGCTTGAACAATGCGCGCGCACCGTAGGCAGGCAGGATATTGAAGAAGGCAAAGCCGACTTTGATCGCGATCTGCACGTAGATCATGCTCAGGATATCGCTGGTTTGCATCGCGCCGTAGAAGGCGATGAAGCAAAACAGGAAGCTGTCGATGATGACCGCGAAGAATGTGCTGAGGAAGATGCGCAGGTACAGGTACTGGGAGTTGGTCAGCTCTTTGATCTTGCACAGCAAGTACGAGTTTATATTCTCGGACACCAGGAACGACACCGAGGAGGCGACCAGTACCGAGGACACTTGGATGATCACGTCGTTGTACGGCCCATCCAGTTTCCAGCCCGGCAGCCCCGGCAGGAAGGTCGAGCCGTAGAGCAGGATGATGATCATCGCGTTACTGGCAAACGCAAACAGAATGGCCCTTCTGGCCAGGCGCAGGCCGAACTGCTCGTTGAGCAGGTCCACGATCAGAAAGGTCAGCGGATACAGGAAGGTGCCCGGCGTGACGATGATGCCCAGCGACTCCAGGTAAATGGGTTTGGTCGCGGCGATGCTGGTAAAAATATAGAAGGTGAACAACAGCAGGTTGAGGATGATGTAGATCATCCAGGAGTTCTCGTTACGATCGTTCAAGTCATAGGCGGTCAGCGTGCCTCCCTGCGAATAGAACTTCTTGTACAGGTTCTTGACTTCCATTTTGTTCAGGTTGTCCATTATTTCGCTGTTGATGACTTCGCTCAGTTTCATTTTGATGACCTTGCCGGTGGCAATCACCATGATGATCGCCAGGCTCTTGTCATTCTCAAACCCCAGCAGCTTGTAGTTGCTGTTTTCAACGCTCGCTTCATACGTTGTCATTGAAGCGCTCCTCGATGATGTCGCCGATCACGCACAGGCGTTCCGAAGCGCTACAGGCGTCAAGGGTGATGAACATCTTGCGGATGGCCCTGTCGTACACCAACTTTTCCTTGCCGGGGCTCGACGTGCCTTTTTGCACGATCAATAAATCACCCGCTTCGTTGATGCCGGGAATGCCGCGCTCCAGGCGCACGCCGATCAGGTTGCAGCAGGTGCCGAAGTAGTAGGTCAACGGATACCGCGTGGCCAGTTCGCCAATACGCTTGTCCAGGTTCTGCATCACCTGGCTTTCCTTGAGCACCGGCACGGCTGCGGGATTCATGTTGCCCAGAGGGGAGACACTGCTCTCGAGGATTTCCTTGGCTTCGAAATCGACGGTCTCGATCTCGTCGTAGGAGATACCGAAGAAGTCGGAGATCTTGCGAATGGTCGACTGCTGTACGTTGACGACCTTGCCTTCCAGGATGTTGTAGATGGTGGTCCTGGTCAGGCCGGCGGCACTGCTTAGCGAAAGCTGGGTTTCGCCACGGCTTTTGATCAAGTACTTGATGTTGCTCTTCAAGTGCTCGGTTTTTTCCCGTTTGTGTATCACGTGCTCACCACTTCCCTTTAGGTATAAACGTCCGTTTTCCACACCGCCAGTTGCACGGCGTCGCGAGTGTTGCACGCGTCGGCCACAACAATAAAGTCCCGCATGCTCTGCCTCGCTGCTTTGCCGTCATCTGTGCGCGCAGAAATGAACATTTAATTGGGAAAATGTTTAAATTTCTGTTTAATTGAATGCCTCGGTTCAGGACGAATCGGCTCGCAACACCCTGGAAGGGAACCGCACTGATGGCACTCAATACCGCACCACTGAAAGACCAGGCCGACCTGCTGCGTCGTGGCCTGGCGGATCTGCACGCTGAAGACCTTGAGCTGGCGAGCATCCTCGATGCGGAAGTCACGCGACAGCACCGCACCTTATCGCTGGTCTCTTCATCCTGCGCCGTCAAGCCGCATACGCTGGTGGCCAGTGCCTCGGCCTTGGTCAATGTCACGGCGGAAGGCATGCCGGGCAGGCGTCATCGTACGGGCTGCGAGAACGTCGACCGAGTCGAAGCCCTGGCCATTCGCCGGGCGCTGGAACTGTTCGATGCCCACTACGCAGGCGTACAGTCGCACTCAGCCTCCAGTGCGATCTCCCAAGTCCTCTCAGCGCTGCTTGAACCGGGCGATACCTTACTGGGCATGGCCCACGACCATGACGGCGATCTCGCCCTCGGCAGCCCGGCTGTACTCACGGGCGCCTATTACAAAGCCATCCGTTACGGCACCACCGCCGACGGCCTCATCGATTACGCGCAGGTGCGCAGCCTGGCCCTCGCGCATCGTCCGCGCATTATCATCTGTGGGGCGCAGGCTTACTCGCGGGTGGTGGATTTCGAGCGGTTTCGCGAAATTGCCGATGAGGCCGGCGCCATCCTGCTCGCTGACATTTCCTATATTGCCGGGCTGGTCGTGACCGGACGCCATCCCAACCCGATCAACGCAGCCCATGTCACCATTACCTGCACGCACAAGCAATTGGGCGGCCCTCGTGGTGGGCTGATCCTGTCCGGGCGCGATGCGAATACCAAGGTGCCCGGCTTGAAGTCGACCTTCAGCCGCGTCCTCGACCAGGCCGTCTTCCCTCGCATGCAGGGGGCACCGGCGGTCAATATGATCGCGGCTAAAGCGGCCGCCCTGGGGTACGCCAAGTCGCCGGCATTCGACGCCTGCATGGAGCGGGTTCGTACACTTGCCGATGAAATGGCCCGCGCTTTTCAGGCGCATGACTATGACGTCGTGGGTGGGCGAAGCGAAAACCACACGGTGCTGATCCGGTTGCGCGGCGCCATGACCGGCGCCATCGCGGAGTCGGCGCTGGAGGGCTGCGGCCTGCTGGTGAACAAGCATCGCGTACCGGGTGAGACGCGCTCGTCATGGGTCACCAGCGGCGTGTGTATCGGAACCGGTTCCATGGCGCAACGCATGATCGACCCGCCGGGCTGCCGGCAGGTTGTCGCGCTGATTTGCCAGGTGCTGGACAGCGTGACACCGCTGGGCGAGGAGGATTACCGGCAGGACCCTGCGGTACGCGAACAGCTGCGTTCGCAGGTGCAGGCGTTGTGTGCGAGCTACCCCATCATCGACTACCTGGAGCGCTGATCGCCCAGTGCCCGGTTAAATCAGCCGGTGTTCTCCTCGTCATACTCCTCTGTATGAGCTGTGCGAATCCATCCCCGCCTACGAGGAGTCGTTACCATGGTCAGCGTGAGTCGTCGTTCCCTTCTTGCCGTCGGCGCGGCCCTGCCGATACTCGGGCGTCTGGATTGGGCGCTCGCCAGCCCGGCGGCGGCAGCGTCTGACAAGGTATTGCTCAACTACAACGAAAGCCCCTACGGCCCCTCGAGCGCTGCTCGTGAGGCGATGCAGCGTGGGATTGCGACGTCCGGGCGGTATCCCTACCCGGACATGTACGCGTTGGCCGCTTTGTTCGCTCAGCAGCAGGCCATCCCGGAAGACTATGTGGCCGTGTTTGCCGGCTCCATGGCCGCACTGCGCTACGCCGTGGTGGCGTTCACCAGCGAAGCCCGCAGCCTGGTGATGGCCACGCCGTCCTACGAACTGCCGCGCCAGGCTGCCGAGTCGCACAAGGCGCCGGTGCACGAAGTGAACCTCGATGCCAGGCACGCCCATGATGTGCCCGCCATGCTCGCCGCTGATCCCCAGGCGGGCCTGCTTTACCTGTGCAACCCCAACAACCCGACCGGCACCCTGACGCCCAGCGCGACGATCCGCCAAGCGCTGGCAAACAAACCCGAAGGCTGCGTGCTGGTGGTGGATGAGGCGTATATCGATTTCTCCGATGCCCCCAGTTGCGTGAGCTGGGTCAAGGACCATGACGATTTGCTGGTGCTGCGCACATTCTCAAAGATCTACGGTATGGCTGGAGCGCGGCTGGGTTTGGCAATCGGCCACCCTGCGTTGCTGGAGCGGCTGGCGGTGTTCGGTGGCGATAACGTACCGGCCGCGTCCTCCTTGCTCGGCGCCCGGGCGAGCCTGGAAGACGTCACGCTGCTGCCGCAGCGCAAGGCGCTCAATGCCCGGGTGCGCGAAGAAACGCTGGCCTGGCTCAAGTCCCGCGGCTTCACCTGCACGGTCTCGCAGAGCAACTGCTTCATGATCGACGTGAAACAGCCCGCCGAGCACGTCATCGAGCGGCTCGCCGCACAGAACGTGATGGTGGGGCGGGTCTGGAAAAACTGGCCGCAGTGGGTGCGGGTGACAGTCGGCACCCAGCAGGAGATGGAACGCTTTCGTGAAGTGTTCGCGGGGCAGGTGATGAACGCTTAGTCGGCCAAAGGCGCAACGCTGCGACTGTGGCGAGGGAGCCTGCTCCCGTTGGACTGCGAAGCAGGCCCAGTCTTTTCAAACCCAAAGCTGGGGCCGCTGCGCGGCCCAGCGGGAGCAAGCTCCCTCGCCACAGGCTGAACGCCCTTATTGCGCGGCGATGGCGTAGCCGTCAAAGGCGCTCTGCTGTTGCAGGGCCGTCACGATGCTTTTGCGCGTGACCGGTTGCTCCACGCCGCTGTTATCGATGAAGGTTTCGCTTTCCAGTTCGGCTTCGCTGCCTTCACCCACAAACGCAAAACCAAGGAACTCAAGCGCCTCGCGGTCCACGTTCAGTTTGGAGCGTGGCGTGCGCAGCGGCAGGGTGACGCTGATCCCGTCTTTGCTGATCACAAACACTTCGGCTTCTTTCTTGGCGCGGGCCGCCTTGCCCTTGCCGGCGCTTGGGTTGCTGATGGCCTGGTGGCTCTGGTTCAGCACCTTGAGGGCCAGGCCATAGACCAGTTCCTGAAACTCGGGGTCGTCCTTGAAACTGGACAGAATGCGACTGATCGAAAACTGGCTGCTGAGGTTTTCCAGCGCAGCATTGTCGGCGGCTTCGGCGTCCTTGAGTTGCTTGAGCTGGCCCATCAGGTCGTAGGCTTTGTCATCGTCGAAGGCATCGTGGGCCTGGCGGATAGCGACGCGCAGTTCGCGGATCTGGTCGCTTTCCTTGGAGGTGTGGAACGCGTCCAACACCATCTCGCTGATGATCTTGGCGGCAGGCACATGCTGTGAAAGATTGATGGCGTTTTCGTATTCAGCTTTGGAGTGCAAGGCGACTACGGATTCTTCGGTGTGCGAATCGGACATTGAAATTTCACTACTTCAGTAAGCGGGACAAAAAAGCGTCGCGCATTTTCAAGGGGCAGGGGAGTCAGGTCAAGGCAGCACAATGCCCTTATCGCGACTCGTCCGCAGAACAGACCAACGGTCACCTCGGGACCGGACCGACGTCACCCTCCGCTTTACTAGGCCAACTGCCGCAGACACGCCTCCAGGATATCCAGCCCTTCCTCCAGCACCGCGGGCTCGATGGTCAGTGGTGCCAACAGGCGGATGATGTGCCGCGACTTGCCGCTGGGCATCAGCAGCAAGCCCGCGTCCCGTGCCAGTTCCAGCAGTTGGGTCAGTTGTTTGGAGGCCGGCGTGCCGTCGGCATTGACCAGCTCGATGCCGCGCATGGCCCCCACGCCGGTCATGCGGCCCAGGTACGCGCACACGCCTTGTGTGCGCCAGGCGTGATAACGGCGGGTGATGGCTTCTTCCTGCTGTGAACCCCAGGTTTTGAGGTGTGCATCCGTCATTGCATCGAGGGTAGCCAATGCGCCGGCGCAAGCGATGGGGTTGCCGGAATAGGTGCCGCCCAAGCCGCCCTTGGGCAGGTTGTCGAGCAAAGGTTTACGGCCGACTACGGCGCCCAAGGGCACGCCGCCGGCGATGCTTTTGCCGAGCAGGATCAGGTCCGGTTCGATGCCCAGTCGCGAGAACGCAAAGCGTTGGCCGGTGCGACCAAAGCCGGACTGGATTTCATCGGCAATCAGCAGGATGTGGTTTGCGTCGCAGAAGCGCCGCAGGGCTTGGGCAAACTCGATATCCAGGGCCAGGAAGCCGCCTTCGCCCTGCACCGGTTCGATGATGAAACAGGCGACGTCACTGACGTCGATTTCCACGCTGAACAAGCGGTCCATGGCCTTCAGCGCTTCGGCGCAAGTGACGCCGTTGTCGGCGCTGGGGTAGGGCAGGTGATACACGGGGCCTGGCAGTACGCCGACCTTTTGCTTGTAGGGCGCGACCTTGCCGTTGAGGTTGAGGGTGGCCAGGGTACGGCCATGGAAGGCGCCGTCAAAGGCGATGACCACCGTGCGCCCGGTGGCGCCGCGCACGATCTTCAAGGCATTTTCAGCGGCTTCCGCGCCGCTGTTGGTGAGCATGCCGCTCACCGGGTAACCCACTGGAACGAACGCGCTGAGGCGTTCCATCAATTCGAGGTAGGGCGCGTGGGGCGCGGCGTTGAACGCGTAGTGCGTCAGCTTCGTGGCCTGTTCCCGAATGGCCTCGACCACGCCTGGGTGGCAATGGCCGAGGTTGAGCACACCGATGCCGCCGACAAAGTCGATATAGCGTTTGCCCGTGGTGTCCCACACCTCGGCGTTCTTGCCGTGGCTGAGGCTGATCGGGTGAACGATGGAAATCGACTGGCTGATGGTG
The DNA here is from genome assembly GCF_003031675.1 of Pseudomonas palleroniana. GTDB lineage: Bacteria > Pseudomonadota > Gammaproteobacteria > Pseudomonadales > Pseudomonadaceae > Aquipseudomonas > Aquipseudomonas palleroniana. The sequence continues at coordinate 34,844 of NZ_PYWX01000058.1, read as the reverse complement.
GCGTGGCTCATGACTCTCGGACTCTGCAGTGGCGGGCGTTTTTTATCTAAGCCGCACGCCCGGCCCTGTCGCAAACGAAATAAAGTCGCCGGGTCATTATTAAAAGTCAGGATGTGCGCCGACGTAGTCGACCATCCAGTTCAGGAAGGCCTTCACTTTGGGGATATCGCCGGCATGTTCGGCATGGGCAATAAAATGCGCGCCAGCGCTGGGCATTGCGTAGTTCCACGGGATCATCAAGCTGCCGCTGGCCAACTCCTCGGCCACCAGATACTGCGGCACCAATGCCACGCCATAACCCGACTGCGCCGCACGGATGCACATGTAGAACGTGTCGAAACGCGGCCCGTGGTAGCTGTTCTGCGAGTGCAGGCCCTGCTCCAGAAACCACTCGTGCCAGGCTTCCGGGCGCGATGTGCACTGCAACAGGGTATGGCGCGAAGAGGCATCGCTGCCCTCGGCGACGAACCCCGGTGCGCAGACCGGCACCACCGCCTCGTGAAACAACTCGATGCAGGTCGCCCCCGGCCATGAGCCCTGGCCGAAGAAAAACGCGATATCCGCCTTGGCCTGCAGCACGTCAAAAGGCTCCAGCTCGTTGCGTACGTCCAAGTGGATACTGGGATGTTTGGCCGCGAAATCCTTGAGCTTGGGCACCAGCCAACGGTCACCGAACGTTGGCTGGGTCGCGATGCGCAGTACTTCGGTCTCGCCGCCGTAGGTGAGGATATAGCGGCTGGAGATATCCACCTGAGTCAAGATCTTGTGCACTTCGGCCAGGTACAGCGAACCTGCCGGTGACAGGTACAAGCGCTGGCGCACCCGTTCGAACAGGTTGTGGCACAGCATCTCTTCCAGTTGCGCCACCTGCTTGCTCACCGCGCTTTGGGTCAGGTGCAGTTCTTCAGCGGCACGGGTGAAACTCAGGTGGCGGGCGGCCGCTTCGAAGCATTGCAAGGCGGTCATCGAAGGGGTCAAGCGTTTTGAAATCATGCAGTTCATTCCAAATCGGAAGGAGCCTTTGCCGAAAGGTCGTTTGTGGCAGGCGGGAAACCCGCCGATACTGCCTGGCATCACTATAAACCGGCGCGGGCTGTGCAGCGCCGAATAAAAAGGAATGACAGGGAGCGCCTTGCATGAACCCATTCAAAACCACCTTGGCCGTGATCGGCACCACTGCAGCCTTGGCCTTGGCCGGTACTGCGCACGCGGGCGCAACACTGGACGCGATTCAGAAGAAGGGTTTTATCCAGTGTGGGGTCAGCGACGGCCTGCCGGGTTTCGGCGTACCGGACAGCCAGGGCAAGATGACCGGGATCGACGTCGATGTGTGCCATGCCGTCGCCGCAGCGGTATTTGGCGATGCCTCGAAAGTGAAGTTCAGCCAGCTGACCGCCAAGGAGCGTTTCACCGCGCTGCAATCGGGTGAAGTCGATGTGATTTCACGCAACACCACCTGGACCAGTTCGCGTGATTCGGGCATGGGCCTGGTGTTCACCGGCGTGACCTACTACGACGGGATCGGCTTTCTGGTGAACCACAAGTTGGGCGTGACCGACGCCAAGCAACTGGACGGTGCGACCATTTGCCTCCAGGCCGGCACGACGACCGAACTCAACGTCTCCGATTACTTCCGTACCAACGGCATGAAGTACACGCCGATCACCTTCGATACCGCCGATGAAAGCGCCAAGGGCCTGGAATCCGGGCGTTGCGATGTGTTGACCACCGATCAGTCGGGCCTGTACGCCCAGCGCATCAAGATGGCCCACCCGGACGAATTCGTCGTGCTGCCGCAAGTGATCTCCAAGGAACCGTTGGGGCCGCTGGTGCGCAAGGGCGACGATGAGTGGTTCAGCATCGTCAAGTGGACGCTGTTCGCTATGCTCAATGCCGAGGAAATGGGCATCACCTCGCAGAACGTCGAAGAGCAAGCCAAGACCACCCGCAATCCCGACGTCGCCCGTCTGCTCGGCGCCGACGGTGAATATGGCAAGGATTTGAAACTGCGCAAGGACTGGGTCGTGCAGATCGTCAAGCAGGTGGGCAACTATGGCGAAGTGTTTGAGCGCAACATCGGCCAGGGCAGCGTATTGAAGATCAAGCGCGGGCTGAATGCATTGTGGAGTGAAGGCGGCATCCAGTACGCGCCGCCGGTGCGCTGATCGTTATTCCGACACCCTGTCCTTTCCCGCCGCCTTGGACCGATACAACGCTTGATCGGCCCTTGCCACCAGGGCGGCGGGAGACTCACCCGGCCGACGTTCCACCACCCCCATGCTCAAGGTGAGGGCGAACGCACCGACCGCCGGAGCCTCGTGCATGGCGCGGCGGGCCTCTTCGGCCAGCGCCCTGGCAACCGCCAGCGAGCTTTTGGGCAAGACCCACATGAACTCGTCGCCGCCCCAGCGCGCCAGCAGGTCGCCCTCGCGTACGCAGGCCGACAGGCTCTCCACCACACGCACCAGGGTCTGGTCACCGACGGCGTGGCCGTGCTGATCATTGATCGGCTTGAAGTCATCGATATCCATGGCCACCAGCGCCAGCGGCGAACGAAAGCGTTCGGCGCGCTCGCATTCTTCCAGCAGCACTTTCTCCAGGCAGTAGCGGTTAGCCACGTGGGTCAGGGCGTCGCGTTCAGCCAGGGAACGGTTTTCTTCCAGTTGCAATTGCAGTTGCTGGTTGACCCGTGACAGCTCGCGGGTGCGCTCGGCTACCAGGGCTTCAAGGGACTGGTTACGTCGCTCAAGCTGTTCGATCGAGGATTTGCGTATCTGGATATCGCGATGGGCACCGACCATGCGCGCCACCGAGCCGTCGTCATTGCGCGCGATGATGTAGCCGCGGTCTTCGATCCACAGGTAAGTGCCATCGGCCTTGCGGCAGCGGTATTCGGTTCGGTAAAAGGGCGCACGATGATGAATGTAGTCATCGAACAGCGTCATGACTTGCGGGTAGTCATCCGGGTGGATCACGTTCTCCCAGGTGAATACGCTGTTCTCCATGGAGTGGCGGGGGTAGCCGAGCATGTCGTACCAGCCCGGGTTGCGGTAGACGAAGCCGGTATTGGCATTCCAATCCCAGATCCCATCGCTGACCAATTCCATGACCGCGTGAAGCAGTTCGCTGTTGAGGTCGGAAAAATCGTTCCTCAGCGGCGGGTTGTCGGAGGTATCGTCCATATGCGCGCTCCCTGCTTGGATTGGCTCTGAGGGCCAATCATGGTTGACGCCGATACTCCGTGGCTGGCGCTACTTTACCTCGTGGGCCGTGGGCTTTGAATAGGGCGGGAATACTGCTTTAGAGTTGTGGCTACGAGCCATCACTCATGCCGATGTAGGAGCGAGCAAGCTCGCTCCTACAAAAAAACTCAAGCAGCGTTTAAAGAACGCTTCCGCCTCCAAGGCTATCCAGATTGCCTGGGCGAGCCGCTTTGTTTCGGCGCCCGCTGAAATCGATGGCGGGGCCAGGCTCGGGCGCAGGCTTGGGTTTTACGGTTGGGGGCCGGTCAGGCGTGACACTGCGATCCGGATGCAGGGAGGCATAGCTGGGCGGAATGCTGAAAAACAAATCGATCATGGCGATCTCCGTTGGTGGGAACGTGTCGAGCGGGTCGACGCGCACCCAACCTACAGAGCACTGGGCGACTGGACTATAAACTTCTCGCGTCAAAAGATGACCGAGCGTGGCGATGGCGCTGCTCCGCTGCGAAGAGGGGGCGTGTACACTCACCCTTCGATTATGGATATTCGGGATACAGGACGTTGGCACCCTTTGATCAGCAAAGACTTTTAGCCATATTGGATTATTGGCACAAGGTCGAATTTTTTGTGCCCTATGGCCTGGATCAGCGCCTGGATGAGTTGGAGGACTGGCAATCTAAGGTGATCTTGCCGCAAGCCTGTCTCGACGCCGGCTCTACCCAGTGGAATCACATGGATGTCCCTGTTGATCAGGAGATCATCAGCTACAGCCTCTTCCTGGGCGTGTTCGACAAGTCTGCAGTGCTCTCGCTGTGTGAGAAGTTAGTACCGGTTCCCGCACCGTTGAGTGCCGCCGCGCGCTTCGAGGAAGAGGCGCGTGCCGACCTTGAGGGGCAGACCTGTTTTGCCAGGATCAGCCTGGATAAGTCCGGTTGCCCCCTCGCAGGCTCCATCTCCATTTCTACCGCACCTTGGGCCTTGGGCCAGGCGTTGTCCCACGGGTTGGGAGCGCTGGGAGCCACCGAGTTCGAGTCTGCCCGCGACGACTTGGTCAACCGGTTCAACAACTTCTTCGCCACCCGTGTGGATAATGCCAGCGGCCCGCTGACGGCGAGTGAAGTGCTTTCGCTGCACCAGACCCTGTGCCAGTGGGCGGGTTTTTACCCAGGGGCTGACCAGCCGCTGGCCGTACTTGAGGTCAAGACCAAGGCCAGGACCACCCAGGCGCCTGATGATGCAAGCGATCAGGAGCCCGCAACACTCCAGGAAGAAGAGGATGAGGATGACCCTGTCGACGACCTCGACATCCTCAACAGCTTTTACATCGGCGATCTCGAGCGGGCGATGCACAGTGTGCGGACAGGCAATGTGCCCGCCGCCCTGCGGCAGTACCTGACCCCGCTTGCCGATGATCAGCGCCTGGACCTGTATTCCAACGCCGGGCGCGAGCTGTTGTACCAACGGTTGCGGCCGCGCCATTTGAGCATCGGCCACTGGTTGGGCAACGCCGAGCACCCGATGAGCCTGATGCAACAGTTCGCGCTCAATCAAGCCGGCGCAGACTTGCAGTACAACGGCTTGTTTGCGGTCAACGGGCCGCCGGGTACCGGCAAGACGACACTGTTACGAGATCTGTTTGCCGACAACATCGTGCGCCGTGCGCGGGTGCTGTCGGGCCTGTCGAGCGTCAATGATGCGTTCAGTACGCAGCCGCTGACTGTTCGTTTCATGGATGAACAGCGCAAGGTGTGGCCCTTGATCGAGGCCCTGACCGGTTTCGAGATGGTCGTGGCATCGTCGAATAATGCCGCGGTGGAAAACATCTCGGTGGACTTGACCAAGCGCAGCGCCCTGGACGCTGCCTGGCAATCGGTCGGTTACCTGCAACCGGTGGCCCATAACCTGGCCGTGAAGGTCAAAAAATCCGGCCCGGTTTTCCCCAAGGGCCGGGACGTTCCCTGGGGCCTTGTCAGCTGTGCATTGGGCAACGCCGGTAATCGGCGACGCTTTCGCGAAGGGCTGTTTTTCAACGAATTCGAGTCCGATAAAACCGAGCGGCCGCAGACCCTCTGGAAGTGGTTCGATCAGGCGCAGCCGACCCGTTTTGCTGAGGCTCGCGCCGCTTTCAGCCTGGCCGATAAGGCCGTCAGCGCCGCACTGGCTGAGCGCGAGCGCCTGGCGCAATTGCTCGAAGAGCTGGGCGATGGTACCCAGGCCAGCTACGTGGCGCAGGCGCAGCAAGCTCATACGCAATTGCGAGCGGGCGTGGAGGCTGCTGACGCGGCTGTACGCGAGAATCTGCGCCTGCAGCACGTGGAGGGGCAGGAGTGCCTGTTGCTCGTCGAACAGCAACGACTGATCGATCGCACCTCGCCTGGTTGGTGGGCGCGGTTGTGGCGCACCCAGTCTGCCAAGACCTACATGGGCCAATGCGCTGAAAATGCCAAGTTGCAGCTCGAATCGCATGCTCGTCTCAGAGCGCTCAAAAGCGAAGCGGTGACCCTTTCCTGCCAGCTCGCGAAGCTTGACGCTCAACGGCAAGCCGGTGAGCGCAGCCTGGCGCAAAGGTCTCGCGACTGGGAAACCAAAACCGCAGAGCGTGCGGTACTTGAGCAACGCCTGGGTGTTCCTGTGCTGCCTGCCGCCCTGGCTGACTTGGAGTTGCCGCAGTTTCAGATCAACGGTCTGTGGCATGACGCTCAGTTCGCTCGACTGCGCTCGGCGTTGTTCGCGGCTGCCCTGCAATTGCAGCAAGCCTGGTTGCATGAGGCCGGGCAGCCCAAAAACCGCATGCGCTCCAATCTATGGGTCATCTCCAACCTGCTGAACAACAAGCAGCCGGAAGACGCCGGCCACGTACTGCCGATCTGGCAAAACCTGTTCATGATTGTGCCGGTGGTGTCCACCACGTTTGCCTCCTTTGCCAATCAGTTTCGAGGCTTGCAAAGCGACGCGCTGGGGTGGGTGTTTATCGACGAAGCCGGGCAGGCGGTGCCCCAGGCGGCGGTCGGTGCGCTATGGCGAGCCCGACGTTGTGTGGTGGTAGGCGACCCGCTGCAAATTGAACCGGTGTTTACCCTGCCACGGCAACTGATCACGGCCTTGGGGCAACTGTCACCGTTTACCCAGGACGACAGCTATGCGCCCCATCAGGTGTCGGTGCAACGCCTGGCGGATCAAGCCAGCCGTTTTGGCACCTATGCGCCGATGATGGGGCAGCGTCTCTGGATTGGCAGCCCGTTGCGCGTGCACCGGCGTTGCTATGACCCGATGTTTTCCCTGGCCAATCGCATGGCTTATGACGACAAGATGGTCTTGGGCCATGCTCAGCGAAACGCTCCGGACGCGCCATTGATCGACCTGCCCAGCGGCTGGGTCGACATACGCGGCAACGTGACCCGCAAACAAGTGGTGTACGAGCAGGTTGAATTCATGGCGAAGGTGATCGTGTGCCTGTTCCAGCGCGACCAGGCATTGCCCGGATTGTATGTGGTGTCGCCCTTCAAGGCCGTGCGCCAGGCGTTGCGCCAGCACCTGATGCAAGTCAAATGGGCGGGTGCCGAGCCCCGGCGCACGGACCTTAAAGAGTGGCTCAAGCGTAACGTCGGCACGGTGCATACGTTTCAGGGCAAAGAGCAGGACACGGTGTTCATGATCCTGGGCGCGGACAGGGACCACGCGGGAGGCGCGCAATGGGCCGCCTCCAAACCCAACCTGCTGAATGTGGCGCTGACCCGCGCCAGGCATCGGGTCTACCTGGTGGGTGACATTGAGCTGTGGGGAGAGTTGGAACACTTCTCCCTGGCCGCGCGTGGCGAACATGCGCTGGCCCGGCTCACGCGTAATGCGTTCGGCATCCTTAACAAGAGCGGGCGGGCACAAGCGTCGCCCGACCGCTTGGGTCAGGCCTGAGCGTTGTCGTGGAGGCGTGGCACCGTAAAGCGGAACTCACTGCCACGCCCCACCTCACTTTCAGCAACGATCTTGCCGCCGTGAGCCTGCACGATCCCTTGGCTGATATACAGCCCCAGGCCAGTGCCGGTGGGGTTGTTTTCGGTCTTGGTCCAGTAACGGTCGAAGACGTGAGGCAATTGCTCGGGTTCGATGCCCTCGCCGGAGTCGCGTACCGAAAACACGATCTCTTCGCCGTGGCTCATGGCGCTGATACCGATATTGCCCTGGCGCGGGGTGAACTTGATGGCGTTGCCGATCAGGTTCGACAGGACCTGGAACAGCCGCTCCGGGTCAGCGTTGATCCGAAGTCCCGGCTCGGCGTTGAACGACAGGTCGATACCTTTCTCCAACGCCAGTGGGGACAGCAGGGCATAGGCTTCCTCGAACATCTGGCTGACATCCAGCGCCACCGGCTTGACCACGTAACGCCCCGCCTCGATTTTCGAGGTGTCGAGCAGATCATCCAGCAACGTATTCATACGTCCGGCGGCTTGTTGCATGGTGTCGATGGCCGACGAAATCCGCCGTGACGTGTGCGGGCCGTCAGAGCTGAAGGCGTTTTGCATGATGCCGCAGAGCATCGAGATGACGGTCATCGGGTTACGCAGGTCGTGGGAGACCACCGCCACCAGCTCATCACGGGCGCGTACGGCCTGTTGTTCACGCAAAACCTGGCGGGCCAGGTCGTTTTCCAGGGCCGAGCGGCGCAGGTCATTGGCGGCAAAGTGGTCGCCATGGCTCCATTTGGTGGAGATACCGGCCATTTCCACCTTCCAGATTTCAAAGGACGTACGCGGACGAAGGCGCAAGCCGGCGTCAGAGCTTTCCAGGTCGAGGGGCTTGTTCGGGTCGCCGCTCCAGTTGACGTTCTCGATGACCTCCGGGCGGAACCACAACACGCCGTTATCCACAGGCTTCGGCAGGCTCATGGCCAAGACTCCACTGGCGACCTGTTGAAACGCTGCGGCGGGTGGGTAGACCGACACCAGGTTATGGCTGGAGAAAACCGCTTCGCCGCTGTCTTGCAGCCATTTATGCAGCGCTCGGATCTGCGCCGGTTCCGGGCAATTGCCGAAACGGTGCAGTTGCCTGTCTTCGATGATCGCCACGCCGCCGGACAGCGTCAGGTCCATCAGCACTTGGCCTTGCTGGGCCAGGCCGTCGAACACGTTGCCGTCGCAGGCTTTCATGGCTTTGTCGAGGGTGGCCAAGGCGTCGATTTTTTCTTCGCGCTGCCGGTTCAGTTCCAACGCTTCCATCGCGCTGATCTGCAGTGACAACACCTGGCCGATGGTCTGGCAGGCGCTACGCAGTTCGTTGGGCACCAGCAACGGCTCGCGATTGCCGCAACTGATCAGCCCCCAAAGCTTGTCGCCCTTCATCAGCGAAATGCTCATGGACGACAGCACGCCCATGTTTTGCATGTACTGGCAATGAATCGGCGACACGCTGCGCAGGGTGGCGAAACTCAAATCCAGCGGCTGGCCGGTGTCCGGGCGCAACTTGGGTACCAAGGGCACTGGCTCGTAGGCCGCATTCGGGATAATACGCAGCCAGTTGGTGCGGTACAGTTCGCGGGCCTGTTCCGGAATGTCGGACGCCGGGAAGAACAGCCCGTTGAACAGCTCCATCGACGGTGCCGAGGCTTCGGCGATCACCTGGCCATGGCCTTCTTCTTCGAAACGATAGATCAGTACGCGGTCGTAACCGGTCATGGCCTGGATTTCGGCCACGCTGATTTCGTACAGCGCCTGCAGGGTTTTCGCCGATTGCAGGCGTTTTAGCATCTTGCCCAGGTCACTGGTGCGGCCATTCAGCGCGCGCGGCTTGAAGTGCTCCAGCCGCGGTTCGAATTCCAGCACCAGTACATTCTGGTGGCGATGCAGCAACCCTTCGAAGGGCTCGCCATTGAAGGTGACGTGCAGCGTCGGCGCGTCGAAAAACGTATTGTGCTCGGCTATCGATTGCACGGCCTGGGCGTGGTCCATCCCGATCAGTGTGTGCAACGGCTGGCCCAGCAGTGACTCCGGCGCGTGACCAAACAGGCTGCTGACGTTGGCACTGACCTGGATGATATTCAGGCCCGGCTCCGACAGGGTCAGCAGTACGCCGTGGGGCTGGATGGCGCCGGGGAAGCGGATCGGTTCGTCTGCGCAGTTGGCCAGCAGTTCTTCAAAATCATCGGGTTTCATAGCAGTACCTCCTGGCGTTCGAGCCATTGCTCAAAGCCGCTGAATGTCGAGCGGGCAGCAATGACCGCGCGCGCTTTGGCGTCAGCGTCCAGTGGCAGGCAACCCAGGTAATCGAGAAAGTCTTTCCAGCGTCGACCGGTTTCGGCGCCGTAGACGTTAAGAAATGCGCCACCGTTGTCGGCATTCACCGCCAGGCGCTGGGCCATTTCCCGGCGCAATAGCTGGCCTCCGAGCGTCGCGCCTTCCAGCACGTAAAGAGCGCCGAGGCATGCGGCGGGGGTGTCGAAGGTCGGCAGTTGGCGGCAGTAGGGCAAGGCCGCTATGGCTTCGTCGTCCAGGCCGAGGGCTTTCAGGTCGTTCACCAGTGTCGGGGTTTTCACACGCTGTGCCGGGTCAAAGCCTGCGGGGATCAGGCCGCTTGCATACAGGCTGACTTCCATCGGTGCATAAAATCCGTAATACGCCTGGAGCAAGCGCTGATACCACTGCGCGTCCAGGTGTTCGGAAAAAAACGGCAAGCGCTTTTCCAACGCGACATGCAACAAGCCGGTGCCTGTGCGCAACGCTTCCAGCAACGAGGGCGCACTGACGTCATGGGCCTGTGAATGCATTCAATAAGCTCGAACTGTGGGCCTCTCGGCCATGAATGACGCGTGGAAATGGGCGACGATTCTACACAACTCATGGCCGGGTTCTGCGCGAAACACGAAAACACTGACCGGCGGATCAGAAAAAATCGCTCCTAGTCTCACCAACGACCTTGGCGAATACCGCAAAGTTCAATTCAAATGATGTCGCGGTGCTATTAATGCATCGAGAAACCCTGCGGGGTCAGAGCTCCTTGCACGCATTGCAGTAAATGCTCGACGCTCCAGGGTTTGGGCAGGAATCTCACCGACTTGCCCAACTCAGCCGCCAACTTGGTATTGCCGGACGTCAGCACCACCGGCACAGTGGGCCAGCGATGGGCCACGACTTTGCTCAAGTCATACCCGTTGAGTAAACCCGGCATCTGGATATCGCTGACAATCAGGTCCACCGGGGCGTCGCCGCGTTCCAGGTAAATCATGCCTTCATCAGCCGACGGAAACGACGTCACCCGAGCACCGAAATCTTCCAGTACATCCACCATCAACGCCCGAATGATTTCGTCGTCTTCCAACACTAAAATTGCTGGCTGAGCCATGATTTTTACTTCACCCGCTGATAACAACTAGATGGAGTGGGACCGGCTCGAATAGGTTCGATCCAGGCTATCCAAAACGATGAGTGGTCATCGGCGCGCACGCCTCAAGGCATGGCCGACTGACAAACAGGCATAATCGCCCGCTACACCTGATGTGGAGTCGCCCATGAAGTACGCCTTATTGACCTGCGCCCTGATGCTCACCACCGGCCCGGCCTTCGCTGCCGGGGATGCCGAGGCGGGCGGCAAGCTCTTCACCAAGACCTGCGGCGGCTGCCACAGCATCGGCGAGGGCGCGCGGGGTGGTTTCGGCCCGCAGCTCAACGGCATCATCGACAGGCCCGCCGGCACCACTACGGACTATCAGTACTCCGATGCGATGAAAAACTCCGGCGTGGTCTGGACCCGCGACAAACTCGCCGCCTATATCGAGGCGCCGAAGAACGTGGTCAGCGGTACGCGCATGATTTTCTGGGGCATCAGTGACCCGCAAAAAATCCAGGACATCCTGGCGTACCTGGAAACCTTCCAGCCCAAGTGATTATTCGCGCACATTCCTGAACAGCATCAGCCGCGCACTTTCATGCAGGCCCCGTGTCAGCGCCTGTAAACGCTGGAACGCTTCGGGATGTTGCTGGGCGACGTCTTCGCGAGGCGTCGGCGAGGCCAAGTCATGCAAGGTGGGTGAACTACCGTCGTGCTGCATTTGCAGGAGGAAGCGCCGGGTGACCCCGCCAATAATCGGAAATGTACCTTCCTGCAGTACCAACGGCACCATGCGTTCGCCTTCCGGCGCCGGTTGCTGGATATCCCGGCCCATTGCGCTATTGGTAAACGGTACGCCCGCCAGGCCGGCCACGCTGGGCAGCAGGTCGGCCAGGCCCACCGCTTCTTCGATCACGCGAGGCGCAAGGCCGGGCGCGTGGATCAGCAACGGCACGTTGTTGCTTTCCAGGCCCAATTGCTCGAAAGCCGGGGCCATGTGCGGGATCTGGCTGATGCGCGTGTTGTGGTCGCCGAAGAACACAAAAATACTGTTGTCGTACCAGCCGCCGGCCTTGGCGATTTCCATCAGGCGGCCGATGTTGTAGTCCAGCAGCCGCACCGCCTGGTATTGCTCGACGCTACGTGAACCGGCCGCCTGGGCCTGCTCCAGCGTGACGTCGTTTACCTGGAAACCATCGTTTTGCTCAGGAATGGTGAAGGGACGGTGGTTGCCGGAGGTTTGCAGGTAGGCGAAGAACGCCTGGTTCTTGGGAACAGCGCTTAGCAGGCGGTCGCTTTCCTTGAACAGATCCAGGTCGGAAATACCCCACACATCCACGCGTGGCGAGCGCCAGTGGCTTTCCTCAAACAGTTGCACGCCGTCGATGCTCTGGCGGATCAGGGCGTTGATATTCGCCCAACCGGCGTTGCCGCCGATCATGTAGAACTTCTGGTAACCCTCGAACGCGTTGATCAACGTGTGTTGGCGAGTGATCAACGGGTTGCGGGTGGCGGTCTCCCGACGGGTTACGTCGGGCACGCCTGTGATGCTCGCCCAAACGGTTTTCGCCGTGCCGGTGACGGGCACATAGAAGTGTTTGAACAACCAGCTTTGCGTCGCCAGTTTGTCCAGGTTCGGCGTGGGGTTCAGCGGGTTACCGTAGGCACCTACGGCGCTGGTGCCGAGGGATTCGAGCATCACAAAGATCACGTTGGGCGCCCGCTCGCCGGCCAGGCGATAGGGCTGCACGGCCTGTTCGCGGGTAAAGTTCAAGCGCTCGGCATCGGGTTGGTCGACGCCCAGGTAGTGGGCGACTTGCGGGTACAGCTCGCGCACCTTGGCTTCGTCGAATTGCGCCTGGCCGACCTTGAGCGTGTCGTACAAAAACAGCACCGGGTTCAGGCCCACCGCAGCCACCTGGCTGTTGCCGGAAAAGAAGGCGTCGCTCCAGCGCAGGGGCACCGGGTTTTCCAGGTTGAGGTTAGCCACGCGGCCGAGCAGGGCCAGCAGTACCGCGATGACGCCGATCACTGAGACAGAGGCCAGCGCCAGTTTGCCGATGGGCTGGGCTTTGCGGTCCAGGGTCAGTCGTTCCAGGCAGACCAGCGCCCACACCCACAGCCCCACGGCGCTCAGCCAACAGGCCGTTATCCACAGCACCGGGTAGGTTTCCCACACCATCTGTTGAGAAATCTGCGCGTCTTGCAGGTAACGAAGCACGGTCGCGTTGATGCGTGTCCCCAAGTAGGCGTAGTGGCCGAAATCGATGATGTACACCAGGCCGACCACCGCCAATACCAGCACCAGATAGCCGCGTGCCAGCCAGCGCAGGGCCGGCAGCGTGGTGAGGTTCCAGCGTGGCAGCCAGGCCAGCACGGCCAGTGGCAACAGGATCAATACCGCCAGGCGCAGGTCGAACCGCAGGCCGATGCCCAGGGTTTCCATCAGCCCTGGCGTGTTGACATCCAGGCCCGAAAAGCCCACCACAAACACCAGCCGCAGTGCCGCCAGCAACACAAACACCAACCCGATCGCACCCACGCCATAGCGCAGGCGGCGTGATTGCAACGCACCCATGTTTCGTCCTCATTTTTTGAATCGATGCAGCGTGTATCAGCCAAAGCGGCTCTGGCCGTGCCGACGCCATCGCGAGCAAGCCCGCTCCCACAGTTTGAGTTGCGATAAGCCTGCGACCAGGCAGTAACCCGCCAACAGCGGATCGACCAGATAATCCCAGTAGTTCTCCGAAGCCTTGAGCCGCAAGGCGAACGCCAGGGTGCCCAGCGCCAGCATCCAGACGCATAGGGCATTGCGCAGCCACACCAGTAACAACGCGGCAGCTGCCACCATCACGATCATCGGGCGCGGGTTGAAACCCCAACGGTAAGGGTCGACATACGTCAGCCCCAGCGTGGCCGGATACAGCAGCAGGCTCAGCCCACCGAACAGCATCAGCAGTTGCAGTTGATGCCTGGGCTCAAGCGGTTGCCGCAGCCCCAAACGGCAGAGCGCGACCCACGCCAGCAACACCAGGGTGCTGATGGCCAAGTCATCGGTGAAGCTGCGCACGTAGGCGGCCAGCGGCAGTTCATGCACGGGAATGAAGCTGAGCCCTGCCCACATCGGCAGCAACCATGGCCGCCATCGCCGGGTGGATCCCAGCGTGCTGGAGAGCACAAAGCCCAGCAGCACAAAACTCAAATGGGCTTGCCACAACGACATCATCACAGACGCTCCGCGAGCCAGGCTTCGTTGAAGCTGACGTGTTTGATAAAGGTGTTATTCCAGGAGTACACCAGGTGGTACATGCCGTCCGGGCTGCGGCTGAAGTAGGGGTATTCATATTCGAATTCACAGCCACGCGGCTTGCACACGCGGTAGTCCAGGTTGCTCAGGAAACGTTGTGCCAGCGGCAGGCGCCGGGCCCCGCTGGAGGCGCGAAAGCCTTCGCCGATGATCTCTTTGTACACCTCGGGGGCGAACGGTTGGCCCTGCGGGTCAGGCGACTGGTCCAACTCGATCACGCTGCGCCACTGGCTGAGACGGGCGTCGGTGCCGTAGAGGCTGAGTTTGAAGCGACCGTCTTGCAGGTCGTTGAGGGCCACCAGCAGGCCCTCGTGCTGGGTGGCGACGGCCGCCAGCGACGAATTGGGGTTGGCGGGGGCCAGTGGGTAGGGTTCGCTCCAGGTTTGCCCGGCATCTTCGGTGCGGCTGGCGAGGACCCGGTGGTGGGTGTCACCGGCATAACGCAGCATCGCCACGGCGCGCTGGCCATCCTGCGGCACGATGGTCGGTTGCAGGGAATGCTTGCCGCGACTGATACGGAATTTATCGATCACCGCACCGTCGGCGCTCAGGTACAAGTACTCGGCAAACTTGCCCATGAACTCGTGGTAAACCGGCAGGCCGATGGAGCCGTCGGCATGAAACACCGGCGCGGCACGCACCAGCGTGCTGATGTTGAAGAAGGGCGAGGTCACCAGTTGGCGAGGCGCCGACCAGTTCGCGCCCAGATCCTGCGAGACCATCACGTTGATCGCGCTGGTGGCCCAACCACCGACCGACACCGACACATAAAACATCCACAGGCGTTGATCCGGACCCAGCGCGATCACCGGGTTGCCCAACTTGCGAATGTAGCGCTGGGTGCCATCGCGGGTGCTTTCACGCGTGGCCAACACCTGCTCGGCGCCCCATTCGCCGCTACGCGCATCAAACCGCGCAGTGCGCACCTGCACATCGGCGGCGCCTTCGCGAGAGCCGGCAAACCACACCGCCATCAGATCACCGCCGGGCAGGGCTGTCACGGAGGAGGAGTGCACAAAATCGGTGAGCTGCGAGGACACAAAACGGCTGGTGTAGTGCGGCGTCGTGGCGGCTGGTGTATCGCTCGGGCCGGCTTGGGCAAATGGTGCCAGGGTATGCGGCGGATGGCTTTGCCAGGCAGCGAAAAATACCGCGAGCAGGCTGCAGATGATTAAGGCGGAGCGCATAGAGAACCTGTCGGAAAAGATTACTGCGCACGTTCATCCGGCAAGCGCTTCCTGCGGCCGGTGAGCATGGATAACGGCAGGTTGTCCTTCACCTGGATACTTTCAAATACGGCGGCCAGCACATGCACGCACACCAGCGCCAGCAGCACATTGGCGGCGCTCGCGTGGACTTGCAGCGGCCAGTCGGCGCCCCATAGCGCGTCCACTTCCTGCATCAGGAAACCGCTGACACCCAGTGTCAGCAATGCCGACAGCATCAACACCATCACCAGCGCACCCAGCGGCGAATGGCCCAAGCGATGTTGCGGGTTGCGGTTGAGCAGGGAGCGCACGTGGGCGTTCAGGCGTTTTGGCGTGGGCCAGAAGTCTGCCCAGCGTGCGCTGCGCGGCCCGACGAACCCCCACACGGTGCGCACCAGCAGCCAGGCCATGGCGTAGTAGCCCAGCCAGACATGCCAGGTATCGCCCGCCTCATTCAGGCCGTAGTTGGCGATGAAGACCCCGGCGATCGACAGATGAAACAGCCTGACCAGCGGGTCCCACAGACGCAGGGAGTCGCCCGGCATATCAGCCCTTGATCTCAGTCTTCACGGCTTTGCCGGTGACCGGGTCGTGATAGATCTCGACCTTGCGCTTGTCCTTGTCGAAGCCGTAGATCTCGTAGCAATTGCCGTCGGTGACTTTGAATTTGCTGATCGTGTAGCCCTCGGCTTTGAGCTTGTCCTGGAAGGCTTTTTCGTCTTGCCACTGTGAACGCTCGGCGGTGGTGCACTGCGGGCCGGCGACGGCCAGGGGGCTGGCGAGAATCAGGGACAGCAGGAGAATTTTGCGCATGGAAAAGCTCTCAGCAAATGTGGGAGGTTTCACAGTGCAAAACCAACCTTAGCGCAAGCTTAGTTGGCAATGCGCCGTAACATCTTTGCCGAAATAGACAGGGCCAGAACCCGGCATGATGCGGCCGTTTCCTACAGAGATTTCGCTATGCGCCTACTCCTCGTCGAAGATGATCGTGCCCTCGGCCAGGGCATTCGCGTGGCGTTGGGCGCCGAAGGCTACACCCTCGATTGGCTGCACGATGGCCTCGCGGCCCTGCATGCCCTGCGCACGGAGAGCTTCGACCTGCTGCTGCTCGACCTCGGCTTGCCGCGCCTCGATGGTCTCGACCTGTTGCAGCAATTGCGCGCCGCGCAGCACGATATCCCGGTGCTGATCCTCACCGCCCGCGACGGCACCGCCGAGCGCATCGCCGGGCTGGATGCCGGCGCGGATGACTACCTGATCAAACCCTTCGATGTCGAAGAACTCAAAGCCCGCGTGCGCGCTCTGTTGCGCCGCAGTCAGGGGCGTGCGCAACCGATGCTCGAGCACGCGGGCATCAGCCTCGACCCGGCGACCCAGCAGGTGCGCTACCAGGACGCCGACATCATCGTCACCCCGATGGAATACCAACTGCTGCACCAACTGATGGTGCGCCCCGGCAAGGTAGTGACCCGCGAGCGCCTGTCCCGTGCGCTGTATGGCTGGCAGGATCGGGTCGAGAGCAATACCTTGGAAGTGTTGATCCATAACCTGCGCAAAAAGTTATCCACCGAGCTGATCCGCACCGTGCGCGGCGTTGGCTATGTACTGGCGCTCAAACCATGACCTCGCTGCGCGCGCGCATCCTCGTCCCTGTATTGCTGCTGATCCTGGCGGGTGACGCCCTGATCAGCTGGTTGGTGCTGCGTGACAGCCACCACGAAATCGAAGAAGTCTACGACGCGCAACTCGCCCAGAGTGCGCGCCTGCTGCAAGGCGTGTTGCGCCAGCGTGACCCCGGCGAAGCGGATTGGGACCGGCTGTACCAGGCGTTTGACCAGGCCATGAGCCGAGTGGGCGAGGATGGCGCCGCCCACCCCTATGAAACCCGCCTGACGTTCCAGGTCTGGAACAGCTCGGGTGAATTGCTCGTGCGCTCCGCCGAAGCCCCCGTGCTGGCGGCGCCGCCCGCGACCCTCGGTTCCCACGACCTGATGGACAACGGCAACGACTGGTGCGCCTTCCTCCTGGCCGACCCGCAGCAGGGCCTGTTGATCTGGGTGGGCGAGCGCGATGACATCCGCCAGGACCTGATCCAGCGCATTGTGCGCCATACCCTCTGGCCCACGCTGATCGGCGTACCGCTGCTGGCGCTGTTGATCTGGCTGGTGATCGGCTGGGGCTTCAAACCGTTGCGCCGCATGGCCCTGTCCATCCGTGGGCGAACCGCCGAGACCTTGCAACCCTTACACCTCAAGCCCTTGCCTGGCGACCTGGAGCCCATGCAAACCGCGCTCAACCGCCTGTTGGTCCAGGTGGATGAACTGCTGGACCGTGAGCGCCGTTTCATCGCCGACGCCGCCCACGAACTGCGCACGCCGCTGGCGATCTTGCGCATTCATGCCCAGAACGCGCAGAGCGCCGTCACGGAAGAACAGCGGCGCGAGGCATTGGAATTCCTGGTCAACGGCGTCGACCGCGCCACCCGTATCGGCAGCCAACTGCTGACCATGGCACGCATCGAACCGCAACTGAACAACCCCGTATGTGAACGGGTGCAACTGACCGAACTGGTGCGCGAAGAGCTGGCCGAGTTGACCCCGCTCGCCCTGGAAAAAGGCGTGGACCTGGTGCTCGAAGGCAATGAGGCTTGCTGGGTCGCCACCGAGCCGGTAGCGCTGGCCATTGCGTTCCAGAACCTGGTCACCAACGCCCTCAACTTCTCCCCGGCGGGCAGCGAAGTGAAAGTCGTGATCGGCAGCCATTGCCTGAGCGTGAAAGACCAGGGCCCGGGGATTGACGAGGCGCAGATGGAGCGCCTGTTCGAGCGGTTTTACAGCCGAGGCAATGCCAATGGCGCGGGGTTGGGGTTGGCGATTGTGCAGATGATCGTCGGCAAGATCGGCTGCCGCTTGGCGCTGCATAACCGCGAGCGGGGCGGGTTGTGTGCGCGGTTGGTATTTGAGAACACCTGAAGCGGCCGCACCTCCGATCCCCTGTGGGAGCTGTCGAGCCCCAGCGAGGCTGCGATGGGATCACCTCGGTATGCCTGGCAGGCCCCGATGCTCGTATCGCTGTCCTTCATGGAGTGTGCAACTGGCGTTTGATATTAAGAGTCCAGTGAGCGCTAGAAGGCGGGCTTTTGCGGTGTGGGTTTCATTGCATCAAGACACCTTCTTGGGTTGCTTTGGCGGCGGTGGCCAAGCGCCTTGTTAGCGGAAAGAGATTTGGTAGTCGAGTCGGTCGGGTTCAATCATGTGCTGGAAATGCGGCTGAATAATCATTATCCAGCTAGGCAGAACGTTGAATACGTCGGCATATATCGCGGTTTCTTCGGCTAGATCCAACGCTTCAAAGACACTGTCTGGATCTGCAATTTCCGCTGAGTACTCATCCGCCTTCAAGTCATTGCTGTGCTTTTCGTACCAACGCAATCTGATTTTCATCGTCATTTGGAAAGCTCTCTGCCGCTAATTACGCCAGTTTGAACGGAGCGAACAAATGCGGATGCTGCGCTTGGAAGGATCTGAAGGTTTGATACTTCCAGCGCTCTGCGCCAGGGTCTTCATCGGTCGTGCTGATTTCGCCGAAGTACCAATGCTCTGACTCGAAAACCTCTGCGTTTTCGTTCTCGTGGGTAAAGTGAAAGCCAACTTCGTGGAGCCCTGGCGGAACGACCAATCCCCATTCGCGGGCAAGGCTTCGGTCCGTGATGCGGGTTTGACGGAAGTACTCGTAATCGAAGGGTTGGGTGTGCCCGAGATAGCGGGCTTTATCGGTGTAGACACAGACTCGGCTTGAGAACATGTCCGGGACCATGATGCAGGCGACGATCCAGCACTCAGGGTCATCGTCTGACCGTGCTTCGATCAAGTGGCCTGCAACCTTGATCAACTGTTGAGCGCAATGCGTCAGAATCTCCGGCGTGGTTTGATGACCTTCAACAAGGTTTTCGATAACGGGAATTTTCAGGTCCACGTAGTCGGGGGGCGACGGTAAGGGGTCGTAAAAGCAGCCTTCGTAGCCGTCTGCCCAGCGCGTCAGGGCTCTGAGGTGCCGGGGGATGTTGCGAAGTTTTTTGTTTGTCAGTGACAGCCTGCGCATGAAGCTGAATTCTCCAGATGTGTGCTATTCGTTCGCATCTTCGTAATCAAAGGCGATGAAGTAGTCGCTCTCTGACAGGGCAATTTCATGAGCGAAGTGAGCCTGTATCACTGCTAGCCACTCCCTGCGTAGTTCAAACATGCCGTTATTGACGTCCTCGGTTGCCGACAGACCCAGCTTGGAAATCACGGAGAAGTCATCTCCCAAATCCGCTGAGTCCTGCGTTCCGCGCAGCAACTCTGTGGTTCTGTCGAACCATTCCAATCTCACTTTCAGTCCCATGTAGCCCTCATAGGTATTTTTTGATGTTTCGTTTTTTCTTCGGCCCTTTTAGCTGCTCGCCGGTTACGTGGCTGAATGCACCTAGATGACTCCCATCACTTGCTAGATAAACTTCCAACTCCCCATGTTGAGAGTCCCATTCATAGATTCTCCGGCCCTTTTCCTCAATCCAACGCTCTCTCAACCCGGCACCTCCCTGTCTGGGAGTCATAGGTTTTGCTTTGATCAGGTTTTCGAAGCCAGTTATTTGTTCAGTATTAGGTGCCTTGTGGTACTTGTGATCCCCAGCCTTGACACTGACCACCACATACAGCGGCCGAACCCCCGACTCAACCGGGAATACCAGAATAAAATCCCGATACTCCGGCGGGTAAATCGGGTTCACCAGAATCTGCGCCGCCTTCTCCGTCGGCGGGTAAATCCAGATCACCGGCGCCTGCGGCGCAGCCTCCAGGGCGGGAATACCCAGCGTGTCACCTGGGTCAACGGCGGGCGTCCAGATCAGCTCCACGCCTTCATTCAGGTCTGCCACAAACTGGTCGCCACGGGTTTGGAACTGCACCACATCGATCATCTGCCAATCGGCATTATTGCCCGTGTAAAACCCATACCCCTTGAGCGTGCCGTCCTCGCGTTGTTCTATGTGCAAGCGCATCTGCGAACGCGCCCGTTGCATCGAGCGCAATTGCTCCTCGCTGTAGAGGGCGCTGTCACCCAGCTCCGACGGCCAAGCCAGCGCCACCAACCCTGTCAACAAGCCTCCAGCGACAGACCCGACGGCAGTGGCCGCCGACTCCAGAACCGCCGAACGCAATGCCAACTCTCCCAAGCCTGCAGGCAGTGCGTTGCCGCCGATCTTGCGCAAGGCAACCGCCCCTCGGCCATCCACCTCACGCCCACCCAGCAGGCTTAAATGGGCGTACTCCTTGATCAGCTCCAACGGGATGTAACCGGTGGGGTTGAAGTAGTGGGTGACACCGTCAGGCAGTTGGCAGGGCTTGATGAAAACGCAGCCGGGAGGCTTGGCTAGCGTGGGGGGCGGGGCAGGGGGCTGCTCGAAAAAATCAACAGCCGGCGAGTACGGCACACGCGATGGCTGCGGGATCAGGATCCGATGTTTGAGTAGCTGTTCTTCGGTGGGTGGGTAAAAGCGCTCTGACATGACCGGCTCACTTCCTTGTGCGAGGGAGTGAGCCTAAGAGGGGGGCTCAGAGGCTGATGTCGGCTTAATTCGGTGGTTGGTGTGGGAAAAGTGGACTGATGCTTGAGCGGGTGTCTCTGTTCCGAATACTTCGATTATCGTTTGCTGCGTTTGCGTTGAATCCCACCGAATTGCATAACGCCGGAGCTGCATCATGATTACCCACACGATCATTCCGCTGGAAAAAGAAGTCGAAGCGGCTGTGCAAGACCTGCGCGAAGTGGCCTCGCTCCTGTCGACCGGATTTCAAACCCAGCGCATCGATATCTTTGACAAAGAAGACAAACCTCACACCCTCATACTCCCAACTTCAGCGCTGCATCTGCTTGTCGATATCCTAGGCGAATTGGCTAGCGGGAATGCCGTGAAGGTAGTCTCGGCGAATGCCGAATGGACCGCGAGGGAAGCCGCCGGCCTGCTTGGTGTTTCACGCCAGTATCTGGTTGAGATTCTGGAAGAAGGTGCTATTCCTTTTACAAAAAGGGGGAGCCATCGGCGGATTCGACTTTCGGATTTGATAGCGTTCAAGCAGCAGCGAGGTAAGAAAAGCCAAGAAGCAATTGAGGAGCTAGTGCGGCAGGCCCGGGAGTTGGGACTGGGGTATGACGAATGAGGTGTTCGAGCTTTATTTAGATATACGTCGCTGATGCCCTTGCCCTACGGAATTTCGAGGTAAGTCGATATCTGCCGAGCGCGCTAAACCTGTCTTGTTCAAAACGGATGAAATCGAAATATATAAATTTAGATGGAGTCATACTTCTCGTTGTGTTTTTTATATTCTCGGGCGAGGTGGTGTTAAGTGGTATGTATTAATTGTTGTTCGTGGTAGGTTTTTCTGTGGATTTTATAATGGTCCAAAAATTTCGAGTGAACTTTTTTGAAAGCTGAAATTGATAGGTGTGGGTTGAGTTTTATATGAGGTGCCAGTGCTGGTAGGAATGACTGGTTTTGTTTTTTATATTTGCTGGCTTGCAATCTTAATTATGTTGGTTTCTATCGATGTGACTAGTATATAAACGGGCGTGAGCCCGTTTCATTGGTTAGCGTTTTAATCTGTTGGTTTTCATTGCGTACGGAGTATCATAGGCGCTCGTGACAAAACCAGCACCCATTGCTAGAGGTGTAGCCCTAATTACTAAGACACCATCCTCAGTGTCGACGTTCTTTACGATAATTAATGCTGCTATGAACCGGTGGCCGACAAACGAGTCGTATAAAGCGGAGGATCCAAACATATGGCGAGTATTAGCTGAAAATCTAATTTCTATATTTTTGGCTTTTGCATAAATTACTCGATCCTCTTCGTTTTCTACTGTATCCCCTCGCTGGAAACGAAATCCGCGCATGCAGAAGCATATAGTGCCAGGAGCTATTAAATCTTTGATTTCAGTTTTCGACCATATGGCGCCCAACTCAATAGGATTACTTGCCTCTATCAAATCGTCGATGGCTTCGCAGTACATATGATGGAGTCGGTGCGCTTCGTCGTATTCAAGGCGGTCATAAATGGTAGTTAGAAAGCGGCTCTCCTTTTTTTTCTTAAGAATGGGTATCCCAATTTTGTCTGTGACGCCAGTTGCTATCAAGATTGAATGTAATGTCTCATCAAATTTTATTCCATGAGCCTTCATTATTTGCGGGAGACGTTGGTGGTTTATATAAGTCCATACTGCTTGGTTTAAATTTGCTTGAGAGGTCATTGCATGGGAAGCTCTCTTTGATACTTCATCTTCCCATTTTTTTTTGGTATCTCTTAAACGTTCTGGTGTTAGGTTTTTAGAAAGCTTATGGATTGTGTGAGCTTCATCGTGGCAGTTAGCGCATATGACGACCAAATTTTCTTCGTTATTGTTTGAAGGGTCTTCATCAATGTGATGGATTTCGACTGGTCTTTTAGGGACTCTACATACGCAGCATGTTCGCGCTGATTTATAAAGAAGTATGTTTTCTATTTTTTTTGAGAATGGCTTTCTGGTTTTTTTTGCGAATGTCTCTTGAACAGTCATTGGCAGAGTCCTTTTTATGCCGGGCGTGGCTTAATGCTATCAGTGGCTGAGGGGGAAGCGCTACACTTATGCGGAGGGACGTATGAAAATCTTCGCTTATTGGTGTTTCATTGGATGCAAAGTTGACGATCAATGAGTGCTCTCGAGTGGCATTGATAATGTGAACCACAAAAATGAGCTACCAATGGTGTGTCTGGTTGCATGACTTTTCCTCCGTCCTAATAATCAGCGGCCGGACAGGATAATGCGAAAAACGATAGACCTTTTTGTGCCCTTACGTCTGTGCCATTGCGGCTATGCGTGAGAAACCTGCGGTGCTGTCTGGCTCCTACCGTCCCGGTTTCTCAGTCCGAAGCATAGCTGCCACCCATTGCATGAGAAGCGAATATGGCAGCTCTCCTACACTAGGGGCTCAAGCGACGAGCGCTTCTAATAGGTCGCATTCTCGCAGTACTGTCATTTTTACTTCCACCCAATCCATAGGTGCCCAATGATCACCTATTCCTCAACAAAAACCTCGGTATCGTCGGTTTCTCAAAATGCTGCAAACGGCCCAACCTCCACTGGCTATTCCTCGTCAATACCGGCGGGCTTATCCGCGATGCCTTGGAGCATGTTTCTCAGCTATCGCACTGTTCCAAAATGCATCGCATTGGACGCAGACATGGACACGGGGCGGATCGTTTTGCCTGGACGGCGCATTATCTGGGCGAGATGGCGAAGGCGGTGGTGGATGGTTTGGCGAATGGGGTGACGGAGGAAGTGGTTGCTGTGTAAGTCTGTGGTTTGATGGTGTGGGGGGAGGGCGTCATCGGGAGCAAGCCCCCTCCCACATTTTGAACCGTAACATCTGATGAATCGTGTAGGCAGTAAAAAAGACCTTGGCGCGCCAAGGTCTTTTTTTGAGCGCTGATCAGTCCAGCAGATGCCTGGAAATCAACCGCGAGATTTCCACAATCGACGTCTTCCCGGTGAACTCAAACCTCACCTTCCCCAACGACGAAAAGTAAATTTCCAACTCCGAATCCAGATCAAACGTCCCGGACGTTTCCACCGAATACGCCACGATGTTTTTATACGGCAGCGACGTGAAGTCCTTCTTGCTGCCGGTAATGCCCTGCACATTTACCGCGATGATGCGTTTGCTGGTGAACACCACCCCATCACGCATGGCCTTGTAGGCGTCGATCACTTCCTCGCCGTCCAGCAGCAGGGCCGAGACGCGCTCGGCGTACTCGTTGTTTTGCTTGAGCTTGAAGAAGCCTTTGTTGTTGAAGTCGATCATGTGCCTGTCCTTGTGTAAGTACTGCAATAAGCGCTCGCGCCTGTATGACGTTTTGCTCGCAGATCTGTATCTAACAGCCTGCTTTTGGACGCCCTAACATGGTGGCCAACACCGCATCGCAGGCCAAGCATTTCACGCCGGCCGAATAACACTCCAGGAGCCCAACAATGCCTGAAATGTCCAACTGGCTGGCCTATGCGCTGATCTCACTCGGTATGGTGCTCACGCCCGGTCCGAATATGATTTACCTCATTTCTCGCTCGATCTGCCAGGGCCGCACCGCCGGGTTGATTTCCCTGGGCGGCGTGGCGTTGGGTTTTCTGGTTTATATGGTGTGCGCGGCGTTGGGGATCACGGCACTGGTCATGGCGGTGCCGTTTGCTTATGACGCGCTGCGTTTCGGCGGTGCGTTGTATCTGGCTTATATGGCCTGGCAAGCGGTCAGGCCCGGTGGGCGCTCGCCGTTCCAGGTGCGCGACTTGCCCCAGGACAGCCCGCGCAAGCTGTTCACCATGGGCCTGGTGACCAACCTGTTGAACCCCAAGGTGGCGGTGATGTATCTGTCGCTGCTGCCGCAGTTCATCGACCCGAACGGCCACGGCAGTGTGCTGATGCAATCACTGGTGCTGGGCTTTACGCAAATCATGATCAGCGTGAGCGTCAACGCCGTGATTGCCACCATGGCGGGTTCCATCGCGGTGTTTTTCGTCACCCGGCCGGGATGGCAGGTGGTGCAGCGCTGGATGATGGGCTCGGTGTTGATGGGGCTGGCCGTGCGGATGGCGGCGGAAGGGCGGCGGTAGGTCGCAGGTCAGCGCGCCATGACGTTGACGATCACATGCAGGATGAACGCCGGACCATAGCAGGGCTTCCCCTGTTCATCTTCGATCCGCCAGATGGACGTGACCGTGCAGGTCTCCTTGGGCGCGGCGAACTCCACGGTGAGGTGCACCGGCTGCCCGGGGAGTGTCTCGGCGATGGGGATTTCGTTGTTCAGGCTGCGCAGGTGTGTGTCCATCACCACTTCCAATGGCGTACCCGTGGCGGTGCGCCGAGCGATGACGTATTCGCCGTCCACTCGTACCAATCGCCGGTCGCGCCAGGGGCGGGTGCCGAGGTTCTGGATTTCCCAGGTTTTCTGAAAGATCTCGCCGGGCAGCACCACGGCTTGGTCGGGTGTGCTGACGTCTGCATTGAAGACGGCGATATCGCTGGGGTCGTGCAGGCCGATGGCGCGGTTGGTGCTCGCCATTGAATAAGTATCGACGGGCGCGCCTGCCAGGTCGGCGAAGTAACGGAACAGCATCAGCGGTGACACCCTGAGCGCTTTGGCGAGTTTGATCAGGGTGCGTACCGAGGGATCCTGAGAGGCGCCGCCGGCCAAGCCATACAGATAGGTTCGGGAAATGCCCGCTTCCTTGGCCAATATCGTCATTGATTTACCCAACTCTCGGCTGCGCCGTACAACGAGAGATCGAAGGGTATCGCGCGTTCGTATGCTCATATTCGATTGCTAGTCCCTAGCCCTTGGAAAGGCCGTCACGTTGTTCGCCAAAAAAGACAACCTGATCGCCATGGCGGGTAGTGCGCAATGCACACTTACGGCCTGCTGGCGTTGGGAAGGACATGGATGGGTCCCTTTTTGGTTCGTTATATCCAGTGTCGTGGTTTCTCGCATGCTTGCGAACCTAGTGTTTGTTGCATTCCTTTACATCTATCTTTGGATATAGCGATGACTCAAATAAAAACATGCTGCGCTTCCATTGCTCGATCAGGCTTCGGCACCTTGCAAATACCTGAAGCCATGCTGCAGGACTACAAACAAATCGTTGATGGATATTCAGCAATATCCCAAGCCACCAAAGCATCATTTTCCTTCGGTCAGGATACGGATGGCTTTTTTCCATTCGGTGCTGAGTATTCAAGTGTCGAGGACCATCCTGACCTCTGTGAGCGATTCTGTTATTGGCCTGCACATGCGTCGAAACGCTTAGGTTTTGAATTCACCCGGAGCGGATTTTTTGCGGCTGTGGATGTTTTTGAACGCCAGATCAGTGAGCTGGCTCAAGAGTTGATGGACGGCATCTGCAGTGAGTTTGGAGTGCCGCCACTCGCCCCGTTTCGTGCGGCGTCTTATGTGCAGTTATGTGTTTACACCGCTCAGTCTGCAAACATTGAACGTCGATTTGCCCAGGACCCCCATGAAGATGGTCATATGCTGTCGTTTATCAAGCCCAGCCGTGAAGGGCTTGTCTTGGTGAAGGGGCGCTCGCTTGAACCCGTGCGTCTTTTGGAGAATGAGATTGCTGTGCTGGCGGGGTCTTTATTGACTGAGCTTTCTGATCACGCCATTCCTGCGGCCTATCACGCGGTCCTGGCACCTGAGAGGCCGGTGGCCAGAAGCTCTTTGATTTACTTTGCCAACCCGACCCCGGAGCAGGTGTTAACCAGTTTTTTCCGCAGGCAGCCAATCGACTTGAGTCGTGCCTTAAACGCTCGGCACATGGGTTTCGGTAATCAGCCTATTCAGCTCCTTTAAACTCCTCAAGGGCACGGACACTTCATGGTTCCCTATTTCAATGCTCTCTACCTTGAAGGCCTACTCTTGGGGATCGGTTTGTTCGCTGCCCCCGGCCCCAAAGACACCTTGGTCATCCGCCAAGGTGTCAGCCGTGGTCCTGTCTGGGGCGTGGTCGCAATTTGCGTATTGGCCGATATTCTGCTGATCGCTCTGGGCATCACTGGGTTAGGTTCGCTTTTGCAAAGTCGGCCAGCACTGGTAGTGCTGTTGCTGCTCTGCGGCGCCGCTTACCTACTTTGGTTCGGCGGCCAGCGCCTGTTGGCGTGCCTGCGTGATCAATCCATGCCAAACACCCAGGGCGACCACTCGCAAGGCGGGCTATTGGGCACAGCGGTCGTTCTGGGTTTCGCCAACCCCTACGCGTGGCTTGATACAGTCGTGTTGATCGGCTCGATCGGCGCAGCCAAGCCCACGAACCAACAAGCATTCTTTGCAATGGGCGCCATGACCGCTTCGTTGTTGTGGTTTGTACTCTTGGCGTTGGGATGTCAGCGGTTAACCAAACTATTCCGGGCGCCGGTGGTATGGCGCTGGCTGGATGCAGGGGTGGCGGTGTTGATGGTGTATCTCGCCGCAATGCTGGTCAGCGATTCACTGGATATCTTTCAAGTAATGCTTGAGGGTCATTAGCGGCTCGCGCAGTTCATCCAGCCGATCTACGTTTTGCACATCCGCCGCCAACCGCTGCAATTCACGGCCCATGACCGTGTCGGCACCGCCCAGTGCCTCAAGTGCTTGGTCGACGCACTCCGCTATTTTGGATTGAATAGCGGCCAGGTTCCCCTGCCGCACCAGCAACCCAAATACCTCCCGCTCATACCCGCCCATCGCTGGATCATCCCGCAGAAGCGGGCTGCCGCCGTCCGTCTCGTGCACCAGCTTCAGTGCAAACAGCGCAACTGCTTCCAGCGTCAACTCCATGGTCTTGGTTCCTAGGGCTTTGGGGGAGGGCGATGATCACTGTTCCGCACCGGAAAAAAAAGACCCCAATGCCGCGAACTGCCAGGGTCGCGGCCCCGTAAACCATTGAAGACCTGCATCTGTTCGCTCCGTGCAGACGCAAGGTCAACGGTTTGAGACGGCCGGCGACCTCAAGACAATGCCCGCCCTCAGATCCACAGATCATTCACCGCGGTACGGTCACCGCCTTCATGCCCGGTATTCAAGATACCCCGTGGCTCGATCATCATCAGCTTGGCTTCCCCTTCGGCAGCCGTCCGATGCTCGACGCCACGCGGCACCACATACAACTCGCCAGGCTTCACATACACCGGGCCGTCTGGCAGGTCGATACGCAGCGTGCCTTCCAGCACCAGGAAAGCCTCGTCGGTTTCGGGGTGGGAGTGCCAGATGAATTCGCCTTCGATGCGTACGACTTTGAATTGGTAGTCGTTCATCTCGGCGACGACGCGCGGGCTCCATTGTTGGTCGATGAGGGAGGCTTTTTGGGTGAGGTTTATGGGGAGGGCGGGATGTTGTGGCTGGACCATGACGGGTGCTCCGGTGGGTGAGGGCTGTCAGGTTAGCGAGGGAGGGGGCGGCAGGGCTTGAACGATCCTGCAAGTTGGGAGGGCGGGGGAGATCACGCTAAAGAGCACTCAAATCAATATTTGCGCGCCGCCGTACCTCGCACGTACCGCGCCGGCGGGTTGCCTAGTGTCTTGCGGAACATCGCGATGAACGAGCTCACCGATTCATAACCCAGCGTTTCGGCGGTTTGTTGCACCGATTGTCCTTCTGCCAGGCTCTGCAGTGCGACGATGATCTGCCATTGCTTGCGCCATTGACCGAAGGTCAGACCGGTTTCACCCTTGATCAAGCGTGCCAGCGAGCGTTCGCTCATTGCCACATGTCGTGCCCACTCGGCCACGGTGGCGCGGTTTGAAGGATCTTGCGCCAGGCCACGAGCGATCGCACGTAACTGGTGGGAAGCAGGTAGGGGTAAGTAGAGCTGTTCCGAAGGGGCCTGCTCCAGTTGTTCGAGCAGCACACCGGCCAGACGGGCGGTGGCGCAGTGGCCTTGGTAGTTCTGCACCAGGCCACTCAGGTGGCGAATCAGTTCCAGGATCAGCGACGATAGCGCGAGCGTGCAACAGTGTTCCGGCATAGAGGCGGCGCCCGGCTCCACAAATAGAAAGCATACCTGCCCATTCGCGGTCACCCGGTTGCTGTGGGCGACACCGCCGGGAATCCATACGCCGAACCCGGAGGGCACCATCCACACACCGTCCTCCACGGTGCACACGATACCGCCATGGTACGCCACCACCAGTTGGCCTTTGCGGTGTTTATGCTCGACGGATTCGCTGTCGTTACGTTGGGTTTCCAGCATCAACGCCACGGCAGGTTGTGAGAGCGCGTCAAGTTCAAAATGGTCAACGTGATAGCGATGGATGTCGGCCATGAGAGGTGTCCGAGGGTTGGCTGAATTTGATTATATTTTGGCAGTGTAATCAATATCGGCACGAATGATCGTTGCTTATGCTTTCAACAAGGCCACAGCGAGACGGCCCCTGACGCGACGACCCTCCGACTGCCGGTGCACGCATGCTTAGCGAAGTTTCCATCGCCAATCTCTATGTCCCTCCCTTCTTGATCTACCTGGGCGTATCGACCCTTGCTTACCGACTTCTCGAGCGGGTTTTCCGGCGCTGGCTGGATTGGGCCTGGCACCCGACGCTGGCGCGTTTTTTCGTCTCACTCATCGTCGTTTCGGCCTTGATCGTGAACTGCTGAGGAGGCCATGTATGTCTATCGTCAAGATTTTAAAGACCGCGTTAACCCTGTCGCTCGGCGTACTGGCGCTGCTGTTTTGCATGCAGCTTTGGCGAGCTTACGTCCTGGCACCCTGGACCCGGGATGGACGGGTCAGCGCCCAGGTGATCCGCATCGCGCCGGAGGTATCCGGCCAGGTCGAGCAGTTGCTGGTGGGCGACAACCAATGGGTCAGCGCGGGTGACCTGTTGTACCGCATAGACTCGCGTGCCTACCGCTTGGCGGAGCAGCAACGCACGGCTGAGTTGGCTGAGGCCCGCAGCGTCTTCGAACAACGCAGCGACCAGTTCAAGCGGCGGACACGCCTGGCTGATGCGATTGCCCGTGAAGAGATCGACAACGCGGCGCGGGCAATGGCGGTAGCCAAGGCGCGCCTGGATGTAGCACAAAGCCAGTTAGCCCAGGCCCGGCTCGACCTTGAGCGCACTGTCATCCGCTCCCCGGTGGATGGCTACGTGACCCAGCTTCGCCTGCAACCCGGTGATTATGCGGTGGCCGGCAACACCAACGTTTTTGTGGTCGACAGCCGCAGTTTCTGGGTAACCGGCTATTTCGAAGAGACCAAGCTGCCGGGCATCCACCTGGGGGCGCCGGTTTCGATCAAGTTGATGGGGTTCGCCCCGCTGCTCGACGGGCACGTGGCGAGCATGGGCCGAGGCATCGCCGATGGCAATGAGCTGCGCAGCGACAGCGGCCTGCCGCAGGTGAGTCCAACCTTCAGTTGGATACGGCTGGCGCAACGCGTGCCGGTGCGTATTGAGTTGGACAAAGTGCCCGACGGCGTCGAACTGGCCGCAGGCATGACGGCCAGCGTCGAGGTGATGGAGACCGAACCTCGCTGGCGGCTCACTCGCTGGTTGCAGGCGTTCATGTGATGACCCGTCACCTGATACGACTGATGGGCGCGATCCCCCGCCCCTATACGTCCGCTAGCTTCGGCTACGTGCTGCGCAGTATTACTGCTGCGGGGCTGGCCCTATGGCTCGGCTTCTATTTGCACCTGGATTCGCCGTTCTCTGGCGCATCGACTGTCTTGCTGTTGGTGCACCCCACTCAGGGTGCGGTAGTAGGCAAGGGCTTGAACCGGGCCATTGGTACGCTGGTGGGCATGATCGCCGCCCTAGTGCTGACGGGTTTATTCGCCCAGCAGATGTTGCTGTACATCCTCGGCATCGGCCTATGGTTGGGCCTGTGCGTCGGTGCCATGACCCTGCTGAAACACTACCGGGCCACGGCGGCGGTGGTGGCTGGCTACACCGTCTGCCTGGCGTTGGGGCCCGCGCTCGTCGCGCCTGAGCAAGGGTTTGACCACGTCATCACCCGCGGCACGGCGGTGGTGCTGGGCGTGTTCAGCCTGAGCCTGATCGCCACGTTGTTCAGTCGCAAGACCTCGGAGCAGACAGTCCGCCGTGCCTTGTCCGACGTATGCGCCCGCACTGCCCGGCTGCTGGCGGCGCAGTTCTCGGGTGAACCATCGCCGCAATTGGCTGGGGAGCAACGTCAGCTTGCCATCGACATCGGCAAGGTCGATGACCTGCTCGGAATAGCCTGGGGAGAGTCGTCGCTCATTCGCAGCAGGATGCTGGCGATTCAGGTCGGCCTCGCGCAACTTCAAGCCGCGATTCTGAATGCGCCCCTGAGCAAACCCGAACTGGAAATCCAGCCGGCCCTCGCCGATGCAGGTAGGGCGTTGCAGCATTTAGGCGAAGGCATCGCAAACACATCCTATGGGTTCGCGACGGCGGCGGATCAGGTGGGTCGCATACGTATAGGCCGCGATAGTGACTTGGGCAGTAGCCTAAACCCCAACTCGATGTTGCACAGGGAACGCTCGCAGGAACAACTCGCGGACTTCGCATGCGCCTTGGAAAGTTTTTCAAGCCTCGACCGCAAGGCATACGTAGCTGTGCGCAACGTAGGTTTTCACCGCAATTATCCGGACGCGGCACGCAACGGCCTCCGCGCACTGTTTGCCACGCTGGCCGTCGGCGGGTTCTGGTACCTGACCGCCTGGGACCAGGGCCCGACACTACTGGCTGTGCTGGGGCCGTGTTGCACCTTGCTGGCCGTCGCCGCAGCCCCCATCGACGGCATCTCCGGTTTCATCCGGGGCACGCTCTATGCCCTGCTGGCGGCCGCGGTGTGCAAGTTTCTGCTGTTGCCGCATATCAACGGCTTTCCGCTTCTGTTCATGACGCTTGCCATATTCTGGTCGTTCGGCATTCATGCCACGACTCAACCTCGCCAAACGCTTCAAGGTATCGCCTACCTGATTGCGTTCAATACGCTGGTCAGCACCGGTGGCACCGCCCACTACGACTTCGCCGAATTTGCCAATCAGGCGCTCGCCTGGTTCGCCGCGATGCTCATTTCCTTATTAGCCTTTCAAATCCTGCCCAAGGATGCCAACAAACAGATCCTGGCGCTCAAAGGCGCGTTGCATAAAGAAACGCGTCTGTTGCTTCGCTATGGGCAGCGTATCGATCAGGGTAAATGGCAGGCGAAGCAGCAGCACCGCATGGTGTCCCTGAAGAATCTGCTCGGACCGGACAATCAGCACGACTACCAGGTGGGTTACCTGTCGCTTCAACTGAGCCGTGAACTGGGGCGGCTACAGCGCAAGGCAAGCCGCGTGGACCCCGCATCCCCCATCGCCAAGTGCGCACAAGCAGGAATACGACGGATCTCTCGCTACGCCCATGCCCCGTCAATCGGCGCGGCCCAGGCACGACGAACGTCGAAGTCGATGACGAGGCTCGGCGCCCATCATTTGGCGGCGTGCTATCAGGACCTGGCCTGGTTGTTAGAGCGATACGCGAACACTACCAATCCCAGCGGATCGCCCCGCAATCGCAGCTGGCTTCAGGGGCGCAAGCATGGGGTTCGTGGTGCCCGCATTTGCGTTTCAACCCACGTAGGTGACATGAGATGAGAAAACTGACTTTATGCATGGGGCTTGTATTGATGGTGTCAGTTCCGCTGATCGCGCAGGCCGAAGACGGTGCCGAGGCGTTGGCGCGCTGGCATCAGCAGAATAAGGATGGGGGGGAGCGTGGTCATCGAGGGGAGCATTTGCCGAAGGATGCGAAATTTCAGGGAGGTGGTGACAGCGGTGGTGGGTGATTTGGCGAGTGGGGAGGGATTAGGGGGCGAGCGGCAATTTTGTTGGCCGCGCACTTTTCTACAGGCGAAAAAAAGACCTTGAATTTCAAGGTCTTTTTTTAAGATGGTGCCCGAGGGAGACTCGTGCGTTCTATGTAATTCGTGTTTTGTAGAGGAATTATACGGTTTGGGATACAAGCAGGGATACATGTTTGTGTTTGCTGCTGATATTTTTCAGTAAAGCGATTACACGCTTTATCTCAATCAAGAGAAAGGTACATAGAACCGGTCACCAACCGAAATAGTCACGAATGTCTGCCGATCCATAGCGCTTTTGCTGACTTTGAAGTTCTTTCCCGGCCTTGAGCAGTATTTCTGCGCTCGTCTTAGGATAAATTAATCCTTCGTTCCAATACTTGAAGTCACATAGGCTTGAGCTTTCCAGGATACTGACATGGTTGCGGCAGGCTAAGGGGCGGAATTGATATATTGAACAAGCGCCTCCCTGGAGGAAAGGGCATGGTGTATGTGCGCCCATTGCCTTCGTTGTGATCTGGAGAAGGTCGCTCGCAATTTTCTTATGGTCCGTATTTTTCTGAATGTAATCTGCTTCAATTTCGAAGACGATCACCTGTTCATGGCAGCAGGCGGAGCAGCCTTTATGGCATGGAGTGATATGGCTGACGTGTGAAACATAATCGTCCAAGAGCTCATAAAGCTTTTTCAGCTTTAAGTCTATACGAGCGCTTTCCTTTATGAGGTTTCGTCGACGTTGGTCGTAGGTGGTCAACGTAGCTGCAGGGATTATCTCCCCCATCCCCATCATTTTTTTTTGCGCGTAGGCGGTGGCGGACAGAAAGTCCGTCCGTTCTTGTGCGGTAATCATTTTTCATCCTGAATTAAAGTTTTCTCGCCGCAGTGTATCCGCCGATGATGGCTAAGCGCCAGGTGTCATTCAAGCCGCAGGAAGCGCCGGGGCCCCTGATATTTATCCACGCATACGGGACATAAAACCTGCGGGATCGAGTTAGCGGGAGGTGCCGGAAGTTACTGAAATTTCAATCGTTGAGATTGAAAGGACCTTGAAGGGGAGGGCATCGTTACAGCTTCGGTAAAGGTTGCTGTGTTTGTTGCTGATAGTGAACACCTGCGTGGCGTCAACCATGGTGATGGGTGTCAACCACGTCAACCTGTCAACCAACTTAAAAAATCCAGCCGCTAACACGAACGCGTGGGTTCTATGCCCCGTCTCTATCCGAATGCCCAGGGTCCCCAGCGGCTTTCCGATTCATAGGGCAAATGCACTGGTGAACAGCAGTTCACTAAGCTGGGCACCTTTCCGCTGACACGATCACGCGGGTTTCCTATCCCGTGGCAAACCAACATGCGCAGGGACCCTGAACTGGCCTAATGATTTTGGACACTTCAATCGGGCGCTATGATAGCGCCCAAATCTGAGGTGTTTGGATATGCGTAAATCCTATTCGAGTGAGTTCAAGCTCAAGGCTGCCAGCATGGTGTTGGATGAAGGTCAGCCGGTTACCGAAGTCTGTGCCAGCCTGGATATCGGCCCCACAGCCCTGCGCCGTTGGGTTGATCAAGTGCAAAAAGAGCGCTTGGGCTCGACTCCGGTGGGGGCCAAGGCGATTACCGCTGATCAACGAGAAATCCAGAGGCTCAAAGCTCTGCTCAGAGAGAAAGACCTGGATATCGAAATCCTAAAAAAGGCCAGTGCTCTCCTGCTTTTGGACGCCAAAGATCATTCACGCTGATCGATGAGCTGGACGAGCAGTACGGCGTTAAAAAGTGTTGCCGGGTGTTTGGGGTCAACCGCAGTAGCTTTTACGCCTGGCGCCAGCGCCAAGGCAGAGCAAATCCTGAACGGGACAAGCTCAAAGCCGCGCTGGTCAGGCACCACAAGGCGTCCAGAGAGTCGGCCGGCGCACGTACTTTGTCCAAGGAGCTACAAGCCAAAGGGCATCGTATCGGGCGTTATATGGCTCGCAGTTTGATGCGCGAAGCTGGCATCGCTAGTCGTCAGCGCCGGCGCCATAAGTACAAATCGCCGGGTGTGGAGGCCTTGGTGGCGCCGCACGTGCTCAAGCGAAAATTTGATGTGACGGCGGTTAATCAAGTGTGGTGTGGCGACGTGACATACATCAAGGTCGGCAAGCGATGGATGTACTTCGCCGCCGTTCTGGATCTGTACGCTCGCAGGATCGTAGGCTGGTCGTTCTCGATGATTTCTGATGCCAACCTGACCTGCGAAGCGCTACGCATGGCGGTTGAGCTGCGCGGCCATCCCCAGGATGTGTTGTTTCATTCTGATCAAGGTTGCCAGTACACCAGCCATAAATTCCGAAACGCGCTTGTGAAACATGGGTTTAGGCAAAGTATGAGCCGTAAAGGCGAGTGCTGGGACAATGCCCCGATGGAGCGTTTCTTTGGTAGTTTGAAGTCCGAGTGGGTGCCTGAA
>NZ_PYWX01000057.1 GCF_003031675.1 Pseudomonas palleroniana | reverse complement strand
TGAACTGGTCAAGTAATCTTGGACACTGATTACGGTTCACGCCGCCAACCTTTCCTTCACGACCGGCGACCTGTAGTCGTTATAGCTGTGAGGCCTGCTGATGTTGTAGCGCGAGACATAGCGCTGCACATCTGCCCGGGCCTCATGCTCCAGTTGGTAGCCCGCTTCAGGCACCCACTCGGACTTCAAACTACCAAAGAAACGCTCCATCGGGGCATTGTCCCAGCACTCGCCTTTACGGCTCATACTTTGCCTAAACCCATGTTTCACAAGCGCGTTTCGGAATTTATGGCTGGTGTACTGGCAACCTTGATCAGAATGAAACAACACATCCTGGGGATGGCCGCGCAGCTCAACCGCCATGCGTAGCGCTTCGCAGGTCAGGTTGGCATCAGAAATCATCGAGAACGACCAGCCTACGATCCTGCGAGCGTACAGATCCAGAACGGCGGCGAAGTACATCCATCGCTTGCCGACCTTGATGTATGTCACGTCGCCACACCACACTTGATTAACCGCCGTCACATCAAATTTTCGCTTGAGCACGTGCGGCGCCACCAAGGCCTCCACACCCGGCGATTTGTACTTATGGCGCCGGCGCTGACGACTAGCGATGCCAGCTTCGCGCATCAAACTGCGAGCCATATAACGCCCGATACGATGCCCTTTGGCTTGTAGCTCCTTGGACAAAGTACGTGCGCCGGCCGACTCTCTGGACGCCTTGTGGTGCCTGACCAGCGCGGCTTTGAGCTTGTCCCGTTCAGGATTTGCTCTGCCTTGGCGCTGGCGCCAGGCGTAAAAGCTACTGCGGTTGACCCCAAACACCCGGCAACACTTTTTAACGCCGTACTGCTCGTCCAGCTCATCGATCAGCGTGAATGATCTTTGGCGTCCAAAAGCAGGAGAGCACTGGCCTTTTTTAGGATTTCGATATCCAGGTCTTTCTCTCTGAGCAGAGCTTTGAGCCTCTGGATTTCTCGTTGATCAGCGGTAATCGCCTTGGCCCCCACCGGAGTCGAGCCCAAGCGCTCTTTTTGCACTTGATCAACCCAACGGCGCAGGGCTGTGGGGCCGATATCCAGGCTGGCACAGACTTCGGTAACCGGCTGACCTTCATCCA
>NZ_PYWX01000056.1 GCF_003031675.1 Pseudomonas palleroniana | reverse complement strand
TGAACTGGTCAAGTAATCTTGGACACTGATTACGGTTCACGCCGCCAACCTTTCCTTCACGACCGGCGATCTGTAGTCGTTATAGCTGTGAGGCCTACTGATGTTGTAGCGCGAGACATAGCGCTGCACATCTGCCCGGGCCTCATGCTCCAGTTTGTAGCCCGTTTCAGGCACCCACTCGGACTTCAAACTACCAAAGAAACGCTCCATCGGGGCATTGTCCCAGCACTCGCCTTTACGGCTCATACTTTGCCTAAACCCATGTTTCACAAGCGCGTTTCGGAATTTATGGCTGGTGTACTGGCAACCTTGATCAGAATGAAACAACACATCCTGGGGATGGCCGCGCAGCTCAACCGCCATGCGTAGCGCTTCGCAGGTCAGGTTGGCATCAGAAATCATCGAGAACGACCAGCCTACGATCCTGCGAGCGTACAGATCCAGAACGGCGGCGAAGTACATCCATCGCTTGCCGACCTTGATGTATGTCACGTCGCCACACCACACTTGATTAACCGCCGTCACATCAAATTTTCGCTTGAGCACGTGCGGCGCCACCAAGGCCTCCACACCCGGCGATTTGTACTTATGGCGCCGGCGCTGACGACTAGCGATGCCAGCTTCGCGCATCAAACTGCGAGCCATATAACGCCCGATACGATGCCCTTTGGCTTGTAGCTCCTTGGACAAAGTACGTGCGCCGGCCGACTCTCTGGACGCCTTGTGGTGCCTGACCAGCGCGGCTTTGAGCTTGTCCCGTTCAGGATTTGCTCTGCCTTGGCGCTGGCGCCAGGCGTAAAAGCTACTGCGGTTGACCCCAAACACCCGGCAACACTTTTTAACGCCGTACTGCTCGTCCAGCTCATCGATCAGCGTGAATGATCTTTGGCGTCCAAAAGCAGGAGAGCACTGGCCTTTTTTAGGATTTCGATATCCAGGTCTTTCTCTCTGAGCAGAGCTTTGAGCCTCTGGATTTCTCGTTGATCAGCGGTAATCGCCTTGGCCCCCACCGGAGTCGAGCCCAAGCGCTCTTTTTGCACTTGATCAACCCAACGGCGCAGGGCTGTGGGGCCGATATCCAGGCTGGCACAGACTTCGGTAACCGGCTGACCTTCATCCA
>NZ_PYWX01000055.1 GCF_003031675.1 Pseudomonas palleroniana | reverse complement strand
CCAGGCACCTCGGTCCTCCTGAAATACCGCGGCGTCTTTGTTGGGGCGGCTTTGCCACCCAGCGCGGGGCAAGCCCGCTCACTACAACGTCGCGAGGCGAACGCCGCTGCTCAGCTCATACGCGGCCAGCTCCGCCTGGTGCGCCGCCAGGATCTCCGGCAACGACCCGCGCAGGTATTCCACCCAGGTCTTGATCTTCGCATCCAGGTATTGGCGCGACGGGTAGATGGCGTACAGGTTCAGCTCTTGCGAGCGGTAGGTCGGCATGACCCGGACCAATGTGCCGTTGCGCAGGCCTTCGATGGCGGCGTACACCGGCAGCAGGCCGACGCCCATGCCGCTGGTGATGGCGGTTTTCATCGCATCGGCCGAGTTCACCAGGAACGGCGAGGTGTTGATCGCCACGCTTTCCTGGCCTTCAGGGCCATTGAAGGTCCATTTATCCAGTTGGATCACGGGGCTGACCAGGCGCAGGCAGGCATGGTTGAGCAAGTCCTGTGGGCGTTGCGCGCAACCCTTGGCCTTGACGTAGTCCGGTGAGGCACACGCAATGCTGTAGGTGATGCCCAGGCGTTGGGATACAAAACCCGAATCCGGCAGCTCGCTGGCCAGCACGATCGATACGTCGTAACCCTCATCGAGCAGGTCCGGCACGCGGTTGGCCAGGGTCAGGTCGAAGGTCACGTCGGGGTGGGTACGCCGGTAGCGGGCAATCGCGTCGATCACGAAATGCTGGCCGATGCCGGTCATGGTGTGCACTTTCAGTTGTCCGGCGGGGCGCGCATGCGCATCACTGGCCTCGGCCTCGGCTTCCTCGACATAGGCGAGGATCTGCTCGCAACGCAGCAAATAGCGTTTGCCGGCTTCGGTCAGCGCGATGCGGCGGGTGGTGCGGTTCAACAAGCGGGTTTGCAGATGGGCCTCGAGGTTGGAGACCGCGCGCGACACGTTGGCCGTGGTGGTATCCAGCTGCGCGGCGGCGGCGGTAAAGCTGCCGGCTTCGGCGACGCAACTGAACGCGCGCATGTTTTGCAAAGTGTCCATGGAGTGTTCTCAGGGGAGATGACAAATTGTGACAGAAAGTTACGCCGATCAGTGATCCCTACCAATGGATTATCGCCTGAACGGTAACAAAGATTCACAGGAATACCAGCTTATCGTCCTGCATGCCGCCGCCTAGAATTGCGCCACCTTCCCCGCATTACCACCTCAGGAATTCGCTTGCCGTGCCGTGCCGCATCAGCAGAGAGCTGAAGACTCTCAGTGTTTGGGCTTTATCGTTAGCAATCAGCGGCTGCATCGGAACCGGAGGCATTGCCCCACAAGGCCAGGTCCTCAACGCCAATACCCTGGCCACCGACGAAGCCATCCAGAACGCCGTCCAGGACGCCCACTGGCCCACCGCCCAGTGGTGGCAAGCCTACAACGACCCGCAACTGAACCGCTGGGTTGAACGTGCCACGCAAAACAGCCCGAGCATGGCCATGGCCGCCGCGCGGGTGCGTGAGGCGCGGGCCATGGCCGGGGTGGCCGAGTCGGCCGAGTCGTTGCAGGTCAACAGCGACACCACTCTCAAGCGCCACAACTGGCCCAAGGACCAGTTCTACGGTCCTGGCGAGTTGAGTGGCGCGAACACCTGGGACAACAGTTCCACGCTCGGCCTGAGCTATGCGCTCGACCTGTGGGGCCGTGAAAGCAATACCACGGAACGCGCTGTCGACCTGGCTCACATGAGCGCCGCCGAGGCGCGCCAGGCCCAACTCGAATTGCAGAACAACGTGGTGCGCGCCTATATCCAGCTGTCGCTGCATTACGCCAGCCGCGATATCGTCGCCGCCACCCTGGCCCAGCAAGAGCAGATCCTGGAGCTCGCCAATAAACGCCTTAACGCGGGGATCGGTACCCACTTCGACGTCAGCCAGGCCGAAAGCCCATTGCCGGAAACCCATCGCCAACTGGACGCCCTGGACGAAGAAATCGCCCTGAGCCGTAACCAGTTGGCGGCGTTGGCCGGCAAAGGCCCGGGGGAGGGCGCGATGTTGCAGCGCCCAACGCTGTCCCTCGCCGCCCCGTTGAAACTGCCGTCCAGCCTGCCCGCGCAATTGCTCGGCCAGCGCCCCGACGTGGTCGCCAGCCGCTGGCAGGTCGCCGCCCAGGCCCGGGGTATCGATGTCGCCCATGCCGGTTTCTACCCCAACGTGGATCTGGTCGGCAGCCTCGGCTACATGGCCACCGGTGGCACCGCGCTGGGCTTCCTCAGTGGGCAGAAATTCAACTACAGCGTGGGCCCGGCGATCACCTTGCCGATTTTCGACGGTGGCCGCCTGCGCGGGCAATTGGGTGAGGCGAGTGCCGGTTATGACATCGCCGCGGCCAAGTACAACCAGACCCTGGTCAACGCGCTCAAAAGCATCAGCGACCAGTTGATCCGCCGCGAGTCCATGGACAAGCAGGCGGCCTTCGCCGCGCAGTCGGTGGCGTCGGCCCGGAAAACCTATGACATCGCGATGATCGCCTACCAACGCGGCCTCACGGATTACCTCAACGTGCTGAACGCCCAGACCTTGCTGTTCCGCCAGCAACAGATCGAGCAACAGGTGCAGGCCGCACGCTTGAGCGCTCACGCCGAACTGGTGACCGCCCTGGGTGGCGGCCTCGGGGCCGGCAACGATGTGCCGCAACCGGCCAAGACCCTCCCGAGCAAGACCCCGGCGGCGCTCGCCGTGTTTGACCACTGAGTAGCCTGTGATGACTCCTTTGCCTGCACCGCTGCGCTGGCTGCACTCCCTTGAGTGGCGCCGTGGTTTCTTCGACTGGGCGCGCAGCGACGGCGTGACCTGGGTCTACATCTTCAAGGTGCTGATCGCTGCGTTCCTCACCTTGTGGCTGGCCATGCGCCTGGAACTGCCGCAACCGCGCACGGCAATGATCACGGTTTTCATCGTGATGCAGCCGCAAAGCGGCCAGGTGTTCGCCAAGAGCTTC
The DNA here is from genome assembly GCF_003031675.1 of Pseudomonas palleroniana. Classification (GTDB taxonomy): domain Bacteria; phylum Pseudomonadota; class Gammaproteobacteria; order Pseudomonadales; family Pseudomonadaceae; genus Aquipseudomonas; species Aquipseudomonas palleroniana. Next base: position 11,674 of record NZ_PYWX01000055.1, on the reverse strand, counting down.
TACCGTTTCCTCGGCACCCTGGCGGGCTCGGCGGTGATGGTCTTGCTGATCGCCCTGTTTGCGCAGAACACCGAACTGTTCCTCGGCGCCCTGGCGATCTGGGTCGGCCTGTGTACGGCCGGTGCGACGCGTAACCGCAACTTTCGCGCCTATGGGTTCGTGTTGGCGGGCTACACGGCGGCGATGGTCGGCTTGCCGGCCCTGGCCCACCCGGATGGCGCGTTCTTGGCGGCCGTATGGCGCGTACTGGAAATCTCCCTGGGAATCCTGTGTTCCACGCTGGTCAGCGCGGCGTTCCTGCCGCAGACCTCCAGCGCGGCAATGCGCAATGCCCTGTACCAACGCTTCGGCGTGTTTGCCTTGTTCGTGACCGATGGCCTGCGTGGGCGCAGCCAGCGCGAAGGCTTCGAGGCCAGCAACGTGCGTTTTATCGCCGAAGCCGTGGGCCTGGAAGGGTTGCGCAGCGTCACCGTGTTCGAAGACCCGCATATGCGGCGGCGCAATGGGCGCCTCAGCCGCCTCAACAGTGAGTTCATGAGCATCACCACGCGCTTTAACGCCTTGCACCAATTGCTGGAGCGGCTGCGCACCGATGAGGCTGACCACGTCGTCGCGGCGATCAAGCCAGGTTTGCAAGACCTGGCCGAAGTGCTCGACGGTTTTTCCGGCCGTGCCCTCACCAGCCCTGACGCCGCACGGCTGGCCAACCAACTGAGCGCCTACAAGGACGGCCTGCCGGCCACGGTGCGCAGCCTGCGTGCGGCCTTCCAGGAGGGCGAACCCACCGAGGCTGAGCAGCTGGATTTCCACACCGCCTACGAGTTGCTTTACCGCTTTGTCGATGACTTGCACAACTACGCGCTGACCCACGCTTCCCTGGCCGACCACAGCCACGCTCGGGAAGACTGGGACGAGCCCTATACGCCAAAGACCAACTGGCTGGCCTGCGCCGCTTCGGGGATCCGCGCGTCGTTCATCCTGATCGTACTCGGCAGTTACTGGGTGGCCACCGCCTGGCCGAGCGGCGCAACCATGACCTTGATCGCCGCCGCTACGGTCGGGCTGTCTGCGGCGACGCCCAACCCCAAGCGCATGGCGTTCCAGATGGCCTGCGGTACCTTGATCGGTGCGCTGGTGGGCTTCGTCGAAATGTTTTTTGTGTTCCCGTGGATCGACGGTTTCCCGCTGCTGTGCGTGATGCTCGCCCCCGTCATCATCTGCGGTGCGTTTCTCGCTTCACGCCCGCAATACGCCGGCGTAGGCGTGGGCCTGCTGATCTTTTTCAGCACCGGCTCGGTGCCGGACAACCTCACGATCTACAACCCCTACACCTTCATCAACGACTACATCGCGATGGTCATCGGCATGCTGGTGTGCGCGGCGGCGGGGGCGATCATTCTGCCGCCCAACAGCCACTGGTTGTGGCGTCGCCTGGAGCAGGACCTGCGTGAACAGGTGGTGTATGCGATTAGCGGCAAGCTAAAGGGCCTGGCGTCGAGCTTCGAAAGCCGCACCCGCGACCTGCTGCACCAGGCCTACGGCCTGGCGGTCGGCCAGCCGCAGGTGCAGCGCGACCTGCTGCGCTGGATGTTCGTGGTGCTGGAAGTCGGCCACGCGATCATCGAGTTGCGCAAGGAACAGGCGATCCTGCCGGTGCACCCGGCGTATGCCGAATCCCAGCCGTGGCGCCAGGCGATCCGCGTGATGGGCCGCTCACTGGTGCGACTGTTCCTGCAACCCAGCGCGAGCAACCTGGAGCGCGGCCTGATCGCAGTCGACCACGCCATCAGCCGCGTGCAGGCCACCGACGAACCTTTCGCCCCGCACTTCGACACTTCGGCCCTGCGCCGGGTGAAAAGCTATCTGCATTTTATCCGCACCTCGCTGCTGGACCCGCAATCACCACTGGCGGCCCTCAAGGGCGCCACGCAAGGAGTCACGCATGCCCCGTGAAATCGCGTTCCACGGCCTCTACATGCCGACCATGACCCTGATGTTCCTGATCGCGGCGGGGCTGGCCTGGGGCGTGGACCGCTTCCTGGCCGGGTTCGACCTGTACCGTTTTTTCTGGCACCCGGCGTTGTTGCGCCTGAGCCTGTTCGTTTGCCTGTTCGGCGCCCTGGCGCTGACCGTCTACCGTTGAGAATGCCCCGATGAAAAAGTTTTTCAGTCTGCTTGCGACCTTGCTGGTGCTGGCCCTGGCCATCTGGATTGGCCGCACGCTGTGGGTGCACTACATGCAAACCCCGTGGACCCGTGACGGCCGTGTGCGCGCCGATATCATCAACGTCGCCGCCGACGTGACCGGCGAAGTGGTGGACGTGCCGGTGCGTGACAACCAGCTGGTGAAGAAGGGCGACCTGCTGATGCAGATTGACCCCGAGCACTACCGCATCGCGGTCAAACAGGCGCAAGCGCTGGTGGCCTCGCGCAAAGCCACCTGGGAAATGCGCAAGGTCAATGCCCACCGCCGTGCCGACCTCGACGCCCTGGTGATCTCCAAGGAAAACCGTGACGACGCCAGCAACATTGCCGACTCGGCGTTGGCCGATTACCAGCACGCATTGGCGCAACTGGAAGCCGCCGAACTCAACTTGAAGCGCACTCAAGTGGTCGCGGCCGTCGACGGTTATGTGACCAACCTCAATGTGCATCGGGGCGACTATGCGCGCATCGGCGAAGCCAAGATGGCCGTGGTGGATATGAACTCGTTCTGGGTCTATGGCTTCTTCGAGGAAACCAAGTTGCCCCACGTCAACGTCGGCGACCCAGCCGATATGCAACTGATGAGCGGCGAGACCCTCAAGGGGCACGTGGAAAGCATCTCACGTGGCATCTACGATCGTGACAACCCTGAAAGCCGTGAGCTGGTGGCGGATGTGAACCCGACCTTCAACTGGGTGCGATTGGCCCAGCGGGTGCCGGTGCGCATTCATATCGATGAGGTGCCCGAAGGCGTGCTGCTGGCGGCAGGCATCACCTGCACGGTGATCGTCAACCCGACGACCCGTTGAGCAGGCCGCGTTGCACGGCCTGCCCAGGCAAACGCCTACGGGCCGAACCGCACCAGCATGCGTTGACCGACCCGCAGTGACGCCGGCGGGGGCTGGTCGAACGCCAGGATACATTCGACCGTACGCATGTTGGCCCGCACCTGGGCGTCGTCTTCAAGGGTGCTGTTGCCCAGCACCGCACTGATGCGCACTACATGGGCAGACAGCGGTGCCGAGCCCGTGCCGCTGTCATCCGTCACTTCGGCCCGCATACCGGGGGTGACCACGCCGGCAAACGATTCATTCAGCTCGGCTCGTAGGATACGCGGCTGGTTCGGTAGCAATACGAAGGCCGCACCGGATTGCGCGGAGACCGCCGCGCCGGGCTGGATCAGGCGACGGACCACTTCGGCATCGATGGGCGCGCGAAGGCTGCGCCGGGTCAGTTCGTAGCGTGCTGCATTGAGCTTTCTCGTCGCGATGTCGGCTTGCACCTTATTGGTTTCGCTCTCGTCACGCAGCCGCTCGACCGCCTCGTGGGCCTCATCGGCACTTTGCTGGTCGCCGGCGCCTGCTCCGGCGGCCAATGTCAGGCGCTTGGCCTTCTGTTCGGCGAACTTGAGCTGCCTGGCCAGTTGTTTGGCTTGCACCTGCACCTGTTGTTGCCCGGTCAGTGCAGCACCCACCGCCAGTTGTTGCAGCTCGCTGTCCAGGGTGGCGAGCAGTTGGCCTTTTTTGACCTGCTCGCCTTCTTTTACCTTGATCTCATTAACCACCGCGTCGGAAGTGAAGCCGAGCTTGAGCAGGCCGCCTTCCACGTCAATGCGGCCACGGGCGACCGCCAGGTAGCTGGGGGCCGATGCGGCGGGGTTTGCCGGTTGATCTTCACGGGAGCAACCCGCGAGCAACAACAGTGCGCTACTCAGAACCAGCCATGGGCGAAGCGAACGCGAGTTCATACAAAATGTTCCTGGGCACCGGCCAGCTTGGCGGGTGGGAAGGGTTGGGAGTGATCGTTCAGGATGCGGCCGTCTTCAATGCTCAGCACCCGGTCGGAACTGCTGATCAGACGCGGGTCGTGGCTGACACACAGCACCGTGGTCCCGTGTGTGCGTGCGATCCTGTGCAAAATGTCGATCACGATATGGCCGTTGGCGGCGTCGAGCGCGCTGGTCGGTTCGTCGGCGAACAGCAGTTCGGGCTCTTTGGCCACGGCACGGGCGATGGCGACACGTTGCTTTTCGCCACCGGACAATTCGGCCGGGCGCAGCTTCATGCGCGCACCGAGCCCGACTTCTTCCAGGGCCGCGATGGCGCGCTGGCGTACTTCTTTGTGAGGCAGGCCCAGGTAGCTCAACGGCAGTTCGACCTGTTGCAGTGCGGTCAGGGCCGGGAACAGGTTGAAACCCTGGAACACAAAGCCGGTGTGCTTGAGGCGAAAACGCTCGAGTGCCTGGTTGTCCAGGCTTGCCAGGTCTTGCCCCAATGCGGTGGCGCTGCCCTGGTCGGGGCGTTGCAAACCACTGAGGATCGCCAGCAGCGTACTTTTGCCGCAACCGGACGGGCCTGAGATCAGGGTCAGTTCTCCCGGCCGTATCGCCAGGGAAATGTCGTGCAGCACGGGCGTCACGATCCGGCCCGAGGTAAACGACTTGCTGATACCACGGGCTTGAAGCGTGATGGCGGTTGCCGATGTCGAGAGGCTCATGGGCAGTTATCTCAGAAGGCTTGCCGGGTCGGCGTGGCGTAAGGTGCGGATGGCCGCGAGGCCCGACACCAGTGCCAGGATCATGCTCAGCAGCACGCACGCCAGAGCCGCGCCGGGCGAAAGTTGCAACGGCACGTTGTAGTGCGCCGCCATGACAAAGAACAGCCCCGCCAGCACCGAACTGCCGAGCAACCCCAGCGCCCCGACCCAGAACGCCTGTTCCATCACCACTTTGCGCAGGGCATTGACCCCCACGCCAAGGGCATTCAGGGTTGCGTACTCGCGGATCGAACCGACAATGGCGGCTACCAGTGTCTGGCTGGTGATCACGGCGCCGACCAGAAAGACGATGCCTGCCAGAAACAACACGCCTGCACCGGCGCCCGTGTCGAACATCCAGTACATCTGCGAGCGCTGGGCGAACTGCTGGGCGGTCCAGACTGCGTAGTTGCCGAACCCGGCACCGCCGCCCAGGCGCGCGGCAACGGCTTCGGCCTGGCTCGGGTCGCGCACTTTGGCGACCAGGTACGTCATGCGGTCCGCCGTGGCGGTGGCGTCGAGTTGTTGCGCCGTGGCGAGCGATGCCAGCACGTTGACCCCGCCCAGCGCACGCAGGCCGCTGGTGACGCCGACCACATGCACGCGCTGGCCGTTGATGATTGCGCTATCCCCCAGCTTGACACCCAGGCTGTCCAGGTCGGCGCGGTCCACGATCACGGCGCCGGGCTCATCCAGGCGGGCACGCAGCTGGGGTGGCAAGGTCCGTTCAAACATCAGGCCGTGGGGGCCGGCATCAATGCCGCAGACGTAGACCGACACGCCACCGGTATCGCGTGCACCGCGCCAATCGGCATCCACCCAGCGGAACGACTCCACCCGCTGGATATCGGCATCCATGCGCAGGCGCATTTCTACATCGACATTGATCGGCCGCCCGAGGTTGACGCTTTGCGTGCCGGGATAACCGACCCAAAGGTCTGCCGTGGAGCCGGTGATATACACACTGGCACTGCCGAAGATGCCCAGTACCAGGGCCGTCTGGAGCAACTGCAGCAAACCGGCAAAGCCTACCGCGATGATCGCGGGCAGGAAGCGGCGCCACTCATGCACCAATGTCAAACGGGCAAGCGCCACCATCAGTCAGCATCCTTAAGCGTGGTCGCCGGTAACGGTGCGCCACCGAGCGCCTTGTAAAGCGCGACGTAGGCGACATCCCTTTGGGTGGTCGCGTTGTCGGCCTGTTGCTTGGCGCGCAGCGTTTCGACCTGGGCGCCCGTCAGTTCCAGCGGGCTCATCAAACCCAGGTGGACGCGCTGTTGCGCCGCTTCCAGGCGGCTACGTGTCGCGGCATAGACCTGTTTGGCCGACTGCTCGCGCAGACGCAGTTGCTCAAGGTCGCCCAAGGCGATTTCGGCTTCGGCAACGCCTTGCAGTACCGCTTGCCGATACGCCAGCACGGCGGCCTTCATCTGGTGATTCCTGGATTTGGCGGCGGCGGCCCGCTGGCCCCAGTCGAACAGCGGGATACTGATCCCGGGCCCGGCCGAGAAAATGCTGTTGCCGCTGGGCGTGTGCTTGCGATTGCTGGCAATGTTCAGCGACCACTGCAACGACGTGCCCAGGCTCAGGTGCGGGTACATTTCGGCACGGCTCAACCCGAGTTCACCGGCGGCGATCAACACCTCGGCCTCGGCGCCGGCAATTTCCGGACGTGTGCGCAACAGGTCCGCCGGCAGGCCGTTGAATTGCCGTTGGCCAAGTGTAGGGGCGGAGCCGGGTTGCAGCCAACCCGCGTCGGGTTCCGGCTGCCCGGTCAGTAGCGCCAATTGTTGCGCATGGCTGTTGATCAGTTGCCGTGGCTCGGTCAGCAGCATCTCCGTCTGCGCCAGTTCAGCCTCGGCGCCGGCCACATCGCCCTGAGGCGCCAGTGTGAGTTGCTGACGTACCTGCAACAGTTGCAACTTTTCATGCTGGGTGTCGCGCACGCTCAGCAGCGCGCGTTCTGCCTGTTGCGCCGAGCGCAGTTCGATCCATTGGCGCACGACCTCAGCCACCAGCGACACCTGCACGCTGCGCAAGTCGGCAACTATGCGCGCCTCGTTACCCTGGGCCACGCGGTCGGCGCTTTGTCCGGCGCCAAACAGCGGTAGTTCCCACTGCGCGTCAAAGCCGATCAGGAAGTAAGACGTGCTGGTATCAGGGCTGATCGCATCGTGAGTCTTGATCCCCAGCGAGGGCAGATACGGCGATTGCGCATGTTGGCGCAATACCCGCGCGGCCCGCAGGCGCTCGACGGCGGCGGCGACATCCAGGTTGTTTTGCAGGGCTCGCGCCACCAGCGCATCCAGCTTGGGGTCATTGAATGCGCGCCACCACTGGTTCAGGTCGGGGGCCAGCGGCGACCCGGGAGGCGGCGCGTTGCGCCACGCTTCGGGTGGGGTGGGTTTCAAGGCCGGCAAGGGGGCGACTGAACAGCCGGTCGTGACCATCAACAGCAGTGACAGTGAGCATAGCGTCCGGCAAGAGCGCGAAAGGTTAAAAGGCTTGATTGGTTTCACCCAGAAGCTTCCAGGACTGTTTTAGAGGATCGATGCGGACTTCGATCAACGACCAGCCGGATAGGGGCGAGGTGTTTGTTGAGTCAGGAATCAGGGCGCAACTTTACGCAAAGCGCCCGTTCAGGGTTGTAGCAAAATTGTATTGCTCTGTAATGAATGACCCTGGAGTCACGCCTGGCAGTAGGTTTCATGCAGGTGCCGCCATAGCAGCGCACCGCTGGCCTGCTTCTCGAACACCACGGTGGCCCGCCGATCCGTCCGGGTACCGCTGTCATCGATCTGAAGCTCGCGGTAAGTGACTGTCGCACCGTTGGCGTGTTGATCAATCCCGGTCATTTCGCTCAGGGTGATTTTCAACCCTGGACGCATGCCACCCAGGCGCGTGAACAGCGCATTGACCCCGGCCGCATTCACCCTGGCGCCGGTGGCGGGTGCCACCATGCTGAATTCGGGCGAGAAGCGCGCCAGCAGGCTCGGCAATGTTCCTTCAGGCGCCACTCCGGCAAACCATTGCTCGATCTGGATGTGGGTGTGGATCACTTCGTCGAAAAAAATACGGTAATCATTCATGGCTGTCGCTCACTGGCAGGATGAAGCAGTGCGCGGACTCTGGACGTATCCAGGCGTGACACTGCGAAGACGGGCAGCACGGTCAGGGCTGCGGCTATCGTGAAGGTTGTCGCGAAAGAATCCAAGGCCGACAACAGCGCACTGAGCGCCGCGGCGCCAAGGCAGAAGCTGATTTGCCGGTTGATGTTCCACAAGGCGCTGGCATGACCCATATGGGCGGCGGGAATATCCAGAAACGCCAGGGTTTGTGCGGTGCTGCTACACAGGCTGCCACCCAGGCCCATCAATACATAGGCAACAATAATCACGCTGGGTTCGGGGTTGTTCAGCCAGAGAATGCCGCCGCATTGCAGGGCCATTCCCATCAGCAACAAGGGTTTGGGGCCGCAACGATTGAACAGTTTTTTGCTGAGGAAAATGGCCAGCGCCGACGCCAGCGCCCACGGCAGCATCAGTGCGCCAGTGCGTGTTGCGTCATAACCCAGGCTGCGCAAATAGAGAATGGCGATCAGGCTGGTACCGATAAACACGCCGGGAATGAACAGATAAACCAGCATTGCCACCCGCAGCATCGGGCTGCCGGCTTGTTTGAAAATACTGCCGATGTCCAGCGCCGGGCGCACGGCGGTCGGCACGTCAGGTTTTATCCACAGCATGGTCAGCAACCCGGTGACCAGCGCCAGCGGCAGGTTGGCATAGAAGATCCAGCGCCACGACACGCTGTCGACGATCAGCCCGCCCAGCGTCGGCGACAGTGCCGGCACCAGCAACGCCACCGACATCACCCGCGCCGTCAGTTGGCTGCGCTCTGCTGCCGGAAATTGCCGATAAGCCATCGCTTGCCCCACCGGAATCAGCAGCCCGCCACCCAAGCCTTGCAACGCACGCCAGCCAATCAGCGCTTCGATCGAGCTTGCCTGGCCGGCCATTACCGAAGCCCCGGCGAACAACAGCAGGCTGCTGGCAATCAACGTGCGCTCGCCCAGGCTCGCCGCCAGCCACACACTCAATGGAATGATCAAAGTGAGGCCGAGCATGTAGGCGTTGCTGACCCACGCCAGCTGCGTCACCGAAGCCTGTAACTGACGGGCGATATCCGGGTAGGCGACGGTGGCGACAAACATGTTCACCAGGTCCAGGGCGAAGCCCAGCAAAAAGATCCAGGCGACTTTCGAGCGGTAGGTCATGAACGTGATCCTGCGAGTGAAGTGGGCAGGGTAGGCCACATGTTCACTTTGGAATACACCGGTTTGCCTGCTAGTTTGTCAAAAATATTTTGACAAATGAGGGGTTTGCCCATGGTCAGCCTGGACCGCTTCGACACCTTCAAAGCCGTGGTAGAAGCCGGCTCGCTCAGCGCGGCCGCCGACCTGTTGGGCCAGACCCGTGCCGTGGTCAGTTTCAACCTCAAGCGCCTGGAGGCCGAACTGGGTGTCACCCTGCTCACTCGCAATACCCGGCAACTGGCGCTGACGGACGCCGGCGAGCGCTTCTATCAGCGCTGCACGCGGGTGCTGCAGGAAGCACAGCTGGCGATCGAGGATGCCCGTTCGGAACATGCCCAGCTCAAGGGCACGCTGCGCATCACCACGACCGTGGACTATGCGCTGGCCGTGGTCGCCCCGGCGGTCGAGGCGTTCCGTCGGCTGCACCCGGACTTGCATATTCACTTGTCCACATCGTCCACCCATGCCGATTTGATTTCGGAACGTTTTGACGTGGCGATCCGGCTGGGGCGCCTTGCGGACTCCAATCACCGCGCCGTGCAACTGTCGACCTACGAGGTATTGGCGGTTGCAGCGCCAGCGTTTGCCGGGGTTCGAACCCTGGACGAGTTGGAGCGCTTGCCCAAGCTGGGGCATGGCCGCCTGACGGAGTTGAACGTGACCGGCCCGACCGGTGACCCGCACTCCTATCGCATCGGCCCGGCGGCACTGGTCGCCGACAGTGCCGCCGTGCTCCAGGCCTTTGCCGTGCGCGGCCACGGTGTCGCGGTGCTGCCGCAGTGGCTGGTGCAAGACGATCTGCGGTCGGGGCGCTTGGTGCACCTGTTGCCGGACCATCGCTTTGCGCCGCAAGGGGTTTATGCGATATATCCGGATACGCGGCATTTGCCGCAGAAGGTGCGGGCGTTTATTGATTTTATGAAAGGCTAGAGCGTCCGCGTCAGCCCGAAGCGTTTCATCAGGATTTTCTCCAGCAGCGCCTTGGGCAACAACGCGGCCATCAACGGCAACGCCCGGCTGCCGTTGCCCGAACGCAACAAGCGTGGTGGTTCGTTCTGTTGCACCGCCTTGAGCACATCCGCCGCGAATACATCGGCGGGGGTCGGCTTGTCCTGGGAGGCCTGGCTGCGCGCTCGAATGCCCTCGCGCAGCGGCCACCACGGCGATTGTTCGTTGATCAACAGCTCTGCCTGGGCGCCGGCATTTTTGGCGAAACGGGTGTTGATCGCTCCCGGTTGGACTTCCATCACCCGCACACCAAACGGCGCCAACTCCATGCGCAGTGCATCGCTCAAGGCATGCACGGCGGCTTTGGATGCGCAGTACGCACCGGCAAAGGGGGTCACCAACACGCCCGATACGCTGCCGATATTCACCACCAGGCCTTGGCGACGGCGCAGGGCGGGAAACAGCGCCTGGGTCACGCCGACGATGGAAAAAACGTTGGTTTCGAACTGGCGTTGCAAGCCGTCGGTGCCGCCATCGAGCAAGGGGCCCATGGCGCCATAACCGGCGTTGTTCACCAGCACATCCAATTCGCCCAGTTGTTCGGCCAGGCGCTGCAAGGCGGCACTGTCGTTGACGTCCAACGGCACGGCATTGAAGCCGGCCGCGGCCAGGCTGGTCACATCGTCCTGGCGGCGGGCGCTGGCCCACACCTCGTAGCCTGCGCTCTTGAACGCGTCGGCGAGGGCGCGGCCAATGCCGCTGGAGCAACCGGTGATGAGTACATTAGGCATGATCAGTCCTTTGTCAGTCCGAGAAACTGCCCTGCAGGTGCTCGGCGCGAAATTCCAGGGTTTGCGGGCGGTAGCCGGGGCGTAGCGGCGGCGTGGGCAGGCAGTCTTCCCAGGTCTCACCGGCCTGCAGTTCGCCGGGGCCGCGATAGCGTGGGGCGGCGTAGACGTTGTCGGCCAGGTTGACCGTGTCGCCGGGTGCATAGGCGGCCACGCGCCAGCGCAGTTCGGTGAGGGGCACGTCGTTGGTGTTCTTCAGGGTCAGCTTCAACGGGCGGTCAGCCTGGCAGTCTTGTGGCGCATAACTGATACGAAGCTCCAGGCGCGCCAATTGCGACGCTTCGCGATTATCCAGCCACACCACCCAGATCGCCACGCACCCCAGGCCGACAGCGGCGGCGAGGGAGACCGGCAGCGCCTTGGCGGGGTAGCGCAGCAGCAGGATCAGCCAGGTGATGATCAGGAGAACGCCGAAGAACATGGAGACCACCTCGAATAGGGAACGAGCATCCTAACTTAAGCGTAGGCGGGTTTGGGGTGCTTGAGTGCGATGTTGCCTGGGCTGATGTCATCGGGAGCAAGCCCCCTCCCACATTTTGATTTGTGAACACACTCAAGTGTGGGAGGGGGCTTGAACTGGTCAAGTAATCTTGGACACTGATTACGGTTCACGCCGCCAACCTTTCCTTCACGACCGGCGATCTGTAGTCGTTATAGCTGTGAGGCCTACTGATGTTGTAGCGCGAGACATAGCGCTGCACATCTGCCCGGGCCTCATGCTCCAGTTTGTAGCCCGTTTCAGGCACCCACTCGGACTTCAAACTACCAAAGAAACGCTCCATCGGGGCATTGTCCCAGCACTCGCCTTTACGGCTCATACTTT
>NZ_PYWX01000054.1 GCF_003031675.1 Pseudomonas palleroniana | reverse complement strand
GTGTTGTGGATGACCGCCGGCTTGTTCCACCAGTACGCCGAAGGATTGTTGCCGGTCTTCCCGCAACTGCGTTACCTGATTGTCGGTGGCGATGTGCTCGATCCGAACGTGATCGCTCGGGTCCTCAAGGACGGTGCACCCCAGCATCTGCTTAACGGCTACGGCCCGACTGAAGCCACTACCTTCTCGACCACCCATGAGATTACGCGGGCAGACGAGGGCAGCATTCCGATTGGCCGCCCGGTGGGCAACAGCCGAGCTTATGTGCTCGACGCCCGTCAACAACCGGTGCCGGTCGGTGTCACTGGCGAGTTGTATATCGGTGGCCAGGGGGTTGCCCTGGGCTACCTGAACCGGGCTGACCTGACGGCGGAGACATTCCTCGCCGACCCGTTCAACGACGGGGCGCTGATGTACCGCACTGGCGACCTGGTGGCCTGGCGTGCCGACGGTACCTTGCAGTATCAGGGCCGTAACGACCAGCAGGTGAAGATCCGCGGTTTCCGCATCGAACTGGGCGAGATCGAAACGCGCCTGAGTGAGCACCCGCAGGTCAAGGACGCGGTGGTACTCGCCCGTCAGGACGAACCGGGGCACAAGCGCCTGGTGGCGTACTTCACCGAGCGTGAAAACGTCGATATCCAAGCCTTGCGTGAGCATCTGCACGCGCAGTTGCCGGACTACATGGTGCCGGCCGCCTACGTGCGCCTTGACAGCCTGCCGCTGACCAACAACGGCAAGGTCGACCGCAAGGCCCTGCCTGCACCGGACCAGGAAGCCCTGCTGAGCCGTGGCTACGAAGCGCCACAAGGAGAAGTGGAAACCGTACTGGCGCAGATCTGGGCCGACCTGCTCAAGGTCGAGCAAGTCGGTCGTCACGACAACTTCTTTGAACTGGGCGGCCATTCGCTGATGGCGGTCAACCTGATCGAACGCATGCGCCGCGCCGACCTCAGCGCCGACGTGCGCGTGTTGTTCAGCCAGCCGACTTTGGCAGCGCTGGCCGCTGCGGTGGGCAGTGGGCGCGAAGTGGCCGTACCGGCCAACCTGATCACGCCCGATTGCGTGCGTATCACCCCGGACCTGCTGCCCCTGGCGGACCTGGACCAGGCGGCGATCGACCGCATCGTCGCCAGCGTGCCGGGCGGCGTGGCCAACGTGCAGGATATCTACGCCCTGGCACCGTTGCAGGAAGGCATCCTGTACCACCACATCGCAGCGGAGCAGGGCGATCCGTACTTGCTGCAGTCGCAGCTGGAATTCGACGATATCGAGCGTCTGCAGGCGTTTGCCCAGGCCTTGCAGTCGGTGATCGAGCGCCATGACATCCTGCGCACCGGCGTGGTCTGGGAAGACCTGGCCATTCCCGCCCAGGTCGTCTGGCGCAAAGCCGAGTTGCCGGTACAGGCCGTGGACCTGGACCCGGCCGATGGCGATATTCTCAGCCAACTGCATGAGCGTTTTGATGCCCGGCATTACCGCCTGGAGGTCAGCCAGGCGCCGCTGGTTCGTCTGGTGTACGCCGAAGACCGCGCCAACCAGCGGATCGTGGCGATCCTGTTGTTCCATCACCTGGCGCTGGACCATACGGCCCTGGAGGTCGTCAGCCAGGAAATGCAGGCCAGCCTGCTGGGGCTGTCCGAGCCATTGGCGGCGCCGATCCCGTATCGCAACTATGTGGCTCAGGCGCGCCTGGGGCTCAGTGAGCAGGAGCACGAAGCGTTTTTCCGCGACATGCTCGGCGATATCGAGGAGCCGACCTTGCCGTTCGGTTTGCAAGACGTACAAGGCGAAGGCCATGCCATCCGTGAAGCCTCGCTGGCTCTGGACGCCGATTTGAGCCGGCGCCTGAGGGCGCGGGCGCGGCTGCTGGGGGTCAGCGCCGCGAGCGTGTTCCATCTGGCGTGGGCGAAGGTGCTGAGCAGCGTGTCCGACTCGCGGCAGGTGGTGTTCGGCACCGTCCTGATGGGCCGCATGCAGGGCGGGGACGGCGCTGACCGGTCGCTGGGCATGTTTATCAACACCCTCCCATTGCGGGTCGAAACCGAAGGCTTGGGGGTGCAGGCCGCCGTCAAGGCGACCCATGCACGCCTGACCGGCCTGTTGGGGCATGAACATGCCTCGCTGGCCCTGGTGCAACGTTGCAGTGGGGTTGCGCAGTCGACCCCACTGTTCAGTGCGCTGCTCAACTATCGCCATAGCCCGGCGGCCCATGCCGGCCTGACGGCCGAGATGGAGCAGGCCTGGCGCGGCATGCGCTTCCTGACGTCCGAGGAGCGCACCAACTACCCGGTCAGCCTGAGCGTCAACGATCTGGGCGAAGACTTCAGCCTGGATGCACTGACGGTTGCATCGGTCGATCCGCAATTGATCTGCGGTTACCTCGTGACCCTGCTTGAACAGCTGGTCGATGCTCTGGAGCACGCGCCACAACGGGCGTTGGAGCAACTGTCGATCCTATCGCCGGCACAGACCCGCCAGTTGCTCGTGGATTTCAACGCCACCGACGCGGATTACCCACGGGACCTGACCGTGGTGCAGATGATCGAGGCGCATGCCTTGCACACGCCGCATGCCGTCGCGGTAGTGCTGGGCGACCAGGCGTTGAGCTATCGCGAACTGAACGAACAGGCCAACCAGGTCGCGCATCACTTGCGCAGCCTGGGTGTGCAGGCCGATGCACGCGTTGCGCTGTGCATGGAGCGCAGCCTGGCGATGATTGTCGGGCTGCTGGGCATCCTCAAGTCGGGTGCTGCCTATGTACCGCTCGACCCCGAGTACCCCGCGCAACGCCTGGCACTGGCGCTGCAAGACAGCCAGCCGCTGGCGGTGCTGGTCCACGCAGCCACCCGCACGGTGCTGGAGGATTCGGGTGTGGCACAGGTCGACCTGGACGCACTGTCGTTGACTGCACAGCCACGCCACAACCCGGTCGCGGTGGCCGGGCCGAATGACCTGGCCTACGTGATCTTCACCTCCGGCTCCACCGGCCGTCCGAAAGGGGTGATGGTGGAGCATGGTTCGCTGGTCAACCACATCACCTGGCAGACCCGCACGTTTGGTTTTGATGCCAACGAGCGGATCTTGCAACGTACCTCGGTGGCCTTCGACGCCTCCGTCTGGGAGATCTGGACGCCGTTGGCGATTGGCGCGCGCCTGGTGCTGTTGCCGGCGCAAGCCTCGAGGGACGTCGAGCAAATGGCGCAGACCCTGGTGGAGCACCAGGTCAGCGTCGCGCAATTTGTGCCAAGCCTGCTGCGCCTGCTGGTGCAACTGCCGGACAGCGGCGTGCGCTGCCGTTACCTGTTCAGCGGCGGTGAAGTGCTGGAGCCGCAACTGGCAATGCAGGCCCGGGCGTTGACCACTCACGGGATCGTTAACCTGTATGGGCCGACCGAAGCCACCATCGACAGCACGTCGTGGACCTGCGACGGCAGTGCGCCGGTCGAGTCGGTGCCGATTGGCAAGCCCATCGCCAATGCCCGCGCCTATGTGCTCGACACACGCCTTGAGCCGGTGGCGCTGGGTGTGGTGGGTGAGTTGTACATCGGCGGCGCGGGCGTGGCGCGTGGGTATCTGGGCCGCGATGACTTGACGGCCGAGCGCTTCCTGGCGGACCCGTTTACCGCTAATGGGCGCCTGTACAAGACCGGCGACCTGGTGCGTTACCTGGCCGATGGCACGCTGGACTACGTGCGACGCAATGACGATCAGGTCAAGTTGCGTGGTTTGCGTATCGAACTGGGTGAAATCGAAGCGCACCTGGCGGCGCATAGCGCTGTGCAGGAGGCCGTGGTATTGGTGCGTGATGAGCGCCTGGTGGCGTACTGCACGCGGCGCGATGCGCAGTCGCAGATCGATATCGAAGCCTTGCGTGAGCATGTGCAGCAGTCTGTGCCGACCTACATGGTGCCGCAGGCCTATGTGGTGCTGGAGGCGCTGCCGCTGAGCCCCAACGGCAAGCTGGACCGCAAGGCGCTGCCGGAGCCGGGCATGGAAGCGGTGATTGCACGGGGTTATGAAGCCCCCAGCGGTGCGGTCGAGACCCTGCTGGCGCAGCTCTGGGCCGATGTGCTGAAGGTGGACAAGGTCGGTCGCCACGACCACTTCTTCGAACTGGGCGGGCACTCGTTGCTCGCCGTCAGCCTGATCGGACGCATGCGCCAGGCCGGCCTCAACGCCGACGTGCGCGTCTTGTTCAACCAGCCGACCCTGGCCGCGCTCGCCGCGGCCGTGGGCAGCGGGCGCGAGATCCAGGTGCCGGCCAACATCATCCCGGCCGGGTGCACGCACATTACGCCGGACTTGCTGCCACTGCTGACCCTGGATCAGCCGAGCATCGACCGTATCGTCGCCACCGTCGTCGGCGGCGCGGCCAACGTGCAGGATATCTACCCGCTGGCGCCGCTGCAGGAAGGCATTCTTTACCACCACATCAGCGCCGATCAGGGCGATCTGTACGTGCAGCAGGGGCAGTTCGCGTTTGCCGATCTTGCGCGCCTGCAGCAGTTTGCCGAAGCCTTGCAACGGGTTATCGACCGCCACGATGTGCTGCGTACCGGGTTTGTCTGGGAGGGCCTGGAGCAGCCGGTGCAGGTGGTCTGGCGACAGGCGCGGATGGTCACCCGGGCGGTGCAGTTCGATCCGCGCGGCGGCGATATCGCCGCGCAACTGGCGGCGCACGTCGACCCGCGCCGCCATCGTCTGAACGTGACCCAGGCGCCACTGATGCAACTGGTGTACGCCGACGATGAGGCCGGCCAGCGCATTGTCGCCACGCTGCTGTTCCACCACACGATCATGGACCACATGGCGATGGACGTGGTGTGGCGGGAAATGGAAGCGTTCCTGCTCGGCAAGGGCGATGAACTGATCGCCTCGGTGCCTTACCGCAACTACGTGGTGCAGACGCGCCTGGCCAGTCGCGAGCAGGAACACGAGGCGTTCTTTCGCGACATGCTCGGCGATATCGAGGAGCCGACCCTGCCGTTCGCACAGCAGGACGTGCGCGATGACGGCTACGATATCGAAGAGGTCGACCTGACCCTGGACGCCGGCTTGAGCCGACGCTTGCGCGTGCTGACCCGCCAGAATGGCGTCAGCCCGGCCAGCCTGTTCCACCTGGCCTGGGCACGTGTGCTGGGGGTGGTTTCCAGCACTGAGCGGGTGGTGTTCGGCACGGTGATGATGGGCCGCTTGCAAGGCGGTGAGGGCGCCGACCGGGCGGTGGGCATGTTTATCAATACCTTGCCGCTGCGCGTCGATATCAGCGGCCAAGGCGTGCAGGAGGCCGTCAAGGCCACCCATGCGCGTCTGTCGGGCTTGCTTGCCCATGAGCTGGCCTCACTGGCCCAGGTCCAGCGTTGCAGTGCTGTGCCGCAGTCCATGCCGTTGTTCAGTGCGTTGTTCAACTACCGCCATACGCCGGACAATGCTGCTGAAATCACCGAGGCGTCGCGTCGTGCGTGGCAAGGCATGGAGTTGTTACAGGCGCGGGAGCGTTCCAACTACCCACTGACCTTGAGCGTCAACGATTTGGGCGAGGCTTTCAGCCTGAGCGCACTGGCGCTGGCATCGATTGGCGCGCAACGCCTCTGCGAGTACGTGAACCGGGTCGTCGAGCAACTGGTCGAGGCGCTGGAACACGCCCCGCACACCGCGATGAACAGCCTGTCGGTGCTGCCCGCCGAGGCGCGTCGGCAGTTGCTCGAAGGCTTCAACGCCACCCGTGTCGACTATCCCCACGGCCTGACCCTTCACCAACGCTTCGAGCAGCAGGTCGAGTTGTACCCGCATACGCTGGCGGCGGTGTACCAGGGCCAAAGCCTGACCTACGTCGAACTGAACCGCCAAGCCAACCAACTTGCGCACCAGTTGATCGAACTCGGGGTGCAACCCGACGATCGCGTGGCGATCTGTGCACAGCGCAGCCTGGAAATGCTGGTGGGCCTGGTCGCCATTCTCAAGGCCGGTGCGTGCTATGTGCCGATTGATGCGGCGCACCCGGCCGAGCGCCTCAGTTACCTGCTCGGCGACAGCGCACCGGTGGCCGTGCTGATCCAGCCGGCGCTGGCGCAGCGTCTGCCGACCCTGACCGTGCCGGTATTGGAACTCGACAGCCGTCTGTGGCAAGGCCCGTCCAAAGGCAACCCACAGATTGCCGGCCTGACCCAGGCACACCTGGCGTACGTGATCTATACCTCCGGTTCTACCGGCCTGCCCAAAGGCGTGATGGTGGAGCATCGCACTTTGGAAAACCTGGTGAGCTGGCACTGCGATACGTTTGAACTGGGGCACGGCGGCAAGACGTCGAGCGTCGCCGGTTTTGGTTTCGACGCCATGGCCTGGGAAGTCTGGCCGGCCTTGTGCGTGGGGGCGACTCTGTATATGCCGCCGGCCTATGAGGGCGGTGAAGACATCGACGCGCTGCTGCAGTGGTGGTTGGCGCAACCGCTGGATGTGAGCTTCCTGCCCACCCCAGTGGCGGAATATGCCATCAGTCAGGACCTGCAACACCCGACGCTCAAGACGCTGTTGATCGGCGGCGACCGCTTGCGGCAGTTCAACAAGCCGCAGCGTTTCAACCTGATCAACAACTACGGCCCGACCGAAGCCACGGTGGTGGCGACCTCCGGGCGCGTTGACGCCGGGCAGGTGCTGCATATCGGCAAGCCGGTGAGCAATGCCCAGGTGTATCTGCTCGATGAATACCAGCAGCCCGTCCCCCTGGGCGTTGCGGGAGAGTTGTACGTGGCAGGTGCCGGGGTGGCGCGGGGTTACCTGAACCGCCCAGAGATGACCGCCGAGCGCTTCCTCAAGGATCCGTTCAGTGCGGATCCGCAGGCGCGTATGTACCGCACCGGCGACCTTGCACGTTGGTTGGAAGACGGCACCCTGGAATACCTGGGCCGTAACGATGATCAGGTGAAAATCCGCGGCGTGCGTATCGAGCTGGGTGAAATCGAAACCCGCCTGAGCGAACAGGCCGGCGTCCGCGAAGCCGTGGTGCTGGCCCGTGACGGACGCCTGGTGGCGTATTTCACCGAACAGTCGGCGCTGGATATCGACACCCTGCGCAGCGGTTTGCAAGCGTGCTTGCCGGAGTACATGGTGCCGGTCGCCTATGTGCGCCTGGACCAGCTGCCGCTGACCGCCAACGGCAAGCTGGACCGCAAGGCGTTGCCGGAGCCGGATCAGGACGCGATGCTCAGCCGCGGCTATGAAGCTCCGCAGGGCGAGGTGGAAACCACCCTGGCGCAGATCTGGGCCGAGGTGCTCAAACTGGAACAGGTGGGTCGCCACGACAACTTCTTCGAGCTGGGCGGGCACTCGTTGCTGGCCGTGGGCCTGGTGGAACGTATGCGCCAGGCGGGCTTGCAGGCGGATGTGCGCGTGCTGTTCAGCCAGCCGACCCTGGCCGCCCTCGCGGCGGCGGTGGGCGCCGGCAACGAAGTGGCGGTACCGGCCAATCGCATCGACATCGGTTGCACCCGCATCACTCCGGACTTGCTGCCCCTGGCCGCGCTGGATCAGGCAAGCATCGACCGGATTGTCGCCAGTGTGCCGGGTGGTGTGGCCAACGTGCAGGACATCTATGCCTTGGCGCCGTTGCAGGAGGGCCTGTTGTATCACCACATCAGCGCCGAACAGGGTGACCCGTACCAGCAACATGCGCTGTTCGCGTTCGACGGCCGCCAGCGGCTGGACCGGTTCGCCCAGGCGCTGCAATACGTGATCGGTCGCCACGACATCCTGCGTACCGGGCTGTTCTGGGAGCAACTGGAGGTGCCGGTGCAAGTGGTCTGGCGCGAGGCCCCGCTGACGATGGACGAACTCGTCCCACAAGCGGGTGAGGTGCTGGCGCAGTTGCGTGAGCACTTCAGCCTCGGCCGCCACCGCATGGATATCCGCCAGGCACCGATGATGCACCTGGGCTTTGCCCATGACCCGCAGCATCAGCGTTGGATCGGCATGCTGTCCTTCCACCACCTGGTCAACGACGCGACCTCCATGGGCGTGCTGGTGGCGGAAATCGAAGCGCACATGAGCGGGCGCGAGCAGCAACTGGGTGCATCGGTACCGTACCGCAACTATGTGGCGCAGACCCGCCAGGGCAAGGACCGCGCCGCCCATGAAGCGTTTTTCCGCGAGATGCTCGGCGACGTCGACGAACCGACGCTGCCGTTCGGCGTGCAGCGCATCGACAGTGAGCGGGATGCCACCGAGGAGGTCGATCACTGGCTGGGCGCTGCGTTCAGCCAGCGTCTGCGGCGCCAGGCACGGCAGTTGGGGGTGAGTGCCGCCACGCTGTATCACTGGGTCTGGGCCCAGGTCATCGGCGCGGTGTCAGCCCGTGATGACGTGGTGTTCGGCACCGTATTGCTCGGCCGCCTGCAGGCCGGCGACGGCGCCGAGCGTTCCCTGGGGATGTTCATCAACACCTTGCCGCTGCGCGTGCGCCTGAAGGATGAAAGCCTGACGGCGGCGGTCAAGAACACCCATGCGGCCTTGAGTCAGTTGATGGCTCACGAGCATGCGTCGCTGACGTTGGCGCAACGTTGCAGCGGCGTGGCCGCGCCGGCACCGTTGTTCAGTGCCTTGCTCAACTACCGTCATGCCTCGGCCAGCGTCAGTGAGGCCAGCCGCGTCGCCTGGGACGGCATCGAGATGCTCGCCAACGAAGGGGTCAACAGTTACCCGCTGATTCTCTCGGTGGATGACGTGGGCGAGGATTTCCGTGTCAGTGCCCTGGCACCGCGCTCGGTCGGCGCGCAGCGGGTCTTGGGCTACGTGTGCACGACGTTGGCCGGGCTGGTCGAGCAGTTGGAACAGGCGCCGCATTCGGCAGCCAATCGCCTGTCGATCTTGAGCAGCGATGAGCGCCGGCAGTTGTTGCAGACGTTCAACGATACGGCGCGGGGCTACCCGCAACTGCAACCGCTGCATCAGGTGTTTGAGGCATGGGTACAGGCGCATCCGCACGCCCTGGCGGCGTCGCACGGCCAGCAACAGGTCAGCTATGCCGGGCTGAACGCACGGGCCAACCGCCTGGCCCATCATCTGATCGGCCTGGGGGTAGTCCCCGGCGACCGTGTGGCGATCCTGCTGGAACGCTCCGTGGACCTGCTGGTCAGCCAACTGGCAATCAGCAAGTGCGCGGCGGTGTATGTGCCGCTGGACGTCAACGCGCCGTTGGACCGTCAGGGCTTCATGATCTCGGACAGCGGGGCGGCGTTGGTGCTGACGGCGGCCTCGATCAAGGTGCCGGAAGGCGCCCGTCGTCTGGATCTGGACACCCTGGATCTGATTCTCGAGCCGGATCACAACCCGGCGTTGGAGCAATCCGCAGAGACGGCGGCGTACATCATGTACACCTCCGGCTCCACGGGTACGCCGAAGGGCGTACTGGTGCCGCACCGGGCGATCACGCGCCTGGTGATCAACAACGGCTATGCCGATTTCAATCAGCAGGACCGCGTTGCGTTTGCTTCGAACCCGGCGTTTGACGCCAGCACCCTCGATGTCTGGGCACCTTTGCTCAATGGCGGGGCAGTGGTGGTGGTCGATCAGGACACATTGTTGTCCCAAGCTGATTTCGCGGCGTTGTTGCAGGAACAAGCAGTCAGCGTGTTGTGGATGACCGCCGGGTTGTTCCACCAGTACGCCGAAGGATTGTTGCCGGTCTTCCCGCAACTGCGTTACCTGATTGTCGGCGGTGATGTGCTCGATCCGAGCGTGATCGCCCGGGTCCTCAAGGACGGCGCACCTCAGCACCTGCTCAACGGCTACGGCCCGACCGAGGCGACGACGTTCTCGACCACCCATGAGATTACGCGGGCAGACGAGGGCAGCATTCCGATTGG
>NZ_PYWX01000053.1 GCF_003031675.1 Pseudomonas palleroniana | reverse complement strand
CCGCTTTCGACCGAGAAGATCGAACCGTTGATAGAGCCAAACAACACCGCCCTACCAACTCCTTCTGGGCTTCGATGAACTGAAGCGAGTCGCTGCCTGAATCTTCTTAACTTCTTGTTTATCAAGGAGTTTTCAGTTTCGACTGCGCCGGAAGTGGGGCGAATTATAGACAGATACAATTTGCCGTCAAGCAATAATTACGTTTTTGTTGCAGAGGGGGCCTTTTTCGCAATAAGACGAGGGATCCGGCGCATCACTGGAGGCAAACGCAACATTAAAAGCAGAGCACCTATAGATGCATAGATAGCCCATTCCTTCAGATCAGCCCGCACGATCCACAGCATATGCAGCAAACCGAGCCCCAGAATGACATACACCAGACGGTGCAGCTTCTTCCAACGGCTACCCAACCGGCGCTGGCTATAGCGGTTTGAGGTCACCGCAAGCACCAACAAGGAAATGAACCCCAGCGCACCGACAATAATGTAAGGCCGCTTACGCAGCTCCACTCCCAATTGCGACCAATCAAGCCCAAGGATAAACACGCAGTAAGCCGCCAGGTGCAGAACCACATACGCAAAACACCAGAGTCCCAACTGTCGCCGCACCGCAATCCACCCGGCCCACCCGCTAAGCTTCTGCAGCGGTGTCATGCTCAAGGTGATCAATAGCAAGATCAGCGTCCCAAGCCCCAACCGATCCATCAGCACTTTCCCAGGATCAGGCCCCAGCACAGAACGCCATGCTTCATACAGCCAGTAAAACGGCCATATCGCCGCCGCTATAAAAACGCCAATGCGCCAGATGGGATAACGCATCAATAGTTCTTCCGCAAATCGAGACCTGTATAGAGAGAAGCGACCTCATCCGAATAGCCATTGAACATTTGCGTTTCGCGCACATTCGGACTGAACAAACCGCTCGGCAAGCGCCGCTCCCGCGCCTGGGTCCAGCGAGGGTGATCGACTGTAGGGTTCACGTTTGCGTAGAACCCATATTCGTTGGCCGCAATACTCTGCCAGGTAGTCTTAGGCTGTTCGCTCAGCAAGCTGATCCGCACAATGGACTTCACACTCTTGAAGCCATACTTCCACGGCACCACCAAACGCAATGGCGCGCCATTCTGGTTAGGCAACTCCCGCCCATACATGCCCACAGCAAGGATCGCCAAGGGATTCATCGCCTCATCCAGGCGCAGCCCTTCTACATAAGGCCAATCGATCAATCCGAAACTCGACCGCTGACCCGGCATACTCTTAGGGTCCTGAAGCGTTTCAAAACGGATGTATTTGGCATTTGATGTCGGCTCAACCTGCTTGAGCAAAGCAGAGATCGGAAAACCGATCCACGGAATAACCATCGACCACGCTTCAACGCAGCGCAAACGGTAGATCCGCTCCTCCAATTGATGAGGTTTCATGAAATCTTCCAAGGCATAACGCCCCGGCTTCGCCACCTCGCCGTCGATGACCACACTCCAAGGTTCGGTCTTGAGTGAGCCTGCGTTCGCCGCCGGGTCGCCCTTGTCAGTACCGAATTCATAAAAGTTGTTGTAGTGGGTGGCATCCTTGAACGGCGTAATAGCCTCGTCCTTTACCGTAACCGCCTGCCATTTGGCTCCCGACAGCTTTTCGGCAAACCAGGCCGGCGCCTTGCCCGGCTCAACATCAGCATAACGCGAAGCATCACCAGCACTGGCCCAACGCGGCAGAACAGTGGCGGCGATGCCGGCCAGCGCACCACCGAGCAAGCTACGACGAGAAAGGTAGAAGGATTCAGGCGTGACATCCGATTCGTGACAATCGGAGGCTTTGGGAAGTTTGATTAACATGGCTACTCCGCAGTGTTGGAGGACTGATGCACCAATAGACTGCGGAGTATGGGGGAAATTACATTAAGGCAACGTTTTGTCCCGACGCAGATGCAGTAAATACTGAATCGGCCCCGAAGCCGCGTAAACCAGGAAGGCCAGCAGCAGAATGCGCGGTGGATCGCTGAAAACTACGGCGAACACCAATACCACTATCAGGATCGCCACAAAAGGCACTCGCCCCTTGAGGTCGAACTCCTTGAAGCTGTTGTACTTGATGTTGCTGACCATCAGCATGCCGGCCGCAGCCACCATCAAGGCCACCAGGAACGACATTTTCGAACCCTGGATGCCGTAGTCGCTGAATGCCCACACGATACCCGCGACCACTCCCGCAGCAGCAGGGCTGGCCAAGCCAATGAAGTAACGCTTGTCGGCCGTTCCCACCTGAGTGTTGAAACGCGCCAGGCGCAAGGCAGCCCCCGCGACATAGATGAAGGCAACCATCCAGCCGACCTTGCCCATATCACCCAGTGCCCAGGCAAATGCCAGCAACGCGGGAGCAACGCCAAAGGCAACCATGTCCGATAGCGAATCGTACTCTGCACCGAAGGCGCTCTGAGTATTGGTCATGCGCGCTACACGACCATCAAGGCCGTCGAGCACCATGGCGACGAAAATCGCGATGGCAGCAAAGCCGAAATACTTGCTGGCACTCGCCGCATCCCCCGCCGCCAGGGCGCTTTGGGCACTCATGGAATTGATGATGGAATAAAACCCGGCAAACAGGTTCGCCGTGGTGAACAGGTTGGGCAGAAGATAGATACCACGATGCCGGACCTTGCGGCCTTCCGCGTCATGCCCTTCTTCGACATGCTCATCGATCGGCAGCAGGCTTTCGGCGTCAGAAGCCTGGTTTGGCTCTTCGGGACGTTCGCTCATGGACTTTACCTTACAACGGTGTGAAAAAAATTCGACAAGTACTTGCGGCGAGTGTTCGCACGCAAAGGATGCAGCTTTATACCAGAACCCGTCCTCCCAAACGAAAAAACGCGGCCTAGGCCGCGTTTTCTCTTGATACATACGACTTAGTTTTTGGCTTTGTCGACGATCTTGTTGGCACCGATCCACGGCATCATGGAGCGCAGTTGCTCGCCGATGACTTCGATACCATGAGCGGCGTTGTTACGACGCTTGGCGGTCATCGAAGGGTAGCCGGTTGCGCCTTCGCTGATGAACATTTTGGCGTATTCGCCGTCCTGAATACGTTTCAGGGCGTTGCGCATAGCCTGACGGGACTCGGCGTTGATCACTTCCGGGCCAGTCACGTACTCGCCGTATTCGGCGTTGTTGGAGATCGAGTAGTTCATGTTGGCGATACCGCCTTCGTACATGAGGTCAACGATCAGCTTCAGTTCGTGCAGGCACTCGAAGTAGGCCATTTCCGGCGCGTAGCCAGCTTCAACCAGGGTTTCGAAACCGGCTTTTACCAACTCGACGGTACCGCCGCACAGAACGGCTTGTTCGCCGAACAGGTCAGTTTCGGTCTCGTCCTTGAAGGTGGTTTCGATGATGCCGGTACGGCCGCCGCCCACGCCGGAAGCGTAAGACAGTGCAACGTTCTTGGCGTTGCCCGACGCGTCCTGGTAGATCGCGATCAGGTCAGGAATACCACCGCCTTTGACGAACTCGGAACGTACGGTGTGACCCGGGGCCTTCGGCGCGATCATGATCACGTCGAGGTCGGCGCGCGGCACAACCTGGTTGTAGTGAATCGCAAAACCGTGGGAGAAGGCCAGGGTGGCGCCCTTCTTGATGTTCGGCTCGATTTCGTTCTTGTACAGCGTGGACTGGAACTCGTCCGGGGTCAGGATCATGACCACATCGGCAGCAGCTACGGCGGAAGCCACGTCAGTGACTTTCAGGCCATGGGCTTCAGCCTTGGCAACAGTGGCCGAGCCTTTGCGCAGGCCGACAGTCACGTCAACGCCGGAATCTTTCAGGTTGCAGGCTTGTGCATGACCCTGGGAGCCGTAGCCGATGATGGCGACTTTCTTGCCCTGGATGATCGACAGGTCACAATCTTTATCGTAATAAACTTTCATGAGGTTCCTCTATATATCCAGGCCGTAAGGCCATTCGCTAATTTGGGTTAGATGCTGAGTACTTTGTCGCCACGGGCAATCCCGGTGACACCACTGCGTACCGTTTCCAGAATCGAGGCCGTCCCGATCGACTGGATGAAGCTGTCCAGCTTGTCGCTCGTACCGGTCAGTTGAACGGTATAAACGCTGGCACTCACATCGACGATCTGCCCGCGATAAATGTCGGTGGTGCGTTTGATCTCGGCACGTTGAGCACCCGTGGCCTTGACTTTAACCAGCATCAGCTCGCGCTCGATGTGGGCACTTTCCGACAGGTCGACCAGCTTGACCACTTCGATCAGCTTGTTGAGGTTCTTGGTGATCTGTTCGATGACCTCATCGTGACCCACGGTGGTCAACGTCAGGCGCGACAGGGTCGGGTCTTCAGTTGGCGCCACAGTCAGGCTTTCGATGTTGTAGTTACGTTGCGAAAACAGGCCGACAACACGAGACAGAGCGCCGGGTTCGTTCTCCAAAAGCAGGGAGATAATATGCCGCATGATTAAGTACGCTCCGTCTTGTTCAACCACATGTCACGCATAGAGCCGTCTTTGATCTGCATCGGGTAGACGTGCTCGCTGGTATCCACCTGAATATCGATGAACACCAGGCGGTCCTTCATGGCGAACGCCTCTTCCATCTTCGGCTTCAGATCTTTCAAATCCGTGATGCGAATGCCGACGTGGCCATAGGCTTCAACCAACTTGACGAAATCTGGCAGCGACTCCATGTAGGAATGGGAGTGACGGCTGTTGTAACTCATGTCCTGCCACTGACGAACCATGCCCAGCACGCCGTTGTTCAGGCACACGATCTTCACCGGCAGCCCGTACTGCAGGCATGTCGACAGCTCCTGGATATTCATCTGAATGCTGCCCTCACCGGTGACGCACGCGACGTCGGTGTCAGGGAAGCTCAGTTTCACACCCATGGCGGCAGGGAAACCAAAGCCCATCGTGCCCAGGCCACCGGAGTTGATCCAGCGGTTAGGCTTGTCGAACTTGTAGTATTGCGCGGCGAACATCTGGTGCTGGCCCACGTCGGAGGTCACAAAGGCGTCGCCCTTGGTCACTTCGCACAGGGTCTCGATCACGGTTTGTGGCTTGATGATGCTGCCGTCACCCTTGTCGTAAGGGAACAGGCCGCGGTCACCGCGCCATTCGTCGATCTGTTTCCACCAACTGGCCACGGACTCTTTGTTCGGCGCTTGGCCGATGTCCTTGAGCGCGGCAACCATTTCGGTCAGTACGCTTTCCACTGGCCCCACGATCGGCACATCGGCCTTGATAGTCTTGGAAATGGACGCCGGGTCGATGTCGATGTGGATGATCTTGGCATTCGGGCAGAATTTGCTCGCGCCGTTGATCACTCGATCATCGAACCGTGCGCCTACAGCCAGAATCACATCGGCGTGGTGCATGGTGAGGTTGGCGGTGTAGCTGCCGTGCATACCGAGCATGCCGACGAACTGACGGTCCGTCCCCGGAAATGCGCCAAGGCCCATCAGGGTATTGGTGACCGGCAGGTTAAGCAGTTTGGCCAGTTCGGTGAGCGGTGCTGAACCGCCCCCCAGAATCACGCCACCGCCCGAGTACAACACAGGGCGCTTGGCCGCCAGGAGCATTTCTGCCGCCTTGCGGATTTGACCCGAATGCCCACGAACGGCCGGGCTGTAGGAACGCAGCTTGGCTTTCTTCGGGAAGACGTATTCGAATTTTTCCGCCGGGTTGGTCATGTCTTTCGGGACATCGACCACCACAGGGCCCGGGCGACCGGACTGTGCGAGGTAGAAGGCCTTCTTCATGACTTCCGGGATTTCCGACGGATGCTTGATCATGAAGCTGTGTTTCACGATCGGCCGGGAGATACCGATCATGTCGGTTTCCTGGAATGCATCGGTACCCACCATGGTGCTTGGCACCTGGCCGGAAATGATCACCATCGGGATGGAGTCCATATAGGCAGTCGCGATGCCGGTAATGGCATTGGTTGCGCCTGGGCCGGACGTTACCAGTACCACGCCGGCTTTACCGGTGGCACGGGCGTAACCATCAGCCATATGGGTCGCGGCCTGTTCGTGGCGAACCAGGATGTGGGTAACAGCCGGTTCCTTGAACAGTGCGTCGTAAACATGCAGCAGAGCACCACCTGGGTACCCGTAGATATAGTCGACGCCTTCGTCACGCAAAAAGCGGACGAGCATCTCACCACCAGATAAAAGCTCCACGTTGTTCACCTCTAAAACGCCAGAATACCGTCCGTTGAAAACCGACGGGTCTTAATAGGTTTACTTCTCAACAGAGCATGAGCGACGGTGGTCGCCGACTACGTCAGCACTGACTGAGCAAGTATTGGGATCGTCCCAAGTGTTGCGGGCTTTTCCCACCCAGCGCGAGGTAACGCGTTGCGGGTGTTACAGGTCGGCGCGGATATGCGCCTCATGATCTGCCGAGCGGGCCTGCTTCTGGCAGTCCCGATACAGCGGACTTTGGATTCTTCTGTTTCAGCCCCTTCAAGTCAAGCAATAATTGCGCTTTTTTCCAACTAAGCGCACGAGAACGTATAAGAAAGGGGTTTGAGGAGGGATAAAACTCGCCTGAATGTCGTCAAGCGGTAGAAATATGCGCAAGACTGCCGGAAAAACCGGCAGTCAGGCAATTAACGAGCGTCGACGATCAGTTGGTCGAACTTTTTCAGCGCATCACGCAAGCCAAGGCTCTCCGACGGCCGATCGGCGTATACCATCTCAGCCATCTCCAGGATTCCCGACGCGTTGGGCAGCGGCAGATCCTGCTCGAGAATCTGCTTCATGCGTACCAGGAAGATCCATTGCAGCCACTGATGAAAATCCAGGGTATCGACCGAAAAGGGCTCGGTGCTGCCAAGCGCCTCGGCGCTGGGGGGCACTTCGTCCCACCAGCCCTGCACACGCAACTCGCGCTCAATCAACAGCAACTGTTCGGCAATCGCGGGAAAACGTGCATCCATCAGAGGCTGACCTTGGCTTTCTGCCGCGCTTGGGCGGCACCGGCGGCATCACCTTGCGCCGCACGCGCATCACCAATCAAAGCCCACAAGTTGGCCTGCAGGTCAGGGCGACCGTTGGCCAGAGTCAGGCCACGACGGGCGAACTGTTCGGCTTGCGGTGCATCCCCCTGGGCCAAACGCACCTGGGCGAGTCGATACAGCACTTGCGGCTCGCGAGGTGCAACACGTTGGGCACGCTCAAGGCTCGACGATGCGCCGTTCAAGTCACCACCGGCCTGCTGTTGCTGGGCGGTGGTCAGCAAAGCCAATACCGGCCCGTCCAGTTGCTCGTCAGCCGACAGGCCGCCGGCATTCGACGATGGAATGCCGCTCGGCGTCGAAGGTGGCATGTTGTAGGTGCCTTGGCTGATCGGTGCGGCCTGGATCGGCGTCGAATCCACTGGGCCCGAAGTGCTCGGCCCTGGCGTCCACGGCTCGGCATTGATCGGCGCCGAGGTAGCGGCTCCGGCACCCGGCACCATGACGACCACGCCCGAATCCTGCGGCACGGCTTGAGGGGCCTGGGCAGGACGTTTGACGACAGTCTGGCGGAAACCGCCGTTGGCCGAAATCCGGTCGTTATTGGAAACGGTCGTGCTCGAATCCACTACGGGAATGGAGCCACGCTGCACACTGGAGCAACCGTTGAGCAAAGCCAGAGCTGTAATAGCTGGAATCCACCACTTGTTCACTTGAAACCCTCTTTGCTTAATTCATCCAGCCCTTGACCCAATCCATCACCGACTCCGCATCAGCAGGCGCACTGCCACCGCACGCGGCGCCAGGTGGTGGCTCGCTGCCGCGAATATACGGCATCTGTACCGCACCCGGACAGTTGGCATCGGAACCCTGGCCGGTGTGCGGATCAATCCATGCCTGCACGATATTGTCCGGCTGCGGCATGTTCAACGGCAGCGGGTCGGCCTTGCGCATGAAACTGGTCCAGACCTGCAATGCACCAGTGGCACCGGTGAACGGCGTTTTGCCGTTGTCATCTCGGCCCAGCCACACCACCGCCAGCACATCCTGGCCGAAGCCGGCGAACCAGCTGTCGCGAGAGTCGTTACTGGTGCCGGTCTTGCCCGCCAGCGTCAGGTTGGACGGCAACACGCTATAGACCGAGCGCCCCGTACCTTCACGCATTACGCGCTGCATGGCGTTCTGAATCAGGTAGATGGAGCCCGCGTCGAAACGCTGCTGGATCTGGAACGGATAACGTTTGAGCGGCTCACCGTCGGCGGTCAGTACGCTGCGAATGCCGCGCATCGGCGTATTGAACCCCCCGTTGGCGAGGGTCTGGTACATCGTGGCCACTTCCATCGGGGTCATCGCACCGGCGCCCAGCAGCATCGATGGGAACGCCGGGAACTCACGGTTGATGCCCAGGCGCCCCAAGGTTTTCAGCACGTTCGGCACGCCCACTTCAAGCCCGAGGCGCGAGGTGGAAATGTTGTAGGAATGCGCCAGGCCTTGATACAGGAACACCGTGCCGTGGGAGCGGCGATCGAAGTTCTGCGGCGTCCATACCTGGCCATCGGCACCCTTGACCGACAGCGGTTCATCCGACAGCCAACTGGTCAGGGTGTATTTGCTTGGTTTCTCCAAGGCCGTCAGGTAGACCGCAGGCTTGACCAGCGAACCGATCGGCCGCACGGCATCCAGCGCACGGTTGAAACCGGCGAAACTGGCTTGGCGACTGCCGATCATGGCCTGGACTTCACCGGTTTCCGGGTTGGTCACAACCATGGCCGCTTCTACTTCATCCGAGCCCTTGCGACCGGTCAGGCGCTTGAAGGTGTCGTTGACGGACGCTTCGGCCTTCATCTGCAGAATCGGGTCGAAACTGGTGAAAATCCGCAAGCCTTCTTCGGTCAAGTCTTCGTCGCGGTAGTCTTCACGCAATTGGCGTTTGACCAGGTCGATAAAGCCTGGGAAGGAACTGTCGGCAAGCTTGCCGCGAGAAGTCACACCCAGTGGCATTTTCTTCGCCGCAGCCACCTGCTCGGCGGTAGCGACGCCCTGCTGTTCCAACACATCGAGCACCAGGTTGCGGCGCTCAAGGGCGCGCTCCGGGTTACGACGCGGGTTGTAATAGGAAGGCCCTTTGACCATCCCCACCAGCAACGCGACTTGATGCAGCTTCAATTCGGACAACGGCTGGCCAAAGAAGAACTGGCTGGCCAAGCCAAACCCGTGCACAGCACGCTGGCCATCCTGGCCGACGAATACTTCGTTGAGGTACGCCTCAAGGATTTCCTGCTTGCTGTAGTGCAGCTCCAGCAACATCGCCATCATGGCTTCGGTGAGTTTGCGGGTCAGGCTGCGCTCGTTGGTCAGGTAGAAGTTCTTGACCAATTGTTGCGTGAGCGTACTGCCGCCCTGAGTCATCTTGCCGCCGGACGTGTTGACCCAGATGGCACGGGCAATCGACTTGGGCGACACGCCCCAGTGGCTGTAGAAGTCGCGGTCTTCTACCGCAACCAGGGTTTCCAGCAGATACGGTGGCACCTGATCGAGCTTGATCAGGATGCGATCTTCAAGGTTTTTCGGGTAAATACCGCCGATCAACAGCGGTTCCAGGCGGACTACAGGCAGTTTCGAGCCATTGAGCGACGAAAGCTCGGCCACATAATCGCCGGAGAAGCGCACGCGCACCGGCTGGGCTTTTTCCAGGCCCTCATAGAACTGGAAGCCACGGGTGTTCAAGTCGACGGTATTGCCACTGACGGCAGCCGCACCCGGGCCGTTGCTTACGGGTTCGCGACGATAGCCCAGCGCATCGAGCTCAGTGAGGAAGTCATCCTTGCTCAGCTTCTGGCCGGTGAACAGCTCCAGCGGGCGAGCGTATACCTTGGCCGGGATGGTCCAGCGCTTGCCGGAGAACTTCTCCTGAACCACAGCGTCGAGGTACACCGCGAAGCCGGCAAGCACCACAAGGCCCACCAGGCTGAGCTTGAGCGCCCAGCCCAACCAGGGACGCAGGCCGCGGGAAGGAGGTTTTTTACGGGAACGGGGAGATCGGGTTCGAGTCATGGCGGCGGATTATACGCACTTTATTGATGATCAACATGAGCCGGACAGCGGTTTGCACGACCGGCTGTAGCCGCCATAATGCCTGCCATGATTTCTCCCAGACTTTGAAGGATCGCCCGTGAGCCAGCCCCTGATCGCTGCCCTGCAAAACCCGGCTTTATACCAGCACCCGGTTGAAGCGTTTCAAGTCATCGAGACCCATATTTCCTGGGTGATACTGACCGGCGCTTATGCTTATAAGCTGAAGAAACCAATGAACTTCGGCTTTCTGGATTTCACCAACCTGGCTGATCGCGGCCACTTCTGTCGTGAAGAACTGCGCCTCAACCAGCGTCTGACCAAAGATTTGTATCTTGAAGTATTGCCTATCACCGGTACCGCTGACGCCCCGCAAATCGGCGGCGACGGCCCGGTGATCGAATACGCGCTGAAAATGCGCCAGTTCCCGCAAAGCCAGATGCTCAGCACGTTGCAGGCGAATGGCGAGCTGACCAGCGCGCACATCGATGAAATGGCCAGGCAAATCGCGCACTTCCACCTCAACGCACCAAAGGTGCCGCAAGACCACCCTGCCGGCACCCCGGATGAGGTAATGGCACCGGTACGGCAAAACTTCGAACAGATCCGCCCGTTCCTCAGTGACAAGGCCGACCTGGCTCAACTGCAAGCGCTGCAAGCCTGGGCCGAAAGCAGCTTCGAACGCCTCAAACCATTGCTGGCACAACGCAAGCTTGATGGCTTCACCCGCGAATGCCACGGTGACATCCACCTGGGCAACGCCACCTTGATCGATGGCAACGTGGTGATCTTCGACTGTATCGAATTCAATGAACCGTTCCGCTTCACCGACGTGTACGCCGACACCGGCTTCCTGGCCATGGACCTGGAAGACCGCGGCCTCAAATCCCTGGCCCGACGTTTTATCAGCCAGTATCTGGAATTGACCGGCGATTATCAGGGCCTTGAAGTCCTGAACTTCTACAAAGCCTACCGGGCCCTGGTACGCGCCAAGGTTGCGCTGTTCAGCATGCCGAGCGAAGCCGACCCGGTGCAACGCGCTACCACCCTGCGCCAGTACCGTAACTACGCCAACCTGGCGGAAAGCTACAGCACCATCCCGTCGCGCTTCCTGGCAATTACCCATGGCGTTTCGGCCGTCGGCAAAAGCCACGTTGCCATGCGTCTTGTTGAAGCCCTGGGTGCCGTGCGCCTGCGTTCGGACGTCGAGCGCAAGCGCCTGTTTGGTGAGCAGCAGATTGAAAACACGCCGCAGGCCGGAATCTATAGCCAGGACGCCAGTGCTGCGACTTACGCGCGCCTGAACGAAATCGCCAACACTATATTGCGCGCGGGCTTCCCGGTGGTGCTCGATGCCACTTTCCTGAAGCGAGAACAGCGTGACGCAGCCGCCAAGATAGCCGAAGCCACGGGCGCGCCTTTCCTGATTCTGGACTGCAATGCACCACAAGCCGTTATCGCCAACTGGTTGGCGCAACGTCAGGCAGATAAAAACGACCCGTCTGACGCAACACTCAGCGTTATTGACGAACAGCAAACCCACCGCGAACCGCTGACTGCCGAAGAACTGCTCCTGAGCAAACGCGTAGAAACCAATGAGATCGGAACGCTCGACGCACTCGTGGCACACATTCGCCAGCGCCTGCCCGGCCTGTAAGAAATATTTCTTGGTCGTGTCGCCGACCTACGGTGCACGGCCAAGCAATAGTGGCACTATAATGGCATTATACATCCAATCGGAGTCGCCATCATGAGTCAGCCCAAGCTTCTTGATACTCCGCTCTACGCTCTCCTGCATAAAGACGATATCCGCGGCTTTAACCAGGAGCGCCCCAAAGAGGGTGTCATCAACCTGCGCGGTGGCGACTTCCGAGGGCTGGACCTGCGCGACCTGAACGCCACCGGCGTGGACTTCACCGATGCCTATTTCCGCTCGGCCGACCTGCGCGGCCTGGATCTACGCGACTGCTCGCTGGAAGGTGCCAGCCTGGCGCATGCGCAGATCTCCGGCACCTACTTTCCAGCCGAATTGACCGCCGATGAAATCCTGATGTCCGTCAACTTCGGCACCCGGCTGCGCTACCGCACCAAGTAACAGCGCCTGCCCCCTCCCCCGGCACGCCCTCAAGCGCGCCGGTATTCCTCGCCTGCTTGTGGCTGAAGCGTGTTCGTCACTCTTATAGCTTTTCAGCCGTTTCTGCCCAATGAACTACGCTTTTCCTACTGAGCGCTACACTCCTTTCAGGCTTGCCTGGTCACGATACCCACCGCACCATTCGGCCGTCGCAAGGAGGCTTGATGAACGATGAGCTGCAACACCTGAAAAACCTCGGCAAGACCTCCGCGCAATGGCTGCACGCAGTGGGTATCCACAGTGCGTCGGATTTGCGCCGCCTGGGAGCGGTTGATGCCTACCGCGCCGTGCGGACTCGTGGCTTCCGGGCCTCGAAAGTACTGCTGTATGCAATCGAAGGTGCATTGATGGATGTGCACTGGAACGACATCCCCGCGGAGCGCAAGGAAGCGTTGAACCGTCAGTTGGATGCGATTTCAGCGCGCCAGAAGAATTAGATCGGCCACAAACCCCAAGGTTTACAAGCGTTCCAAACAGCTGTTTGAGAAAACTCGATAGGCAGCCAAAACAACTGTTGACTCACAAATGAGAATCGTTATGATTATCACAACTGGTCGCGAGATCAGCCGATAACTGAAAGACCCTTGGTTCGGACTCTCAGATTATCTCCTCATCAGGCTAATCACGGTTATTTGACCCGGCTCTTGCCGGGTCTTTTTTTGCCTGATGAAAGCCACCAGTGAAAGGCTGATTTCAACGCGCAATAATCAACGGATGCCCGAGTTCCGGATGCGGCTGAACCAGCACATCCAAGCCAAACACGGCCTTGAGCAATTCCGGCCGCAACACGTTTGATGGCGTGTCCAAGGCCTGTGGGCAGCCGTTTTCCAGCAACAGGATACGATCGCAGTAGCGAGCCGCCAGGTTCAGATCGTGCAGAATCACCAGTACGGCCGCCCCTCGATCGGCAAAACGGCGGATGGCCTGCAGCGTCGTGTGTTGATGCAGAGGGTCCAGCATCGATGTCGGCTCATCCAGCAGCAAGGTTTGACCCGCTTCGCCCGGCCATAACTGCGCCAGCACCCGTGCCAAGTGCACACGTTGACGCTCGCCGCCGGACAACGCCAAATAGCTGCGACCACTCAAATGCCCGACGTCCGCCGCGTGCAAGGCTGCGGCGATGATTTCATCATCGCGCACCCGCCCGGTCTGATGGGGCAAGCGGCCCATGCCCACGACCTCTTCGACACGGAAAGCGAAGTCCAGGCTCGACGTCTGCGGTAACACTGCCAAACGCTGCGCACGCTGTGGGCCACTCCAATGCATCAACGCCTGCTGAGCCAGCCAGACGCTGCCTTGGTCCGGATGCAGCTCCCCGCACAACGCACCGAGCAAGGTACTTTTACCGGCGCCGTTGGGCCCCAGCACACCGAGCACTTCGCCCGGCAACAGATCCAGCGTGATATCCGTCAGCACCACCTTGCGCCCGCGCCGAATCTGCAGCCCTTCCACACATAGCATCAGGCGCGTCCCCGCAACAACAGATATAAAAAGAACGGCGCGCCAACGAACGCGGTCACGATACCGATCGGCAGCTCTGCAGGTGCCAAGGCCAGGCGCGCCACCAAGTCCGCAAACAGCAGCAAACTTGCGCCTGCCAGTACCGAGGCCGGCAACAACACCCGATGGTCCGGGCCCGCCAGCAACCGCACCAGATGCGGCACTACCAGGCCGACAAAACCGATCATCCCCGCCGCCGCTACCGCAGCGCCTACACCCAGCGCCGTGCAGAACACCAATTCGCGCTTGAGCCTTTCAACATCAACCCCAAGGTGACTGGCCTCTGACTCACCCAGCAATAATGCATTCAATGCTTTCGCCCGGCGCGGCAACCACAGCGCGACACCGACACTCACCAACAGCACCGGCCACAACCGTGAATAGCTCGCGCCATTGAGACTGCCCAAGTTCCAGAACGTCAAGGTGCGCAAGGTGGCGTCATCCGCCAGGTAGGTAAACAGCCCCACTGTCGCAGTGGCCAAGGCAGTCAACGCGATACCTGCCAACAGCATTGTTGCGACGTTTGTTTGACCGTTGCGCCGCCCCAGGCGGTAGACAATAGCGGTCACTCCCAAACCACCAAGAAACGCAAAAAGCGACAGTAAATAAGGTCCGAGAGCCTCGGGCAACGAGCCGAAAAAAGCACTCCCGACAATCGCGATCGCCGCGCCCAGTGCAGCGCCACTGGAGACTCCGACCAAGCCAGGATCGGCCAGCGGATTACGAAACAGCCCTTGCATGGCGACACCCGACAGCGCCAACACGCCGCCCACGGCGAGACCAAGAAGCGTACGCGGCAAACGAATTTGCCCGAGGATCAATTCAGCCTGTTCCAGACCTTGCCCATCGATGGGCAAGCCGAGCAGACGCAATGCCGCCCTCAACGTATCCATCAAAGGCAAGCTGACCGGCCCAAGCGCCAAAGACAACCAGAACGCCACTACACACAGCAAACCAAGAAGGATAAATAAAGCACGGGGCTTGACTAATACAGTCATGGAGCTGGTTCGGCCTGGGCAGGATAGAATCCTGCGGATAGCAACATCAGACTATGCGGCAAACGCGGCCCCAAACCGCCCACCAACAATGTCGGATCCAGTTCGATCACTCGTCCATGCATGGCCGCCGGGGTCGATCTCAGGATTGGATTCTCTTTGAATAATGCTGCTTGCGCCTCCTCACCGGTCAATGCGCGGTCGGCAAACACCAAGACGTCAGGGCTCAATCCTGCCAAGGACTCCACCGAAAATGGCTTGTAGCCGGTATGCGTAGCCAAATTGTTGCCACCGGCATGCTGCAATATCCAATCGGCCGCTGTATGTTTGCCCGCGATAAGCAGTTTACCGCCCGAATGTCCGAGCAGCAGCAGCACCCCAGGTGCACTCACTGCGGTTTGCGCCTTGGCCACCCAGGATTTCTGACGATCCAACTGCTGTTGGAAATCTGCAAACAGCAACGTAGCCTTGGCTTCGCTGCCTAACAAGTTGCCCAAGCGCTTCAAATTGGCCTGCAAAGCCAGGAGATCCGGCTCGGCGGAAAACAACTCCACCCTCACACCAGCACCACGCAGTTGCGCCAATACGGGCGGCGGCCCCATCTCCTCGGTACCGACGAGGATCTGCGGGCGCAGGCTGAGAATGCCTTCAGCCGACAGCTGCCGCTGGTACCCGATACTCGGCAACGCCTTGAGCGACTCCGGATGCTGGCTGGTGGTGTCGACACCCACTAATTTGGATTCAGCCCCCAGAGCTACGACCCACTCGGACAATGCGCCGCCCACGCTCACCAAGCGTAGAGGCACTTGCCCAGCCTGCGCCAAAGGGTTGAGCAGCAATCCCACGACAAGTGCAATAGCGCTGGCGCTTAGGCGCATAACAGGGTTTCCTTAATGGCAGTGCGGATGATTCGCTCGACAACGTGGCAATTGAGTCATACCCGTCACGGTGAAACGTAGAATGACTAACGCCAACGCATACATTTGATAATTGTTTGCATTTAAGGTCAAGCGGCACGCTTAGGGGCGAGCAGCTTTAAGGCAAAGGCCGAGCGGTCGTACCAGAGGATAACTATGAGGTTCGTTTGCCCATCCGATGTGCTCGCGCAAAACGCCAGCCTCGGCTTCGATATAGATGGCCAAAAGCTGTTTGGGGTGCGCCGGGAGGGTACCGCCTACTTTTACGTCAATCGCTGCCCACATCGCCGCGTGCCACTGGAATGGAAGCCCGACCATTTTCTAGACCAAAGTACCAGTTTAATCCAGTGCGCCACCCACGGTGCGCTGTTCCTGATAGAAACCGGAGAATGTGTCTCCGGCCCTTGTGTTGGTCAAAGTCTAATCGTCCTGCCCAGCAGGGAGGACGAAAAGGGCTTATGGGTGCAGATATAACTTGATCGGATAAGCTTAAACAAACTACTCAACCAGGCTGATAATTTATTTTATTTCACTGAAGTACTCTGCCAACATTTCAATTTTCTCGTCATCAATATCTTTCATGATTCGGTTCATCACCGTACCGGACAAGACCTTTTGCTTGTAACCTTGCATCGTAGTACGAAGAAACTCTTTCGAGCGCCCTTGCAATGGGGGAATATTACCAGCCACCCCGCCTCGCCCTTCAAACCCATGACAGTTAACGCAACCATTACTCGTCATGACACCGGCGAAATTTTCATCTGCCACTATTGTATTGGCACAAAGAAAAAACGGCAAAATCATTAATCTGCTGTTGAATATCAATCTATTACATCCTTGTACAGTGATTAAACTATCAAGACCTCACCAAGCAAACGTCATACCTGCCTGAACAACCCCCTATATCAATCGCACAAAACAAAAACCAGAAAATCGAGCCGATTATAAAACCAAAACACGAACTGCAGTCTAAACAACAGCGCACGACCAAAACAAAGCGCTCCATATAAACACTGTTTAATTTATCGTGCCAAATCTCATAACGTCAAGGGCAGCAACCACCACAGAAGCGTCGGCCAGAAGTGTATCAATAGCGAATTATACGCATTGATAGTCACCGCAAATGATCACCAGATCTGTACACACAAAATGAATTTGCACAGATACACATTCTGAAACACCTTAAAACTTGCCGACCATAAACGCGTTAGCTTTAACTAGCGACCAGCCTAAAAATTTTGCAATGATTAAGACAAAGCAATTTAATTAGGCCGCACATCACCATCGAATAATGCAAGAACGCGGAAAGGGAATTTCATGAAACGACGCATGACGCTGTCTTTAATATCAATCGCACTCAGCCTCGGTGCCACTCAAACCATCGCCGAAAATAGTCTGGAAAACTTAGCGCCTCAAAAAGCTGTGGTCATAGTGTTCACTCCCCCTACAGGCATGGAAAAAGAATTCCTTGAATCTTTTACAAAAGAGCAAGCCGCGAATTTTTCAGCGCACGGCAGTCGCGACAAGAAAACGACTGAGTCCATCAACCTCATTCCGACAAAATTAGGTGAGCCGTTAATTCATATCACAATCCTCAAAGATAAAGCGACCTACGAAAAAACCTACCAAGCATTTGGCCCAAAAGAAAACAGGGGCGCTTATGTGGGCAAGCATTCGGAAAAATACGGCGACCTGAACATCCCTAAAGTATACTTGCAAAACTCGCAATCTTACTTTGCAGATATCGTCAGATAAGCTCCTCTTCTTTTCCCCATATAAAGATTCGCTGCCTTGTTCAATCAAGAATGCTTAAACCGGCCTTTAACCCGATTAGCGTTATGTAAGCTTGGCCTAGACAAGCACGCACTATGTAGAATGCGCGAATTCGGAAAATACAATGATAGATGATCGACGAACCCTTCTTAAATGGCTGATCACAGGTGCCGGAATAGCTGCATTGGATGCGGTGGCAGGCCCCTCGACAAAGATTGCACATACAAAAACTTTTAACGTTGTCGTAGTAGGTGGTGGGTTTGCAGGTGCCACATTCGCTCGCACGTTAAAACGACTAATGCCCAATACTGCAATAACGTTGATTGAGGAGTATCCGGAATACTTCTCGGGCCCCCTCAGCGCAGAGTACCTAGTAGGAAAACGTAGTGAAGAGACATTAACGTTTGACTATACAAAACTTATATCCGAAGGAATAAACGTCGTACATGAGCGCGCGCTGACAATTGATTCCGCTAAACGAGTAGTAGAAACAGAGCAGTCCACCTACCGGTACGACAGATGCATCGTCGCTGCTGGTATCAGCTTTGATTTTGAATATATAAAAGGTTATAGCAAAGCGCTCGCCGATGTCTTTCCACATGCATGGAAAGGCAAAGAACAGTTGAGTAACCTAAAGAACCAACTGGATGAAATGCCAAACGGCGGCACGGTTCTGATGTCTTCCCCTAACACAGAGTACAGGTGCCCGCCGGGCCCGTATGAACGGGTGAGTCAGATTGCGGAATACCTGAAAGCGCACAAACCAAACTCGAAAATTATCTTCCTTGACTCCAAAGAGAGATTTCCCAAGCAAGCACAGTTCGAATTGGCCTGGAAGCAGTTATATGGATATGGCACCGCGAAAAGTATTATTACTTGGATTGGCGCACAACAAGGTGGAACGGTTACAGAACTGAGGGCGGACACTCGAGAGCTTGTTTGCCAAGCCGGCATATTCAAAGGAGACGTCATCAATATTATTCCCAGACAAAAAGCCGATCTTTTCACTGATGCAAACGGCCTGACTGGCGATAACGGCTGGTGCCCGGTAAATACGCAGACATTTGAATCATTGAAGATCCCGAACGTTCACGTCATTGGTGATGCCGCAGATGCTCACAGCTTGCCAAAATCGGCATTTGCGGCCACGTGTCAAGCACGGGTCTGTGCCCTGGCGGTGTACTCGCTATTCAATAAGTTGCCTCCTATGACACCAGAATACATGAATGTTTGCTTCAGCCTCTGCGCCACTCATTACGCCATTTCGGTGACAGTAAGCTATCGCCAAAATCCACAAACAAATAAAATCGATGTCATCTCGACAAATATCACACCACTCGACGCCCCGAAAACTCAATACATAAGTGAAGTACAGTCGGCCTATGCAATGTTTAACAGCATGGTAATCGGCGCCTTTGGCTAATTCATGAAGTGTGAAGTGACGATAAATGGATTTTCAAAAATACGGATATTAATTCATGGTCTCTATCAAGGAAACAGACTTTTTAGCTACCCTAACAAGTATGGGAATCGCTTACACACTTGCAGTAACGGGCTCAACAGCCAGAGGGGAGGTACGCAAGAATACATCTCGGTACGACTACGTATCGGACATTGATGTACTTTGCCTCGTAGCCCCTAAAGATATACAGCAAACCCTGCTCTGCAAATGCCTCTGCGAGCAAGGAAGCTCGCTCATATTAATGAGCAGTGAAGCTCTAAAATCCCCCTCGAACGCGGTTCTTTGCATGGAGCCTGATTGGCTTGGGAAAAATGGTCTTTTTTTAAGCAGACCTGACTTTGCCGGATTCCGCACAGCTGAGTTCCTGGCCTACCAGACGCAGCCTTTGGCGTATTATAAAGCCCAATTGAATAATTCAAAAACACAGATCGAGCGTAGACTTTATAGCAAAATTTGCATTACCTGCTTAAAACTACTTTATCTTTCTGAAAACTTAGAAAAACGCAGTTTCGTATTCGAACATGAACTTAAACTTTACAACTTCCCCAAAGTAAATGCCACGCTTGTGAAGAACATTATCAACAGAGAACTTCCAGACGATCTGTTGCAGTCTGCCGCACAGCACTTAGAAAACCTAGTTTCACAGTGCTCGCTCATTACTGAAAGTGCAGTTTCCCTTGACTCAACGGCTCTCTACTTCTCAGATAAAAATCAGAATGCCGACAAAATAATCGAAGCCGTGTTCGTCGAAAACAACAAGCTGAGCAGAGCAGAAAGCTTATTTTTAAAGGCCAATTGAATGATAGATATAATAGCGACCCTTGGCCCTGTCGGAACCGACTCACACATCCAAGCTGCGCGCGTTGGATCTACTGTCTCACTTCACTCTACCTTTCATGCTGCAATTGAGCATGCGAAAAAATTTAGAACTGGATTATTGGTACCTGCGGGTTTTAGAGAAGATCGTGACGGAAAACAATTTTCATGGGTGGACTTTCACTTTGAGTATTTAGATTCTTTTGAACTCCAAAGTGTATGGTTTGAAAAAACATTACCCATGGGGTTACTGCACAAATCTTATGATTCGATTGCACTCCATCCTTCGACGTGCTCACTGATAACCGACCTGGACGCCTACAAGGAAATCAAATACACCCGATCAAAAGTTGATGCTTACCAACGTTACAGCCAAGGAGAGGTTGCCTCGGTGTTGGCAAGCACTTCGATGTTTAATCAAATATTTGATCAACCTTATATTAAATCCCGGTTCAATCCAACAATGGTCTGGTGTCTTTACAGAACGCTGACTTGTTTG
Source organism: Pseudomonas palleroniana (assembly GCF_003031675.1). GTDB lineage: Bacteria > Pseudomonadota > Gammaproteobacteria > Pseudomonadales > Pseudomonadaceae > Aquipseudomonas > Aquipseudomonas palleroniana. Next base: position 311,500 of record NZ_PYWX01000053.1, on the reverse strand, counting down.
ACGTGAGCACTGTTTAACAGGCAGCCAACTCTCTGCATACTCGAGGACGGTGCAATCCCTGCGAAAACTTCAGCTCCGGACACAATTAAAAGGAAAGGCAGTGAGGCGTACTAAAAACCAAATCATCATACTTCTATGCTTTGTTATATCGCTCACAGAACGATTCACACAGGCATCGATACCGCTCATTGTAAACCATTTGAGTCTGTCGGAATTTGAAATGTCTTTATTTTTAAGCGCCATGTCCGCCTCTACTGTTTTTGTAGGTTTGGCCATAGCACCATCAATTGACAACTATGACCAAAGACGTTTTCTCTGCCTGATAGGCTTATTTACGATAGTTGCATCTTTATCATTTTTTCTATTCAATCAAAACCAAGCACTTTTGTGGGGCTGCCTTCTGACATTCAATATCGGCGCCATACTGCGTATAATAAATTTTCGCCGACTTTCAGCCATAAACCACGAAGTAGATAAATCCAAACTTTCCCAAGCCCACACTCGCATGCAGCTATCGATAACTTTAGCGATGGCTCTGGCGCCCATACTCCTCGCAGTAACGGCTACTGACAACTATTTGCACCTCGCTTTTGGCCTACTTGTAAGTTCCATAATTTTAAGCAGTTGCACGTCATCGATCCCGCCTCGCCCCAAAGACTTAACATCAATAAAGTCAGACCGCATCGCTTCTCAAATGCTTACATCAGCCCATCATTTTATATTTATAGGCATGTTATTGTCCGGCCTTTTTCTCAGCACCTTGCTCAAATACTGTCAAAGCATATCGGCAAATCCAATACAACTTTACTCAAACATTTTACTCTCACAAGTTATAGGCCTAATTATTGCCAATAGTATTTTCGAGCGTTTCTTCGCCGGCCAATTCAACCGATATGGCCTTTTAATAATTACCATAGCTATCGCTGAACTGGCTTTTATTTACGCTACGTCAGATGTCGTGATAATTGCCCTTGCCTTTGTCGTTGGCGTGTCTTTTCAAATTATGTTTCTGAGATCCCACAACCAATTTCAGCGCACAATCCCACATGGCTTGACAGCTAAAGCAAATGGTACCCGTGGACTGTACACTTTCATCGGAATCACCATCGGTTACTTCGCAGGCCCTCTACTATATAAATATGGCGGAGCCCCTTTGGTTTTCACGACATGCTGCGCCGTGGCGTTGCTTTTTTTCTGCGTACTCAATCATCTAACCCCCTCTAATTCACACGCTTGCGCCGGTGACCGCTAGGGACAGATCAATGTCAGCTCGACTAATAGCCAAGTGGAGAGATAAATAATGATAGCGCCTTGGAAGTTTCAATGTGAAAACCTCCACATTCAGTTTGAAGCGGAATTTTCTTCGAGGGTTCCAAAGCCTGCACTCGCGCAAGCGCTACAGTTCTTGCCGAATGATGCTGTAATTGGAAACACTGTACTTCTGACCATTTCCAGAATGCGGTCAACTTGCTTTACCGAAGATGATTTTATTACAAGCCATGAAGCCATTTTAAAAATCGCGATTACATTAAACTCCGTTCGCTATTACTTCCCGGTACTTGCTGTTGTCGACGCACCGCACTCCATTGCACGCGGAGCCTTACTGGGCTATTTGAAAGACATTGGCACCGTAGAAACCAAAAACAATTTTAGTCAATTTGAGTGGAAAAATACTAAAAACTTTATAAGCTTAAAGTCCACACATGACGAGATTGAAGATATCTTACTGCTTCCGCACCTCACCTTTCGAAACTATCGCACACCTGATGTAGAGGTAAAAGGCCTGTCAACACTGGATATCAGTGACTACACATGTACGCCGACTCTACGATGCACCTCGATAGCCGCTGAACTTCCCGTTCTGAAAACTCTGGGAATATCACCCATCACGACGTACAAGCTCGGCATGTTATCAGACTCATTTACGCTCAATGGGTGCACCTATGTATAATATCCTTTTTATTGGAAAAGGTTTGATTACTACGTCTTTGGCCGAACATCTCAGCAAAACCGAGTGGAAAATTGCCTACTTCTCTCGGACAATGACAAGATTGAACTTAATTGATTTCTCAGAATATGACTATGTAGTTTCTTGCCTTCCCAGCGCAGAAATTGCCACAAAAGTCTGGAACAATATCTTATCAGCTGCTCTGACCAACCAGGCCTTCCAGACAATATTCATTGAACTTTCAACACTCACCTGCAGCGCCATCGCGCAAATAGGCAACTCCTTTAATGATGAGCAGTTGACTTTTATTGAAGCTCCTTTTACAGGCAGCAAAACGGGAGCATTGAAAGGTAGCCTGATCTATTTCGTGCACTCGGAAAGCGCAGACACTCAACATGACCCATTCCTCAAAGCTACTTCTTCGAAAATTTACACGTTCGACTTTATCAGCACAGCAACACAATTCAAATTATTCTATAACCTTTGGGGACTGACTACGCTTGGACTTCTTGGCCAAATGCTACACCTGATGGAGACACTGCCCCAAAGCGAATTGGCCGTAAAAATAATAACCTCACATGATGACTTCTGGATGAATTCAATCGTCCGACAAAAGCTCAACCAAAGCCTGGCACGAAACCATCAGGACATTCATTGCAAGTTAAAGTATGCAAAAAAAGATATAGAGTACGCCCTAGATGAATTTAGCGGTTATAGGTTGGATTTATCTCGATGCCTACTTTCTATTTTAGAGGCGGATCAAAGTAGGTGTTATGACGATCTAGACTTCACCGCAATGAGTGAGTTTTTCCAGTGACGGAATTACGCCCGATCACTCGCCAAGCGGAAAACACACTAGCACTAGCCAAGTATCCTGAAGCACAACCTCACTGGGTAGCGGATATGGCTTTTGCAACGCCAGACGCCATAATTTCCGCTGTCAGAAAAAGGATTGAAGAGGGACACTTCTCTTATCCTAACATCCCGTATTCCGTTTACGAGTCTATCCAGCACTGGTGCAAAAATCAGTATGATTGGAGCATACAGAAAGAATGGATAGTTATAGTTCCGAATACGATATCGGGTGTCAGGACAGCTATCAAAAGCACGTGTCCTCAGGGAACTGTCATGCTACAGTCACCCAATTACAACAAACTGCTTAATTTAAGCAAGGGTTTTCATTTAACACCTTACACAATTGAGTTGACCGATAACGGCAGGCCTTTTACCCTTAGCGATCTACGTCATATAAAACAGACCAATCCGTCTGCAATTGTTCTATGCAACCCTACTAACCCGACTGGCATTGTTTCAATTCAAGAGGAGCTTGAAAGCCTAGCGTTGAGCATTAAAAACCTTGACACAATCGTCATCTCCGATGAAGCTCACGCAGATATAATTCTGGGGCAGCGCCGCCATCTACCAGCGGGCTCGATAAAAGGATTGGAGAATAAATCCATTACCCTTTTATCCCCAAGCAAAACCTTTAACTTAGCCGGTATATCCATCGCCTACGCTGTTATCCCATGCCCAAAAATTCGCGATAAGTTTAAAGAAACCCAGACATTTTATGCCTCGGGCATAAACGCATTGGGGCTTGTGGCGCTTGAAAGTGCTTACTTCAATTGTTCAGATTGGCTCCAAGCACTTCTGCAACAGCTCAAGAGCAACCAAAAAGTCCTCCACACTACATTACGCCATACGTCCCTTAAGTATAAGCCTTCAGAAGCGACCTACCTCGCCTGGATTGATACCCGCGAGACCGACGGCGATGTTTTCGACAAGCTTCTGCAAGCAGGAATTGCAGTATCCAACGGTGAAGAGTTCGGTTCTCCCGGTTGGATCAGGTTTAATTTTGCATGCCCGCAAGATCAGCTGACAACTGCGACATGCACCTTTTTAGATTTATTCAGGAATATCAAATGAAAATTCTCATTACTGGTGGCGCCGGCTACATTGGTAGCACTATCTGCTTGGCACTCGCCGATGCCGGGCATCAGCCGGTTATTCTTGATGAGCAAGCCCTCCCTGCTAATGAAACCTATAATAAATTCTCATACTATCAAGGGGACATTGCTGACAAACATCTTTTGACACAAATCATCGGCGCCCACCCTGACCTATCCTTGGTCATTCATTGCGCTGCCAAAATTGACGTAGCAGAGTCGATTTCACACCCAAGTATTTATTATGAAAACAATTTTTCAAAGTCGATAAGCATGGTTAGCCACCTGCTTGACCTTGGCGTAAAAAAGTTAATTCTAAGCGGAACGGCAGCGCTTTATAGTGCAGACAATGCGCATAGTTTCGATGAGCATGCCCCCCCTACCCCGATGAGCCCATATGCCAGATCCAAGTACTTTCTTGAACTGGCGCTCAAAGATATCTCTAACACCAAGGACTTTCAGTTTCTCATCTTCCGATATTTCAACCCCATTGGCAGTGATCACACATTCAGAACGGGCTTCAGAGGCAGCAACAAAAGCAGCCTATTAAATTCTCTGATCCAATGCGCCACATTCAGGCAGCCGTTTCAAATCAACGGAACTGACTGGAATACCCGAGATGGCTCTACTGTTCGGGACTTTGTGGACGTCGCAGACCTCGCAGCCGCCCACGTGCTGGCCGCACTCGCCTTTGACAACAATAGCTTAGCGGTGCCATTGAATCAGTTTGAGATGCCGGTCATCAATCTGGGCTCCCAGCGGGGCGTTACGGTTCAGGAGTTTGTGTCAGCGTTCATGAGCGCCACTAAATCTGATTTGGTCGTAAACAGGGCTGAGCGCCGTCCGGGTGATATTGTTGGTGGCTATGCCTCCAGTAGGTTGGCCCGTGAACTATTGGGATGGGCACCTTCAACTTCACTTCAGACATCTATTCTTAATTCGATCCGTTGGGCGTCCACCTTATGAAAACAGGTGGGACGCCACTTCTGCAGAGCGCATCAATGCATCGCCGTCTATCGTGGTGATAATCAGGAAATCCGCAATGACCTTCAATCACCCAAAACTATCTGGACCGACCGATCAATCCGGATTTCGTCGTACGTCACTCGTACACCATACGCCAATATTTCAACGCCGGCCGCTTTGGCTTCGAGCAACGCGGCAGCATAGATTGCGTCGATTTCCTTGGCCGGCCGCACCGCATCAACCCCCGATAGACACACGCAGTACAACTGCACCGCCCGCACACCTTCACGCGCCAAGTGCGCCAGCTCACGCAAATGCTTGGCACCGCGCTGGGTCACGGCATCAGGAAAGGCCGCCACGGAAGAATCGTCAAACCCCAGCGTCACGCTTTTCACCTCCACATAAGCTGCGCCCTGGGGATATTCCAGGCGAAAGTCGATACGGCTTTTCTCCTGCCCGTAAGGCACCTCGCGCTTCAGCGCGGTAAAGCCGTTGAGCTCAGTGATTACCCCAGCACGCAACGCTTCTTCGACCAGCTGATTGGCGCGCGCCGTGTTGATGCATGCCAATCGGCCCTGAGGCGTTTCGGCGATTTCCCAGGTGCCTGGCAGCTTGCGCTTGGGGTCATCGGAACGGCTGAACCAGACCTGCCCACCCTCTAGCATGCAATTGAGCATCGAGCCGGTGTTCGGACAGTGAATAGTCAGCAACTCGCCGGCATCCGTTTCGATATCGGTGAGAAAACGCTTGTAACGGCGAATCAGCCGCCCTTGTTCCAGAGGAGGATGAAAGCGCATCAGCCTTGCCAACTCTGCAAGCCGCGAGCAATGCGCTCCACAGCCTCTTCTAGCCGTTCAAGGTTTTGCGTGTAGGCAAAACGCACATGGTGACCGGCTTGATGGCGGCCGAAATCCAGCCCCGGTGTAAAAGCGACATGTTCGGTTTCGAGGAAGTGGCGACAGAACGCGAAGGCATCACCGCCGAACGCGCTGATATCGGCATACAAATAGAAAGCGCCCTCAGGTTCTACGGCAATACCGAAGCCCAAGTCGCGCAATGCCGGCAGCAGAAAGTCCCGACGGCGACCGAATTCAGCGCGGCGCGCCTCCAGAATCTCCAGGGTTTGTGGGGTAAAGCAGGCCAGCGCCGCGTGCTGGGCCATACTTGGCGCGCTGATATAGAGGTTTTGCGCCAGCTTCTCCAGTTCCCCGACAGCGGCGGGAGGCGCTACCAGCCATCCCAGGCGCCAGCCGGTCATACCGAAGTACTTCGAAAAACTATTGAGCACAAAGGCATCATCGTCGACTTCCAGTACGCTGGCAGCCTCAGTGCCGTAGGTGAGGCCGTGATAGATCTCGTCTACGACCAAGTGGCCCTTGCGCGCCTTGATTGCCCTCGACAACCCGGCCAATTCGTCACGCGTAAGAATCGTACCGGTCGGGTTGGCAGGCGAAGCCACCAGCGCGCCGACGCTGTCGTGATCCCAATACCGCTCAACCAGATCGGCATTCAATTGGTAACGCACCTCCGGACCTACCGGCACCAGCTGCGCAGCCCCCTCCACCAACCGCAGGAAATGCCGGTTACAGGGGTAGCCGGGGTCCGCCAGCAGCCAGTGCTTGCCGGGGTCCACCAACAGGCTGCTCGCCAATAACAAGGCGCCGGAGCCACCGGGCGTAATCAGAATGCGCTCAGGATCGACATCCAGCCCGTAGCGCTGCCGATAGAACCCGCTGATGGCCTCACGCAGCTCAGGCAACCCACGAGCCGCGGTATAGCGGGTCTTGCCGTTGGCCAAGGCCGCCTGCCCCGCCTGAATGATCGGCTCGGCCGTGGTGAAGTCCGGCTCACCGATTTCCAGATGGATCACATCATGACCCGCCGCCTGCAGCTCATTGGCGCGCGCCAGCAACGCCATGACATGAAAAGGTTCGATGGCGCGACTGCGCGCACTATAGGGCTGAGCCATTAGCCTTCCTTAACCGTGAGGACAAAATCCGGATTCTACCGAACCCACGCCGTAAAACATGTTCTATTGCCTGCTCGGCCACTTGAACGGTGCGGGCACACACGCGCAAAACGACTAAAATCAGTATTCGAGACGATTCATACCCAGCCACGACGGGCCGCTGCTATTTACGCCCCCGTGCGATGGGCCTCGACAACCGGGAGTGGCGCACCCCGAATCTATCTGGTAAGTTCGCCCGCTTGCAGCCGCAGGGCCGGCAGGTGTCGGTGACGTTGCAATCCTGCGCAATGGATTAGAAGAGTGAGAGGCGGTCTATTCATGTCCACCCAAGCAAAGCAACAGCAATCCTCAGGCCTCAGCGGCTTCGAACCTTATGTCGAGAAAAAAGGTGAGGAGTACATGGGTGAGCCCATGCGCAAACACTTCTCCAATATCCTGAAGAAGTGGAAGCAGGACTTGATGCAGGAAGTCGACCGTACGGTTGACCACATGAAGGACGAAGCCGCCAACTTCCCGGACCCGGCCGACCGTGCCAGCCAGGAAGAGGAATTCGCCCTCGAGCTGCGCGCCCGTGATCGCGAACGCAAGCTCATCAAGAAAATCGACAAGACCCTGCAACTGATCGAAGACGAGGAATACGGCTGGTGCGAATCCTGCGGCGTCGAGATCGGTATTCGCCGCCTGGAAGCTCGTCCTACCGCAGACCTCTGCGTAGACTGCAAGACCTTGGCTGAAATCAAGGAAAAACAGGTCGGCAAGTAATTCCTGCCGAGCTGAACGAATGGGGCGTGCGAACGCCCCATTTTGGTTTCTGGGATTTACCGAATTCCAGTAGTATCCGGCCCATGACAGCCTCTACCTATATCGGGCGCTTCGCCCCCACGCCCAGCGGCCACCTGCATTTCGGCTCACTGGTTGCAGCCCTCGCCTCCTACCTCGATGCTCGCGCCAACCATGGCCGCTGGCTGATGCGCATGGAAGATCTCGACCCTCCGCGTGAAGAACCCGGCGCCCAGGTGGCTATTCTGAATGCCCTGGAGAGCTACGGCTTTGAATGGGATGGCGAACTGGTCCGACAAAGCGAGCGGCATGATGCCTACGCCAAAGTGCTGAATGACCTGTTCAGCCACGGCTTGGCATACGCCTGCACCTGCTCACGCAAACAGCTGGAAACCTACAACGGGATTTACCCGGGCCTGTGCCGCAATGCCGGTCACGATCAGCAGGACGCCGCCATCCGTTTGCGCGTTCCAGAGTTGGAGTACCACTTTACCGATCGTGTACAGGGCGAATTCCGACAACACCTGGGCCGCGACGTGGGCGACTTCATCATCCGGCGTCGAGACGGCCTGTATGCCTACCAATTGGCCGTGGTGCTCGACGATGCCTGGCAAGGGGTGACCGATATCGTGCGCGGGGCCGACCTACTCGACTCCACACCGCGCCAACTGTATCTGCAAGAGTTGTTGGGGCTGCGCCAGCCGCGCTATCTGCACGTGCCGCTGATCATCCAGCCGGACGGTAACAAACTGGGCAAATCCTACCGTTCTCCACCGCTGGCACCCGACCAGGCCACGCCGTTGCTATTGAGAGCATTGCGTGCCCTTGGCCAGCAACCGGGCGACGAACTGCTCCACGCCAGCCCACGGGAGCTGCTCGATTGGGGCATTGCGCACTGGGATGCTGCAAAGATCCCGCGCACACTCACGTTGGCGGAAGCGCAATTAAGCTGAAGGCGCTTGCAGCTTGCCAGCCATCCGTTACCATCGCCGCACGTTTTCACACAGAGGCCAACATGTACATCTATCGATTGGTCCTGCTGCTGGTCGTCGGGATCTACCTGTTTTCCCCCGCCATCATGGATTGGTGGATCGACGCCACGGGCGCCTGGTACCGCCCTTATCTGCTGTGGCTGATCCTGATCGTCGTGACTTTCATCCTGCAGAGCCAAAAAGATGCCGATGAGCTTTAGCCTCACCCAGATGCTGCTGATCAGCGCCGCCTACCTGGCCGCGTTGTTCGGCGTCGCCTGGATCAGTGAGCGCGGAATGATTCCGCGGGCGATCATTCGCCATCCGCTGACCTACACCTTGTCCCTGGGCGTCTACGCCAGTGCATGGGCGTTCTACGGCACCGTTGGCCTGGCCTATCAGTACGGTTATGGCTTCCTTTCCAGCTACCTCGGGGTTTCCGGCGCTTTCCTGCTGGCGCCCGTGTTGCTGTATCCGATCCTGAAAATCACCCGCACCTATCAGTTGTCGTCCCTGGCAGACCTGTTTGCCTTTCGCTTTCGCAGCACCTGGGCCGGCGCGCTGACCACCGTATTCATGTTGATTGGCGTCCTTCCCTTGCTGGCCCTGCAGATCCAGGCGGTGGCCGACTCCATCAGCATCCTGACCCGCGAGCCGGTGCAGCATCGCGTTGCCCTGTCCTTCTGTGCGTTGATCACCCTGTTCACGATTTTCTTCGGCTCGCGCCATATTGCCGCCCGTGAAAAACACGAAGGCCTGGTATTCGCGATAGCCTTCGAGTCGGTCATCAAACTGATCGCCATCGGTGGCGTCGGCCTCTACGCGCTGTATGGCGTGTTCGACGGCCCGCAACAGTTGGAGCTGTGGCTGCTGCAAAACCAGACCGCCCTCGCCGCCCTGCACACGCCCTTGCAGGAGGGCCCGTGGCGCACGCTGCTGCTGGTGTTCTTCGCCTCGGCGATCGTGATGCCGCACATGTACCACATGACCTTCACCGAGAACCTCAACCCGCGCTCACTGGTCAGCGCCAGTTGGGGCTTGCCGCTGTTCCTGTTGCTGATGAGCCTGGCGGTGCCGCTGATTCTGTGGGCCGGCTTGAAGCTGGGGGCCACCACCAACCCGGAATACTTCACCCTCGGCGTCGGTATCGCCGCGAATAACCCGGCCCTGGCGCTACTCGCCTACGTGGGCGGTTTATCGGCGGCCAGCGGCTTGATCATCGTGACCACCCTGGCCCTGTCGGGGATGGCGCTCAACCATCTGGTACTGCCGCTCTACCAGCCGCCCGCCGAAGGCAATATCTACCGCTGGCTGAAATGGACGCGCCGCGCACTGATCGTCGCCATCATCATGGCCGGCTATGGTTTCTACCTGCTGCTGGGCGCCGGGCAAGACCTGGCCAACCTCGGGATCGTCGCGTTCGTCGCCACCTTGCAGTTCCTGCCGGGCGTGTTGTCGGTACTGTATTGGCCCACCGCCAACCGCCGTGGTTTTGTCGCCGGGCTGCTGGCCGGCATCCTGGTGTGGATCGTCACCATGTTGTTGCCGTTGGTCGGCAACCTCCAGGGTTTCTACATCCCGTTGCTGAATATGATTTACGTGCTGGATGACACCAGCTGGCACATGGCGGCGATCGCGTCCCTGGCCGCCAACGTGCTGATGTTCACCCTGATCTCGCTGTTCACCAACGCCAGCCCCGAAGAAACCAGCGCCGCTGAAGCCTGCGCGGTGGATAACGTACGTCGCCCACAACGCCGCGAGCTGCACGCCGCCTCACCCCAGGAGTTCGCCACGCAACTGGCCAAGCCACTGGGTGCCAAGGCGGCCCAGAAAGAAGTCGAACAGGCATTGCGCGATCTCTACCTGCCGTTCGACGAGCGCCGCCCTTATGCGCTGCGCCGCCTGCGTGATCGTATCGAAGCCAACCTTTCCGGCCTCATGGGGCCGAGCGTGTCCCAGGACATGGTCGAAACGTTCTTGCCCTACAAGGCCGGCGGTGAAAACTACGTCACCGAAGACATCCACTTCATCGAGAGCCGGCTGGAGGACTACCACTCACGCCTTACCGGCCTCGCCGCCGAACTCGATGCGCTACGCCGCTACCACCGCCAGACGCTGCAAGAGCTGCCGATGGGCGTGTGCTCCCTGGCCAAGGATCAAGAGATCCTGATGTGGAACAAGGCCATGGAAGAACTCACCGGCATCGCCGCCCAGCGGGTAGTAGGTTCACGCTTGAATACCCTGGGCGAGCCGTGGAAAGAACTGCTGCAAGGCTTCATCAACCTGCCCGACGAACACTTGCACAAGCAGCATCTGGCCCTCGACGGCCAGACCCGCTGGCTCAACCTGCACAAGGCGGCGATTGACGAACCCCTCGCCCCCGGCAACAGCGGCCTGGTGCTACTGGTGGAAGACCTGACCGAAACCCAGATGCTCGAAGACAAACTGGTGCACTCCGAGCGCCTGGCCAGCATCGGCCGACTGGCGGCGGGTGTCGCCCACGAAATCGGCAACCCGATCACCGGTATCGCCTGCCTGGCGCAGAACCTGCGCGAAGAACGCGAAGAAGACGGCGAAATCACCGAGATCAGCGGGCAAATCCTTGAGCAGACCAAACGTGTTTCGCGCATCGTGCAATCGCTGATGAGTTTCGCCCACTCCGGGGCTCATCAGAACCAGGATGAAGCCGTGTGCCTGGCCGAGGTGGCGCAGGATGCCATTGGGCTGCTGGCCTTGAACCGGCGCAATTTCGAAGTACAGTTTTTCAATCTGTGCGACCCGGATCACTGGGTCGACGGCGACTCCCAACGTCTGGCGCAGGTATTGATCAACCTGCTGTCCAATGCCCGTGACGCATCACCGGCCGGCAGCGCGGTACGTGTCAAGAGCGAGGCTTTCGAGCACACGATCGATCTGATCGTGGAAGACGAGGGCAGCGGCATTCCACAGAACATCATGGACCGATTGTTCGAACCTTTCTTCACCACCAAGGATCCAGGTGAAGGTACCGGTCTGGGCCTTGCACTGGTCTATTCCATCGTTGAAGAGCATTATGGACAAATCACCATCGACAGCCCGGCTGACACCGAAAGCCAACGCGGCACCCGTATCCGGGTGACCTTGCCGCGTCATGTCGAAGCGACGTCCGCTGTGAACTGAGACCGTCGAGAGAATTGAATCAATGCCGCACATTTTGATCGTCGAAGACGAAACCATTATCCGCTCTGCCTTGCGTCGCCTGCTTGAACGTAATCAGTATCAGGTCAGCGAAGCCGGCTCGGTGCAGGAAGCCCAAGAGCGATTCAGCATTCCCACGTTCGACCTGATTGTCAGTGACCTGCGTCTGCCGGGCGCACCGGGCACCGAGCTGATCAAGCTGGGCCAGGGCACCCCGGTGCTGATCATGACCAGCTACGCCAGCCTGCGCTCGGCGGTGGACTCCATGAAGATGGGCGCGGTGGACTACATCGCCAAGCCCTTCGACCACGACGAGATGCTCCAGGCCGTGGCCCGTATCCTGCGCGACCGGCAGTCGGCCGGCAGTGCGCAGGCCGAAGCGCGCCCCGCCGGCAAGGCCGCCAACGGCGCGGACAAACCTGGGGTCGACAACAGCAATGGCGAGATCGGCATCATCGGCTCGTGCCCACCGATGCAGGACCTTTACAGCAAGATCCGCAAGGTCGCGCCGACCGACTCCAATGTATTGATCCAGGGCGAATCGGGCACCGGTAAAGAACTGGTGGCCCGTGCGCTGCACAACCTGTCCAAGCGCGCCAAGGCACCGATGATTTCGGTGAACTGCGCGGCGATCCCCGAGTCGCTGATCGAGTCCGAACTGTTCGGCCACGAGAAAGGCGCGTTCACTGGCGCCAGCGCCGGGCGTGCGGGCCTGGTGGAAGCGGCGGACGGCGGCACCTTGTTCCTCGACGAAATCGGCGAACTGCCCCTGGAAGCCCAGGCGCGATTGCTGCGGGTACTGCAGGAAGGCGAGATTCGTCGCGTCGGCTCGGTGCAGTCACAGAAGGTCGACGTGCGATTGATCGCCGCGACCCACCGTGACCTCAAGAGCCTGGCCAAGATCGGCCAGTTCCGGGAAGACTTGTATTACCGCCTGCACGTCATCGCCCTCAAGCTGCCCGCGCTGCGCGAGCGTGGTGCCGACGTCAACGAAATCGCCAACGCGTTCCTGCTGCGTCAAAGTGCGCGCATCAACCGCACCGACCTGAAATTCGCCGCGGACGCCGAGCAGGCGATTCGGCATTACTCGTGGCCGGGTAACGTGCGAGAGCTGGAAAACGCTGTCGAGCGTGCGGTGATCCTGTCGGAAAGCCCGGAAATTTCCGCTGAACTGCTGGGCATCGATATCGAACTCAGCGATCTGGAAGATGATGACTTCCTCGACCTGGCTCCACAGGCGGGCGGCGGTAGCAATACCAGCCATGAGCCGACGGAAGATTTGTCACTGGAAGACTACTTCCAGCATTTCGTCCTGGAGCATCAGGACCACATGACCGAGACCGAACTGGCCCGCAAGCTTGGCGTGAGCCGCAAGTGCTTGTGGGAACGGCGCCAGCGCCTGGGTATTCCACGGCGCAAGACCGGGGTGGCCAGCGAAAGCTGAGTATGCGCGCCTGCGGGTAACACCCTCAGATGTGAAAAAACTGTTACCGCAGAATTTTTACGTAACAAAAGCCGGGGCTTACGGTAACGAAGCCCCGGCTTTTTTTCGTCCGAAAAAACCTCGAAAACCCACCAACCCCCCGTTTTTGCTGGGCGGTGCAAAAGTTGGCACGCACCCTGCTATATGCTTAGTACAAAAACAATAACAAGCTTTGTACAAGACAATAAAAATAAGACGAATCGACTCACGCATAACAAAAACAACACGGCGGAGGCGCAGCTAACTGATTCTTTTGGAGAGGCGTTGCATTTGGGGCTTGCCCCGCAACCAGGCCGAGAACAACAAAAAACTGCCCTAAGGCAGAGCCTGAACTGGTTGGATCGTAGATCAGCAACACAGCGACCAAAGCAATCCGTTTGCTCTTGACTCCCGATTGGGAGTGTCATGAAGGTAAAGCTTCCTGACGAGGGCGATCAACAAAAACAAGAAGCCCGCAATCAATAATAAAAATAGAGCACGCAACTACTTCTGGGGGAGCTTCGGCTCCCCTTGTAGTTTCCGGCGTTTAGCTTGAGCGCTCTGACGATTTAAGGCTTATGGCGCAAGGCCGCAGCTTGTTCCTACACCATCCCCCGACTAAATGCTAGAATCCCCGCCCATCATGCGGTCATTCTTCGTTATGGCCGAACATTCCTTCAAACAGTGCATCCCATGCTGAAGAAGTTGTTCCAGTCATTCCGTTCTCCCTTGCGTCGTACGCAACACAAACGCAGCACGCCTGAAGTGCTCAACAGCAGCCAGCATTCGCTGCAACGCGCTCAATTCAGCCGTTATGCGGTGAATATCGTCGAACGGCTGCAGAACGCCGGCTACCAGGCTTATCTGGTGGGTGGGTGCGTACGCGACATGCTGCTCAATATCACGCCCAAGGACTTCGACGTCGCCACCAGCGCCACGCCTGAGCAAGTGCGCGCCGAGTTTCGCAATGCGCGAATCATCGGCCGACGCTTCAAGCTGGTGCACATCCACTTTGGTCGCGAGATCATCGAGGTCGCGACGTTCCGTGCCAATCACCCGCAAAACGACGAGGAGGAAGACACCAACCAGTCTTCCCGCAACGAGAGCGGGCGCATTCTGCGGGACAACGTCTATGGCACCCTGGAAGAAGACGCGCAACGCCGCGACTTCACCATCAACGCCCTGTATTACGACCCGGTCAGCGAGCGCATTCTCGATTACGCCAATGGCGTCCATGACATTCGCAATAACCTGATTCGCCTGATCGGCGATCCGGTCCAGCGCTACCAGGAAGACCCGGTCCGTATGCTGCGCGCGGTGCGCTTTGCCGCCAAGCTGAACTTCGGTATCGAGAAGCACACGGCCGCGCCGATTCGTGAACTGGCGCCAATGTTGCGCGAGATTCCTTCCGCGCGCCTGTTCGAAGAAGTGCTCAAGCTGTTCCTCTCGGGCTACGCCGCCGACACGTTCGAAATGCTGGTCGACCTGCAGTTGTTCGACCCACTGTTCCCGGCCAGCGCCGAGGCCCTGGAATACAACCCGACCTACACCCACACGTTGATCAGCGAAGCGCTGATCAACACCGACCTGCGTATCAAGCAGAACAAGCCGGTAACCCCGGCGTTCCTGTTTGCCGCCCTGTTGTGGCCTGCCCTGCCCAAGCGTGTACTGCGCCTGCAAGAGCGCGGCATGCCGCCGATTCCTGCCATGCAGGAAGCCGCTCACGAGCTGATCGCCGAGCAGTGCCAGCGCATCGCCATCCCGAAACGCTTCACCATGCCGATCCGCGAGATCTGGGACATGCAGGAACGCCTGCCACGCCGCAGCGGCAAACGCGCCGACCTGCTGCTGGACAACCCGCGTTTCCGCGCCGGCTACGACTTCCTGTTGCTGCGCGAAAGCGCTGGGGAACAGACCGACGGTCTGGGCGAATGGTGGACTGACTATCAGGACGCCAATGACAGCCAGCGCCGCGACATGATTCGCGACCTCGGCAGCAAAGGTGACACAGAAGGCCCGAAAAAACGTCGCCGCAGCGGTGCCAAACGCAAGCGCAGCGGCGCCGATGCCGCAGGCGAATAACCGTGGAACGCATCTACATCGGCATGGGCAGCAACCTCGCTGCCCCGCAGCAGCAATTGCGCAACGCCTTGCAGGCGTTGGCGCTATTACCTGGTACCACCCTCGCAGGGGTATCGGCGTTCTATCAAAGTGACTCCCTGCTCCCAGGCCAGCAGCGCTACACCAATGCCGTTGCGGCGCTGGACAGCAGCCTGGCGCCACTGGAGCTGCTGGATGCGCTGCAAGCCATCGAGCACAACCAGGGCCGCGAACGCCTGGAACGCTGGGGGCCGCGCACGCTGGACCTGGACATCGTGCTGTTTGGCGATCGCCTGATCGACGAGCCCCGCCTGAAAGTACCGCACTACCAGATGCATGTTCGACCGTTCGTGCTGTACCCATTGGCGGAATTGGCCCCTGCCGATCTGCAACTGCCGGATGGCCAGCGACTCAGCGCGCTGCTTGAAGCTTGCCCGTTTGTCGGCCTGGAGCGCCTGCCTGCGGCTGAATCGCATCAGTAACACGGGTAACACTCCACTCGTAACAATGCGGTAACACATCCAATTGACTTCCCGTGTCCTCCTCACGACTATAGGCGTCCCGCCGCCGCCAACCCGGCGCTGAAGGGCGCAATCCAGGCCATATAAGCACTGCTTTCAAGACAGTGCGCCTGTATAAACGAAGACTCACGCGCGTTACTCGCTGTTTCCAAGCGCCTGAACGAGGACCCTTTTCATGCCAAGCATTACCCTGACCACCTTGCAGAGCCTCAAGCTCAAGGGTGAAAAAATCACCATGCTGACCTGCTACGACGCCACCTTCGCCCACGTCAGCTGCCAGGCCGGGGTCGAGGTGCTCCTGGTGGGCGACTCCCTGGGCATGGTTCTTCAAGGGAATGACAGCACCCTGCCGGTGACCACCGATGAACTGGCCTACCACACCGCCAGCGTCAAGCGCGGTAACGACGGCGCGTTCATCATCGCCGACCTGCCATTCATGGCTTACGCCACCCCCGAGCAGACCTTCCAGAACGCCGGCAAACTCATGCAAGCCGGTGCACACATGGTCAAGATCGAGGGCGCCGTATGGCTCGCCGACTCGATTCGCCTGCTGGCTGAGCGCGGAGTTCCGGTGTGTGTGCACATGGGGCTGACGCCGCAGTCGGTGAACATCCTCGGCGGCTACAAGGTTCAAGGCCGCAATGAAGCCCAGGCGCGCCAGATGCGCGCCGATGCCATTGCCCTGGAACAGGCCGGCGCGGCGATGATCGTGCTGGAGTGCGTACCGAGCGAACTGGCCGCAGAAATCACCCAAGCCGTCAAAGTGCCGGTGATCGGCATTGGTGCCGGGTCCGCGACCGATGGTCAGGTACTGGTGGTGCACGACATGCTTGGCCTGTCCATAAGCGGCCATGTGCCCAAGTTCGTAAAGAACTTCATGGACGGCCAGGACAGCATCCAGGCAGCACTGAGCGCCTACGTTCGTGAAGTCAAAGCAGTCACCTTCCCAGGCGCCGAACACGGGTTCTCTGCATGAACACTGTCAAGACCGTACGTGAACTGCGGGCCGCCGTGACCCACGCGCGCAGCGCCGGCAAGCGCATCGGCTTCGTGCCGACCATGGGGAACCTGCACAGCGGCCATGCCACCCTGGTCACCAAGGCGGCTCAGCAGTCGGACTTCGTGGTCGCGAGTATCTTCGTCAACCCGCTGCAATTCGGCGCCGGCGAAGATTTGGACAAATACCCTCGCACCCTCGCCGCCGACCAGGAAAAACTGCTGCAAGCCGGCTGCAACCTGCTGTTTGCACCGACCGTCGAGGAAATGTACCCAGGCGGCATGACGGGCCAGACCCGCGTCAGCGTCCCGCAGTTGTCCGAAGGCCTGTGCGGGACCAGCCGCCCCGGGCACTTCGAAGGCGTGGCGACGGTGGTCAGCAAGCTGTTCAACATGGTCCAGCCGGACATGGCCGTATTTGGCCAGAAGGATTACCAGCAGTTGGCGGTGATCCGTGCCATGGTCCATGACCTGAACATGCCGATCCAGATCATCGGCGAGCCCACCGTACGTGCCGAAGACGGCCTCGCGCTGTCTTCGCGCAACGGCTACCTCACCGAGGAACAGCGCGCCATTGCCCCGGTGCTCTATCGCAGCCTCAGCCAGATTGCCGCCTCAATCAATGCCGGTGACAAAGACTTCGCCACGTTGCGTGCCGAACAGGTGCAGCAGATCGAAGCTGCCGGCCTGCGCGTCGACTACCTCGAAGTGCGCCAGGGCGTGCATCTGCGTCCAGCCACGGCCGAGGACCGCGATGTGGTGATTCTGGTAGCCGCCTATCTGGGCGCCACTCGCCTCATCGACAACCTGCATTTGACCCTCAACTGAACACCTTCATTTGCCCTCCTCGCTGGGCCGGTATAAAAAAGTACCGGCTACAGCGCAGACAAAGCCAAGACATATCGACACGCTAGGTTTAATGTAATCGCCCTGCGCTCTTGGTTAGCGCTGTCCGGCATCGGCCGCTTGATCAAAGACAGGACGTTCCGGACTTTGAAGTGTCCTAAAGGCAGTCCCCGTAATAAAAAGGAAACCCGCAGCGATGGCGTACTACCGCACTCCTCATGACGTTACCGCTCTGCCCGCCTGGCAAGCGCTCAATCAACATCGCCAAGCCATGCAGGATTTCAGCATGCGCGAGGCATTCAATGCCGATCCCCAGCGCTTTTCCCAATTCACTTTGAGCAGCTGCGGGCTTTTCCTCGATTACTCGAAAAACCTGATCACTCGCGAAACCCGTGACCTGCTGGTGGGCCTGGCCAACGAAGTCGGCCTCAAGGACGCGATCAACTCGTTGTTCGCCGGTGAGCCGGTCAACTCGTCCGAAGGCCGACCTGCCCTGCACACCGCCCTGCGCCGCCCGGTGGGCGACAAATTGTCGGTCAACGGCGTGAACATCATGCCGGACGTGCACAAGGTGCTGAACCAGATCACGGACCTGGTCGGCCGCATCCACGACGGCCTGTGGCGGGGTTACACCGAGAAGCCGATCACCGACGTGGTGAACATCGGCATCGGTGGCTCGTTCCTCGGCCCGGAGCTGGTCTCCGAAGCGCTGTTGTCCTACGCCCATAAAGGCGTGCGCTGCCATTACCTGGCGAACATCGACGGCAGCGAGTTCCACGAGCTGACCATGAAACTGCGCGCCGAAACCACGCTGTTCATCGTCTCGTCGAAATCCTTCAACACCCTCGAAACCCTGAAAAACGCCCAGGCCGCCCGCGCCTGGTACCTGGCCCAGGGTGGCTCGGAAGCGGAGCTGTACCGCCACTTCATCGCCGTGTCGAGCAACAACGCAGCGGCGGTAGCTTTCGGTATCCGCGAAGAAAACATCTTCCCGATGTGGGACTGGGTCGGCGGCCGTTACTCGCTGTGGTCGGCCATCGGCTTGCCAATCGCCCTGGCCATCGGCATGTCCAACTTCAAGGAACTGCTGTCCGGTGCCTACACCATGGACCAGCACTTCCAGAACGCGCCATTCGAAGCCAACATGCCGGTACTGCTGGGCTTGCTGGGCGTGTGGTACGGCAACTTCTGGGGTGCGCAGAGCCATGCGATCCTGCCGTACGACCACTATCTGCGTAACATCACCAAGCACTTGCAACAGCTGGACATGGAATCCAACGGCAAGAGCGTGCGCCAGGACGGTACACCGGTGTCCACCGATACCGGCCCGGTGATCTGGGGTGGCGTAGGCTGCAACGGTCAACACGCTTACCACCAGTTGCTGCACCAAGGGACCCAACTGATCCCGGCCGACTTCATCGTGCCGATCGTCAGCTTCAACCCGGTGTCCGACCACCATCAGTGGCTGTACGCCAACTGCCTGTCCCAGAGCCAGGCATTGATGCTGGGCAAAACCCGCAGCGAAGCCGAAGCCGAACTGCGCGACAAGGGCCTCCCGGAAGCCGAAGTACAGAAACTGGCTCCGCACAAGGTGATCCCGGGCAACCGCCCAAGCAACACCCTCGTGGTTGAACGCATCAGCCCGCGCCGCCTGGGCGCCCTGGTGGCGATGTATGAACACAAAGTGTTCGTGCAAAGCGTGATCTGGGGCATCAACGCCTTCGACCAATGGGGCGTGGAGCTGGGTAAAGAGCTGGGCAAAGGCGTCTACAACCGCCTGACCGGCACCGAAGAGACCTCCGCCGAGGACGCTTCGACCCAGGGCCTGATCAACTACTTCCGTGGTCGTCACCGCGGCTGATAGCGGTAATACAGGGCCAACGTCCGCTTGGACGTTGGCCTTGAACCCTCCCCCCACAGGGTGCATCTTTATGACTTGTCGCAAAACAAGAATAAGGAGCGCTCATGTTCGATATCAGCCAGTATCCCCACGCCGATGCCGTCCGCCGGGCTGCGCAACTCAGTCAAGAGGACTACCAGCGCCTCTATCGTCAATCCATCGAGCAACCCGATGCCTTCTGGGCTGAACAAGCCAAGGGCTTTCTCGACTGGATCACCCCCTGGCATACCGTGCACAGCGCCGATATCCGCAGCGGCGCCGCCCAATGGTTCGCCGGCGGCCAACTGAACGTCAGTTACAACTGTATCGACCGTCACCTGGCACAACGTGCCGATCAACCGGCCTTCATCTGGGAAGGCGATGATCCTGCCCATGCTTGCAGCATTACCTACCGCCAACTCCACCAGAAGGTCAGCCGCCTGGCCAACGTACTGAAAAGCCGTGGCGTGAAGAAAGGCGACCGGGTGTGCATCTACATGCCGATGATTCCCGAGGCCGCCTACGCCATGCTGGCCTGCACGCGAATCGGGGCCGTGCACTCGGTCGTGTTTGGCGGGTTCTCGCCGGATGCCCTGCGCGACCGCATTCTCGACGCCGACTGCCGCACCGTGATAACCGCCGATGAAGGCGTACGCGGCGGCAAGCCGATCGCACTGAAGAAGAATGTCGACAAAGCCCTGGCCAGTTGCCCGAACGTCAGCACGGTGCTGGTGGTACAACGCACGGGCGCTGCCGTGAACTGGAGCGAAGGCCGTGACCTTGCGTACCAGCAAGCCCTGGATACCGCCAGCGAGCACTGCCCGCCCGAGCCGATGGATGCCGAAGACCCATTGTTCATCCTCTACACCTCCGGCAGCACCGGCAAACCCAAGGGCGTCCTGCACACCACCGGAGGCTACCTGCTGCAGGCGGCGATGACCTTCAAATACGTGCTCGATTACCGCGACGGCGAAGTGTTCTGGTGCACGGCCGACGTGGGTTGGGTCACCGGGCACAGTTACATCGTGTACGGTCCGCTGGCCAACGGCGCCACCTCGCTGATGTTCGAAGGCGTGCCGAGCTACCCCGACAGTTCGCGCTTCTGGCAGGTGATCGACAAACACCAGGTCAATATCTTCTATACCGCTCCCACCGCGCTGCGCGCCCTGATGCGTGAAGGCCACGGCCCGCTGGAGCACACCTCACGCGCCAGCCTGCGCCTGCTGGGCAGCGTCGGCGAGCCGATCAACCCGGAAGCCTGGGATTGGTATTTCAACGCGGTGGGCGAGCAGCGCTGCCCGATTGTGGATACCTGGTGGCAGACAGAAACCGGCGGCATCATGCTCAGCCCACTGGTCAGCGCTCAGCGCATCAAACCCGGCTGTGCGACCCGGCCAATGTTTGGCGTACACCCCGTGCTGCTGGACGAGCACGGCAAGGAACTCAGCGGCGCCGGCAGCGGCATTCTCGCGATCAAAGCCAGCTGGCCGGGGCAGATCCGCAGCGTCTACGGCGACCCGCAGCGCATGATCGACACCTATTTCAAACCTTACCCCGGCTACTACTTCACCGGCGACGGCGCACGCCGCGATGAAGATGGCGACTATTGGATCACTGGACGCATCGATGACGTGATCAATGTCTCCGGGCATCGTATCGGTACCGCCGAGGTGGAAAGCGCCCTGGTGCTGCATGACCAGGTGGCCGAGGCCGCAGTGGTGGGCTACCCCCATGATGTCAAAGGCCAGGGCATCTACGCGTTCGTTACGCCGATGAATGGCGTGGAACCCAGCGACGCCTTGAAGCAACACCTGCTGGACCTGGTAAGCCAGGAAATCGGCAGCTTTGCCAAGCCGGAACTGATCCAATGGGCGCCGGCCTTGCCGAAAACCCGCTCGGGCAAGATCATGCGACGCATATTGCGCAAGATCGCCTGCAACGAACTGGACAGCCTCGGTGATACCTCGACCCTGGCCGACCCCAGCGTCGTGGACGGCCTGATCGACAAACGCCTGAACCGATAGGAAACCCCGAGTCGCCATGGAATTTATCCGCAGCCGCATCGAATCCCAACTGATGAGCCTGACCGGCCTGTCACTGGGCCAGCTGGACCTGGAAAACCCCAAGGGCGATCCGGGCCTGTTCGGGCCGAACTCGGTGAGCTGGCAAGTGCATGGCGACTTCAGCAGCATGCTCATCGGCGGCATCAGTGCATTGATGCTGCAAGCCTTGCATCCCCTGGCGCTGGCCGGCGTGTGGGACCACTCGAATTTCCGCCAGGACATGCTCGGGCGCCTGCGCCGGACCTCGCAGTTTATTTCCGGCACCACCTTCGGCTCGCGTAAAGATGCCGAATGGCTGATCGAAAAAGTCCGCACCATTCACCTGCAAGTGGTCGGGCATGCCCCGGACGGGCGGCCCTATGCGGCCAGCGACCCGGAGCTGTTGACCTGGGTGCATGTGGCTGAGGTCAGCAACTTCCTGGCCGCGCACCTGCGTTATTGCAACCCGCATCTGTCGGGGCGTGATCAGGATCGTTACTACAGCGAAATCGCCTTGGTCGCCGAACGGCTGGGCGCCAGGCATGTGCCGCGTTCACGGCAGGACGTTTCAGATTATCTGGCACGCATACGTCCGCAGTTGCTGTGCGACGAACGCAGCCGTGAAGTGCTGCGCCTGCTGCTCAATGCTCCCGCCCCAAGCACCCTGGCCAAACCCTTCGGCAGCCTGATGATGCAAGCCGGGATCGACCTGCTACCGGACTGGGCCAGTACCCTGCTTGAACAACACCAGAGCCCGCTGCAGCGTCAGATGATCCGCGCGGGGGTCAAGCGCAGCGCGCCGCTGCTGCGTTGGGCAATGCGCAATGGTTCGGTGCAACGCGCCCATCGACGGATGGGGCTGATGTAGGCCGGCGCCTATAGCTGTTAAACTCCGCGCCCACCTTTACCCCCATTGACCCAGCACGCAAGGCGCGTTCCATGTATTCCCTGAATCAGGCGCTGCGCGCCGCCCTCGATCAACGCCAAGACCTGATCCATGAGCTGCACGCCCAAGGCACTGACTGCTACCGGTTGTTCCACGGCAGCCAGGAAGGCGCCGGCGGCCTGACCATCGACCGCTATGGCCCGCAATTGCTGGTGCAGAGTTTTCACCAGCCGTTGGAAACGGCCGAGTTGCTGGACATGCATCAACTGATCAATCAGTTCATGGGGTTGGAATTGCTGCTGGTGTACAACGACCGCTCCCGGGGCAATTCACGGATCGACCGCGAAGACACCGTGTATCGCGCCGAACCTGCGGCACTGGAAGACCTGGTCGGCCATGAGTGGGGCCTCAACTACCGCGTGCGCGGGCGCCATGCCGGGCAAGACCCGCTGCTGTTCCTCGACTTGCGCAATACCCGCGGCTGGGTCAAGGACCACAGCGCCGGCAAGAGCGTGCTGAACCTGTTCGCCTACACCTGCGGCGTGGGCTTGAGCGCCGCCGCCGGTGGCGCACGCGAGGTGTGCAACCTGGACTTCGCCGAGGGCAACCTGGCAGTCGGTCGTGAAAACGGCCTGCTGAACCCGCAGCTGCCGAGCATGCAGTTCGTGCAGTCCGATTACTTCCCGGCCATCCGCCAACTGGCGGGTTTGCCGATTACCCAGCGGCGTGGGCAAAAACTGCCGAGTTATCCACGCCTTGAGCCGCGCCAATATGACCTGGTATTGCTCGACCCACCGGCCTGGGCCAAGAGCGCCTTCGGCACCGTCGACCTGTTGCGCGACTATCAAAGCCTGCTCAAGCCTGCACTGCTGGCCACCGCCGACAACGGCGTGCTGATCTGCTGCAATAACCTGGCAAAAGTCAGCATGGACGATTGGCGCGAGCAGGTGCTGCGCTGCGCCGAAAAAGCCGGCCGCCCGGTACGCGACTGGCAGATCATGACACCGGGGGCGGATTTTCCCTCACAGGACCAACAGCCACCGCTGAAGACCCTGATCCTGCAACTGTAGGCCTTATCCCAATAGCCCCGGTTCTTCGGAACCGAAATCCCGTGCCATACTCCAAGGCACTCTCGTTCGATATAGATGCCGCCACCCATGCCCAAAGGATTGATTCGCGCCATCGGCGCCGTGTTGACTGCTCTTGCTCTGTACAGCTTGCTGGGCTTCCTGATTTTGCCGGGCATCGCCCTTCGGATCGCCAATCAACAGCTGGCCAATTACGCCACGGTGCCGGCACGCCTCGAGCGTCTCGAACTCAACCCGTTCAGCCTGGAAGTCACGGCATGGGGCCTGCAGATCGGCGAACCGGGCAAGGAACAGGTCGGTTTCGAACGCCTTTACGCCAACCTGCAGATCGACAGTCTCTGGACTCGCGCCCTGCACCTGGCCGATGTCCAGTTGGACAAGCCCAAGACCGAGTTGCTGTTCGACAAGTCCGGCCAACTGAACCTCGCGCAGTTGTTCAAACTGCCGCCGAGCGAACCCACTCCAGCCGACCCGAACGCCAAACCATTCCCTTTGCGCATCGACAGCATCAAGCTGGCGAGCGGTTATGTGCACTTCCAAGACCTGCGCCCCAGCGAGGCCATCGAGTTTCTCTACGACAAACTCGACTTCGAGCTGAAAAACCTCAGCACCTTGCCCGAAGACAACGCGGACATGACCTTGGTGGCCGCAGGGCCTCAAGGCGGGCAGATCGACTGGAAAGGTAATTTCAGCCTGGTACCGATCACGTCCGAGGGCACGCTGAAAGTCACCGATGGCAAGATGAAAGCCTGGTGGCCCTATGTCCGTGACGCCTTGCCGCTGGTGCTGGAAGACGGCGTGCTGAACTTCAGCACCGAGTACACGTTCAGCCTGGCCAAGGAAACCGAACTGAAACTGACCAATACCGCGGCCAGCATCGCGCCCTTTGCAATCAAGGCCCCGGACGGACGCCCATTGGCACGCCTGGAGCGCCTGGACGTCAGCGAGACCACGGTAGACCTGGCCAAGCAGCAAGTGGTGGTTGGCAAGATCCGCAGTAACAAGCTGGAAACCTGGGCGGCCCGCGAGGCTGACGGGCAATTGGACTGGCAGAAACTGTTCGCCAGCCAACCGAGCAAACCGGCCAAGGCCCCGGAGCCGGCAGCCGCGCCGGCCACTGCCGACTCGCCAAAAGCTGAACCCGCAGCCCCAAGCAAACCCTGGCAAGTGCTGCTCAAGGACGTGCAACTGCGTAATTACCAGGTGCACCTGGCTGACCGCGCGGCCAAGCCTGCGGTAGCGCTGGAGCTGGGCCCGTTGAACGTCGACATGCAGAACTTCGACAGCCTCAACCAGAGTCCCTTTACCCTGAAGGTCGACAGCGGCCTGGGCAAGCAAGGCAAGATCCAGGCAACCGGCGAGGTCAACCTCAACCCGGTCAGCGCCAAGCTGAAAGTGAATACCCAGGACATCGACCTGCGGGTCGCCCAGGCCTATATCAGCCCATTCATTCGTTTGGAACTGCGCAGCGGCATGCTGGGCAGCAACCTGGATGTAAACCTCAAAAGCACCGCACCGCTGGCGTTGCAAGTTACCGGTCGCGCGCAAGTCGACCAGTTGCATACGCTGGACACCCTCAAGACCCGCGACTTCGTCAAATGGCAGCGCCTGATACTGGAAGGCGTGAACTATCAGCACGGCGAGAGCCTTTCAATCGACAAGGTCAACCTGCTGCAGCCGTATGCACGCTTCATGATCAACGATGACCGTACCACCAACATCGACGACCTGCTGATACCACAACCGGCCGACAGCGGCGCCAAGTCTGGTGCCAAGCCTGCAGCAAGCAACGAGAAGCCGTTGGGCATTCATATCGGGCAAATTGCGATCAACGATGGCTCGGCCAACTTTGCCGACTTCAGCCTCACACCCAATTTCGCCACGGCCATTCAACAGCTCAACGGGCAGATCGGCACCATCGACAGTCGCCAGGCCAAACCGGCCAGTGTCGACATCAACGGCAAGGTCGACCGCTACGCACCTGTGACCATCAAAGGCAGCGTGAACCCGTTTGATCCCATGGCGGCATTGGATATCGCCACCAGCTTCAAACGGGTCGAACTGACGACATTGACGCCCTACTCAGGCAAGTTCGCCGGTTTCCGCATCCGTAAGGGTCGCCTGAACCTGGACCTGCACTATGTGATTACCAAAGGCCAATTGAAGGCCGAAAACAAAGTGGTGGTTGAACAGCTGCAACTGGGCGAGAAAGTCGACAGTGCCGACGCCGTGGATTTGCCGATTCGCCTGGCGATCGCGTTGCTCAAAGACAGCGACGGCAAAATCTCTATCGAACTGCCGGTGAGCGGTGATTTGAACAACCCGCAATTCAGCGTAATGCCGATTGTGTGGCAGACCCTGCGCAACCTGGTGGTACGCGCGGCAACAGCACCATTCAAATTCATTGGTGGGCTGATCACCGGCAGCGGCTCGGAAGACCTCGGCAGTGTGTCCTTTGCCGCAGGTTCCAGTGAGTTGAGCAAAGATGCAGAAGGCGCCCTGAACACGTTGGCCAAGGCACTCAAAGAGCGCCCTAGCCTGCGCCTGGAAATCGAAGGCACGGCAGCGGCCAGCAGCGACGGCCCGTTCCTTGCCGCCGAGCGTCTGGAGCGTGAATACCAATACAACTACTACAAGATGCTGCAACGCCGTGGCGACAAAGTCCCGGCCCAAGCCTCGTTGCTGGTTGTACCGGAGAAGGAAAAAGCGCCTTTGCTGGAAGGCATCTACCGCACGCGCCTGAAACAACAACCACCAGCCGAATGGAAAGACCTGAGCAGCGATGAGCGTACTGCCAAGCTCAAAGACGGCGTGATCAAGTTCTGGAGCGCCAGTGATGTGCTGCTGCGCCAACTGGGGCAGGACAGGGCCAGCACCATCAAGGACTATCTGGTGGATAAAGCGAAACTGGAAGATGACCGGGTGTATTTCATTGATGCCAACCTGGGGCAGGCCGAGAAAGACGGCCGCGTAGTGACGCCGATGCATCTGGATGCCGAATAATCTGCCCAAATAGAACAGGCCCCGACACAAGTGCCGGGGCCTGTAATGACCACATCCGTGTGGTCGGTCGCATGAACCTCGGAGGTGCATTGAGTGGATATCTAACTCACGCGCCGCCGCCGCCTAGTTCAGACGATTCATGAAGCGTTACTGAACGGTAAGACCATCAGCCGATACAGATTTAACGCCTTTGATTTTCTTGGTAATCGCTACTGCAGTCTCTTTCTGCGCTTGGGTCAGAGCGGCAGTGGACGACAGCGATACTACGCCGTGGTTGGTTTCGACTTTGATGTCGGTACCAGGAATACCTTTTTCGGTAACCAGGTCGGATTTAACTTTGGTAGTAATCCAGGTATCCGAGGTGCTGGTCTTGGCTTTGTCGATGTTGTCAGCTTTAACTGCGCCGCCTGCCAGCAGGCCATCAGCAGAAACAGCGGTTACACCTTTGATTTTCTTGGTAATGGCTACAGCGGTCGCTTTCTGCGAGTCCGAGATAGCGACTTCGGAGGACAGGGAAACCACGCCTTTGTTGGTTTCAACCTTGATATCCGAACCAGGAATACCTTTCTCGGTCAGCAGATCAGCTTTCACTTTGGTGGTGATCCAGGTGTCCGAAGTAGACTCTTTAGCCTTGGTCATTTCACCGGCCGCCAAAGTCATAGGGGCTTGGGAAGTCTGAGCAAAGGCTACGTTAGCACCCATGGCCAGGGTCAGAGCGGTAGCAGTAGCGAGAGCGAACTTCTTCATACGAGTAACTCCTGTTTTATTGAAAGTCTGCAGCGCATAGACCTTGATGCTGCAGTGTTAACAGGGATATTGCAGGCAGTATGCCAATTCTTGATTCCAGATTAATTCTTTATAAAACAATAACTTATGAAATCAGGATTTTTTCGAAATCGTGCAACTTGCATGAAGTCACTCAGGCCTGCATGCAAGTTGCGGGTTTCAGGATTTACTAAGCGCCTGATTTCCTGACCTTTTCCCACGCGCATAAAAAAAGGACTCCTGAGAGTCCTTTTTTCAGCTTAGCGCTAAGGCTGGGTGGTTAAACGCCCGACGCCTTGGCTGCTGCTACGTCCTTGATGGACAGCTTGATACGGCCGCGGTTGTCCACGTCCAGTACCAGCACTTCCACTTCCTGGCCTTCTTTCAGAATGTCGGTCACTTTCTCGACACGAGCATCGCTCAGCATGGAGATGTGTACCAGACCGTCTTTGCCCGGCAGGATGTTGACGAATGCGCCGAAGTCGACGATGCGCTCAACTTTACCGACGTAGATCTTGCCGATCTCGGCCTCGGCGGTGATGCCCAGAACGCGCTGACGTGCAGCTTCAGCCGCTTCCTTGGTTTCGCCGAAGATCTTGATCGAGCCGTCGTCTTCGATGTCGATCGAAGCCTTGGTTTCTTCACAGATCGCACGAATAGTCGCGCCGCCTTTACCGATGACATCACGGATTTTGTCGGTGTCGATTTTCATCGCGATCATGGTCGGAGCGTTTTCCGACAGTTCGGTACGCGACTGACCAATGATCTGGTTCATCTGGCCGAGGATATTCAGGCGCGCTTCCAGGGCTTGGCCCAGGGCGATTTCCATGATCTCTTCGGTGATGCCTTTGATCTTGATGTCCATCTGCAACGCGGTCACACCTTTGGCGGTACCGGCTACTTTGAAGTCCATGTCGCCCAGGTGGTCTTCGTCACCCAGGATGTCGGTCAGGATGGCGAACTTCTCGCCTTCTTTGACCAGGCCCATGGCGATACCGGCAACCGGCGCCTTCATCGGCACACCAGCGTCCATCAATGCCAGGGAAGCACCGCAAACGGAAGCCATCGAGCTGGAACCGTTGGATTCAGTGATTTCCGACACAACACGGATGGTGTACGGGAACACGTCAGCAGCAGGCAGCATGGCCTGAACCGAACGGCGCGCCAGGCGGCCGTGACCGATTTCGCGACGACCAGCACCACCCATGCGACCGCACTCGCCCACCGAGAACGGAGGGAAGTTGTAGTGCAGCATGAACGGGTCTTTTTTCTCGCCTTCCAGGGTGTCCAGCAGCTGTGCGTCACGGGCAGTACCCAGAGTCGCGACTACCAGGGCCTGGGTTTCACCACGGGTGAACAGAGCCGAACCGTGGGTTTTAGGCAGAACGCCGACTTCGATGTTCAGCGGACGTACGGTGCGAGTGTCACGGCCGTCGATACGTGGCTTGCCGTTAACGATGTTTTCGCGAACGGTACGGTATTCGATTTCACCGAATGCAGCTTTGACGTCGCTGGCGGAAGGCTGGCCTTCTTCACCGGACAGCTTGGCCACAACCTGGTCCTTCAGTTCGCCCAGGCGAGCGTAACGGTCGGCCTTGACGGTGATGGTGTAGGCATCGGAGATCGCAGCACCGAACTCGGAGCGGATAGCGCTCAGCAGTTCAGTCGCTTCAGCCTGTGGAGCCCAGGTCCAGGTTGGCTTGGCAGCTTCGGCAGCCAGCTCGGTGACGGCCTTGATGACAGCCTGGAACTCGTCGTGGGCAAACAGTACAGCGCCCAGCATCTGGTCTTCGGTCAGCTCTTTGGCTTCCGATTCAACCATCAACACGGCTTCCGAAGTACCGGCAACGACCATGTCCAGGCTCGAAGCTTTCAGTTGTTCGTAAGTCGGGTTCAGCAGGTAGCCGGTGCTTTCGTGGAATGCAACGCGAGCAGCGCCGATCGGACCATCGAAAGGAATGCCGGAGATGGCCAGGGCCGCCGAGGTACCGATCATCGCAGCGATGTCCGGATCGGTCTTCTTGCTGGTGGAAACGACGGTGCAGACAACCTGCACTTCGTTCATGAAGCCTTCTGGGAACAGCGGACGAATCGGACGGTCGATCAGTCGGGAAGTCAGGGTTTCTTTCTCGGAAGGACGGCCTTCACGCTTGAAGAAACCGCCAGGAATCTTACCGGCAGCGTAAGTCTTTTCCTGGTAGTGAACGGACAGAGGGAAAAAGCCTTTGCTCGGGTCAGCGGTCTTGGCACCTACAACGGTCACCAATACGGTGACGTCGTCGTCAACGGTAACCAGCACTGCGCCGGAGGCTTGACGGGCGATACGGCCTGTCTCGAGGGTAACGGTCGACTGACCGAACTGGAATTTTTTGATAACCGGGTTCACGGTGTCCTACCTTCTTTGTGGCTCTTGGGGGAACGGGTCTTCTTGCGAAATTCTTGGGCAATGCCGGGAATCGGCCCGACTCTAGTCCAGGGTAAAACGTGTATCCAGATAAAACTTGAGGCTGGGAGCCTGCCATGGGCCAGCGGGAATCCCACTGACACACGGCAGACAACCAACCTCTAGCGCAATCGCTGATTAGCGACGCAGACCCAGGCGACCGATCAGAGTCTGATAACGACCCAGATCCTTGCCTTTCAGGTAGTCCAGCAGCTTACGGCGCTGGTTTACCATGCGGATCAGACCACGACGGGAGTGGTGATCTTTACCGTTGGCCTTGAAGTGACCTTGCAGCTTGTTGATGTTGTGGGTCAGCAGTGCAACTTGCACTTCTGGCGAACCAGTGTCACCAACAGCTTGCTGATAGTCAGCTACGATTTGTGCTTTTTCTTGAACGTCGAGAGCCATGAGGCAATCCTTTTTTTCAGGAAACCACCCAAAGGGCAGTTTCAACAGGCCAGGGACAAATCCCTGTATCTAAAAATGAGAAGTGACCGTGCCTGTTAACAGCCACCCTCGTCCGGTCATTCTGACCGAATCAGTCGACGTGGCGCGATGCGCCCGTCTTCGCTCACTTCACCGATACCGATGAAGCGACCGTTATGATCCTGTACCCGCACCATACCGAACTTCGGAGCGTCCGGGGCACGTACCGGCTGGCCGTTGAGCCAGTAGAACGCGCTGTGCTCCGAAAAGTGCAGCAATGGCCAATCCTGCAAACCGCTGTCCGATGGCATGAGGAAGCGATCAACCGCTTCGTTGCCGCCTTCGGCGTGTACGGCTTCCAACTCTTCCAGCGTTACGGTCTGCGCCAGGCTGAAAGGTCCGGCCTGCGTGCGTCGCAGTTCTGCAACGTACGCGCCGCAACCGAGCTTTTCACCGATATCTTCCACCAGGGTACGGATATAGGTGCCTTTGCTGCAGTCCACCGCCAAACGAGCGGTATCGCCTTCGCAGGCGAGCAATTCCAAGCGGCTAATAGTAACAGAACGCGGTTCGCGCTCCACTACTTCACCGGCACGTGCCAACTTGTAAAGAGGCTGCCCATCACGCTTGAGCGCCGAGTACATCGGCGGTATCTGACTGATTTCCCCACGAAAAGCGGGTAAAGCGGCCTCGATATCAGCACGACCAACGGTCACGTCACGAACCTGCAAGACATCACCTTCGGCATCGGCCGTGGTGGTGGTCTTGCCCAGTTGCATCAGGGTTTCGTAACCCTTGTCGGAGTCGAGCAAGTATTGCGAGAACTTGGTGGCCTCGCCAAAGCACAACGGCAGCACGCCGGTGGCCAGGGGATCGAGGCTGCCGGTGTGCCCGGCCTTCTCGGCGTTGAGCAGCCAGCGGACCTTCTGCAACGCGGCATTGGAAG
This sequence comes from Pseudomonas palleroniana, assembly GCF_003031675.1. Classification (GTDB taxonomy): domain Bacteria; phylum Pseudomonadota; class Gammaproteobacteria; order Pseudomonadales; family Pseudomonadaceae; genus Aquipseudomonas; species Aquipseudomonas palleroniana. The sequence goes on along the minus strand of NZ_PYWX01000053.1, from coordinate 280,340 downwards.
TAAAGCCAATGGGCTTGTCGAGCAGAATGATGCCGCTGACGTTGCGACGGATACGTTTGACCTGAGCCACCCGCTTACTCCTTGGCGTCTTCAGGTGTGGACGAATGCTGGCTGTCTTCAGCCACGGCGCGCTCGATCAGGGCCGACAGGTGCGCACCACGCACGACGCTTTCGTCGTAGTGGAAGTGCAACTGAGGAACGCTGCGCAGCTTCATTTCGCGGGCCAACTGCATGCGCAGGAACCCTGCGGCGGAGTTGAGCACCTTGATGCTTTGCGCAATTTCTTCGCTGCTGTCCTGGCCCATCACGGTGATGAAGATCTTGGCGTGCCCGACGTCACGGCTCACTTCAACTGCGGTGATGGTAACCAGGCCAACGCGTGGGTCTTTGACTTCGCGACGGATCAGTTGGGCCAGCTCGCGCTGCATCTGATCGCCGATACGCTGGGTACGGCTGTATTCTTTTGCCATGTCTTGTTACCTGTTACTGCCACACGGTGAAACCCGTGGGGTCTGAAAGCGGCAAACGCCCGGCCTGACAAAAGCCAGACCGGGCGTTGCGTTTAGAGTCCGTACGCGGTGTTGGGCATCTGCATGCCCACACGCTGCGTGGCTCCTGAAGTGCGCGAGTTAGAGGCTGCGAGCAACCTGAACCTTCTCGAAGACTTCGATCTTGTCGCCAACCTTGACGTCGTTGTAGCTCTTGACGCCGATACCGCACTCCATGCCGGCACGTACTTCGGAAGCGTCATCCTTGAAGCGGCGCAGGGATTCCAGCTCGCCTTCGAAGATAACGATGTCTTCACGCAGTACACGGATCGGACGGTTACGGTATACGGTGCCTTCGACAACCATGCAGCCAGCGACCGCGCCGAATTTAGGCGAGCGGAACACATCACGCACTTCGGCGATACCCAGGATGTTCTCCCGGACGTCACTGCCAAGCATGCCGGTGAGGGCTTTCTTGACGTCTTCGATGATGTCGTAGATGACGTTGTAGTAACGCATGTCCAGGCCTTCCTGCTCGACGATCTTGCGAGCGCCGGCATCGGCACGCACGTTGAAGCCGAACAGTACAGCGTTGGAAGCCAGTGCCAGGTTGGCGTCGGACTCGGTGATACCACCGACACCGCCACCAACAACACGCACTTGCACTTCGTCGTTACCCAGGCCGTTCAAGGCGCCGTTCAACGCTTCGAGGGAACCACGTACGTCAGACTTGAGGACGATGTTAAGCGTCTTCTTCTCTTCCTGGCCCATGTTCTCGAAGATGTTTTCGAGCTTGCCGGCGTGAGCGCGAGCCAGTTTGACTTCGCGGAACTTGCCTTGACGGAACAGAGCCACTTCACGGGCTTTCTTCTCGTCGGCAACCACGCTCATCTCGTCGCCAGCGTCCGGAGTACCGTCCAAGCCGAGGATTTCGACCGGGATAGCCGGGCCGGCTTCCTTGATTGGCTTGCCGTTCTCGTCGAGCATGGCACGTACACGGCCGTAGTTCGAACCGACCAGCACCATGTCGCCTTGGCGCAGGGTACCGTCTTGAACCAGAACGGTGGCAACCGGGCCACGGCCCTTGTCGAGGCGCGATTCAACCACCACACCACGGCCCGGGGCCGAAGGCGTAGCGGTCAGTTCCAGAACCTCGGCTTGCAACAGAACGGCCTCGAGCAGTTCGTCAACGCCAGTACCCATCTTCGCGGAGACTGGTACGAATGGAGTGTCGCCACCCCACTCTTCGGACGTCACGCCGTGAACCGACAGTTCGCTACGGATGCGATCGAGATCAGCGCCCGGCTTGTCGATTTTGTTCACGGCAACCACCAGTGGCACGCCAGCCGCCTGAGCGTGCTGAACAGCCTCGATGGTTTGTGGCATCACGCCGTCATCGGCTGCAACCACCAGGATCACGATGTCGGTCGCCTTGGCACCACGGGCACGCATCGCGGTAAACGCGGCGTGACCAGGGGTGTCGAGGAAGGTCACCATGCCACGGTCGGTTTCAACGTGGTACGCACCGATGTGCTGGGTGATACCGCCGGCTTCGCCAGCAGCCACCTTGGCACGACGGATGTAGTCGAGCAGGGAAGTCTTACCGTGGTCAACGTGGCCCATTACGGTCACAACCGGCGCACGGGAAACCGCCTCACCTTCAAACTTCAGGGACTCGGCCAGGGAATCTTCCAGGGCAGTGTCGCTGACCAGGGTCACTTTGTGGCCCAGCTCTTCAGCAACCAGCTGGGCAGTTTCCTGATCCAGTACCTGGTTGATGGTGGCCGGAGTACCCAGCTTGAACATGAACTTGATGATTTCAGCAGCCTTGACCGACATCTGCTGGGCGAGATCGCCCACAGTGATGGTCTCGCCGATCTTCACTTCACGCACGACAGGACCGGTTGGGCTCTGGAAACCGTGGGCGTTGCGTTTCTTCAGCTTGGCCTTGCCGCGGCCACCACGACGGAAGCCATCGCTTTCTTCGTCAGTGGTGCGCGGGGCAACGCGTGGAGCAGGTGCTTTCTCTTTGACCGAAGCGCGATGTGGAGCATTTTTACGCTCACCATCGCCGCCGCCACCGCGACGATTGTTATCGTCGGCACGTGGCTTGTCCGGACGACGAGGTTCGTCACGCTTGCGCTCTGCTGCAGGCGCAGGTGCAGCGGCAACCGGAGCGGTCTCACGTACAGCCTCAACAGGCGCGCTAGGTGCGGCAACCGCTTCGGCAGCAGGTTGCACAGCCGCAGGCTGGCGACGCGCTTCTTCTTCGGCGCGACGCTTGGCTTCTTCTTCAGCCTTCTGGCGAGCAGCATTTTCTACTGCGCGACGTTCTTCCAGCTCGCGTTTGCGCTCGGCTTCGATTTCTTCCGGGCTGCGCTGTACGAAGACTTTCTTCTTGCGTACTTCAACGCTGATGCTTTTGCTACCAGCAACACGCAAGGTGCTGGTGGTTTTGCGCTGCAATGTAATCTTGCGCGGTTCTTCCACTTTCGCCTTGTGGCTGCTCTTCAAGTGAGTCAGCAAAGACTGCTTCTCACTGTCGCTCACACCTTCATCGGCGGCGGTGTGCGGCAGACCTGCCTCACGCATCTGCTGCAACAGGCGCTCTACCGGTGTTTTGACCTCATCGGCCAGTTGTTTCACCGTGACTTGCGTCATGCACTTCTCTCCTCAGGCCGCGCCTATTACTCGAACCAATGGGCTCGGGCGGCCATGATCAACTTGCCGGCACGATCATCGTCAATGCCGTCGATGTCGAGCAGATCGTCAATAGACTGCTCGGCCAGGTCTTCGCGGGTAATTACGCCGCGCACCGCCAGTTCCATCGCCAAATCCTTGTCCATACCCTCAAGCGAGAGCAGGTCTTCGGCCGGATGGGCGTCTGCCAGCTTTTCCTCAGTAGCGATGGCTTTAGTCAACAAACGATCCTTGGCCCGAGCGCGAAGCTCGTTGACGATGTCCTCGTCAAAGCCGTCGATGTTGAGCATTTCTTCCAACGGTACGTAGGCAATCTCTTCCAGGCTGGTGAAACCTTCATCTACCAGCACCTGAGCCAGTTCTTCATCGACTTCAAGCTCTTCGATGAAGTTGCGCAGGATGTCACCGGTTTCAGCTTGCTGCTTAGCCTGGATGTCCGATTCGGTCATCACGTTCAGGGTCCAACCGGTCAGTTGGCTCGCCAGACGCACGTTCTGACCACCACGACCAATGGCCTGAGCCAGATTGTCTGCGCCAACAGCGATGTCCATTGCATGGGCATCTTCGTCAACGATAATTGCCGCCACTTCAGCCGGCGACATGGCATTGATCACGAACTGCGCCGGGTTATCGTCCCACAGAACGATATCCACACGCTCACCGCCCAATTCGCCCGACACTGCCTGGACACGCGAACCGCGCATACCAATGCAAGCGCCTTGCGGATCGATGCGTTTGTCCTTGGAACGGACCGCGATCTTGGCGCGCGAACCCGGGTCTCGGGACGCAGCCATGACTTCGATCAGGCCTTCGGCAATTTCCGGCACTTCGATACGGAACAGCTCGATCAGCATTTCTGGCGCGGTACGCGACAAGATCAACTGAGGGCCGCGGTTCTCGGTGCGGATTTCCTTGAGCAGCGCACGCAGACGCACGCCGACACGGAAGGTTTCGCGAGAGATGATGTCTTCGCGAGCCAGCAACGCTTCGGCGTTGTTGCCCAGGTCAACGATCACGTTGTCACGAGTCACTTTTTTCACGGTGCCGGAGATGATTTCACCCAGGCGCTCGCGATAAGCGTCAACGACTTGAGCGCGCTCGGCTTCGCGAACCTTCTGCACGATGACCTGCTTGGCGGTCTGTGCAGCAATACGGCCGAATTCGATCGATTCGATCTTTTCTTCGACGACATCACCGACCTTGGCACCAGGATGCGTTTCGGCAACCTTGCTTGGCCAGGTTTCGATGGCCGGATCATCAAGATCGGCCTCTTCGACGACCGTCCAGCGACGGAAAGTCTCATAGGCACCGGTGTGGCGGTTGATTTCCACACGCAGATCAACTTCGTCTTCAAAACGCTTTTTGGTCGCAGTGGCCAGGGCCAGCTCCAGCGCTTCAAAAATCACGTTTGCCGGTACGCCCTTTTCATTGGATACCGACTCAACAACCAGCAGTACTTCTTTGCTCATCGTACGCCTCGCCTTTCGCAAGCCATTGGATCCGCGGGATCCGCGTCTCAGTCAAAACTGGGAATAATGTTGGCCTTGTCGATCATATCGATCGGCAACAGGAACTCATGGTCTTCTACCTGCACCACGACATCCTGCTCTTCTACACCGCGCAGAAGGCCCTGAAAGTTGCGTCGCCCTTCAAAGGGAGATCGCAGCCTGATCTTCACTTGTTCACCGGCAAATTTTGCAAACTGCTCAATAGTGAACAGTGGGCGTTCCATGCCTGGCGAGGAAACTTCGAGGGTGTATTCAACGGAGATCGGATCTTCAACATCCAGCACACCGCTGAGCTGACGGCTGACAATGGCACAATCGTCCACCAGCACGCCGCCCTCTTTATCGATATAAACGCGCAACATTGAGTGGCGACCTTGAGCCGAAAACTCAATACCCCAGCATTCATAGCCTAGGGCCACGACCACCGGGGCCAACAAGGCCTGCAACTCTTCTAGCTTGCTCGACACCTGAACCCCCTCGTGCATGTATGTGCATGCTGTGCAAAATAAAAAAATGGGCGAAACGCCCATCCTTGAAACGCCGTCGAACAGCGGCGTTGAAAGTGTCCAGCTAACAAAAAGCCCCTTAAAAGGGGCTCCGCTAAAACTGGTTGCGGGGGCCGGATTTGAACCGACGACCTTCGGGTTATGAGCCCGACGAGCTACCAGACTGCTCCACCCCGCGACAAAGCTGGGGCGGAAGTATACGACCGATCCCTTACAGGGTCAATGTAACCTTCCACCTACAAGAAAGCCCGCAACAGCGGGCTCTCCTGATAATTGGTACCGAGAAGGGGACTCGAACCCCTACACCCTATGGGCACAACCACCTCAAGGTTGCGTGTCTACCAATTCCACCACCTCGGCAATACAGCGTTTACAACCCTTCTTACTTCTGCTCTTGAGCTGGAGGTACGTCAGTCGCTGGAGTAGCCGACTTTTGCTCTTGAAGCACCGGGACATCATCAGAAGCCGGTTTTGCTTTTGGTACTTCCAACACTGCCGGATTTGGGAGACCTACTTGAGTCAGCACATGAGCTTTCTCTTTAGCAAAGTAACCTAACCCTAAGCTGGTTATGAAGAAACCTGCGGCAAGTATAGCAGTAAACTTACTAAGAAAGGTAGAGGAACCTTGGCTTCCGAACACAGTATTTGAAGCACCTGCACCGAAAGACGCACCAGCATCCGCACCTTTACCCTGTTGCAACAAAACCAGGGCAACTACGCCCAGGGCAGCCAACAGATGAAAAACGACTACGACTGTTTCCAGCATTTTTTCAGTTTCCCGCGGCGCGACAAATCGCACCGAACTCATCTGCATTCAGGGAAGCTCCACCAATGAGCCCCCCATCGATATCCGGCATGCCGAACAGTTCGACCGCATTGGCCGCCTTCACGCTGCCGCCGTATAGAAGACGCACACCTTGTGCAACTTCAGAATTCTCTGCCGCCAACTGTGCGCGAATGGCTGCGTGCACATCCTGCGCTTGTTGCGGCGTAGCAGTCAGCCCGGTGCCAATGGCCCAGACCGGCTCGTAAGCAATTACCGCCTTTGCAAATGCACCAACACCCAGCTCCTCGATGATGCTGCCCAGCTGACGCGAGACAACTTCAAGAGTCTTGCCCGATTCACGCTGCTCAAGGGTCTCCCCTATGCACAACACCGGAACCAAGCCACAAGCCTGTGCGGCAGCGAACTTGCGATTGAGTGTCCCATCACGCTCGCCCATCATCTGACGACGCTCGGAGTGCCCGACAAGCACATAGGAACAACCCGCATCAACCAGCTGACTCGGCGATATCTCGCCGGTCAACGCACCTTGCATGGGCTCCACCGCAGAGTTCTGCGCGCCGACCTGAATCGACTTGCCCTTCAAGCCTTCAATCACTTGATTGATATGCAAGCAAGGCGGGAAAACCGCAACATCAACACCGCTAGGCAAGGCCAGGTGACGAAGGCCATTGATCAGCTCAGCGACACTGGCGCGGGTACCGTGCATCTTCCAGTTACCAGCTACCATAGTGCGACGCATGCTGTACCCCGTCGGTCAAAGTGGGCGCAGATGTTACCCAACCACACCCTCACTGGCAAGCCGAATTCAGCCGCAAACTTCAGTTACCAGTTTTGCCAGGTCTTCGGCATGGCCGCGAACCTGATTTTCATCATCACCCTCGACCATAACGCGCACCAAAGGCTCTGTGCCGGACTTACGCAGCAGCACACGGCCACGCCCCGCCATCGCCAGGGTCACGCGCTCGCAAGCCTCCTTCACAGAAGGGTGTTCGATTGGGTTTTCACCCCCAGCGAAACGCACATTGAGCAAAACCTGCGGGCACTTGCGCAGAGCCTGACGCGCCTGAGCCAGGCTCTCATCACGACGGCGCAGGGACAGCAAAACCTGCAAGGCCGCAATAATCGCATCACCCGTGGTGGTGTGATGGAAGCAGACCACGTGCCCGGAGTTCTCACCACCCACCTGCCAGTTGCGCTCAAGCAACTCGGCGATGACATAGCGATCCCCCACGTTGGCCCGCACGAAGGGAATTCCCAGATCCGCCAGTGCCAATTCCAAGCCAAGGTTGCTCATCAGCGTACCGACGACCCCCCCTTGCAGCTTATTACGCTCATGCAGGTCGCGAGCAATGATGAACAACAGGTCATCACCATCGACCACCGCACCGGTGTGATCCACCATCAGAACCCGGTCGCCATCACCGTCAAAAGCGATCCCCAGGTCAGCATGCTCCGCAAGAACTGCGGCCTGCAGCTGTCCCATGTGGGTGGAGCCACAGTTTTCATTGATGTTCAAACCGTTGGGCTGGGCCGACAGCACCGTCACATCAGCGCCCAACTCCTTGAACACGCTTGGCGCTACCTTGTAGGTAGCCCCATGAGCGCAGTCCACAACAATCTTCAGCCCAGCGAAATTGGTACTGGTGGGTACGCTGCTCTTGCAAAACTCGATGTAACGGCCGGAGGCGTCGTTGATACGCGATACCTTACCCAGCTTGCTGGATTCGACCACCGTCATTGGCGCGTCCAGCAACTCCTCAATCATCAACTCGATCTCGTCCGGCAGCTTCGTGCCCTGCCCCGAGAAAAACTTGATGCCGTTGTCATCATGAGGATTGTGCGAAGCACTGATCACGATACCGGCTTCAGCGTGAAATGTACGGGTCAGGTAAGCGATTGCCGGTGTCGGCATAGGCCCCAGCAACATCACATCGGCACCTGCGGCGGACAAACCGGCCTCCAGTGCAGACTCAAACATATAACCTGAAATACGGGTGTCCTTGCCTACCAGGATGCGGCACGCGCCCATGCTACGGAACGCCATACCTGCCGCCCAACCCAGCTTCAGCATAAAGTCAGGAGTAATAGGGAATTCGCCGACACGACCACGAATGCCGTCGGTGCCAAAATACTTTTTAGTCATAAATACTCCATCATTCTTATTTGGCGGACTCTACAGCCTCAATCATGCGCACCACATCGACAGTCTCTGCGACGTCATGCACACGCAAAATACGCGCGCCCTTGGCCACTGCGAGCGCTGCAAGCGCAAGACCGCCATATAGCCGCTCGCCCACCGGGCGATTCAAGGCCAGCCCTATCATGCTCTTACGCGAAACACCGACCAACAAAGGCCGACCCAGCACATGCAAGGATTCCATGTGCTTAAACAGACTCAAATTGTGCTGTAACGTTTTGGCAAAACCAAAACCGGGGTCAAGGATGATCTTCTCGGGTGCAATGCCCACAGTGACACATTGAGCAATACGCTCAGCAAGAAACTCACTGACCTCACCGACCAAGTCATTGTAATGAGGACTGTCCTGCATATTGCCGGGCTCCCCCAGCATATGCATCAAGCAGACCGGCAAACCGGTCGCCGCTGCCGCATCCAGTGCGCCATCCCGCTGAAGAGATCGCACATCATTGATCAGCCCCGCCCCTAAACGCGCCGTTTCGCGCATCACAGCCGGGGTCGATGTATCGACCGAGATGATCACATCCAGCTCGCGTGCAATACGCTCGACGATCGGTGCTACCCGCTCCAGCTCCTCCAATGGAGAAACCACGCGAGCACCAGGCCGAGTCGACTCACCGCCGACATCGATCAGCGTCGCCCCCGCAGCCACCATTGCTTCAGCGTGACGCAATGCGGCATCCGACTGGCTGAAGCGGCCGCCATCGGAAAAGGAGTCGGGGGTTACGTTAAGAATACCCATCACATGAGTATGGGCCAAATCAAGAACCCGGCTGCCGCAAGGCAACCGGGTGGTAGAGGACAACGCAGAAGTCATTTCAAACCTTAGTGGTCAGCTGCCGGGCCGCCGATCGGGGTTTCAGGGCGCTCATTCTGTACTACTGGCGGGGTGCCCGAGGTACCCGAACCACCCTCCCAATCGCGAGGTTCACGCGGTGCGCGCCCGGCCATGATGTCGTCGATCTGGTCGGCATCAATGGTTTCATACTTCATCAGCGCATCAGCCATCGCATCCAGCTTGTCGCGATTGTCGGTGAGGATCTGCTTGGCCGTGCCATAGCACTGGTCGATGATGCTGCGCACTTCGGAGTCGATCAGCTTGGCTGTCTCGCCGGAGAAGCTGGCATTCTGACCACCACCGCCACGTCCCAGGAACACTTCGCCTTCTTCCTCGGCATACATCAGTGGGCCGAGTTTTTCCGACAAGCCCCACTTGGTCACCATGTTCCGCGCAATCTGGCTGGCACGCATGATGTCGTTGGAGGCGCCGGTGGTTACACCATCGAAACCAAGGGTCATTTCCTCAGCGATCCGACCACCGTACAGCGAGCAGATCTGGCTGATCAACGCACGCTTGGAGAGGCTGTAACGATCCTCTTCCGGCAGGAACATGGTGACACCCAGCGCCCGGCCACGAGGAATGATCGATACTTTGTAGACCGGGTCGTGCTCAGGCACAACGCGACCGACAATGGCATGACCGGCTTCGTGATAAGCGGTGTTCTGCTTCTCTTTTTCGGACATGACCATGGTTTTGCGCTCTGCGCCCATCATGATCTTGTCTTTCGCCAGTTCGAACTCTTTCATTTCGACGATGCGCTTGCCGGTACGAGCAGCGAACAATGAAGCTTCGTTCACCAGGTTGGCCAAGTCAGCACCGGAGAAGCCTGGAGTACCACGGGCAATCACCGCCGGAGCGACGTCATCGCCCATCGGTACTTTGCGCATGTGCACTTTAAGGATCTGCTCGCGGCCACGGATATCCGGCAGACCGACGACAACCTGACGGTCGAAACGCCCCGGACGCAACAGCGCAGGGTCCAGCACGTCCGGACGGTTGGTCGCGGCAATGACAATGATGCCGTCATTCATCTCAAAGCCATCCATCTCGACCAGCAACTGGTTGAGTGTCTGCTCACGCTCGTCATGACCGCCGCCCATGCCGGCACCACGATGGCGACCAACGGCGTCGATTTCGTCGATAAAGATGATGCATGGCGCGTGTTTCTTAGCCTGTTCGAACATATCGCGAACACGGCTGGCACCGACACCGACGAACATTTCGACGAAGTCGGAACCGGAAATGGTGAAGAACGGCACCTTCGCCTCGCCGGCAATCGCCTTGGCGAGCAAGGTTTTACCAGTACCTGGAGGACCTACCATCAGCACGCCACGAGGGATGCGACCACCCAGGCGCTGGAACTTGCCCGGATCACGCAGGAACTCGACCAGCTCACCCACTTCTTCCTTGGCTTCATCGCAACCGGCAACGTCAGCCAGCGTGGTTTTCACTTGGTCCTCGGAGAGCAGGCGCGCCTTGCTCTTGCCGAAGCTCATCGGCCCGCCCTTGCCTCCCGCGCCACCTTGCATCTGGCGCATGAAGAACATGAACACGGCGATAATCACCAAGATCGGGAAGCTCGCCACCAGGAGTTGAGTCCAGATGCTCTGCTGTTCAGGCTGCTTGCCTTCGACAACCACGTGGTTATCCACCAGGTCGCCGATCAGACCGTTGTCCTGAATGGCCGGACGAATGGTCTTGAAGCTGTCGCCATCGTTGCGTTTGCCGGTGATCACGTAGCCATCAACCGCCACGCGCTCGACCTTGCCATCCTTAACTTGCTGGATGAAGTCGGAATAGTTGAGGGTCTGCGGCTCGTTAGGGCTGGAGAAGTTGTTCATCACCGTCACCAGGACAGCCGCGATGATCAACCACAGGATCAGATTCTTTGCCATATCGTTCAATTAACTACCCTCTGAAGCAAGCTCCGCTACTGGCGCGCGCTTCGCATGATATTCACCGGCCTAACTTACTACATTACCTACAACTCTGGCAGGCGCCGTCTGTAACCCTTTGTGAAACTTTGACTACACAATATTCGTAAAGCTTCGTGACGAAAGCGATATAAAAAAACCTATCGGCTCTCTTAAAAACCTCAAAGACGCTCATCACTGGCGGCGCCTTCGATACCGCGGAACCCCCGCGCCAACAGATACTGCTCGCGAGATCGGTCCCGGGAGGAGTCTGGTTTGCGCATCTGCACCTTGTCGAACAGCTTGCGGATGTTCTTGTGGTACTCGTCGAAGCCCTCCCCCTGGAAAACCTTGACCAGGAAATCACCACCCGGACGCAATACCCGCCCCGCCAGGTCCAGTGCCAACTCGCAGAGGAACATGGCTCGCGGCATATCAACAGCCGGTAATCCACTCATATTGGGGGCCATGTCGGAAATCACAAGGTCTACCTGCGAATTTCCCACAGCCTCCAATATGTCGGCCAGCACGGCATCCTGGGTAAAGTCGCCATGCACGAAGGTCACATCCGGGATGCTGTCCATCTCAAGGATGTCGGAAGCGATCAACCGGCCTTGCCCACCAATCAGACGACTGGCCACCTGGGACCAGCCACCCGGGGCAGCCCCGAGGTCGATCACGCTCATGCCGGGGCGAAACAATTTGTCCTTGTCCTGGAGCTCCAGCAGTTTGTAACTGGCCCGGGAACGATAGCCATCCTTTTGCGCCTTTTTGACGTAAGGATCGTTGAAATGCTCTTGCAGCCACTTAAGGCTAGTTTTGGAACGGGCCACGGGCCACCTCGAAAAATAAAACGGGTCGTGATTAACTGGGCGGTCCCGGACTCGCTCGGGTAAACTGGCCGCCGCTTTTTTACAAGATCAGACGCAGGGGTCAGATTATGCCGCTCACTCAAGAGCAGAAGAAACAGTACAAATCCATTGGCCACCATCTGAAACCAGTTCTGATTGTGGCAGACAACGGTTTGACTGAAGGTGTGTTAGCCGAATTTGAACGCGCACTGAACGATCATGAACTGATCAAAATCAAGGTCAACATCCTTGATCGCGAAGCACGCCTGGCCGCCATTGCAGAACTGTGCAAGGTCGGTAAAGCGGACCTGGTTCAGGTCATCGGCAAGATGGCGCTGCTGTATCGCAAGAATTTCAGCGTCAACAAGCAATTGTCGAACGTTCATCGTTTCAAGTAACAAGGGTCACGGGCGTGCTTCGCGCGCCCCGCCACTCCACCCTGGCGCCGGCTGTAAAACCAGCACCAACCCGCAGAACCCTAGCACAAGATAGCTGAATAGCTGCCAGCGCAACGCTTCCGGCAGCCACACATGCACCACGCAAAACATTGCGCATGCATACAGCGCCATCAACAGCAGTTGGCCGCGAATATCCCGCCACAAACTCCCCAAGCCTTCGGCCTTGATCAGCACCAGCACCTGGAGCGTCACGCACGCCGCCGCAAAATCCACCAGCAGCGCACTGAGCAATCCGTCGATCTCATCGATCAGCAACGGCGCCAGGCCAATCAAGCCCAGCACCGGTAATACGCCAACATGAAACAGCCACAGGCCACCCACCCAAAGCATCTGGGCGAGCTGCCAAAGCATGGCGCCCACACTAAATGGGCGCCGTCTTTCAGATGTGACGAACTTCAACAATCTCGTACTCGATCACGCCACTTGGCGTTTTCACAGCCACCACATCACCCTCTTCCTTGGCAATCAAGGCACGGGCAATCGGCGAACCTACAGAGATCTTGCCCTGCTTGATGTCAGCTTCGTCCTCACCCACGATGTGGTAAGTCACGCTTTCATCGGTCTCGACGTTGGCGATTTCAACGGTGGTGCCGAAGATCACCTTACCCGTATGGGGAATGGTCGTTACATCGATAACCACCGAGTTCTGAAGACGGCCTTCGATATCGCGAATACGCGCCTCGACCATACCCTGCTGCTCACGAGCAGCGTGGTATTCGGCGTTCTCCTTCAAGTCACCCAGCTCACGGGCCGTACCGATGTCCTGGCTCAGCTTCGGACGGACGACCTTGGTCAGATGGGCGTGCTCCTCTTCCAGGGCCTTGAAGCCCTGGACAGTCATTGGGTATTTGGTCATGCCTTCAATCCTGCGTGTAGATCCTGCAAGCGACGCACGGTCTTTTCCGGACCGAACTTGAGCGCTTCGCAGATGGCTTCGCCAGCAGCAATAGTCGTGGTGCAGTAGATCTTGTGCTGCAAGGCGTTACGACGGATGGAGTAAGAGTCCGCGATCGACTGGCGACCTTCGGTGGTATTGATGATCAGAGTGACTTCGTCATTCTTGATCATGTCGACCACGTGCGGACGGCCTTCCGTCACCTTGTTCACGCGACGCACTTTCAGGCCCGCAGCCTCGATCAGCTTGGCGGTCCCGGCAGTGGCCACGACTTCGAAGCCCAAGTTGATCAGATCACGGGCCACGCCTGCAACCAGTGGCTTGTCATCATCACGCACGCTGATAAACGCAGTACCGCCGGTCGGCAGCACTTCGCTGGCACCCATCTGGGCCTTGGCGAACGCCTCACCGAAGGTATCGCCCACACCCATCACTTCACCGGTGGACTTCATCTCTGGGCCCAGGATCGGGTCCACACCAGGGAATTTGGCGAATGGGAACACCGCCTCTTTCACGCTGTAGAAGTTCGGAATGATTTCCTGGGTGAAACCGATTTCCTTCAGGGTCTTACCGGCCATCACGCGGGCAGCGATCATGGCCAGAGACACACCGATGCACTTGGAAACAAACGGCACGGTACGCGAAGCACGCGGGTTGACTTCAATCACGTAGATGTCCTCGCCTTGCAGCGCCAACTGTACGTTCATCAAGCCGACTACACCCAGCTCCAGGGCCATTTTCTTGACCTGCTCACGCATCACGTCCTGGATGTGTACCGGCAGCGAATAAGGCGGCAGCGAGCAAGCGGAGTCACCGGAGTGAACACCGGCCTGTTCGATGTGCTGCATGATCGCGCCGATCACCACGTCGGTGCCGTCGCAAACAGCGTCCACGTCCATTTCGATGGCGCAGTTGAGGAAGTGGTCCAGCAGCACCGGGCTGTCGTTGGACACTTTCACCGCATCACGCAGGTAACGCTTGAGTTCTTCTTCTTCGTAGACGATTTCCATCGCACGACCGCCCAATACGTAGGACGGACGCACCACCAGCGGGTAGCCGATCTTGCTGGCTGCACGGATCGCTTCGTCTTCGCTGCGCACGGTGGCGTTTGGTGGCTGGCGCAGGTTCAGGCGCTCGACCATTTGCTGGAAGCGCTCACGGTCTTCAGCGCGGTCGATGGCGTCAGGGCTGGTACCGATGATCGGCACACCGGCAGCTTCCAGGGCACGCGCCAGCTTCAGCGGGGTTTGGCCGCCGTACTGGACGATCACGCCTTTAGGCTTCTCGACGCGCACGATTTCCAGCACGTCTTCCAGGGTCACTGGCTCGAAGTACAGGCGATCGGAGGTGTCGTAGTCGGTGGAAACGGTTTCCGGGTTGCAGTTGACCATGATGGTTTCGTAACCGTCTTCGCGCAGAGCGAGGGCGGCGTGCACGCAGCAGTAGTCGAACTCGATACCCTGGCCGATACGGTTCGGACCACCACCCAGGATCATGATCTTGTCGCGGCCCGACGGCGCGGCTTCGCACTCTTCCTCGTAGGTGGAGTACAGGTAGGCGGTGTCGGTGGAGAACTCGGCAGCACAGGTGTCAACGCGCTTGTAGACCGGGAAGATCTCCAGCTTGTGACGATGGGTGCGCAGGTTTTTCTCGGTCACACCCAGCAGTTTGGCCAGGCGCTGGTCGGAGAACCCCTTGCGCTTGAGGCGGAACATCATGTCGCGGTCGATGCTGGCCAGGCCCAAGGTCTTGACCTTCTCTTCTTCCTTGATCAGATCTTCAATCTGGACCAGGAACCAAGGGTCGATCATGTTCATGCCGAAGATGTCTTCAACGCTCATGCCGGCACGGAAGGCGTCAGCCACGTACCAGATACGCTCGGCGCCCGGCACGGTCAGCTCGCGCTTGAGCACGCTCATGCTTTCCGGGCTGGCCAGGTCGAGCTTCTCGTCCAGGCCGCAAACGCCCACTTCCAGGCCGCGCAGGGCTTTCTGCAGGGATTCCTGGAAGGTACGGCCGATGGCCATGACTTCACCCACAGACTTCATCTGAGTGGTCAGGCGCGCGTCGGCCTTGGCGAATTTTTCGAAAGCAAAACGTGGCAGCTTGGTCACGACGTAGTCGATGGACGGCTCGAAAGACGCCGGGGTCTTGCCGCCGGTGATGTCGTTCGACAACTCGTCCAGGGTATAACCCACTGCCAGCTTGGCCGCGACCTTGGCAATCGGGAAGCCGGTGGCTTTCGAAGCCAGGGCCGACGAACGGGATACACGCGGGTTCATTTCGATCACGACCATGCGGCCGGTGTTCGGGCAGATGCCGAACTGTACGTTGGAACCACCGGTTTCCACGCCGATCTCGCGCAGTACCGCCAGGGAGGCGTTACGCAGGATCTGGTATTCCTTGTCGGTCAGGGTCTGTGCCGGAGCCACGGTGATCGAGTCACCGGTGTGCACGCCCATCGGGTCGAAGTTTTCGATAGAGCAGACGATGATGCAGTTGTCCTTTTTATCGCGGACAACCTCCATCTCGTACTCTTTCCAACCGATCAGGGATTCGTCGATCAGCAGCTCTTTGGTCGGCGAAAGGTCCAGACCACGGGAGCAGATTTCTTCGAACTCTTCACGGTTGTAGGCGATACCGCCACCGGTGCCACCCATGGTGAAGGATGGACGGATGATGCACGGGAAACCCAGGGTCTCGAGGACCGCATTGGCTTCTTCCATGCTGTGGGCGATACCCGAACGCGGGCATGCCAGGCCGATGGACTTCATGGCCTTGTCGAAACGCGAACGGTCTTCAGCCTTGTCGATGGTGTCGGCATTGGCACCGATCATCTCTACGCCGAATTTCTCCAGGACGCCTTCGCGCTCCAGGTCCAGGGCGCAGTTCAGAGCAGTCTGGCCGCCCATGGTCGGCAACAGTGCGTCCGGACGCTCTTTCTCGATGATCTTGGCAACGGTCTGCCACTTGATCGGTTCGATGTAGGTAGCGTCGGCCATGGCCGGGTCGGTCATGATGGTGGCCGGGTTGGAGTTCACCAGGATGACGCGGTAACCCTCTTCGCGCAGTGCTTTACAAGCCTGGGCGCCGGAGTAGTCGAATTCGCAGGCCTGGCCGATCACGATCGGGCCGGCGCCGAGAATCAGGATGCTTTTTATGTCTGTACGTTTTGGCATGGGTTTGTCACTCAAATCCGCAGGTCAGTCGGCAAGCCGTCTTGAACAATCTTTGAAGCGCCTGCAGGGGCCACCGAGGTCCGGGGCCGCCCGCAAGCCGCTCAGTCAGCGTCGCTTGGCCATCTCATTGATGAAACGGTCGAACAGCGGCGCGACGTCGTTCGGGCCCGGGCTGGCCTCAGGGTGGCCCTGGAAGCTGAACGCGCTCTTGTCGGTGCGCTCGATACCCTGCAGGGAACCGTCGAACAGCGACTTGTGAATAGCGCGGACGTTGCTCGGCAAGGTTGCTTCATCCACCGCGAAACCGTGGTTCTGGCTGGTGATCATCACAACGCCAGTGTCCAGGTCTTGTACCGGGTGGTTGGCACCGTGGTGGCCGTGGCCCATTTTCAGGGTCTTGGCGCCGGAGGCCAGGGCCAGCAGCTGGTGGCCCAGGCAGATACCGAATACCGGAATCTCGGTTTCCAGCACGTCCTTGATTGCCTGGATAGCGTAGTCGCATGGCTCGGGGTCACCCGGGCCGTTGGACAGGAACACGCCATCCGGTTGCAAGGCGAGCACATCGCTGGCCGGGGTTTGCGCCGGAACCACCGTCACGCGGCAGCCGCGCTCGACCAGCATGCGCAGGATGTTGTACTTGACGCCGTAGTCGTAGGCCACTACGTGGTAAGGCAACTCAGCGGCTTCGATGGTCGCATGGTCATCAGTCTTCAAATCCCAGACCGTGGAGCGCCACTCGTACTTCTCTTTGACGCTGACGACCTTCGCCAGGTCCATGCCTTTCAGGCCAGGGAAACCTTGCGCCGCGGCAATCGCCGCCTCTTCGGAGATATTGTCACCGACCATGATGCAGCCGTTCTGCGAGCCTTTTTCACGCAGGATGCGTGTGAGGCGGCGAGTGTCGATACCGGCGATCGCCACAACGTTGTTGGCTTTCAGGTAATCGGACAGCGACATCGTGTTACGCCAGTTGCTCGCAACCAGTGGCAGGTCACGAATCACCAGACCCGCCGACCAGACACGATCAGACTCGACGTCTTCCGGTGTAGTACCGGTGTTGCCGATGTGCGGATAGGTCAGGGTAACGATCTGCTGGGCGTAGGAAGGATCAGTAAGGATTTCCTGATAGCCGGTCATGGCAGTGTTGAACACTACCTCTCCAACGGTTTGACCGTCGGCTCCAATGGCATCGCCGCGAAAAATGCTGCCATCAGCAAGGGCGAGTATGGCTGGCTTAGTCAAGAAGACCTCCCGTAAATAAAGCCTGAAAGGGCGATCGCAGGTTGTAAAAAAGCGGAGTGACGTATGGACACGTCACCCCGCTTGTTCACTGAATTATTCTGCGCGCTTTTAGTGGACACACTAAAGCTGTAGCTTACAGAAAAAGGCTTTTTTGGTCCACCGCTAATGAGCCTTAAAGGCAGGGGAATGCGACAGGACGTCGCCTAGCGGGTAAAAACGGGGCCTAAGCATAAGCTTGAGACCCCCTTTTAGCTACTGATTAGTGCAGATCCAGCACGTCACGCATGTCGTAAAGGCCAGGCTCACGCCCTTCCAGCCAAAGCGCGGCACGCACCGCGCCCTTGGCGAACGTCATACGACTAGACGCCTTGTGAGTGATTTCCAGGCGCTCGCCTTCAGCGGCGAACAACACAGTGTGATCTCCCACCACATCACCACCGCGAACCGTGGCAAACCCGATAGTGTCATGCGCGCGCGCACCGGTATGGCCTTCGCGACCGTAAACGGCGACTTTCGACAAATCACGCCCCAACGCATCGGCAATTGCCTCCCCCATACGCAGTGCGGTACCGGACGGCGCATCGATCTTGTGGCGGTGATGAGTCTCGATAATCTCGATATCTGCCTCATCACCCAGCACGCGAGCCGCCAGATCCAGCAGCTTGAGCGAAAGGTTCACACCCACGCTGAAATTGGCGGCGAAGACGATAGGAATATCCTTGCCCGCCTCCACCAACAACTGCTTCTGCTCGGCACTCAAGCCCGTGGTACCGATCACCATGGCCTTGCCGGCCTTGCGGCAGAACGCCAGGTTCTTCAGCATGACGTCCGGCAGGGTGAAATCGATCAATACGTCGAACTCGTCAGCCACCTGTTCCAGGTTGCCGGACAGCGAAACGCCGATACGCCCCAACGAGGCCAGCTCACCGGCGTCCGCACCGATCAATGTGCTACCGGGGCGCACGATGGCCGCGGTCAGCCCGGAAGCCGGCGAGCGCTGCTGCACCGCCTCGACCAGCGTCTTGCCCATGCGCCCTGCAGCGCCCATTACGGCTATACGTCGCATACTCACTTCCTTACAGGTCGCCGAAGAAGCGCTTCACGCCATCGAAAAAGCCAGTGGTCTTCGGAGAGTGGGAGTGATCCCCCTCCAACGAACTGCGGAATTCTTCAAGCAATTCACGCTGACGGCGATTCAGGTTGACCGGCGTTTCCACCGCCACACGGCACATCAGGTCACCGGCGCCACCGCCGCGCACCGGCGCAACGCCTTTGCCACGGATGCGGAACTGCTTGCCGGTCTGCGCGCCTTCAGGAATCTTGAGTTTCACACGCCCATCAAGCGTCGGAATCTCGATCTCGCCACCCAAAGCCGCATCGACAAAACTGATCGGCACTTCACAGAACAGGTGCTTGCCATCACGCTGGAAGATCGAGTGCTCACGCACGTTGATCACCACGTACAAGTCACCCGTAGGGCCGCCCTGAGTACCCGCCTCGCCCTCGCCCGACAGGCGAATACGATCACCGGTATCCACACCCGCCGGCACTTTCACCGACAGGGTCTTGTACTCCTCGACACGCCCTTCGCCGTGGCAGGAGTCGCACGGGTCGGAAATGATCTTGCCCTGGCCATGGCAGCGCGGGCAGGTCTGCTGCACCGAGAAGAAACCTTGCTGCATGCGAACCTGACCGATACCCCCACAGGTCGGGCAAGTAATCGGCGAGGAGCCCTTCTTGGCACCCGAGCCATCACACGGCTTGCAGTTGACCAGCGTCGGCACACGGATATTGACACTGGTACCGCGTACCGCTTCTTCCAGGTTCAGTTCCAGGGTGTAGCGCAGATCGCTGCCGCGCTGGGCACCGCCACGCTGGCCACCACGACCACCACCAAAGAAGTCGCTGAAGACATCGCCGAAGATATCGGAGAAGTTCTGACCACCAAAACCGGCGCCACCACCGCCCATGCTCGGATCGACGCCGGCATGGCCGTACTGGTCGTAGGCCGCACGCTTGTTAGGGTCAGATAGGCATTCGTAGGCTTCGTTGGCCTCTTTGAACAGTTCTTCGGATTCCTTGCTATCCGGATTACGGTCCGGGTGATGCTTCATCGCCAGGCGACGGTAGGCCTTCTTCAGGTCCGACTCGCTGGAGCTGCGCTCCACACCCAACACTTCGTAATAGTCACGCTTTGCCATAAGTCTTTGCACTCTTAAGGACGTTCAGCCAGACCCTCCTGAGCCTCGCCAAACTCGTTGAGCCCCAATACAGGCCCGGACCCAACTCACGTCAATTCAACGATCCTGGTCATTACTACTTTTTAACCGGAGCCCCGATCAAAAACGCGGTATTTACTGCTCGGGAAGCAGGAGCATTCCCGATCACACCGCCGGCATCCGAACGCTGTCGCATGCTGTAAAAATTCACGTACCCCAGACACGCCAACGCGGGAGCAAGCTCCCGCGCGGCGACATCCTACCAGTCACCGCTTGATAGCGGTCAACCGGACGACTAACTTACTTGTTGTCTTTGACTTCTTCGAACTCAGCATCGACAACGTCGTCGTGCTTGGCTTCAGGCTCAGCGTGTTGCGCGCCGCCTTCAGGCTGGGCCTGTTGTTCGGCGTACATTTTCTGAGCGACCGGCGCGGAGACTTTCGACAGCTCTTCGATCTTGGCTTCGATGGCAGCCTTGTCGTCGCCTTTGACAGCGGCTTCCAGGGCAACCACGGCAGCTTCGATTGCAGTTTTCTCTTCAGCAGTCACTTTATCGCCAGCATCAGCGACCATTTTGCGGGTCGAGTGAACCAGCGCATCGCCTTGGTTACGGGCGCCGGCCAATTCTGCAAACTTGTTATCCGCCTCTTGGTTGGCTTCAGCATCACGAATCATCTGTTGAATTTCTTCATCAGACAGGCCTGAGTTGGCCTTGATGGTGATCTTCTGCTCTTTGCCGGTCGCCTTGTCTTTCGCACCGACGTGCAGGATACCGTTGGCGTCGATGTCGAAGGTCACTTCGATTTGCGGCACGCCACGTGGTGCTGGCGGAATCTCGGACAGGTCGAACTTGCCCAGGGATTTGTTCTGCGCAGCCTGCTTACGCTCACCTTGCAGCACGTGAATAGTCACGGCGCCCT
Source organism: Pseudomonas palleroniana (assembly GCF_003031675.1). GTDB lineage: Bacteria > Pseudomonadota > Gammaproteobacteria > Pseudomonadales > Pseudomonadaceae > Aquipseudomonas > Aquipseudomonas palleroniana. The sequence continues at coordinate 259,636 of NZ_PYWX01000053.1, read as the reverse complement.
GGTTGTCGTCGGCAGTCGAGAACACTTGCGATTTCTTGGTAGGAATCGTGGTGTTTTTCTCGATCAGCGCAGTCATCACGCCGCCCATGGTTTCGATACCCAGGGTCAGCGGGCTGACGTCCAGCAGCAGTACGTCTTTCACGTCACCAGCCAGTACCGCGCCCTGAATAGCAGCACCCATGGCAACCGCTTCGTCCGGGTTCACGTCTTTACGTGCTTCCTTGCCGAAGAACTCGGTGACTTTCTGCTGTACCAGTGGCATACGGGTCTGACCGCCCACCAGGATCACGTCGTTGATGGAGCCAACGTCGATACCTGCGTCTTTCAGGGCGATGCGGCAAGGTTCGATGGTGCGCTGAACCAGGTCTTCAACCAGCGCTTCCAACTTGGCGCGCGAGATCTTCACGTTCAAGTGCTTCGGACCGGTGGCGTCTGCAGTGATGTACGGCAGGTTCACGTCGGTCGACATGCTCGAGGACAGCTCGATCTTGGCTTTCTCAGCGGCTTCTTTCAGGCGCTGCATGGCCAGCGGGTCACCCTTGAGGTTCATGCCGCTTTCTTTCTTGAATTCGTCAACGAGGTAGTCGATCAGACGAATGTCAAAGTCTTCACCGCCCAGGAACGTGTCACCGTTGGTGGCCAACACTTCGAACTGGTGCTCGCCGTCGACCTCCGCGATTTCGATCACGGAAACGTCGAAGGTACCGCCACCCAGGTCATAAACGATCACAGTGTGGTCGCCTTTGGCCTTGTCCATACCGTAGGCCAGAGCCGCCGCGGTAGGTTCGTTGATGATACGTTTTACGTCCAGGCCCGCGATGCGGCCGGCGTCTTTGGTCGCCTGGCGCTGGCTGTCGTTGAAGTAGGCCGGAACGGTGATCACCGCCTCAGTCACGGTTTCACCCAGGTAATCTTCGGCAGTCTTCTTCATCTTTTTCAAGACTTCAGCCGAGATTTGCGGTGCAGACATCTTGTTGCCGTTTACTTCAACCCAGGCGTCACCGTTGTCAGCCTTGGCGATTTTGTAAGGCACCATCTTGATGTCTTTCTGTACGACTTCTTCGTCGAACTTACGACCGATCAGACGTTTTACCGCATACAGCGTGTTATGCGGGTTAGTCACGGCCTGACGCTTGGCCGACTGGCCGACGAGGATTTCACCGTCGTTGGCGTATGCAATGATCGACGGCGTGGTACGCGCGCCTTCGGCGTTTTCAATGACTTTTGCAACGCCGTTTTCCAGCACGGAGACGCAGGAGTTGGTAGTCCCCAGGTCGATACCGATAATTTTGCCCATGATTTACTCTCCCGAAACTTGAATTTTGATGCCGCAGCAGTGGTGGCTAACCGCGGTAGCACTTAAACGCTTGACTTATAGATGGGGCCGTTACGACTGATTTCAAGCCTGCTCATCAATAGAAGGTGAAACGGGTGCAGGAGCCTTGCTCACCACCACCATTGCCGGGCGCAGCAAGCGACCGTTAAGCAGGTAACCCTTCTGGAACACTTTCAACACACTGTTAGGCTCAAGGTCATGGCTCTCTTGCATGGCCATGGCTTGGTGATGCTCGGCGTTGAACGGCTCGCCGCCTTGTGGATCGATCGCTTCCAACTGATAACGCTTCAGGGTGTCCTGGAACATTTTCAGGGTCAGCTCGATCCCTTCACGCATCGCACGGATGTTTTCGTCGTCCGGGTTGGACAGCTCAAGGCCACGCTCCAGGCTGTCGATAATCGGCAGCAAATCGCCGGCAAATTTTTCCAGCGCGAACTTGTGAGCCTTTTCTACATCCTGCTCGGCACGGCGGCGGACGTTCTGCAGATCGGCGGCAACACGCAAAGACTGATCCTGCGCAGCGGCCAATTGCTCTTCAAGCACTTGTACACGAGTTGCCAGCTCATCGCCGACAGCCGAATTGGCGTCTGGAGTTTGCGTATCCTGCGTCTGTTCGTCAGCCATAGATTTCTCCTTTCAAAATCATGCGCGAACTCGACTCGCGCTTCTGTTCCGGTATATGGGGTCACAATTTCCAGGTTCAAGGGCGCAGGCGTTACCAAAAGTCTTTCACAGGCCCGGGAGCATTTCCGTCGCATTCATTCCGTATTGCACTAAAAAAAAACAATACTCAAGCAAATCGAGCTAAGCGCCAGGATTGTCAGGCCCGAACAAAACACTGTATAAATAACCAGACTTAAAGCCTGGGAGCGGCCGTCATGCTGGTGCACCTGTCCGTACATAACTACGCCATTGTTGAACACCTTGATCTCGAGCTGGATCGCGGGATGAGCGTAATCACAGGCGAAACCGGCGCCGGCAAGTCGATCATGCTCGACGCGCTGGGCCTGACCCTGGGTGACCGTGCCGACAGTGGCGTGGTCCGCCCCGGCGCGGACAAGGCCGATATCCTGGCCACCTTTGATCTGGCGGACATCCCTGAAGCGGAAGCCTGGCTGGCCGAACGCGACCTCAATAACGAAGGTCCGTGCATCCTGCGCCGGGTCATCACCGCCGAAGGGCGTTCACGCGGCTACATCAACGGCACGCCCTGCCCTCTTGGCGACCTGAAAGCGCTGGGCGAGCTGCTGATCGACATCCACAGCCAGCACGAACATCAGTCTCTGCTGAAAACCGATACCCACCGCCGCCTGCTGGACGAATACGCAGGGGCCACCGACCTGGCCCGCCAAGTGCAGCTTGCCGCCCAACGCTGGCGCCAGACCCGCCAGGAGCTGGAGCGCCTGTCCAACTCCGGCGACGAACAACGCGCTCGCCACCAGTTACTCAGCTATCAACTTGAAGAACTGGAAAGCCTGGGCCTGGGCGAGACGGAGCTGGAGCAGCTGGAACAGGAACACAAGAACCTCACCAACGCAGAAACCCTGCTGGGCATTTGTCGCCAGGTAGTGGAGCAGTGCAGCGAGAGCGATTCGGGCAATGTGCTCAATGCACTCACGGCCAGCCTCAATCGGCTGTCCAGCGTAAACAGCGCATCCGGCTCATTGAGCGAAGCCACCACCCTGCTGACCAGCGCACAGATCCAGGTTGAGGAGGCAGTGGGCGAACTGAATCGCTTCCTGGACCACTTTGATGCCGACCCTGCTCGCCTCCAGGAAATAGAAGAACGCCTGGACACCATCTACACCCTGGCGCGCAAACACCGGATCCAACCCACCGAAGTGGCGACGATGCAGCAGAAATTGCTGGATGAAATCGAAACCCTCAACGCAAATGACGAATCCATCGAACGCCTGGGTGAAGAGCTCGCTTCGTTTGCCCGTCATTACCAGGAGAAAGCACGAGAACTCAGTGACCTGCGCCGTCAAGCGGCCACTGGCCTGGCCGCTGCGGTGGAACAGGAAATCCAGCGCCTGGGCATGCCGGGCGGTCGCTTTACCATCGAGTTGCGCACCAACGCCACTAATGAACTGCAACCCCACGGCCTGGAGCAGGTAGAGCTGCTGGTCAGCGCCAACCCAGGGCAGCCGCTCAAGGCACTGGCCAAAGTGGCGTCCGGCGGCGAGCTGTCGCGCATCAGCCTGGCCATACAGGTGATAACGGCCCAGACCTCACGCGTCCCCACCCTGGTGTTCGACGAAGTGGACGTTGGGATCGGCGGGCCGACTGCGGAGATTGTTGGCCAGCTGTTGCGACGTTTGGGAGATCGCGGCCAGGTGCTGACAGTGACTCACTTGCCGCAGGTAGCTGCCCAAGGGCATCAGCACCTGTTTGTACATAAAGTACGGGGCAGTGATGCAACGCATACCGCAGTGTCCAAGCTGAACAAATCGGAACGCGTGGAGGAAGTGGCACGCATGTTGGGCGGTATAGACTTGACCAAAGAGTCCTTGGCTCACGCCAAGAAAATGGTGGTAGCGGCCAAGGCTTAGCCAAGCCTCTCTTTATATAGAGGTAGAAAACACGAAGGCGACCCTGAGGTCGCCTTCGATCGTTGCGCGGAGTGAATCTGCGTCATTTTTACTTTTTCTTACGGATGTACAGAACCAGATTGTGGTCGACCAATTCGAATCCATGGTCCTCGGCAATCTTATGCTGCAGAGCTTCGATCTCGGGGCTGGTGAACTCGATAACCTCATTGGTATCCAGGTCAACCATGTGGTCATGGTGACCACCGTCAGCCAATTCAAACACCGCATGACCGCCGTCGAAATTATGGCGAACCACCAGCCCTGCGGCTTCAAACTGGGTCAGCACACGATAAACCGTGGCCAGGCCAACGTCCTCGTTAGACTCCATCAGCGCCTTGTAGACATCCTCGGCACTCATGTGGCGCTGCTCAGCAGAATCGAGCATTTGTAGAATTTTGACTCGTGGCAGAGTCACTTTGAGACCGACTTTGCGTAGTTCGCTATTTTCAACCATGGTTAGCTTTCTCGCGGATGCTGCTTCGCAGCTTCTCTTAATACGGGTATGATCGGCGTTTAACGTTGTCCCAGCCAAGATAGTGGAAGTCGCCCACCGATGCAAAACACCAAGCTCTTGCTAACCAGTTTCACCTTTGTGGGACTGCTCGCACTCGCCGGTTGTTCATTCCCCGGGGTTTACAAAATCGACATCCAACAGGGCAATGTCGTCACGCAGGACATGATAGACCAGTTACGCCCGGGAATGACCCGACGGCAAGTACGGTTTATCATGGGCAACCCCCTGTTGACCGACACTTTCCATGCCGATCGCTGGGATTATCTCTACAGCATCCAGCCTGGTGGCGGTGAACGCCAGCAGGAGCGCGTCAGCGTTATTTTTAATGGCAACGACCAGCTTGTCAGCCTGTCAGGTGACTTCAAGCCCGGTGTAAGCCGCGATGACGCCCTGCTCGGCAAGGATAACGGCACGAACGTAAGCGCGCCTGCACAAGACGCCGAGAAGCCGAAGTCCGAAGAGCCTGCCAAGCCCGGCTCCTTGCTGGACCAGATCCAGAAGGACGTCGACGGCGTGAAGACCGTCCCGGTCCCGACACCAGAACCTCTGGACGCCAGCCCGCAGTAACTGCGCGGCAAGCAACAAAAAAGCCCGGCATGCCGGGCTTTTTGTTGCGTGTCATCTGGCGAACTTATGCGCCTTGCTGCCTGGCCATCGCAGCCTTGGCCGCACGCAGCCTACGCACCTCTTTAGGGTCTGCCAGCAACGGCCGGTAGATCTCGATACGATCCCCCGCGCTGACGGTACGCTCATCCGGCTTTTCGACCGCCTTGCCGAAAATACCCAAGGGATACTCAGCCAACTCCACCCCGGGAAATTGCGCCGCAATCCCCGACGCCTGCACCGCACCCCTTAAGCTCGTGCCCACCGGTACCGTTACCGCCAACAACACCTGGCGGTCCTCGGCGGCATACACCACTTCAATCTCAACCATGCAGTTGTTTGGCTCGCTGGCAAAATGCGTCCACCAGCGTATTGGCGGCCTGATTGAACAGAGGGCCCAATGTCGCCCGCACAACCGGGCCCGCGTAATCGAAGGACAGGTCCAGGCTGATCTTGCAGGCTTTATCGGTCAGCGCCTTGAAGACCCACACCCCATGCAATTGAGTGAAGGGGCCTTCCTGCAGGTTCATTTCGATGGACTGCCCAGGCACCAGTACATTACGCGTAACAAAGTGCTGGCTGAGACCACCCTTGGCCACCCCGACACTGGCAACCATATGCTCATCAGTGCTTTCCAGCACTTGCGCAGTAGAACACCACGGCAGGAACTCCGGGTAACGCGCCACGTCGTTGACCAGGTCATAGAGCGCCTGCGCCGGATAGGGCAGCAGGGCCGAACGTTGAATATGCGTCGTCATGTGAGCGTGATTTCCACTGCTGAGGCAAACATCGCGAAAAGAACAGCCGGATCCGCGAGCGAAAAAGATCAAAGAACTGTCTGCATTGTCCGGGATTCGTCGAACACGCTCAAGCACGCAGGTTGACCGTAGCCGACACGCTCGCAACTCCCTATAATGCCGCCCCTATGGCTAAACAAAAGAAACACCCCACAGGGACCATCGCGCAAAATAAAAAAGCGCGACACGATTACTTCATCGAACATCGGTTCGAGGCTGGTCTGGTCCTGGCCGGCTGGGAAGTAAAAAGTCTGCGCGCCAGCAAGCTGCAACTGGTCGACAGCTACGTATTGCTCAAGGATGGCGAGGCATGGCTGCTTGGCAGTCATATCACCCCGCTGACCACCGCGAGCACCCACGTGATTGCCGACCCGGTACGCACGCGCAAACTGCTGCTCAATGCCCGCGAGATCGATAAACTCGCGGCAGCCGTACAGCAGAAAGGCTATGCCTGCGTCTGCTTGTCCTGGTACTGGAGCAAGCACCTGGTCAAGTGCGAGATCGCGCTGGGCAAGGGCAAGAAGGAATACGACAAGCGCGATACCGAGCGCGAACGCGACTCCAACCGTGAGTTGCATCGCGCCGTGCGCAACAAGGGCAAGGAAGAGTAGCCCTTGCGAGGCTGTAGCCTGGGGGGGCTCACCCCGGCTACATGCCTTTACGCCGCTCCGCCCGCGCCACGCGCTGAACCTCCTGACGTACTTCCTCCAACACTTCCTGCACATACAGCAGGTGACGTGTTGAGACTTCCCGTGCCTGCTCGGCCCGCCCCTCGATAATTGCCAGATACAAGTCCCGGTGTTGGCTGATCAGCATGTCTCGCGTCTCGGTACGTTGCTGGTACATGCCACCGATATTGGTCACCACGTTGCGCTTGAGCAGATCGAAAAGCCCCCGAATGGTGTGCAACAACACCGCGTTATGGCTAGCCTCGGCAATCGCCAAATGAAACCGCGCATCGGCCGCCCCCTCTTCCAGGCGGCTCACCTCGTCGGCCCGCGTGTAGCAATCCTGCAACGCGTCAAACGCTGCGGTCAGCCGCTCACGGTCGACCTCGGTGGCGCGCAGCGCCGCGTAATAGGCGCAGGACGCCTCAAGCGTCTGGCGAAACTCCAAGAGGTCACGCTGCGCCTCGGGGTTGTTTTCCAACAGATGCAGCAACGGATCACTGAAGGTCGACCCCAGCGACTCCGCCACATAGTTACCCCCGCCCTGGCGACTGACCAATAACCCCTTGGCCGCCAGCTTCTGGATCGCCTCGCGCAACGACGGACGCGACACGCCAAACCGCTCCGCCAGAGCACGCTCTGCCGGCAAGCGTTCGCCTGACTTCAACGTGCCCTCGAGGATCATGCCCTCAAGCTGCTCGACAATATCGTCAGACAAACGGCGCTGCCGCACCTGATCAAACCCCATAACTCACTCCCCACAACCCCGACCACTCGCCGAGGCCTCTATTCTCGCCTATCGCCGCGCTCGCAGCACCTATCAGAACTCCCTCGATTGACCCAACCAGAACCCCCTCGCCGACGACGCTACGACCAAAGTTTGCCAAGCGGCAAATTGACACACCCACACCAAGGCTTTTACTCTAGCCGACAGCGCTTGTAAATTGGTATTACCAATTATCCAAGATGACTGAATCGCGCCTGACCAACAACAATTAGGGGCCACCCCATATGCAAACCTGGCAACAGCTCTACAGCCCTCTCGGAAGCCTCGGCCTGTCCGCATTGGCCGCCGTTATCCCGATCGTATTCTTCTTCCTGGCCCTGGCCGTGTTTCGCCTCAAAGGCCACGTCGCCGGGAGCATCACCCTGGCGCTGTCGATCCTGGTGGCAATCTTCGCCTTCCAGATGCCGGTAGACATGGCGCTCGCCGCCGCAGGCTACGGTTTCGCCTATGGGCTGTGGCCGATCGCGTGGATCATCGTCGCCGCGGTCTTCCTCTACAAACTGACGGTCAAAAGCGGCCAGTTCGAGATCATCCGCAGCTCGGTGCTGTCGATTACCGACGATCAACGCCTGCAGGTATTGCTGATTGGTTTCTGCTTCGGCGCCTTCCTGGAAGGCGCCGCCGGTTTCGGTGCGCCGGTGGCGATCACCGCCGCCCTGCTGGTGGGCCTGGGCTTCAACCCGCTGTACGCTGCCGGCCTGTGCCTGATTGCTAACACCGCACCGGTCGCCTTCGGCGCGCTGGGCATTCCGATCATTGTCGCCGGCCAAGTGACCGGTATCGATGCGTTCAAGATCGGCGCCATGACGGGCCGCCAACTGCCACTGCTGTCGCTGTTCGTGCCGTTCTGGCTGGTGTTCATGATGGACGGCCTGCGCGGCGTTCGCGAAACCTGGCCGGCAGCGTTGGTGGCGGGCGCAAGCTTTGCGGTCACGCAGTACTTCACCTCCAACTTCATCGGCCCTGAACTGCCGGACATCACCTCAGCCCTGGCCAGCCTGATCGCGCTGACCCTGTTCCTGAAAGTCTGGCAGCCCAAGCGCACTGCCGGCGCACAGATTGCCGGTGTCACGCCTAGCGCGACGATCACCGCCAGCGCCGGGGGTTTCGGCCAGCCGCGTAGCACAGTGGCCTCGCCTTATAGCCTGGGGCAGATTTTCAAAGCCTGGTCGCCGTTCCTGGTCCTGACCGTATTGGTCACTATCTGGACCCTCAAGCCCTTCAAGGCAATGTTCGCCGCAGGCGGCTCGATGTACAGCTGGGTCTTCAACTTCGCCATACCCCACCTGGATCAAATGGTGATCAAGGTCGCGCCGATCGTCACCAACCCGACTGCCATTCCCGCAGTCTTCAAACTGGACCCGATTTCGGCTACCGGCACCGCGATTTTCTTCTCCGCACTGATCTCGATGCTGGTGTTGAAAATTGACATCAAAACTGGTCTGACCACTTTAAAAGAAACCTTTTACGAACTGCGCTGGCCGATCCTGTCCATCGGCATGGTGCTGGCGTTCGCCTTCGTCACTAACTACTCCGGCATGTCGTCGACCATGGCCCTGGTATTGGCGGCCACCGGCGCCGCTTTCCCGTTTTTCTCGCCGTTCCTCGGCTGGCTGGGGGTTTTCCTGACAGGCTCCGACACCTCGTCCAACGCCCTGTTCAGCTCGCTGCAAGCCACCACCGCGCACCAGATCGGCGTCAACGACACCCTGCTGGTGGCCGCCAATACCAGCGGCGGCGTGACCGGCAAGATGATTTCGCCGCAATCGATCGCCGTGGCCTGCGCGGCAACGGGCCTGGTGGGCAAGGAATCCGACCTGTTCCGCTTCACCCTCAAGCACAGCCTGTTTTTCGCCACGATCGTGGGGCTGATCACCCTGGCACAGGCCTACTGGTTCACCGGTATGCTGGTGCACTAAAGACCTGCACGTAATAGGGTAAGCATCGACGCCGGACCAAGGTGCGGCGTCAACTATTCCTGGAGGACCGATGAGCCTGCCTGCTGCTTTTCTGCGTGACGTCGCACAGTTGATTTCGAAAGATCGACGCTTCGACGACCCGCTTTCCACCCTGGCCTTCGGCACCGACGCCAGCTTTTACCGACTGATCCCACAGCTGGTGGTCCGTGTAGAGTCGGAAGACGAAGTGGTGGCGCTGCTGCAACTGGCCCAACGCGATCACGTTCCCGTGACCTTTCGTGCGGCAGGCACCAGCTTGTCCGGCCAAGCCATCTCTGACTCGGTGCTGATCGTGCTGGGCGACAACTGGAACGGCCGCGAGATTCGTGGGCAAGGCACGCAGATCCGCTTGCAACCCGGGGTGATTGGCGCTCAGGCCAACGCCTGGCTCGCGCCGTTCGGGCGCAAGATCGGCCCTGACCCGGCGTCGATCAACGCCTGTAAAATCGGCGGTATCGTCGCCAACAACGCCAGCGGCATGTGCTGCGGCACGGCACAAAACACCTATCACACCTTGGCGGGCATCCGCCTGGTACTGGCTGACGGCAGCCGCCTGGACACCGAAGATCCAGCCAGCGTCGCAGCCTTTGAGCAACAACATGGCGCACTGCTCGAGCGCTTGGCGACATTGGGCCGCGAGACGCGAGCCAACGCCGAATTGGCAGCCAAGATCCGCCACAAATACCGTCTGAAAAACACCACCGGCTTGTCACTCAATGCCTTGGTCGACTTTGACGAGCCCCTGGATATCCTCAGCCACCTGCTGGTGGGCTCCGAGGGCACGCTGGGCTTTATCAGCGCAGTCACGTACGACACGGTGATTGATCACCCGAATAAGGCGTCGGCGCTGATTGTCTTCCCGGACGTCGAAACCTGCTGCAACGCAGTGACGGTGCTGAAAACCCAACCGGTCTCGGCGGTCGAATTGCTCGACCGGCGCAGCCTGCGCTCGGTACAGAACAAACCGGGTATGCCGGCTTTCGTACAACACCTATCGGAAAGCGCCTGCGCGTTGCTGATCGAATCCCGTGCGGCATCGCCATCGCTGCTGCAGGAACAGATCAGACTGATCATGGCCTCCCTGGCACCTTTCCCTGTGGAAAAACAGGTCGACTTCACCGAAGACCCGGTGGAGAACGCCCGCTTATGGGCCATCCGCAAAGACACCTTCCCCGCCGTCGGCGCCGTGCGCAAAACCGGCACCACGGTGATCATCGAAGACGTGACCTTCCCGGTCGAACAACTGGCCATCGGTGTCAATCGCTTGATCGAACTGTTCGACAAGCATCACTACGACGAAGCGATTCTTTTCGGACACGCCCTGGAAGGCAATCTGCACTTCGTGTTCACCCAAGGTTTCAACAGCAGCGAAGAAGTCGCACGCTACCAAGCATTCATGGACGACGTCGCGCAACTGGTGGCCGTGGAATTCGGTGGCTCGCTGAAAGCCGAACACGGCACCGGCCGTAATATGGCGCCCTTCGTCGAACTGGAATGGGGCAGCGACGCCTATCAATTGATGTGGCAGCTTAAACGCCTGCTCGACCCCAACGGCATTCTCAATCCGGACGTGGTGCTCAGCGAAGATCCGCAAATCCACCTCAAACACCTCAAGCCCTTGCCCGCCGCCGATGAGCTGGTGGATAAGTGCATCGAGTGCGGTTTCTGCGAGCCGGTGTGCCCGTCGAAGGGGCTGACCCTGAGCCCGCGCCAGCGCATCGTGATCTGGCGCGACATCCAGGCCAGACGGCGCGCCGGCGTCGACACCACCGAGCTGGAAGCGGCGTACCACTACCAGGGTATCGACACCTGCGCCGCCACCGGGCTATGCGCCCAACGCTGCCCTGTAGGCATCAATACCGGTGACCTGGTGAAAAAGCTGCGTGCTCGCGACGCCAACCGTACGAAAACAGCCGAATGGCTGGCCAGCCATTTCGCCACCACCCTGCAAGGTGCACGCTTCACCCTGCACGTTGCCAATGGTGCGCGCATGCTGCTGGGCGCACCGCGCCTTGCAAAACTCTCGGCGAACCTCACCCGGTTGTCCCAAGGCCAGATCCCGCAGTGGACCAACGCCATGCCGCAGCCGGAGAAAGCCATTCGCTTCAGCCCACCTGTGACCGACGAACGCCCTCGCGTGGTTTACCTGACGGCTTGCGTCTCGCGTGCCATGGGCCCCGCAGCCGGTGATAAAGAGCAGATGTCGCTGTACGACAAGACTCGTGGCCTGCTGGAAAAGGCCGGCTACCAAGTCGTATTTCCCGAGCACCTGGATAACCTGTGCTGCGGGCAGCCTTTCGCATCCAAGGGCTACGCCGAACAGGCCGAACACAAGCGCCAGGAAATGCTCGGCGCCCTGCTCCACGCCAGTCGCGGCGGCCTCGACCCGATCTACTGCGACACCAGCCCCTGTACCCTGCGGCTGATGCAGGACCTCGGCGAAACGCGCCTGGACCTCTACGACCCGGTGCGCTTCATTCGCACCCATCTGATGGACCGCCTCGACTTCACCCCCCAGGAAGCGCCCATCGCCGTACACGTCACCTGCAGCACCCAGCACCTGGGCGAAAGCCAGGCGTTGATCGATCTGGCGCGACGCTGCGCCAAGACCGTGGTGATCCCGGAAGGCATCCACTGCTGCGGCTTTGCCGGCGACAAGGGCTTCACCACGCCGGAGCTCAACGCCCACTCACTGCGGACCCTCAAGGACGTGGTGCAATACTGCAGCGAAGGGATTTCCACCAGCCGCACCTGCGAAATCGGCCTGAGCCAGCACAGCGGCATCGATTACCACGGGTTGGTGTACCTGGTGGACCGCGTCACCCAGGCCCGCGCAGATTAAACCTGCAAAAAAACAGAACCCCGGCGCGCCGGCGTAGTCATCTGCATAGGTCTTCGCGATGAAGGCCCTCAACGACTTCGCTGGCTGCCCCAACCCGGGAGCAGCATCGAGCCTTACGTGTACAAGGAGAATACCGATGAAGCGCACTGCTCTTGCTGGCTTGTTCATCACTGCAGCGATGCTGGCCTCCCCTGTTTTCGCGGCCGGTGAACCTGATTTGTGCAAAATCAACCTCGACAAAATCAACAACGGCAAAGCCCTGCTGGCCACCGACACCTCCGGCAAAAGCGGCGAAATCGACACCGCCGTCTCCCAAGCCAAGGCAGCCCACGCCGCCGGGGATGACAAGAAGTGCATCGAGATCACCTCCAAAGCCCTGCAAGACCTGCAGAACAGCGACAAAGGTGGCAACCAATAGCGCGCCGACGCTCACGGCCAACCTTCGGGTTGGCCTTCTGTGACCGTTTGGCGTACACTGCACAAGCTTGTCACTCACTATGAAACAACGAGTTACAAGCACGGGGCCGTTTAGGATTCGACGCCGGTCGCGAAACTTTAGGTGCATGCCGAGTTGGTAACAGAACTCGTAAATCCACTGTTGCAACTTCTTATAGTTGCCAATGACGACCAATACGGTGCTGCTCTCGCTGCTTAATTGCAGCTGACATGCACTCCTGATGCCTTCGGGCTCAGCAATCATCAGGGGATGTCTGTAAACCCAAAATGATTGTCATATAGAACAGAATCGCCGTGCAGTACGTTGTGGACGAAGCGGCTAAAACTTACACAACTCGCCCAAAGCACCCTGCCCGTCGGGTCGCTGAGGGTTAACTTAATAGACACGGCTACGCATGTAGTACCGACAGCGGAGTACTGGCGGACGGGGGTTCAAATCCCCCCGGCTCCACCACTTCAACATCTAAAGACGTCCATGGACGTCTTTTTTGTGCCTGCGATCCAGTAAATACGCGGCCTCCAGCGCTTTTTCGGTCTTTTGAGAGTTTTTGAATTCCAGCCGTTCGGGTATTCCAGACGGTATTCCAGCTCACCCGGTGCTAATTTTTGGAATACCGAATCAGTGCCTGAGGACAATCTCATGCCTGCTCAAAACCTCCGCCTCTCCGATCGACAGCTCAAGGGAGTCAAACCCGCGTCCAAGGATTACGTCCTTACTGACGGTGACGGTTTGCAGCTCCGGGTGCGCAGCAACGTCTCGTTGCTGTGGAATTTCAACTACCGCGAACCGGTGACCAAAAAGCACATCAACATCGGCTTCGGGACCTATCCCGAACGGTCACTGGCGAACGTACGAAAGATGGCAGTCGATGCGCGCGAGCTACTCGCACAGGGCATTGATCCGAAGGTGCAGCGCAACACGCTGAATGAAGCCAAGCGCGCAGAAACGGAACACACCTTCGAGAACGTGGCCACCGCCTGGTTCGAGCTCAAGAAAGACTCGGTCACCCGGCCTACGCCGAGGACATTTGGCGGTCGCTCACGCTGCATGTGTTCCCCGACTTGAAAACGACACCACTGGTGAAAATCACCGCGCCGATGGTGATTGGATTACTTCGCCCTATCGAAGCGAAAGGCAGCCTGGAGACGGTCAAGCGTCTTAGCCAGCGGCTAAACGAGATCATGACCTACGGCGTCAACTCCGGCTTGATCTTCGCCAACCCGCTCAGCGGTATCAGGGCAGTATTCAAGAAGCCCAAGAAAGAGAACATGGCCGCGCTTCCACCCGAAGAGCTCCCCGAGCTCATGCTGGAGATCGCGAACGCCAGCATCAAACGCACCACCCGCTGCCTGATCGAATGGCAGTTGCACACGATGACTCGCCCTGCCGAGGCGGCAACTACTCGCTGGGCAGACATCGACTTTGAAAGGCGTGTCTGGACTATCCCACCGGAGCGGATGAAGAAGCGCCGCCCTCACAGCATCCCGTTGAGTGATCACGCTGTCGCATTGTTGGAGTCACTGAAGACTCACAGCGGCCATCGCGAATACGTCTTCCCGGCGGACAGAAATCCGCGCACCCACGCCAATAGCCAGACGGCCAACATGGCGTTGAAACGCATGGGGTTCCAGGATCGGTTGGTCAGCCACGGCATGCGCTCGATGGCCAGTACCATCTTGAATGAACATGGGTGGGACCCGGAACTCATTGAGGTCGCACTGGCGCACGTCGACAAGGATGAGGTACGCAGCGCCTACAACCGAGCCGACTACATTGAGCGCCGGCGCCCGATGATGGCCTGGTGGAGTGAGTACATCCAGAAAGCCGCCACCGGTAGCCTGCTCGCCTCAGCATACGGCCAAGTCAGAGACAAGAACGTGGTGCCGATCCGCTAGCGCTGTACAGGCGCAATAACGGCAGCAACAGCAACTGAGCGCCCAAGGTTCAGGGCAAGCAGTCTCGTTTATCCGCTTGTAAGCGCGGGTCCTTCCAAACAGGGCTGCAAAGCCGCCCTGTTTGGAAGGACCTCACTTTGAAAAGCTAAAAGCCACGACGTTGTCCGGGGCTTACCACGGAATTCCATAGGTGGATAACCGCCCTTAAAGTCCAAAGAAGCGGTGGGTTTCGACCCTTGACCGGGTTTATCCACAGGCGTAGAACTGGCCGTGCAAGCGCTGTCGATGACAGCACCCCAGGTGGCCCGAACCTTTAAGGCTACGCCACATCGTGGTGGTTCTCCCAAAGTGCGATTAGCGTCCGGCGGCTCGCACGGTCACTCACCGAGTGATGGATGCCTACTTCAGCTCATTGCCATTGCGGCAAATACATCCCCCTCCCCAGCTGCCCTGCAGCAACCTATCCATTTGGCCATTCCACTGCGCCAACCTGCGCCCGTCTCTTTCTTCTGGAAAGAGACGGGCGCTCCAACCTCTGCTGCAGCCCAACTCGTACAAGGCTTTGCGGCACTCCCCCTCGTGACAATCGGCGTGACAAACACCGAAGTCACCAGCAACAGCGATGCAGATGATGGTGCCGCAGCCCACGGGATGGATTGCACCTGACTGACAGTCAGGCATGCCCCGGTCACCGCTTCACTGCCTTCACCCGACTCAGGATCTCGCGGCGCTGGTCTCGTCAGCCAGCGCAGCCTCCACCCGCCCACTTCTTCGCAAGTGTTCAGGAGGCTACATATCTTGAGATGCCCAAGCTCCCGGTCGTAAAGAGCCGTCAGTCCCGCGTTAGTGGAAAACCCTCACAGGTCGCAGGGGCCTTGATCCCTGATAACACTCAACATTCTTGGCGGGATGACGTGGGGACGGTTTTGAAGGTTTAGCTTCAAGAGGAGTTTGATCATGGCACTCGTGGGTAAACGGGATGGGCGTAATTTTGGCTATGGGCGACAACTGAGTTATGCCGGGCCGCAAGCGCTACGTGATCTGTTTGGCGGCGGGCATTACGGCACGGTCAAGGCACACAGTGATCGCTGGCAGGCGTTTGTGCGTTGGTGTCGGTCGGAGGATGGACCAGGATTTAACGATGCGCGGCAGATTAATTGGCAGACCTTGCTGGACTACGCCGGACATCTGCGCCAACAAGTTGAACGAGGTGAGCTGGCCATCGCGACTGCGCAAAACCGGTTGTCCAGTGTGAATCGGACCATGGCCGCGCTTCGCGGTGATCAGTATGTGAAAGTGCCGAGCCCGAGTAAGGCACTGGGAATGCGGCGCACCAGTGTTCGTCGTTCAGTGCCGCAAGGCCAGGACCGCGAACAGGTGAAGCGGATCGTAGAGGTGCTTTGCGAAAACCAGCAGCCGCGCGCCGCGGCCATCGCTCAGTTAGCGCGAGCCACTGGCATGCGTCTGCGCGAAGCGATTCTGGCCGACCTACCGCGACTCAAGCGTGAAGCCGAACACTACGACAAGATCAACATCCAGGACGGCACCAAAGGTGGCCGTTCAGGTGCGTCAGCACCTCGCTGGATTACGGTAGATGATCATATTCGTGAAGCGCTGAGGTTTGCCGAACAGGTTTCGCCCAATGGTTGCCGCAACCTGCTGGCACCGAACGAAAGCTACCTCGATTTCTTGCAGGGGATCGTCCGCCCCGCCCGAGATATCCTCCATACGCACAACCTCAAAGGCTTCCACGAATTGCGGGCAGCCTATGCGTGCGAACGCTATGAGCAGATCACCCATCATCTCGCGCCCATCAACGGTGGCAGGTGCAGGCGCCTCAATCCACGCCTTGATCGAGAGGCACGCTTACAAATCAGCTATGAGCTCGGACACGGCCGTATCGACGTGGTATCGGCGTATATCGGTGGTTGGGTGTGAGTAAACCATTCGATATGGAGATCCTCTTGGCTGGGGTGCTGACTGGAGCACATGCCACACGCGAACGTCACATCCGCCAGGCCAAGACTATTCAAGCTGCCATTTCTGAACGCTGGAACCGAGATAATCCATGGGCATGGCAGCAAAAGCATCTCGCATGGTTTCTGAACCACCACTTGAGCCAGCACGCTGAATCGACGCGCTATTACTATCTGCTGACCATGCATTTGCTCGCTTTTCGCTTAGGGAAATCCTGGCAGTTCAACCTCTAGGCGAAGGGGCCTCCTGTCGATAGATCAGAGGGTGTAAATCTTACTCAGGACGGGACACCGAAAGAAAATCAATCCGCCCGAAACGCAACGCATGCTTCCCTAGCAAGCAAAACGGACTCAAATGATGGCCAAAACATGGCACGCAAATAAAATGTGGAGTACGCTCGACCTAGAATGCTAGCTAACGCTCAGCAGGAACAGCAGGAACACCTGAACGATTGTTTGCCACGGAAAGGCTAAAAAATGATCAACTCGATACAACAACAAATATTTAACTTCGATACGTTAATCGCAATCGAAAAAGAGTACATTCGACTCACATACCGCCATAATCGTTCCGCATCTAAATCTATGCTCCTCTTACGAAGAGCACTAGAAAAATTGTACTCACCTCAAAATTATAACCACCCAGCAGAATCAAAAGACTACGCTTTCTCAGCCGGATATTTATAATGACTCTAGATGAAATTAGAAGTTTATTAGACGCAATGCCGCCTAATGAAGACGAGATCATACAGAAGGGTAATCTACTTGATCTAAATAACTGCTCAGTAGAGTTCAAAATTCATCATGGATGGGACATCGCCCACGGAAATCTTTGCGATAAACTATGGGGGGAGTTCAACATAAAACTTCTCAGACACGTTAGAGACAACTGTCAGGATGAGAATCTATTAGAAACTGAAATAAGCAACCTAAGCCTTGAGGATAGCCACTGGGAATGGTTTAAAAAATCAATCGCATATCGGACAGACGAATATCATTGGTTTTTCTTATCAGCTGACTCGAAGCCTCAAGGGGCATGTCTAATCTACCACCCCAAACAAAGTATTTTTGACAAGGGAAATATTTTTTACATCGAGTATCTTGCCGTAGCCCCCTGGAATCGGCAAAACCCAATGAACAACAAACAATTTAGCGGAATTGGCAGCATTTTAATAAAGTCCGCGATAGCCTACTCTTGTAACGCATTGAGGCTCAGGCCCGGATTTAGCTTACATTCATTACCAAAAGCAAAAACCTATTACGAACGGATTGGAATGCAACATTTCCCCAGTCTAGACAAAGATCAACTAAACTATTTTGAAATGGCAGAGGCCAAGGCCGCTCAATATGCGGGGGCAGTATGACCAACAACAATGAGGAACAGGATGATTTTGTAGTAACATCTGAAAGCATAATAAATCCAAAGGCTTTAATCAACGCGCTAAACGCCCACGACGAAGTTATTCGCTTAGTAAAAGCATCAACTACTAAAAGAAATGCTCCTTGTAGTGAAAACATTTCATTATTTCGCGACCTACTGACAGACAACGAAGGCGAAACTTTCTTTAGACAATCGAGCAATGCAAATACTGCCACCACTTCCTATTGGCTTTCCCGCATAAAACATACAGCCCAGCTACTTTTAAATTTGCAATCCGTACCTGAATACCAGCCGATTTCCACTGACCAAATTTATCAAATCACTCGGATGAGTCCCGCCCCTGAAAATATCCGCTTAGTCTCCAGTGCGCTATTAAACCTCGGCATAATACTTATATTTGACGAGCAGCTTAAAGGAATGAAGCTTGACGGAGCTGTATTCAAATTAAAGTCTGGCCATCCTGTCATTGGCATGACGTTAAGGCACAGTAGACTAGATAATTTCTGGTTCACACTAACGCACGAGCTATCTCATATACACCTGCACTTGGATCAGCTAGAGACACCAATACTGGATGACTTTGAAGAAGCATCAACCGAAGAAATTGAACTAGAAGCTGATCGACTTACCAAAACAATTTTCGTCAGTAGAAACGAATGGCGGAACTGTGAGCCAAAATATGATTTACGCAGAGAGATCGTAATAAAATACGCAAACGAAAAAGGACTGCATCCAGCAATAATTGCAGGCATGCTTAGGCACGAGTTAAATCGGTATGAAATCTTTTCCGATATCGTGTCCGAATACAACACTAGGGATTTGGTATTTAAACATGAATAACTATACTCCATTCTTAAAAACCAAAACTAATGAGATCGGAGCCCTAAAGGTTTTGCATCCTACGCTGAAGCCTTTTATCGCTCCTTTCTTTGATTTCCCGATGAAAAAAGGCCTGAATGAACAGTCCCTAAAAAAATCTATTGATGGAACGCACAAAAAAA
The DNA here is from genome assembly GCF_003031675.1 of Pseudomonas palleroniana. Taxonomy (GTDB): domain Bacteria; phylum Pseudomonadota; class Gammaproteobacteria; order Pseudomonadales; family Pseudomonadaceae; genus Aquipseudomonas; species Aquipseudomonas palleroniana. The sequence goes on along the minus strand of NZ_PYWX01000053.1, from coordinate 240,830 downwards.
TAAAAACGCACTTAAAAGAATATAGAAATTTCTACCTTGATAATTTCGATGTCCCTGATGCAATAACGATTTCGGGACAAGATAACTACAATTATATTATCGATAAATTTTCCGACACCACGTTCATCCCAGTTATCGCCATCGAAAGAACACCACAACGAAATGATGCTGTGTTCAACGCCAAAATCGCAGGCAAAATTAAATCAGACATTATAGCACTAAGAGTTCAACCCGAAGACTTTCAGCACTACACTACAACCAAACTAGAAATACAAACATTAGTTAGAAAATGCCCTCCCAACTTCACGTCAATGATCCTTATTTTAGACAACAGGATTTGCCGCACATGTGATACGACCAAAAGAGCGGGAGAGTTAATCAACTTTATCATCGCTATAAAGCGCGATTATTCATTTTCAAAAATAATAATAACCGGCTCTTCAATACCAGCATCAATCAAGGAAATACTTGAAGTCGGGCATGAGATCTCTTTACCCAGAAGTGAGCTAGCCATACACAAAAAAGTTGTTGCCCACCACGAACTAAGCGACATTGAACTTGGGGATTACACTATCGTAAGCCCTAATTTCTCGGAAATCGACATCCCACCAGAAAGCATGCGCAACGTTACTGCGCCCAAAATCCTGTATGCCTTTGAAGACTTTCAATATGTTATTAGAGGTAACGGCTTAAAAAACCATCCGCGAGGGAACCAGCAGTATAACGATATGGCGAAGATTCTGGTGGCAAAAAATTTCTATCGGACACCACCATACTCTTGGGGAGACAATTACCTGAACGATAAAGCCAACTCACATGGAACCCTAGTAACGCCTAGCAGCATCCTGAATCCGACTATAAATGCTCACATCACATTTATGCTACAAAAACCCTAGCTTTCTCTGCGCGAGCTTAGCGCTAATTGCAAGGCTAAGCTCTTCTCTCCCCATAACCCCTGCAATGGAGTTAGAAATATTATCCCTATTTGCCTTTGCAGCAACCTGTATATTTAGCCCTTCGGCGACATCTGAAAGCTCTGTCCTCCAGAGAGTCATGAGAGCAGTCTTCTTATCAAAAAAAGGGCTATTTTTTGAAGATCTTGCCCCCCGGAGAACCACAACACCACTTACCTCCCTGGCAATCATCACCCCCCAATGCGCTGGAATAATCCTTATAGCTTTATTCGCATGACGCTCCGTAGTAACTAAAGTTATTTTCCTGAACGCCAAATCATAATAGGCAGCTTGGCTTATTGCTCGCTCAATTTTATCGGCATCACCTTTTATCTCATAACAATGAGCCTCCTTGTAAATAGCCACCACATCAGCTATCGCACTTCCATTATGCACTCTCAGCTCTTCAATTAGCGCGCTGGGTCGGTGCGACATTCGACCAAGCCTAGCCAAAAGGGCGGATCTAATTTGAATATCTCCCAGCACAATCACCTCGATTTACTTTGGCGCACGCAGCATTTTAATCAGTGTACTATAGCAGAGCCTAGATAATTTTAAAAATAAAATAGACTTGAGGTATATAGATATACAAGTCCAGAGCCAAACTAAATATAGCTAAAACCCCAGAAAACTTCTATATTGCGCTATACGAGTTACACCTAGCGATATTTTCTCAAAAAACGGCACAGCGTGCGAGTTTGATCGCTTTCCTCCCTAGCGATTCTCGGAGACAATTTTTGACCTGGCTTTTTCTATTTAATAAGCCATCAAGCATTATAAAATACTAATAACACAAAATACAGCCGCGACTAAATGCCACACTCAAAAACCAAATAGCGCTTCCATTTAGAACTGCATTATTAAACCTACAGGATTTACACACGACAATGCCTCACATAACAAAATTCAGAAAAGCCTTTAAGATAGATAAAAAAGCAAACCTTATTGAGTCGGCAGTAGCCATTGAGTCGTGTGCCAAAGCAGATAAAATTCTTAATGACTACCTGGGAGAAATCGAGCCAAAAAACAACAATGAAGGCTTCCGAATTCACTCGCTTTTAAACCTGACTGGTCGTGTATACGAGCACGTCCAAGGAATGCTAGTTGCTATTTCGACAGGTTCGCCAGCCAGTGCGGAGGCATTAGCTAGGGTTGTTGTAGAAGGCTCAATAAACATCATGTACCTAGCCGAAATCGGTAACTCAGGGACATTAATAAAATTTTTTCAATCATGGCTGAATGAGCACAATAGAAAGCTCAATGAATGGAAACAGAAAATACTAGACGGAGCCGACGCAGAAAAAATATCGACTATGATAGAGGAAAGAAGAAAAGTCATTACCATATTGGACGAATTCGTTAATGAAATTGAAACTCAATGCTCTGTAGATATATCCAATCCGGAGACTGACTGGCCTAAGTCGCTTTATAAAAGATTTGAAACACTTGGGCGTGAGACTGATTACTATGAAAGCTATCACCGTCTCAGCGGAGCAAGCCATATAACTGGCGAGGACACGCTTATGTGGCTTATGTTTATGCACGCCTCACCCGAGCACAAAATAAAGGCTGGAAAGGAAGCTTGGGCTTACTCAATAATGATGACCAGAATCGCAAGCATGTTTTTTGTAGACACAGCTTTTTCATGTGTTAAAGCCTATGGGCGTGAAAACAATAAAGATCTATATCAATGCAAGCTCGAACTACAACTCGCCGTCCGCAAAATTTCACGGCAGGCAGGTGTACCGTTGAGTGAATCGCCTTGATTGATTAGACACACCTGACTAGTTGCTATTGGCCGATTCCTGCCGATTCACCATGGGGAATCGGCAATATTCAAACTTGAAGTGGTTTACCTTACCGTATCCTGCTCTGGATATTTCACATGCAACTCGACAACGTGCTGACACCTAAAAGTCCCGGTTCGACTCCACCGAGATCCATAACTAGCTGATTTATTTATAGTTACTTGTAAGGGTACGCAAAATTTTCCACCGACTTCTAGACCCACAGAAAATCTAGCCCCGCTGACTGCTACCGTTCGTCTGGTGCCGATTGCCATCACCTGCTAACCAGAATCGGTCCAGTCTGAAAACCAACGAACAGATCGAGAAAATGCCGCTAGTCGGTGGGCATGGGGTCGTCGCGGCCTACTTTGCCACGCTCAAAGTACCTAGCGAACACTGGCAAGCAATGCGGCCAGCAGAGAGCGTGTGAGAAAAACACAAAAAAGCTGCGCAAGCAGCGAAAACTCTTACAATCTTAGGCCAGATTTCCTACATATTTTTTTGCCCCCCGATACTCAAGAGATAGCCCCGTGAGTGACTCAGACACCTCATCCGCGCCACTGGTTGACGTAGTGAAGCTTGCTGCATCCCTTCAGCGTTTCGCAGATGATCGCGACTGGCAGCAGTTCCACTCCCCAAAGAATCTCATCCTGGCGCTCACTGGTGAGGTAGGAGAACTGTGCGAGATTTTCCAATGGATGAGCGATGCCGATTCGCTCTCCGTAGCTAAAGATCCCGAAATCGGCCTCGCCGTAAAAGACGAATTGGCGGACGTACTGATGTACCTGGTTCGCCTGAGCAGCGTACTCGGCATTGACCTAAACGAGGCGGTGACACGGAAACTCGCCTCGAACGGCCAGAAGTACCCCGTGGATAAAGCCAAAAGCAGCAGCAAAAAGTACGACCGACTCTGAACAACTCGAATCTAAGGACAGCCCGTGATCGTCTACGCTGCGACCAAACAGCAATTTCTTAAAGACAACGATAACGATGACATTGAGGAGGTGATCCTCAGGCATTACAAGGAAGCTACCGGCAAGAACGTTGGCACCTCGGAAATCAGGTCGTGGCAAGGATCCCTAACGTACATGGCCAAGGTTCTTAGAGATGAGGGCCTGCCGAGCGACGCAGGCCTGGCCATTGAATTGCACATTCCGCAGTCGTCGAAGCGAATCGACTTTCTACTCACCGGTCGCGACGAAAACCAGGCAAAAAAAGCCGTACTGATAGAGCTGAAGCAATGGAGTAAGGCCAACGCCACAACCAAGGATGCCATCGTCAAAACGGCGTTGGGTGGCGGCCTCATTGAGACCATTCACCCGTCCTATCAGGTATGGTCATATGCAGCGCTGCTGGAAGGCTTCAACGAGGCGGTGTATGACAAAAGCATCGAAATCCGTCCGTGTGCCTACCTCCATAACTACGTCAGCGACGGCGTCATAGATTCAGCTCACTACGAGCCCCACATCAGCAAGGCTCCGCTGTTTCTGAAAGGCCCGGAAGAGCTCAGTAAACTCAGAAGCTTTCTGAAAAAGCATATAAGTCATGGCGACAACAAAGAGGTTCTTTACGAGCTGTCCGAAGGAAAAATTCGCCCGTCCAAGGCGCTAGCCGAAGCCCTCGGTGGGTTGATGAAAGGCAAACCCGAGTTCGTATTGATTGACGATCAGAAAGCAATTTTTGAGTCGGCGCTGGCGGCGGCAAGCGAGGCCTCGGACCAAGCCCCCAAGGTGATGATCATTGAAGGTGGACCGGGCACCGGGAAGACCGTTCTGGCTATCAATCTGCTGGTGAGGCTCACCGAATTGAAGCTGATGAGCAAATACGTCTCCAAGAACGCAGCCCCGCGCAAGGTCTACGAGAGCAAACTGGTTGGCACCATCAAGCGCAGCCATTTCTCGAATTTCTTTTCAGGCTCTGGGGCATTCATCGACACTGAGCCCAACACATTCGATGCGCTTATCGTGGACGAAGCTCACCGGCTGAATGAGAAAAGCGGGCTTTATGGAAACCTTGGGGAAAACCAGATCAAGGAGCTGATTGATTCAGCGAAATGCTCAATTTTCTTCATTGATGAAGACCAGCGTGTAACCTTGAGCGATATCGGCAGCAAGCAGGCGATACGCGCCTTTGCAAAAGCCAAGGGTGCTGAGGTTGAAGAATACGTGCTGTCTTCGCAGTTTCGCTGCAGTGGTTCTGACGGTTACCTGGCATGGCTGGATGACACACTAGGCATTCGCTCGACGGCAAATCCGACGCTTGAGACTCAAGAGTACGAGTTTAAGGTGTTCGACTCACCTCAGGCGATGCATGAAGCAATCAACGAGAAAAACCACGGAAACAAAGCTCGTGTGGTCGCGGGCTATTGTTGGCCTTGGCTGAGCAAGAAAGACCCCACCGCTGCTGATATCGTCATTGGTGACTACAAACGCCAATGGAACCTGGATCAGGATGGCAGCCTATGGATCATCGCTGAGAACTCCATTGAGCAGGTTGGCTGTATTCATACCTGCCAAGGTTTGGAAGTCGACTACATCGGGGTGATCATCGGGCCAGACCTAATAGTACGTGACGGTAAGGTAGTGACATCCCCGGACGAGCGCGACAAGCACGATAAATCGATTCGCGGCTGGAAAAAAATGATGAAAGAGCAACCTACCCTCGCGAAAAATGAAACAGACCTGATCATCAAAAATACATACCGAACCCTGATGACACGCGGGATGAAGGGTTGCTACCTGTACTGCACCGACAAAGAGACTGCGCAATACTTCGAGAGTCGGCTTAGCCAGCACAGCAATCATTGACGCTATCGTTTGCTAGGAGCCCCTGTACGTGCGGCGAGTGGGGACATCGTACGCGCAGGGGCATCAATCAACAGCTCGACCATTTGCTTGATAGATTCGATCCCGATTCGTTTATGGGGCGGAGCTCAAAAAGCACCGTCCATCGGAATCCAGACCACGCAGCGTTCCAACTGGTATTCCAAGCAAGTTGACCAATAAATTATTAACCAGAAAAAACAGATAGATACCGACTTGTTTCAAATTACCCCAGCTCAACAAAAAAAGACGTCCCAAAACGTCTTTTTTTGTACCCACCATTCAACCCACCATATCCCCCCAACCTCCACCATCAAACGCACCCGCGCATAAATACCAAGCCAACCTCCTCGATGCACCTCACCCCGCCAAAAGGTTCACCCAATGCTCCGCCGCCTCATGCGCCTCCTGGAACGCCTGCTCATAGCTGTCCCAGTGATCGCCCTCCACATAAACCGTGAGTGGCCGTGGGCCGACCAGGGTCAATGTCGCGCCGACAGGAACATCCAGCGGCGGGCTCCAGCTGAAGCCGATCTGTACCGTGACACCCTTCTTCGTCTTGTATTCAACAGGATGGGATTTATCAATGCGTGCCGACATAAGTGCCTCCTTGAGCCGGCGCCACCTCTGGCGCCGGATCTTGATTGGGTGGGATATGCCTCAATGGCTGGTCATGCCGGCCATGTGCATCATCCAGCGCATCGCACTGGCCACGATGCCGAGTGCAATCACGCTGAGGAACCAAATAGCGACCAGCCAAAACACTCGCTGGTACCAGGGGCCGGCCTGACGTGGCCTCTGTTTTTTCGTCTCAATGGTAGCCATCGCCGATCCTCACTTTTCCGCGGAACACGTAGTAACTCCAGCAGGTGTACATCAGGATGATCGGCAGGATGAACAGCGTGCCGATCAGGATGAAGAGCTGGCTGGAAGGCGGTGAGGCGGCGTCCCACAAGCTGATGGATGGCGGCACGATGTTTGGCCAGATGCTGAAGGCCAGGCCGATGTAGCCCAGGAAAACCAGTACCAGGGTCAGTACGAATGGCCAATGGGAGTGATGCTGGCGCAAGGTCTTCAATAGCCCGACCAATGCCAGTACGCCCAGCAGCATCAGCGCCCCGAACACCACGATGTGCGCATGGGTGAACCAGCGCGTGGCGATCTCCGGGTGCAACCAGGGTGTCCATACACATAGCACGGCCACCACTGCCATCAAGGCGAATGCCAGGTAGTGGCTGAACAGGCGCATCCGCGATTCCAGCATGCCTTCGGTCTTGACCAGCAGCCAGGTGCTACCCAGCAATGCGTACGCCACCACCAGCCCGACGCCGCAAAACAATGGGAAGGGCGACAGCCAGTCCCAGGTGCCACCGGCAAATTGGCGGTTCACCACTGCAATGCCGGCGATGTAGGAACCGATCACCACGCCTTGGCAAAAGGTCGCCAGGAACGAGCCGCCGATAAACGCCATGTCCCAGATATGCCGCTTCTGCGGGCTGGCCTTGAAGCGGAATTCAAACGCCACCCCGCGAAAAATCAGCCCTGCCAGCATGAAGATCAGCGGTAAGTACAACGCTTCCAGGATCACCGAGTAAGCCAGCGGAAACGCACCATACAACGCCGCCCCGCCAAGGATCAGCCAGGTTTCGTTACCGTCCCACACCGGCGCCACGGTGTTCATCATCACGTCGCGCTCCTGCTCGTCCGGGATCAACGGAAACAGGATGCCCAACCCCAGGTCGAAGCCATCCATGATCACGTACATCATCACCCCGAAGGCAATGATCACGCCCCATATCAACGACAGGTCTATGCCTTGAATGCCCATGTGCAATCCCCTTGATCAGTTGGTGTGGTCGCCGGACGCCAGCGTCTCGGTGACAGCGGACAGGGGACGGCGTGGTGTGCGCTCCTGGCCGGGGCCGCCGTGGGGCGGGTGGTCTTGATGGGGCTGCGGCCCCTTGCGTACCAGCTTCATCATGTAGCCGATGCCCACGGCGAATACCGAGAAGTAGATCAGCACGAATAACGCCAGCGAGATGCTCAGTTGCGTGACGGTATGATTGGACGCCGCATCAGCGGTGCGCATCAGCCCGTACACCACCCAAGGCTGGCGACCCACCTCGGTGGTGATCCACCCGGCCAGCATCGCGATCAGGCCGGTTGGCCCCATGAACAGCACCAGGCGCAGAAACAGTCGGTTGCGATACAGCGCGCCATGACGCCGCAAAGCCAGCCCAAGCAATCCGGTGACGATCATCAACATCCCCAGCCCGGCCATGATCCGGAAGCTGAAGAAAATGATGGTCGAGTTCGGCCGGTCTTCTTTGGGGAAACTCTTGAGCGCCGGGATCTGCTTATCCAGGCTGTGGGTGAGAATGAGGCTGCCCAAGTAAGGTACCTCGATCGCATAACGCGTCTTCTCGGCCTCCATGTCGGGAATACCGAACAACACCAGTGGCGTCGCCTGGTTATCGACGTTTTCCCAATGCCCTTCAATCGCGGCAATTTTCGCGGGTTGGTGCTCCAGGGTGTTCAGGCCATGGGCGTCGCCGACCACTGCCTGGATCGGCGCCACGATCAACGCCATCCACATCGCCATCGACAACATGGTGCGGATTGCCGGCGTGTCGTTCTTGCGCAGCAAATGCCAGGCCGCAGAGGCCCCGACAAAGAACGCCGTGGCGACAAAGGCGGCGATCGCCATATGCATCAGACGGAACGGGAACGACGGGTTGAAGACGATGGCGAACCAGTCCAACGGCATCACCCGACCATCCACGATGGAAAAACCTTGCGGTGTTTGCATCCAGCTATTGGAGGCCAGAATCCAGAACGTCGAGATCAACGTACCGATGGCAACCATCACCGTGGAAAAGAAGTGCAACCCACGCCCTACCCGGTTCCAGCCAAACAGCATGACCCCAAGAAAACCCGCCTCCAGGAAGAACGCCGTCAGCACTTCATAAGTAAGCAAAGGCCCGGTGATACTCCCGGCGAAATCCGAGAACCGGCTCCAGTTGGTGCCGAACTCGTACGCCATGACCAGGCCCGAGACCACGCCCATGCCGAAGTTGACCGCGAAGATTTTCGACCAGAAGTGGTACAGGTCCTTGTAGACCGAGTTGTTGGTCTTCAGCCACAGCCCTTCCAGCACGGCCAGGAAACTGGCCATGCCGATGGTGATGGCGGGAAAAATAATGTGAAACGAGACCGTAAACGCGAACTGAATCCGCGCCAGGTCGAGCGCCCCAGGATTTAACATGACGATACCCTCATTGAGCCTCGCGGCCCGCAGCGAACAGATGTCTGGTGATCAGCAAAACCCGGAGCGGCGCCGAGGCCGCCCCGGCCCGGCTCATGCGCCGATAGACTGAATCAGGTTGCTGGCCGGCGCGGGCTCAAGGCGGATCGCGATGAACTTCGACGTCGGGGTATAGGTGCGGTCGCCGTAGCTCTCCAGCGGCACCAGAGGGTTGGTCTCCGGGTAATAGGCCGCCGCCTGGCCAGGCGGGATATCGTAGGCAATCAAGGTAAAACCACTGACTCGACGCTCCAAGCCATCCCCCCAGAGCGAGACCATGTCGACCTTCTGCCCAGGCTCATAACCCAGCTTGCGAATGTCCTGCTCGTTGACGAACACCACATCGCGCATGCCATAAACACCGCGATAACGGTCATCAAGCCCGTACAACGTGGTGTTGTATTGGTCGTGGGAGCGCATGGTTTGCAGGATCAGGTCCGGTTTTACATCAAGGTCACGCACGCCTTCGCTGACCAGGTGTGCGGGCAGCACACTGGAGGCAAACTGGGCTTTCCCACTGGCGGTTTTCCAGATGCGCTGAGCGGCGTTGTTGCCCAAGTGAAAGCCACCTGGGTGCAGCAGTTTCTTGTTGAAGTCCTTGAAACCAGGAATGGTGTCGGCGATCAGGTCGCGGATGCGCGAGTAGTCGGCCACCGCCCACAGCCAGTCGATCGGGTGTTTCCCCAAGGTCGCATTGGCGATCCCAGCGATAATCGCGGGTTCCGAGCGCATCAAAGATGACTTGGGTTTCAGTTGGCCGTGGGAAATGTGCACCATGCTGAAGGTGTCTTCCACCGTCACGCCCTGCGGGCCCTCTTCCTGCATGTCAATATCGGTGCGCCCCAGGCACGGCAGGATCAAGGCTTCGCGGCCCGTCACCAAATGGCTGCGATTGAGTTTGGTGGAGATATGCACGGTCAGGTCGCAGTTGCGCAGTGCCTCATGGGTGCGTGGACTGTCTGGCGTCGCTTGCGCGAAGTTGCCGCCCAGGCCGATGAACACTTTGGAACGCCCCTCCTCCATGGCGGCAATTGCCATCACTGTGTTGTGGCCATGACGACGCGGCACCTGGAAGTTAAAGCGTGCCTCCAGTGCATTGATCAGTTCCGGTGGCGCCAGTTCGTTGATACCCATGGTGCGGTCGCCTTGCACATTACTGTGCCCACGTACCGGCGACAGCCCGGCCCCTGGCCGTCCGATATTGCCGCGCAACAACTGCACGTTGATGATTTCCTGCACAGTGACTACGGAGTGTTTGTGCTGGGTCACCCCCATCGCCCAGCACATGATCACGCGTTTGGCACGGCGATACATGCGCGCGGCCAGCTCGATCTCTTCAAGGCTCAGGCCGGATTGCTCGACGATGTGCTCCCACGAGGTCGCGTCCACTTGTTCCAGGTAGCTGTTCAGACCCGAGGTGTGTTCGGCGATGAAGGCGCGGTCGAATACCGCCTCGCCATTGTTTTCCAGGGCCTCGCGCTCCCACTTCAGCAAAAACTTGGCGATGCCACGAAAGGCCGCCATGTCGCCGCCCAGTGCCGGACGAAAGTATGCCGACGAGGTCGGTTCGGAGCCGTTGGTGAGCATCTCCAGCGGGTGCTGGGGATGCTGGAAGCGCTCCAGCCCACGCTCTTTAAGAGGGTTGAAGCAAATCACCTGGGCACCGCGCTTCACCGCCTCGCGCAATGGTTCGAGCATGCGTGGGTGGTTAGTGCCGGGGTTCTGCCCGATAACAAAGATCGCGTCGGCTTCCCCCAGGTCTTCAAACGTTACCGTGCCTTTACCCACACCGACGCTGTCGTCCATGCCCAGGCCGCTGGCTTCGTGGCACATGTTCGAGCAGTCGGGAAAGTTGTTGGTGCCATAGGCACGAACGAACAACTGATAGAGATAAGCGGCTTCGTTACTGGCGCGTCCCGAGGTATAGAACTCTGCCTGGTCCGGCGACTCCAGCTCTTTCAGGTGCTTGGCGATCAGGGCAAAGGCGTCGTCCCAAGTGGTTTCGACATAACGATCCAGCGAGTCGTCATAACGCATGGGGTGAGTCAGGCGCCCTTGGTACTCGAGCCAATAATCACTTTGCGCCGCCAGCGACGACACCGTGTATTTATTGAAGAATGCCGGGTTGACCAGGCGCCCGGTGGCCTCCCAGTTGACTGCCTTCGCGCCGTTCTCGCAGAACTTGACCATACCGTTTTCCGGCGACTCGCCCCAGGCACAACCTGGGCAGTCAAAGCCGCCATTCTGGTTGGTCTTGAGCATCGCGCGGATGTTCTTGAAGGCGTTTTCACTGCCCAGCCAGTTTTTCGTCACCGCAATCAGCGCGCCCCAACCTGCGGCCGCCCCCTTATACGGTTTATAACGCTCAACTTCGCTCATGATTTTCTCCAAGACTTCACGCATAGACGGCCTAACTGAAAGCCATTATTGATGATTGTTTTTTAGCCGGTGCGGAACGCAAACCTATTTGAAACTTGTCCAATAGGGTTCGCACCGGCCTGTTCCACGGGCTTGCTATCGGGTTACGCTTTCAGACTATGTCGCGTGCAAACAACCTGTCTAATCACAAATAATGACCAAACAATCGAAACAATCTATCAAGTAAATTATTTTTATTTTTCAATCACTTATTTAATTAAAATTCACAAAAATAGCCCAATCAAACCCTCATAGACTCCCTCGATCATCCAGTTGTTAATAGTGATTAGACGGCGATAAAAAACAACTTTAGCCTCCACTCAAAGATTCACTTACTTACACCCCCAACACTCATACAGTGCGTACATGCACTGAGTCGCTGCCGGAGGTTTTAATGACCGCGCCGATTTTGACGGACCGTTTTTCTCGTCAGGTTGACTACCTCAGGATGTCGGTGACCGACCGCTGCGATTTCCGCTGTGTCTATTGCATGGCCGAAGACATGGAGTTCCTGCCGCGCCAACGCGTTTTGACGCTGGAAGAGCTTTATCAACTGGCCGAACGTTTTGTGGCGCTGGGCACTCGGAAAATTCGCCTGACCGGCGGAGAGCCGTTGATTCGTCCCGGCGTCGTTGAATGGTGCAAGCGCATCGCCGCACTCCCGGGCCTGCGCGAGTTGTGCATGACCACCAACGGCTCGCAGTTGGGCAAGCTGGCAGCACCGCTGTTCGAGGCGGGCCTGAAACGTTTGAACATCAGCCTCGATAGCCTTGACCCCCAGCGCTTTCGTGAGCTGACGCGCACGGGCAACCTGGCCACCGTCATCGCCGGAATCGACGCTGCGAATGCCGCGGGCTTTCAACGCACCAAACTCAATTGCGTGGTGATGAAAGGACGCAACGATCATGAGATCAATGACCTTGTAGCGTTCGCCATCGACCGTGGATTGGATATTTCGTTTATTGAAGAAATGCCCTTGGGCGTCATCAACGAACACAGCCGTGCCGAGGCGTTCTACTCCAGCGCGCAGGTACGTGAGCGTATCGCCGAGCGCTACACACTGATCGACTCCGCAGAGTCGACCCAAGGCCCCTCACGCTACTGGCGCCTGGCCGAGGCCCCGACCATTCGCCTGGGCTTTATTTCGCCCCACAGCCACAACTTTTGCGGTACGTGCAACCGCGTGCGGTTGACCGTTGAAGGCCGCCTGCTGTTGTGCCTGGGCAACGAACACTCGGTCGATCTCAAGGCGGTATTGCGCCGCTATCCGGGTGAACCGAAACGCCTGGAAAACGCGATCACCGAGGCGATGAAGATCAAACCCTATCGGCACAATTTCGAGCTCAACGATGACGTGCAGGTTGTCCGTTTCATGAACATGACGGGCGGCTAGCCGTTCTGATCTCCCCTTTGCTGGAGGCTGTTGCCCATGATCGTCAGAGCCCAACCCAACCTGATCGGCGTATTGATTTCACTCAAGGGTTCCGTGGCCAGGCGCATTGCGCTGCGCAGCCTGCTGGTAACCCTATTGGCCTCGGCAATTGTGCTGATCGAAACCCTTCACCCGGCGTACTTCTCCAAGGTCAATGCCACGCCCTTCACATTGCTGGGCTTGTCGCTCTCGATCTTCATGAGTTTTCGCAACAACGCCTGTTATGACCGCTGGTACGAAGGGCGCAAAGCGCTTGGCGCCATGGTGATGGATATACGCGCCATGATCCGGGAAACCCAGGTTATCGAGGATGCGCACCAGCGCAGCGCCATCCTGCGCAACCTGTGCGGGTTCGCCCACGCCTTGAACGCCAGGTTGCGTCACGAGGACGAGTCAGGCGTGGCAGAGATCTGGCTGGACAGGCTGCCGTCGCCCGGCACCCCCAATATCCCGGAAAGCATCCTCAGCCGCGTCACCCAACAGTGCTCAGCGCTGGCCGTATCAGGCGCCATCAGTGAATGGCGCTATCAGCTGATGGCCGGCCATTTGAGCAACCTGACCCGGACGCAGACGATGTGTGAGCGCATCAAAAATACCCCGTTGCCCTTCCCCTACACACTCTTGCTGCACCGCACCAGCTACATGTTTTGCATCTTGCTGCCCTTCGCCATGGCCGAGCCATTGGGTTGGCTGACGCCGCTATTCACGGCGATCGTGAGCTACACATTTTTCGGCCTGGACGCGATTGGCGATGAGCTGGAAGACCCGTTCGGCTACGACGAAAACGATCTGCCGACCGATGCGATTGTGCGCACTATCGAACGCGAAGTCCTTCACGCCAACGGCGCGACGGAGTTGCCCGCAGTGCTTCAACCCATCGACTTTATCTTGAACTGATCCGAGGTCACTCATGAACCAAAGCTCCTCTACATTGACGCACCTGGACGCCGCAGGGCGGGCCAGCATGGTCGACGTCACGGACAAGGCTGCAACCACGCGTGAAGCGCAAGCCCAGGCCTGGGTGCGTATGCAGCCGTCGACATTGCGCCTGATCCAGCATCATGGGCACCCCAAGGGCGACGTGTTTGCGGTCGCGCGTATCGCCGGAATCATGGCGGCAAAGAAAACCCACGAACTGATCCCGCTCTGCCATCCGTTGCTACTCAGTTCGATCCACCTTGAACTGAGCGCCGTCGAACCCGACCGCGTGAAAATCGTCAGTACCTGCCGACTCAACGGCCAGACCGGCGTCGAGCTGGAAGCCCTGACCGCCGCGAGCGTGGCGGCATTGACCCTCTATGACATGTGCAAGGCCGTGGATCGCGGGATGATCATCGATCAGATCCAATTGCTCAAAAAACAAGGTGGAAAGTCGGGCACCTTTATCGCTGGAGACGCCTGATGATTCTGATCAGCTACTTTGCGCGCTATCGGGATCAGCTGGGCATCGGCGGTGAAAAGATTGCGCTGAACAGCTCGTTGCGCACGATTGAAGACGTGAGACAGCAGTTGTGCGCCAGAGGCCCGATCTGGCAGCAGGTGCTTGGAGAAAGCAGCCTGATGTGTGCGCTGAACCATGAACTGTGTACGCCCGCCGCGGTGATAGAGGACTTCGACGAAGTCGCGTTCTTCCCTCCAGTGACAGGAGGCTGAGCCATGTCGGTTCACGTTCAGACCGCGCTGTTTGACCTCGACGAACTGACCCGCAGCGTCCACGCCGGCGACACGGGCGTGGGCGCCGTCGCCACGTTTGTGGGGTACGTCCGCGATATCAACCAAGGAGATCAGGTTAGCGAGTTATTCCTGGAGCATTACCCGGGGATGACCGAGCGCTCCTTGCAACGGATCGTCGATCAATCCCAGGCACGCTGGCCCTTGCAGCAGGTGACCGTCGTGCACCGCGTGGGGGCGTTGAAGGTGGGCGACCCCATCGTGTTTGTCGGCGTTGCCAGCGAACACCGCCAGGCGGCTTTCGACGCCTGCGCGTTCCTGATGGATGCCCTGAAGACCCGCGCGCCCTTCTGGAAACGTGAACAGACGCCGGCCGGTGAGCGCTGGGTAGAAGGCCGGGAAAGTGATCAGCAGGCCGCCAAGCGCTGGGAGGCATAAGCCTCAGAACAAATCGCAGAACGGAATGAAACGCGCCGTGTCACCGGAGCGCAGGGTACAGCCCTCGGGGATTTCCACCAGCCCATCCGCCCAAGAAGCCCCCAACAGCACACCTGAACTCTGGTTCGGATACAGCACGGCCTGCCCCTGCTCCAGCCTGGCGCGCAGAAATTCGCGGCGGTTGCCAGCTTTCGGCCAGTCAAACCCTACGCTGACCGCAAAGCTCAGGGGTGTGACGTCTTCGACACCCTGGATACGCAGCAAGTAAGCCCGCGCCAACAGACCGAATGTGACCAGTGCCGAGGTTGGATTACCGGGCAGGCCGATGACTGGCACGTTACCGAAATAGCCCACGGTCAGCGGTTTGCCCGGTTTGATCGAGAGTTTCCAGAATAAAGGCTTACCGCACTCGCGCAGCACTTGGCCAAGGTAATCGGCATCGCCGGCAGAGACGCCGCCAGTGGTCAGGATCAGGTCGGTGGCAGGCGGCAATTGTTCCAGTTTGAGCCGGGTAAGTTGCGGCTCGTCAGGAAGAATGCCGCCATCGATCACTTCACAACCCAATTCGCTCAACCAATGGCTGAGCAATGTGCGATTGCTATTGTAGATACCGCCCGGCCGGAGGGGCGCCCCCGGCTCCACCAGTTCGTTGCCCGTGGACAGCAGCGCCACCCTTGGCCGACGTACCACCGACACATGCGTGCAACCCTGTGCCGCCGCGATGGCCAGTTCGAAAGGCCCGAGGCGCTTACCGGCGTTGAGCAACACCTCGCCCGCTTTGTTCTCCTGGCCTCGGGGGCGAATATTCTGCCCCACGCGCAGCGGCTGCATAAAACGCACACGACCGCCCTGCAGCACCTCGACGTTTTCTTGCATCTCGATGCAATTGGCGCCTTCGGGCAGCGGAGCGCCAGTGAAGATGCGCGCACAGGTGCCAGGCAGCAGGGCCTGGGGCGCAACACCGGCAAATATCTGTTGCGATACCGCCAGCGGCTCACCCTGCCAATCGCCGAGATTCAGGGCGTAGCCGTCCATGGCACTGTTTGGCCACAGCGGCAGGTCCAGGGTCGCAACCAGGTCACTGGCCAGCACCCGTTGCCGTGCATCACTCAGGGCCACCGACTCGCTGTCTTGCAGGCAGTGCTCCTGCGCCATAGCCAGCAGTGACGCAATGGCCGCCTCCACTGACATCAACGGCGCCCCCTTCATCCTCGCGTCCCGCACAGCGCCACGGGCTTGAGGTGTGGCACAAAATTGCATGGCCGGTGGCGGGCATCGAGCTGCTCGGCAAGGATGCCTTCCCACGCGGTGCGGCAGGCACCCGTGGAACCCGGCAGGCAACACACCAACGTTCCGTTGGCCAGCCCGGCCAAGGCGCGGCTTTGTACTGTGGAGGTGCCGATATCGAGAATGGAGATTGCGCGGAACAACTCACCGAAGCCCTCAATCTGCTTATCCAACAAGCAGCTCACCGCCTCGGGTGTACTGTCGCGGCCGGTGAAGCCGGTGCCGCCAGTAATCAACACCACCTGAACCTGCTCGCTGGCGATCCAGGTCGCAACCTGTGCGCGGATCTTGTAGAGGTCATCCTTGAGCAGGTTGCGTTCACTGAGGCTGTGCCCCGCTTCCAACAGGCGGCTGACCAGCAATTGCCCGGAAGTATCGTTGGCATATTCCCGGGTATCACTGACGGTTAACACTGCAATATTCAACGGTACGAACAACGCATCCGACGTTACGCTCATGGGACCCTCCGGCAGACTTTTAACAAAACCATTTGCTTGAGGCTAAGGCGCTCAAACCAAGGCTGTCTAATCGTTACGGCTGACTGAGTTATCGAGCGTTTCTATCACTGGTTTTCCTGCAATGAATTCTTCAGTTATCGAGCGAATCGATCACGCCTTCAATACAGGCGATTGGACGCACGAGCCTTACAATGAGATGGTCTGCTCTCTCGCTCGCTGCGCTTTGCAAGCTTCAGACACTGGCACTCATAACGACCTCTTACTTACCCAAGCAGGCGCCTTAATGGACATAAAGCAACTCAAATTCCTGATCGCACTGGAGCAAACCCGTCACTTCGGCCAGGCGGCCGCGCGCTGCCATATCACGCAACCGACGCTGTCGATGCGCTTGCGCAATCTGGAAGATGAGTTGGGCCTGGAACTGGTCACCCGTGGCCAGCGCTTCGAAGGCTTCACCGAAGCCGGGGAGCGCGTGTTGGCGTGGGCCAGGACCTTGCTGGCCGCGCATGATGGGTTGTTCGCCGAAGCGGCGGCGTGTCGTGGTCAGTTGGTCGGTAACTTGCGCCTGGGCCTGGTGCCGCTTAGCGGGTTCAACCCGATCAGTTACATCCAGGGCCTGTCTCATTCGTTCCCCGAACTCAAGTTCAGCCTGTCGTCCATGAGTTCGGACAAGATCATCGAAGCCTTGGGCACCAACCAACTGGACCTGGGCGTGTGCTACCTGGAGCACGTGAACCCCAATTACCTGGACTTTTTCGAGCTGGGTGAGACCCGCGTCGGGCTGTTGTACGACACCCGGCACTTCCATTTCGAAGGCACCGAGATGAGTTGGGAAGACGCCGCCGAGTTGCCCCTGGGGATGATCAGCAATGGCATGCACTATCGTAAGTCCATTGACCTGAGTTTCCGCAGTCGCGGTCTCGACCCCCAGCCCATCCTCGAGAGCGATTCGACCTATCAGTTGTTCCAGGCGATCCACGAAGGGTTTTGCTGTGCGATCATGCCGTTGGACAGCGGCCTGGAAAGCCCTATCGAGAATCTGGCGTTTATCAACCTGCCCGATGCCAGTGTGCTCGCGCCGTTGGGCATGGTCATGCGCAAGACCGAGCCGCGCTCGGCCATCGCCGAAAAATGTTTTGCCGAGGCCAGGAAATTGCTCATCGCCAAGGGCGCAGGCGAGTAACGGAGGTTTGCCCATGATTTGCCGAGTCGAATACGCCGTTGAAGCAGGCGATGCCAATGCGCCGGCACCGCAGCCTCGCAACGTTGCCTATCGGGAGTATGACGAAGGCGCGCAGGTCGCCGAGGCGGCGCTGGCGGCGGAAATCGCGCTGGCCATCAGTTACAACGGCTTAAGCCAGGCGGTGATGATGGTTTCACCTGGCGACATCGAGGACTTCATCCGCGGCTTCAGCGTGAGTAATGGGATCATCGACAACCAGGGTGAAATCTACGATATCCAGCTCACGCATTTTGATCAGGCCTGCCAGGCCGACGTCAACATCTCCAGTCGGGCGTTCTGGGCGCTGAAAGATCACCGGCGGCAGATGGCGGGCACCAGCGGCTGCGGATTGTGCGGCGTGGAGGCGCTGGAACAGGCACTGCCCCAACTGGACATCCTGCAACCGGCGCCCCTGCCGCCCGCGCATCACCTCAAGGGCCTGCGTGAGCGCATCGACGCCGCCCAGGTCATGGGGAAAAGTACCGGCGCCCTGCATGCGGCGCTGCACTTCGACGCTGACGGCTCAGCCTTGCTGTGCCGTGAAGACATCGGCCGGCATAACGCACTGGATAAATTGATCGGCGCTATGCAACAGGCACAGGTCGATGCGCGCAGTGGGTTCACGGTCGTCACCAGTCGTTGCAGCCTGGAGCTTATTCACAAGGCCGTGAGGGCCGGGCTGGGCACCTTGGTCAGTTTGTCGGCGCCCACCAGCCTGACGGTGCAATGGGCACGCAAACACCAGCTCAACCTGATCCACGTACCGCATCGAAGCGCGCCGCGGATCTACAGCCCGGCCTGAAAGGACGGCTGGAATCCGGCCCCACGACGCATTACCCTAACGGCCTTTATCAGACAACTGGAAGTCAGATACCCGTGCTCAAGCCCCTCGCCGCCATTGCCCTCGCCTGTACGCCTTTGTTGACCAGCGCCGCCGACCTGGCCGGGGTGTGGAAAGGCACCCTGGGCAAATCCGCCATCGTTGCCTGTTTCAACGGCGCCGATGGCGAGCACGGCAGTTATTACTATCAGCGCATCCTCACACCTATCCAGCTGACTCAAGCCAGCGACAACGCGCCCTGGGTGGAAGCCGGAAATACCGGTTTCTGGGCGCTGCAACCCCCGCAAGGCGATACGCTTTCAGGCGCCTGGAGCAAAACCCCGGGCGGCACACCGCTGCCACTTAACCTGCAACGCGTCGACACGCAAGGCTGTGGCAGCGACGCCTACAACGCGCCCATGGAAGCCGCGCCGCTACCGATCAAGACCGAGAAGAAAACCTTCGGCGAGCACCGCTATCAGCTCAAGACCCAAGGCGCCCAGGTCACGCTCAAGCTCGAGGGCGATGGCCAGGCCATCCAGAAGATCAACCAGCAACTCGCGGCCCTGGCCGTGAGCGACGATGATCAGAAGGAGTATTTGCAGGAACGGCGCGAGTACCTGGGCCGCAACGGCTCGACCTACACCAGCGAAATTGAAGTGGCGCCCACGTACTGGTCATCTCAATTCATGACCGTCAGGTTTTACCGATGGGCCGCAGGCACCGGCGCCGGCGGTATCAGCTGGGGCCTGCACTCATGGGACCTGCAAACCGGTGAAAGCGTCGATCCCTGGGCATGGCTCGGCGGGCGCCAGGAGTGGTATGACGCCTACGCCGGGCACGTGAAGCTGCCGGCCAAATTCAGCCAATGGCTGGCCCGGCAGACCACTACCGACGAAGGCTGCCCGGCGATCACCAGCTATTCCACCTTCGACCTGAGCTTCAACACCCAAGGCTTGCAGCTCGCGACGCGCGCCACGGGTGACGGTTGCGATAACGAGCTGAATTTCACCTGGGAGCAATTGACACCGGTGCTGACCGAGGCAGGCAAAGCGGCGTTGCCCCGCTTGAAACAGCCCTGAACGGCAGGCTCGGCCAGCCTTACAAAAACCCCACATTGATTCACCAAATATTAAGAATCGCTTTCGTATACTGCTGGATCGCCCAGGACCGATCCCCCGATCGGTCCCCTTTCCCGGTAGCCAGACTCCATGACGCGCCCCGCCTCTCTGCTGCTTCTTCTCGCTGGACTGTTATTTTTCTGCGCCCTTGGCGGCCATGAGCTGCAAGGCTCCACCGAAGCCCGCGTCGCCGGGATCGCCATGGCCATGCACCTGGACAATGACTGGGTGATCCCGCGCCTGTTTCGCGAACCCTTCCTGGAAAAACCGCCCCTGAGTCTCTGGCTGGATGCCGGCGCCATTCGTCTGTTTGGCGCGTCGACCTGGGCGGTGCGCCTGGCTTCGGCGTTTGCCGGCTTGTTCAGCGTGATGCTGTTCTACGGCATGCTGCGCAAGTTTGGCCGGCCCAAGTCGCTGGCGTTCTGCGCCGCGTTGATCCTGGCGACCATGGCCAGCTACTGGGGCAATGTGCGCGGCGTGGGTGAAGACTCATTGCTCAGCCTCGGTGTGACCACCGCGCTGCTGGCGTTCTACCAGGCGATGCGGCCCGAGTCCGAGCGCCAGGGCTCCAACACATGGGCCTGGGCACTGTTTACGCTGGGCATGGTCATCGCCACCCTGAGCAAGGGTGTGCTGGGCCTGGCGATGCCGGGCATCGTGATCTTCGTGTACCTGGCCGCGACCAGCCTGATGGACAAGCGCTTGCGCATCGGCGATTGGCTCAAGCCGGCGCTGTTCACGCTGTTGGCGTTGGTACCGCTGCTGATCTGGCTGGGGTTCCTGTACCAGCGTGACGGGATGCAGGCGGTCGGTGAGGTGCTGTGGACCAACAGCGTCGGACGCTTCAGCGGTTCATTTGTGGAAGCCGGGCATTACGAGCCGTTCTACTACTACCTCGCGAAATTGCCTCAAGCGTTTTTGCCCTGGAACATCCTGGTGTACCTGGGCCTGTGGCACTTTCGCAAAAGCCTGGTGCGCAATCGCTACCGTCTGTTTTTCAGTGTGTGGCTGTTGGCGCAATTCACCCTGCTGACCCTGGCCTCCAGCAAGCGCACCGTGTACCTGATGTCGCTCACACCGGCCGCCGCCGTACTCGCAGCCGAATACGGGCGGGTGCTGCTGGAACGCTTGAAAGAGCGCAAGCCTGGCGTGTACCGCTACCACCGCCAGGTGATCGGCGGCGTATTCGGCGTGCTCATTGCCTGCTATATGAGCGCTGCATTCTGGTTCGCGCCCAAGGCGGACGCCGTGGAGTCATTCGTGCCAGTGATCAGCCAGCTCCAGGCACTGCAGGCAGAAGGCCGGGAAGTCGCAATATTCCAACCTAACGAACGGATCTTCGGCGCCGGGGTGTTCTACATGCAAGCGTACGTGCCCATCCTGCAAACCGAAGCCGAGTTGCGCGCCTTCCTCACGGCCAAACCGGGTAACGTGGCGCTGATGGATCACACCGACCGGCTGAATGAAAAGGTCACGGTGATCAAGCAGATGGCAATCGGCCGCCAGCCTTACTACTTCGCGGAGCAGTAAGGCCGGCGCGGGTCATCAGTGCTTGGTGACCTTGTCCAGGTAACCCATGGCGAACGCCGAGATCACGAAGGTCATGTGGATGATCACGTACCACATCAGGTGTTGTGGATCGACGTTCTTGGCGTCCATGAAGATGCGCAACAAGTGGATGGAGGAAATCGCCACGATGGACGCCGCCACTTTCATCTTCAGCGAGGAGGAGTCCATGGTGCCCAGCCAGTTGAGCTTTTCCTTGTTCTCATCGATATCCAGCTGCGAGACGAAGTTCTCGTAGCCGGAAATCATCACCATCACCAGCAAGCCGCCAACCAGCGCCATGTCGATCAACGACAGCAGCACCAGGATCAAGTCGGACTCGGCCATCGAGAACACGCTCGGCAGCAGGTGCACCACTTCCTGGAAGAACTTCAACGCCAGCGCCAGCAACCCCAGGGACAAGCCGAAATAGATGGGCGCCAGCAGCCAGCGCGAAGCGTACATAGCATTTTCGATAAAACGTTCCATTGGATCTCACACAGCTTGGCTAAAAATGGCCGCGAGTATACCAGCCGCTACCTGATCGCTGTCACCGCGAGAAAACTGACCCAGGTGGCATCTGTAAGAGATTTTTTCTGCTAGTGTCGAGCCCATGAACTCGGCTCGATGATGTCGGACAGGAAGACTCAGATGATGGATGTGCGATCCCCTTTGGCCAGCCTCGGCCTGTGTGCGGCGTTGCTGATAGCCAGCGGCTGCTCACCCAAAGAAGAGCAGAAACAGGCGACCCTCGAAGAGAAAACCGCAAAATTCGAACAGTCACTGGACAGCATCCAGGACCCCAAGCTGCGGGACGCCATCGCCGACCTTGGCGGTTCGCTGCTGCTGCTGGAACGGGCCCGCGTCAAGCTCGCCAACAAGCCGATCGAAGCCGAATACGGCGAAAACACGTTGGCCCTGCTCAAGCATTACCCCACACCCCAAGCCTTGGTGGACACCTACATCAACGGCCTGTTCGTGTTGCGCAAGACCTCCCATTCCGACTACCTCACGGATTTGCAGCCGGTCTTCCCGTTCAGCTTCAACAGCCCCGACCAGTTCCCCTTCCCTCACAGCCTCGAATGGCAGTCGGTGACGCTGAGCAACAACAAGGTGATCCCCTTCCAACCGGAATGGTCGGAAACCGATCCCGGCATTCAACTGAGCCCGAGCAGCTCCAACCTGACCAACCCCGACGACCTGACGGTGAGCTACCCGTTTATCGAAGGGATCGAGACGGACAACAAGAGCCAGCCCCAACCGGTCAGCCTCAAAGGCACGGTTGACGTGGTGGCACCGGGCAAGGTGCTGACCTTTGACTTGTCAAAAAAGGACGTGGGCCGCAAGCGCACCGAAGGCAACATCACCCTCAACCTGGTGTTGCTTGAAAAAAACTACGCCGAGATCGAGTTGACCAACAGCGAGCCCCTGGCCGCCGAAGTCGGCGACGACTCGCCTAACCCGTTGCTGGTGCAGGCACGCGACAGCACCGGGCAGTTTCTGACGCGTTCGGGCTCAATCAACGAAAGTGCCGCGCAAGTGGCGTTCTATGAGCAGCAGTTGGCCGAGATGCGCAAGCAGAAGACGTGGTCCGATGCTTTCGAGAAGCAGCTCACCGACGAGCAAAAAGCCTTTGAGCACAAGCAGACCAGCCATTATGCCAAGGTGTATTTCAATGGCCTGATCGACACGCTGCAGGTCAACGTCCTGGATTTTTCCAAAGCCACACTGACGCATAAGGATCTGGACCTGCCGGTGATGCGCTTCGACAAGAATAGCCTGCAGAATACGGTGCAAGCCTTGCCGATGCCCGTCACGGTGTACGACGACAGCGCCGCCGGCTGGCTCAAAGACGCAAGCATGAGCGAAGACCAGCTGAAAAAAAGCATCACAATCAGCCAGTCGACCGACGATGCCAGCGCCGCCAGGATCGTGTTTGACCACCCTTTCACCTTCAATGACGAACTGGTGGGCAACGACCACAGCAGCAGCGACGAACCCATCACCTTCTTCACTGCGGACGAAAAAGGCGAACGTGGCGAACCCATCGAGCTGCCCAGCGAAGCCTTTGAGCTGGACCCGGCGCGAGGCACGCTCACCTACGACCTCAACCTGTTCCCGGAAACCCCGGCATACGTGGTGGGCTCGATTCCCTTGTTCCTGGCGAACATAGAGAAAAGCACGATTGACGTCGCCAAACTGCCCAAGGGCCTGACACTTAAAGACAACGCCCTGATCGTCGACCAGAAGGCGTTCCCTTCCGACAGCTGGCGCTTCTACGCCAAGGACGCCAGCGGCAACTATCTCAAGGAAATCCTCGGTGTCAGCCACCGTGCAGAGGAATACGGCACGGCCATGTTCGACGTGCATTATTTCTATGGCAAGCCGACCACTCTGGAAAGCTACCAGCGCACCGACCTGAGCACCGTGCAATACGGCTTTGAGGTCAAGT
The DNA here is from genome assembly GCF_003031675.1 of Pseudomonas palleroniana. GTDB lineage: Bacteria > Pseudomonadota > Gammaproteobacteria > Pseudomonadales > Pseudomonadaceae > Aquipseudomonas > Aquipseudomonas palleroniana. Next base: position 217,100 of record NZ_PYWX01000053.1, on the reverse strand, counting down.
TGGACAAGCCTGAGAGCCAATAACCTGGCTACAGCGCCAGGCGTTCCTGGCTACCGTTGAGCTGTCGCAGGTGTGCCTGCATATGCAGGCACCAGATCTGCGGATCGTCCGCCTGCTCGTAACCGTGCAGGGTCAGGCTGTCGACAATCGACTGAAGAATGGTTTCTGCCACGAAGGGTCCATGAAACGGGCCTTGGGACTTGATGGTGGAAGGCTGTTCGCCGGTCATTCCGGCGGCAAACAACAACGTCCACATCCCGTTATCCCCTGCCAGAGGACGAATGGAGCATTCGATACGGGTGACCAGGCCCAGGCACTGGCGGGTAAGGCTGAGGTTGCGCGACATGGCGGCGACCCTCGGTAGATCGGTGTTCAACCTCAGGCACATGGCGAGGCTGTTTCTATCCTGCGACTCCTGTGGATATCCCTTAAGTTGAGAATAGAGGAAAACCACAACAAACCAAGGTTGTAGGGACCAACGGGCATGGCCTCCCAGGAAGCGTCAATTTATTGGCTAACCACCCCAAAAAAAATACACTGCCAACCCAATGTGGGAGGGGGCTTGCTCCCGATAGCGGAGTGTCAGTCAACCTATTCAGTGATGACCTACCGCTATCGGGAGCAAGCCCCCTCCCACACTTGCCGCGTCAAACCCAAATTCAGGTGGGTTTGGCTTCAGCCAGGGCTTGCTGTGCCAGCTCTTTCTCGGCTTCCTTCAGGTCTTCCTCGCTGATCATCTCCGCAATCGCCCGCAGGCGCTCAACCACCCGCGCATTCACGCTGCCTTCCGGGAATTGCCCTTCGGCATCCGGCTCGCCGGCAGGCTCGCCCACCAGCAGGCTCAAGGCCTCATCCGCCTGACGCACGGCATAGATGTGGAATTGGCCGTTGCGCACCGCCTGCAACACCTTCTCGTCGAGCATCAGTGTGGCGACGTTTGCCTGGGGAATGATCGCCCCTTGCTCGCCGGTCAACCCACGGGCCTCGCAGAGGCGGAAGAAGCCTTCGATCTTCTCGTTGACCCCGCCCACCGCCTGCACTTCACCAAACTGGTTGATCGAGCCGGTGATCGCAAAACACTGCTTGAGCGGCGTTTTCGACAACGCCGAAATCAACGTGCACGCCTCGCCCAGGGACGCGCTGTCGCCGTCCACATAACCGTAGGACTGCTCCAGCGCGATACTCGCCGAGATCGCCAGCGGGAATTCCTGGGCATACCGACTGCCCAGGTAACCGGTGAGGATCATCACGCCCTTGGAGTGAATCGGCTGGCCGAGGTTGACTTCACGCTCGATGTCGACGATGCCACTGCCGCCGGGATACACCGTGGCGGAAATCCGCGCCGGCACGCCGAAGGCCGAATCGCCGACTTCCAGCACTGTCAGCCCGTTGCACTTGCCGACGGCTGCACCGGCGGTGTCGATCAGGATCACCCCGGCGAGCATGTCGTCGAGAATCCGCGCCGACACACGCCCGGTGCGCGTGGCCTTGGCCTTGAGCGCACGTTCGATATGGCCTGCGTCGGTCATTTCGTCCCCCGCCAGATGGCGAATGAAGTCCGCTTCGCTGACCAGTTGGAACAAATCGCCAATCCGCGCCGACAAACGCCCCTGATGCTCCGCCAGCCGCGCACTGTAGGTGGCCAGGCGCGCCACCGCATCCGAGGTCAGCGGTGCCATGCCTTCTTCTGACGTGCGGGTTTTAAGCAACTGGGCAAACTGCTCCAGGCTTTCGTCGACCATCGGGATGTCTTCGTCGAAGTCCACCAGCACGCGGAACATCTCCTGGAAGTCCGGATCGGCGTCCTGCAACGCGTAGTAGAGCTGGCGCGAACCGATGATGATGACCTTGACCTGCAACGGAATCATCTGCGGGTTGAGGGTCACGGTGGCCAAGCGGCCCAGCTCGCCCAGGGGCGACTCCATCTTCAACTTGCGCGATTGCAGGGAACGCTTGAGCGCGTCCCACACAAACGGCTCGCCGAGCATTTTTTCCGCTTCAAGGATCAGAAAACCGCCATTGGCACGGTGCAAGGCACCCGGGCGCAACTGGCGATAAGTGGTGTAGAGCGCGCCCTGGTCGGTGCTGTATTCGATACGACCGAACAGGTTGTCGTAGGTCGGGTGCGGTTCGAAAACCACCGGCGCGCCGCCATTGGTCGGGTGGCCTACCACCAGGCTCGGGCAGTATTGCTCCTCGAGCAGCTTGCGGGCCTGGGCGTCGGTCTTGGCATCGTCCACCAGTTGCTCGACCACAGTCTTGAGCAGGTACACCTGCATGGCCTGCAGGTAACCGCAGACGGCGGCGTTTTCCGCGTACTTTTCCGACAGCGGAGCGAGCAATGGCTGCAGGGCCAGGGTGATGGTTTCTTCGTTGAATTGGCGCAGTTGGTTATTCGACTCACGCTTCCACTGCGGCAGGCTGGCCAGTTCCTCGTTGAGGCGTTCTTCCAGCTCGGAAATGTCCGTGTGGAAGCGCTCGCGGTCAGCTTCCGGCAATTGCGAGAACTCGGCTTCGTCCAGCGCCTTGCCGTCGAGCATCGGCGTGAAGGCGATGTTGGAGCTGTCGCGGTACAGCGCTACGTCTTTTTCCAGGGCCAGGCGTTCGATGACGTCCAACGCCTTGTCGTAACGCTGGTTGAAGGCGCGGTCGATGGCGCTTTTGCGCTGTTGATAAGTCGGGTGTTCGAAGACCGCCGGGAAAGTCGCCACCAGGTTGTCGACCAGGCCGTTGATATCGGCGATGAACGCTGCGGCGGCGCCGCCTGGCAGCTCCAGGGCACGCGGTTCGCGCGGCTCATCGAAATTATTCACATAGACCCAGTCTGCCGGGGTCTGCAGGCGTTTGCCTTCGGCCTTCAGGTAGCGTTTGACGAACGAAAAGCGGCCAGTACCGGGCTCGCCCATGACAAACACGTTGTAACCGGGGCGTGGCATGGCCACACCGAACTGCAAGGCTTCGACCGCACGTTCCTGGCCAAGCACACCGCGAAAAGGCTCCAAATCATTGGTGGTCGAGAAGCTGAACTGTTCAGCGGAGAAAGGGCGAGTCAGCGCTTCGGGCGCTAGACGCAAGCTGGCAGCAACAGGATCAGGCATCGGGCTTCCTTACATCAGGCGGGGCAGATGACGGCATTCTGGCTCTCGCTTGCGCGCTATGGCAAGGCGCGCCGTTGGGAAAGCTGCGCTGCGGTAGGCGCCCTGCAAAAAAAATCGCGATAAGGCCGATTGTTTTATAAAAAATAACGGAACCCCAGGATCATGCCTAAACTCCAAACTGCGCGGGTTGGACTAATAACTGGCCCCTTAGGGCGCTGCGAAGCGCCTGAACCCCTTGTCCATTGGTTTGCACACAAAGAGAACAAAGCTATGAAACGGATCCTTCTTGGTACTCTCTTCACCGTTGTCTCCCTCAATGCTATGGCAGAAGCACCAGGCGGCCCGAACTGCGGTTGGGGCAACATGCTGTTCGAAGGCCAGCGCGGTACTCCGGCGCACTTCCTCGCGTCGACCACCAACGGCACCTCGGGTAACGCCACCTTCGGCATGACCTCGGGCACCAACGGCTGTAACACCAACAGCAAGCTGACCTACGGCGGCAAGTCCTGGATTGCCATGAATGGCATGATGAACGAGCTGTCCGAAGACATGGCCAAAGGCAATGGCGAAGCACTGACCACCTACGCGGTGGTACTGGGCGTAGCCCCTGAGGACCGCGAGCACTTTGCGGCAGTGACCCACGAGCACTTCCAGCAGATCTTCAGCAAAGCTGACGTGACCGCCGACGACGTGCACACCAACACCCTCGCTGTACTGAAAGGTGATGCCCGCTTGGCGAAATACGCGACCCAAGCTTAAGCTCGACCCGCCCGCGTCTTGCGAGACGCGGGCCTTATTTTTGGACCCGCCCCCCTTTGGGTCTCACTTATTCCGACTTAAGTTGCCCCTATGCTCAAACGCTTTGCCTGGTTGGCACTCTTCGCTTGCGCCCCGCTGTATGCGGCCGCGCCTATTGATGATCAACGTTTGCAGCAACTGGCCAACGACCCGTTCTGGCTATCTTTGGGCCATTACGAAGCCGGCAAAATCAGCGGCTGGCGCAGTTATGTCAGCGACAAGAAATTCTTCATTGCTGCCGATGGCGCACACCACCCGGATGCCGAACTCAAGGCCACCGTCCAGGCGCTGTACCAACCTGCCAGCCTGGGTGAAAAACACGCCCAATGCGTGTACCCCGCACGCACCCGCTGGCTCAAGGACCAGTTGCACCTGACCGACCTGCCCGCCGTTGACTGCACAGAGTTCAAGCAATGGTTCAAGGACGTCGCGCCCCACAGCGCCGTGATGATCTTCCCGGCGGCATACCTCAACAGCCCGTCGTCGATGTTCGGTCACACGCTGCTGCGCATCGACCAAGCTGACGTGCAGAGCAACAACACCGCCCTGCTCAGCTATGCAATCAACTTCGGCGCCTATATCGAAGGCTCCGACAACAGCATTCTTTACGCCTGGAAGGGCCTGATGGGCGGTTATCCCGGCCTGTTCGCGCTGGTGCCCTACCAGGAAAAACTCTCGGAGTACCGCAGCCTCGAAAACCGCGACCTGTGGGAATACCGCCTGAACCTGACCCAGGTCGAAACCGAACGCATGGTCGAGCACGTGTGGGAGCTCAAGCAGATCCAGTTCGACTACTTCTTCTTCGACGAGAACTGCTCGTACCGCCTGCTCGAGCTGCTGCAAGTAGCCCGTCCCGGCTTGCGCCTGACGGAGCAATTCCCGCTGACCGCCATTCCAACCGACACCGTCAAGGCGGTAAAGGATGCGGGGTTGGTCGAGAAGATCGACTATCGCCCGTCCCGCGAGCGCGAGCTGCTGGAGCGCGCCAAGCCACTGGATGGCGATGAACAGCAATGGGTGCTGAAAATCAGCGACGACCAGAAGAAATTGCAGGCGCCGGCCTTCAAAGCCCTGCCCCGCGAGCGCCAGGCGCTGATCATCGACGCGGCCTACCGCCTCGGTCGCTACCGCGCCAATGGCCTGGAGCGCGACACCGAACGCTCGCAGCGCAGCTTCGAACTGCTGCGCGCCATCAACCAGAACCCGGCGCCCGACCTCAAGATCGAACGCCCCGGGCTGCCCGAGAACGGCCATGAGTCACGCACCTGGCAGGCCGGCATCGGCACACGCGGCAGCAAGACCTTCGGCGAATACGGCCTGCGCATGGCCTACCACGACCTCAACGACAACGCCGAAGGCTTCCCGCTTGGTGCACAGATCGAAATCCTGCAAATGAAACTGCGCCAGTACGAAGGCAACCACTGGCAGCTGCAGCAACTGGATCTCGCCACCATCCGCTCCCTGACCCCGCGCAACGCCCTTTTGCAACCTTGGTCATGGCAAGTCACCGGCGGCCTGGAACGCGTGCCGGGCAAGCACGACGACCAAACCCTGGTGGCCCACGTCAACGGTGGCGCCGGCAGCACCTGGCAACTGAGTGACGACATGCTCGGCTTCGCCCTCGGCACCGTACGCGTGGAGCATAACAACGACTTCAGCGAAGCCATCTCCCCAGCGGCCGGGTTCAACACCGGCGTGCTGTGGAAAAATCCGCTGGGGAATTTGAGCCTGGAGGCCAAGGGAGACTTTTTCACCAATGGTGAAGTGCGGCGCAGTATCAGCCTGAACCAGCAATGGGAGTTGTCACGTAACCTCGGATTACGCTTGAGTGCGCAGCGCGAGTACAGCCACCTGTCGACGCCGATGAATGAAGTGATGCTTGAAGTGAAGTGGTACCACTACTGATTCAAGGTGTGGGAGGGGGCTTGCTCCCGATAGCTTTGCATCAGCCAAGTAGCCATTGAGTGACACACCGCTATCGGGAGCAAGCCCCCTCCCACATTTCGACTCGCGTATATTCAGCTACATCGCATCGCCCGCCCATTCAGGAGCTCAACCAACATGGCTGTTACCTGCACCACCCTCGAAGAAGTCCGAACCCACATCGACCACCTCGACCAACAAATCGTCACCCTGCTGGCCGAGCGCGGCCGCTACGTCTCCCAGGCCGCACGCTTCAAAAAAGACACCGATGGCGTCAAGGCGCCCCAGCGGGTTGAACAGGTGATCGCCAAGGTAAGAGGTTTATCGCAGACCGTGGGCGCCAACCCTGAAGTCACTGAACAGGTGTATCGCGCGATGATCGCGGCGTTTATCGAGCAGGAATTGGCGGAGCATGCGGCGCTGACGAGCAACCCTACACAATAAACTTCTGTGGCGAGGGAGCTTGCTCCCGCTGGACTGCGCAGCAGTCCCAATCTTTTGAGGCCGCTTCGCGCCCCAGCGGGAGCAAGCTCCCTCGCCACACGGGCAGTGCAGGTCTTTAACCCAACGCCCTTTAACCCAACACCGTTCTCACACCCCTTTCACGCCGCCCCGACAAATTCCCTTCTAGACTTCCCCTATCAGCCGTGAAACGGCCAGGGAGCAAGCAATGTGGCGGTATGCGGTAATGCTGTGTGCGGCAGTGTGGTTGTCGGGTTGCCAGTCCACCCATCAAGAGTTGCTGGCCAAGGGTTATCCACCGGCCTTTGCCGATGGCTTCGATGATGGCTGCAGCAGCGGGCGCCAGGCTGCCGGGGTGATCAGCGGGGAGTTTCGCAAGAACGTGCCGCGTTATCTGAAAGACCGCGAATACGCCGCGGGTTGGGAAGATGGCTTTCGCCAGTGCAAGGCCATGCGTGAGAACGAAGAGCTGCGTGACTACAAGGACAACCACTGGGACGAGCGTGAGCGCGCCTGGCAGCAGGAAAAGGACCGCGACGCCGCCCGGGCTTATCGCTCGCAATAGGTCGCTTTCAGACATCCGCCGAAACTAAAGCGCGGCGAACATGGCCCAAGCTCCATAGAGGGAGAATGTCATGAGCCGAGCTTTTGTTAATGAAGACAACGCCGCCGCCCAGGCCGACCAGCCGGTTGAGCGTCAGGTCAGCGGCCAGCCCAATCGCCTTACCGCCCAAGGGCTGGCGCAGTTGCAGGCCAGGGTTGCGCAATTGCAGCACGCGTACAGCGCCGAAGCCGCCAAGGGCGAGCAGGCCGACAAACAGCGCCAGGCCGACCTTGAGCGGGATTTGCGTTACTTCAACCAACGCGTTCAGAGCGCTCAGGTGGTGCCTCCCGCCTTGTCGACCGACAAGGTGCAGATCGGCAGTTGGGTGACCTTTGCCAATGAGCAAGACGAGCAGCAGCGCATTCAACTGGTCGGAGAAGACCAGGCCGATGCCCACGCCCATTTGATCAACTGGGGCTCGCCGCTGGGCCGCGCATTGCTGGGCGCCCAAGTGGGCGACGAGGTGCTGTGGAAGCGCCCCGTCGGCGATCAGTTGATCGAAGTGATGCGTATCGAGCCCGAGGCTTAGACGATGCCTTGGGCCAGCATCGCGTCGGCAACTTTCACGAAGCCTGCGATGTTCGCGCCCTTCACGTAGTTGACCCGGCCGTTTTCTTCGCCGTAGTGCACGCAGGCGTGATGGATCGACTGCATGATGTTGTGCAGCTTGCTGTCCACTTCACCGGCGGTCCACAACAGGCGCATGGCGTTCTGCGACATTTCCAGGCCACTCACGGCCACGCCACCGGCATTGGACGCCTTGCCCGGCGCAAACAGGATGCCCGCGTCGATGAAGAGATCCACTGCCTCCAGCGTGGTCGGCATGTTGGCACCTTCAGCGACGCAGAGGCAGCCGTTGCGCAGCAGGGTACGGGCGGCCTCGGCGTCGAGTTCGTTCTGGGTGGCACACGGCAGGGCAATATCGCAGGCCAGTTCCCAAGGGGTTTTACCCTTACGGAATTCCAGGCCGAAGCGTTCAGCCAGCTCACTGATGCGACCGCGCTGCACGTTTTTCAGCTCCAGCAGTGCCGACCATTGCGCCTCGGTCAAACCGCTTTCGGCGTACAGAGTGCCCTCGGAGTCGGACAGGGAAATCACCTTGCCGCCCAGGTCCATCACCTTACGCGCCGCGTATTGCGCGACGTTGCCGGAACCCGAGATGGCCACGCGCTTGCCTTCAACGCGCTGGCCGTCGCGCTTGAGCATTTCTTCGGCGAAGTACACGCAACCGAAACCGGTGGCTTCAGGTCGGATCAGGCTGCCGCCGTAGGTCATGCCCTTGCCGGTCAGCACGGAGGTGAACTGGTTGCTCAGGCGTTTGTACTGGCCGAACAGGAAGCCGATTTCACGCGCGCCCACGCCGATATCGCCGGCGGGTACGTCCACGTCAGCGCCGATATGGCGGTACAACTCGCTCATGAAAGCCTGGCAGAAACGCATGACTTCGGCATCGCTCTTACCTTTCGGGTCGAAGTCCGAGCCGCCTTTGCCGCCGCCCATGGGCAACGAGGTCAGGGAGTTCTTGAAGGTCTGTTCGAAGGCGAGGAATTTCAGTACGCCGAGGTTCACCGACGGGTGAAAACGCAAGCCGCCTTTATAGGGGCCGATGGCACTGTTCATCTGGATGCGGAACCCGCGATTGACCTGGACCTTGCCGTGATCATCCACCCAAGACACCCGGAAGGTAATGGCACGTTCCGGCTCACAGATGCGCTCGAGAATGCCCGACGTCAGGTAGTGGGGATTGGCTTCAAGAAACGGCCACAGGCTGCGTAGGACCTCTTCCACGGCTTGGTGAAATTCCGGCTGGTCGGGGTCGCGTTTCTTGAGGCGAGCGAGGAAGGATTCGACGGATTCGATCATGAAAAGTCTCGGCAATTTTATTGTAATCAGGGTCGATTTGACCCGGACCTTAACAATTCATATCGCACCTGAAAAGCGCAAAATGTCGCCTTTGTGAATTTAAATGGTGCATTGGATATAAATAACTGGGCTTATTTGCACCAAAAAAGTGATTTCAACCTGGAGCACGCACCAACAGTTGGAGCGCTATCGGGAGCAAGCCCCCTCCCACATTTGATTGGGTTCCAGCCTTTGGAATGCGGTCGAATGTGGGAGCGGGCTTGCTCGCGAACGAATCCACCTCAGTCCCCCTGGAAAAAAGCAAAAAAAAACGGAGCCCGAAGGCTCCGTTCCTTTATCCACCCGCCGAATCAGGCCAGTTTCTTGTGCCGCACACGGTGCGGCTGGGCAGCTGCTTCGCCCAGGCGCTTTTTACGGTCCGCTTCATACTCGGTGTAGTTGCCTTCGAAGAACACCGCTTGGGAGTCATCTTCGTACGCCAGGATGTGGGTCGCGACGCGGTCAAGGAACCACCGGTCGTGAGAGATCACAATGGCGGCGCCCGGGAAGTCCAGCAGGGCTTCTTCCAGGGAACGCAGGGTTTCAACGTCGAGGTCGTTGGACGGTTCGTCGAGCAGCAGCACGTTGCCGCCCTCTTTCAGGGTCAGGGCCAGGTGCAAGCGACCGCGCTCACCACCCGACAGGTCCTTGACGAACTTCTGCTGGTCACCGCCCTTGAAGTTGAAGCGCCCCACGTAGGTACGCGACGGGATTTCATAGTTGCCGATGCGGATCTGGTCGGAACCGTCGGAGATCTGCTGGAACACGGTCTTGCTGCCGTCGAGGTCGTCGCGGCTTTGGTCCACACAGGCAAGCTGCACGGTTTCGCCGATCTCGATGCTGCCGGAGTCCGGTGTCTCCTTGCCCATCAGCATGCGGAACAGCGTGGACTTACCCGCACCGTTACCACCAATAACGCCGAGGATCGCGCCTTTTGGCATGGAGAACGACAGGTTGTCGATCAACACGCGGTCGCCATAGCCTTTGGTGACGTTCTTGAATTCGATGACCTTGTCACCCAGGCGCGGGCCGGCCGGGATGTAGATCTCGTTGGTCTCGCTGCGCTTCTGGAATTCCTGCGATTGCATTTCTTCAAAGCGTTGCAGACGTGCTTTGGATTTGGACTGGCGGGCCTTGGCGCCTTTGCGCACCCATTCCAGTTCTTCCTTCATGGCTTTTTCGTGGGCCGATTGCTGCTTGGATTCGGCGGCCAGACGCTCGGACTTGGCTTCCAGCCAACCGGAGTAGTTGCCCTCGTAAGGAATACCGGCGCCGCGGTCGAGCTCCAGAATCCAGCCGGCAACGTTGTCCAGGAAGTAGCGGTCGTGCGTGATCGCAACCACGGTGCCCGGGAAATCGTGAAGGAAGTGTTCCAGCCAGGCGACGGAGTCGGCATCCAGGTGGTTGGTCGGTTCGTCGAGCAGCAGCATGTCGGGAGCCGACAGCAGCAGGCGGCACAGGGCCACGCGACGTTTTTCACCACCAGACAGGTGTTCGACCTTGGCGTCCCACGCCGGCAGGCGCAGCGCATCGGCGGCGACTTCCAGCTGGCGCTCCAGGTTATGACCGTCACCCGCCTGCAGGATGGCTTCGAGCTTGGCCTGTTCGGCGGCAAGCTTGTCGAAATCGGCATCCGGTTCGGCGTAAGCGGCGTAGACCTCGTCCAGGCGCGCCTGGGCGTCCTTGATCACGCTGACGGCCTCTTCGACCACTTCACGTACGGTCTTGGCCGGGTCCAGTTGCGGCTCCTGCGGCAGGTAGCCAATGTTCAGTTCCGGCATCGGGCGGGCTTCGCCTTCGAACTCGGTGTCGACGCCGGCCATGATTTTCAGCAGCGTGGACTTACCCGAACCGTTGAGGCCGAGCACGCCGATCTTGGCGCCAGGGAAGAAGGACAGCGAAATGTTTTTCAGGATTTCCCGCTTCGGCGGAACAACTTTTCCCAGCCGATGCATGGTGAAGACGTATTGAGCCATGGTAAACCTAGCGTCAGTGACTGATGGATTAAGCGGGCGAAGCCCGTGCAGGCCATGCGCCACGCGGGCCGTTGACGGAAATCAATGCCTGCGTGCGGAAAAAGCCTGAATGTCTGGGGCTGGAACGCCCCCGCGTAACCGGCAAAGCTACCTCAATGCGCTTGGTCAGTCCAGCCAAGCGGGACTGGCACTTTGCCACAACTCAAGGCATGCTAGCCGCCCTTCGGGCGTCCGGCTTATAGTGCACGTCGCGCGCCAGTCCAGCCAAACCGCAGGATCACAGCTTGTCCAAAGTCACGCCGCCAACTCCCTTGCGCGCCGCTCATATTGCGCCGGGAGCGCCCCTGCACGGCACCCTCAAAGGCGCGTTGGCGACGCTTGTCCTCATGCTGCTCGCCCTATTGTTCTGGCAGTTGCTGGACCAACTGCAGCAAAACCAGAAAAACCAGCAGCAGTACACCATCGATTACAGTGCCGACCTGGCTGAACAGATCAGCCTGAACATGGCCCTGAGCGCGCAGATCGCTCTCAACCTGCTGCCCATTGTCGAGCCGCCAAGCACTCCCGAGCAGCAACAGGCCTTGATGCGCAGCTTACAGCGCTCCTTGCCGGAGCTGCGCAGCTTCGCCCTGCTCGCGCCCAGCGGCGCGATGATCAGCGATACCGCCAGTGACAGCCAGGACGGCGCCTGGCTGGAAGAACTGGTCAAGCGCAGCCATTCCCAGTCCTATTACCTGAGCAACAACAAGGACGGCACCCTCATCTATCTGCTGCTGCACCAGCCCAGCGGCGGCTCGAAGATGTATTGGGCCTTACGCCTGGCCCCCGGCTACCTGACCAACCTCACGCCCCAGGACGGCCAGGGCCAACGCCCGATGTGGGCGATCGAGAACCGCCTGAACCAGCGTGTGGTCAGCCGTGACAGTGGAATGCCGGCTCACTGGCCTGCTGCGCTGACCCCGGACGAGCTGGATAAAAGCGTACTGGTCACGCCCTTGAGCAAAAGCGACTGGCAATTGCGCGGGCTGTTCGACCGCAGTGCGGTGCTGGAGCAACTGCTGCCGGCGTTTATCGGCAAATGCCTGCTGGGCCTGGCCTTCTCGCTGGTGCCGGTGATCGTGCTGCTGAACATGCGTCGCCGCCAACGCCAGGTGCATGAAGGCCGGCGGCGCTATCAGGACATTTTCGAAGGCACCGGCGTGGCCCTGTGCGTGCTGGACTTGTCGGGCCTCAACAGCTTTTTTGACAAGCCCTACCTGCAGACCCGCGAGCAACTGAATCTTTGGCTGCAGGACAACCCCCACGGGCACAAGCAGTTGCTCAAAGAGTTACGCATCACCGAGGTCAACCAGGTTGCGGTGCGCCTGCTCAACGTGTCGTCCTGCGAGGAAGCCTGGCAGCGGTTGATCAATGACTGCCCGGACAACGCCACGTCCATCGGCCACCAGATACTCGAAGCGTTGCGCACTCACCAGAACCAGCTGGAGCTGGAAATCCGCTGCAAGGACCTGGCCGGCAACGAGCAATACCTGTGGCTGGTCATGCGCCTGCCGGAGCAGCAGGATGATTTTAATGCGGTGATCCTGAGCATCAGCGATATCACCAGCCGCAAGCTGATCGAGCTGTCGCTGGTGGAGCGCGAAAGCTTCTGGTCGGACGTGGTGCGCACCGTGCCCGATCACCTGTATGTGCAGGACGTCATCAGCCAGCGCATGATCTTCAGCAACCACCATTTGGGCCACACCCTGGGCTACAACAAGGCCGAACTGCAGCAAATGGGTGAGTATTTCTGGGAAATCCTGCTGCACCCCGAAGACGCCGAATACTACCACGACCTGCGCCAGCAACAGCGCCAGGCCGGTTATTCGACCCAATTGCAATGCCAGCTGCGCTTTCGCCATCGCAATAACCAGTGGCGGCGCTTCGATATCCGCGAGCAAGCCCTGGCACGCGACAAGAGCGCAGTGGTCACGCGGATCATCGGCGTGGCCAAGGACATTACCGACCAGATCGAAGCCAGCGAATCCCTGCGCGACAGCGAGCAGCGCTACCGCATGCTGGCCGAGAGCATCAGTGACGTGATCTGCTCCACCGACAGCCAACTGGCCCTCAACTACGTCAGCCCGTCAGTCAACGCCGTACTCGGGTATGACGTGGACTGGGTGTTCAAGAACGGCTGGCAGTCGATTATCGCCAACCCGCAGCAATTGACCGGCATTTATACCCTGGTGGAGCAAGTCAGCCGTGCCCTGGGTGATGCCGACGCCCTGAATACCCTGCGCGATGAAGTACAGACCCAGTTGTTCCTGTTCGACTGCCTGCGCGCCGATGGCCGCAAGGTGCCGATCGAGTTGCGCCTGGTGCTGGTGTGGGATGAGCACGGCGCGTTCGAAGGCATCCTCGGCGTGGGCCGCGATATCAGCCAGCAACGCCGCGCGGAGAAAGACCTGCGCATGGCGGCCACGGTATTCGAACACTCGACGTCGGCGATCCTGATTACCGACCCGGCGGGTTATATCGTGCAGGCCAACGAGGCGTTCAGCCGGGTCAGCGGATATGACGTGGCGGATGTGCTCGACCAGTTGCCCAACATGCTCACCGTCGACGAACAACAGGAAGCTCATCTGCGCTACGTGCTCAAGCAGTTGCACCAGCACAGCACCTGGGAAGGCGAAGTGTGGCTCAAGCGCCGCAACGGCGAACATTATCCGGCCTGGGTCGGCATTACCGCCGTGTTCGACGATGAAGGCGACCTGGCCAGCTACGTGTGTTTCTTCAGTGATATAAGCGAGCGCAAGGCCAGCGAACAACGCATCCACCGCCTGGCGTATTACGACGCCCTGACCCACCTGCCCAACCGCACGCTGTTCCAGGACCGCCTGCACACCGCGTTGCAGTCGGCCGAGCGGCAAAAGTCGTGGGTGGTGCTGATGTTCCTCGACCTCGACCGTTTCAAGCCGATCAACGACTCCCTCGGCCACGCCGCCGGCGACCGCATGCTCAAGGAAATGGCCACCCGCCTGCTGGGCTGTGTCGCCGAGGACGACACCGTGGCGCGCATGGGCGGCGACGAGTTCACCTTGCTCCTGCAACCGCGGGTCAGCCGTGAGATGGCGTTGAACCGTGCGATCACGGTGGCCGAGCAGATTCTCGCCAGCCTGGTGCGACCTTTTGTACTGGAAGGCCGCGAGTTTTTCGTGACCGCCAGTATCGGCATCGCCTTGAGCCCTCAGGACGGCAACGAGCTGAGCCAGTTGATGAAAAACGCCGACACCGCGATGTATCACGCCAAGGAGCGCGGCAAGAACAACTTCCAGTTCTACCAGGCCGACATGAACGCCAGCGCCCTGGAGCGCCTGGAGCTGGAAAGCGACTTGCGCCACGCCCTGGAGCAGAACGAATTCGTGCTTTATTACCAACCGCAATTCAGCGGCGACGGCAAACGCCTGACGGGCGCCGAGGCCCTGTTGCGCTGGCGCCACCCCCGTCGTGGCCTGGTGCCACCGGGGGACTTCATCCCGGTGCTGGAAGAGTTGGGCCTGGTTGTGGATGTGGGCGACTGGGTGCTCAGTGAAGCCTGCCGCCAACTCAAGACCTGGCACCACAACAAGGTACGGGTGCCCAAAGTCTCGGTGAACATCTCGGCGCGGCAGTTCTCGGATGGTCAGTTGGGTGAACGCATCGCCACCATCCTCAAGGACACGGGCCTGCCGCCGGCGTGCCTGGAGCTGGAACTGACCGAAAGTATCCTGATGCGCGAGGTCAACGAAGCCCTGCAAATCCTCGCCGGCCTGAAAAACCTGGGCCTGAGCATTGCGGTGGATGACTTTGGCACCGGCTATTCGTCGCTCAATTACCTCAAGCAGTTTCCCATCGACGTACTGAAGATCGACCGTACCTTTGTCGACGGCCTGCCGTCGGGCGAACAGGATGCCCAGATCGCCCGCGCCATTATCGCCATGGCCCACAGCCTGAACCTGGCGGTGATCGCCGAAGGCGTGGAAACCCATGAGCAACTGGACTTCCTGCGTGAGCATGGCTGTGATGAGGTGCAGGGTTATCTGTTTGGGCGGCCAATGCCGGCCAACCGATTCGAGGCGCAGTTCAGCAATGATGCGCTGTTCATGTTCGACTGAACTGGCCTCATCGCGAGCAAGCCCCCTCCCACACAATGGCACCGCTGATCCGTGGATGAGCCCCACTTGTCCGCGACATGATGTCCTTTCATATGCCATCTAAAACCCATTGAGTTAGAATGCCTTCCTTTTCTGCCCCCCGATCCTTGAGGACCGCCATGTTCAGCCGTGATTTGACTATTGCCAAGTACGACGCCGATCTCTTCGCCGCCATGGAGCAAGAAGCTCAGCGCCAGGAAGAGCACATTGAGCTGATCGCTTCGGAAAACTACACCAGCCCTGCGGTGATGGAGGCTCAAGGTTCGGTTCTGACCAACAAATACGCCGAAGGCTACCCAGGCAAGCGCTACTACGGTGGTTGCGAGTACGTCGACGTGGTCGAGCAGTTGGCGATAGATCGCGCCAAAGAACTGTTCGGTGCCGATTACGCCAACGTCCAGCCGCACGCCGGCTCCCAAGCCAACAGCGCGGTGTACCTGGCCCTGCTGCAAGGCGGCGACACCATCCTGGGCATGAGCCTGGCCCACGGTGGTCACCTGACCCACGGCGCCAGCGTTTCCTCCTCCGGCAAGCTGTACAACGCCGTTCAATACGGTATCGATGCCAACGGCCTGATCGACTACGACGAAGTCGAGCGCCTGGCGGTTGAACACAAGCCGAAAATGATCGTGGCCGGTTTCTCTGCCTACTCGCAGATCCTGGATTTCCCACGCTTCCGCGCCATTGCCGACAAAGTCGGCGCTTACCTGTTCGTCGACATGGCCCACGTGGCGGGCCTGGTCGCTGCAGGCGTCTACCCGAACCCGGTGCCTTACGCTGACGTGGTCACCACCACCACCCACAAGACCCTGCGCGGTCCACGTGGCGGCCTGATCCTGGCTCGCGCCAACGCCGACATCGAGAAGAAGCTGAACTCCGCCGTCTTCCCAGGCGCCCAGGGTGGCCCGCTGGAGCACGTGATCGCGGCCAAGGCGATCTGCTTCAAGGAAGCCCTGCAGCCTGAGTTCAAGGCTTACCAGCAACAAGTGGTGAAAAACGCCCAGGCCATGGCCAAAGTGTTTATCGACCGCGGCTTTGACGTGGTATCCGGCGGTACTGAAAACCACCTGTTCCTGCTGTCGCTGATCAAGCAGGACATTTCCGGTAAAGATGCTGACGCTGCCCTGGGCAAAGCCTTCATCACCGTGAACAAGAACTCGGTACCGAACGACCCACGTTCGCCGTTCGTCACCTCCGGCCTGCGCTTCGGCACCCCGGCTGTGACCACTCGTGGCTTCAAGGAAGCAGAGTGCAAGGAACTGGCCGGCTGGATCTGCGACATCCTGGCTGACCTGAACAACGAAGCCGTGATCGACGCGGTCCGTGAGAAGGTCAAGGCCATCTGCAAAAAGCTGCCGGTATACGGCGCTTGATTGCAGTGGTTTGAATAAGAAGCCCGGCTCCAGAGCCGGGTTTTTTTATGCCATTTTCAATTTGAAATACCATCAACTGTGGGAGGGGGCTTGCTCCCGATGGCGGTATGTCAGTGATAGATAACTGCCTGGCACCCCGTCATCGGGAGCAAGCCCCCTCCCACAGTTGCCTGTATTTCAAGTCAGGATTGGTAAACCTGCTGAAACCCGTCGCGAATCTTCTGTTCCGGCAACTCATCGGCAATGAACACGATCACACTCTCCCGCGCCTCGCCCTCGGCCCATTCGGTATCCCAATCGAACCCGTACAGCTTGAGCACGCCCTGGAACACCAGGCGTCGATCCTCCCCGGCAATGTTCAGCACGCCTTTGTAGCGCAGCAGTTGCTTGCCGTGATCTTCGAGCAACTCGTTCATGAACGCGCTGAGACGATCGATATCCAGCGGCTGGTCGGTGCGCAGCACCAGGCTTGAGATGCGGTCGATGGAAGGCGCGGCACTCACCGGACGCAGTGTCATGCCGGCGTTGAGGTTGAAACCGCGCACATCGAGCAGTTCGGCCAGATCGATAGCGCCATGGTCCACCACACGAATCGGCGCACGGCGGTTGATGCGTGTCAGGCGCTGGCTCAGGGCGTCAAACGTCGCGTCATCCACCAAATCACGCTTGCTCACCAGCAGGCGGTCGGCGAAACCGATCTGGGCCTGGGCGATGGTCTGGGTCAGGTGATGTTCGGCGTGGGCGGCGTCCACCAGGGTGATGATGCCGTCGAGGATGTAGCGCTCGCGCAGTTCTTCGTCGATGAAAAACGTCTGGGCCACGGGCGCGGGGTCGGCCAGGCCGGTGCATTCGATCACCAGGCGGTCGAAGGCGATCTCACCGCTGTCCAGGCGTTCCAGCAGCAGGTACAGGGCTTTGGTCAGGTCGGTGTGGATGGTGCAGCACACGCAGCCGTTCGACAGGGTCATGACTTGCACCGGCTCATCACCCAGGAGTTGGGTGTCGATACCGGCGTCGCTGAATTCGTTTTCGATCACGGCGATCTTCAGGCCGTGCTCGGCTTTTAGCAGGTGCCGCAGCAAGGTGGTCTTGCCGGCGCCCAGGAAACCGCTGAGGACCGTGACTGGAATGGGAGAGGACAAGCGCAATTCTCCTGAAGCAATACATAAACAAATGTGGGAGGGGGCTTGCTCCCGATAACGGAGTGTCAGCCACTAATAAGGTCACTGACACTCCGCTATCGGGAGCAAGCCCCCTCCCACAGTAGAATCACCGCCAACCCGAATTAACGGGTCAGCAGCACTTGGGCCCACCCTTGCCGCCGTAACGGGCCTCTTGGCGTTCCCGGAAGAACGCCTTGTAGTCCATCACCGGTTTGTCCGGGTGTTTGGTTTGCATATGCTCGACGTAAGTGTCGTAGTCGGGCATGCCGACCATCAGGCGCGCGGCCTGACCGAGGTATTTACCGAGGCGACTGATGTCATTGAACATGGTTGCAACCCTCGATTACGCGTCTGGTACAGCCTGGAATGGGGCTTCTTTATCCGTACGTTCCTTGTTGCCCCAGGAGGCGACACCCACCTTGAGCGCATAGAACAGGATACTGAACACCACAAACAGGAACAGCGCCGTCAGCGTTGCGTTGGTGTAGGCGTTGTAGATCACGTGCTGCATCTGGTCGATGCTCTTGGCCGGGGCCAGGATCTGGCCGTTCGCCAGGGCATCGCTGTACTTCTTGGCCAGCGACAGGAAACCGATCGCCGGGTTCGCGTCGAACAGCTTGATGAAGCCTGCGGTGGTCGTGCAGATCAGCAGCCATACCGCCGGCAGCAGGGTGACCCAGATGTAGCGTTGGCGCTTCATCTTGATCAGAACCACAGTGCCCAGCATCAGCGCGATGCCCGCGAGCATCTGGTTGGAGATACCGAACAGCGGCCACAAGGTGTTGATGCCGCCCAGTGGGTCGATCACGCCTTGGTACAGCAAGTAACCCCACATCGCTACGCACCCTGCGGTGGCGATCAGGTTGGCGGTCCAGGATTCGGTGCGTTTGAGCGCCGGCACGAAGGAACCCAGCAGGTCCTGCAGCATGAAGCGACCGGCACGGGTGCCCGCGTCGACGGCCGTGAGGATGAACAACGCTTCGAACAGGATCGCAAAGTGGTACCAGAACGCCATGGTGTTTTCACCCGGCAGTACGCTGTGCAGGATCTGCGCGATACCCACCGCCAGGGTCGGCGCACCACCGGCACGGGCCAGGATGGTGGTTTCACCAATGTCGTGGGCCACGGCCTGCAGCGCCTCGGGCGTAATCGCAAAGCCCCAGCTGCTGACGGTTTGCGCCACGGCCATCACATCACCACCGACCACGGCAGCCGGGCTGTTCATGGCGAAGTACACGCCTGGCTCGATCACCGAGGCGGCAACCATGGCCATGATCGCCACGAACGACTCCATCAACATGCCGCCGTAACCGATGTAGCGGGCGTTGGTTTCGTTATCCAGCAGCTTGGGCGTGGTGCCCGAGGAAATCAGTGCGTGGAAACCCGACACCGCGCCACAGGCGATGGTGATGAACAGGAACGGGAACAGGCCGCCCTTCCAGACCGGGCCGGTGCCGTCGATGAATTGGGTCAGGGCCGGCATTTTCAGCTCTGGCATGGTGACCAGGATGCCGATTGCCAGGGCGATGATGGTGCCGATCTTCAGGAAGGTCGACAGGTAGTCACGTGGCGCGAGGATCAGCCATACCGGCAGCACCGCGGCGACGAAACCGTAGCCGATCAGCATCCAGGTGATCTGGATACCGGTGAAGGTAAAGGCTTTGGCCCAGACCGGGTCGGCCGCGATTTGCCCGCCCAGCCAGATCGAACCCAGCAGCAGCAACACCCCGAGGATCGAGATCTCACCAATGCGGCCCGGGCGGATGTAGCGCATGTACACGCCCATGAACATCGCGATCGGGATGGTCGCCATCACCGTGAAGATGCCCCATGGGCTCTCGGCCAGTGCCTTGACGACGATCAGCGCCAGCACCGCGAGGATGATGATCATGATCAGGAAGCAGCCGAACAGCGCGATGGTTCCCGGGATGCGGCCCATCTCTTCGCGGACCATGTCGCCCAGCGAACGGCCATTGCGACGGGTGGACAGGAACAGCACCATGAAGTCCTGCACCGCACCGGCCAGTACCACACCGGCAATCAGCCACAGGGTGCCGGGCAGGTAGCCCATTTGCGCCGCCAACACCGGACCGACCAGCGGGCCTGCACCGGCAATCGCCGCGAAGTGGTGACCGAACAGAATATGTTTGTTGGTCGGCACATAGTCCAGACCGTCATTGTTGAGCACTGCGGGGGTGGCCCGCCGAGGATCGAGTTGCATCACGTTGTTAGCGATGAACAAGCTGTAGTAGCGATAGGCAACCAGATAAATGGCCACCGCCGCGACCACAATCCACAAGGCGTTGATCGCCTCGCCGCGGCGCAAGGCCACTACGCCCAGGGCGCACGCTCCTACAATTGCCAGCACCAGCCAGGGTAGGTGGCGTAGCAGGCTATTATTATTTTTCATTTTTATATTCCAGCCAGGGTGGACAGAAGGACAGCCACCCCGAGTTTAGCGCTGTTGGCTTCAAAGACCACCCCCCTACGTTGGTCTAGAGCCTTGCAATGGCAAAAAAAGCAGAAAACCACGCCCGATGATGGCGCAGGGCTACACTGCTTCTATCCACAGAGGGACTCACCATGACCGAACACCCGCCTGAACGTCGCTGCTTTCGCCGGATCGCAATGGACGCTGTGACCGAACTTCGGCAAAACGGCCACGAATGGCCGGTTAAATTAGTCGACTTGTCGCTGAAGGGTTTGGCAATAAAACGACCCGAAGCCTGGAAGGGTAACAAGGCATTACCGTTCGAGGTCGATATCCGCCTGGACCCAAAGGCGCACATCAAGATGCAGGTGAAACTGGCCCACGATGGCGACGACCAATTGGGGTTTATGTGCAAGGAAATCGACCTGGATTCGATCGGCCATCTGCGTCGGCTGATCGAGCTGAACCTGGGTGACCCGGAAGAACTCGAGCGCGAACTCGGCGCCTTACTGGAAGTGTGATCCCTCAGGGAAATGCGGTTCGTGCCGGGAAGTCGCTTTCCGTGTCCCAGTAACCCTGTTTCTGGCTTGAAGTGCTCTGCCATTGCCCGTCGACAAAGCGATAAGTCTGATAACGGGTGGTGAAATCATCCTCTTCACCTTCACCCTCGCCCTCCATGAAGCATGACACCTGCAGCAGCTCATCCGGCCCGCCACTGGCCGGATGAGCCACTTTCCAGGCTGCCTTGCCCGTGTGGGCCAGGGTCAACGGCTGGACTCTGCCCTCGGCATTCTTGTAGCTCATCGGCTTGAGTTGCTGTGTAGCCGGCTGCAACAGTTGGGTGGCCGGGCCGCTGTAGGTGCCCATCGGCGCGGTTTGATCAACGATCAAAAAATACACAGGTTCGGGCAGCCCGTTGAGCGCAGCTTTCTTGACCTTGGCCAACGGGTAGCCCAGGTCCTGCTGCGCGATCTCCTCACCGGCAGCCGACACCAGCCGCACGCGGGCTTCAAGCAGCGGGTTGTCGACCAGGTCGCCAGGCTCGTCAAACGAGTCTTCAAGCTGCCCGTTGCCCCAACTGTCCTTGTGCAGCTGCGCGCTGATGCGCTGGTCTTCCAGCACTTGCAACTGACGGCCCTCTTCGATCGTCAGTGTCTGCGCCAGGCGGTAACCGGCCGGTAGCTGCGCAGCCCAGGCCATGGCGGGTGCGCCGACCAGCAGGACAAACAGGGCCGCGAGGCCCGGGTAACTCAATCGTTGCATAGCGTCCCTTCCCGATTTATTCGAACAGTGCGTCCAACGCCTGCTCCAGGCGCGTGACAGCAATAATTTGCAAACCTGCCGGCGACTCTTTAGGCGCGTTGCCCTTGGGGACGATAGCGCGCTTGAAACCATGCTTGGCGGCTTCCTTCAAGCGCTCCTGGCCACTGGGCACCGGGCGTACTTCGCCAGACAGGCCGACTTCGCCGAACACCAGCAGGTCATGGGGCAATGGCCGGTTGCGCAGGCTGGACATCACCGCCGCCATCAACGCCAGGTCGGAGGCGGTTTCCAGTACCTTGACCCCGCCGACCACGTTGAGGAACACGTCCTGGTCGTGGGTGGGAATACCGCCGTGACGGTGCAATACCGCCAGGAGCATCGCCAGGCGATTCTGATCCAGGCCGAGGGTGACCCGTCGCGGGTTGGCCAAGTGGCTGTCATCCACCAGCGCCTGGACCTCCACCAGCATCGGGCGGGTGCCTTCCCACGTTGCCATCACCACGCTTCCCGGGACTTCTTCCTGGGCACGCGTCAGAAAAATTGCCGACGGGTTGGAGACTTCTTTCAACCCCCTGTCGGTCATCGCGAACACACCGAGTTCGTTGACCGCGCCAAAGCGGTTCTTCACCGCCCGCAACAAACGCAGACGACCATCGGATTCGCCTTCGAAATACAGCACGGTGTCGACCATGTGCTCAAGTACTCGAGGCCCCGCCAGCGCCCCTTCCTTGGTCACATGGCCGACCAGGAAGATCGCCGTGCCGCTCTGCTTGGCATAACGCACCAGCAGCGCCGCACTTTCGCGCACCTGGGACACGCCGCCCGGCGCCGATTGCAGTTGTTCGGTGAAAATGGTCTGGATCGAGTCGATCACCATGACCTTGGGCTTTTCGATACGGGCCGTGGCGATGATGCTTTCGATGCAGGTCTCGGTCATCACCCGCAGTTGGTCCTGGGGCAAACCGAGCCGTCTAGCGCGCATGGCCACTTGCTGTTGGGACTCTTCACCGGTGACGTACAGCGCCGGCATGCGGCTGGCGATGCTGCACAGGGTTTGCAGCAGGATGGTCGACTTGCCGATGCCCGGGTCGCCACCGATCAACACCACCGAGCCATCCACCAGGCCGCCGCCGAGCACGCGGTCCAGCTCGCCGGACGCCGTGGAGAACCGCGGGATCTCCTCGACACTGACCTCGGCCAGCGTCTTGATCTGCGCCTGTTGCCCGGTCCAGCCGGCACGCCCGGCAGGCGCCGCCGCACCGCCGCTTTCGATCATGGTTTCAGTCAGGGTATTCCACGCGCCGCACTCGCTGCACTGGCCGGCCCACTTGGGAAAGGTCGCGCCGCACTCCGTGCAGCCGTACATGCGCTTGGCCTTTGCCATTTGAGAACCTCCAACCGAAAAACCGCGATGATAGCTCAGCGCGGCGCCGGGGTCCGGATTTCACCACTGGCCAATCGTGAAGCACTGTTGCCGATCGGGTCCTCGGCGTTGAGATCGGCGCCTTTGGCTTTCAACGCATCCAGCAACTCGACACGCTTGAACAAACCGGCGTACATGGCCGCAGTCTGCCCGGCGCCATTGCGTTGGTCGGGGTTGCAGTCGGTGGCCAGCAGGCGCTGGGCGATTTTAAGTTCGCCCTTGAAGATCGCGCCCATCAGCGCAGTGTTGCCGCGTTTGTCCTGCACACAGGCGTCGGCGCCGGCGTTGAGCAAACGTTCCACGAAAGGGCCCTGGCCGTGGTAGGCGGCGAGGATCAGCGCGGTGTAACCCTTGTCGTCCTGCGTATTGAGGCTGTAGCCGGACTCGATAAAGGTATTGAGCATGTCGAGGTCGCCACGGCGGGCAGCGTCAAAGTAATAGTCCTGAAGCTGCGCCTTGAGTGCCGCAGGTTCTGGGGATTCGGCATGGGCGACAAACGCCAGCATGGCCATCAGCAAACCGATAGAAATTCGCATAGGGTTCTCCTGTCAGAGATCGACGCCCCAGGGAGCGTCGATCGGAACCAACGGATCAGTCAGTCAGTTTTTCAGCCAGCGCCTTCACACGCGCCAAGTCACCCTTGGCGATCTTGGCCACGCCGGTGCCGTACTCCGGGTCGGCCTTGTAGAGGAACGACAGGATGATGTGCTTGCTCTCGTCATCGGTGGTGGCCAGGGAGCCGCCAAAGTTGTCGATCAAGTCCTGACGTTCTTTCTTGCTGTAGGAGCGGTACAGATCACCGGCCTGCTTGAAGTTCTGCTCACGCTGGATCTTCGCCTGCTGAGTGCTGCCCGACAGCGCCAACTGGCTGTAGCGCGCAGTTTGCGGCTCTTCCCGCGGCATCAGGCGGCTCGGCTGGTAGTTCACGCCGGTGGTGGTCTTACCGGTATTCATCGCGCCATCCTGGTTACCGTTGTTGACGGTCACCCGGGGGGCGTTGATCGGCAGTTGCAGGGCGTTCGGCCCCAGGCGGTACATTTGTGTGTCGGCATAGGAAAACACCCGACCTTGCAGCAAGCGGTCTTCCGACGGTTCGATGCCGGGTACCAGGTTGGCCGGAGCCATGGCGACTTGCTCGGTTTCCTGGAACACGTTGGCCGGGTTGCGATTCAGCACCATTTGCCCGACTTTGCGCTCCGGCACATTCGGCCAGATCTTGGTGGCGTCCAGCGGGTCGAAATCAAACTTGGCCAGGTCTTCGGGCTTGAGCACTTGCACATACAAATCCCACTTGGGGAAATCGCCCTTATTGATATGGGTGACCAAGTCATTGGTCATATGGCTGTAATCACGGCCCTGTACTTCGGTGACTTGCTTGGGATCAAGGTTCTTGATGCCTTGCAGGCTCTTCCAGTGGAACTTGACGTAGTGCACTTCACCCTTGGCGTTAATCAACTTGTAGGCATGTACGCCATTGCCGTCCATTTCCCGGTAACTGGCCGGGGAGCCGGAGTCAGAGTACAACTCGGTCAACGTACGGGTGGACTCCGGTACATGGGAGAAGAAGTCAAAACGGCGTGAGTCGTCGTCCAGGTTAGTGCGTGGGTCCGGTTTGAAGGCGTGGACCATATCCGGGAACTTGATGGCGTCGCGAATGAAGAACGTCGGGAAGTTATTGCCCACCAGGTCCCAATTACCCTCGGCGGTATAGAACTTGGTGGCGAAGCCACGTGGGTCACGCAGGGTTTCCGGGGAATGGTTGCCGTGAACCACCGCAGAGAAGCGCACAAACACGGGGGTGGTTTCACCGGCGGCGAACACCTTGGCCTTGGTCAGGTCGCTGAGGTTATCCGTGACCGTGAAGGTGCCATGGGCGCCGGTGCCACGGGCGTGTACCACACGCTCCGGAATGCGCTCGCGGTCGAAGCGTTGCAGTTTCTGAATCAATTGCACGTCTTGCAGCAGTACCGGGCCGTTGGCGCCGGCGGTTTGTGAGTTCTGGTTGTCACCGACGGCTGCACCGTTGTCACGGGTCAGGTTGGCGGCTTGCACGGAGAGGGAAAGCAGGCTGGCGGTCACCAGTGCCAGCGCACTGCGCGCCGATACCGGCTTGCGGCGAATGAGAGTGTTCATCAAGGTTTCCTCTGGTTTTTTTAGTGCACATTCAGTTGTGCTTGCCAGAGGCTAGTGACCTGGGAGTCAGAAGATAAATAGAAAAACGCCACAGGGCCGATTAAGAAAATAATGTGGTAAACCACTGAATTCAGGCGTATTTCGCGCGCGATTGATGGCACTTTGCAAACTAATTACGATTTAATGTGTCGATAAAAGCCGTCAGTGTTAACAGTTGTGTCAAGCAAGCCTGCTGTGACTGACTTACACTGACCTCCACCCTTCTCATCTGTAACAAGGAATAACCTATGGGCGTGATCAGTGAGTTCAAGGCCTTCGCGGTCAAAGGCAATGTCGTCGACATGGCCGTCGGTATCATCATCGGTGCCGCCTTCGGTAAAATTGTTTCCTCGTTTGTAGGCGACGTGGTGATGCCTCCTATCGGCCTGCTGATCGGTGGCGTGGACTTCGCGGACCTGGCGGTGCAACTCAAGGCCGCACAAGGCGGCGCTCCGGCGGTGGTACTGGCCTATGGCAAGTTCATCCAGAGCATCATCGACTTTGTGATCATCGCGTTCGCGATCTTCATGGGGGTGAAGGCCATCAATCGTCTCAAGCGCGAAGAGGCGGTGGCTCCAACCTTGCCACCGACGCCGACCAAAGAAGAAGAGTTGCTCACCGAGATCCGCGACTTGCTCAAGGCTCAGAACAACAAGCCGCTTTAACCGATGCAACCCAAAGGCGCCCTTCGAGGCGCCTTTTTCTACCAGTAGTTTTCCACGGCCACCTGGCCCGGACGACGGCTCAGGCTCAGTTGCAGATCGCGCTGCTTGAGCAATTGGCGTGTGTCGTCGACCATTTGCGGGTTACCGCAGATCAGTACGCGAGAGTGTTCCGGGGTTAACTCGACACCGGCCGCACGCTCCAGCTCACCATTTTCGATCAAGGTGGTGATGCGCCCATTCAGCGCGCCCGGGTGCTGTTCACGGGTAACAATGGGGATATAAGTCAGCTTGTGGGCGTGCTCAGCCAGGTACTCCCGCTCGCCCAGCGTGTGGATCAACGACTGGTAGGCCAATTCCTTGGCCTCGCGGGCGCTGTACACCAGCACGATACGCTCAAATTTCTCCCAGACTTCGAAGTCCTGCAGCATCGACAGGAAGGGTGCAACACCGGTCCCCGTGCCCAGCAGCCAGAGATCACGCCCATCCACAAAGCGGTTCAGGGTCAGGAAGCCGGTGGCCTGACGCTCCACCATCAGCGTATCCCCCACCTGCAAGCGGCTCAGCTCGCTGGTGAATTCGCCCCCCGGGACGACAATCGAAAAAAAGTCCAAGTGCTCGTCAAAGGGCGCAGACACGATGGAATAGGCGCGCCATACGGTGCTGCCATCCGCCTTGGTCACCCCCAAGCGCACGAACTGGCCGGCGGTAAACCGAAAGCCGGAGTCGCGCGTGGTGCGCAGGGTAAACAGACTGGGGGTCAGCGACTGCACGTCGAGCAAGGTCTGGCGGGTAAATTTCTCAGCACTGGCCGTCATGGGGAACTCCGTTTTGCACAGAGCCCTAGTGTCCCTCAAAGCAGCCTGCGCAAACACCGCTGATTTGTACTGGCATTGCCGAAGGGGTCGCAATGCGCACCGGTACAGATTTTGTCAATATCAAAAACAGTTGCCGATAACGGCACATTAGTTCAAACAAACTATTTAGCTATTAGCCCAGCGAACTTTTAACGACAGATGGAACAGCGCCCCAACGCGCCATCAGTCTGACACTATCCACAACTCATTAAATTCCATAAAGAAGTTATTGGGGAGAAAAATTCTTGTACACGCCAGCAATAGCCGTACAAGACAATACTCAACTCACGTCTAGTTAAACAGAACATTTTTTCCACGGCCCTGTAGGCGATGTCCTACACTAATTTTCGTGCAGCGTCGGGAGGAGGACGTACCCACGCCACGCAAAATTCATGGAGAGTTACAAATGGTGAAATGGCGCAATACCCGGCTCCCCAAACTGGAAGGTGAAAACGAGATTACCAGTGTATTTGACATGGTCCTTAACCGTACCAATGAACTCGGCTTCCAATTCTGTTCCTTTACTATGAGTACCCAACTCGCTGACGACCAAACAAAACCCATTCAAGTCAATAACTACCCAAAGGAATGGAACGAGCTGTATCAACAGGCGCACTTCTTCCCCATCGACCCTGTTGTTGCCCACTGTAAACGCTGTGTACTGCCTATTGTCTGGGAGCAAAAGGCATTCGACTCCTCACCCAACTTATGGTCGTTGGCCCAGACGTTTGGTGTGGATTGTGCCTGGACGCAGCCGGTGCACGACTTCCAAGGTGTCTACAGCATGCTGACCCTTGCACGCAGCAGTGGTGAAGTGAGCCCGCAGGAGCTGTATGAAAAAGCCGGCCAGGTGTTATGGCTTTGCCATGCAATGCACTCGGTGGTTGCACGCAAGTACACCGATGAGCCCAGTGCGTCGCCCTGCTGCAAACTGACCCCACGGGAGACGGAAATCCTCAAATGGTCAGCCTTGGGCAAGACCGCCGGGGATATTGCGACCATTCTGTGCCTGTCCGAGCGCACCGTAGGCTTTCACATCAAAAGCACGTTCAACAAACTGGGGGTCAACAACAAGATCGCCGCCGTCCTCAGAGCCTCCAAAGCGGGGTTGTTTTAGCCGGCACGGAAACACCGCATGTCATCAGGCTCAAAAAAAAGTACCATTTACGACCCATTCTGAGTGTTGAGCGGCGCCTTCAGGTGTCACCTCGTAGTTCACTCAGACGGTTCCGCCGATGATCACCCAGAGCCTCCCCCGCCATGCCCCTGCTCCACAGCCCGTTCGCCCAGCTCGATCTGATCCGCCAACCCGAGCAACATAACGATCCGCTGCAAGCCTTCGATGCCGCCGACGAGTACCTGCTCGACTATCTGGCGCAGCAGCAGCCGGCGGCAGCCACTCGCGTGCTGGTGCTCAATGACAGCTTTGGCGCCTTGGCCGCCAGCCTCCAGGGGCAGGTACAAGTGACCTCCAGTGGTGATTCGTTTCTTGCAGCCTTGGGGTTGGAAAAAAACCTGGTGCGCAACGGCAAGACGTTTGATGCGGTGCCGTTCATCCCGGCCAGCCAGGTGCCCACGGGGCCGTTCGACCGGGTGCTGATCCGCGTGCCGAAAACCCTGGCCTTACTGGAGGAACAATTGATCCGCCTGCAGGGTCAGCTGGCACCGGGTGCCGAAGTGATCGCCGGGGCGATGATCAAGCACCTGCCACGGGCTGCGGGGGAATTGCTGGAGCGCTACATCGGGCCAATGCACGCCTCACTGGCGGTCAAGAAGGCACGCTTGTTGATCGCGACCGTCGACCAACGGCCCACCGCCCTCTCGCCCTACCCCACCCGCTACGCCCTCGACGCCCCGGCCATCGAACTGCTCAACCACGCCAACGTATTCTGCCGTGAAGGCCTGGATATCGGCACCCGCGCCTTTCTGCCCCACCTGCCGAAAAACCTCGGCAACGCCCGCGTGGCGGACCTGGGCTGTGGCAACGGTGTATTGGCAATCGCCAGCGCCTTGCAAAACCCTGCTGCGCACTACACCTTGGTGGACGAGTCCTTTATGGCGGTGCAATCGGCCGCCGAGAACTGGCGCGCCGCGCTGGGTGAGCGCGACGTGGTGATACGCGCAGGCGACGGCCTGGCCGGCCAGGAGGCGCAGTCGCTGGACGTGGTGCTCTGCAACCCGCCTTTTCATCAGCAACAGGTAGTCGGCGATTTCCTCGCGTGGCGCATGTTCCAGCAGGCGCGGGAAACCCTGGTCGTCGGCGGTGCTCTTTACATCGTCGGCAACCGTCACTTGGGCTACCACACCAAACTGGCCCGGTTGTTCCGGGGTGTCGAGCAAATCGCCACCACGCCAAAATTCGTGATTATCAAAGCGCGCAAATAAAAAAACCCTGCCACTCGTGCAAATGACAGGGCTGAAAGCCGGGCCGTGAGGCCCGGATTGGGATGTCAGTGCGTGGTCAAGCCGGCCGCGTTCATGAACAGGCGCATCAGGCTGGCCACGATGAACAGGGCCAGCACGCTGCCGGTCCAGATCATCGCCAACCACCCCAGGCGCCGCCACAACGGCTGTTTCTCGGCCTGTTCAATCTCGTGCAACGTCGGTTTGCCGGACATGGGACGCTCCCTCCTAGTGGTAACCGTCTTCATGGGTGACCTTGCCGCGGAACACGTAGTAGCTCCAGAAGGTGTAGCCCAGGATGAACGGAATGATGAACAACGTGCCCACCAGCATGAAACCCTGGCTCTGCGGCGGTGCGGCGGCATCCCAGATCGAAACTGATGGCGGGATGATATTTGGCCACAGGCTGATCCCCAGGCCGCTGTAGCCGAGGAAGATCAACACCAGCGTCAGCAGGAACGGCGTGTAATGGGCATTACGTGCCACTGCGCGAATCAGCCCGTACATGGTCACCAACACCAGGATCGGCACCGGCAGGAACCAGAACAGGTTCGGCAAGGTGAACCAGCGCGAGGCGATTTCCGGGTGCGACAGGGGCGTCCACAGGCTGACGATACCGATCACCGCCAACACCACGAAGGCCAATGGCCGCGCCAGGTTGTGCATCTGCTCCTGCAACTTGCCTTCGGTTTTCATGATCAGCCAGGTGCAACCCAGCAGGGCATACGCAACCACCAGGGCGACACCGCAGAACATCGTGAACGGCGTCAACCAGTCCAGCGAGCCGCCGGCGAACTGACGGTTCACCACCGGGATGCCGTCAATGAACGCCCCCAGCGCCACGCCCTGGAAGAACGTCGCGGCAATCGAGCCGCCGATAAACGCCTTGTCCCACAGGTGGCGCTTGTGGTCCTTGGCCTTGAAGCGGAACTCGAACGCCACGCCACGGAAGATCAGCCCGACCAGCATCAGGATCAGCGGCAGGTACAGCGCCGACAACACCACCGAATAGGCCAGCGGGAAAGCGCCGAACAACGCCGCGCCGCCCAGTACCAGCCAGGTCTCGTTGCCGTCCCATACCGGGGCGACGGTGTTCATCATCACGTCACGGTCGACTTTGCCCGGAATAAACGGGAAGAGGATGCCGATACCCAGGTCGAAGCCGTCCATCACCACGTACATCATGATGCCGAAGATGATGATCACGGCCCAGATCAGCGGAAGATCAATACCCATCTCAATTCCCCTTGTGCTGGATGTCGGCGTGTTGGTCATCACTGCCGTCATCGGCCGCCGACAACGGACGCGCCGGTGTGCGTTTCTGGCCAGGGCCACCGTGGGTTGGCTCGGTACTTTCGTGAGTAACCGGACCTTTGCGTACCAGACGCATCATGTAACCCAGACCTGCGCCAAACAGCGCGAAGTACACCACTACGAACAACACCAGGGTGATCGTCATCTGCGCCAAGCTGTGTCCGGAAGACGCATCCGCCGTGCGCATCAAACCGTAAACCACCCACGGCTGGCGGCCGATTTCGGTGGTGAACCAGCCGGCGAGAATCGCGATCAACCCGGACGGGCCCATCCACAACGCCAGGTACAGGAACGGTTTGCACGAGTACATTTTGTCGCCCTTGCGCAGCCAGAGGCTGAACAAGCCGGTGAAGATCATCAGGAAACCCAGGCCAACCATGACCCGGAACGACCAGAACACGATGGTCGAGTTGGGGCGGTCCTCAGGCGGGAACTCCTTGAGCGCCGGCACCTGCTTGTCCAGGGAGTGGGTCAGGATCAGGCTTCCCAAGTACGGAATTTCCACCGCGTACTTGGTTTTTTCGGCCTTCATGTCCGGCCAGCCGAACAGGATCAGCGGCGTCGGTTCGTTGCCGACGTTTTCCCAGTGGCCTTCAATCGCGGCAATCTTTGCCGGTTGGTGCTTGAGGGTGTTGAGGCCATGGAAGTCGCCGATGACCGCCTGGATAGGCGCGACGATCAGGGCCATCCACATCGCCATCGACAGCATGGTGCGGATTGCCGGGTTGTCCTTGCCACGCAACAAGTGCCAGGCCGCCGAGGAGCCGACGAAGAACGCGGTGGCCACGAAGGCCGCCGTGGCCATGTGTGCCAGGCGGTAAGGGAACGACGGGTTGAAGACCACCGCGAACCAATCGGTCGGGATCACGCGTCCGTCAACGATCTCAAAGCCCTGAGGCGTCTGCATCCAGCTGTTGGACGACAGGATCCAGAAGGTGGAGATCAACGTACCGACGGCCACCATCACCGTGGCGAAGAAGTGCAGCTTGCGCCCCACTTTGTTCCAGCCGAACAGCATCACCCCCAGGAAGCCTGCTTCCAGGAAGAACGCCGTGAGCACTTCATACGTCAACAGCGGGCCGGTAACGGAGCCGGCGAAGTCCGAGAAGCGGCTCCAGTTGGTGCCGAACTGGTAGGCCATGACCAACCCGGAGACCACGCCCATGCCGAAGTTGACGGCAAAGATCTTCGACCAGAAGTGGTAGAGGTCACGGTAGGTGTCGTTGTGGGTCTTGAGCCACAAACCTTCCAGTACCGCAAGGTAACTGGCCAGGCCGATGGTGATCGCCGGGAACAGGATGTGAAACGAGATGGTGAACGCAAATTGAATTCGGGCGAGATCTAGCGCCTCCAAACCGAACATAAGTTTTCCTCTGTCAGGTAATACCGGCTGCTGGCGGGAGCCTGCACCCACTGCCCCCACGGATATGGAGCCTGGCGAATTTCAATTCGTTTCTTTTTTTTACCCACCACGCGGGGAATCTGGCCTTGCGGCCGCCAGAACAATTCCGCGGCCGGTTTTGATCTGGATCAAGCATTGCTGAAAGAGTAGTCCCATTTTCGTTGCAGGACGGCGTGGTCTTTTGCCGCGTGACAGACTGCCTCAGCTCAGTTCCTGCAACCATCTGTTACAACTTGATGATAATCTCGGCCTTTCTCCGGCCCTGACCTGAACTCCCGATGCCAAGCGAACCCCTGTTGCTGCTGCGCCATCACCGCCCTTTCATCGCGTTCTGGCTGGCGCGGATCTTTACCGCCAGCGGCTTCCAGATGCTCACCGTGGCGATTGGCTGGAACCTCTACCAATTGACCGGCAACGTGCTGGACCTGGGCTTGGTGGGTCTGGTCGAATTTGTGCCACGCGTACTGTTCATGCTGCATACCGGGCATGTGGCCGACCGTTACGAGCGCCGCAAGGTGGCCGCCATCTGCCAGACCGTGCAGGCGTTGATTGCCCTGAGCCTGGCCATCGGCGGCCTGACCGGCCACGTGACCCGCGAGATGATCTTCATCCTCGCGTTCCTGTTGGGCGCCGCGCGCTCCTTTGAAATGCCCACCACCCAGGCGCTGCTGCCAAGCATCGTGCCCAGCGCATTGTTCCCGAGGGCGGTGGCGTCCTCCCAGTCGGCCCAGCAACTGGCGACCATCGTCGCGCCGGCGCTCGGCGGTTTGCTGTATGCATTCGGCAGCGTGTGGGTCTACGGGCCTACCGTGGTGCTTTACCTGATTGCCTGCACACTGACTCTCAACCTGCCCGCCCGCCAGACCCCACTCAATAAAGGCAAGGCCACCCTGGATTCGCTGCTGGCCGGCATCCGTTTCATCCGCAGCCGCCCGGACATCCTCGGCGCCATTTCCCTGGACCTGTTCGCCGTGCTGCTGGGCGGCGCCACCGCGTTGCTGCCGGTGTTCGCCAAGGACATCCTGCTGACCGGTGCCTGGGGCCTGGGCCTGCTGCGCTCGGCACCGGCGGTGGGTGCGTTGTTGATGTCGTTGTGGCTGGCGCGGTTTGCCGTGGACCGGCACGTGGGACGCGTGATGTTCACCGCCGTAGGCGTATTCGGCGTGGCGACTATCGCCTTCGGCCTGTCGACCTCGTTCTGGTTCTCCCTGGGGGTGCTGGTGGTGTTGGGCGCGGCGGACATGATCAGCATGGTGATCCGCGCCTCGTTCGTACAACTGGAAACCCCGGATGAAATGCGCGGGCGCGTCAGTGCGGTCAACGGCCTGTTCATCGGCGCGTCCAATCAACTGGGCGAGTTCGAGTCCGGGATCACCGCCCATTGGTTCGGCACCGTGCCCGC
The DNA here is from genome assembly GCF_003031675.1 of Pseudomonas palleroniana. Classification (GTDB taxonomy): domain Bacteria; phylum Pseudomonadota; class Gammaproteobacteria; order Pseudomonadales; family Pseudomonadaceae; genus Aquipseudomonas; species Aquipseudomonas palleroniana. Next base: position 184,297 of record NZ_PYWX01000053.1, on the reverse strand, counting down.
CGTGGTCATGGGCGGGGTCGGGACATTGCTGGTCACCGGGGTGTGGATCAAGCTGTTCCCGACCCTGGCCAACCGCGACCGGATGCATGTTCCGGTCGAAGAGGCCAAGGTTTAAAGCACCTTATCCAGGGTGATCGGGAAGTCCCTGACCCGCTTGCCGGTGGCGTGGTAGACCGCATTCGCGACGGCTGCCGCCACCCCGACAATGCCGATTTCACCGACCCCCTTGGAACCCAGGGCATTGACGATCTCGTCGTGTTCTTCGACGAACAGCACGTCAATGTCACCGATATCGGCGTTTACCGGAATGTGGTACTCGGCCAGGCTGTGATTCATGTAACGACCCAGCTGATGGTCGACCTGGGTTTCTTCGTGCAGCGCCATGCCGATGCCCCACACCACCCCACCGAGAATCTGGCTGCGGGCCATCTTGGGGTTGACCACACGCCCGGCCGCAACGGCGCTGACCACCCGGCTGACGTGCACAGTGCCGAGGTCTTCGTCCACCCGCACCTCCACGAACACCGCTGAATGGGTGGCGGTGGCGTAGCCTTCGCGCTTTTTGTCGGGCTCGCTGTCGACCTGGACTTCCAACGCCTCTTCACCGCTGTCCTTGACCAACTGCGCCAGCGAAACACTGACATCCCCGCAGTGCAGTTGGCCGTCTTCGAAGCGCACCGCTTCAGCCCCTTTAAAAACCGGGTAAGTCTGCCGGGCGACTTTCAGCAACTTGGCGTTCAACGCTTCGCACGCTTGCTGAACGGCGGTCCCGACGGAAGAGACGGTGAACGAGCCCCCTTGCAGCGGCGCCGTAGGCAACGATGAATCCCCCAATAGAAACGCCACGTCCTTGACCGCCACCCCACTGGCCTGCGCCGCGATCTGGGTCATCACGGTATAAGTTCCGGTGCCGATATCCGTGGTGGCGCTGCTCACCGTCAGCTTGCCCTGCGCGTCGATCCGCGCCTTGGCGCTGGCCTTCATCTGCATGGCCTCCCACACACCGCCGGCCATGCCCCAGCCGATCAATTGCCGGCCCTCTCGCATGCTGCGCGGCTCCGGGTTGCGCCGCTGCCAGCCGAAACGTTCGGCGCCTTCGCGGTAGCACTCACGCAGCGCTTTACTCGACCAAGGTTTGTCTTCGTTCTGGTTACGCTCGGCGTAATTGATCAGGCGCAGTTGCACCGGGTCCATGCCCAAGGCACACGCCAGTTCGTCCATGGCGCACTCCAGGCCGATCACCCCCAGGGCAGCGCCAGGCGCACGCATATCCAGCGGGGTGAATACATCGAGCGGCACAAGTTTGTAGGTCAGTTGCACGTTGTCGCAGTGGTAGAGCATGCCGCTCCATTCCACCACGTGCTCACTGAAGTCCTCGAAACGCGAAGTCTGGCCGATTGCGGTATGCCCAAGTGCCAGCAGTTGCCCGTTGGCTGCGGCGCCCATTTGCAGGCGCTGCAAGGTGCGCGGGCGGTAGCCGAACGTGAACATCTGTTGACGCGTCAGGGTGACCCGTACCGAACGCTTGAGCGCCAGCGACGCCATCACCGCCAGCGGCAATTGATACTGCGGACGCAAGCCCGAGCCGAACGCCCCGCCAACGAAAGCGGCAAAGATGCGCACCTGGCTTTTATCCAGACCGAACACCTTTTGCACATAGGCCTGGCAGTTCTGTGGCCCTTGGGTTTTGTCATGGATATGCAGGGTGCCATCCGGCTGATACAGCACCGTACTGGCATGCGGCTCCATAGGGTTGTGATGCTCGATGGGCGTGCTGTAGTGCAGATCCAGGCTGACGGCGGCGGCGCTCCACTGCGCCTGAAAGTTGCCACGCGGCTTGGGCGGCGTTTGCGGGGAAGCGTGGGCCTGCTCCTGCATCGCCAGCAAGTCGGTCTCGAAAGCTTCGCGCTCGTACTCGATATGCACCAGCGAACCGGCATGCCGCGCCAGCTCCAGGTTATCGGCGATCACCAGGGCCAATGGCTGGCCGCTATAGAGCACGCGGTCGTTGTACAACGGGCGAAACGGCGAACCGTCCGCGGCATCGTCATCGGCAAACGCGTCGTCGTAACTGGCGAGTTTCGGCCGGTTGAGGTGATCGAGCACCATGACCACGCCGGGCAATGCCAGGGCTCTGGACGCATCGATCCTGACCACTCGCCCCTTGGCGATAGTACTGGACACCACGCTGCCGTGGAGCAGGTCCTGACCGGCAAACTCACCGGCATAACGTGCCTGGCCCGTCACCTTGAGCAGACCATCGACGCGGTCCAGGGGTTTTCCGATAGCGGTCATGGGCGTTCTCCTGCGACAGCGGCATCGCTCAGGGCGCGGATAATCGCCCGACGCGCCAGCTTGATCTTGAAGACGTTGTGTTCCAGCGGCTCGGCATCCTGCAACAAGGCGTCAGCGGCACTGCTGAAGGTTTCGCGGCTGACCGTACGGCCGATCAGCGCGGTTTCCACCGCTCGGTCCCGCCAGGGTTTGTGCGCCACGCCGCCAAGGGCCAGGCGGGCGTCGACGATGGTGTCACCGTCCAGCTCCAACGCGGCGGCAACCGACACCAGGGCAAACGCGTATGACGCACGGTCGCGCACTTTCAAATAATGACTGTGGCCCGCCAGACGGTCGGCCGGTAACTCAATGGCCGTGATCAGTTCATCATCGGCCAACAGGTTGTCGCGCTGCGGCGTGTCGCCCGGCAAGCGATGGAAATCGGCAAACTCAATCACACGCGAACCGCCACGCCCCTCCACATGCACCCGTGCCTCCAGGGCGGCCAGGGCGACACACATGTCCGAGGGGTGGGTTGCCACGCACTGCTCGCTGGCACCGAGAATGGCATGAATGCGGTTCAAGCCGGTTCGCGCCGGGCAGCCACTGCCCGGCTCGCGCTTGTTGCAGGGCACGCCGGTGTCATAGAAGTAATAGCAACGGGTGCGCTGCAACAGGTTGCCGCCAGTACTGGCCATGTTGCGCAACTGCGGTGACGCACCGGCGAGGATCGCCTGGGACAGCAAAGGGTAACGGGCTTCGATCAACGGGTGCCAGGCCAGGTCGGCGTTGCTGACCAGGGCGCCGATCATCACGCCACCACTGGCCGTAGGTTCAACGCCATGCAGCGGCAGGCCGGTGATATCGATCAAGTGTTCGGGCCGGCTGATGTTCTCTTTCATCAGGTCCAGCAAATTGGTGCCGCCGGCAATAAAGCGCGAGGCGGCGCTACTCAGCCGCACCGCTTCATGTACGTCGGTCGGCTTGCTGTACTGGAAAGGGTTCATGGTTTGTCTCCCAGCACGACCGCTTCAATTGCATCGCGGATGTTGCTGTAGGCACCACAGCGGCACAGATTGCCGCTCATCAGTTCCTGGATCTGCGCGGGGTCCTGGGCCCGCCCCTCATTGGCCAGGCCAACGGCAGAACAAATCTGCCCAGGCGTGCAATAGCCACACTGGAACGCGTCATGCTTGATAAACGCCTGCTGCATCGGATGCAGCTCGTCGCCGTCAGCCAAGCCCTCGATGGTGGTCAACTCGGCACCGTCGCACATCACCGCCAGGGTCAGGCAGGCATTCACGCGTTTGCCGTCACGCAATACCGTGCAGGCACCACATTGGCCGTGGTCGCAGCCCTTTTTGCTGCCGACCAGGTCGAGTTGTTCGCGCAGCAGGTCGAGCAAGGTGGTCCAGGGCAACACGTTCAGCTGGCGCTGCTGGCCGTTCAGGGTCAGGTGTATCGGGTGGCTGACGAACGGTCGGGCCGCCGCGTCATTGGGGATTGCGCTCATAAACACCTCACGGGTTGAAGTCCGTTCGCGGCGTTCGGGAAAGTCGCCGTCTCTGGGGTACGACTACCCGTGGTTATGAGCGTTCAAGAGGATTGATCAGCGGATATTGAGCATCACCTTCAAGGTATTTTGCGGGCCGTTGATCGACGTATTGCTGAACTCGAACCACCCCTGGGCTTCGACATTCAAGTCAAACACATAGATGTAGCCCATCAGCGTGCCCACGCCATTGCACGCCTCGCTGATATTGCCGACCTGGCACACCGGCGTGCGCCGCCCGTCCAACTCGGCGCCATTGAAGCGGCCCATGGGGCTGTTACCCAGTCCGACTTCCATCACCGAAACCTGGGTCGGGCCACGGTGCTCGCACATCTGGGTACTCTGGGCGCCTTCCGCGACTTTCTCGCTGCAACGCGCCGACTCGACCTTGAACACCCGCACCTCGCTCAAGGGCGGTGCAGCTGCGCCCCACGCTGGTGCCGCACCCCACCACAGGCTGAGACTGGCGATCAGAGCTAGACTCCACGCGTTGGCTTTTTTCATGCTGTTAACGACCCTGCCTTGAACGTCGGCGCAGTATGCCTCAAGGCCATGATCCACAGCCATGCATCGCCAAGCCAACCCCGTGCGCCACACGGCCTCGGCTGCTGGTATGATGCGCCGCTTTTTCCGATCCTCTCTGAAACCACAGGCGCTTGGCGCAGTTTGTGCTTTGACTTAGAGGTCAACAAATAACGACGCAAGATAGCGTCACAGGGAGCCGGCATGCTGGAAAAGCTGTTTCAACTCAAAGCACACAACACCAACGTGCGCACCGAGATTCTCGCGGGTATCACCACGTTCCTGGCGATGGCCTACATCCTGTTCGTGAACCCGAGCATCCTCGGCGAAACCGGCATGGACAAGGGCGCCGTGTTCGTCGCGACCTGCCTGGCGGCCGCCATCGGTTCGACGGTAATGGGCCTGATCGCCAACTACCCGATCGCCCTGGCACCGGGCATGGGCCTCAACGCCTTCTTTACCTACACCGTGGTGCTGCACATGGGCCACACCTGGCAGGTTGCCCTGGGTGCGGTTTTCATTTCGGCGGTACTGTTCTTCCTGCTGTCGATCTTCCGTATCCGTGAGTGGATCATCAACAGCATCCCGCTGCCGCTGCGCTCGGCGATTGCCGCCGGTATCGGCCTGTTCCTGGCGCTGATCGCCCTGCATAACGCCGGTATCGTGGTCAGCAACCCGGCCACCATGGTCGGCCTGGGCGACCTGAAACAACCGGCGCCGATCCTCGCCACCCTCGGTTTCGCGCTGATCGTGGCGCTGGAAGCCCTGGCCGTGCGCGGCGCGGTGCTGATCGGCATCCTGGCGGTGACCATCGTCTCCATCGTCATGGGCTTCACCCCGTTCGGCGGCGTGACCTCGATGCCACCCTCGCTGGCCCCGACGTTCCTGCAACTGGATATCAAAGGCGCGTTGGATATCGGCCTGGTCAGCGTGATCTTCGCGTTCCTGTTCGTCGACCTGTTCGACAACTCCGGCACCCTGATCGGCGTCGCCAAGCGCGCCGGGCTGATGGGCAAGGATGGCCACATGCCGAAAATGGGCCGTGCGCTGATCGCCGACAGCACCGCCGCCATGGCCGGTTCCCTGCTGGGCACCTCGACCACCACCAGCTACATCGAGTCCGCCGCAGGCGTAAGCGCCGGTGGCCGTACCGGCTTGACCGCCATCGTGGTGGCGATCCTGTTCCTGCTGGCGCTGTTCTTCTCGCCGCTGGCCGCCAGCGTGCCGGCCTTCGCCACCGCACCGGCGCTGCTGTTCGTGGCCGTGTTGATGACGTCGGGCCTGGCGGAAATCGACTGGGATGACATTACCGTGGCAGCACCGGTGGTGATCACCGCCCTGGCGATGCCTTTCACTTACTCCATCGCCAACGGCATCGCCTTCGGTTTCATCGCCTGGACCGCCATCAAGCTGCTTTCGGGCCGCTACCGTGAGCTGAACCCGGCACTGGTGATCCTGTCGATTCTGTTCGTGATCAAGCTGGGCTGGTTCAACGCATGACTTTTGACGCCGCACGCTACACCGCTCAACTGCAAGACAAGGTCACGCGCTTGCGTGACCTGCTGGCACCGTTCGACGCACCCGAGCCACAGGTCTTCGATTCGCCGCTGCAGAACTTCCGCCTGCGGGCGGAGTTCCGCCTGTGGCGCGAAGGTGGTGAACGCCACTACGCGATGTTCTCCCAGGACGACAAGCGCACGCCGATCCTGATCGAAGAGTTCCCCATCGCCAGCCACCGCATCAACCAGTTGATGCCGCAACTCAAGGCCGCCTGGCAAGCCAGCGCCGCCCTGAGCCACAAGCTGTTCCAGGTGGAGTTCCTCACCACACTGGCTGGCGACGCGATGATCACCCTGTGCTATCACCGCCCACTGGATGAGCATTGGCACACCGCCGCCAAACAGCTGGCCGCCGACTTGAATGTCAGCATCATCGGCCGCTCCAAGGGCAAGCGCGATGTGATCGGCCATGACTACGTGGTGGAAAAACTCGAAGTCGGCGGCCGTACCTTCAGCTATCGCCAACCCGAAGGCGCGTTCACCCAGCCCAACGGCACGGTGAACCAGAAGATGCTCAATTGGGCGTATGAAGCCTTGGGCGATCGCCCGGATGACTTGCTGGAACTGTACTGCGGCAACGGCAACTTCACCCTGCCGCTGGCCACCCGCGTGCGTAAGGTGCTGGCCACCGAGATCAGCAAAACCTCCGTGAACGCAGCGCTGGCCAACCTCGATGAAAACGCGGTGGATAACGTCACTCTGGTGCGCCTGTCTGCCGAAGAACTCACCGAGGCGCTCAATGAAGTGCGTCCGTTCCGCCGCCTGCAAGGCATCGACCTGAAGAGCTATGAATTCGGCAGCGTGTTCGTCGACCCGCCCCGCGCCGGCATGGACCCGGACACCTGCGAGCTGACCCGGCGCTTCGACAACATCCTGTACATCTCCTGCAACCCGGAGACCCTGGCCGCGAACATTGCGCAACTGCATGACACGCACCGCATTACCCGCTGTGCAATGTTTGACCAGTTCCCGTGGACGCACCACATGGAATCCGGCGTGTTGTTGACCCGACGCTGACCCGTGCGCCGCCCGTATTCGGGCGGCGCACCTTCTGCAGCGACTACCCTGGATTAATGGTTCGATAATCGAACACATGCCAACTCGGGCACACTGCCGTCGATTGACCAAATTAACCATTCAGTACATTTTACCTCCACAACGAACAATAATTGTGGAGACACCCCATGCCGCCCCTCATCCTGGTGCTCAACGGCCCCAATCTCAATCTGCTCGGCACCCGTGAGCCCGCCACCTACGGCCATGAAACCCTGGCCGACATCGCCGCCCTGTGTGGCCGCAGCGCTGAACAACTGGGGTTGAAACTGGAGTTTCGCCAAACCAACCACGAAGGCGAACTGCTCGACTGGATCCATGGCGCCCGCGCCCGTTGCGCCGGGATCGTGATCAACCCGGCCGCCTGGACCCACACCTCGGTCGCGATTCGCGACGCACTGGTGGCCAGTGAAGTGCCAGTGATCGAAGTGCACTTATCCAATGTGCATGCGCGTGAGGCGTTTCGGCATCACTCCTTTGTATCGCCGGTCGCCACCGCAGTGCTGGCCGGCTTCGGTAGCCACGGCTACCACTTGGCCCTGAGCCACTTCAGCCAGTTGCTAAAAGGATCGACCCGATGAAACCGCGCATCCTCGCCGGCCTGATCGGCTCGGGCATCCAGGCCTCCCGCACCCCGGCGCTGCATGAGCAGGAAGGCGACGCCCAAGGCCTGCGTTACCTGTATCGCCTGATTGATCTTGCACCGCTGCACCTGGACATCAACGCCCTGCCCGACCTGCTGCGCGCCGCCGAGTTGATGCACTTCACCGGGCTGAACATTACCTACCCGTGCAAGCAGGCGATTCTGCCGTTGCTCGATGAACTCTCCGACGAAGCCCGAGGCATCGGCGCGGTCAACACCGTGGTATTCAAGGCCGGCAAGCGAATCGGCCACAACACCGACTGCCTGGGGTTTGCCGAAGGGTTTCGGCGCAACTTCAATGATGTCGCGCGCCAACGCGTGGTTCAGATGGGCGCCGGCGGTGCGGGAGCGGCCGTGGCCCACGCACTGTTGGCCGAAGGCGTACAACACTTGAGTATTTTTGACGTGGAGATCAGCCGCGCCCGCGACCTTGTCGATAACCTTGCACAGCGTTTCGGCAGCGGGCGTGCCCAGGTCGGCAGCCACCTGGAAAGTGCCATGGCCGAAGCCGATGGGTTGGTCAACACCACACCGATGGGCATGGCTAAACTGCCGGGCACGCCAGTGCCGCCCGCGCTGTTGCGGGCTGAGTTATGGGTCGCGGAAATTGTGTACTTCCCCCTGGAAACCGAACTGCTGCGCGACGCCCGCGCCTTGGGTTGCCGCACCCTGGATGGCGGCAACATGGCGGTGTTTCAGGCGGTGAAGGCGTTTGAGTTGTTCAGTGGCAAGGCGCCAGACGCCGACCGCATGCTGGCGCACTTCCAGAGCATGAATACCTGACTGGCAAAAAAATCCCAATGTGGGAGCGGCTTGCCCTAATGCCAGTCAGTTAAGCGATAGAGCGGACGATGGTTAACCTGTGGGAGGGGGCTTGCTCCCGATAGCGGCAAGTCAGTCGAAAAACTGCTGACTGGCACAACGCTATCGGGAGCAAGCCCCCTCCCACATGGGTCCTGTTTCAGCCTTAGGCCTGCAAGTAACGCATCACCGAATCACAAATCATCTCGCGGTGGCGCTGCTTGATCGCCTCGTCCGACAGCTCGATCTGAAAAATCTCACTGAACGTATGGCGGTTGGACACCCGGTAAAAGCTGAAAGAGTTGATCAGCAGGTGCACGTCCAACGGCTCCAGCCCCTCGCGGAACAGCCCCATCTCGGCCCCCCGACGCAAAGTGGCGCCCAACGCTTCAAGGATGTTGCTGTTCATCGCCTTGATCGCATCCGAACGCTTCACGTATTCGGCGTTGTGGATATTCTCGATGCTGACGATACGCACGAAATCCACGTTCTGGTCGTGGTGATCAAAGGTGAACTCCACCAGGCGCCGGATCGCTTCACGGGGCTCCAGCGCGGTGAGGTTCATACGGGTTTCGGTATTACGGATGTCGCCGTAGAGCTTCTCCAGTACTTCGACGTAGAGCTGTTCCTTACTGCCGAAGTAGTAATAGATCATGCGTTTGGAGGTGTGGATGCGCTCGGCGATCGCATCCACGCGAGCGCCGGACAGGCCCTGTTGAACGAACTCGGCGATGGCTTCCTGAAGGATGTTTTCGCGGGTTTTTTCCGGATTGTTCTTACGACTCTTGCGCGGTGCTTCGGAGGTCATGGTGCGCTCACGGCCAGTGTTATGCAGGCGGTGATTATGGGCCGCGCCGCCCGCCGAAGGAAGCACCTGACCCGCCGTTATAAACGCGCCTGCCGCGCCGCGCCGCTACGGGATTTGGCCATCGCCGCCAGACGGACCGCCACGTTGGCCGCGCCATAGCCGGCGTAACCGTTCTTGCGCTGGATAATCTCGAAGAAAAACCGCCCTTCGAAGGCCTCGGTGTACACATGAAACAACTCACCGCCCTGGGCGTCGCGGTCGTACAGCACGTTGTAATACGCCAACTCGCTGAGGAACTCATCGTCGAAATCAAACCGCGCCGCCAGGTCGTCATAGTAGTTGAGCGGGATATCCAGCAACGGCACACCTGCCGCCTTCGCCCGGCTCACCTCGGCGAAAATATCCGCGCAGTCGAACGCAATGTGGTGCACCCCCGAGCCTCGATAGCTCGATAGTGCATGGGAAATGGCGGTGTTGCGGTTCTCAGAAATATTCAACGGCAGACGGATCGAGCTGCAACGGCTACGCAGTGCACGGCTTTTCACCAGGCCGTAAGGGTCGGGCAACACCACTTCGTCATCGGCCTCGAAATCCAGCAGGCTCTTGTAAAACAGCACCCAACTGTCGAGGCTGTCGGCCGGCAAGGCCATCGCCATATGGTCAATGCGCAGCAGGCCGCCGCTGGAAAGCGCTGCCGGCTGCAGGTTGAAATCAGTGTCGTACAAGTCGCCTTCGCTTGGGTCCACCAGGTAAATCAGGCTGCCATCCGGTGCGCGAACCGCGCCCAGTTCCAGCTCGTTGGGCCCCACCAATCCGCGATACGGCTGGCCTTTGTAGGCCACTGCCCGTGCCATCGCCTTGGCACTGTCCTTGACCCGAATCGCCGTGGCACACAACGATGGCCCATGGGCCTCGAAAAAATTGTGCGCGAAGGAATACGGCTCACAGTTGAGGATCAGGTTGATATCCCCCTGGCGCAACAGGCTCACACTCTTGGAACGGTGCTGCCCGGCCTTGACGAAGCCCAGGCGCTCCAGCCATTGAGTGAGCCTGGCCCCGAGGTTTTCATCCACGGCGAACTCCAGGAACTCGATGCCACCGTATTCGCTGGCGGGCGGGGTATCGAACAGGATATCGACGGGCTGGGCAGGCGCTTGCTGCTGGAGGCGTTCACGGGTTTTCTCTTCCAGGTACAGCAGCGAGCGCAAGCCGTCTGCCGCATTCGCCCGGGTGGGTGCCGCGCGGAAACCATCGTTGAAGATCTCCAGGGATAACGGCCCGGTGTAGCCGCTCTGGATGATCGGTGCGAGGAACCCCGCCAGGTCGAATTCGCCCTGCCCGGGGAAGCAACGGAAGTGCCGGCTCCACTCCAGCACGTCCATGGCCAGGATCGGCGCGTCAGCCATTTGCACAAAGAAGATCTTGTCGCCGGGGATCTGCGCGATCGCGCTCGGGTCGCCCTTGAGCGACAAGGTGTGGAAGCTGTCGAGCAGCACGCCGAGGCTGGGGTGATCGACCTGGCGCACCAGGTTCCACACTTGCTGCCAGGTGTTGACATGCTTGCCCCAGGCCAGCGCTTCATAACCAATGCGCAGTCCACGGCGCCCGGCGTGTTCGGCCAGCAGGCTCAAGTCGTCGAGCAAAATGCGTTCATCGCCCACGCAATCGGCCGAAGCATTACTGCACACCAGCACCAGGTCGGTGCCCAGTTCCTGCATCAAGTCGAACTTGCGCTCGGCCCGTTCAAGGTTGCGCGCCAGGCGGTCGCGGCGGCAGCCTTCGAAGTCGCGAAAGGGCTGGAACAAGGTGATGGCAATGCCCAGGTCGGCACACATTTGCCTGACTTCCCGCGGGCTGCCGTCGTAATACAACAAGTCATTCTCGAAGATCTCGACCCCGTCAAACCCGGCGGCGGCAATGGCTTCAAGCTTTTCCGGCAGAGTACCGCTCAAGGAAACGGTGGCAATGGAACGTTGCATGGGGCGACTCCCGGCAATTGTTGTTTGTGGCAAATTATTCGCCCCCAGCCTACACGCAGCAATTAAAATGTACGAACCGGTTAGTTTTTGGTGCGATTATCGAACACTAAGCCCCTTTGGCGAATTGACGATTTTTTAGCCACTACGCACCATCGTTCTCGCAGCTACACCCGAAAAAGAAGCCCAGCACACACCATAACAATTTCAAAAACGGGTACCACCTCATGCCTTCGCAAAACTCCGTCCTGGCCGCGCGCCCGGGCAACCCGCACGCCGGCATCGGCGACAAGATCCGCGGCGCCCTGGCCGTGGGTAAAACCCGCTGGGGCATGCTGGCCCTGGTGTTCTTCGCCACCACACTGAACTACATCGACCGCGCCGCCCTGGGCGTGATGCAACCGATCCTGGCCAAGGAAATGAGCTGGACGGCGATGGACTACGCCAACATCAACTTCTGGTTCCAGGTGGGTTATGCCATCGGTTTTGTACTGCAAGGCCGGCTGATCGACCGCATCGGCGTCAAGCGCGTGTTCTTCTGCGCGGTCTTGCTGTGGAGCCTGGCCACCGGCGCCCACGGCCTGGCCACCTCGGCGCTCGGCTTTATGGTCTGCCGTTTTATCCTCGGCATCACCGAAGCCGCCAACTACCCGGCCTGCGTCAAGACCACGCGCCTGTGGTTCCCGGCGGGTGAGCGCGCAGTCGCCACCGGCATCTTCAACGCCGGCACCAACGTCGGTGCGATGGTGACGCCGATGCTGCTGCCGTTGATCCTGCACGTGTGGGGCTGGCAGGCGGCGTTCCTGTGCATGTCGGCACTCGGCGGGATCTGGCTGGTGTGCTGGGGCCTGAAGTACTACAACCCGGAAGACCACCCCACCGTTAAACAATCCGAACTGGACTACGTACAGCAGGAACTCGAACCGGAACAACCTCGCGTCCCGTTCAGCCGCATCCTGCGCATGCGTGGTACCTGGGCCTTCGCCCTTGCCTACGCAATGACCGCACCAGTGTTCTGGTTCTACCTGTACTGGCTGCCGCCGTTCCTGAACCAGCAATACAACCTGGGCATCAACGTGACCCAGATGGGCATTCCGCTGATCATCATTTACCTGACCGCCGACTTCGGCAGTGTGGGCGGGGGCATTCTGTCGTCGTTCCTGATCGGCCGCGGGATGAACCCGATCAAGGCGCGGTTGCTGTCGATGCTGCTGTTTGCCTGCTGCATCATCGGAGTGATCATGGCCGCCGGTTCCAGCCAGCTGTGGGTCGCAGTGTTTGCCATTTCCCTGGCCATCGGCGCGCACCAGGCCTGGACCGCCAATATCTGGAGCCTGGTGATGGACTACACGCCCAAGCACATGATGAGCACGGTGTTCGGTTTCGGTGGCATGTGCGCGGCGATCGGCGGCATGTTCATGACCCAGATCGTCGGGCATATCCTCACGGTCACGAACAACAACTACACGGTGCTGTTCACCCTGATCCCGGCGATGTACTTCATTGCCCTGACCTGGATGTACTTCATGGCACCGCGCAGAATTCCTACCGTAGACGTCTGAGCTACCCCACGAGCTATCCCCCCGAGCTATCTGCGCCGTTGCTGCCAGGCAGCGGCCAACCCGCTCATGCAGATCACCCCGATCCCGACCACCGTGGTCAGGTCCGGGGTGTGATTGAACACCAGCCAGCCCAACAACCCTGCGAACACGATCTGGCAATAGCCGAACGGCGCCAGCAAGGCCGGCGCCGCGAAGCGGAACGCCTGGGTCAACAGCAGGTGCGCCGTCATCCCGCACGTCCCCAACGCCAGCATCAACACCGCGTGCCATAACGTGGGGATTTGCCAGAAGAACGGCACCATGGCACTCATCACTAGGGTATTGCACAGGCCGGCGAAGAAGTTGCTGGTGGTCGGTGTGTCGTATTGGCTGAGGATGCGCGTGAGCAGTTGATAGAAGCAGAAAAACAGCGCCGAACACAGCGGCAGCAACACCGCCGGGGTAAACAACTCGCCCCCCGGATGGATGATCACCAGCACCCCGACAAACCCGCAGATCACCGCCAGCCACTGGCCACGCGTGACATGCTCGCCGAGCAGCGGCACGGACAGCGCCGTCACCAGGATCGGCGCGAGGAAGTTCACCGCCGTGGCTTCCGCCAACGGGATGTAATGCAGCGCCGTGGTGAAAAACAGGCTGGTGCCCAACAGGCACAAAGCGCGCACCACCTGCATGCCCGGGCGTTTACTGCGCAATACCCGCAAGCCCGATTGCGGCAGGAAGATCCCGGCCATCAACAGGGTGTGCACCAGGTAACGCGCCCACACCACCATCACGATCGGATAGAACCCGGCCAGGTATTTGGACAAGGCGTCGTGGCTGGAAAACAGAAAGGTCGCCACCACAATCAGCAAAATGCCTTTGAAGGGACGGTTGACGCCGGAAAGGGGGGTGCTGACGGTCATTGAATTCTCTTGCATGGCGGGCTGAACGCTGAGCACTGAACACGGCAGCACTCAACCCGGTAATCTAGCAGTCGGGTCGGAGTCTGCCCCAAGAGCATAACCAAACACCGTGCGAACAGCGCACTAAATCACGGTATTCGAGTCCAACGCAGCACGTTTGCCCAAGGGCTGCACACTTTTTGATCAAGGCCATGTCGCTATGAAAAAAATACTCTTTGTTCTGCCTGCCCTTGCCCTGCTCACCGCCTGCAATAAAGAGCCAACGCCCGCGCCCAAACCCGCTCCCGCCTCGGTACAGGCCACGCTGGTACCGGCAACCCCGCCGACCGATAAATGGGTTGGCAAGTGGATCGGCGTCGAAGGCTTGAGCCTGACCATCGCCAAGGACGACAGCATCGGCCGTGGCCACTACCTGCTGACCATGAAATACGGCCTGGATAACGACGACGCCGGCACCTTCAAAGGGGAAGCCAACGAAGACGGCATTACCTTTACCCGCCCCGACGGCCCGCAGCAATTGAGCGCCGGCGACGGCGAGGCCACCGGCCTGAAATGGCTGGCGGATAAAAAGGACTGCTTGATTGTCGATACCGGCGAAGGTTATTGCCGCGATTAACGGCCATACTCTTTCCCAATTAATGTAAGACCGTTTACCGAGAGGATTGCCCCCATGCTATGGAAAAAAGGCCGACGCAGCGACAACGTGGTGGATGCCCGCGATGACAGTGGCGGCGGTGGTGGAGGCATGCGCTTTGGTGGCGGCAAGGGCCTGAGCCTCACGGCGATTGTGCTGATCGTCGGCATAGGCTGGCTGACCGGCCAGGACCCGCTGCAGATCCTCGGCCAGTTGACCGGCCAGATGGAGCAAGCGCCTTCGGTGAGCACGCAAACCCGCCAGGCACCGCCGGCCAACGACCAACAGGCTGACTTCGTGCGCGCCGTGCTGGGCGACACCGAGGACACCTGGGGCCAGGTGTTCAAGGAAAATGGCCTGGTCTACAAGAATCCCAAGCTGATTCTGTTCCGTGGCCGGGTCAACTCAGCCTGCGGTAGCGCCACCTCGGCCAGCGGCCCGTTCTACTGCCCGGCCGACCAGCAAGTCTATCTGGACCTGGATTTCTTCCGGGAAATGTCGCAACGTTTCCAGGCCGCCGGCGAGTTCGCCCAGGCGTATGTGATCGCCCACGAAGTCGGGCACCACGTGCAGACACTGCTGGGCATCTCGTCCAAGATCCAGGCCGCGCGCCAGCAAGGCCGGCAAATGCAAGGTGACGGCGGTTTGCTGGTACGCCAGGAGCTGCAGGCCGACTGCTTCGCCGGGGTGTGGGCCAACCGTGCGCAAAAACGTCTGAACTGGCTGGAGCCCGGCGACATTGAAGCCGCACTGAATGCCGCCAACGCCATTGGCGATGACCGCTTGCAGCAACAGGGTCAAGGGCGCGTCGTGCCGGACTCGTTTACCCACGGCACCTCGGCACAGCGCGTGCGCTGGTTCAAGACCGGCTTTACCGAGGGGCAGATCACTCAATGCGATACCTTTGCCGCCAAGAGCCTCTAAATGAACCAACGACTGGGTCTACTGCTGGGCTTGATGATCAGCTGTTCCGCCAACACCTGGGCCGCCGAGCAAGCGCACGGCGTCAAAGTGGTCAGCCCCGAGCGTTTCCATCTGCAGGCGGGTGACCTGAGCCTGGGCCTGAGCCAGGACTGGCGCCAGCCACTGCCTGATGTCACCCGTGCACTGATCATCGTGCACGGTCGCTTGCGCAATGCGCAGACCTATCTCAAAAGTGGCGAAGATGCCGCCGCACACGCAGGCGTTGCCAGCCATACCCTGGTGATCGCACCGCAGTTTCTCAACGAGCTGGACGTGCAACGCAATCATCTGGATAAGCAGGTGCTGCGCTGGCACGGCAATGACTGGATGGCCGGCGAACTGTCGACCGGCCCCGGCCAACTCAGCTCCTACGGTGCACTGGACCAGGTCATCAAGCACCTGGGTAACCGTAAATTGTTCCCGGCGCTGAAAGAAATCGTGGTCGCCGGCCACTCCGGCGGCGGCCAAGTGGTGCAGCGTTTTGCCCTCACCGGCCACGATCACCCGCTGCTGCAAACCGAAGGCATCAGCCTGCGTTACGTGGTGGCGAACCCCTCGTCGTACGCCTATTTCAGCCCGCAGCGCCCAGTGAAGTTCGATGTGGCCAGTTGCCCAAGCTTCAACGAATGGAAGTACGGCATGCAGCACCTGCCCGCCTACGCAACAGGCCAGGGCGCCGAGCAGCTTGAGCAGGCTTACGTGTCACGCGACATCACCTACCTGCTGGGCCAGCAGGACACCGACCCGAACCACCCGGCCCTGGATAAAAGCTGCGAAGCCGAAACCCAGGGCGCGTACCGGCTGGTTCGTGGGCACAACTACTTTGACGACCTCAAGACGCGCCATCCGCAACTGAGCCATAAGCTGGTGGAAGTACCGGGCGTGGGCCATGACGGCGACAAGATGTTCACCTCGCCTGAGGGCGAGAAGGTGCTGTTTACCCAGTAAGCACTGAATAAACCAACTCAAAATGTGGGAGGGGGCTTGCTCCCGATGGACTGCGTAGCAGGCCCATTTTTGAGGCCGCTGCGCGGCCTATCGGGAGCAAGCCCCCTCCCACAGGTTATCCATCGTCCGCTCTATCTCTTAACTGACAGGCATTAAGGGCTTGCCCCCTCCCACACTTCGCTTTTTCAGTGGCTGGCCTGGATCATACGGCGCAATGCCACACAGTCTGCGGCATGCCAATCCGCCAACGCTGGCCACGGGTTCTCCGGCAAGTTCACCAACACCGTCCGGGCTCCCGCCGCCCGGCCGCAATCCAGATCAAAGCGGTAATCCCCCACCATCACCATCCGGCCCGGCGAAACATCCCAGGCCGCCGCCAGCTTCAGCAAGCCGCCCGGGTCTGGTTTGGGCGGCGCATCATCACGGCCTAATACATCCTCGGCGGCAAAGCAGTCCGCCAAGCCAATCGCCGCCAGGGTGATATGCGCCAGCTCCCGCGCATTGCGGGTCAGGATGCCCAGGCGATAACCGCGCCCGGCCAACTCGCGCACCAGCTCCACCGCGCCTGGCGCGGCAACCGAGCCCACCGCCAACTCGCGCTCATGCTCCAGCAACCAGGCATGCTTGGCTGCTGCCACATCGGCCGGCAACGCCGCCAGGTGGGTGAGGATGTCGTCCTCCGGCGGAATGTCCAGGGCCACGCGAATCGCCGCAAAATCATGCACGGCCACCGTGAGGGTGCCGTCCATGTCAAAGACCCAATGTTGGATATGCGCCAGGCTCATGCCCAATCCTTGCGATGACGAATCAAGCCTTCCTGGGTCACCGAGGCCACCAGCTGCCCGGCGCGGTTGTACACGCTGCCACGGGAGAAACCACGGGAGTTGCCCGCCCATGGGCTGTCCATGGCGTAAAGCAGCCAGTCATCGGCACGCAGGTCCGCGTGGAACCACAGCGCATGATCGAGGCTGGCGACCTGCATGTCTTTCTGCCACACGGTTTTGCCGTGGGGCAGCAGCGAGGTGGTCAGCAGACCGAAGTCCGAGGCGTAGGCCAGCAGGTATTTATGCAGCGCGGGCAAGTCGGCCAGGGCGCCGTCGGCACGAAACCATACGTACTTGACCGGGTCGGACGGCTGCGGGTTGAACGGGTCTTTCTCGGTCACCGGGCGCACTTCGATCGGCTTGGGGCACAGCAGCTTGTCGCGCATGTGCTCGGGGATCAGGTGGGCGCGTTGCTGGGTCAGTTCCAGCTCGGAGGGCAGGTTTTCCGGGCCGACCACCACAGGCATCGTGCTCTGGTGCGTAAAACCTTCCTCGTCATATTGGAACGAGGCGCTGCAGGTGAAGATCGGGTTGCCCTTCTGGATCGCGGTGACGCGGCGCGTGCTGAAACTACCGCCGTCACGTACGCGGTCCACCGAGTACACCACCGGCAATGCGGCATCGCCCGGGCGCAGGAAATAGCCATGCAGGGAATGCACATGCCGCGCGTCTTCTACGGTCTGGCTGGCCGCCGACAGCGACTGGCCGAGCACCTGGCCGCCGAACAGTTGGCGAAAACCCAGGTCCTGGCTGCGGCCACGAAAGAGGTTTTCCTCGATCGGCTCCAGGGTCAGCAGGTCCACCAGATCTTCCAATACTTGGCTCATAGAGCAACTCCTACAATCTATGGGGCATTCCGGTCTGCTTATCCGTGCAGCGTGTCCAACCATTGGGCGCGGGTGATGCGATACAAAACATGATGGCGCAGCGGGTCATCGGCTGCGACCTTGGGGTGTTCAAAATCTGCCTGGGGATCGTAATGCATACCGATGGCCTGCATGACTTTTTGTGATGGCAGATTGGACTCAGTGGTGAAGGCCAGGATCTCATCCACCTGCAAACGATCGAAGCCGCAACGCAAGGCGGTCCACGCCGCCTCGCTGGCATAACCCAGGCCCCAGTGTTCGCGGGCCAGGCGCCAGCCAATCTCCACGGCCGGGGTAAAGTCGGCCTCGAAGTTGACATTCTGCAGCCCGGTCAGGCCGATAAACTCGCGAGTGTCCTTGCGCTGCAAGGCCCAAAAACCAAAGCCGTACTCGGCAAAGTGCCCGCGAATCCGCCCGATCAACGCAGCCGTTTCCAGGTGGCTCAATTTAGCCGGGAAATAGCGCATCACCTGCGGGTCGGCGCACATGCGCGCAAATTCCGGCAGGTCGCTGTCGCGCCATTGGCGCAGCACCAGGCGTGCGCTTTCCAATTCCAGTATCGGCTCCATGGGTCCCCTCCCTTGCCATGTGCGTGAGTGTACAACGCGGGTAAGATGCGTCGCAGGTTCCCGTCAGAAAATCCCATGCCCTTGCCATTGATCTATCACGATGACTACAGCCCCGAGTTCCCGGCGGACCACCGGTTCCCCATGGACAAATTCCGCCTGCTGCGCGACCACCTGGTCGACAGCGGCCTGACCGAAGACCGCCAGTTGCTGCGCCCGCAACTGTGCCCACCCGAGATTCTGGCCCTGGCGCATGACCGTGGATATATCGAGCGCTATATGAGCGGCGAGTTGTCCCGTGAAGACCAGCGGCGCCTCGGCCTGCCCTGGAGCGAAGCCCTGGCCCGGCGCACCGTGCGGGCGGTCGGCGGCTCGCTACTGGCGGCGGAGCAGGCATTGGAACACGGCCTGGCCTGCCACTTGGCAGGCGGCACCCATCACGCCCATTACGATTACCCGGCGGGCTTTTGCATCTTCAACGACCTGGCGGTGATCAGCCATTACCTGCTGGCCAGCGGCCGGGTCAACCGCGTGTTGATCTTCGATTGCGACGTGCATCAGGGCGACGGCACCGCGCGTATCCTCCACGACACGCCGGAGGCGATCACGGTGTCGCTGCATTGCGAAAAGAACTTCCCGGCACGCAAGGCCCAAAGCGACTGGGACATCCCGCTGCCCATGGGCATGGGGGACGCCGACTACCTCAAGGTGGTGGACGACGCACTCAACTACCTGTTGCCGCTCTACCAGCCGGACCTGGTGCTGTACGACGCCGGTGTCGACGTGCACAAGGACGACGCCCTCGGTTACCTGAAGCTGACCGACGCAGGTGTCGCCGCCCGCGACGAAAGCGTGATGCGCCACTGCCTGGGCCGTGATATTGCGGTGATGGGCGTGATCGGCGGCGGTTACAGCAAAGACCGCCCCGCCCTGGCCCGCCGCCACGGCATCTTGCATCACAGCGCCCAGCGGGTGTGGGCGTCATCAGGTTGTCATTGAACCCTGGGCGTTACCCACAATGCCTGTGGAACCACCTGTGGATAACTTGAGCGTAAGCGTCTGAACGCTGCTTTACATAAGGCTTGTAGGAAGCTGTATGTTTTTTGATCAGGCGTTTGCGCTGTCGTCGGGTAGAATGCTCGGCCTATTGAAGCGACCGTAGCCCTGCCCCATGCCCGATACCCCTTCCCAACACGTCATCATTATCGGCGGCGGCCCTGCCGGGCTGATGGCCGCTGAAGTCTTGAGCCAGGCAGGCGTGCGGGTCGACCTCTACGACGGCATGCCGTCGGTGGGGCGCAAGTTCCTGCTGGCGGGTGTAGGCGGCATGAACATCACCCATTCGGAAGCGTACCCGGCGTTCCTGTCGCGTTATGCCGAACGCGCCCCGCAAATGGCGCCATTGTTGCGCGCGTTTGGTGCCCAGGCGTTGTGCGAATGGATTCACGGCCTGGGCATACAGACCTTTGTCGGCACTTCGGGCCGCGTCTTTCCTACGGACATGAAGGCTGCGCCGCTGCTGCGCGCCTGGCTCAAGCGCTTGCGCGACCAGGGCGTGGTTATCCACACCCGCCATCGCTGGGTGGGTTGGGCCGCAGACGGCGGGCTGGTTATCCACAGCCCGGACGGCGAAAAAACTGTCCACAGCCCTGCCGTATTGTTGGCCCTCGGTGGCGGCAGTTGGTCGCGCCTGGGTTCCGACGGAGCCTGGCTTAAGCTGTTCGAAGATCAAGGCGTGCCGTACGCCCCTTTGCAGCCGAGCAATTGTGGTTTCGAGGTGTCGGCCTGGAGCGACTTGATGATCAGCAAATTCGCCGGTGCACCACTGAAAAACGTCGCCATCGGCCTGGCGGATGACAAGCCGCGGCTGGGGGAATGTGTGGTCACCGCCACGGGCATCGAGGGCAGCTTGATCTATGCGCTGTCGGCACCGATTCGCGAAGCGATCAATCGCGACGGTTCAGCCACCGTGCATATCGACCTGCTACCGAGCAAGCCGCTGGACAAGGTGCAAGCCGCCTTGGCCAAGCCCCGTGGCTCGCGTTCGATGAGCAAGCACTTGCACAGCCAGTTGGGCCTGGATGGGGTCAAGTCGGCCTTGTTGCGTGAGCTGACACCGGCAGGCCACTTCAATGATCCGGCGCAGTTGGCGGTGGCTATCAAGGCGCTGCCGTTGACCCTGGTTAAAACCCGGCCAATCGATGAAGCGATCAGCACCGCGGGCGGCGTGCCGTTTGAGGCGTTGGATGAGCGCTTGATGCTCAAGCAGTTACCGGGCGTGTTCTGTGCGGGAGAGATGCTGGACTGGGAAGCACCGACGGGCGGGTACTTGCTGACGGGGTGTTTTGCCAGCGGCAAAGCGGCGGGGCATGGGATGCTGGAGTGGCTCAAACGCTGAGATTTGTGGTGATTTTAATGCCGCCATCGGGGGCAAGCCCCCTCCCACATTTTGAACGGTGAACAGATTCAAAGTGTGGGGGCTTGCTTATGATGAGGCTATCAGCCACGTAGCAAATTACTTCTTCTTACGCGGCCCGGTATTAAACACCGGCACCTTGCGCACCGGTTTGATCGATGGCTCCGCCGGCGCCACTTCGCCACTGTCCACCCATTTGCCCAGGTTACGTTTGCCGCCACCGCCACCGCCCGAGGCCTTGGGCTTCTTCGGTTTTTTCGGTTTCTTTACCACCTGCCCACTGGCATCGGTGTCCGGCACGCGGTGCTCGGGCTCGAAATCCGGCTCGACTTTGCGGGTCAAGGTCTGACGCGTCAGCATCTCGATGGCCGACAGCATGTTCACTTCATCGGCACACACCAAAGAGATCGCCTCACCGGTGTTGCCCGCACGCCCGGTGCGGCCAATACGGTGGATGTAATCTTCGGCGACGATCGGCAGGTCGAAGTTGACCACCAGCGGCAAGTCTTCGATATCCAGGCCACGGGCGGCCACATCGGTGGCCACCAGGATCTGCACCTCGCCGGCCTTGAAGCGGTCCAGCGCCCGTTGGCGGGTGGCCTGCGGTTTGTCACCGTGAATGCCATCGGCATTGACGCCCAGGCCCTGCAACTTATCCACCAGCGCATCCACGCCGTTACGGGTCTTGGCGAACACCAGTACCTGCTTCCAGCGGCCTTTGCGCATCAGGTGCACAAACAGCTCTGGCTTGCGCTTCTTGTCCACCGGCACCACCCATTGCTTGACGGTGTTGGCGGCGACGTTGCGCGGGCTGACTTCGATACTCAGCGGGTCGTTGAGCATCTGCCCGGCGAGCAGGCGGATGTCATCGGAGAAGGTCGCGGAGAACAGCAGGGTCTGGCGCTTTTTCGGCAGCATGCGGTAGATGTTCGCCAGTTCTTCGGAAAAGCCCAGGTCGAGCATGCGGTCGGCCTCATCCAGCACCAGGGTTTGCAGCTGATTGAGTTTCAGCGCGTTCTGGCGGAACAGGTCGATCAGGCGGCCAGGGGTGGCGACCAGAATGTCGACACCTTTGCGCAGCTTCATCATCTGTGGGTTGATACTCACGCCGCCGTACACCGCATAAGTGGTCAGCGGCAGGTGTTGAGCGTACTCGGCGACACTGGCGTGAACCTGCTCGGCCAGCTCGCGGGTCGGGCACAGGATCAGCGCGCGCGCCGAGTTGGGGGCGACTTTCGGCCCTTCCAGGGTCAGCAATTGCAGGAGCGGCACAGCGAAACCTGCGGTCTTGCCGGTGCCGGTCTGGGCCGCGGCCATCAGGTCGCGACCGGCCAGCACCGCCGGAATGGCCTGCGCCTGCACCGGCGTCGGGGTCTGGTAGCCAAGCGTCTCAAGGGCGCGCAGCAAGGGTTCGATCAGGCCAAGGGTGGCGAAAGTCATGTGTCTACCGTAAGAAAATTCAGCGCATGAGCGGGTAAAAAAACCGCAATTCGGCGCAGTTTACCTTATTCCGGCCGGGGCTTTCGCCACTGGGGCAGGCTGATCAACAGCACCGCGCTGATGATCACCAGCATTGCCAAGGCTTCTTCCATGCCGATGGTCTCACCGACGAACACGATCCCCAGCAACACGGCCACTGCCGGGTTCACATAGGCATAGCTGGTCGCCGCCGCCGGCCGCACGTGCTTGAGCAGGTACATGTAGGCGTTGAAGGCAATGATCGAACCGAACACGGTCAGGTAGGCCAGCGCCAGCCAGCCTTCCAGTGGCGGCACGGCCTGCAGGCGCTCACCGGAAAGCGCGCTGACCAGCAGCAGCGCCACACCGGCGACCAGCATCTCCGCAGCACTGGCCATGGCGCCCTGGGGCAGCGGCAATTGCCGGCTCCACACCGAACCGAACGCCCACGACGCGGCCGCCACCAACAGCAGAACCGCGCCCATGGGGCTCGACTGCAACGTGCTGCCCATGTTGAGCATGGCAATGCCGATAATGCCCAGGATCACCCCGGCCCATTCCAGACGGGTATTACGTGCGCCCCAGAAATACCCACAGAGCAAAGTGAACAACGGCACGGTCGCCACGGCCAACGCCGCCACGCCGGACGACACGCCCATATGTTCAGCCATGCTCACGCCACCATTGCCGATGGTGAGCAACAAGATGCCAATCATCCCGGCCGCTTTCCACTGAGCCCAGGTCGGCGCCGGCACCCCGCGCCACCTGAGGAAGCCGTACATCAACACCCCGGCCGTGCAAAACCGAATCCCGGCCAGCAACAACGGCGGCCAGTACTCCACGCCGACGCGAATCACCAGGTAGGTGGACCCCCAGATCACGTACAACGCAAAAAAGGCGGCGATCAACGGTAAGGGAAAGCGACGTGGGCCAGGCATT
The DNA here is from genome assembly GCF_003031675.1 of Pseudomonas palleroniana. Classification (GTDB taxonomy): domain Bacteria; phylum Pseudomonadota; class Gammaproteobacteria; order Pseudomonadales; family Pseudomonadaceae; genus Aquipseudomonas; species Aquipseudomonas palleroniana. The sequence goes on along the minus strand of NZ_PYWX01000053.1, from coordinate 161,028 downwards.
GGGCGGCTCTATGGCAGGAGGACAGAAGACATATTCTAAAAAGGCAGGTTGATAAACATAAGTTACAAAACCTGTTTAAAACGCCAATACACTTTTCAAAACACGGTTATGAGGGATATAAACCATAGATTCGAAAGCCGCACATTACGGAGCCTTATCATTGGACAAATACGACCGCATGCTCCTCAGTGCCTTGCTCGAAGACGGCCGCGCCTCGTTTGCGCAACTGGCTCGCACGGTCAACCTCTCCGCCCCCGCCGTGGCTGAGCGCGTGGCCAAGCTGGAGGCCAGTGGCGTGATCACCGGGTATCAGGCCAAGGTGGACCTGTCCAAAGTGGGTTTGCCGATTCAGTGTGTGATTGAGCTGCGCCTGACCAATCACGGCAGCCAGAAGGTGTATGACGCCTTATCCGAAATTCCCGAGCTCACCGAATGTCACCGCGTGACCGGTGACCCGTGCGTGATCATGCAAGCCGCCGTGGGCTCGATGCCGGAGTTGGAGAACCTGATCAACCGGATCGCAAAATTCGGGTTCAGCAAGACCTCGATCATTTTGTCGAGCGCGATAGAGCGTCGGGTGCCGTTGGGGCAGTTGGAGGCCAGAAATGCTGGATAAACAGCGCAAGGTCATCAGCCTCAGCCACCCGGTCAGCCCACGTATCCCGCTATGGCCGGGCGATCCTCCGGTGGTTTTTGCAGAGGTCGCTGCCTTGGAAAAGGATGGCTATTTCCTGCGACGTTTCAGCATGGGTGAACACAGCGCCACGCATATGAATGCGCCGAACAGCTTCTACGCCGACGCAATGGGGATCGACGGTTATCAACCCGAAGACCTGGTGCGGCCGGCAGTGGTAGTGGACGTGCGCAGTAAAACCCAGGGCAACCCCGATTACGCAATCAGCCCGCAGGATATTGAAGAGTGGGAACGCCAGCACGGGCCAATCGAGCCCGGCTCGGTGGTCTTGATATACACCGGCTGGCAACACCTTTGGCACGACCCGGTGGCGTTCTTCGGGCTGGACGCGCAAGGCTCGCACTTTCCGGGGATCGGCGAGGCGGCGATTGGTTTTTTGCTTGAGCAGCGTCGGATCGCCGGGGTCGGTATTGATACCCATGGGGTTGATCCGGGGCAAAGCACTGCATTCGCGACCAATCGTGCGGTGCTGGCCAGGAGTGGGATTGTGCTGGAGTGTTTGACCCATCTCGACCGCCTGCCGGCCAAGGGTGCAACATTGGTGATAGGTGTCTTGGCGCTCGAAGGCGGATCAGGGTCGCCTGCATCGGTGATGGCGTTTACTCCCTGACGACACTGTGGGAGGGGGCTTGCTCCCGATGGCGGTGGACCAGCCCGCTAATCTGGAGCTGACACACCGCTATCGGGAGCAAGCCCCCTCCCACAGTTGGAGTTTCATTGTCAGGGGCTCAGAACCCGCGGTGCTTCTTCAGGTGTTCGGTGATCTTCGCCGCCGGCACTTTCTGCAAGGTGCACAGCAGGTCGTGGGAGAGTTCGCGCAAGCCGTGAGTCCCGCGCAGTTCCTGGGCCAGGTACGCCGTGAGGTTGGCCGCCATCTCCGCATCCGCCAGCGCCCGGTGAGCCTTGCCGGTATGGGGCAACTGGGCGTAGCTGTTGAGGGTGCCGAGTTTGTGGTTGGGCGCCGCGGGCATCAGGCGGCGGGCGAGTAACAGCGAGCAGGCGAATTTCTGCAGGCGTGTGCGGCGGATCAGGCTCAGCTCATAGTCCCAGAACTTCTGGTCGAATGCCGCGTTGTGCGCCAGCAGTGGCGTCGTGCCGACGAACTCGTTGACCTCGTTCATCACACGCTCGGCCGGCGGTGCGCTGCGCAGCATGGCGTTACTGATGCCGGTGAGTTGCTCGATAAAGCCCGGCACACGCACACCGGCGTTCATCAGGCTCTGGTAGCGATCCACGATCTGGCCGCGCTCGAGGATGACCACCGCGATTTCCGTGGCCCGGCAGTGGCTGCTCGGGGTGATGCCGGTGGTTTCAAAGTCGATGACCGCTATACGTTCCAAACCCGTTCCAACTCCGTCTAACTGTTTATCACGCCGCAGCGTTCTATTTGAGCAGCAGCGCGCCTTCGATCGGCACATAGCGGCTGGCGGCGCGTATCAGTGAGTTGGCCGTCAACCCCGGGACACCGTAGGCCACGGCTTCGACGCCATGCTTGTGGATAACGCGCTCGAGCAGCATGTCGAAATCACCGTCGCCGGAGGCCAGTACGATTTCGTCGACGTGGTCGGCGGCATCCATGATGTCGAGGGTGATGCCCACGTCCCAGTCGCCCTTGGCCGAGCCATCGCTGCGCTGGATGTAGGGCTTGAGTTTTACCGTAAAGCCCAGGTTGCGCAGGATCTGCTGGAATTGCTGCTGCTTGCTGTCGCCACGGTCGATGGCATAGGCATACGCCTCTACGATCTGCCCGCGTGAGCTGATGTCAGCCCACAAGGCGGCGTAATTGAAGTGGCAACCATAGGCTTGGCGCACGGTGTAATAGAGGTTTTGTACATCGGCGAACACCGCAATTTTTTTCACCGCACTTCCCCAGGCTTACCACTTGGACGCCGGACACGAAGGTCCGCAAAGGCGCCAGTATGCCAGCCACGGGAAAGTTTCCGAGAAAAATCAGCCCGGGGCGACGAAGCGCCCCGGTTGAATGCAGGTCAGACGTAGGAGTCGTCGTCGTCAAAAGACGAGGAATTGTCGGAATAGTCGCTGTCTGAAAAGTTGTCAGCGTTGTTGCCGCCCCAACTGTCATTCCCGGCGAAACGCTGGTCGTCATTGCCCCAGTTGCCGTTGTCACTGGCCGGCGCGGGCTCTTCGCGGATGATTTCTTCCACGACCTGCGGCTGTTGAGAATTATGGTTGAACAAGCTGCTGATGCCTTCGGCCAGCATCACACCACCGGCCACGCCGGCGGCAGTTTTCAGGGCGCCACCGAGAAAACCACTGCCAATCGGCGCTGCCGGCGCCTGTTGCGGCTGTTGATAGTTCTGCGGCGGTGCAGCGTAGTTTTGTTGCGGCGCAGGTTGGCCGAACGATGGCCGCCCCGGTTCACGCCAGCCGCCACCCGTCGACGCCGGGGCGCTCTGGGCCGGTTGCGGATCGCGGGAACCGCCGCCAAAGATGCTCGACAGGAAACCGCCACTGCTCGGCGCAGGCTGGGCTGCCTGGGAACGGGCTTGTTGCAGCTCATCCTGCAATTGCTGGATCTGCTGCGCCTGCTGCTTGTTCTGCGCGTCGAGACTCTTGATCGCGTGTTCCTGTACCAGGATCGACTGGGTCATGTAGTACCCGGCGGCCGGTTGGCGAGTCATGTGCTCCTTGATCCGCGCTTCGGCCAGGGCGTCGCGGGGGGCTGAGTCCTTTTCGGCTTGTTGCAACCGTGAAAACAGTCCATCGATCAGGGTTTGCTCTTCGCTGTTCATGGCGACCTCGTTAGATTGCCGGTAGAAATCATGGGCCTGCCTGGGACCAGGCAAGCTACGCGACTAGTTATGGGGCTGTTACCAGACGTTTCAATAGTCTTTACGTAAGGTTTACGTTTGCTTAACGCCAGCCCTGATCGGTTAAAGTGTGGGCCTTGCTTTTTGGCCTGCGATGAACCTGATGAATCCGTTAGACGTACTGCGCGACTCCTTCCGCTTCACCCAACGCAACCTGGGTGCCATCGTCCAGCTATGCCTGCCGCTGGTGATCCTCGAAGCCCTGCTGCAACAGGTGCTGGACCACACGCTGGGGCCGGATGCGTTCCCCGGTTACAGCGTGGTTGTCGGGCTGCTGGTGTATCCGCTGTACACCGGCGCCCTGATCCTGTTTCTGGATGCGCGCACCCGCGGCGAGTCGCCGCGCATTAAAGATGTCTGGGCCATGGCCCTGACCCTGTGGCCACGCTTCGCCCTGCTGACGGCCATGAGCACGCTGCTGATTCTGCTGGGCTTGTCGTTGTACTTCCTGCCCGGCCTGTGGCTGATGGTGGTGCTGGCGTTTGCCGAGTACCTGCTGGTGCTGCGCGGCATGCCGGCACTGGACGCGATGAAGGAAAGCTTTCGCCTGAGCCGTGGGCACTTCTGGCGAATCCTGGTCTGCCTGCTGTGCGTGATGACGCCGCTGTGGTTGCTCAAGGGCGCCAGCGCCGCGGCCTATCCAGACCCGGGTCCGTTACTGGGGTTGTTGATGGACAGCGCCCACAGTTTCCTGCAGTTGTTTACCAGTGTGGTGTTGTTCCGTTTATTCATGCTGATCGGTGGCGACGCCGACGCACGGTGATATGCTCCGTGCCTGTCCTGACACGCTGATAAGCCGAGCCAATGACCCGTTTATTGCGCATCTTCCTGCTGGGCCTGCTGATCATCGCGGGCCTGCTCATTGCCCTGATCTACAGCTTGACCTGGCGCCCTGCCGACAAGCAAACCCTGCCCGTCAGCTGTGGCGCCCCCCGCGCGCCGACCCTGCTGCCGGGGCAGGCGCTCAAGGTGATGACCTGGAACGTGCAATACCTGGCCGGTAAAAACTACGTGTTCTGGTACGACACCCCCGACGGCAGCGGCCCGGACGACCGTCCGACCGTGGAAGACATGGCCTACAGCCTCGATGAAGTGGCGCGGGTGATCCGTGACGAACAACCCGACATCCTGCTGTTGCAGGAACTCGACGAAAACGCCAAGCCATCCCACTATCAAGACCAGCTGGCCCTGTTGCAGGAACGCCTGGTCGACCTTTACCCGTGCAGCGCCCAGGCGTTCGACTGGAAAGCCGATTTCATCCCCAGCCTGCATATTTTCGGCAGTGTCGGCCGCAAACTGGCGACCCTGAGCCGCTACCAGATCGAACACGCCGAACGCCTGCAACTGCCGGTATCGCCCGGCAACTTCATCAGCCGCCAGTTCCAACCCAAACCGGCCTTGCTGCTGACGTATCTGCCGCTGAGCGATGGCGGCCAACTGGCGGTGCTCAATACGCGTCTGGGTCGCGATATGCCTGGGCGCTCGGCGGTGGATGAGCAAGTCAAGGCAACGGTGAAATTGCTGGATAAGCTCGAAGGCCGAGGCACGCCCTGGTTGATCGGCGGGGATTTCAACCTGCTGCCGCTGGGGCAGTTCCTGCGCCTGGAAGCGGGCAAGCGCGGTCAGTATTCGCCGGACAGCGAGTTGCATTTGCTGTGGGACAAATACCCGATGATCCCCAGCAACAGCGAAGCCAGCGGCATCGACCGTGCGAAATGGCTGACGCACTACCCCAACGACCCAAGCCTCGACGGCCCGGATCGCACCTTGGACTATCTGTTCTACAGCCCACGCATCAAGCGGGTCGAAGCCAAGGTGCGGCAGGAGGATACGTTGCGCATTTCCAACCATTTGCCGGTGATTGCCCGGTTCCTGCTGCCCGCCGCGCCCTGACAGGCACCCCCGAAATAATGTGGGAGGGAGCTTGCCCTAATGCCTGTCAGTTAAGGCTTAACGCGGTCATTGTGGGAGGGGCGGTGCGACGATTCGACTTGCTCCCGATAGGCCGCGCAGCGGCCTCAAAAATGGGCCTGCTACGCAGTCCATCGGGAGCAAGCCCCCTCCCACCATTGTTCTTCGTGGTGGCTACTTGCGGGGTTTAATCCGGGCTGTCGCCTCGGCGACCAATGGATCATCCGGCCAGTAATGCTTTGGATAGCGCCCTTTCAAATCCTTCTTCACCTCGGCATAGGTGCTGCGCCAGAAGTTCGCCAGATCCTGCGTCACCTGCACCGGGCGCCGCGCAGGCGACAACAAGTGCAGCTTCACCACCTGCCGCCCACCGGCAATGCGCGGCGTATCCGCCAACCCGAACAATTCCTGCAGGCGCACCGCCAGGATCGGCGGCTGTTCGCTGTAGTCCAGTCGCACCGACGAACCCGATGGCACCTTCACATGCTGCGGTGCCAGTTCGTCCAGGCGTTGGGGCAGCGGCCAGGGCAGCAGGTTGTGGAGAAAACTGGAGATATCCAGGTTGGAAAAATGACTGAGGCGCGACACCTTGCCCAAGTACGGCATCAGCCAGTGCTCCAGGCTGGCGAGCAAGGCGCTGTCGCTAAGGTCGGGCCATTCGCTGGTTTTTCCGGCGTCCAGCTGGCGCAGCAGCATGACACGGGCCTGCCATTGACGCAGCTCCGGGGTCCAGGGCAATAGCGCCAGCCCCTTGCGGCGGATGAAGTTGACCAACGCCTGGCTGCGGGCGGATTCATCCAGGCCGGTCAGGGGCTCGCGGCTGAGCACCAGTTCGCCGACTTTGCGTTGGCGCTCGGCGCGCAGCACGCCTTCGCGCTCGTCCCAATCCAACTGGTCGACGTTGCGCACTTGTTCGGCCAATACCGTATCGAATAGCGCCGGGTCGAAATCCGCCGCGAGATAGATGCGTTCTTCCCGCTGGCCCTGGCGGCTGCCGAGGTCGGCGATCACCAGCCAAGGTTGTTTCATCAGGCTGTCAGCCTCGGCGAACAGCGCGGCGCGCCCATTGGCCAGGCGGTATTCGGCGCCACCCGGGCGACGTTGTTGCGCGACGCGGTCCGGGTAGGCCAGGGCCAGCAAGGCGCCGAGCCAGCGCGGGTGGTCGGGATCAGCCACCGCCTGAGTCGCCTTGCTGCGCAGATAACCACGGTACTGCCGGGCCAGTTGCCTGGCTCTTTGCACACCACCCTGGGTGCCACGTGCGCGCTCTTCGCCGGACAGCAAGGCCAACCGACTGTGCAAATCGGCACCGCCACCGCGCAGGATATCGCGCTCGCCCAACAGGGCAGCCACCTCACAGGCCGTGGCCGCCAAACCCAGGTCCTGCCCACGCAGCAATAAATGAGCGATACGCGGATGCGCCGGCAACTCGGCCATTTTCTGACCGTGCGGGGTCAGTTTGTCGTCCTCCAGCGCGTCCAGGCGTACCAGCAAGTCCTGAGCCTGAGCATAGGCGGCGGTCGGCGGCACATCCAGCCACACCAGTTGCGTCGGGGCGACGCCCCAGCGCGCGAGTTGCAAGGCCAGGCCCGCGAGATCCGCCGCGAGGATTTCCGCGCTGCCATACGCCGCCAAACCTTCATGCTGATCCTCGGACCACAACCGATAACACACCCCCGGCTCCAGACGCCCCGCCCGGCCGGCGCGCTGCGTGGCACTGGCGCGGGAGATGCGCTGGGTGTCGAGGCGGGTCATGCCGCTGCCGGGGTCGAAACGCGGCACCCGCGCCAACCCGGCGTCGATCACTACGCGCACACCGTCAATCGTCAAGCTGGTCTCAGCGATGTTGGTAGCCAGTACCACTTTGCGTTTACCGACAGGCGCCGGGTCGATGGCGGCGCGTTGGGCGTTGAGGTCCAGTTCGCCATGCAGCGGGCAGAGCAGCACATCATTGCGCTCGCCCAGGGCGTCCGCCAGTTGCTGGTTGACCCGACGAATTTCCGCCTGCCCCGGCAGGAACACCAGCACACTGCCGGCTTCGTCCTGCAAGGCCTCAAGGATGGTCTGCAGCACACGCGGCTCGATAAATTCACCGGCCTGATACGGCCGCCCCCAACGCACCTGCACCGGGAACATGCGTCCTTCGCTGCGCAGGATCGGCGCATCCTCCAGCAGGCTCGCCAGGCGTTCACCTTCGAGGGTGGCCGACATCAACAGGATTTTCAGCGGCTGCTCATCACGAAACAGCTCGCGGCCATTGAGGCTCAGGGCCAGCGCCAGGTCCGCATCGAGGCTGCGCTCGTGGAATTCGTCGAAGATCAGCAAGCCCACGCCCTCCAGTGCCGGATCGTCCTGCAGGCGACGGGTGAGAATGCCTTCGGTGACCACCTCGATACGGGTGTTCGGGCCGACCTTGCTGTCCAGGCGAATGCGATAACCGACGGTTTCGCCGACTTTTTCACCCAACTCACTGGCCAGGCGTTCGGCCGCGGCGCGAGCGGCCAGGCGCCGGGGTTCGAGCATCAGGATGGTTTGCCCGGCCAGCCACGGCTCGTTCAACAAGGCCAAGGGCACGCGGGTGGTTTTACCGGCGCCGGGCGGCGCTTCCAGCACGGCTTCATGGCGAATCGCCAAGGCGTCACGCAGGGCGGGTAAAACTTCATCAATCGGCAACGAATTCATACTGGCTCCAGAACAGAGCGGCGAGTATAACGGCGAACTGCCGGATGCCGATGATGGTCTCAACAACACCACGGTTCTGGGCTGTCGACGCGGTCAACTGTGGGAGGGGGCTTGCTCCCGATAGCAGTGGGTCAGTAGCCAAGCAGTTGCCTGACACATTGCCATCGGGAGCAAGCCCCCTCCCACACTTGATCATCGTCGCCTGACAAAACTGGCTTATATTCACCCTTAAAACGTGTTCAGGAGAGTTTCCATGCGTATCGCTTCCCGCATCATCGGCGGTGTCCTCGCCGTCACCCTGTTGAGCCAGCTGACCGCCTGCGGTTCGATCTTCTACCCGGACCGCCGTGGCCAGATCGACGGCAAGATCGACCCGGCGATTGCCGTGCTCGACGCCGTGGGCCTGCTGTTCTATGTAATCCCCGGCCTGATCGCGTTCGGCGTGGACTTCGCCACCGGCGCCATCTACTTCGAACCGGGCAAGACCGCCCAGGTTGACCCGGCAAAACTCCACGACGCCATTGGCGCAGACGGCAAGGTCGACAACGCCAAGCTGCAAACCATCATCCAGCAAGAAACCGGGCGCAGCCTGCCACTCGATGACCCGCGTCTGATCCAGTTCAAGGGCAGCGTGCAACAACTGGCCGCCCTGGGCCTGCAACCCGCTGCCTAAGGATCGTCCATGACCAGCAGTCCTGAACACGCCAGGCTCCTGCGCCTGGCCACCCGCGCTTCAGTGGGCGTGGCCTCCGCGCTGATTATCACCAAGGCCATCGCCTGGTGGTTCAGCGGCTCGGTGAGCATGCTCGCCGGGTTGACCGACTCGCTGCTCGATGGCGTGACCTCGCTGCTGAATTTGCTCGCCGTGCATTACGCGCTGCGCCCGGCCGATGACGACCACCGTTATGGGCACGGCAAGGCGGAGTCGCTGTCGGGCATGGCCCAGGCGCTGTTTATCGCCGGCAGCGCGGTGTTGATCGCGTTCCAGGCGTACCAGCGCTTGCAGCATCCGGAACCCGTCGGCGCGCCGTGGTTGAGCATCGGGGTGATCGTCTTTTCGCTGTTGATGACGGTGGCGCTGCTGATGCTGCAACACCGGGTCATCCGTGAAACCGGCTCCAACGCGGTACGCGCCGACTCGCTGCACTACCGCTCGGACTTGATGCTCAACGGCAGCATCCTGGTGGCGCTGGTGTTGGCGGGTTTTGGTTACCATCAGGTCGACGCCTGGTTCGGCCTGGGCATTGCCGCCTACATCTTGTGGAGCGCCATCCAGATCGCTCGGGAGAGCTTTGCGGTATTGATGGACGAGGAACTGCCACCGGACGTGAGCCAGCACATGCTGGAACTGGCCCGTGGCGTCCCCGGTGTATTGGGCGCCCATGACTTGCGCACGCGAATCTCCGGCAGCCACTGGTTCGTGCAGTTGCATCTGGAATTGCCGGGGGAATTGACGCTGTCAGTCGCCCATGGCATCAGCGATCAAGCCGCCGACGCCATTCACCAAGCCTACCCGCGTGCCGAAGTGCTGGTGCACGCCGACCCGCGGGAAGTGGTCACGGGCAATAAAACCTAATACTGCACCTGATAACCGCGACTGCTCAGGCAGTTGCCCTGGGCCTGACGGTAGGTTTGCACCACCGCAGGCGCCGGGGCGTAGGTCACCGCCTGCGGATCAAAACCGCTTTGCTGCACCGCCCAGCGATAGCAGTCATAACCATCCTGTTGCACCTGGCCCGGTGACTGGCCGTTGGCCGGGTAGGCCACCACGTCGTAACCATTGCCCTGTGGCGCCGGCGGCGGCGTCGGCACTTGGGTCGGCGGTTGCACCACCACGTACTGCTGGGTGCTGCTTTCGTAGGTGTAATAGGCGCCGGCCGCGAGGAAGAACAGCGCACTGCCCACCCACACTTCCCGTGCGTAATCCGGCAGGTATTGCACGCGGATACCGTACGGCGGCGTTACCACCACATAACGCGGGCCTTGCGGGCGATACCAATAGCCACCAGAGTAGAAATAATCCTGGCCACGGTAGGGAACGCGGTAATTACGCTCGGGGAAACGGTCGACGACATAGCCCGGTCGGTATTGCGGGCCTGGGCCCCAGCCGTTGCCGTGCCCATCGGGGCGGCCTGGCCAGCGGTGGTCATCGGGGCGGCCATTGTTGAAACCGCCACCGGGACGCGGCCCGGGGCCATTACCGGGCTGCCAATGCGGATTGCCGTCATTACGCCGTGGGATGTCCTGATAGTAACCCTGGCGCGGCTCCTGGGTTTGCCGAACGGTGTCCGGGCGCCCCTGGATCGGCAGGTTATTCGCAGGCTGCGGCGCTGGCCGAGGCGATTCGGCGCCTTGCGGCCGGCCTTGCCACTGCCCGTGCCCCTGCTGCTCGCCACGCTCGAAATGCTCGTTTTGCGGGCGCGGCGCATTGTTCTCGAAATGTTGATTCTGTGGACGGGGCTGGTTGTTTTGCGGGCGGGGCGGTTCGTTGCCCTGCCGCCCACCCTCCGGCCCTCTTTCATGTTGGCCGCCGCCTTCAGAACGGGGGTCATCAGCCATCACTTGCGCGCTGACGGTGACCATCAGCAAACCTACACCTGCCAAACGCCAGATGCGTTTCATGCTATTCCTCACTGCGGATTAGGGCCTGGATACCCGGCCTCATATATGAGACTGGAAAAGCCTCACCCGGTTCTGAGACAGGTTATCAGTCACGAGAACAATTTTCTCAAGGCAAAGAAAAAGGGGCGACCCGTCGGCCACCCCTTGAGAATTTTGTCCTGGCTCAACGCTTTTGACGTTGGCTCACCTCACGCCGTCTGGTAGACAGTGTGCAGCCTGGAGGCCGGCTCAACCCTGCTGGGGCGGCGGCCGCAGCGTGCCTGATTGGGCTCGCTGGGAGTGGACTGTTGTCCAGGCGGTGATTCTGTTGATAACGATACCCGCGTGTGCCCGACAGATGATTGCGAAGATTGCGTCAATAAACAGTGCTTGCGCAATTTTTAACCCTTCATAGATAATTCACCGCAATAGTTACGACAAAGGCCAACCCAATGAGCAAGCTTGACCGATACGACCTGAGTATTTTGGCGGAATTGCAGCGCGACGCGAGGATCTCCAATCAGGAGTTGGCCGAGCGCATCGGCCTGTCACCGTCGCCCTGCTCTCGCCGGGTCAAGCAATTGGAAGACGACGGCTACATTGCCCGCCAGGTCGCCTTGCTCGACCGCAAGATGCTGGGCCTGAGCCTCACAGCCTATGTATTGATCGGCATGGACCGTCACACGCCAGAGCGTTTCGAGAACTTCGAAGCGGCCATCCGCACCCTGCCCCAGGTGCTGGAATGCAGCCTGGTGACCGGGATGGATGCGGACTATCAATTGAAAGTCGTGGTGCCGGATATGGACCACTATCAAAAATTGCTGCTGGGCCACCTGACCCGCATCGAAGGCGTGACCAGCGTGCGGTCGAGCTTTGTGCTGAACCAGGTGTTGAACAGCACCGAACTGCCCCTGACCCACCTGCGCACCTGACCCCAAGAACAATGGCGATCCAATGTGGGAGGGGGCTTGCTCCCGATGGCAGTGTGTCAGTTGATGCATCCAGTGAATGACACTCCGCCATCGGGAGCAAGCCCCCTCCCACAGTTCGATCCAGGTCAATATTGCGTCAGTAGCGCTGCCGTATACTCGCCGCCTTCACTGCCGGAAAAATCCCCATGAACAACATCGACCCCGCCCTGTTTGAAGAATGGATGATGACCGGCCTGGTCACTGTCCTGATTATTTTCATGGGTTTTATCGTCTGGGACCTCGCGAAGAAGTCCAAAGCCGGTCGCTTTGGCTCGTTCATCCTGTTTTTCGTACTGGGGCTGGGCGTGGCGGCGTTCATCATCAAAAGCGTGGTGATCGGCCTGATCGAATCCGGCGCCCTATAAACGCGCCGGCACTTCCTTCCACTGGCCTTGATCCAGGCCATCGATCGACCAGCCGCCAATGCGTACCCGCACCAGGCGCAAGGTCGGCAACCCAACCGCCGCCGTCATGCGCCGCACTTGGCGGTTGCGGCCTTCGCGAATCACCAACTCCAGCCACGACGTCGGCACGCTTTTGCGAAAGCGTACCGGTGGGTTGCGTGGCCACAACTGGGGCTCATCCAATTGGCGCGCTTCGGCGGGCAGGGTCATGCCGTCGTTAAGCTCCACGCCGTCACGCAGGCGTTGCAGCTGCTCTGGCGTTGGCTCGCCTTCGACTTGCACCCAGTAGGTTTTCGCCAGCTTATGCTTGGGGTCGGCAATCCGCGCCTGCAGTTGCCCATCGTTGGTCAGCAACAACAACCCCTCGCTGTCACGGTCCAGGCGACCGGCCGGGTAGATACCGGGGATGTCGATAAAGTCCTTGAGGGTCGCACGCCCGCCTTCGTCGCTGAACTGGGTCAGTACATCGAACGGCTTATTGAACAGGATCAGCTTCGGCTCGGCCGGGGGCGCCTTGGCGACACGCCGCGCAGCGGAATACGGAGGTTTCACGCCAGGGCGGCGCGAATCGGGGCGAGTGGGACGGGACATGGCAAAAAGAACATCTAACGGTCAGGACCGACAATGCTAGTGGCCTGACCGCTAAATGACCATCCCAACCGCTTAGCGGAACGGTGGTTCGTCGAAGCTGCGCAGCTTGCGCGAGTGCAGCGAGTTGAGCTCGGTGCGCAACAGGTCGACCGCCTCGATGCCGATCTTCAAGTGCTGGCTGACCGCGCGCTCATAGAACGCGTTGGCCGAACCTGGCAGCTTGATCTCACTGTGCAACGGTTTGTCCGACACACACAGCAAGGTGCCGTAAGGCACACGCAAGCGGTAGCCCTGGGCGGCAATGGTGCCGCTTTCCATATCCACCGCCACGGCGCGGGACAGGTTGATCAGCGGCCGTTCCTGGGCCCAACGCAGTTCCCAGTTGCGGTCGTCGTAGGTCAGCACGGTGCCGGTGCGCAGGCGTTTTTTCAGCTCTTCGCCTTTCTCGCCGGTGACATTCGCCGCGGCCTGCTGCAGCGCCAGTTGCACTTCGGCCAGGGCCGGGATCGGAATGTTCGGCGGCACGACGCGATCGAGAATCCCGTCGCGGCGCATATAGGCGTGGGCCAGTACGTAGTCGCCGATGGTCTGGGATTGGCGCAGGCCGCCGCAGTGGCCGATCATCAGCCAGCAATGAGGGCGCAGCACAGCCAGGTGGTCGGTGATGTTCTTGGCGTTGGACGGGCCGACGCCAATGTTCACCAGGGTCACGCCGTGGCCGTCAGCGGCCTGCAAGTGGTAGGCCGGCATCTGATAGCGGTGCCAGACCACACCGGCGGCAATCGCCGAGGCTTCGCCGTGATCCATGCTCTTGTCGATCACCACGTTGCCCGGCAGCACCATGCGGATAAAGCGCGGGTCGCTGCGCAGTTGCTCCAGGCCATGCACGATGAACTGGTCAACATAGCGATGGTAGTTGGTCAGCAGAATCCACGGCTGCACATGGCGCCAGTCGCTACCGGTGTAGTGCACCAGGCGACGCAGGGAAAAGTCCACGCGGGCCGCATCGAACAGTGCCAGAGGCAGCGGGTCGGTGTTTTCCCAATCGTAGAGGCCATCGGCGATGCCGTCGGTGGCGGCGGACAGGTCGGTGCTGGGGAATACGCGAGCCAGGGTCGCGGCGGTAACGCCGGAGCCGGCCAGTTCGTCGCCCTGCTCCACCACGTACGGGTAAGGGATGTTCTGCTGGCTGACGCCCACTTCTACCGTCACGGTGAAGTCGTGCATCAGCGGCACCAGTTGCTCCAGCAGATACTTACGGAACGCCGCAGGATGGGTGACGGTAACGCTGTAGGTTCCCGGCAGTTGGACCTTGGCATATGCCCGGGTGGTCTGTGGGACTTCACCGTGGCAATGGTAGGTCAGGCGCAGTTCCGGGTAGCGAAACAGTGCGCGCTGTTCGGCGTCGGGTTCGACGCGGTTCTTGAGGTATTGCTTGAGAGCCTGATTGAGCGCCCCGGTAGCACGCTCATGCAGAGCCGCCAGCCGGTCCACGGCTTCTTCAGCGGTTTGAACGACAACAAAAGCTTCGGTCACGGTAAGCATCCTGTGTTCTGACTTGCAGGCCTTTATCTTGCCTGTATCCCTGCTGGACGGAAACCAAGGATTGAAATGCGTGCAAAATGGGTGGGCTTGACCGAGCGCCTCAAAGGGCTGGCGTGGAACGCGCAACAATCGCCTCGACTTCCACCCCTCGCGGCAAGGTGCCATACACGCGGCCGGACGATGCCCCCAGCCGGCTGGCGATAAACCCGTCACTGACCGCCGCATTCCCCGCTTCCAGCAACAGCTTTGCCTGTAAGGCCAGGGCGATATCCTCGGTCAGTTGCCGTGCGCGGTACTGGATATCCTGGGTGTCCATGAACGCCGTCTTCAACTGTTCGATATGCCGCGCCAGTTGTTTATCGCCGTGACCGCTGCCCAGTTCGACGAACAGCGCCTCCAGCACACCCGGCTCTTTGGACAACGCCCGCAGCACGTCCAGGCACTGCACATTGCCCGAACCTTCCCACGTCGAATTCACCGGTGCCTCACGGTACAGGCGCGGCAGGATGCTGTCCTCCACATACCCGGCGCCGCCCATGCACTCGGCCGCTTCGTTGATCATCGCCGGCGCACGCTTGCAGATCCAATATTTGCCCACCGCTGTGACCAGCCGGGCGAACTTGGCTTCCTGCTCGTCAGCGAGATGGTCCAACGCCCGCCCCATGCGCAGGCTCAATGCCAGGGAGGCTTCGCTCTCCAGGGCCAGATCGGCCAGTACGTTTTGCATCAGCGGTTGCGCGCTGAGCACGCGACCGCCGACCGAGCGATGGGCGCAATGATGGCTGGCCTGGGTCAGCGCCTGGCGCATCAGGGCACTGGAGCCGACCATGCAATCGAAGCGAGTCATGGCGACCATCTCGATGATGGTCGGCACGCCACGCCCCTCCTCGCCGATCATCCAGGCCAGGGCGCCGCGAAACTCCACTTCGCTGGACGCATTGGAGCAGTTGCCAAGTTTGTTTTTCAGGCGCTGGATGTAGAACTCGTTGCGCGTGTCATCCGGGCGGTGCCTGGGCAGCAGGAAACAGGTGAGCCCCTTGTCGGTCTGGGCCAGGGTCAGGAACGCGTCGCACATCGGTGCCGAGCAGAACCACTTGTGCCCCACCAGTTCATAGGCTTGCCCGGGGCCGCCCGCGCCCACCGGGAAGGCACGGGTGGTGTTGGCGCGCACATCGGTGCCACCCTGCTTCTCGGTCATGGCCATGCCGATGGTGGCACCGCCCTTGTGCGCGATGCCGACGTTGCGCGGATCGTATTGGGTGTTGAGCACTTTGGGCAGCCAGGTCTGCGCCAGGTCTGGCTGCAGGCGCAGCGCCGGCACGCAGGCGAAGGTCATGGTCAGCGGGCAGCCGGTACCGGCTTCGGCCTGGCTGTGCAGGTAGGTCATCGCAGCGCGGGCCACATGGGCACCGGGCTGCGGATGGGCCCAGGGCAGCGACGGCAGGCCATGTTCGACGGCGGTGCGCATCAGTTCATGATAAGCCGGGTGAAATTCAACCAGGTCGATGCGATGACCATAACGGTCATGGCTATTGAACACCGGCTTGTTCTGGTTGGCCAGGAACCCGGCTTCCATCAACGGGCCACCGGCCAGCGCACCGTAAGCATCGATACGTGTCTGCGCCCAGCCGGCGCCGAAACGCCGCGACCATTCTTGCAGGGGCAAGTCGACGCGGTAGAGGTTGGTACCGTCCAGGGAGGGCGGCTGGTTGGTGACGTCGTGGGTTTCGGCGAACGAATGCAGGTTCATGGCGGGCCTCCTGAAATAAAGGCCACGTCGATCAAGGCGGTTTACAGGAGCGAGCTTGCTCGCTGCTGCACGCTGCCTACCGGTAGGGCCGAAGTTTCAGTTAAGCACCGTCATCGGCCTTTAAAAAGTGGCATAAACGCCGAATGTCCGGCGCTTTCGCCCTCTACCGAGCACAATACACGCCGCTCCAGTACCGCCTGCAAAGCGTCGAAGCGCACGGGTTTTGACAGCCGGTCGCTGACGCCGACACCGTGGCAACGCTCACGTTCCGGCGCCTGCAAAGAGGTACTCAAGGCAATCACCGGCAACTCACCGCACCCCGGCAAGGCACGGATCTGACAGCACAATGAGAAACCACCTTCGGGCACATCCAGCAACACGGCATCGAAGGTTTCGTCTTGCAGGAGCGCCAGGGCTGACGCGCCACTGTCTGCGGTTTTCACCCGGTAACCGAGCTTGAGCAACATCCCGCGCACCGCCAGTTGGCCCACGCTGTTATCGTCTACCAACAGCACCGCGCAATCCTGAGGGGCACGCTGCCTGTCGGAGGCGACTTTCGGTTCAGGCGGCACTTTCAGTTCAGACGGCGCTGCGCCAACTTCCATCTCCAACTGGAACCGGCTGCCTTTACGCGGCTCGGAATGGTGGGTCAGACGCCCGCCCAGCAACTCGATCAACTGCCGGCAAATCGCCAAGCCAATACCCAGGCCGCCGTATTCGCGGGTGGTCGAACCATCGAGTTGGAAGAAGCGTTGGTACAGCGTGGCCTCGTCCAGAAAGGCGAAGCCCACGCCGGTGTCGGTTACGATAAAGCTCAAGCGCAACCCGCCATCCGCATGGGGCACGCCCACCACGCGCAAACGCACACTGCCTTCGTGGGTGAACTTGAAGGCATTGTCCAACAGGCAATCCAGGCACTGAGTGAGTTTGCCCGCGTCACCGATCATGCGGTCCGGCAGTTCATCGGCGACATCGATGGAAAACGCCAGCCCCTTGCTCTGGGCGCTGGCGCTGAACTGCTGGCGCAAGGTATCCAGGGTGCCGCGCAGGCTGAATACCTGGGGCTGAGCGGTGAGGCGCCCGGCTTGCAGTTCGGTCAAGGTGAGGATGCCATTGACCATGCGCATCATGTCCCGCGCCGAGCCGGCAGCCGTTTGTTGGTACTGCGCCAAGTCATCGTCCAGCGGCACGGTGTGCATCAGCTCCAGGGAACCGATCACGCCATTCATCGGCGTACGCAACTCGTGGGTCAGCGTGGCGAGGAATTCATCCTTGAGACGGTTGCTGCGGGCCAATTGCTGGTTGAGCACTTCGAGCTTCTGGCTGGCATCGAAGAGGATTTGCGCCTGTTGCTCACGCATGCCGTTGATGCGATCGGCCAGGGCCAGGGACAGCAACGCCACCTCAATGGCCGAGCCGAGTTGGCTGGCGTACATGGTCAGGAACACATTGGGCAGGTAGCCCAGCACCATCATCGTGTTGACCACCCCGCCCAACAGGAACGCCGACCAGGCAATGATGAAATAACGCGCCATGCGCTGGCCACAGAACCAGGCCTTGATGGCCGTGAAAAAGATGGTCACGGTAAACACCAGCGCCAGGCCGGTCGCCAGGCGCAAGGCCAGTGCATAGCTGGTCAGCAGCGCCAGCACCATCACCACCGCGCCGCAGGCCGCCAACGCCAGCAACAGACGATCAAGCCAGCGGCTGTGCTGCGCCGTGTGCAGGAAGCTGCGTGCGAACAGGCTGCCGAACAGCGCTGCCGAGCCGATCAGGAACGGCACCGCCGCATTCGCCCACCACGGGCTGTTCGGCCAGAAATACTCCATCGCCACGCCATTGACCGCCAGCTGATAGAGGCCGAACGAGGCAATGTAGAGGATGTAATAGAGGTAGCTGGTGTCACGCACGCTCAAGTAGATGAACAGGTTGTAGACCAGCATCCCCAGCAATACGCCATAGATGGCCCCGAGCACGTAAAGGCGCAGTGGTTGCTGTTCCAGGTAGGCGGTGCCGGACCACAGTGTCAGCGGCGCCTGGATCGAACCTTCACTTTGCAGGCGCAGATAGACGGTTTCCTGCTGGTCGGGCACGAAGTTGAGCTTGAACAGGTAGTTGCTCTGGCGGACCTCACGGCTGGAAAACGGCAGGGCGCTGCCCGTGCGCGCCGTCAGGCGGTAGTGACCGGTGCCGTCCTTCTGGTACAGGTCCACATGGTTGAGCGGCGGATAGGCCAGTTCCAGAAACCAGCCACGCGGGGCGCGAGGGTCTTGGGCGAGGTAATGCAGGTCGACCTTGAGCCAGAACACCGAGCGTGAATAGCCGGCATTGAGGGTGGCTTTGTCATGGGTCTTGAACTGGGCAGCGTAAGCCGGGGAACTGACTTCGGCGATGGTGAGGGCATCCGTGGGGTCTTCGAGCACTTGCATGACC
The DNA here is from genome assembly GCF_003031675.1 of Pseudomonas palleroniana. GTDB lineage: Bacteria > Pseudomonadota > Gammaproteobacteria > Pseudomonadales > Pseudomonadaceae > Aquipseudomonas > Aquipseudomonas palleroniana. The sequence continues at coordinate 142,615 of NZ_PYWX01000053.1, read as the reverse complement.
CGGCCCAGCGGCAGGCTTCGAGTCTCCTGATCGAAGTCGACGGCGTTGGCGAGCAGCGGCAACCCGCACAACAATAAGATCAGCAAATAGCGCATAGAGCCCCAGCGTGGACTGTCCGGTTATGTCAAAAGCCCCCCATTCCTTTTGAGTAGACGTACACCGGCGATACCGTGAGTTGTTTGAATCCACTCTAGCATAGCCAGTAAAGGCCATTAGACACTATTGAAATAATTTTTTGAAAGCCTCTATCACGAGGCTTTCAGCGCTTTTTCATCGGCTCAGTCAGATCATTGGCAGGGAATATCCAGGTGGTTTTCAAGCCATTAATTCCCCCCACGCCCGACAGCCACGCCAAAAGCGTTTGGTGGTAAGCTCGCGCACCATGAATATCTACAGCTCTCGTCCCGTTGTCCTCTGTCTCTCCGGCCACGACCCCAGTGGTGGCGCCGGCTTGCAGGCAGATATCGAAGCCCTGCTCGCCCAAGGCTGCCATGCGGCCCCGGCCGTCACCGCGTTGACCGTGCAGAACACGGTCAACGTCAGTGATTTCCGCGTGCTCGACCGCGAATGGGTGCTGGCCCAGGCCAATGCCGTGCTCGGCGACTCCGAAGTGGCGTCGGTCAAACTGGGCATGCTGGGCTCCATCGCAATGGTCGACACCGTGGTCGAACTGCTACAGGCGCATCCGCACCTGCCAGTGGTGTGCGACCCGGTGCTGCGCGCCGGCGGTGGTGGCAGCCTGGGCAAGGACGAAGTCGGCTACGCGATGCGTGAGCGCCTGTTGCCGCTGTCGCTGATCGCCACGCCGAACCTGCCTGAAGCGCGCATCCTCGCCGAGTTGCCTGAGGGGACGGCGGACGAATGCGCCGAGAAGCTGTTGCCCTATATCAAGCACCTGCTGATCACCGGCGGCCATGGCGACGAGCACGAAGTGCACAACCGCCTGTACAGCCGTGACGGCAGCCGCCAGACCTTTACCTGCCAGCGCTTGCCCGGCAGTTATCACGGCTCGGGTTGCACGCTGGCCAGTGCGCTGGCCGGCCGCATCGCCCAGGGCGAAGGCTTGGCCAGTGCCGTGCAATCGGCGCTCAACTACACTTGGCGGACCCTGCGCGACGCCGAACAACTCGGCCAGGGCCAGTTCGTGCCGCGCCGGCTGCCGCTGGATTTCTGCTCGTAACTTTTCGTCCTTAAAAGCAAGAGGCCTGCCCGATGAAACTACGTGGCCTGTATGCCATAACCGACAGCCAACTGTTGGCCGGCAAATTCCTCGCCTACGTCGAAGCGGCGTTGGAAGGCGGTGTGAGCCTGTTGCAATACCGCGACAAAAGCAGCGACGAAGCACGGCGCCTGCGCGAAGCCGAGAAGCTGCGAGAGCTGTGCTCGCGCTACAAGACCCAGCTGATTATCAATGACGACGCCGAATTGGCCGCACGCCTGGGCGTCGGCGTGCATCTGGGCCAGACCGACGGCCCGCTGACCCCTGCCCGCGCCCTGCTGGGTTCCAAGGCGATTATCGGCGCCACCTGCCACAGCCAGATCGAACTGGCGGAGCAGGCCGCCAGGGAAGGCGCAAGCTACGTCGCTTTCGGCCGTTTCTTCAATTCCAATACCAAGCCTGGCGCCCCCGCTGCCACCGTCGAAATGCTCGCCCAGGCCCGCACCCGGTTGCAGTTGCCGATCTGCGTAATCGGCGGCATCACCCTGGAAAACGCCGAACCACTGGTGGCCCACGGTGCCGACCTGCTGGCCGTGGTGCATGGCCTGTTCGGTGCCGAAAGCACCCAGGAAGTCACGCGCCGCGCCCGCGCATTCAACGACCTTCTGCGCCTTAAATAGACAACACACCTGAATTCAGAGAGCCCCGACATGTCCCGTTCCGAAACGCTGTTTGCCAATGCCCAGAAACACATCCCCGGCGGTGTGAACTCCCCCGTGCGTGCGTTCAAGAGCGTGGGTGGCACGCCACTGTTCTTCAAGCATGCTGAAGGCGCCTACGTCACCGACGAAGATGACAAACGCTATGTGGATTACGTGGGTTCCTGGGGCCCGATGATCCTCGGCCACAGCCACCCGGACGTACTCGACGCCGTGCGCAAGCAACTGGAACACGGCCTGTCCTATGGCGCGCCGACCGCCATGGAGACCGAGATGGCCGACCTGGTGTGTGCCATCGTGCCATCCATGGAGATGGTGCGCATGGTCAGCTCGGGCACCGAAGCCACCATGAGCGCGATCCGCCTGGCCCGTGGCTTTACCGGCCGCGACAGCATCATCAAGTTCGAAGGCTGCTACCACGGCCACTCCGACAGCCTGCTGGTGAAAGCCGGTTCCGGCCTGCTGACCCAAGGTGTGCCAAGCTCGGCCGGCGTACCGGCGGCGTTCGCCAAACACACCCTGACCCTGCCGTTCAACGACATCGCCGCCGTCGAGCAGATGCTCAATGAAGTCGGCCAAAACGTGGCGTGCATCATCGTCGAACCGGTGGCCGGCAACATGAACTGCGTACCACCGGCGCCAGGCTTCCTCGAAGGCTTGCGCGAACAGTGCGACAAACATGGTGTGGTGCTGATCTTTGATGAAGTGATGACCGGTTTCCGAGTCGCGCTCGGCGGCGCCCAGGCCTACTACGGCGTCACGCCGGACTTGAGCACCTTCGGCAAGATCATTGGTGGCGGCATGCCAGTAGGCTGCTTCGGCGGCAAACGCGAAATCATGCAGCACATCGCACCGTTGGGCCCGGTGTACCAGGCCGGCACCTTGTCGGGTAACCCGTTGGCGATGGCGGCCGGCCTGACCACCCTGCGCCTGATCAGCCGCCCAGGCTTCCACGCCGAGCTGACCGACTACACCACGCGCCTGCTGGACGGCCTGCAACTGCGCGCCGATGCCGCGGGCATCCCGTTTGTCACCACTCAGGCGGGCGGCATGTTCGGCCTGTACTTCAGCGGTGCCGACGACATCGTCACCTTCGATGACGTCATGGGCAGCGATGCCGACCTGTTCAAACGCTTCTTCCACCTGATGCTGGAAGGCGGTGTGTACCTGGCTCCGAGCGCCTTTGAAGCCGGCTTCACTTCGATCGCCCATGGCGAAGCCGAGCTGAAACTGACCCTGGATGCTGCCGAGCGTGCCTTCGCCGCGTTGAAATAACAGTGACAACACGTCAGGCGTTGCCTTGGGCGACGCCTGATTTACTACTTTGCCTACAGACTTTTCCTAGTTTTTTCGAGAATCTCCCTGCAATCCGGCAGATAACTTGCCCTCGCAGCAGAAAATCGAGTAAAGACTTTGTAAGCAGGGGCCTGCTTATTTCATAATGCGCGCTCATTGGACTCCCCGAGGGTCCGCGCGCCCCGTCAGAGGTAAGTCGATTCCCATGAAACGCACCGGCCGCACCCTGGTACTGGGCTGCCTGTTGCTCCTTCAGCCGCTGCTGGCACATGCACAAGCAGGCGGCAACTCGTTGTTAATCCCAGCGATGGGTCGTTGCACCCTCAATACACAGCCAGACAGCCAGGCCGAAGCCCTGAGCGCGTGCCAGAAACAGGCCGACGGCGGTGATGCGCAGGCGCAATACGAGTTGGGTGAGTATTACCACGACAGTAAAAATCCGGCCCGCGACCTCAACAAAGCCTTGAGCTACTTCGAGAAAGCCTCGTTGCAGGGCCACGCCCAGGCGCAATTCCAGCTGGGCAACATGTTCTTCAAGGGCGAAGGCGTACCGGCCAATAACGTCCAGGCGTATATCGTGCTGAAAATGGCCGCGGTCAACGGCGCCGAAGACGCGCTGGACACCGCCGACGAAGTCGCCGAACACATGCAGCGTGATGAGTTGGAAGTAGCCACCCAAGTACTGGGCCAGATCTTCCGCAATTACCTGCAGGAATTGCAGAGTGCCGATGGGCGCTCGCCCTTCTCCCCCCTCCCCTGATCAGAACCTGTAGTGAGCGGGCTTGCCGCGCGCTGGGTGGCAAAGCCGCCCCAAACCCAGGCGCCTCGGTCTACCTGAAACACACCAGCGTCCTTGTTGGGGCGGCTTCGCTCCCCAGCGCGGGGCAAGCCCGCTCACTACGCTTTACTTTTCGGGCATCGGCATCGGAAACGGCATGACATTGCCCACGCCCCGGGCCTCGCTGATCTTCGGCGTGCCCAGGCGCTCCACCTCGTCGATGCGCACAATCGAATGCATCGGCACAAAGCTGCGCACCACGCCTTCAAACTGCGCCTTGAGCTTTTCCTCGCCCGGGTCGACGACCAACTGGGTGCGCTCGCCAAAGACGAACTCTTCCACTTCCAGGAAGCCCCACAGATCACTTTGATAGATCTGCTTGGCGTACATTTCGAACACCTGGCCCTGGTTGAGGAAAATCACCTTGTAGATTGGAGCTTCACGTTTGGTCATGGCGGGCAAACAACACATCGGGGGATATAAAAGGGGGCGCGAACTATAGCATGCCACCCGATGCACAACGCTAGGAACCCATGGGCATGCCCCCTATAATGCGCGGTTCTTTACCACCAGTTGACGATCCCCATGGCCAAGAAGCTTTACATCGAAACCCACGGTTGCCAGATGAACGAGTACGACAGCTCGCGCATGGTCGATCTGCTGGGCGAACACCAGGCCCTGGAAGTCACCGCCCGCGCCGAAGATGCCGACGTGATCCTGCTCAACACCTGCTCGATCCGCGAACGAGCCCAGGACCGTGTGTACTCCCAGTTGGGCCGTTGGCGCGAATTGAAGCTGGCGAACCCGGAGATGGTAATCGCCGTCGGCGGCTGCGTGGCCAGCCAGGAAGGTGCTGCGATCCGCGACCGCGCGCCCTATGTCGATGTGGTCTTCGGCCCACAGACCCTGCACCGCCTGCCGGAAATGATCGACGCCGCCCGCGTGACCAAGATGCCGCAGGTCGATGTCTCGTTCCCGGAAATCGAAAAATTCGACCACTTGCCCGAGCCGCGCATCGACGGGCCGAGCGCCTACGTGTCGGTGATGGAAGGCTGCAGCAAGTACTGCACCTTCTGCGTGGTGCCTTACACACGCGGTGAAGAAGTCAGCCGGCCGTTTGACGATGTGCTGTCGGAAATCATCCACCTGGCCGAAAACGGCGTGCGCGAAGTGACCCTGCTGGGCCAGAACGTCAATGGCTACCGCGGCCAGACCCATGATGGACGAATGGCCGACCTGGCGGAACTGATCCGCGTGGTGGCCGCGGTCGACGGCATCGAACGCATTCGCTACACCACCTCCCATCCGCTGGAGTTCTCCGACAGCCTGATCCAGGCCCACGCCGAAGTACCGGAACTGGTCAAGCACCTGCACTTGCCGGTGCAGTCGGGCTCGGACCGCATTCTGGCGGCCATGAAGCGCAACCATACCGCCCTGGAATACAAATCCAAACTGCGCAAACTGCGGGCGGCGGTGCCGGGCATCTGCATCAGCTCGGACTTCATCGTCGGCTTCCCGGGCGAGACCGAAAAAGACTTCGAGCAGACCATGAAGCTGATCGAAGATGTTGGTTTCGACTTTTCCTACTCGTTCGTCTACAGCCCGCGCCCGGGCACCCCGGCCGCCGATCTGGCGGACGACACCCCCGAAGCGCTGAAAAAAGAACGCCTGAACGCACTGCAACATCGCCTGAACCAGCAAGGTTTCGAGATCAGCCGACAAATGGTCGGCTCGATCCAGCGCATCCTGGTCACCGACTATTCGAAAAAGGACCCGGGCGAACTGCAAGGCCGCACCGAGAACAACCGAATCGTCAACTTCCGCTGCGACAATCCGACCCTGATCGGCCAATTCGCCGACGTGCACATCGACGCGGCGCAACCGCACTCGTTGCGTGGGTCGTTATTGCAGTGACCTTGTGAACGACACAGATCAAATGTGGGAGGGGGCTTGCTCCCGATGAGGGAGTGTCAGCCCCAGATGCTTTATCTGAAGCACTGCTATCGGGAGCAAGCCCCCTCCCACAATGGGATTACGCCGAATTCGGGTTATATAAGTGCTTTCGCACACTGGCGGCTGGCGTTATCCTCTCTTTCACCTCAACAGCCAAAGGGCGGCTAAAAGCGACCTTGAACGCACCCATAGAACCTCATCGTTTTCTCCTCGAGCCCTTTGAGGCTCGCCGTTTCGCCAACCTGTGCGGACAGTTCGACGAGCACCTGCGCCTGATCGAACAACGTCTGAGCATCGAGATCCGCAACCGCGGCAATCAGTTCGAGCTGATTGGCGAACCCCAGCACACCACGTCGGCAGAAAACCTGCTGCGTCGCCTCTACCGCGAAACCAAAGGTAGTGAGCTGTCGCCGGAGACCGTGCACCTGTACCTGCAGGAATCCGCCGTGCAAGACCTGGCCAACAACCCGGTGGCCGAAGCCAGCGTGGCCCTGCGCACCAAGAAAGGCATGATTCGCCCACGCGGCTTGAATCAGCAGCGCTACGTCAAGGAAATCCTCGGCAACGACATCAACTTCGGCATCGGCCCCGCCGGTACCGGCAAGACCTACCTGGCCGTAGCCTGCGCGGTGGATGCCCTGGAGCGCGAGCAAGTACGCCGCATCCTGCTGGTGCGCCCGGCGGTCGAAGCCGGCGAGAAACTCGGCTTCCTGCCCGGCGACCTGGCGCAGAAGATCGACCCGTACCTGCGCCCGCTCTACGACGCACTTTACGAGATGCTCGGCTTTGAATACGTGGCCAAGCTGATCGAGCGCCAGGTGATCGAGATCGCCCCGCTGGCCTACATGCGTGGCCGTACCTTGAACAACAGCTTCATCATCCTCGACGAGAGCCAGAACACCACCGTCGAGCAGATGAAAATGTTCCTGACCCGCATCGGCTTCGGCTCCACCGCCGTGATTACCGGTGACATCACCCAGGTCGACCTGCCCAAGGGCACCAAATCGGGCCTGGGCCAGGTGATCGAGGTACTCAAGGATGTGCCGGGCATCAGCTTCACGCATTTCATGCCCAAGGACGTCGTGCGCCACCCGCTGGTGCAGCGCATCGTCGAAGCCTACGAGCGCTTCGAACACCAGGGCGACGCCCCGAAGGACGCACGCCACGATGCTTGAGCTAGACCTGCAACTGGCGACCGACGCGCCCGCGCCCAGTGAAGAACAGTTTCGCCGCTGGTGCGCCCTGGCCCTGCGCCAGCGTACCGCCGACTCTGAGCTGACCATCCGCCTGGTGGACGAGCCTGAGGGCCGTGAGCTGAATCACACCTGGCGGCAAAAGGATTACGCCACCAACGTGCTGTCCTTCCCCGCCGACGTACCGGATGAGTTACTGGATATTCCCCTGCTGGGCGATCTGGTCATCTGCGTGCCGGTGGTGGAGCGCGAGGCGCGTGAACAAGGCAAGGAACTTGAAGCCCACTGGGCCCATCTAGTCATCCACGGCTGCTTGCATCTCTTGGGTTACGACCATATAGACGATGACGAAGCCGAGGAAATGGAAACACTGGAACAAACGTTGCTTGCAGAACTGGGTCACCCTGACCCTTATGCAGATGACGAAAACTGATCAACACTTAACCTATACAACAAAGGATTCAGAGTAATCGCTATGAGCGAAGACCGATCGAGCAACGGGCAGAAGTCATGGCTGGGCAAGTTGACCCAGGCTTTTGCCCACGAGCCGAAAAACCGCCAGGAGCTGCTGGAGCTGCTGCGCGAAGCCCATCAGAACAAGTTGCTGGACAGCGAAGCGCTGGCCATCGTCGAGGGCGCCATCCAGGTCGCTGACCTGCAAGTACGGGACATCATGGTCCCGCGCTCGCAGATGATCAGCATCAAGGCGACCCAGACCCCACGGGAATTCCTCCCGGCCGTGATCGACTCGGCGCACTCGCGCTACCCGGTGATCGGTGAAAGCCATGACGACGTCATGGGTGTCCTGCTGGCCAAGGACCTGTTGCCGCTGATCCTCAAGGAGAACGGTGACAACTTCAACATCAAGGACCTGCTGCGTCCGGCCACCTTCGTGCCTGAATCCAAGCGCCTGAATGTGTTGCTGCGCGAGTTCCGCGCCAACCACAATCACATGGCCATTGTGATCGACGAATACGGTGGCGTGGCTGGCCTGGTAACGATCGAAGACGTACTGGAGCAGATCGTCGGCGACATCGAAGACGAACACGACGTCGAAGAAGACAGCTACATCAAGCCCCTGCCCAGCGGTGACTTCCTGATCAAGGCGCTGACGCCGATCGAGAACTTCAACGAGTTCTTCGACAGCGAATTCTCCGACGATGAGTTCGACACAGTGGGCGGCCTGGTAATGAATGCGTTCGGGCACCTGCCAAAGCGTAACGAAACCACCGAAATCGGTGCGTATCGCTTTCGCATCCTGAATGCGGACAGCCGTCGTATCCACTTGATCCGCCTGACACCTATTGCCCGCTAAGGACTGATATGCGCCGCTTTATAGCCCCCGGCTGGCCCGGTAACTTGCTAGCCGTGGTGGCCGGCGCCGTCACCACCCTGGCCCTGGCACCCTTCGACCTGTGGCCGTTTGCCCTGGTGGCCGTCGGATTGTTCTATGTCGGGCTCCGGGAACTGACGCCACGCCAGGCCCTGGGCCGTGGCTGGTGTTTCGGTTTCGGCCTGTTTGGCGCCGGCACCAGCTGGATCTACTACAGCATCCACCACTTTGGCGGCGCTTCGGCGCTGCTGGCCGGCTTCCTGATGCTGCTGTTCACCGCCGCCATCGCCTGGTTCTTCGCCCTGCCCGCGTGGCTATGGGCACGCTGGCTGCGCCGTAATGAGGCGCCGCTGGCGGATGCGCTGGCCTTTGCTGCGTTGTGGGTCGGCCAGGAAGCGTTCCGCGGTTGGTTCCTCACTGGCTTCCCGTGGCTGTACTCCGGCTACAGCCAGCTCGACGGCCCGCTCAGCGGACTCGCGCCGCTGGGCGGCATGTGGCTGATTTCCTTTGCCCTGGCACTCACGGCGGCCCTGCTGTGCAACCTGCCCCGCCTGTTGGCGGGCAAGCGCAACGCTTTTATCGGCGCGGGCCTGGTGCTGCTGGTTGGGCCATGGGCCGTCGGCTTTGCACTTAAACACCATGCCTGGACCAGCCCTGCCGGCGCGCCACTGAGCGTGGCCGCGATCCAGGGCAACGTCGAACAAAGCATGAAGTGGGACCCCGAGCAACTCAATGCGCAGCTGGCGCTGTACCGCGACATGAGCTTCAGCGCCAAGCGCACCGACCTGCTGATATGGCCGGAAACCGCTGTACCGGTGCTCAAGGAGTCCGTCGAGGGTTACCTGGGCATGATGGGCAAGTTCGCCGCCGAGCGGAATTCAGCGCTGATCACCGGCGTACCGATTCGCCAGGAAGTCCATCACGAGAAGCGCTACTTCAACGGCATCACGGTTGTGGGCGAAGGCGACGGCACCTACCTCAAGCAAAAGCTGGTGCCTTTCGGTGAGTACGTGCCGCTGCAAGACCTGTTGCGCGGGCTGATCGCCTTCTTCGACCTGCCCATGTCGGACTTCGCCCGAGGCCCTTCTGACCAGGCCATGCTCCAGGCCAAGGGCTATCACGTTGCGCCGTTCATCTGCTACGAAGTGGTGTACCCGGAGTTTGCCGCAGGCCTGGCGGCCCAGAGCGACCTGCTGCTGACCATCAGCAACGACACGTGGTTCGGCCGCTCCATCGGCCCATTGCAACACCTGCAAATGGCGCAGATGCGGGCTTTGGAAGCCGGTCGCTGGATGATCCGCGCCACCAACAACGGCGTGACCGGCCTGATCAACCCATTCGGGCAGATCACTGCGCAGATCCCACAGTTCGAACGCGGGATTCTCTACGGAGAGGTCGTGCCGATGCACAACCTGACGCCGTACCTGCAATGGCGTTCGTGGCCGCTGATCATCGTGTGCGTGCTGCTGTTTGGCTGGGCGCTGCTGGCCGGCCGGATGTCCAAGGCGCTCTAACCGAATGTGGGAGGGGACTTGCTCCCTCCCACATTTTGATCTGCGGTGTTATCGGTAGAACAACCGATACCCTACCTGCCCCACGGCCTCGTTGAGCAACTGCCCGCTCTGCCACACCGACTTGAACTCGGGCATCCAGCCTCCTAGCGGTCGCGCATTGTCTACGCCAAGGAACCCCACCGGCCCCGGCACCACCGTGAAACCGGCCTTCTCGAAGCTCCACACCGAACGCGGCATATGCCAGGCCTGGGTCACCACGACGACGCGCTTGATACCCTGGGGCAACAGGATCTCGGCACTCATCTGCGCGTTTTCCCAGGTGGTACGGCTACGCTCTTCCTTCCAGCGTACGGTGACGCCAAAGTCATCCTGCATCGACACAGCCATCAGCTCGGCCTCGCTGGGCGGCGTGCCGTAGTGCAAGCCGCCGCTGGTCAACACCGGCAAGCCGGATGCCTTGGCCAGACGTGCGGCATAACGCTCGCGCTCCAACCCGATCCCGGTCGGCTGGTCAGTTCCCCATGCGGAGTCACCGCGCTCGCGCCCCGAACCCAGTACCACAATCGCATCGGCCCGTTGCGCCAGGCTCGCCCACTCTTCACGGGCCAGGGGTGGTTCGGTCTCCAGCGCATGCGCTCCCCATTGCACCATCACCGGCAGGCTCATCAGCCACATGCCCCCCAAACCCAGGGCAAAGCAAAACCCTGCCAGGCGCGGGCGGCTGCGACGAACCCACCAGGCGAACGCCAGCAACAGCAAGAAGATGCCGGGCGGCAGCAATAGTTGTTTGATGAAATAACGAAAAGGCATCGGGCATCTCCTAAGATGCCCGAAGCCTAGATGCAACGGGGTTCAGCGACAATCCTTACCAGCACATTCCGAGAAAAACCAACGACAGACACGCGGTTTATTTCACTTGCACCTCACCGCCTTGAGTTTGTCGCCTGCCCGCCCGGCGGACAGGTCCTTCAGCCAGATCACCTTGGCTGAACGCGTCGGCTCTTGAGACTGGGACGGCGGGGAAGCCTGCCCAGAAGAGGCGCGATGTTGATTCAATTCCAGGTAGCGCTTGATCAGTTCAAGTTCAGCCTGGCTCAAGCCTCGCAACTCCAGTTCCAGAGGCCGCTCATCACGCAATCGGCCTGCGGTTTTTGCAGCATCCAATGCCCGACCCAAACGGTCGATCAGCCCTTCGTACAATTGCGGTTTCGTTAAGGTTCGCTGCGATTCAACCATCCCCTCACCTCATTGAAGAAATACTTGCTCCCCAATAAACAGCGTAGTCTGCGTGACTGTGCCTGCCCGGCGCCGCGACAGACGGCCTCGACCGCGCAATCAGGGTTTCCCTCGATAGAGTGGGGTCATGTATGCTACGGCGCTTCCTGTAACTCCACTTCCCGCAGGGTTTGGGCACAGACGCGCCGCTTTTTGGCGTCGATCACCTGAATGTTGTACCGAAGAGGATTAGGCCACCCCTATTCAGTTCAAAAGTAGCCATGCACGAACAATATCAGCCCCGTGAAATAGAAAATGCCGCCCAAACCTTCTGGGACGAGCAAAAGTCCTTTGAAGTCAGTGAACAGCCAGGCAAGGAGACTTATTACTGCCTATCGATGTTCCCTTACCCCAGCGGCAAGCTACACATGGGGCACGTGCGCAACTACACCATCGGCGACGTCATTTCCCGCTACCAGCGCATGCTCGGCAAGAACGTCCTGCAACCCATGGGTTGGGACGCCTTCGGCATGCCGGCGGAAAACGCCGCGATGAAAAACAACGTGGCGCCCGCCAAGTGGACCTACGAAAACATCGCCTACATGAAGACCCAGCTGCGCAGCCTGGGCCTGGCGGTGGACTGGTCCCGCGAAGTGACCACCTGCAAGCCGGACTACTACCGCTGGGAACAATGGCTGTTCACGCGCCTGTTCGAAAAAGGCGTGATCTACCGCAAGAACGGCACCGTGAACTGGGACCCGATCGACCAGACCGTACTGGCCAACGAGCAGGTCATCGACGGTCGCGGCTGGCGTTCCGGCGCGCTGATCGAAAAGCGCGAAATCCCGATGTACTACTTCAAGATCACCGCCTACGCGGATGAACTGCTGTCGAGCCTTGACGACCTGCCAGGCTGGCCGGAACAGGTCAAGACCATGCAGCGCAACTGGATCGGCAAATCCAAGGGCATGGAAGTGCAGTTCCCGTACAACGTCGATTCGATCGGCGAAGCGGGCGCACTGAAAGTCTTCACCACCCGTCCGGACACCCTGATGGGCGCAACCTACGTTGCCGTCGCCGCCGAACACCCGCTGGCCACCCAGGCCGCGCAGAACAACCCTGAGCTGCAGGCATTCATCGCCGAATGCAAAGGCGGCAGCGTGGCCGAAGCCGACGTCGCCACCCAGGAAAAGAAAGGCCTGCCAACCGGCCTGTTCGTCGAACACCCGCTGACCGGCGAGAAGCTGCCGGTGTGGGTCGCCAACTACGTATTGATGCACTACGGTGACGGCGCGGTAATGGCTGTGCCGGCGCACGATGAACGCGATTTCGAGTTCGCCACCAAGTACAGCCTGCCGATCAAATCCGTGGTGCGCACCAGTTCCGGCGACACCAACCCGGCCCCGTGGCAAGACGCCTACGGCGAGCACGGTACGCTGATCAACTCCGGTGAGTTCGATGGCCTGGATTTCCAGGGCGCTTTCGACGCCATCGAAGTCGCCCTGATCAAGAAAAACCTCGGCGCCTCGCGCACCCAGTTCCGCCTGCGCGACTGGGGCATCAGCCGCCAGCGCTACTGGGGCTGCCCGATCCCGATCATCCACTGCGAAAGCTGCGGTGACGTACCGGTGCCGGAAGACCAATTGCCGGTGGTACTGCCGGAAGACGTGGTGCCGGATGGCGCCGGTTCGCCGCTGGCGCGCATGCCCGAGTTCTACGAGTGCAACTGCCCGAAATGCGGACAGCCGGCCAAGCGTGAAACCGACACCATGGACACCTTCGTCGAGTCCTCGTGGTACTACGCCCGCTACGCCTCGCCGCACTATGAGGGCGGCCTGGTGGAAAAAGCCGCGGCCGACCACTGGCTGCCGGTGGATCAGTACATCGGCGGTATCGAACACGCCATTCTTCACCTGCTGTACGCGCGTTTCTTCCACAAGCTGATGCGCGATGAAGGCCTGGTAAGCTCCGATGAACCGTTCAAGAACCTGCTGACCCAGGGCATGGTGATCGCCGAGACTTACTATCGCCGCGAAGCCAATGGCGCCTACACCTGGTTCAACCCGGCGGACGTGGAGCTTGAGCGCGACAGCAAAGCCAAGGTGATCAGCGCCAAGCTGAAAGCCGACGGCCTGCCGGTGGAAATCGGCGGCACCGAGAAGATGGCCAAGTCGAAGAACAATGGCGTCGACCCACAGTCGATGATCGACCAGTTCGGCGCCGACACCTGCCGCCTGTTCATGATGTTCGCCTCGCCGCCCGACATGAGCGCCGAATGGTCCGACTCGGGCGTCGAAGGTTCACACCGCTTCCTCAAGCGCGTCTGGCGCCTGGCGCACGCCCATGTCAGCCAGGGCCTGCCGGGCAAGCTGGACGTTGCAGCCTTGAGCGATGAGCAGAAAGCCGTTCGCCGCAGCACTCACCTGGCTATCCGCCAAGCCAGCCAGGACGTGGGCCAGAACCACAAATTCAACACCGCCATCGCCCAGGTGATGACGCTGATGAACGTGCTGGAAAAAGCACCGCAAGCCACCGAACAGGACCGTGCGTTGATCCAGGAAGGCCTGGAAACCGTCACCCTGTTGCTGGCACCGATCACGCCGCACATCAGCCACGAACTGTGGAGCCGCCTGGGCCACAGCGACGCGGTCATCGATGCGCGCTGGCCAGTGCAGGACGACAGCGCCCTGGTACAGGACACGCTGCAACTGGTGATCCAGGTCAACGGTAAACTGCGCGGCCAGATCGACATGCCGGCCAGCGCCTCTCGCGAGGAAGTTGAAGCGGCGGCGCGTTGCAACGAAAACGTGCTGCGCTTTACCGAAGGCCTGACGATCCGCAAAGTGATCGTGGTGCCTGGCAAACTGGTCAATATCGTCGCTAGCTAATCGGATCGGGCGCAGGGCTTGGGCCCTGCGCCGAACAAAGCCTTCAGGGCCTCGATAGGGCCCACATGGTTTCAAGGGGAGCAACAAAATGATCAAACGCAACCTGCTGGTAATGGGCCTTGCCGTGCTGCTGAGCGCTTGCGGCTTCCAGCTGCGCGGTACCGGCACCAACGAGCTGTCACTCAAGGAACTAGACGTCAGCGCCCGCAACGCCTACGGCGAAACCGTCAAGCAACTGCGCCAGACCCTGGAAAACAGCGGCGTGCACGTCTACAACGGTGCGACCTACAAGCTGAACCTGATCGACGAGCAGGAAACCCAGCGTAACCTCAGCTACGCCAGCGCCGGTCGTGCGTCGGACATCGAGCTGAATACCAAAGTCGTGTATGAACTGCGTGGCCGTGATCAACTGCCATTGATGGGCGACAAGGTTGAAGTGCAGAAGGTCGTCAGCCACGACGGCAACAACCTGGTGGGCTCGGACTCGGAAATTATCCAGGTGCGCAAGGAAATGCGTCGTGAGCTGATCCAGCGTCTGATGGTCCGCCTGCAACAGCTGACCCCGGAAAAACTGGCAGCCCTGCAACAGACGGCTGACAACAAGGCCAAGGCTGACGCCGATGCCCTGAAAGCCGCGCAGGAGTATGAAGACAACACGCCGAAACAATCGCCTGTTGAAGTCCCTGCCGAGTAAGCCATACGGGGCGCCCCAGGCGCCCCGTTCGCCCTGCCTATGAAACTCGCTCCCGCTCAACTCGCCAAACACCTGCAAAGTGGCCTCGCGCCTGTCTACATCGTCAGTGGGGATGACCCGCTGCTGTGCCAGGAAGCCGCCGACGCTATCCGCGTGGCTGCGCGCCAGCAGGGCTTCGATGAACGCCAGGTGTTCAGCGCCGATGCCAGTTTCGACTGGGGGACGTTGCTGCAAGCCGGCGCGAGCATGTCGCTGTTCGCCGAAAAACGCCTGCTGGAACTGCGCCTGCCTTCGGGCAAACCCGGTGACAAGGGCGCAGCCGCCTTGATGGAATACTGCTCACGCCCCGCCGAAGACACGGTCTTGCTGATCAGCTTGCCCAAGCTCGATGGCAGTGCGCAGAAGACCAAGTGGGGCAAGGCGCTGGTTGAGGGTGCGCAGACTCAGTTCATCCAGATCTGGCCGGTGGACAGCAACCAGTTGCCCCAGTGGATTCGTCAACGGCTGTCCCAATCGGGGCTGTCGGCGACGCAAGACGCGGTCGAGCTGATCGCTGCGCGGGTCGAAGGCAACCTGCTTGCCGCCGCCCAGGAGATCGAAAAGCTCAAGCTGATGGCCGAAGACGGGCAGATCACCGTCGAAACCGTGCAAGGCGCAGTGGCTGACAGCGCGCGCTTCGATGTATTCGGGCTGGTGGATGCGATCCTCAACGGTGAGCCCGCCCACGCCCTGCGCATGCTCGAAGGGCTGCGCGGCGAAGGCGTCGAACCGCCGGTGATTCTCTGGGCCCTGGCCCGGGAGCTACGGGTGCTGGCCAATATTGCCCTGCAATACAGCCAGGGCACGCCCCTGGACAGAGCCTTCAGCCAGGCCAAGCCACCCGTCTGGGACAAACGCAAACCCCTGATGAGCAAAGCCCTGCAACGGCACTCGGCGCAACGCTGGGCGCAGTTATTGCTGGAGGCACAACGCATTGACGCGCAGATCAAGGGCCAGGCGGCAGGTTCGCCGTGGATGAGCCTGAGTCGCTTGTCGCTGTTGATGGCGGGTCAGCGGCTCAGCCTTCCCGCCGAATAACCTTCCTTCGCAGATTTTGACTGCGCTTACATTCCAAGAAACTTCTCAGGCTTTACAGCCGCACAACTTCGGCAGATTATTTGCACCGCTTCTTCCCACCCAAACGAGAGTAAACACCATGAGCAAAAAGCCATCCAAGCATGGCCCCAACAAGGCCAAATCCATCATCGCCCAGCCACTGTTCCGCAGCCGTCAGGAACGCGCCGGCAAGGGCAAAGGCAGTTACCGCCGCGAAGCCTTCCAGTCTAATAGCTGGGAGGCTTCTTACTTTCTGGCTGCCTGAAGGCAAGCGCCCCTCCGGCATGATAAGGTCTGCACCTGATCTGTAATTCCTGGACCTGTGCATGCCCTCTAGTCTTTCCCGTCGTTGGCACCTTCGCCAATTGATCGCTGCCTCCAGCCTCATTCTGCTTGTCGCCTGCGCGGAAAAACCCACCGCCGCAGATGCCCAGCCCCTGCCTAAACTCCAGACCGCGCCGGCCGTAGCGCCCGCAGTGGTGGCCCCGTTGGCGGTGGACAATCTCGATATCCAGCCGACCCAAACCTTTGCCGAGTGGATGGCCGGGTTTCGTGCCGACGCCCTGAAGGCCGGCATCACGCCGGCGGTGTTCGATAACGCCTTTGCCGGGGTCACGCCCGATATGGCGGTTATCCGCGCCGACCGCAGCCAACCGGAATTTTCCCGCCCGGTATGGGAATACCTCGACGGCGCACTGTCGCCGCTGCGTGTGCGTAACGGCCAGGCCTTGCTGATCAAATACGCCGACATCCTGCAACGCATCGAGGAGCGTTACGGCGTTGATCGCCAGGCGCTGGTCTCCGTCTGGGGCATGGAAAGCAACTTCGGCCAGTTCCAGGGCAACAATTCGGTGATTCGCTCCCTGGCGACCCTGGCCTATGAAGGCCGTCGCCCGGCGTTCGCCCAGGCCCAACTGCTAGCGGCGCTGCAAATCATCCAGCATGGCGATATCGCTGCCGACCAGATGAAAGGCTCCTGGGCCGGCGCCATGGGCCAGACCCAATTCATCCCGACCACCTATAACACCCACGCGGTCGACTTCGACGGCGACGGTCGCCGCGACATCTGGAACAGCCCGGCCGACGCCCTCGCCTCCACCGCCCATTACCTGCAGAGCTCCGGCTGGCAGCGCGGCCAGCCGTGGGGCTTTGAAGTACGGCAATTGCCAGCCAACTTCGACTACAGCCTGGCCGACGGCGGCATCCGCAAGACCGTCGCCGAATGGATGCGGCTGGGTATCCAACTGCCGCCCGGCAGCAGTATGCCGCCGAATGTCGAGCAACTCTCCGCCGCCCTGCTGCTGCCGGCCGGTTATCGAGGCCCGGCATTCCTGGTGCTGGATAACTTCCGGGCAATCCTCAAGTACAACAACTCTTCATCCTATGCGCTGGCGGTGGGCTTGTTGTCGCAGCGGTTCAGCGGAGCAGGTGTGATCCTCGGCAGTTGGCCGAAGGACGAGCTGCCGCTGAGCCGCTCCCAGCGTATAGATTTGCAGACAGTGCTCAGCGCCAAGGGTTATGACGCGGGCAACGCAGACGGGATCATCGGCGCGAATACGCGCAAGGCCATTCGCACGGCGCAGCAGTCATTGGGCTGGCCGGCAGATGGGTATCCGACGGTGAAGCTGCTGGAGTCGTTGCAGAGCCGGTAGATCGGCTTATGGCGACTGACGCCATCGGGAGCAAGCCCCCTCCCACACTGACTGTATTCACATATCTGAATTTGTGAACACCGTCAGTGTGGGAGGGGGCTTGCTCCCGATGGCGGTTTCAGGGTTTAAACACCACATCCTGTTCCAACACCACCCGCTGCTCCCCCGCATCCAACCGCACCAACGCGCCCATCGGCAGTGTCAGGTTCGGATCGCAATGCCCACTGCGCCAGCCGGACAGCACCGGAATGCACAGCGGCTCGAAGGTTTGCTTCAGCAGGCGCTCTAACGCCGCTTGATCCACCCCGGCGACATCCCCCACCAGCACGCCGGCGACCTGGGCCAACTTGCCTGCCAGGCGCAAATGGGTCAGCAGCCGGTCAATCCGGTAAAGGGGTTCGTTGACGTCTTCGATCAACAGGATGATGCCCTCAGCCTCGATCTCGTAAGGCGTGCCCATCACTGCCGCGATCATCGACAGGTTGCCGCCCAGCAAGCGCCCGCAGGCAATGCCCGGCGAGACGGTGCTCAACGGGTAGGCCACCGGGTGCGCCAGCACGCTGCCGGTGCCCAGTTGGCCGCGCAGCATGGCGAACAATGAAGACTCGGTAGGTGGCAGCTTGTCGCCCAACAGGTCGGCATTGAGCATGGGGCCATGGAAGGTCACGAACCCGGCGTAACGGCTGATTGCCAGGTGCAGCGCGGTAATGTCGCTATAGCCCACGAAAGGCTTGGGGTGGGTGCGTAGCAGGTCGAAATCGATGCTATCGAGCAGCCGGGGCGTGCCGTAGCCGCCGCGCAGGCAGAAGATCGCGTCGATGTCAGGGTCGGCAAACGCCTTGTGAAGATCGTTGAGGCGGGTTTTATCGCTGCCGGCAAGGTAGCCGTCGCGCTCATAGACCCCAGGGAAGATTCGCAGTTGGTAGCCGCGGGCACGCATCCACTGGCCGGCTTTTTCGACATCCAGCGCGGCGGGGCCGGCGGGTGCGATCAGGGCAATGGTGCCTTCGGAACGCAGGGCTGGAACGGCTACGGTCATACACAACTCTCCCTAACTGACACGCAACGAAATGTGGGAGGGGGCTTGCTCCCGATAGCGGTACATCTGCAGCACATAAGCTGCCTGATACTCCGTTATCGGGAGCAAGCCCCCTCCCACATTGGGTCTGAATCCCTATCAGGAAACCAGGCTTGCCTTGACCAGCTTGGCCTGCTCATCGGCATGGTACGAGGAGCGTACCAACGGGCCGGAAGCCACGTTCTTGAAGCCCATCTTGTAACCTTCCTCGGCGAACCAGGCGAAGGTGTCCGGGTGCACGAAACGCTGCACCGGCAGGTGGCTGCGCGACGGTTGCAAGTACTGGCCCAGGGTCAGCATGTCGATGTCGTGCTCGCGCATGCGCTTCATGACTTCGATCACTTCCTCGTCCGTCTCGCCCAGGCCGAGCATCAGGCCGGATTTGGTCGGAATGTGCGGCATCATCTGCTTGAATTTCTGCAGCAGGGTCAGCGACCACTGGTAGTCCGAACCAGGACGTGCAGCCTTGTACAAGCGTGGCACGGTTTCCAGGTTGTGGTTGAACACATCCGGCGGCTCGGCAGCGGTGATTTCAAGCGCTACGTCCATACGGCCGCGGTAGTCCGGCACCAGGGTTTCCAGCATCACGTTCGGCGACAGCTTGCGGATTTCACGAATGCAGTCGGCAAAGTGCTGGGCACCGCCGTCGCGCAGGTCGTCACGGTCTACCGAAGTGATCACTACGTACTTGAGGCGCAGGTCGGCGATGGCGATGGCCAGGCTTTCCGGCTCGTTGACGTCCAATGGCTTCGGCCGGCCGTGGCCAACGTCGCAGAACGGGCAACGACGGGTGCAGATATCACCCATGATCATGAAGGTGGCGGTGCCGCCGGAGAAGCATTCGCCCAGGTTCGGGCAGGAGGCCTCTTCGCACACGCTATGCAGCTTGTGCTTGCGCAGCAGGGACTTGATACGGTCGACTTCCGGGGAAACCGGGATGCGCACGCGGATCCAGTCAGGTTTCTTCGGCAGTTCGGTGGTCGGGATGATCTTCACCGGGATGCGTGCAACCTTCTCGGCGCCGCGCAGCTTGACGCCGGCTTCCACCTTGGCACGCGGGGCCGGGGCCGGACGTTCGGTAACGTCCACCGTCGGGATCATGGTTTGCACTGCATCAGTAGTCATAATCAGTCGATTCCGCCCGTCAGGGTCGTCTGCTCAGCATAGTCGAGGTGTTTGACGAGCTGCGCACGCAGCCGGGCACTTACCTCGGCAAATTTAATCGGTGTGGCATGCTCGCTCAATTGGGTCATGGCCAGCCCGGCGTAACCGCACGGGTTGATCCGGCGAAACGGCGCCAGGTCCATGTCCACGTTCAGGGCCAGGCCATGAAAGGAACACCCATGACGAATACGCAGCCCCAGCGAAGCGATTTTCGCGCCTTGCACGTACACACCCGGCGCATCGGGCTTGGCCGCGGCCGTCACGCCGTAACTGGCCAACAGCTCGATCAGGCAAGCCTCCATGCGGCTGACCAGATCGCGTACGCCGAAACCCAGCCTGCGTACGTCCAGCAGCAGGTAAGCCACCAGTTGACCAGGCCCATGGTAAGTCACCTGGCCACCCCGGTCGACCTGCACCACCGGAATATCACCCGGCAACAGCAGATGCTCGGCCTTGCCGGCCTGGCCCTGGGTGAACACCGGCGGGTGTTCCACCAGCCAGACTTCGTCGGGAGCCGAGGTACCGCGTTCGTTGGTGAAGCGCTGCATGGCATGCCAGACGGGCTCGTAGTCCATCCGGCCGAGCTCGCGAAAGCCCAGGACCTGCGACATCACAGCACCATGTGTACGAAGCCGGTGGCCCGCAGTTCGCTGTTGATGTTGTAGAGCTGGTCCTGATCCGTCGCAACAATGTGCAATTGGATCGTGGTGTACTTACCGTTGGTGCTCGAACGCTCGTCCACCCGGTTGTCGTTGATCGTGGCGTGTTTACGCACGATCTCGAGAATCTTGTCCTTGTTGCCTACACCGGTATCGCTGATCACTTTGACTGGATAATCAGTCACTGGGAATTCGATCTTTGGCGCCTTTACTTCTTTATCGGTCATGGCGTAACGGCCTCGTAAGCGTAAGCCGTGGCGACGGGCAAAGCCCCGTGTCGGGTCGACACGGGGCTTTGCAGGTGCACACTATCAGTTGAACAAGCTGTAGAAGAATAGACGGATGCTATCCCACACGCGGCGGAAGATACCACCTTCATCGACGGCGTCCAGAGCGATCAAGTCGGCGCTGTGCACCACTTTGTCGTCCAGCTTCACTTCGACCTTACCGATCACGTCGCCCTTGGCGATTGGCGCAACCAGATGCGGGTTCATGGTCATGCTGGCGGCGAGCTTTTTCAGCTGGCCTTTCGGCATGGTCAGGGTCAGGTCTTCAGCCAGGCCGGCCTTGACCTGGGAGGTGGCGCCTTTCCATACCGGCGCGGTCGCAAGCTCGGCACCCTTCTTGTAGAAGGTCTGGGTTTCGAAGAAACGGAAGCCGTAAGTCAGCAGTTTTTGCGTCTCGGCCGCACGAGCCTGCTCGCTGTTGGTACCGAAGACTACGGCGATCAGGCGCTGGCCATCACGTACAGCGGACGACACCATGCAGTAGCCGGCTTCGTCGGTGTGGCCGGTTTTCAGACCGTCGACGGTCTTGTCACGCCACAGCAACAGGTTGCGGTTAGGCTGCTTGATGTTGTTCCAGAAGAATTCTTTCTGGGAGTAGATCGCGTAGTGAACCGGGTCGACACGGATGATGGCGCGAGCCAGCACCGCCATGTCATGCGCCGACGAGTAATGCTCAGGGTTCGGCAGGCCGGTCGGGTTCATGAAGTGGCTATTGGTCATGCCCAGGTCGCCGGCGGTCTTGTTCATCAGGTCGGCGAATGCATCTTCGCTGCCGGCGATGTGCTCGGACAGGGCGACGCTGGCGTCGTTACCGGACTGGATAATGATGCCGTGCAGCAGGTCACTGACAGTCACCTGCGAACCCACCTTGATGAACATCCGCGAACCGCCGGTACGCCAGGCGTTTTCGCTGACGGTCACCGGGTCGTTCTCGCCGATCTGGCCGCGACGGATTTCCAGGGTCGCGATGTAAGCCGTCATCAGCTTGGTCAGGCTGGCCGGTGGCAGGCGTTCGTCACCGTTGCTCTCGACCAGCACGTTGCCGCTGGCGGCATCCATGAGGACCCAGGCCTTGGCGGCCAGTTGCGGGGAAGCCGGCACCATCTCAGCCGCCCAGGCGGCCGGGGTGATGATCAGCGAAAGAAGCAGGCACGTGCGTTTGGCTAAGGTGGTGATGTTCATCCGTCTCTCGAAATTGCTTATAAAAACTTGCCCTCGCGGGCAAAACTATTCAGACAGCCCGCTTCCAGACTGTCGCGTGTTCGGTTGCCCGCTCACCCCTTGCCCCCGGGTTTTTATTGTTCAACGAGCCAACAACCAAGGCTCGAACCCGCGTGCGGGCCCAAGCCATCAATCCTTTACTTTTACTCTGCGGTGACCACGCTGGGTTGCCCCAGGTTGGCCAGACGCACGCTGTTCTGTACTTGCGCAACCTCGCTCGGCGAGCCGATCGGGCCCATGCGCACACGGTGCAGGGTCTGCTGGTTACGCACGATGGAGCTGATGAATACCGGCGCCCTGACCATACCGCTGAGTTTCGACCTTAGCAGTTCCGCCGCGTCCGGGTTGGCGAAAGCGCCCACTTGCAGGTATTGCCCGCCGGCCATCGAGGCGCCGGGTGCGGCACGCGGTACAACCACGGTATCCGGTGCGTGCTGCGCCGGCGGCGGCGTCCACTGTTCGATCTTGCCGGCCGAAGCGGTGACCTGTGGCTGCGGCGTCTGCGGTTCGTTGAGCATCAACGGCGCCGGCTTGCCACGCTGGGCCCAGTACTGCGCCGGGTCGATACCTTCGACCTTCACCCGCGCCGTACCGGTCTCGGCATAACCGAGCTTCTTGGCGGCCGCGTAGGACAGGTCGATGATCCGGTCGGAATAGAACGGCCCACGGTCATTGACCCGCAGGATCACCGTGCGGTTGTTGTCCAGGTTGGTCACCCGCACATAGCTGGGCAGCGGCAAGGTCTTGTGGGCCGCGCTCATGCCGTACAGGTCATACACTTCGCCATTGGCGGTGTTCTGGCCGTGGAACTTGGTGCCGTACCAGGACGCCGTACCCGTTTGCGAGTAGCTCTTGGATTCCTGCAACGGGAAGTAGTTTTTACCCAGCACGGTATAGGGGTTGGCCTTGTACGGGCCGGTGTGCAGGGTTGGGGTGGCGTCCGGGATCTTCGAAACATCGACATCCCACCACGGTGCGCCATCTTTATGCGCGCGGTTGATGTCCAGGCCCGGCTGGGCGCGGACGATAGCACCACCCTTCTGCGCGGGTGCGCGACTGGTCGTGGAGGAGCAACTGACAACCAGCAAGGACAACGCGGCAAACGCCACCAGCTTGAGCGGTTTATTGAACGGCGATACCCGCATTACTTGTTGCCCCGTGCTTGGACCAGCATGTCTGACAGCTGATGCACGGCCATGGCGTACATCACGCTGCGGTTATAACGCGTGATTGCGTAGAAATTCTTCAGGCCCATCCAGTATTCCGGGCCATTTTCACCTTCCAGGCGGAACGCCGTCACCGGCATATCATCGCGTGGCGCATTCTGACTCGACCAGCCCAGCGCCCGCAACTCCCCGACCGTCTTGGCAGGCTCGATGCCCTGGGTCAGGCCTTCATCGGCGCGATCGCCGGTCACATCGGCACGAATCACCACGGGTTCGCCGGCCACCCAGCCATGGCGCTTGAAGTAGCTGGCCACGCTGCCAATCGCGTCGTCGGGGTTGCTCCAGATATTGATGTGGCCATCGCCGTCGAAATCCACTGCATAAGCCCGGAAGCTGCTCGGCATGAATTGCGGCAGGCCCATCGCGCCGGCGTAGGAGCCCTTGAGGGTCAACGGGTCAACCTGCTCTTCGCGAGCCAGCAAGAGAAATTCGCGCAGCTCCTTACGGAAGAATTCGGCGCGTGGCGGGTAATCGAAACCCAGGGTCGACAAGGCGTCGATCACCCGGTAACTGCCGGTATTGCGTCCGTAGAAGGTTTCAATGCCGATGATCGCAACGATGACTTGGGCCGGCACACCGTATTCCTGCTCGGCGCGGGCCAGTACGGCTTCGTGCTGACGCCAGAAGTCCACACCACGTGCCACGCGGGCATCGGTGAGGAACATGGGACGATATTCCTTCCACTGCTTCACGCGTTCGGCGGGGCGCGAAATCGCGTCGAGGATCGCCTGCTTGCGCTGGGCTTCGCGAAACACACCCATCAGCTGCTCGCCAGCGAAACCGTAGTCGCGGGTCATTTCACCGACAAATTCGGCAACCTGGGGTGAACCATCGTAGTCACCGGCCAGCGCCTCCTGCGTCGCGCCCAGCAGCCCGATCAGGCCCATCCAGGACGCGTGCCGAGTCGCCCAGCCGCGCATTACTTGCATTGACATCTTCACCTTATTCAAACCTGTGCGATCCACTTGCGATGCGTATGAATCGACATCAAAACCCCAAACGCTGACAGCAATGTCACCAGCGAAGTTCCGCCGTAGCTAATGAACGGCAACGGCACCCCCACCACCGGCAGCAGGCCACTGACCATACCGATGTTGACGAAAACGTAAACAAAAAAAGTCATGGTCAGGCTGCCGGCCAGCAATTTACCGAACAGCGTCTGCGCCTGGGCGGTAATCACCAGCCCGCGACCGATCAACAGCAGATAGATCAGCAACAGCGCGCAAATGCCCACCAGGCCGAACTCTTCGCCCATCACCGCAATAATGAAGTCGGTGTGGCTTTCCGGCAAAAAGTCCAGGTGCGACTGGGTGCCCAGCAACCAGCCCTTGCCGAATACGCCACCCGAGCCAATGGCCGCCTTGGACTGGATGATGTTCCAGCCGGTGCCCAACGGGTCGCTTTCCGGATCGAGGAAGGTCAAGATCCGTTGCTTCTGGTAATCGTGCATAAAGAAGAACCACATGGCCACGGCCACGGGGATGGCGGCAGCCAATACGCTGAGAATCCAGCGCCAGCGCAGCCCGCCCATAAACAGCACGAACGCACCACCCGCGAGAATCAACAGCGAGGTGCCAAGGTCGGGTTGGCGCACGATCAGGATAAACGGTACGCCGATCAGGATCAGGCTGATGCCCACATGCTTGAGCTGCGGCGGCAAGGTGCGCTTGGACAGGTACCAGGCGATGGTCGCCGGCATCAGGATCTTCATGAATTCCGACGGCTGGAAGCGAATCACCCCTGGAATGTTGATCCAGCGGGTCGCGCCCATGGCGTTGTGCCCCATCACATCCACCACCACCAGCAGCAACACACCGGCCACGTAACCCAGCGGCACCCAGCGCGCCATGAACCGTGGCTCCAGCTGGGCGATCACCACCATCGACAACAGACCCAGGCCAAACGAGGACGCCTGTTTGATCAGCAAATCCCAGTTCTTGCCACTGGCCGAATACAGCACGAACAGGCTGCCGGCCGCCAGGGTCAGCAGCAGGATCAACAACGGGCCATCAATGTGCATGCGCTGCAGCAGCGTCGCACGGCGACGCATCACATCGTCGCTGGAGAGGATGCGGTCAAAATTACTCTTCACGGGCCGTAACCTCGGGGCTTGAAGGGGGGCCACCATATTCGGGCTTGAGCCTGCCGTCGTCGGCCAACAACCAGGCGTCCATCACTTGGCGCACCACGGGCGCGGCAACGCCGGAACCGGACTCACCGTTTTCGACCATCACGGCCACCACGATCTTCGGGTCGTCCGCCGGAGCGAAACCAACAAACAACGCGTGGTCACGGTGGCGTTCCTGAACCTTGGAGCGGTCGTATTTCTCGCCCTGCTTGATCGCGACCACCTGGGCCGTACCGCTCTTGCCGGCGATGCGGTATTGCGCGCCGATTGCCGCCTTGCGCGCCGTACCGCGGGCGCCGTGCATCACCTGCTGCATGCCGTGATTGACCTTGGTCCAATCGGACGAGTCGCGCAGCACGATGTCCGGGATCGGGTTTTCATCCACGGGCTTCTCGCCTTCGATGGTCTTGGCCAGATGCGGGCGGTTCCAGATCCCTTTGTTGGCCACCAGCGCCGTCGCCTGGGCCAGTTGCAAAGGCGTGGCCTGCATATAACCCTGGCCGATGCCGAGGATCAGGGTTTCACCTGGGAACCAGGCCTGGCGACGGGTCGCACGCTTCCATTCCCGCGACGGCATCAGGCCGGGGGACTCTTCGAACATATCCAGGGAGACTTTCTGACCGAGGCCGAACTTGCTCATATAGGCAGACAGGCGATCGATCCCCAGCTTGTGGGCCAGGTCGTAAAAATAAGTGTCGTTGGAACGCATGATCGCAGTGTCCAGGTCGACATAGCCGTCGCCGGTACGGTTCCAGTTACGGTATTTGTGATCGTAGTTGGGCAGCATGTAATAGCCGGGGTCGTACACACGGCTGGAGGCTGTCACCACACCAGCATCCAGGCCGGCAATTGCCACGGCGGGCTTGATCGTCGAACCCGGCGGGTACAGGCCGCGCAGCACGCGGTTGAACAGCGGCCGGTCGATGGAGTCGCGCAGCTCGGCGTAGGCCTTGAAGCTGATCCCGGTGACAAACAGGTTCGGGTCGAAGCTCGGCTGGCTGACCATCGCGAGCACTTCGCCTGTCTTCGGGTCCAGCGCTACCACGGCGCCACGACGCCCACCCAGCGCCATCTCAGCCGCTTCCTGCAGCTTGATGTCCAGGCTCAACACAATGTCTTTGCCCGGCACCGGATCGGTACGCTTGAGCACCCGCAGCACCCGGCCGCGAGCGTTGGTCTCGACTTCTTCGTAACCGACCTGGCCGTGCAGCTCGGGCTCGTAGAAGCGCTCGATACCGGTTTTGCCGATATGGTGAGTACCGCTGTAATTGACCGGGTCGAGGGTTTTCAGCTCTTTCTCGTTGATCCGCCCCATATAGCCTACGGAGTGGGCAAAGTGCGGCCCTTGCGGGTAATGCCGCACCAACTGCGCCACCACTTCCACACCCGGCAGGCGGAACTGGTTCACCGCGATCCGCGCGATCTGTTCTTCGGTCAGCTCAAACAGGATCGGCACCGGCTCGAATGGCCGACGCCCCTGTTTCATGCGCTTCTCGAAGATCGCCCGGTCTTCCGGCGTCAGTTGCAGCACCTCGACGATCACATCGAGGACCTGCTGCCAGTCGCCGGAACGCTCGCGGGTCATGCTCAGGCTGAAGCTGGGTCGGTTGTCCGCCACCACCACGCCATTGCGGTCGAAAATCAGGCCACGGGTCGGGGGAATCGGCTGCACATGCACCCGGTTGTTCTCCGACAACGTGGAGTGATAGTCGTACTGGATCACCTGCAGGAAATACAGGCGCGCAATCAGCACACCCAGCAGGGCGACCACCAGAATCGCACCAAACACCACCCGCGAACGTACCAGACGTGCGTCTTTCTCGTGGTCCTTGATGCGGATCGGCTGGGTCATCGGGAGGGGCGCAGACTATTTGTGGTAAGGGTGCCCGGACAGCACTGTCCAGGCGCGATACAGCTGTTCACCGATCAGGATCCTTACCAACGGGTGCGGCAACGTCAGCGCCGACAGCGACCAGCGCTGGTCGGCCCGCGCACAGACTTCCGGGGCCAGCCCTTCGGGGCCGCCGACCATGAAGTTGACGGTGCGCGAGTCCAGGCGCCAGCGATCCAGCTCCACCGCCAACTGCTCGGTGCTCCAGGGTTTGCCGTGCACTTCGAGGGTGACGATGCGCTCGTTGGGGCCGACCTTGGCCAGCATGGCTTCGCCTTCCTGACGGATAAAGCGAGCCACGTCGGCATTCTTGCCCCGGGTATTGAGCGGTATTTCCACCAGTTCCAGCGACAGCTCAGCGGGCAGACGCTTGGCATACTCGTGCCAGCCTTCTTCCACCCACTTGGGCATGCGTGAACCGACAGCGATCAGACGCAGGCGCACAGCCGTTCCTTATTCCTGGTCTTTGTTGAGCTTGTCGAAGTGTGCGTGGCCCACTTCCGGGCTGTGGTGCTTGCCGTCAGCCGCGCGGCTCTGCTCGGCGCCTTTCCACAGACGCTCCAGGTCGTAGAACTGGCGGGCGTTGGACGTCATCATGTGAACGATCACGTCGTCCATGTCCAGCAGCACCCAGTCGCTGTCGCCCTTGCCTTCTTCACCCAGCGGCTTCACGCCCTGGGCTTTGACGGCTTCGCGGACCTTGTCCAGCATCGCGCCGATCTGGCGGTTCGAAGTACCGGTGGCGATGATCATGAAGTCGGTGATGCTCTGCTTGTCGCGTACGTCCAGCACCTGGATGTCCTGGGCCTTGACGTCTTCCAGGGCGGCCACGGCAACCTTCACCAGCTCTTCGCCGGCCAGCTCCGGGCCAACATGGGCTTCAACCGGCAACGGCGCGCTTTTGAAGGTGCCTTTGCGCTTAACTTTGCTTACGTCTTTGTTCGTCATATAAAACTCGTTTTGCTCGTATGTTCGGGCGCTCGCTGCACGACTGTGCGTGCGTTCAAGCGCGCCTTTTCAGTTCGACGCACGGTAAAGCCCGTGCGCATCGATGTAGGCCAGGACCGCGTCAGGCACCAGGAAACGTACCGACTTCCCGCTGGCCAGCAGTTGACGGATCTGGGTGGCGGACACCGCAAGCGGGGTCTGCCAGACGAATGCAATATTCCCGTTCGGCCCGGTCAGGGCCAAGGGGTCACTTACCGACCGCGCGGCCAGCAGGTTGCGCAAGGCATCCGGCGGTTCGCTGTCGGCATCCGGGCGTTGCAAAACCAGGATGTGGCAATGCTGGAGGAGTTCCTCCCAGCGATGCCAAGAGGGCAGGCCGCAAAATGCGTCCCAGCCCAAAAGCAGAAACAACTGGTCATCCGCGGCCAACTCGGCGCGCATCAGCTCCAGGGTGTCAACAGTGTAGGACGGTTTATCGCGCTTGAGCTCACGGTCGTCCATCACCAGCGGCGCAATGCCCTCCACCGCCAGGCGCACCATTTCCAGGCGCTGCTGCGGTGACACCTGCGGCGTATCGCGATGCGGCGGACGTGCGTTGGGCATCATGCGCAGCTCATCCAGCGCGAGGGCATCCGCGACTTCCAGCGCGCTGCGCAAATGGCCGATGTGCACGGGGTCGAAGGTACCGCCGAGCAGCCCGATGCGTTTACTCATCAAGTGCGCACATGACCGTCGCCGAACACCACGTATTTCTCGCTGGTCAGGCCTTCCAGGCCCACCGGGCCGCGAGCGTGCAGCTTGTCGGTGGAGATGCCGATCTCCGCCCCCAGGCCATACTCGAAGCCGTCGGCAAAACGCGTCGAGGCGTTGATCATCACCGAAGCGGAGTCCACTTCGTTGAGGAAACGCCGGGCATCGCTGAAATGCTCGGAAACGATGGCGTCGGTGTGCTTGGAACCGTAGGTGTTGATGTGTTCGATGGCTTCGTCCAGGTCGTCGACAATCTTGATCGACAGGATCGGCGCGGTGTACTCAGTGTACCAGTCCAGCTCGGTCGCTTCGATCACGTCCGCGCCCAGCAACGCACGGGTACGCACACAACCGCGCAGTTCCACGCCCTTGTCCCGGTAGATGGCAGCCAGCGGCGGCAGCACGCGCTCGGCAATGCCGGCGTGCACCAACAGGGTTTCCATGGTGTTGCACGGAGCGTAGCGGTGGGTCTTGGCGTTGTCGGCAATGCGGATGGCCTTGTCGATATCGGCGGCGACGTCGATGAACACGTGGCACACGCCGTCCAGGTGCTTGATCACTGGCACCTTGGCATCACGGCTGACGCGCTCGATCAGGCTCTTGCCACCGCGTGGCACGATGACGTCGACAAACTCCGGCATGGTGATCAGCGCACCTACGGCAGCGCGGTCGGTGGTTTCCACCACTTGCACCACTTCGGCCGGCAACTCGGCCACTGCCAGGCCCTGCTGAATGCACGCGGCAATGGCGCGGTTGGAATTGATCGCCTCGGAACCGCCGCGCAGGATGGTGGCATTGCCGGACTTGAGGCACAGGCTCGCGGCGTCGATGGTCACGTTCGGGCGCGACTCATAGATGATGCCGATCACGCCCAGGGGCACGCGCATCTTGCCGACCTGGATGCCGGACGGCAGGTAGCGCATATCGCGGATTTCACCGATGGGGTCAGGCAGCTTGGCCACCTGACGCAGGCCTTCGATCATGTCGTCGATACGCGCCGGGGTCAGCGCCAGGCGGTCCAGCAGGGCTGGCTCAAGGCCATTGGCGCGGCCGTTGGCCAGGTCCAGCTCGTTGGCGGCGGTCAGCTCGGAGCGCGAGGCGTCCAGAGCATCGGCGGCGGCCATCAGGGCGCGGTTCTTCTGCGCGGTGCTCGCACGGGCGATCAATCGCGAGGCCTGACGGGCGGCGCGACCCAGGCGGGTCATGTAGTCAAGAACGGACTCAGTCATAGTCAGGGAGTCTTGGCAGGGAGGAAAGCGGCAGATTATAGCTGTGACGCCGCTCGACTGACAGCGGTGAGGGGCGGATGGTCGAAATGAACTGTAAAAATCCGAGGTTCAGCGGTAATTAAGGTGGGAGTTGTTATGATTCCGTCACATTTAGCCGTATTCCCCCCTACCGCCATGTCGATTTTTTTGCCCGAACACCCCGCCAGCGCGCTGCCCGACAGCTTTTTCGACCGCGACGCGCAAATGCTTGCACGCGATTTACTCGGAAAAGTCATACGTCATCGCGTCGGCGATCTCTGGCTTTCAGCGCGAATTATTGAAACCGAAGCCTACTACATGGCCGAAAAAGGCAGCCACGCCTCACTCGGCTACACAGAAAAGCGTAAGGCTTTGTTTCTGGATGGTGGTCATATCTATATGTATTACGCCCGCGGTGGCGATTCGCTGAACTTCAGCGCCAAGGGCCCCGGCAATGCCGTGCTGATCAAATCAGCCTATCCCTGGGTCGACGAAGTGTCCGGCCCGGCCAGCCTGGCGCAGATGCTGCTGAACAACCCGGACGCCAACGGCCACCCGCGCCCCTCGCACAAGCTGTGCGCCGGCCAGACCCTGCTGTGCAAAGCGCTGGGCCTGAAAGTGCCGATGTGGGACGCAAAACGTTTTGACCCGCAATCGCTCTACGTGGAAGACGTCGGCCAGGCGCCGACGCATATCCTCCAGACCACTCGCCTGGGCATACCCAGCGGGCGCGACGAACACCTGATGTACCGCTTTGTCGATGCCGGCTATGCCGCTTATTGCACGCGGAACCCGCTGCGCCGGGGCCAGGTCGAAGGCCGCGATTATTTTTTATTGTGAACAAGGCATGTGGGAGTGAGGATTTATGAGCCAATGGCTCGATAGCATTACCGGCTGGCTGACGCTGAACCCCGAATGGCTGGCGGTGGCGGTGTTTGTCGTCGCGTGCGTGGAGTGCCTGGCCATTGCCGGGCTGATCGTACCCGGCACGGTGTTGCTGTTTGCGATTGCCGCGCTGGCGGGCAGCGGCGCGCTGTCCTTGAGTGAAACCCTGTTGCTGGGTTTCCTCGGCGGCTTGCTGGGGGATGGGGTTTCCTACTACCTGGGCCGGCACTTCCATCAGAATATCCGGCGCCTGCCCGGCCTGCGTCACCATCCAGAATGGATGAACGGTGCCGAAACCTATTTCCACAAGTACGGCATCGCCAGTCTGTTGGTAGGACGGTTCATAGGCCCGTTGCGCCCCATGCTGCCGATGGTGGCCGGCATGTGCGACATGCCCTTCCCACGCTTCGCCGCCGTGAGCCTTGTGGCGGCGGCAGGTTGGTCGGTGGCCTATCTGTTGCCGGGCTGGGCGACGGGCGCAGCGTTCCGCTTGCCGCTGCCCGAAGGCTTCTGGCCCCAAGCCGGGGTGGTCGCCGCCTGTCTCGCGGTGCTGCTGGGGCTGAGCTTGAACGCCAGCTTGCGCGGCCATCGTCGTGCCACTTTGTGGATAGGCTGCGCCAGCCTGACGCTATTGGTTGCCTTGTTTATCGGCTACCCGCACCTCGACGCGTTCGATCAGGGCTTGAGCGCACTGGTGCAGGAACACCGCAGCCCGTGGCTGGACGAGGCCATGGTGATGATCACCCAGTTGGGCGAATTCAAGAAGATGTTTGTCGCCAGCGCCGTGTTCACCGGCCTGCTGTTTTTGGCGCGGCAATGGCGCCATGCGCTGTTCGTCGGCGCGACCTTGGCCGGGGCGGCGGTGATCAACACGGGCACCAAGTTGTTTTTCGCTCGTGGCCGCCCTGAAATCCTCACCGACCCCTTGACCAGTTTCAGCATGCCCAGCGGGCACGCCTCAGGTTCATTTGCGTTCTTCCTCGCCCTGGCCGTGCTCGCCGGTCGCGGCCAACCCACACGCCTGCGCCTGACCTGGCTGCTGCTGGGCTGCATTCCCGCCGCATTCATCGCACTGTCACGGGTTTACCTGGGCGCGCATTGGCCAACGGATATTCTGGCCGGCACGCTGCTGGCGATGAGTGTGTGTGCCTTGAGCCTGACCGCCAGCCAATACCGCAGCCCGCTGCCCGCCATGCCGCAAAAAACCTGGTGGTTGCTGTTGCCGGTGATCGTGGCGGTGCTGGGTGTCATCGCCTTCACCGGCACCTCCAGCGCCCTGCTGCGCTACGCCTACTGAGCGAAAAGCTCGCCCTGCAACTCGTCGAGCAACATCTGGATGGCATCCAACCGTTGTTGCGGATCGTCGAGTTGCAACAGGTCGACCTTGTCCGCCTCGGTGAACGGCAGCAGATAAGCCAGTTGATTGCCCAGGGCCTGCTGGCCTTCGGCCTGGGTGCCCATGTCCAGCGAGGCAACCATCGGGTGTTCGGCCAGAGCCTGCAGCAGCGCCAGCAGGTCTGCATCCTCCTCTTCCAGCGGCTGGTCCGGCAGCTCTTCGAGCCATTGCACCTCGGCCACCAGCAACTGGTCTTTCTGCACACCGGCCTCCCGCACGCGAAAACGCCGCCCGCCTTCGACACGAATGCCCAACAGGCCGTTGTCCTGCTGCTTGAAGTCGCGGATCAACGCTTCACAGCCGATCAGCGCGTAACCATCGGGCGCCTGGCCGACCTCCTTGCCATCGAGGATGCACACCACGCCGAAGCTTTCGCCCCGTTTCATGCAACGGCTGATCATGTCCAGGTAACGCGCCTCGAACAGCTGCAAATCGAGGGTGCAGCCAGGGAACAGCACGGTATTGAGCGGGAACAGCGCCAGACTCATAAAGGTTTCCTTAACCCCGGTTTAAACAATCACCGACACGGCCAACGGCAGGAACACTGCCGTGGCCACGCCCATCAGACTCATGGCAAGCGCCGCAAAGGCGCCGCACTCTTCGCTTTCCTGCAAGGCCACCGACGTGCCCACCGCGTGGGCGGTCATGCCCAGGGCCATGCCGCGTGCTTCAGGGCTGCGCACGCCCAGTGCCGACAGGTACGCCGGCCCGATCATCGCGCCGATCACCCCAGTGATCAGCACAAACACCGCCGCCAACGCCGCCACGCCGCCGATCTGCTCAGCCACCAGCATGGCGATCGGTGAAGTCACCGACTTGGGTGCCATGGTCATCAGCATCATATGCTCGGCACCAAACCACCAGCCCAGCCACACGCACAGGCCGGTGGCCAATACCCCGCCTACCACCAGCGTAGTAAAAATCGGCCAGAACAATTGGCGAATCCGCCGCAAATTCAGATAAAGCGGTACAGCCAGGGCGACGGTCGCAGGGCCGAGCAGGATGCCCATGATCTCGGTGCTCTTGCGGTATTCGGTGTAACTCAGGCCACAGGTGAGCAGCACCGCGACCACCAGCAACATGGAGACCAGCACGGGTTGCAAGAAGATCCAGCGGGTTTTCTCGAAACCGGCCAACACCAGTTGATAGGCGCCCAGGGTGATGCCGATACCGAATAGCGGATGATGAATCACCGCCACCCACGCGCCCGACCAGTCGAAGGTCATTGGTCCTTCTCCTTGCGCTTGACCAGCTGTTGCATCAGCACGCCGACAAAGCCCATGGCGATCACCAACGACACCACCAGCGCACCGACGATAGCCCAGAAGTCGGCGGCAATGTCCTTGGCGTACACCATCACCCCCACCGCCGGCGGCACCAGCAGCAGCGGCAAGTAACGCAACAGGCTGCCGGCCGCCAGGCTCAGGGGCTCGCCGACTTCACCGCGCCAGATCAGGAAACCCAGCATCAGCAGCAAGCCAATGATCGGCCCCGGCAGCACCGGCAACAGCAAGTGGTTGATCGCCGTACCGATCAATTGAAACAGCACCAGCCAGGTCAGGCCACGTAACAGCATCCGCTCTCTCCCCCCTCAAGACTCGCCCGCATTATAAGCATGCCCGCCCTATGCTCCGGCATTCGCCAAAGGCATGGTGGGTTGACCGAGCTGATTGCCCATGATGATCTACCATGGATCTGGCCCCCTATAAAAAACCGATGAACCAAGGAGAGTCGCAATGCCCTATGTACCTGTAGCGCAGCTCAAAGATTATGTCGGCAAGGAACTGGGACGTTCCGAATGGCTCACCATCGACCAGGCGCGTATCAACCTGTTCGCCGAAGCCACCGGCGATCATCAGTTCATCCACGTCGATCCGGTCAAGGCCGCCCAGACACCGTTCGGCAGCACCATCGCCCACGGTTTCCTGTCGCTGTCGCTGATGCCCAAGCTGATGGAAGACATCCTGATCATGCCCGAGGGCCTGAAGATGGCGGTCAACTATGGCCTGGACAGCGTACGTTTCATCCAGCCGGTGAAAGTGAACTCCAAGGTCCGCCTGAACGTCACCCTCACCGACGTCACTGAGAAGAAACCTGGCCAATGGCTATTTAAAGCCACCGCCACCCTGGAAATCGAAGGCCAGGAAAAACCCGCTTACATCGCCGAGTCGCTGTCACTCTGCTTCGTGTAACGGCGTGCCTGTGGTGAGGTGATAAACCTTGCCACAGTGTATGTAAATTTATGTATGAACCTCGCAGCTGCGGCATACTCGGCGCTCAATTATCCGGATCCCGCTATGCGCCCACTTGCTCCCCTTGCCCTTGCCCTGTTGCTCACCGCTTGCGGAGACGGCGAATCGCTGTTGCCGCCCGATGCGCGCCTGCCCGATGGCGGCCGCTATCGTGGCGATGTGGTCGACGGTTTGTTGCAAGGCCAGGGCCGTGTGGACTACCCCAACGGCAGTTGGTACGCCGGCCATTTCGACAAGGGCCAGTGGCACGGCCAGGGCGAATGGCATGGCAGCAACGGCGAGGTCTATAAAGGCCAGTTCAAGCAAGGCTTGTTCGACGGTCAGGGCAGCCTGACCACGCCGGGCAGCAGCTACGTCGGCGGGTTCAAAAACGGTCGACGCAACGGCGAAGGCACCCTCAAAGAAGGGCAGATGACCTATCGCGGCGAGTTCCTCGACGACCAGTATTCCGGCCTCGGTCGCCTCGAGCTGGCTGATGGCAGCCAGTACCAGGGGCAGTTCGCCCACGGCAAACCCAATGGCGAAGGCCAGCGCAACGACGACAGCGGCAACCAGTTCAGCGGCCACTTCGTCGATGGCCAGCTCGAAGGCAATGGCACCTTCAACAGCGCCGACGGTGATATCTATGTCGGCCAGTTCAAGCAGAACCAGCTCAACGGCAAAGGCCGCTATGAAAACGCCGACGGCGACGTGTGGATCGGCCAGTTCAAGGAAGGCGCACTGAGCGGCAAGGGCGAGCTGATCGGCATCGATGGCAGCCACTATGTGGGCCAGTTCAGCGAATGGCGCTTTACCGGCGAGGGTCGCCTGAACCTCACCGATGGCAGCTTCTATATCGGTGGTTTCGACAGCGACAACTATCAAGGCAAAGGCACCCTCGTCCTCACCGACGGCACGGTACAGGCCGGCACTTGGGTCAACGGCATGCGCGTGCGTGATGCCGACGGCAAGCTGCTGCCCGACCCGCTGGAAATCGGCGTGCTGGCCCAAGGCCGCTTGCTCGAGGCGGCCCTCGCGGCGGTGCCGCCCTCCACGCCCGCCGTCGAGCTCTACACCTTGGCCATCGCCGGCGATGGCAAGCAAAGCGTGTTCCTGCGCGAAGCCGACTACGTCAGCAATATGCTCGCCAGCCGCTTCGGTGCGCGAGGGCAGATTCGCCTGGTCAACCACCGCGACCATATCACCGACCGCCCGCTGGCCACTCGCGAGAGCCTGCGCCGCGCCGTGCAGACCCTGGCCGAACGCACCGGGCCGGAAGACCTGGTGTTCATTTACATGACCAGCCACGGCACCCACGAACATGAGTTCGTGCTGGACCAGCCGCGCATGGAACTGGCCGACCTGCCCGCCGACGAATTGGCCGCCGTGCTCGAGCCGCTGAAAAACCGTGACAAGATCATCGTGATCTCCGCCTGCTATTCCGGCGGCTTCATTCCGGCACTCAAGGATGAACGCACCTTGATCATGACCGCTTCGCGCGCTGATCGCGTGTCCTTCGGCTGCTCAGAAGAAGCAGACTTTACCTACTTTGGCGATGCCCTTTTCGTACAGGCTTTCAACCAGACCGACGATTTACAACACGCGTTCAAGCTGGCACAACTACACGTGGCCGAGCGCGAACAAGCTGACAACTTCGAAGCCTCGGAACCGCAGATGTGGGCCCCCAAAGGCGTGATTGCCCATTGGCAACTCTTACGTAAACAGCAGGCCCGAAAGGCGCTCGAAAGCGTCTCAATGAATAGCAAGGAAGCCAAAGGCAACTAAGCTGTAACGTGTAACAAGGGGGGAAACACCATGTACCTGACACCTCAACATATCCTGTTGGCCGGAGCTTCCGGGCTGACCGGCGAGCATCTGCTCGACCGCTTGCTCAACGAGCCTACGGTGACCCGCGTACTGGCGCCGAGCCGCAAACCCCTGGCCGAACACCCGCGCCTGGAGAACCCTGTAGGTGACCCCGCCGTGCTTCTGCCGCAACTGGGTGGCCAGGTGGATATCGCCTTCTGCTGCCTGGGCACCACCATCAAGCAAGCGGGCTCGGAAGCCGCCTTTCGCGCCGTTGACCTGGACATGGTGGTGGCCTTTGCCAAGCGCGCACGGGAATTGGGCGCGCGCCACTTGATCGTGATCAGCGCCATTGGCGCCGATCCGAAATCCTCGATTTTCTACAACCGGGTCAAAGGCGAAATGGAGCTGGCGTTGAAGGCACAGGACTGGCCGCAACTGACCATCGTGCGGCCTTCGCTATTGCTGGGGGAGCGCCTGGAGCCGCGATTGGCCGAACAATTGGCCGGGCCATTGTCGCGATTGATCCCGGGCAAATACCGCGGCATCGAAGTCTGTGAACTGGCCCGCGCCATGTGGCGTCTGGCGCTGGAAGAGCAGGATGGCGTGCGGGTGGTGGAGTCGGACGAGCTGCGCAAGCTCGGCAAATAACCCATTTAAAGACCTGGCAACACAAAACCCTGTGGGAGGGGGCTTGCTCCCGATAGCGGCAGGTCAGTTACAGATAAGCTGACTGACATACTGCTATCGGGAGCAAGCCCCCTCCCACAATGGTTTTATGTTGTTTTGAAGCCCCCGACAGTGGCAACAACAGCGTATCCAAGACTGCGCTTGCCGGTAGATCCATGCCAGGGATGGAGTGCGAGTGCTGAAGTCGGATGAGCTGCGCACGCTCGGCAAATAACCCATTTAAAGACCTGGCAACACAAAACCCTGTGGGAGGGGGCTTGCTCCCGATAGCGGCAGGTCAGTTACAGATAAGCTGACTGGCACACCGTCATCGGGAGCAAGCCCCCTCCCACAATGGTTTTGTGGGGTTTTGAAGACTCAGGTCAGAGGCCACCCGTTGCGTTGAATCCTACGCCCAGTACCGTCAACACCGACAGTGGCAACAGCAGCGTATCCAGGACTGCGCTTGCCGGTAGGTCCACGCCAGGATAAGCCGGGGCCTCAGCGCCAAACCGGTCCTTGGCGCAGCAACCGCCGTTCATTGCATACAGGTCCAAGCGCGTGCCGGCATACACTACCGGCGCGCCCGGTTGCGCCGCATCCAGCGTGCGTGCGGTCGCGCAGCCCGTCAGTTGCAGCGCCAGCAACAGCAACAGCGCCTTATTCATCACTGCTCAGATGATGTTCACCCCAACGTGGCAGCATGTCCTGGGGAATATTCAGCAGGTTCAGAATGCGCGCCACCACGAAATCCACCAGGTCATCGATGGTCTGCGGCTGGTGATAGAAGCCTGGCGAGGCCGGCAAGATGGTCACGCCCATGTTCGACAACTTCAGCATGTGTTCCAGGTGAATGCTCGAATACGGCGCCTCGCGTGGCACCAGGATCAACTGGCGACGCTCCTTCAGCGTCACATCCGCCGCCCGCTCGATCAGGTTGTTACAAGCACCCGTCGCAATCGCCGACAAGGTACCGGTGGAACACGGCACCACCACCATCGCGGCCGGCGCGCCGGAGCCGGAGGCGACCGGCGACATCCAGTCTTCTTTGCCGTAGACCTTGATCTGCCCCGCCGCCGCACCGGTGTATTCGGTGAGGAACGCCTGCATCGTCTGGACCTTGGCCGGCAGCGCGACATCGGTCTCGGTCGCCATCACCAACTGCGCCGCCTTGGAGATCAGGAAGTGCACTTCACGGTCTTCGCGTACCAGGCAATCGAGCAGGCGCAGCCCATAGGGCGCGCCGGAGGCGCCGGTCATCGCCAGGGTGACGCGCTCGGGGCCGCTCATTTCAGCGCCTCGGCCAATTTACCGTGCAGGCCGCCAAAACCGCCGTTGCTCATCACCACGACGTGAGTGCCAGGCGTGACCCGTTGCTTGACGTGTTCGATGATGCCTTCGATCGAATCACAGACCTTCGACGGCACCGTGCACAGCGCCGCAATGGCCGGCAGGTCCCACCCCAGGTTGGCCGGCGCGTACCAGACCACCTGATCGGCGTCGTTGACGCTTTCCGGCAAGCCATCACGGTGCGCACCAAGCTTCATCGAATTGGAGCGCGGCTCGACAATGGCAATGATCGGCGCGTCGCCAACACGTTTGCGCAGGCCGTCCAGGGTGGTGGCAATCGCCGTCGGATGGTGGGCGAAGTCGTCGTAGATCGTCACCCCATTCACCTCGGCGACCTTTTCCATACGGCGCTTGACGCTCTTGAAAGCGCTCAACGCGGCAATCCCCATGGAAGGCACCACGCCCACATGGCGTGCCGCCGCCAGGGTGACCAACGCGTTGGCGACGTTGTGCTGGCCGGTCATGCCCCAATCGACGATGCCCTGGGACTCACCCTCAAACAGCACTTCAAACCTTGAA
Organism: Pseudomonas palleroniana; assembly: GCF_003031675.1. Classification (GTDB taxonomy): domain Bacteria; phylum Pseudomonadota; class Gammaproteobacteria; order Pseudomonadales; family Pseudomonadaceae; genus Aquipseudomonas; species Aquipseudomonas palleroniana. Next base: position 103,671 of record NZ_PYWX01000053.1, on the reverse strand, counting down.
CCGTCGTCGCTCAGCAGTTTGACCTGCCACTGCCCGTGCGCGCCGGTGGTTTGCACCGGGGTCCAGCAGCCCATCTCGATCACGCGCTGCAACGCAGGCTCAGTGGTCGGGTGGATAACCAGGCCTTCACTCGGGATGGTGCGCACCAGATGATGGAACTGCCGCTCGATCGCCGCCAGGTCAGGGAAGATATCCGCGTGATCGAACTCAAGGTTGTTCAATATCGCCGTACGCGGGCGGTAATGGACAAATTTGGAACGCTTGTCGAAGAACGCGCTGTCGTACTCATCCGCCTCAATCACGAAGAACGGCGTATCGCCGAGGCGCGCCGACACCGAGAAGTTCTGCGGTACACCGCCGATCAGGAAACCCGGGCTCATGCCCGCGTGCTCCAGCACCCAGGCCAGCATGCTGCTGGTGGTGGTCTTGCCGTGCGTGCCGGCCACCGCCAACACCCAGCGGCCTTGCAACACATGGTCCGCCAGCCACTGCGGGCCGGAGACATAAGGCAAACCTTTATTGAGCACGTACTCGACCGCCGGGTTGCCACGGGACATGGCATTGCCGATCACTACCAGGTCGGGCACCGGGTCGAATTGCGACGGGTCATAGCCTTGGGTCAGCTCGATGCCCTGTGCCTCGAGTTGCGTGCTCATGGGGGGGTAGACGTTGGCATCGGAGCCGGTGACATGATGGCCCAGCTCTTTGGCCAGAACCGCCATCGAACCCATGAATGTGCCGCAGATACCAAGAATATGAATGTGCATAGTCGACCTCGTAAAACATCGAGGCAGGTTAGCGCAGGGAGGGGCAAATGGCACTCTTTTACCTACACACGGCGCTTGCCCTGGCAGGCTGCCGCCCCCTCCCCCCGGAGTCCGATGCCCGGACACTGCGCCAGTACCCGACCAAACGCTATTATTAAACGACTTGCGCAGATTCCTGAGGCGCCTCTTCCTGCAAGACATTAAGCATACGAACAATCATTTTCTGGATAACTTCGTTTCTCTTATCCAGCACATCAAGGCGCGACGTCATGGAAGTTTCAGGCGTCAGCAATGGATTTTTATAAGGTTTGAAGATGAACTCGTTATGTTCGGCGAGCGCTTTCAAGGAAGTTTCGGCGGCGTCATATAACTTTTCCAGATGATCAAGACGTGCACTCGACTCAGTTGGCCAGCCTGCCGACTTATCCAAAGCAAGCCCCTTACCTCCCTCGGCAAATGACTGGATGGTATTAACCGTCAACAGCAGCTTTAATTCCGCGTTTTCCAGGCGTAACTGCAGATCTTGCGCCGATGGCTTGGGCAGCTCATTGCCCAAGCCTGCCACCCCTTTGGACTGTTGGCTGGGTGCCGGCTGGTGCGCCGCAGGCAACAAGGGCGTATTGGCGGAGAACGCGCCCTTGATCTGCTCACCACTCCAGACGGAGCCTGCATAGGTCGCAATGCTCAGGGGCGTGCTGGCCAGCCCATTGACCGCCGCATTGACAAAAGCGTCGCGGGTCACCGTTTTCAAGTCTGGCCCAGTCTTGAAAACACCCGCCTTGACCAAGCGATCCGCCGTGATCATGTTCTGTACAACGTCACCCATCGTCTTTGGAGCAGGGTGCGAATGTGAAGGAAGCTTGGCCCCCGCGGCACCAGGACTCTTCATATCCAACAAGAGTTTTTTGAAGTTCTGATTAGCTAGCACTCGATGGGGATCAGACGGAACGTTGGGCAAGTTCGTACGGGGAACAGGTAGGTACTTACCTGCAGTACCCGCAGCAGGTACCTCGACTTTTGGCGGGCTGATTTTATGGAGAGCACTTTTAAACGGGTTAAAAATAGCGGGAATTCTCATAGCAATCACCTTATTGAGCCAATCATTCAGTGGCACTCAATAAGTGGATAAAAAAATTCCCCAGTTCCACATATCCACACACAGTAGAAACTACATAATTACCCCTGTTCACGTTTAATACGCAACTCGACGCCATACTTACGCAACTTTCGATAGAGGGTATTACGGCTGACCCCCAACTGCTCGGCGGCACGGGTCATCTGCCAGCGCTGTTGTTCCAGGACGCTGACCAACGCCAGGCGCTCGGCATCCTCCAGCATCGAGCGGGACGGCACATCCGCCACGCCTTGGCGCGTTGACGCCTGGCGAATCATGGCGGGCAAGTCATCCAGGCCGATCCATTCGTCATCGCATAACGCGACCAACGTGCGTAACACCGTACGCAACTGCCGCACATTGCCCGGCCAGGCGTACGCCAACAGTGCCTGGCGCGCTGCGGCGTGCAGCGAAACCGGCTGCCCGCTGGCTTCCTGCTCCAGCACAAACGCCAGCAACTGCTCTTTATCACTGCGCTCACGCACTGCGGGCAAAGAAACTTCCAGGCCGTTCAGTCGATAGTACAAGTCCTCTCGAAAGCTGCCTTCCTGCACGCGCTCAATCAGATTGCGGTGCGTGGCGCTGACAATTCTGACATTCACCGCCTGGGGCTCGCCGCCCAGGGGCACCACCATGCGATCTTCCAGCACCCTCAAGAGCCGCGATTGCAACGCGAGCGGCATGTCACCGATTTCATCGAGGAACAGCGTGCCCCCGTCGGCCTGTTGCAACTTGCCCTGCATGCCTTCCTTACGGGCACCCGTGAAGCTGCCGGCACGATAACCAAACAGTTCACTTTCAATCAGGCTTTCCGGGATGGCCGCACAGTTGAGGGCGATAAAGGCTTTATCGGCGCGCTGACTGGCCTGGTGCACGGCCTTGGCGAACGCTTCCTTGCCGGACCCGGTTTCACCGCTGACCAGCAACGGTACGTCGCGCTCGAAAACCCGCAGCGCCTTGCGAAAATCGTTTTGCAGGGCCGGATCGCCCAGGCAGATCCCCGGTTGGCGAGGCGGCTCGGTCTTCACCGCAGGAACCGGCATGGCGACCGGTACGCTGCGCGACTGCCCCCTCACAGCGGCGAACAACTGCCGGCCATCACGGGTGCGCAGCGGCCAACTGGCCGTGGCATTGGCGCTGGCCCGGCCCAGCAGCAAGTCCAGGGAGCAGTCGAAATAGGCTTCCACCGGCTGCCCCAACAGGCCACTGCGCCCCTGCCCCAGCAGGTTCAATGCGCTCTGATTGACCGCACAGATACGCCCGTCGCCATCGAACGCCACCAGCCCTTCACTGAACAGCCCCACCGACTCGGCTTGCAGGTGAAAGCGCAACAGCCAGTGATGTTCAAAATGCCGCAGGAAATAGCAGCTCTCGATCATCTTCGCCGACAGGTTCACCAGCGCCATGGTGTGGAACTGGCTCTGGCGCGACACCGCCTCCCGCGCGGATGACACATCCAGCACCGCGAGCAATTCACCTTGCGGGTCGAACACCGGGCTCGCCGAGCAGGTCAGCCCGGTATGACGGCCGCGAAAATGCTCGTCGCGGTGAATGGTCAGGGACTGGCGCTCCACCAGGCAGGTGCCGATGCCATTGGTGCCCTCACAGGCCTCGCTCCAATCGGCGCCGAGCCACAGCCCGGCGCGCTCGAAAATCTTGCGCTCGGACGGCGCGGTCACACAGTTGAGGATCACCCCGCGCGCATCGGTGAGCAGCACGGCATGGCCGGCGCCCGATAATTGCTGGTGCAGGCTGTTCATTTCGCTGCCCGCAATGTGCAGCACTTGTTGCAGGCGCTCGCGGCTTTCCAGCAGGCGGCCGTGTTCAAGCACGGTGGGGGCGAGGGTCTGGGCGGGGTCGAGGTGATAGTCCTCCAGGCAGCGCAGCCAGGAGCGGGCGATGGACGGGTCGCTGCCCGGGCCCTGGGAAAGGTCTTGCCCACGGGTGACGGTCAAGACTTGCTGGGCATGGCGACTGAAATGATCGTTGTGCATGTTCTTATTATTCTCCCTGCGTGAGAACAGCCAGCATCCCCCAGCCATCCGACCATTGCAATCCCGGGCAGACTCACCGGTCACAGGCTGTATCGCGTGTGGCACAAACTGTCACACCGCCTGTACCAGCTACGTCACAGCAATGCCTTGCAACAAACCCTAACCCCTTGATTTGCCTGGCTCGCGCAGCAGTGGCCCAACCTTTGCTCTACGCTTTATCAAGCGCTTTGCGCTGCACTCCAATAAACATAAAAGCCAGGAGATACCCACCATGCGTTACGCACACCCCGGTACTGAAGGCGCGATCGTTTCGTTCAAGGCCAAGTACGGCAACTACATTGGTGGCGAATTCGTTGCGCCTGTCGAGGGCAACTATTTCACCAACACCTCGCCGGTCAACGGCAAGCCTATCGCCGAATTCCCCCGTTCCACAGCCAAAGACATCGACAAGGCGCTGGACGCCGCCCATGCCGCCGCTGACGGCTGGGGCAAGACCTCGGCCCAGGACCGCTCGCTGGTGCTGCTGAAAATCGCCGACCGCATCGAGCAGAACCTCGAACTGCTGGCCATCACCGAAACCTGGGACAACGGCAAGGCCGTGCGTGAAACCCTCAACGCCGACATCCCGCTGGCCGCCGACCATTTCCGCTACTTCGCCGGTTGCATCCGTGCCCAGGAAGGCACTAGCGCCGAAATCAACGAACACACGGCCGCCTACCACTTCCACGAACCCCTGGGCGTAGTCGGCCAGATCATCCCGTGGAACTTCCCGCTGCTGATGGCCGCGTGGAAACTCGCCCCGGCCCTGGCCGCCGGCAACTGCGTGGTGCTCAAGCCTGCCGAGCAAACCCCGCTGGGGATCAACGTGCTGCTGGAAGTGATCGGCGACCTGCTGCCGCCGGGCGTGCTGAACGTGGTGCACGGTTTCGGCAAAGAAGCCGGCGAAGCCCTGGCCACCAGCAAGCGCATCGCCAAGATCGCCTTCACCGGTTCCACGCCGGTGGGCTCGCACATCATGCATGCGGCGGCCACCAACATTATTCCGTCCACCGTTGAACTGGGTGGCAAGTCGCCGAACATCTTCTTCGAAGACATCATGAAGGCCGAGCCTTCGTTTATCGAAAAAGCCGCCGAAGGCCTGGTGCTGGCGTTCTTCAACCAAGGTGAAGTGTGCACCTGCCCGTCGCGGGCGCTGGTGCAAGAGTCGATCTACGACGACTTCATGAAGGTGGTGATGAAGAAGATCGAACAGATCAAACGCGGCGACCCGCTGGACACCGACACCATGGTCGGCGCCCAGGCGTCCGAGCAGCAGTTCGACAAGATCCTGTCCTACCTGGATATCGCCAAGGGCGAAGGTGCGCAACTGCTGACCGGCGGTAAGGTCGAGCAGCTCAGCGGCGACATGGCCGGCGGCTATTACATCCAGCCGACCCTGCTCAAGGGCAACAACCAGATGCGCGTGTTCCAGGAAGAAATCTTCGGCCCGGTGGTGAGCATCACCACCTTCAAGGACGAAGCCGAAGCCCTGGCCATTGCCAACGACACCGAGTTCGGCCTGGGCGCCGGTGTATGGACCCGCGACATCAACCGCGCCTACCGCATGGGCCGGGCGATCAAGGCCGGTCGCGTGTGGACCAACTGCTACCACCTGTACCCGGCGCATGCCGCGTTTGGCGGTTACAAGAAATCCGGCGTGGGCCGTGAAACGCACAAGATGATGTTGGATCACTACCAGCAGACTAAAAACTTGCTGGTCAGTTACGACATTAATCCGTTGGGCTTCTTCTAACTAATACCCCTCTCCTGCATTTGAAATGCACTCAACTGTGGGAGGGGGCTTGCCCTAATGCCAGTCAGTTAAAGGGTGGGATGTAGAACACATCATCTGTAGTGAGCGGGCTGGCCCCGCGCTGGGTGGCGCAGCCGCCCCAAACCCAGGCACCTCGGTCCTCCTGAAATACCGCGGCGTCTTTGTTGGGGCGGCTTTGCCACCCAGCGCGGGACAAGCCCGCTCACTACAGAGTTTGGTGCGGCAGGTTCTCTTAACTGACTGGCATTAGGGCTTGCCCCCTCCCACATTCGGCACACAGAGGCCGAGTTAAAAACAATAAGAATGGAAGGTACTTCCCATGCCTAGCGAACCCACGAGTTCTTCCGTCGACTTCGAAAAAGTCGACTCCGAATACTTCCAACAACGCGAACTGAAAAAAGGCGCCGCCGGCTGGGTACTGCTGGTCGGCCTTGGCGTTGCCTATGTCATCTCCGGCGACTACGCCGGCTGGAACTTCGGCCTGGCCCAAGGTGGCTGGGGCGGCATGTTCCTGGCGACATTGCTGATGGCCACCATGTACCTGTGCATGTGTTTTTCCCTGGCCGAACTGTCGTCGATGATCCCCACCGCCGGCGGCGGCTACGGGTTTGCCCGCAGCGCCTTCGGCCCTTGGGGCGGGTTCCTCACGGGCACCGCCATCCTGATTGAATACGCCATTGCGCCAGCCGCCATCGCGGTGTTTATCGGGGCTTATTGCGAGTCGCTGTTCGGCATTGGCGGCTGGATGATTTACCTCGCGTTCTACGTCATTTTTATCGGCATCCACATCTTCGGCGTGGGCGAAGCCCTGAAGCTGATGTTTGTGATCACCGCCATCGCAGCCATTGCCCTGGGGGTGTTCCTGGTGTCGATGGCGCCGCACTTCAACGTCGCCAACCTGTTGGATATACCGGTGACGCAAGCCAAGGGCGCCAGCACCTTCCTGCCCTTCGGCTACGTCGGGGTGTGGGCGGCGATCCCCTATGCGATCTGGTTTTTCCTCGCCGTAGAGGGCGTGCCCCTGGCCGCCGAAGAAACCAAGAACCCCAAGCGCGACCTGCCTCGGGGCCTGATCGGCGCCATTGTGGTGCTGACCAGTTTCGCCTTGCTGATTCTGGTCATTGCACCCGGCGGCGCGGGCACCTATGCGCTGATCAAGTCGGGTAACCCGCTGGTTGAAGCGCTGGCGCTGTCCTACGGCGGTTCGACCTGGATGGGCGGCTTCGTCAACCTGGTTGGCCTGGCCGGGTTGATCGCCAGCTTTTTCTCGATTATCTACGCGTATTCGCGGCAGATCTTCGCCCTGTCCCGCGCCGGTTACCTGCCGCGCAAACTGTCCCAGACCACCAAAAGCAAAGCACCGGTCTTTGCCTTGGTGATCCCCGGCATCATCGGCTTTGGCCTGTCGCTGACCGGCCAAGGTGATTTGCTGATTCTGGTGGCGGTGTTTGGCGCGACCATTTCCTACGTACTGATGATGGCCGCGCACATCACCTTGCGCATTCGCCGCCCCAAAATGGACCGTCCGTACCGCACACCGGGCGGGATCTTTACCTCGGGTGTCGCCCTGGTGCTGGCCTGCGTGGCCGTGGTGGCGGGCTTTCTGGTCGACCCTCGCGTCGTCATTGGCGCCGCGATCATCTATGGAGTATTAATTGCTTACTTTGCTTTCTACAGCCGGCATCACTTGGTAGCAGGCACGCCGGAAGAGGAATTCGCGGCGATCCAGGCCGCGGAAGCCGCCTTGCACTGAAATGCCGTAAACCTCGGCGCGGGCGCCTTGCCCGTGCCGCCAAGGAGACACTGTATGGCAAGTTTTTCTCACGCGGTGGGTACGCAAACCTACCGCTTTGACAGCCTCAAGGACGTGATGGCCAAGGCCAGCCCTGCACGCTCCGGGGATTTTCTTGCCGGCGTGGCCGCGCAGAACGACGGTGAACGGGTGGCCGCGCAGATGGCGTTGGCGAATATCCCGCTTAAGCACTTTCTGCAGGAAGCGCTGATCCCGTATGAAAGCGATGAAGTCACCCGGCTGATCATCGACACCCATGATCAACAGGCGTTTGCCGCCGTCAGCCACCTGACCGTCGGTGGCCTGCGCGATTGGCTGCTCAGCGACGCCGCCGATGAACAATCCCTACGCGCCCTGGCGCCAGGGCTGACACCCGAAATGGCCGCCGCCGTATCGAAGATCATGCGCGTGCAGGACCTGGTGCTGGTGGCGCAGAAGATCCGCGTGGTCACAAAGTTTCGCGGCACCCTGGGCCTGCGCGGGCGCTTATCCACCCGCCTGCAACCCAACCACCCGACGGATGAACCGGCAGGCATCGCCGCGAGCATTCTCGATGGCCTGCTCTATGGCAATGGCGACGCCATGATCGGCATCAACCCGGCCACCGACAGCATCGCCTCGATCTGCGCCATGCTGGAAATGCTCGACGCGATCATCCAACGCTACGAAATCCCCACCCAAGCCTGCGTGCTCACCCATGTCACCACCTCCATCGAGGCGATCAACCGTGGCGTGCCGCTGGACCTGGTGTTTCAGTCGATTGCCGGTACCGAGGCGGCCAACGCCAGTTTCGGCATCAGCCTGAGCGTGCTGCAGGAAGGTTACGACGCCGGCCTGAGCCTGAACCGCGGCACGTTGGGCCAGAACCTGATGTATTTCGAAACCGGCCAGGGCAGTGCCTTGTCGGCCAACGCACACTTTGGCGTGGACCAGCAAACCTGCGAAACCCGTGCCTACGCCGTGGCGCGGCATTTCAAGCCGTTTCTGGTCAACACAGTCGTAGGATTTATCGGCCCGGAGTACCTGTACAACGGCAAACAGATCATCCGCGCCGGCCTTGAAGATCACTTCTGCGGCAAATTACTGGGCGTGCCGATGGGTTGCGACATCTGCTACACCAACCACGCCGAAGCCGACCAGGATGACATGGACACCCTGCTGACCCTGCTGGGTGTGGCCGGGATCAACTTCATCATGGGCATCCCGGGCTCCGACGACATCATGCTCAACTACCAGACCACCTCGTTCCACGATGCCTTGTACGCCCGCCAGACCCTGGGGCTGAAACCGGCACCGGAGTTTGAACAGTGGCTGGCGAAAATGGGCATCTTCACGCAAGCCGACGGCAAGGTGCACTTCGGCAACAGCCTGCCACCAGCGTTTCGCCACGCCTTGGCGCAATTGGGATGAAGGAGCCGCCTGTGCAACCCGTAGAACTCCCCGACAACCCCTGGCTGGAACTGCGCCGCCTGACGCCGGCGCGCATTGCGCTGGGCCGCACCGGCACCAGCATTCCCACCCAGGCGCAGCTGGATTTTCAATTCGCCCACGCCCAGGCGCGTGACGCGGTGCACTTGCCCTTCGACCACGCCGGCCTGAGCCGCCAACTGGCCGAACGTGGCCGTGACAGCCTGTTGCTGCACAGCGCCGCCGTCGACCGGCATATGTACCTGCAACGCCCGGACCTGGGGCGACGCCTGAGCGATGACTCGGCGCAACAGTTGCGCGACTACGCGAGCGCCCACCCTGGCGGGGTCGACCTGGCCGTGGTGGTCGCGGATGGTTTGTCGGCGCTGGCGGTGCATAAACATACGCTGCCATTTCTGACGCGCATGGAAGAACAGACCCACATCGAAGGCTGGTCTTTGTCTCCCGTCATTCTGGTGGAACAGGGCCGTGTGGCGGTGGCCGACGAAATCGGCCAATTGCTCGGCGCCAAGATGGTCGTGATCCTGATCGGTGAACGTCCAGGGCTAAGCTCGCCAGATAGCCTGGGGCTGTATTTCACCTACAACCCCAAGGTCGGCCTCACCGACGCTTACCGTAATTGCATCTCGAATGTGCGCCTGGAGGGGCTCAGTTACGGCATGGCGGCTCATCGCCTGCTTTACTTGATGAAAGAGGCGTGCCGCCGGCAACTGTCGGGCGTCAACCTCAAGGACGAGGCGCAGGTTCAGACCATCGAGTCAGATGATCCGGACCTGATGAAAGGGAATTTCCTGCTTAGCCCAGCGGATGACCGATAGCCGCGTGATTGCGCTTTTTAGCGCCATTAGGCAGCATCGAGTCACGGCCGCTTGCGTGGTCATCCCCCCATTTGACGTCGAGGCCTGACATGCGGATTACTCAAGCGACCCTGGAACACCTGGACCTGCTGACGCCCCTGTTCGTCAAATACCGCGAATTCTACGGCGCACTGCCGTTCCCGGACTCCTCGCGAAACTTCCTGGAAAAGCGCCTGCGGCGCAAGGAGTCGGTGATTTACCTGGCCCTGGCGGATGACGACGACAAGAAACTGCTGGGGTTCTGCCAGCTGTACCCAAGCTTTTCGTCGTTGTCGCTCAAGCGCGTGTGGATTCTCAACGACATCTACGTCGCCGAAGACGCCCGCCGACAACTGGTGGCGGACAACCTGATGCGCACGGCGAAGAAGATGGCCAAGGAAACCCAGGCGGTGCGGCTGCGAGTATCCACCAGCAGTGACAATAAGGTGGCGCAGAAGACCTACGAGTCGATCGGGTTTCGTGAAGACACCGAGTTCAAGAACTATGTATTGCCGATCAGTGAAGACTGACCGCAGAACACCCTCAATCACCTGTGGAAGGTGACCTGTGGGAGGGGGCTTGCTCCCGATAGCGGCAGGTCAGCCAATCGATGTATCGACTGACACTGCGCTATCGGGAGCAAGCCCCCTCCCACATCTCCCGCACCTGAATTGATGTATAGCTTTGATAATCGCGACATCCCCCGCTACAAAACCAACACGCTTTTCACTTGCCGATCCGTATAATGCGGGCCTCTTTCGGTTGTAAGAATCACGACATAAGCTTGTAGCCCAACTTAACCGTAGCCCCCCCGCACTGGCCTGCTGAGCCGGGCCATTCACACAGGTGCCTTTCATGGATTTCAACCCGCTCGACCTTATCCTGCATCTCGACGTGTACCTCGACATGCTGGTGAAAAACTACGGTGTGTGGATCTACGCCATTTTGTTCCTGGTTATTTTTTGTGAAACCGGCCTGGTGGTCATGCCATTCCTGCCAGGTGATTCGCTGCTGTTCATCGCCGGCGCCGTCGCCGCAGGTGGCGGCATGGACCCGGTGTTGCTGGCCGGCCTGTTGATGTTGGCGGCGATCCTGGGGGACAGCACCAACTATGTGATCGGACGAACGGCGGGAGAACGCTTGTTCAGTAACCCGAACTCGAAGATCTTCCGCCGCGACTACCTGCAAAAGACTCACGATTTCTACGACAAGCACGGCGGCAAAACCGTGACCCTGGCGCGTTTCCTGCCGATCCTGCGCACCTTTGCCCCGTTCGTCGCCGGTATCGCCAAGATGCCTTACCCGCGCTTCTTCGGGTTCAGCGTGTTCGGCACCGTGATCTGGGTCGGTGGCCTGGTGACCTTGGGTTACTTCTTCGGCAACGTGCCCTTTATCAAGAAAAACCTGTCGTTGCTGGTGGTGTTCATCATTCTGCTGTCCCTGGTGCCGATGATCATCGGCGTGATCCGCAGCCGCTTCGGCAACGCTTCCTCCGAAGCCAAGCCCTGATCACCGATGTGGTCCCTCAGCGCCTGGCGTCGCCGGCGCCTGCTGGCCAAGCACCCGATTGCCGATGACACCTGGCAGCGGGTGCGCCACCACCTGACCTTCCTCGACGGCATCAGCGCCGAGCAAGACCAGTGGCTGCGCGAAGCCTGCGTGGTGTTCCTCGCCGAAAAGCACCTCACCGCCCTGCCCGGCGTCGAACTGCATCAGGAACAACGCCTGCTGCTCGCCGCCCAGGCGCAACTGCCCTTGATGAATCTGGGAGACCTGGACTGGTACCAGGGCTTCCATGAAATCGTGCTGTACCCCGACGACTTCCTGAGCCCGCAGCGCCATCGCGATGCCAGCGGCGTCGAGCATGAATGGGACGGCGAACACAGCGGCGAGGCCTGGCAACAAGGCCCGGTGATCCTCGCCTGGCCCGGCGTCCTGGCCAGCGGCAACTGGGAAGGCTACAACCTGGTGATCCACGAACTGGCGCACAAACTCGACATGCTCAACGGCGACGCCAACGGCCTGCCGCCGCTGCATCACGACATGCGCGTGCAGGAATGGGCCAGCGTGATGCAAAGCGCGTTTGATGACCTCAATCGCCAACTGGACGCCAACCCGGACGCCGAAACCGAGATCGACCCCTACGCCGCCGAAAACCCGGCGGAGTTCTTCGCCGTCACCAGCGAATATTTCTTCAGTGCCCCGGATTTACTGGTCAGCCATTATCCGCAGGTATACGCGCAACTCAGCCGTTTTTACCGCCAGGACCCGCTGGAACGCCTGGTCCGGCTGCAAGCCCATGACCCGCGCTACTCGCCGCACGGCGAATGAGCTTACGACGTCTGGCGCATGGCATCAGCGTCAGAATATGCCTATAATCGCCGCCACTTTTAGGCCAATCCGGCCAAGTTTCTTGGCCAATTAACGGGGGCAACGCCCAATGAGCTACAGCAAGATTCCGGCTGGCAAAGACCTGCCGAACGACATCTACGTCGCCATCGAGATTCCGGCCAACCACGCGCCGATCAAATACGAAATCGACAAAGACAGCGACTGCCTGTTCGTTGACCGTTTCATGGCCACCCCAATGTTCTACCCGGCCAACTACGGTTTCATCCCCAACACCCTGGCTGACGACGGTGACCCCCTCGACGTGCTGGTGGTAACCCCTTACCCGGTGACCCCAGGCTCGGTTATCCGTGCACGCCCGGTCGGCATCCTGAACATGACCGACGATGGCGGCGGCGATGCCAAAGTTATCGCAGTCCCCCACGACAAACTGTCCCAGCTGTACGTGGACGTGAAGGAATACACCGACCTGCCACCACTGTTGCTGGAACAGATCAAGCACTTCTTCGAGAACTACAAAGACCTCGAAAAAGGCAAATGGGTGAAGATCGACGGTTGGGGCAACGCAGACGCCGCCCGCGCCGAGATCATGAAGTCGGTTGCCGCCTACAAAGGCTGATACCGGCTCTTCATTGCTTAGGCAATACAAAAAAGCCCCGACTATTCGGGGCTTTTTTATGCATGAAATTAAACACCAAGTTCAACTAACAACTACCGATGTTTAATATCCTGAAACTATAGAAAAATCCGGCTACAACCCAGTAAAAGCCTACAAGCGCAATTCAACGCATAGTTTATTTGATTAGTTTTCCCGGCCAGTAAACTCTGCGTTTATGAATACATCAGGTGATCGTTTAAAAGCGCTATTACGGGAAGTTCATCTTTCCGCCTCCGACTTCGCCAAGAACCGCGGCGTCACGCCTCAACACGTGAACAACTGGTTCAAGCGCGGCGTCCCCATGGGCCGACTCAACGAGATCGCAGAGTTGTTATGCGTCTCCAGCCGGTGGCTGAACACCGGCCTGGGCCCCAAACATCCACCGGCCAACTTCCTGTTGGACGGCCCCACTGCAAGGACTGCACTCACCCGCGAAGACACCGGCAAATACCTCACAGGCCCGGCCTGCCCTGCGGAAAAACTCGACGTGGAGATCCCCCTCCACCCCACATTCACCTCCACCGAACGCATCCGCGTCTCCCGGCACACCCTCGACCTCCTCACAGTAAACCCTGACCGCGCCTGTGGCGCCTACATGGTCGACAACAGCATGATCGAGATCATCCAACAAGGCGCCACCCTCGCCGTCGACCGTGGCCGCACCCAAATCATCGACGGCGAAATCTACGCCGTCGAACACGACGGCATGCTACGCATCAAATACCTCTACAACCGCCCCGGCGGCGGCCTGCGCATGCGCAGCCACAACGCCGCCGAACACCCCGACGAATACCTCACCTACGAACAACGCTTCGAACAGAACTTTGAGATCGTGGGCTGGGTATTCTGGTGGTCCACCCTCAACAACCGCCGCCCACCCGTGCCGCTGGATGACCAGCTTTTGGGCTGGGAAGGCTCTAAATCGGAACCGGAGGTGGGCAATTGAGGTGAATGTGGGTATCATGCGCGGCACATTGGGCAGGGGAGGCTTTCAGCCACACACCCTGCCAGGCGAAGCGGAGGAGTTCCCGCGGATGCCCCTACTATTCAGCCAGACGCGATGTTGGCTGAGCGATTTGAAGGCTGCTGAGGTTTGTCAAAAACAAGCTGAGGCAGTCCCCGAGAAGCCGGCCACAAGCCGGCTTTTTAATGCCTGTAAAAATCCCAAACCAACTGTCCAACAGCTGTTGGACAGTTGAATGACAAAAAGCGTAAGGCGTGCTTATTGTCCATCACCAGCCCGACAGGCTTTCTCAGTCCAATATCAAGTGCGGCAAAAACCGGCTCGAATCCTTGGTAATCAGACTATTGTCCTCCCGCACGCCGATGCCTGCGGCCTGATCGCCAATCACCCAAGAGCCAATCAGCGTGTAGCTGTCGCCAAACCGTGGCAGTGGCGCAAACTCTTGAAGGATAAACGGCGCATCCGTGTAAGGCCCGTCCTCTTTCACGATCAGGCCGTCAGCGGTTTGCAGCTCAATATTCGCACCTTCCCGCGAGAAGAACGGCTTGCGCACCCAGCCCTTCGGCACGGCCTTGCCGGGGTCGGTATCCAGGTGGGACGCGAGCAGATTCGGGTGGCCTTTGTTGAACTCCCACAACAGCGGCAGGATGCCTTTGTTGGAGAGGATGGATTTCCAGGCGGGCTCGAAAAACTGCGTGTCACTCTGGGCGATCGCCGCACCAAAAGGCTCGTGGAAGATGAATTCCCAGGCGTGCAGTTTGAACAGGTGGGGAATCCAGCGATCTTCGAGATCGACGAAACGGCCTTCACTGGTCAGGCCGATGTCTTCGATGTCGATGTGGCGCGATTCGATGCCGACTGTTTCCGCGACCAGGCGCAGGTAGTCGGTGGTGCCCTTGTCTTCGACCGAGTCTTTCATCGAGGCGAAGTAGAACGGCTGCTTGACCTGCAACTGGGCGAAAGCCTGGTGCAGTTTGGTGTCGATGCTGTTGAACTGGTCGGCATGCTTGGGCAGCAAGCCACGCTCGATACATTGTTCCAGCCAGCCCCACTGGAACGCCGCCGCTTCATACAAGCTGGTCGGTGTGTCGTAGTTGAGTTCCAGCAACTTGGCCGGCCCGGCGCCGTTGTAGGAGAAGTCCATGCGCCCATACAAGTGCGGGTGCCCTTCGAGCCATGAGGTTCGGATCATGTCGAAGAAGGCTGCGGGAATGCTCAGGCGCCCGAGCAGCTCTTCGCTGTGGACCACGCGGGCCACGAGGTCCATGCACATGTCATGGATCTCGGTGGTCGGGTCTTCGAGGTCTTGCTCGATTTGCTTGAGCGTGAACTGGTAATACGCGCGCTCGTCCCAGTAGGGTTCGTCGTCAATGGTATGGAACAGAAAGCCGAGGCTTTCGGCCGTCTGTTTCCAGTCATGACGCTCTGCGCAATGGATCTTCTTCATGGCCAGATTTCCTTAACTGCTCGACCCGCCGCCACCCCAGCCGCTGCGTGCGCTGGCCTTGCTGCCAAAACCGCCACGGGAGGTGGACGATGCAACGGACACCGGCTTGCTCGAAGAGCGCAGCGTGTTCGAGTAGTTGCTGCTGCCGTACCGGGCCTGGTTCGAGCGGCCGAATGTAGCCCCATTGGACACGCGCTGGTTGAGCGTCGAGGAGGCGTAGTTGCCGCGATCATCGCGATAGCGATACACCGGCTCGGAGCTGTAGCTGTTGCGGTTGTTGCTCAGCATGTTGCCGATCAGCAGCCCGGTCAGCAGGCTGCTGGTGGAGAAGCCGGAGCCGCCACCGCTGGCTTGCGCGCCAGCCACTTGGGCGTTGGCAGCGTCGACCTGGGACTGTGTCACCTGGCCCGCCGCGGTCAGTTCGAAACCGCCCAGCCTGGGGATGAACTTGCCGGTGGAGTCCTGCTGGCACCAGTCGGCGACAAAGTCGGCATCGCAATCGGCCTGGCTGTCGTACACCGGCGCAATGCGGCGGTGCTCAGCCATGGCCGTCATGTAGGCATCCGAACAGACGTCCACCGGAAGCTTTTCATCGGCGCATTGCTGAACCGACTGGAAGTTGTACTTCTTCTGCAAATCGTAGGTTTTTTCCGTCGGCCCACAACCGGATATCGCCATGGCGACCGACGCAGCCAGCGACAGCTGGACATACTTGCTTCGTTTCATCAAAGGCTCCGTGCGTAATCAGTTCTGGGTAGGCGTCATGCACGCGGCATTCAACATGCCGACGCTGATGGCGACGGCGGCCACGTAGATACCGGCCGCGAGCTCGCCGTTCTTGATGCGCTCGGACGTGCCTTTGAGCACCAGGCTGGTCAGCAGAAACGCCAACAGCTGGACGACGGCTGCGATCACCGCCCAGACGGCGAAGTCGAGGAGGTTGATCGAGTACGCAATCACATTGCTGGCCGGAATCGCGAAACCGATAATCGCACCGCCCAGCGCGACCGCCGCCGCCACGTTGTTCGCACGGATCAGCTCGAACTCCTTGTGCGGAGTGACGCGGGTGTAGATGAACTGGAACAGGCCGAATAGCACGGCAGCCCCCAGGATGTAGATGACAAACCCGAACACGGCCGCTTTGTTCAGGGAAATAGAGAGAGCTTCGAGCATGGACTTCTTCCTTTTTTAGAGCACATTCAAATCGGTTGTGTACAGCGAGATGCCCAGCGACGTGCTCAGGCTGACGGTGCCTTCAGCGTCTTCCTCGACGGAGAACAGCAGGAACTCCCGGCGATCGGTCAGGCCGGTATCACGGGCATATAGCATCGAGCGGTGCTCGACGCTGTAGGAGGTCTCGGGGTTTATCACCTGCTCGCTCATCGCCACCAGTTCTGTCTGGCCATTTTCGCTGCCCCACACGCGCGCGTATTCGACGCCGTCGTGGGTGTAGGTCGGCAACCCGATCAGGCTTTGCGGGCCGGCCAGCCGACGCAGTTCCGCTTCGCTGCTGAGGGTGACGTAACTCAGGTAGTTGAACAGGATCACTGACTCCACCTGGCCGGCGATGTCGCCCGTGGTGTGCACCTGCAACCAGTAATCTTCATCGTTCATGTAATAACGCGACAGCCAGGTCGACTGCCCGAGGTCAATGGTGCCGTTGCTCCAGATTTCCTGGGAGCCGGGTATGACCACTGTGGTTTGCCCGTCGAGCAGCAACTTCAGGCTGCTGTCGAACATCACACCTTTGCCCGGCGCCAGGCCCAGCGGCCCGGTCGTCGGCAGCGGTTCGGCGGCGGCCCGGTTCGCTGGGGTATTCGCGTTCGGGGCCTCAAGCCCCATCAACTGTTTAAACCATCCCATTGGAGATTTCCTTGAGGCGGGTGGAGGCGATGTAGAAAAGTTCGCCGCCTTCAACACGCGTGGCGCTGGGCGGGTTGATCGACGGTTGCTGGGCATCTTTGGCGCGATAGCCGATGAGCGTGGCGTTGTGCTGTTCTTTCATCCGGGTGTACAGGTCGCCGAAGGTGGCTTCAAAGGCTTCGGGCAACTTCATCAGGTATTGGGTGGCACCTTGCCCCACGCACAGCAGCTCATTAATGACCACCGACGAGCCCGGATCCTGAGAGGCGCGCACCAGCATCTCGATAGCCATGCTTGAGGTGCACTCCAGGCGGGGTGCATAGGAGCTGGCCAGTGCGGCGATTTCACTGTCATTGAAGTGGGCGACCACATGCCCGACAGGATTGAGTTGGTTCACCGCCAGCACGGTGGCCAGGGTCAGATCGTCAGAGGGGGTTCGCACCAGCACGCGCTCTGCACCGGGTACCCCCGCACGCAGCAATAACGCGATGGAGGACAGGCTTTCGCCGCGGATGAATGCCGCTTTGCCCGGCATCGGGTTTTCGTCGAGGGTGCAATCGCAGATGACGATCAGGTTGTCGTTCGAGGTCTCGTCCTGCAGCAACAACTCAATGACCCGCTCACTGGATGCACCTTCCCAGCCGATGAGCACGGTATGGCCGACCTTGCCGGTGAAATCGCCTTTTCCCTTCATGCCTTTTCTCCATGCATCGATGACACTGCTGGTGGTTTTACCGATGGCTGCGGTCAGCAGCGCGATGCCTCCGAGCATGACCCAAGCCGCCACGAACACTCGGCCTGCCGAAGTCTGCGGCGCAAGATCGCCATAGCCGACGGTCAGCGTGGTGGTGAGATAGAAGTAAACAAATGTGGCGAGAGCGGTCAGGTGTTGTTCGCCCAGATACACCAGGCCCAGATAAGCCGTGCTCAGGTGGACGCCCAAGGCAATGACCAGACCTGCCCAGCCGAAACGGTGAAAAAGGGAGGAAGCGTACATGCGCAACAGAAGAAAAATCGACATTTCGTCCCTGGTTCCCTGGGTTCTTGCTTCCTGATGTCGTCGCCTCGGCATCTGGATGCTCGAGTGCGCTCAGCCGGCATTAAACCTGCTACGTGGTTTGGAGAGAAGTACCTTGGCTGCAATAAATCCGGCGAATGCACCAAACAGATGCCCTTCGAAGGAAACCCCTTGGCGAGGAAGAAAGCCCAGGACCAGGCCGCCATACAGTGCCGCCACGACACCCGCTGTTATCAGGTTGCTCCAGCTCCTGTGAAACCAGGCGCGAGACAACAGGTAGGCCCATAAGCCGAATACCCAACCGCTGGCCCCCACGTGTATGCCCGCGAAACCGAATAACCAGACCAGCGAACCGCCCAGCAGAATAATGATCGCGCTGACGGTCACGAACCGATTGAGCCCTTCGATAATCACCAGCGTGCCCAGTACCAGGAAGGCAATCAGGTTCGCACTCAGGTGGGCGAAAGACGCGTGCAAAAACGGTGACGTGAGGATGCCGGCCAACCCCTGTAGTGTTCTTGGGATCAGACCAAACGCCATGAGGCTGTAGCCGGTCGCTACATTCAGCAGTTGCAGCGCGACCATGAACAGAGCCAGGCCTGCGATTGTCTTGAAACCTTTCAGGGCGTCCATCCTGACCTCGACCTAAAAGAAGGGCAGACAGCGCCCTTCTTGTTGCGGCTGTATTTACTCGGCCGACTTTTGCTTCAGACGCTCCAGAATCGCATTGGCACTGCCTTCGTTCGGCGTGATGCCAGCTTCGCGAAGCTTGCGCTCGAGGTCGGTACCGGTCGATGCATCGGCCAGTTCGTCCTGGGCTTGCAGCTCAGCGGCGCGTTGCTGCTGCTTGGCCTGCAGACGATTGAGCGTACCGACGGCGGTTTCCAGCTTGCCGTTGGCACCGCCGCTGGCGATGGAAGCGCTGACCTGGGCCTTCTGCACGCTTTCACGCGCCTTGGCCATATCCACTTGCTGGCGCAGGCTTTTGATCCGGCCTTCGGCCTTGGTGATGTCCTTGCGCATGCCGTCGGCATAGCCACCGAACTCGGCCGCCTGCTTTTGCTCGACGTCGCGGTCGTTGGTCAGGGTCGAAATGGCTTCGGCCACTTCAAGGGCCAGGTCTTCACGATTGGCCTGGATCGCGGCCATCGCCTTGGACTCCAGGTCAGAAATCTTGGCGTTGTACTCATTGACGCGATCAGTCGCCAGTTTGTGCTTGGCCATGATGCTGACCAGTTCACGCTTGGCGTTGGCCAGGGCGCTGTCGGCATCGCGGATTTCCTGGTCGAGGATGCGCAATGCTTGTTGATCGACGATCGATTCGCCGACTTCGTTGGCACCGCCACGCAGCGCGGTGAACAGTTTGCTCCAGATGGATTGAGTCATTGGATACTCCCGAATACTTAATTGAAGAAACGTTCAAAGGCTTCGCTGGCGCGCTGCACGTTGTCGACGAGGGTTTTCACCTCGGTCACGATGTTGGTCAGGCTGGAGTCGGAGCTCAACGCGCCGAACATGTTGTAGACGACCTGCCCGTTAGGCATGGACTCGATACCGATGGAAGACAGCGGGAACATTTCCCGGCTGCGCAGCACCGCGTCATTGAACCGGGGTACGTCGTTGATGGACTCGACGTCGACCAGCACGGTATCCACGATGATCTGTTCGCCCACCACCGCGATGTAAATCGGCAAGCCACCGAAGTCGTTCATTTCCAGCTTGATGCTGGACTCGGACCCTTGAAGCAGAGAAAGCGTGATGTCCTTGTTGACCACCTCGTCCAGGGCCTGAAGCGCGCTGAAGAGGCGATCGATGTTCCAGTTAGTACCTGCGCTCATATAAGTCTCCGACAAGAATGAGCCAGCTAGAATCGGCTGGCGAAGCTGTTTCTCCATTTGCTTGAGCAGGCTTCGATTTTCGGGAAGCACCCAAGTCTCGTGTTTCACATAACCGGCGGCCGCCAGGCCCGCGCGCATCTGCTTCATGTAGAAGCTCGATGGTTTTTTCGCGGACGGTTTCAAGCGCTCTCCCTGAAGGCTTGCTGAATCGGTCTCGGGCCCTGCTGACGGGCTCGATGGAGAGCTGCTGTTCATACCACTGACCTCGCTCTGAAAAACTCACGCGTGAGAAAATCTACAGGTAATGCTTGCCGGGCTCAATAGCTCACGCGTGAGATTTTTAGCCATCCATGATTGTCCCTTTTGAGTTGACGGTATGACTTGTTTCAGCCGATTTATCGCCCAGCACTCCCCCAGTAATCTGTGCCCATGTTGAACGCAACGCCAAACCCACTTAAACAAAAAGGATTCAACCATGAGCACTCCAACCTACAACCGCCTCAACAAAGACGACGCCATCGTTCTGCTGGTTGACCACCAGACCGGCCTGATCTCTCTGGTGCAGGACTTCTCCCCCAACGAATTCAAGAACAACGTGCTCGCCCTGGCCGACCTGGCCAAGCTCTTCAACCTGCCGACCATCCTGACCACCAGCTTCGAGCAAGGCCCTAACGGCCCACTGGTGCCGGAGCTGAAGGAAATGTTCCCGGACGCGCCGTACATCGCTCGCCCTGGTCAGATCAATGCGTGGGACAACGAAGATTTCGTGAAGGCGATCAAGGCCACCGGCCGCAAGCAGATCATCATTGCCGGTGTGGTGACGGATGTGTGCGTGGCGTTCCCGACGTTGTCGGCATTGGCGGAAGGGTTTGAGGTGTTTGTGGTCACCGATGCCTCCGGTACGTTCAACACCACGGTGCAGCAAGCGGCGTGGAGCCGGATGACCCAAGCCGGGGCGCAGCTGATGAACTGGTTCTCGGTGGCGTGTGAGCTGCACCGCGACTGGCGCAACGACATTGAAGGGCTGGGGAACCTGTTGTCCCAGCGCATCCCTAACTATCGCAACTTGATGAATAGTTATTCGGCGCTGACGGCGCGCAAGGACTGAGTCAACCGCTGCACCACTGAGCCTGCCTTGAACAGCAGGCTTTTTTCGTGAGTAACTCGCCATTCGCAATCAGCCCGCCAGTTCCCGTTCGATCTGCTCGATACTCGGCAGATTGGTTTGCAACTCTGCGGGCAACGACTCAACCAACTGGTATTGCGCCACGCCAATCGGTCGATTGTTGTCGCGCAGCGCATATTCGGCGACGACTTCGTTCTTGCTCTTGCACAACAGCAGGCCGATGGTGGGTCCGTCTTGTGGATGTTTAAGCTGGGCATCGACAGCCGCGAGATAAAAGCTCAACTTCCCCAGGTGCTCGGGTTTGAACTTGCCCGCTTTCAGTTCTATCACCACGTAGCAGCGCAGCTTCAAGTGATAGAACAACAGGTCGACGAAGAACTCATCGCCGCCGACGTCCAGCAATACTTGCTGGCCGACGAAGGCGAAACCTGCACCGAGCTCCAACAAGAAATCGGTGACGTGCTTGATCAAGGCGTTTTCGATGTCACGCTCCTGCGCGTCCAGGCCCAGGCTGAGGAAATCGAAACGATAGGGATCTTTTAGCGATTCCCGCGCCAGGTCGGATTGCGGTTTGGGCAGGTGATATTCGAAGTTGCTGACAGCCTTGCCACTGCGCTCCAGCAATCGGTTTTCGATCTGCATGACCAGGGTATTACGCGACCAGTTGTGCTCGATTGCCTGGGCGATATACCAGCGCCGGGTTTCGGGACTGGGGAGTTTGTCGAGCAATACCACATTGTGGCCCCAGGGCAATTGTGCAGCAGCTTGTTGCACAAATTCCGAGTCCGGCCACGCCTCGGCAAAAGCGCGCATGTACTTGAGATTTCGCGGCGAGAACCCCTTCATGCGGGGAAAAGCCGTGCGCAAATCCTGGGCCAGGTGATCAATGACTTTGCTCCCCCACCCCTGCTCGGCCTGGCGGGTCAAGATGTCGTGGCCAATCTGCCAATAGAGCAACACCAGCTCCCGATTGACCGCCAATGTGGCGCGCTGTTGCGCCGCGTGAATACGCCCTTTCAGGTCCGTCAGCCAGTCGCTGTAGCCCGCTGGAGGCGTAGTCAAGCCGATACAGGTTTCGCTCATGCCGTTTCACTCGTTGAGTTTTGAGGCAGGCTAGTCAGGGGTATTGGCTGTCACAAGGGGCCAAGGGCGGTTCAGGAACAGCCTTCCAAGGATTACCGAAACGTCCTGCTGGCAATGACAAATCGGCGCATTGCGGACCCCACGCTTGACTCTCCCCTATACGGCAACCCTTACCCTGAAACACCTTGTTCAGGACCCCACCTCATGCCGCCGCGCACTCTGGTTATTCTCGGCCACCCCTCTAACGCCAGCTTCTGTTCGGCCCTGGCCGACGCCTACATCCATGCCGCAAAAGCCGCCGGCCATGAAGTACGCGTGTTGCGCCTGGGGGAGCTGGCTTTCGACCCCGTCCTGCACCACGGCTACAGCCAGGCCCAACCACTGGAGCTCGACCTGCTCAGCGCGCAATGCGACATCCTTTGGGCCAACCATCTGACGTTTGTTTTCCCGGTCTGGTGGGGCGGCATCCCCGCCTTGATGAAGGGCTTCATCGATCGCGTGTTCCTGTCCGGCTTCGCCTTCAAATACCGAGCCGGCAAGGCGTTCCCTGACAAGCTGCTGCAGGGCCGGACCGCACACTTGTTGGTGACCCTGGACACACCACCCTGGTATTACCGCTGGTTCTATCGCATGCCGGGCATCCATCAGATGCGCAAGACCACACTGGCGTTTTGCGGCATCAAGCCGGTCAAGACGTTGCAGTTCGGGCCGGTGCTGGGCTCTACTGCGGCGCAGCGGGACAAGTGGCTGAAACAGGCCGGCGCTTTAATAGGAAAAGGGAGTTTTCATGTACATCGGCAAAGCCGCGCAGTTGTCAGGCACGACCATCAAGGCGATCCGTCACTATGAGGCGATTGGGCTGCTGCCAGAACCGCAGCGCCAAGGCCAATACCGGGTCTATTCGGAGCAGAGCGTTGAGTTGCTGATGTTTATCAAGTGCGCGCAGCAACTGGGGTTCAAACTCAAGGAATTGCAGGAAATCCTCCAGGGCCATCAGGGTGACGCATTGCCTTGGGAACGGGCGGAACAGGCCATCAACAATAAGAAACGCGAGTTGGCCGTACAAATGGCTGCACTGCAAAAGATGCAGGCGGGGCTGCTCGAGTTCGAAGCCCAATTAAAAAACGCACACGGCCGTTGCTCTCAATCGGCCACAGCCCCTGCCTGAGTGGACGATGAGCCGAATAGAATGCACAATCGGCTCACATAATGAGCCGAATAGCGTTTTTATTCGGCTCACACGCTCAGGTATCTCTCCATGGATCACCCGCTCTGGATCTGGCAACACAACGATTGGCCGCATTTCCACTGGCAACCGGGACGCCTGGCCGCCTTGTTGCGCGAGTGCGGGCAAGCGCAAGGCAAGCTGCTGGGTATGCTCGGTACAGTCAGCCAAACGGTCAGTGCGCAGAATGCGCTGGATGCGTTGCTGCAAAACATCCTGACCTCTTCGGCCATCGAGGGGGAACAGTTGAATGTGGGTTCGGTGCGTTCGTCCCTGGCACGACGGATGGGCCTGGAGGCAATGACAGACGGGCAGGTCAGCCGTCGCAGCGAGGGCCTTGCTGAACTGATGATGGATGCCACTCAACCATTCGCGCAGCCATTCACCCTCGCGCGTCTATTGAATTGGCACCACTTATTGTTTCCGGCACCCGAGGCAGGCTTTGCCGCCCGCGCATTGAATATAGGTGCACTGCGCGGGGATGAGCCCATGCAGGTGGTATCGGGCCGGCTTGACCGACCGACCGTGCATTTCGAGGCGCCGCCACGCCTGGGCCTTGAGCAAGCGCTGGAGGAGTTCCTGGAATGGTTTGAAAGCAGTCGTAATCAACCGGAACTGGACCCACTGGTCCGCGCCGGCGTGGCACATTTCTGGTTTGTCACACTGCACCCATTCGATGACGGCAACGGTCGCCTGACCCGTGCCATCACGGATTTGGCGTTGGCCCAGGGCGAGCACCAAGCCATCCGTTTTTACGCAATGTCGGCCAGCATTCTCGAGGACCGCGCCGGTTATTACCACGCACTGGAGTCCAGTCAGAAGGCCACGCTGGATATCACCGACTGGCTGGAATGGTTCCTCAAAACCCTGTTGAACAGCCTGCAGCAGGCGATGGCTCGGATTGATCGGGTATTGGACAAAAGCCGTTTCTGGCAGCAGCACCGCGACCTCGCGTTGTCCGCCGAACAGATCAAGGTGCTCAACCGCCTGCTCGACGGCGGTGAAAAGGGCTTTGAGCACGGGATCAGCGCCGCTCAGTACCAAGCCGTCGCCAAGGTGTCAAAAGCCACGGCGACGCGTCACCTGGCTGATCTGCTGGAAACCGGCTGCCTGGTGCGATTGCCCGGTGGAGGCCGCAGCACACGCTATCAAATCAACAATGGGAAAGATTGAACAGCGCCCCGCTCATTTGCCCAGAATCCCCATGTCTGCTAGTGTCGCGCCGGTTTACCGTCTACCGGAATAGCCGCCATGGCCCGCAAAAAAGTTGCACTCGATTTCGAACAATCCCTCGCCGACCTGCAAGCCCTGGTCGAGCGTCTGGAGAACGGCGAGTTGTCGCTGGAAGACTCGTTGACGGCGTTTGAGCAAGGCATCGGCCTGACTCGCGACTGCCAGAGCGCGTTGGCGCAGGCGGAGCAGAAGGTGCAAGTGCTGCTGGAACGTGACGGGGAGCTGGCCGAGGAACCTTTCGATGCGGAACAGCCGGAATGATCGACGCGTATCAGGCCAGTAGCCAAGCCCGGGTCAACGCGGCGCTGGAACCCTTGTTTGTGGCGCCCAGCCCGGAAATGAACCGCCTGTATGCCGCCATGCGCTACAGCGTGATGAATGGCGGCAAGCGCGTGCGCCCATTGCTGGCGTATGCCGCCTGTGAAGCCCTGGGTGCGCCGGCCGAGGAGGCCAATGGCGCGGCGTGTGCGGTGGAACTGATTCACGCCTACTCCCTGGTGCATGACGATTTGCCGGCCATGGACGACGACGATCTGCGTCGCGGTCAACCGACGACTCACAAAGCCTTTGATGAGGCCTATGCGATTCTGGCCGGTGATGGCCTGCAGAGCCTGGCGTTCAGCGCCTTGCTGGACCCACGCTTGAGCAGCGTGAATGCCGAGATCCGCCTGCGCATGGTGACCACACTCGCCCACGCCGCCGGCCCGGCCGGCATGGTCGGCGGGCAAGCCATCGACATGGGCTCCGTCAGCCTCAAGCTGGACCAGCACGCCCTGGAACACATGCATCGCCACAAGACCGGCGCGCTGATCGAAGCCGCCGTGCACCTGGGCGCCCTGGCCAGTGGCCGCGCGCAAGCTGCGCAATTGGCGGCCCTGCAGACCTACTCCCGGGCCATCGGCCTGGCGTTCCAGGTGCAGGACGACATTCTGGATGTGGAAAGTGACACCGCCACCCTGGGCAAACGCCAAGGTGCCGATATCGCGCGGGACAAACCGACTTATCCGTCCCTGCTCGGCCTTGAAGCCGCCAAGGTCTATGCCCTGGAACTGCGCGACCAGGCCCTGGAGGCCCTGCGACCTTTCGACGCGGCCGCCGAGCCGCTGCGCGACCTGGCGCGGTATATCGTCGAACGCCGCCACTGAGCCGCCACTGAGCAAGTGCGGCCATTCGCGCCGCCTAATCAGCCAAGTTCGGCGCTTCGCGTGGGCAGTTTGCGATGCTTGAGGTAAACTGCCGCCTCTTTTATACCTATAACGATTCGCCTGATGCCCACGACGTTTCAAGAGATTCCCCGCAAGCGCCCGTCCACGCCCCTGCTCGACCGTGCTGCCACGCCGGACGGCCTGCGTCGACTGGGTGAAGCCGAGCTGGAAACCCTGGCCGATGAGTTGCGCCTGGAATTGCTCTACACGGTCGGCCAGACCGGTGGGCATTTCGGTGCCGGGCTGGGCGTTATCGAGCTGACCATCGCCCTGCATTACGTGTTCGACACTCCGGACGACCGGCTGGTGTGGGACGTGGGCCACCAGGCGTACCCGCATAAAATCCTGACCGGTCGTCGCGAGCGCATGAGCACGCTGCGCCAGAAGGACGGCGTGGCCGCCTTCCCGCGTCGCTCCGAGAGCGAGTACGACACCTTTGGCGTCGGCCACTCCAGCACCTCCATCAGTGCAGCGCTGGGCATGGCGATTGCCGCCCGCCTGCAAGGCAGCGAGCGCAAGGCGATTGCGGTGATTGGTGACGGCGCATTGACCGCCGGCATGGCCTTCGAGGCGCTGAACCATGCGCCGGAAGTGGACGCCAATATGCTGGTGATCCTCAACGACAACGACATGTCGATCTCGCGCAATGTCGGTGGCCTGTCCAACTACCTGGCCAAAATCCTCTCCAGCCGCACTTATGCGAGCATGCGTGAAGGCAGCAAGAAAGTGCTCTCGCGTCTGCCGGGCGCGTGGGAAATTGCCCGGCGCACCGAAGAGTACGCCAAGGGCATGCTGGTGCCTGGCACCCTGTTCGAAGAGCTGGGCTGGAATTACATCGGCCCCATCGACGGCCACGACCTGCCGACCCTGATCGCCACACTGCGCAATATGCGCGACCTCAAGGGCCCGCAGTTCCTGCATATCGTCACCAAGAAGGGCAAAGGCTTCGCGCCGGCGGAAGTCGACCCGATCGGTTACCACGCGATCACCAAGCTGGAGCCACTGGACGCCCCCGCCGCTGCACCGAAAAAGGCCAGCGGGCCTAAGTATTCCGGGGTATTTGGCGAATGGCTGTGCGACATGGCCGCCGCCGACCCGCGCCTGGTGGGCATTACCCCGGCCATGAAGGAAGGCTCTGACTTGGTGGCGTTCAGCGAGCGTTTCCCGCTGCGTTACTTCGACGTGGCGATTGCCGAGCAGCACGCGGTCACCTTCGCCGCCGGCATGGCCTGTGAAGGCGCCAAGCCCGTGGTGGCGATCTACTCGACGTTCCTGCAGCGCGGTTACGACCAACTCGTCCACGATGTGGCCGTGCAGAATCTCGACGTCTTGTTCGCCATCGACCGCGCCGGCCTGGTGGGCGAAGACGGCCCGACCCACGCCGGCAGTTTCGATCTGTCGTACCTGCGTTGCATCCCCGGCATGCTGGTGATGACGCCAAGCGACGAGAACGAACTGCGCAAAATGCTCAGCACCGGCCACCTGTACAACGGCCCGGCTGCAGTGCGTTACCCACGCGGCACGGGCCCGAATGCGGTGATCGAGAAGGACCTGGAACCGATCGAAATCGGCAAGGGCATCGTGCGCCGCCAAGGCCGCCAGACGGCATTCCTGGTGTTTGGCGTGCAATTGGCCGAAGCCTTGAAAGTGGCCGAAAAGATCGACGCCACCGTGGTCGACATGCGTTTCGTCAAGCCGCTGGATGAAGCACTCGTGCGCGAGATCGCCGGTAGCCATGAGCTGCTGGTGACCCTCGAAGAGAACGCCATCATGGGCGGTGCGGGCGCGGCGGTCAGCGAGTTCCTGGCGCGGGAGAATGTGCTCAAGTCGGTACTGCACCTGGGCTTGCCGGATGTGTACGTCGAACATGCCAAGCCGGCGCAGATGCTGGCTGAGTGCGGGCTGGATGAAGCCGGTATCGAGGCGGCGGTGCGTGAGCGCATGACGCTGCTGGGCCTGTAACAAGCATCAAACTGTGGGAGGGGGCTTGCTCCCGATTGCCGTGTGTCAGTCACAATATCTATGACTGATGCACCGCTATCGGGAGCAAGCCCCCTCCCACATTTGATGGGTGTTCACTTCAAAACTACGGAAAGACCATGAAACGCCTGTGCCTCGCCCTGCTGCTTCTGCCTTCCTGCGAACTGCTCGCCGACACCCGCGACGACGCCCTGAAACTCCCCGACGTGGTCATCAGCGTCAACCGCCAGGTCCAGGCACGTAGTGACAGCAGCACCGCCAACACGGTCTTCACCCGCGACGACATCGACCGCTTGCAGCCCAGCAGCATGAGCGACTTGCTGAGCCGCGTGCCGGGTGTGCAGGTAGCACAGAGTGGTGGCCGCGGCAGCGCGACCAACGTTTACATTCGGGGGACCTCCACCGCCCAGAGCCTGGTGCTGGTGGATGGCCAACGCATCAGCAGTTCCACCACCGGCACCAGCAACCTGCAATACCTCAATATCGAGCAGATCGAGCGCGTCGAGGTGCTGCGAGGCTCACGCTCGGCGATCTACGGCAGTGATGCCATTGGCGGGGTGATTCAGATCTTCACCCGGCGCAATACGACGTCCGGTCTGCAACCGCGCCTTCACCTGGGCTTCGGCAGCCGCCAGACGTGGGAACGCAGCCTGGGAGTGTCCGGGGGCGATTCGCAGACCCGCTTCAACCTCGGCGCCAGCCTGGATGACACCGCCGGGATCAACCGCACCTACACCTCCTACCCCAGCGATGGCGATCATGATGCCTATCGCAACCAGGCCCTCAGTTTCAGCCTGAGCCACGCCTTCAGCGACCAGGTCGACGCCGGCATCAACGTGTTGGATAACCGTGGCAAAAGCGCGTACGACAACCCGTTTGGTCGCTATGACTCGACCACCTTCCAGAGTTTCCAACAGAAACCCTACACCGACTTCAGCGTCAGTAACGTCAGCAGCTTTATCGACGCGCGGATCAACGACACCTGGAAGTCCCGCGTCGAACTGGGCCACAGCGAAAACCGCGAAGAGTCGCTGGATAAACTCAGCGATGAACACAGTGTGTTCAACACCTACCGCAATTCGCTGAACTGGCAGAACGACCTGACCCTCAATGATCAGAACAGCCTGATCCTGGGCGCCGATGGCTACAAAGATCAGGTCAACAGCAGCACCGCGCTCGCCGAAGACAGCCGCTGGAACCGTGCGGTGTTTATCCAGCATCGCTTTGCAGCGCGGTACTTTTCCACCGAGCTGGGCCTGCGTCGCGACCAGAACCAGCAGTTCGGCGGCCACAACAGCTGGAGCGGCAGCTTGACCCTGCCCGTCAACCCGGACAACGACCTGCTGTTCAGTTACAGCGAGGGGTTTCGCGCCCCGACGTTCAATGACCTGTACTACCCGGACGAATACGGCTTTAAAAACAGCAACCCGAACCTGCGCCCCGAAACCTCGAAAAGTTACGAAGTGCAGTGGCGCAGCCAACTCAGCGACACCGCCCGCCTGGAAGCTTCGCTGTACCGCACCGATATCCAGGACGCGATCGTGTTCGGCAGCGACGGCCCGCAAAACGTCAGTTCGGCACGCATCAATGGCTTCGAAGCCACACTCAGGCAGGATCTGTTCGGCTGGCAAGGCAGCCTGGGCCTGGCCATGATTGACCCACGCGACCGCGATACCGGGCGCACCTTGGCACGTCGCGCCCGGCGTACCCTGAGCCTGGACCTGGATCGGCAATTCGAGCGTTTCGGCGTAGGCGCCAGCTGGCAAGCCGTCAGCAGCAGCTACGACGACCCGAAGAACCAACACCCATTGGGCGGCTATGGACTGCTCGGGTTACGCGCCAGTTGGGCCATGAGCCGCGAAATCGCGCTGAACATGAAGCTCGATAACCTGCTGGATAAACGCTACAGCCGGGCGTTGTATCAGTATCAAGGCCAGCAATATGGCTACCGCGAAGAAGGTAGGACGCTGATGTTTGGCATCACCTGGACTCCGGAACTCTAACGGGCAAGCACCTCACACAAGCGCGCCACCGCCTCCAGCATCTGCCCGCTGGGCCGCTCAAGGCCCTTGTC
The DNA here is from genome assembly GCF_003031675.1 of Pseudomonas palleroniana. Classification (GTDB taxonomy): domain Bacteria; phylum Pseudomonadota; class Gammaproteobacteria; order Pseudomonadales; family Pseudomonadaceae; genus Aquipseudomonas; species Aquipseudomonas palleroniana. Next base: position 73,864 of record NZ_PYWX01000053.1, on the reverse strand, counting down.
CGGCACCACCAGCAACCGCCCCTGCGCCACTGCGGCGAGTTGAGGCCATGCTTTCCATGCCTCCAACTGAGGCTGATCGCCGACCAGGATCACCTCGGGATTACGCTGCAACACTGACTCGATGCTGACTTGCGGCGCAGGCAGCTTGAGGTCATCGAACACATTGCGCGCACCGCACACACTCAACGCATTGCTGATGATCTGCCCGCCACCGACGGTATACAGCGGCTGGTTCCACACCTGATAAAACACCCGCAGCGGCTCGGCCCGTTGGTAGCGCTGGCGCAGGTCGGCCAGGCGCTGATGCAACTGCCCCGCCAACTGCCGGCCCGCCTCGGCCCGCCCCAACTGCTCGGCGATGGCTTGGATTTGGCCGGTCAGTTGCTCAAGGCTGTGGGGTTCGGCGACATACACGGGGATATCCAGGCGTTGCAGTTGCTCACGCTGGGCCGGGCCGATGCTGCCGGGCCACAGCAGGATCAGGTCCGGCTTGAGGCTGAGCAGGCGCTCCATATCCAGTTGGCCGTAATGCCCGACCGAGGGCACCTTGGCCAATGCAGCAGGACGTTCGCCGCCGTCGAGCACGCCCACCAGCAGGTCGGCCGCCCCCAGTTCCACGACGATTTCAGAGAGAGATGGCGCCAGGCTGACCACCCGTTCAACGGCCAGCCCCGGCACACTGAATGCCAGCAGCAGCACCGCCAGCCAATGACGCCTCATCCCAGCTGACGCGGGATGCGATAAAGGTAGAACAACACCAGGGTCGAGAGTGCCAGCAAACACAACGGCACGGCTTCCAGGCCCACGAATACCGCCAGCGTACCGATCCAGGCCGGCAGGGCAGCCACCATCAACGCCGTGCGTCGACGCGCCGCGAGGGTAATCCAGGCGGCCGGTTCATCGGGGGTGTCGAGGGCTTTAGAGGTGGCGATCAGCGCGTGTTTATAGCCGTTGAAGTAGCGCAGGCTCAAAAACATCGAGGCCACGCCGGCGATAAAAAACGGCATGGCCAGCACCGATAGCATGGGTTCGGCCTGGCTGAACAGCAGGTTGATCACGAACAAGGGCAGCAACGCCAGGGCCAGGTACTGCCACCAATTGAAGGACAGTCGTCGCTTTACCTGGCCACGGGTCACGCGCGGTCGACCTCGCCCTGATGTTCGTTGCCCATCATGTGGTCGAGCTTGCTGGCCTTGGTCGCCAGGTACAGTTTGTTGTGCGGGTTGTGCCCCGTGTGCAGCGGCACACGCTCGGCCACGGTGATGCCCATCTCGGTCAAGGCTTTGACCTTGCGCGGGTTGTTGGTCATCAGGCGCAGGGATTTCACACCCAGATGCTCCAGCATCGGCAGGCAGATGGCGTAGTCACGCTGGTCGGCGGCAAAGCCCAGGCGCTCGTTGGCTTCCACCGTATCGGCGCCGCCGTCCTGCAATTCATAGGCGCGGATCTTGTTCATCAGGCCAATACCACGGCCTTCCTGACGCAGGTACAACAACACGCCACGGCCTTCACGGGCGATGGCGCGCAAAGCCGCTTCCAATTGCGAACCGCAGTCACAACGCTGGCTGAACAGTGCGTCACCGGTCAGGCACTCAGAATGCACACGGCCCAGCACCGGCGCGCCGTCGGCGATGTCACCCAGGCTGAGCACAACGTGCTCGCGACCGGTGGCCTCTTCAAGGAAGCCGTTCATGGTGAACGTGGCAAAAGGGGTAGGCAGCTTGGAAGCGGCGACGAAAACGACGGGCACCGTGTGCTCCTGATTTCTAGATTTCACAAAGGCGGTCATTGTAACAGCAGGTTCCTACAGACGCTTAAGCTGAATTATCGCTGATAAAGATCAATCGGTTCGATTGGCCTTCATCCTGGTTCTATGCAGGTCAGAACGGATAGGGCTGTTTCCAGCGTGCAAAAATCGGCTTCAATTCGCCACTTTTGACCAGGGCAGCCACGCGCTGGTCATACACCGCCATCAGGGCACGCCCCCGCTCGTTATCGGCAAAGCCTACGTACACCGGCAGTTCGGCGATATGGGTGAGCTTGAATTGTGTGGGGTCGTCTGCCTGAGCCAGGATGTATTGGGCTTCGGGGAGCGCATCGATATAAAAGTCGGCACGGCCGTATTGCAGCATCGGCAGAATGCCGCTGCGCCGCTCAATCGGGTGGAAGCGCTTCACATTGGGCAGGTACGCCTCATATTTGTAGCCACGCACCCAGGCCAGACGATAGTTGCCCAGCGTGGCGATACTCGGTGCCGGCGCGGTGGCCAGCCCGAGGGCGTAGATGTGATCCGAGTCAAAGTGCCAGTGGGGGTACAGCACGCCATCGGCTTCGTTGCGGTACGACCCCACCCAGCCATCCACTTCGCCGCGCTGGGCCAGGCCGACCGAGCGCGTATAAGGCACGCTGCGGTGTTGCAAGGTGATGCCTGCCGGCTCGAAGATCTGACGTAACACGTCCCAGGCCAGCCCCGTACCATCCGCGTTGGTGTAGTCGTTCCATTCCTCGCTGGCCAGCATGATCTTGCCTGGGGGCGACGCTTCATCCGCCTGCACCAGCGGGGCGACGGCACACAACGCAATCAGCAGCCAGTGACGCATAGGCATGGTGACGGTCTCCAACACAGTGTGGACCGTATAAAGGGTAGCGCAGCTCGCCGGTTCATGGCGTTTCGCTAAAATGCTGATAGCCCCGCACGGCCGGGGTGATGTCCTGCCCGTTTACATCGAGCAGCTTCACGCCCTGCCCCGCCTCGACCCGACCGATCACATGGATCGGCCAGCCGTCGGCCTGCAGCGGCGCCAACTGGGCCGGTGGCAAGGTAAATACCAGCACATAATCGTCGCCGCCACTCAAGGCGGCCACACGCGCCTCGTCATCGCCGACAAACGCCAGCAAGGCCGTGGACAGTGGCAGTTTCTGACGTTCGACCAACAGGCCGACAGATGACGCCTTGGCAATATGCCCGCAATCGGCCAGCAGCCCGTCGGAGATATCCATCGCAGACGTGGCCTTGCCCCGCAACGCCAGCCCCAAGGCCAGCTGCGGTTGTGGCGACCAGTAATGCGCCAGCAACGGATCGGCGATGGCCGCCTGTGCACTGCGTTGGCCCAGCACCAGCGGCAAGGCACCAGCAGCGTTGCCCAACTCACCGCCCACACACAGCAGGTCACCCGGCCGTGCACCGCCGCGCGTCAACGCCTGCCCAGCCGGGACACGCCCCAATACCGTGAGGGTCAGGCTCAGCGGCCCACGGGTGGTGTCGCCACCCACCAGGCTCACACCGCAGCGTTGGGCCATGGCGTTCAAACCCTGGGCATAGCGTTGCAGCCAATCGGCATTGACCGTCGGCGTCGTCAGGGCAAGGGTAAACGCAAGAGGGTTGGCGCCCATGGCAGCCAGGTCGCTCACCGCCACAGCCAACGAGCGCTGGCCGAGCAGGAACGGATCGCAAGGGTCGGCAAAATGCACGCCGGCCACCAACGTATCCGTGGAGATTGCCAACTGCTCCCCAGGCGGGAGCGCCAGCAAGGCGCAGTCGTCGCCGATCCCCAGGGCAATGCCTTCGCCGCCTTGCGCACAGGCCGCGGCGGCGAAGTAGTTGCGGATCAGCTCGAACTCACCCATCAGGGACTCAAGCGCAAATCAGCGCTTGTGTTCCTTCACTTCGGCTTCACGCAGGCGCGGGGCCAGCTTGTCGAGCACGCCGTTGACGAACTTGTGGCCGTCGGTCGAACCGTAGACTTTCGCCAGTTCGATACCTTCGTTGATCACCACGCGGTACGGTACGTCGACGCGATAGAGCAGTTCCCAGGCCGACAAGCGCATCACGCACAGTTCAACCGGGTCCAGCTCTTCGATGGTCAGGTCCAGGCACGGTGCCAGGGCCGCATCGATCTCGCTCAGGTGGGCATGCACACCGTGCAGGATGTCGTGGAAGTACGGCAGGTCGGCAAAGGTAAAATCGTTGTCGACGCGAAACTGCGCTTCGATTTCGTTCAACGAAGCACCCGCCAGGTGGCGCTGGTACAGCGCCTGGGTCGCCAGCTGACGAGCAGCACGACGCTTCTCGTTCTTCGATGGCTTGCCGGCGTCCGCTGGGCGTGGGTCGCGTGGGTTGAAACGATCGCTCTCGTCGGAAATCACTTGGCCTCCAACTGCGACAGCAGGCTGACCATTTCCAAGGCGGACAGGGCAGCTTCGGCGCCTTTGTTACCGGCCTTGGTGCCGGAGCGCTCGATGGCTTGCTCGATGGAGTCAACGGTCAGCACGCCGAAGGCAACCGGTACGCCGAATTCCATGGACACCTGGGCCAGGCCCTTGGTGCATTCGCCAGCCACGTATTCGAAATGCGGAGTACCGCCACGAATGACCGCGCCCAGGGCGATGATCGCCGCGTATTCGCCCTGCTGTGCGACTTTTTGCGCAACCAGCGGAATTTCGAAGGCGCCAGGGGCACGGATGAGGGTGATGTCGCTTTCGCTCACACCGTGGCGAACCAGGGCGTCCACGGCACCGCTTACCAGGCTTTCAACCACGAAGCTGTTGAAGCGGCCAACCACCAGGGCATAGCGGCCTTTGGGGGCGATGAAGGTACCTTCGATGGTCTTCAGGGTCATTCGACAAATCTCTTAAAGAGCCGGGACGCGAAAAAGGCGCCCCTTAGTGATGATTTAACCGCGAACAAGGGGCAAAAATCGCCGGCCTTTATTCGGAGGGCACGTATTCTACAACTTCCAGGTCGAAACCGGATATCGCATTAAATTTCATCGGTGCACTCATCAGGCGCATTTTGCGCACACCGAGGTCACGCAGGATCTGCGAACCGGCACCGACGATGCTGTAGGTGGTCGGTTTTTTTACCGGCGCGTGGTCGGCGGTTTCGCGGATATGCGCCAGCAGCACATCGCCATCAAGCGGGTGACCGAGCAGCAGCACCACACCGCTGCCGGCCTCGGAAACCGCAGCCATGGCGGCCCGCAGGCTCCAGCGCCCCGGTTGCTTGACCATCAGCAGGTCACGCAGCGGGTCCATGTTGTGCACCCGCACCAGGGTCGGTTCTTCGGCGCAGATGTTGCCCAGGGTCAGGGCCATGTGCACGTCGCCTTCCACTGAATCACGGTAGGTCACCAAATTGAATTGGCCCAGTTCGCTGTCCAGAGGCTGCTCGGCAATCCGCTGAACGGTACGTTCGTGGATCATGCGGTAGTGAATCAGGTCGGCAATGGTGCCGATCTTGAGGTTGTGTTCAGCGGCAAAAGCTTCCAGCTCAGGACGACGGGCCATGGTGCCGTCGTCGTTCATCACCTCGCAGATCACCCCGCTCGGCTCAAAACCGGCCATGCGCGCCAGGTCGCAGGCCGCCTCGGTGTGGCCGGCACGTGCCAGGGTGCCGCCCGGCTGGGCCATCAACGGGAAAATGTGACCCGGGCTGACGATGTCTTCCGCCTTGGCATCTTTGGCGGCGGCGGCTTGCACAGTGCGTGCGCGGTCAGCGGCGGAGATACCGGTGGTGACGCCGGTGGTCGCCTCAATGGAAACCGTGAACTTGGTGCCGAAACCCGAGCCGTTGCGCGGCGCCATCAACGGCAGCTTGAGCAACTCGCAGCGCTCGCGGCTCATGGGCATGCAGATCAGCCCGCGGGCGTGCTTGGCCATGAAGTTGATGTGCTCAGGCTGGCAGGCCTCGGCGGCCATGATGATGTCGCCTTCGTTTTCACGGTCTTCGTCATCCATCAGGATGACCATCTTGCCTTGGCGGATGTCTTCAACCAGTTCTTCGATGCTATTGAGCGCCACGCGGCACCCCCTTGGTCAGGATTTCAGGTAGCCGTTAGCGGCCAGAAAACTTTCAGTGATGTTACTACCGGTTGGCTCTGCGGCCTTTTCGCCCAACAGCAGGCGCTCCAGGTAACGGGCCAGCAAGTCCACTTCCAGGTTCACCCGGCGACCCGGCTGGTACGAGGCCATGATCGTTTCGCTGAGCGTGTGGGGAATGATGGTCAATTCAAACTCGGCGCCATTGACCGCGTTAACGGTCAGGCTGGTGCCATCGACGGTGATCGAGCCTTTGTGGGCGATGTACTTGGCCAGCTCTTTGGGAGCCCGGATGCGAAACTCCACAGCACGCGCGTTTTCGCTGCGCGCCACCACTTCGCCGACGCCGTCGACATGGCCGCTGACCAGGTGACCGCCCAGGCGGGTGGTGGGCGTCAGGGCTTTTTCCAGGTTGACCGGGCTGCCCGCCTTGAGGTCATTCATCGCCGTGCAGTCCAGGGTTTCCCGGCTGACGTCGGCGGCAAAGCCGTTGCCCGGCAGTTCGATGACCGTCAGGCATACGCCGTTGACGGCGATGCTGTCGCCCAGCTTGACGTCGCCGAGGTCGAGCTTGCCGGTTTCAACCAGCAGGCGTACATCGCCGCCTTTTGGGGTCATGGCGCGGATGCTGCCGATGGATTCGATAATGCCGGTGAACATGGCCTTCTCCAGGAAAACAGGGCTGCGCCGGGCGCAGGCCGGAAATTATACGCTCGCTACTGGCAAAGGAATGGCAGTGACTCGCCAGTCGTCGCCCACAGCGCGCATTTCAGTGATCTTGAGTTGGGGGGCATCCGCCAGTTTCTCAAGCGGCCAGTCCAACAAAGGCCGAGCGGCGGAGCCAAGGAACTTGCCGGCGACGAAAATCACGTACTCGTCCACCAGCCCCTGCTGGGCGAAGGCGCCTGCGAGGCTCGGACCGGCCTCCACCAGCACCTCGTTGACGCCACGCGCGGCCAGGGCAACCAGGGCCGAACGCAGGTCGACCTGGCCATCAACCCCCGGCACCACCAGGCATTCAGGGCCCCGCGGGAACTGATTCTCCGGAGTGACGCAGGTGATGACCAGGGCCGGGCCGGCCTTGAAGAACGGCGCGTTAAGCGGCACGCGCAGGCGGCCGTCGATCAGCACGCGCAAGGGCGGACGCGACATGGCCAAAGCGGTGGTCGCCTCATCCAGGCCCAGTTCGGCAGCACGCACGGTCAGGCGGGCGCCGTCGGCTAACACGGTGTCGGCGCCGGTCAGCACCACACTGGCTTCGGCACGCAGGCGTTGCACGGCGGCGCGGGCAGCCGGGCCGGTGATCCATTGGCTTTCGCCGCTGGCCATGGCGGTGCGGCCGTCCAGGCTCATTGCCAGCTTGACCCGCACAAATGGCAGGCCGTGTTCCATGCGCTTGAGGAAACCCGGGTTCAATGCACGCGCCTGCGCTTCCAGCACACCGCTCTGTACCTCGATACCGGCCTGAGCCAGGCGCTGCATACCACGCCCGGCCACTTCCGGGTTCGGGTCCTGCATCCCGGCGACGACACGCGCCACACCGGCACTCACCAATGCATCCGCGCACGGCGGGGTACGCCCATGATGGCTGCAGGGTTCGAGGGTCACGTACACCGTGGCGCCACGCGCCTTGTCGCCGGCGGCGCGCAGGGCGTTGGGCTCGGCGTGGGGTTCGCCGGTGCGCTCATGCCAGCCTTCGCCGACCACCTGCCCATCGCGCACGATCACGCAGCCTACACGCGGGTTAGGGTGGGTGGTGTACAGGCCCTTGCGCGCCAGTTCCAGGGCGCGAGCCATGTAATGAGCGTCGAGGACAGCCTGCTCGGCAGTGGAAGACGGGTTCATTCTTTGACCGGCTCACGGGCCAGGCGGTCGATCTCTTCGCGGAACTCATTGAGGTCCTGGAAGCGTCGATACACCGAGGCGAAACGGATATAGGCGACTTCGTCGAGCTTTTGCAGCTCGCCCATCACCAGTTCTCCAACCACCAGGCTCTTGACCTCGCGCTCGCCGGTTGCGCGCAGCTTGTGCTTGATGTGCACCAGCGCCGCCTCCAGCCGCTCGACACTCACCGGGCGTTTTTCCAGGGCGCGCTGCATACCGGCGCGTAGTTTGTCTTCGTCGAAAGGCTGGCGGCTGCCGTCGGACTTGATCAGACGCGGCAATACCAGTTCGGCGGTTTCGAAGGTGGTGAAACGTTCACCGCAGGCCAGGCATTCGCGCCGGCGACGCACTTGATCGCCCTCGGCGACCAGACGCGAATCAATGACCTTGGTGTCGTTGGCACCGCAGAAGGGACAGTGCATGGTGGCAGGCAACAAAAAAAGGGAGGGCCATGGTAGCGCATCCCCGTGGCAAGACAAGCCATAGCCTTTACGGTATATAGGCGGGCTATTATGTTTCTTGATTTTCAAACCACGGATTTTGTCACTTCTGGAGCCGTACATGCAGTTACGACCACTGGTTTTACTCGGCCTGTTCAGTTTTCTGGTCGCCTGCAGCAGCGAAGCCCCCAAGCCGGCCGCACCTCAACCGACACCAGCCCAAGAGAAAAAAGTCCCGGGTATTGAAGACCTTGGCCCCTTGCCGGCGTATCAGCGGGAAATCAGCGGCGTGCTCAATGGCGTGCCGGCCAATGCCGAAGTCGAATTGGCACTGCTGGTGATCGATGAACGCAACCGCCCGCAACAATTGCTCGCCAGCAGCGTGTTGTCCGCCAACGGCAAGCCCCTGGCCTTCCGCCTGCGCTTCAACCCCGAGGCGTTCCCGGCCGGTGCGCGGGTTGAATTACGCGGCCGCGCCAGCCAGTCCGGCCAGTTGATCCTGCACCTGCCCGCCGTGCGTATCACCCAGGCGATCACCCAGACCACCGGTCCCTTGCAACTCGTCAAGGCACCATGACGCCACCGCTGCCTCTGCAGCGCGCCCTCAGCGAGCTGATCGGCGATGCGCAACTGGTGCCCTGCCCGCTGCCGGGCACCGAGTTGTCATTGTGGCTGCTGGATGCGGACAACATGGACCGCGAATTCAGCCAGGAAGAAACCCGGCGTATCCTGCATGAACCGCCCTACTGGAGTTTCTGCTGGGCCAGCGGCCTGGCACTGGCGCGATATCTGGCGGCCAACCCCGAGTGGGTCGCCGACAAACGCGTACTGGACTTCGGCGCCGGCTCCGGCGTGGCCGGGATTGCCGCCGTCAAGGCGGGCGCGCGCGAAGTGGTGGCCTGTGACCTTGACCCACTGGCGCTGGCCGCCTGCCGGGCCAATGCCGAACTCAACGGTGTGACGCTGGGTTATTCGGCAGACTTCTTCGCCGAAGCCGACCGCTTCGACCTGATCCTGGTGGCCGACGTGCTCTACGACCGGGCCAACCTGCCGCTGCTGGATCAATTCCTCACCCGTGGCCGCGAAGCGCTGGTGGCCGACTCGCGGGTCAGGGACTTCCAGCACCCGGATTACCGGCGGTTGCAGATCCTTGATGCACTGACACTGCCCGACCTGGCCGAGCCTTGGGAGTTTCGCAAGGTGAGCCTGTACCATTCGCGGCGTTAAACCCGAACGTTACAAATTTCTGGCAATACGTTCGCTGAGACATAAAAGGAATGGCTGTGGAAAATGCCCTCCTTTTGCACGCACTTGGACAATTAATCAGCATGCATTTCCAGACCCCGTCGCCTATCGCCGGTCGTATGAAGGGCTTGCAAAACGCCGGGCAGCTGCCTAGCCTTCGCAGTAATACACCCGCCATGCCTCTGGTTGCGTCAGTAACCAAGCACAAATTGTGCGGGTTTTTTATGCTCGGTATTTTTTGAGCATGAGGACATTCAACAAGCCTGCCATAGACGTTCCTGCTCAATTGGAACTGCTCAAGCAGCGCGGTTTGCACATTCAAAATGAGGCCCGCGCCGAGTAATGCCAGTCAGTTAAGAGAACCTGCCGCAACCAAACTCTGTAGTGAGCGGGCTTGCCCCGCGCTGGGTGGCGCAGCCGCCCCAACAAAGACGCCGCCGTATTTCAGAAGGACCGAAGTGCCTGGGTTTGGGGCGGCTTCGCCACCCAGCGCGGGGCAAGCCCGCTCACTACAGATCATGTGTTCTACAGCCCACCCTTTAACTGACTGGCATCAGCCCGCGCCAAGTCCTTTTTACAGGCCGTCAGTTTCTTTCGATTAAGCCCTTACATGCGGCCTTTCCAAAAGCCGGAAGGTCTCGACCATCGGTTCCGTGAGGGCAGCCAGTTCCGCCAGTTAACCCAACTGTACGATTTTGACCGGCGCCTTCGATTACTAACGATGGATGCCATCGAAAGAGTTGAGATTGCATCCCGCGCCGTTATCAGCAACCCATGGGACCTACCTACGGTAGCCACTGGTATATGGCTGGGACCAACGCTTATATCACCTGATCAGTGAGTTTCCCGCCGTTAACCTTAAGTCGATGGGTTTTCCCCGCGATTGGTATGAAGACACCTTTTGGCACGCCGCTCGCGAGTGAACGCCAAGCCGCTTCCGGTAGCCCGCGCCAGCCCTTATAGTTGCGCCATTCCCGCTTTATTCGAGACGCCCCATGAGTGAGCCCACGCCGTACATCTTCGATGCCACCACTGCCACCTTTGATCAGGCAGTCATCGAAAACTCGTTCCACAAGCCTGTGTTGGTGGATTTCTGGGCCGAGTGGTGTGCCCCGTGCAAGGCGTTGATGCCGCTGTTGGCGCAGATTGCCGAGAGTTATCAGGGCGAGTTGCTGTTGGCCAAGGTCGACTGCGAGGCCGAGCAGGATATCGTTGCGCGTTTTGGCATTCGCAGCCTGCCGACGGTGGTGTTGTTCAAGGATGGCCAGCCGGTGGACGGGTTTGCCGGAGCGCAGCCGGAGTCGGCGGTGCGGGCGATGCTGGAGCCACATGTGCAGATGCCGCCACCGGCCGCGGCCGATCCGCTGGAACAGGCTCAGGCGCTGTTTGCCGAAGGGCGTATCAGCGAGGCCGAAGCGGTGCTGGTCGCACTGCTGGGCGAGGACAACACCCACGCCGCCGCGCTGATCCTGTACGCACGCTGCCTGGCCGAACGCGGTGAATTGGGCGAAGCCCAGGCGGTGCTGGATGCCGTGAAGAGCGACGATCACAAAGCCGCACTCGCCGGGGCGAAGGCACAGATCACCTTCCTGCGCCAGGCGGCCGACCTGCCGGACGCCGCCGAGCTGAAAAGCCGCCTGGCGCAAAACCCGCAGGATGATGAAGCAGCCTATCAGCTAGCGATTCAACAACTGGCGCGCCAGCAGTACGACGCGGCGCTGGAAGGCTTGCTGAAACTGTTTATCCGCAATCGCAGCTACAGCGAAGGCTTGCCGCACAAGACCCTGCTACAGGTGTTCGAATTGCTCGGCAACGACCACCCATTGGTCACGGCATACCGCCGCAAGTTGTTCGCCGCGCTGTATTAAGCGTCGACCCAACGGTACAGCGGCGTGTCCCCGCCGCTAGCGACTTTGACATTGGCACTGTGTCGCAAGCGCACCAACAGGCGCTTGCCGGACGCGGCATCGCCGGCCAGCCCTTCCAGTTGATCGAGCAATTCCAGCCCGCTGAGTTGCCCGGCCTGGCGCAACAGGTCCTGGGCCTTCTGCCATAGATCATCGATCTGCTTGACTGGCGCAGCAGTCGGCGCGAGGGGCGCCGGGGCGGCCTGCAACTGCGCGCCCAGCCGGGCCCAGTCGCCGTCGTCCAGCTCCAGGGTCAAATCCACCGGCAGATCGCCAACGGTTCCACGAATTCGCAACATCGTCCTTCCTCCTGCATTTTTCTGACAGGCATGCTCCCACGCGGCTTGCGCAACGCCAAGCGGGCGGTCAAACTCTGCACACATTGTTATAAGATCACATAACAAAACTTTCATGTTCTGGAGCCTTCTCATGCGCCGTCTGCTGCTCGCTTTGCCGTTTGCCCTGCTGCCATTGGCTGTCGCCCACGCTCATGATGATCACGAACATGAACATGGCAGCCTCGGCGCCCATGAGCACGGGGTCGGCCGCCTTAACGCCGTGCTCGACGGCCAGGCGCTGGAAGTGGAGTTCGACAGCCCGGCCATGAACCTTGTGGGTTTCGAACACCAGGCCAGCACCGCCGCCGACAAGGCCAAGGTCGCCGCCGCACGCAAACAGCTGGAAAACCCGCTGGCGCTGTTCAACCTGCCCAAGGCCGCCGGCTGCGTGATCAGCACCCAGGAACTCAACAGCCCGCTGTTCGGCGACAAGCCGCAAGCCGAGCATGACGACGACGATGACGACCATGCCACCGACGGCAAAGGCGCCGCCGCCCACGAGCATCATCACGATCACAGCGAGATCCACGCCCACTATCAATTCACCTGCGCCACGCCGACGGCATTGAGCAACCTTGACCTGACGCAAGTGTTCAAGACCTTCCCCGCGACCCAGAAAATCCAGGTACAACTGATCGGTCCGAGCGGCCAGCAAGGTGTTGAAGCGACGGCCGCCGCAGCCACCCTGAAGTTCTGAACACATGACCCAAGCATTGATCGAACTGTCTGACCTGGGCTTCAATTGGCCCGGTCACCCCCAGTTGCTGGACATTCCCGCGTTCCGCCTGGAAGCGGGTGAAACCCTGTTCCTCAAAGGCCCGAGCGGCAGCGGCAAAACCACCCTGCTCGGGTTGCTGGGCGGCGTGCAGAAACCCAGCCGCGGCAGCATCCGCCTGCTCGGCCAGGAACTCACCGAACTGTCGGCGGGTGCCCGCGACCGTTTCCGCGTCGACCACACCGGCTATATCTTCCAGCAGTTCAACCTGCTGCCGTTTCTGTCGGTACGCGAGAACGTCGAACTGCCCTGCCACTTCTCCAGGCTGCGCGCGCAACGGGCGGTTCAGCGTCACGGCAGTGTCGATCAGGCGGCTGCCACCTTGCTCGCGCATCTGGGGCTCAACGCTCCAGACCTACTGGAGCGCCGTGCCGACTCGCTGTCCATCGGCCAGCAGCAACGGGTGGCCGCCGCCCGTGCGCTGATCGGCCAGCCGGAACTGGTGATTGCCGACGAGCCCACCTCGGCCCTGGACCATGACGCCCGCGAAGCGTTCATCCAGTTGCTGTTCGCCGAATGCCGCGAAGCGGGCGCCAGCCTGTTGTTTGTCAGCCATGACCAGAGCCTGGCACCGCTGTTCGACCGCAACCTGTCGCTGGCCGAACTCAATCGCGCCGCCACGCCCGCAGAGGTTTGAGATGTATCTGTTCCGTCTAGCCATGGCCAGCCTGGCTAACCGCCGCTTTACCGCGATCCTCACCGCCTTCGCCATCGCGCTTTCAGTGTGCTTGTTGCTCGCCGTGGAGCGGGTACGCACCGAAGCGCGCAACAGCTTCGCGAGCACCATCAGCGGCACCGACTTGATCGTCGGCGCCCGCTCAGGCTCGGTCAACCTGTTGCTGTATTCGGTGTTCCGCATCGGCAACGCGACCAACAACATCCGCTGGGACAGCTTCGAGCACTTCGCCGCCAGCCCGCAAGTGAAGTGGGCGATCCCGATTTCCCTCGGTGACTCCCATCGCGGCTACCGCGTGATGGGCACCAACCAGTCCTATTTCGAGCATTACCAGTACGGCCGCAAACAGAACCTCGAACTGGCCAGCGGCCGCGCTTTCGCCACCGATCCGTTCGAAGTGGTACTGGGCGCCGAAGTGGCCGACGCGCTGCATTACAAACTCGGTGACAAGCTGGTACTGGCCCACGGCGTGGCGGTCGTCAGCCTGGTGAAACACGATGACAAGCCGTTCACCGTGGTCGGCATTCTCAAGCGCACCGGCACTCCGGTAGACCGCACGCTGCACATCAGCCTCGGCGGCATGGAAGCGATCCATATCGACTGGCACAACGGCGTACCGGCCCAGGGCAAGGGCCGCATCAGTGCCGATCAGGCGCGCAATATGGACCTCACCCCGCAGGCCATCACGGCGTTCATGCTCGGGCTGAACAACAAGATTTCCACCTTCGCCCTGCAACGGGAAATCAACGATTTCCGTGGCGAGCCCATGCTGGCGATCTTGCCGGGCGTGGCCTTGCAAGAGCTGTGGAGCATGATGGGCACCGCCGAAAAGGCGCTGTTCGTGATCTCGTTGTTTGTGGTGCTGACCGGTTTGATCGGCATGCTCACGGCGATCCTCACCAGCCTCAACGAACGACGCCGCGAAATGGCGATATTGCGCTCGGTGGGCGCGCGGCCTTGGCATATCGCCACGCTGCTGATCTTTGAAGCCTTCGCCCTGGCGTTGTCCGGCGTGGTGGCGGGCGTGGGCTTGTTGTACCTGTGCATCGCCGCATCGCGTGGGTATTTGCAGGCCAACTACGGGCTGGACTTGCCGATGTCGTGGCCGAGCGAATATGAATGGACATTGCTCGCCGGTATCCTGTGCGCAGCGTTGTTGATGGGCAGCGTGCCCGCGTGGCGCGCCTATCGGCAATCCCTGGCCGATGGCCTGTCGATCCGTTTATGAGGAAGGCTTCGATGCGTCGTGCCCTGTTTGCGCTGTTGCTGCTGGTGAGCGTGCCCGCCTGGTCCGCCGACCAGCCCAAGGACCTGTCCTGGCAGGAGATGATCCCGCCGGATGCGCCACCGGAAATCCCCAACATGAAACCGTTGCACGACCTGTCGAACATGGCCGATGCCTTGTCGGTCGAGGCGGCGCCCGCGGCCAAGCAGGAACTGCCCAACGCGCCGGTGGTGCAAAGCCTGGACGGCCAGCATATCCGTTTGCCGGGTTATATCGTGCCGCTGGAAGTCAGCGAAGAAGGCCGCACCACCGAGTTTCTGCTGGTGCCGTATTTCGGCGCCTGCATTCACGTACCGCCGCCGCCGTCGAACCAGATCGTGCATGTGAAAAGCGAAATCGGCGTGAAGCTCGATGAGCTCTACCAACCGTATTGGATCGAGGGTTCAATGCAGGTCAAACCCTCCACCAGCGAGTTGGCGGATGCCGGTTACCAGATGGATGCCGAGAAGATTTACGTCTACGAACTGCCGGACTAGCGCTGATTGCCCATTCATTGAGCTGAGTCAAAAGATCGAACGGAACGATCTTTACCATTGGACGTACAACTTTTAAACGTCCTTTTGGAGCTCCCATGAACAAGTCCCTGCTCGGCGCGTCCCTCTTCGCGCTCGCCCTCGCCGCCCCTGCCGTCCACGCTCACGAAGCGGGCGACATTCTGGTTCGCGCCGGTGCTATCACCGTGAACCCGAAGGCTGACAGCGGCCACGTGAAAGTTGACCAGGGCCCATTGGCGGGCACCAACCTGGGCGGCAAGGCGACCATGAGCAGCGACACCCAGCTGGGCTTGAACTTCGCCTACATGCTGACCAACCACGTCGGTATCGAACTGCTGGCCGCCACTCCGTTCGAGCATGACGTGAAGATCAAAAACACCGCCCTGGGCGCCGCCAACGGCAAGCTCGGCACCTTGAAACACCTGCCGCCGACCCTGAGCGTCGTGTACTACCCGCTGGACAGCAAGTCGGCGTTCCAACCCTACGTGGGCGCTGGTATCAACTACACCTGGATCTACGACGAACACGTCGGCAGCCGTGCACAGCAAGCCGGTTTCAGCAACTTCAAGGCCGAGAACTCCTGGGGCTGGGCCGCGCAGATCGGCGCCGACTACATGATCAACGACAAGTGGATGATCAACGCCCAGGCGCGCTACATCGACATCAGCACCAAGGCGACCGTGGACAACAACGCGCTGGGCCAAGGCACTCGCGCCAAGGTGAATGTGGACGTGGACCCGATGGTCTACATGGTGGGTATCGGCTACAAGTTCTAAGCAACACCGTATCACCCTGTGGGAGGGGATTGTGGGAGGGGGCTTGCTCCCGATTGCGGTGCATCAGTCAAATGTATATTGGCTGACGCACTGCAATCGGGAGCAAGCCCCCTCCCACATTTGGAGCTTTCCCACATTCGGTTTTGTGGTGGGTCAGGTGTGGCGGTAATAGCGGTCCAGCAATGCCGGCAGCCCCGCCCGCCACGCCCGTGGCTTGATGCCGAAGGTGTGCAGGATTTTCTTGCAGGCCAGCACCGCATGTTGCGGCTCATCGCTCGCATCCGGCCGTGCCGCGTGGGCCTGGGCGGTGGGTGATTCGATGGCCAGCGCGTGATAATTGCGCGCTTCGGTGAGGATCGCCTGGCCCAGGGCCAACGGCGTGGTCGCCTCTTGGCCGGCGTAGTGATAGGTGCCCCACAGCGGTGCCGCGCAATCGAGTTGCTTGAGCACTGAAATGATCACCCGCGCAGCGTCATCCACCGGCGTCGGGTTGCCGCGACGGTCGTCAGCCATCAACAACTCATCGGTTTTTTCGGCACGGGCCAGGAAGCGCCCCAGGGTGCCCTCCACACTGTCATCCAGCAGCCAGCCAAACCGCAGCAACACATGCTGCGGGCAGGTCGCACGCACGCTCTGTTCAATACGCCACAACGCCTGGCCGCGCAGGCCCAAAGGCACCGGCTCGTCTTTTTCGCTGTAGGCGGTGGCGCGGGAACCGTCGAACACGCGGTAGCTGGACGGTTGCAGCAAGGTGATGCCGTGGTGCTGGCACAGTTCAGCCAGGCGTTCGATGGCGAACTCCTGGGCGGCCAGACGGCTTTCGCTGACGGCCTCGGCCTGGAACCAGTCGAAATAGTAGGCGAGGTTGATCAACGCATCGGGACGGGTGTCGTCGAGCAGTTGGGTGAGGCTCGCGGCATCCCAGCCATCTTGGGGCGGTTTGGGTGCGAGGAAACCGATGTCTTCCTCTGCACCGAGGCGAATCAGCGCCTGCCCGAGGGCATTCCCGCCGCCCAGTAACATAAGGCGCATTCGCATAGATTGAGCAGGCCCGGTCTGTGTGGAACGAAGGTTTTTGGATATTTGTAAGAATCGTTGCATTTTGCGGGTTTATCGCGCAACCGTCACGGATAAAAGTGTGGGGTTGCAACTTGTCGGGGCCGGCGCCATAACTGACTGCATGAACCTTCCTGAATCCACGGACACGGCCCTGGACGGCTTCCACCCCGCCGTCAGCGCCTGGTTCCGCAGTACCTTCCCCTCGGTGACCGATGCGCAGGCCCAGGCCTGGCCGCTGATCCGCCAGCGCCGCTCAACCCTGATCGCCGCGCCCACCGGCTCCGGCAAGACGCTGACCGCCTTCCTGGCGGTGCTCGATGACCTCGTCCATCAGGGCCTGGCCCATGGCGGGCAACTGCCGGATGCAACGCTGGTGGTGTATGTGTCGCCGCTCAAGGCGCTGTCCAACGACATCCAGATCAACCTGCAAAACCCCTTGGCGGGCATCACCGCACAGTTACAGCGCCAGGGCTTGCCGCCATTGGTGATCCGCACCGCCGTGCGCACCGGCGACACCCCGCAAAAAGACCGCGCCCTGATGCGCAAGCGCCCGCCGCATATCCTGGTGACCACCCCCGAATCGCTGTATGTACTGCTGGGCTCGGACTCCGGCCGGCAGATGCTGGGCAGCACCCGCACGGTGATCGTCGATGAGATCCACGCCATTGCCGCCAGCAAGCGCGGCAGCCACCTGGCGTTAAGCCTGGAGCGCCTGCAAGGGCTGTGCACCGAACCGCTGACGCGGATCGGCCTGTCGGCCACGCAAAAACCTATCGAGGCGGTCTCGCGCTTTCTGGTGGGCACGGGGCGCGCGTGCGCCATCGTCGATATCGGTCATGCACGGGCTCGCGACCTGGATATCGAAGTGCCGCCAGTGCCGCTTTCGGCGGTGATGGCCAACGATGTGTGGGAATTGGTCTACGACCGCCTCGCCACACTGGCCCGCGAACACCGCACCACCCTGATATTCGTCAATACCCGGCGCCTGGCCGAACGCCTGGCGCGGCATTTGAGCGAGCGCCTGGGCAAGGCTGCCGTGGCCGCGCACCATGGCAGCCTGGCCAAGGAGCTGCGCCTGGACGCCGAGCAGCGGCTCAAGGCCGGCGAGTTGCAAGTACTGATTGCCACGGCGTCGCTGGAACTGGGCATTGATATCGGCGACGTGGACCTGGTGTGCCAGATCGGCTCACCCGGTTCGATCAACGGCTTTCTGCAACGGGTTGGCCGTTCCGGGCATCAGGTCGGCGGCACGCCCAAGGGCCGTCTGTTTGCCACTACCCGCGATGACTTGATCGAATGCGCCGCCCTGCTCGACTGCGTCAGGCGGGGCGAGCTGGATACGCTGCAGATTCCCGTGGCGCCGCTGGACGTACTGGCCCAGCAGATCATCGCCGAAGTCAGCGCCCAGGAATGGCCGGAACAGGCGCTGCTCGACCTGGTTCGTCGTGCCTCACCCTACGCCGCGCTGGATGAGCGCCATTATCAGGCGCTGCTGCATATGCTCAGCGACGGCTATAACGGGCGCCAAGGCATCCGCAGCGCCTACCTGCACCGCGACGCGGTCACCCATACCCTGCGCGGTCGCCGGGGCGCCCGGCTGACGGCCGTCACCAGCGGCGGCACCATCCCCGACAACGCCGACTACAGCGTGCTGCTCGAACCCCAGGGCTTGAATATCGGCAGCGTCAATGAGGACTTCGCGGTGGAAAGCATCGCCGGGGATATCTTTCAGCTCGGCAATACGTCCTACCGAATTGTGCGCGTGGACGCCGGCAAGGTGCGCGTCGAGGATGCCCACGGCCAGCCACCGACCATTCCTTTCTGGCTCGGCGAAGCGCCTGGGCGCAGCAACGAGCTGTCGGCGGCGGTGGCGCGCTTGCAGGGGCAACTGGACGCCCTGCTCGGCGCCAGCCCGGGCGACTTGCAAGCCGCGCTGGGCTGGCTCACCGACACCCTCGGCCTGAACCGCGCCAGCGCCGAGCAGATTCTCGATTACCTGGCCCGCGCGCGCCTGGCACTGAGTGCCTTGCCGTCCCAGGACACGTTGATCATGGAGCGCTTTTTCGACGAGTCCGGCGGCACTCAACTGATCATCCACACACCGTTCGGCAGCCGCCTCAACCGCGCCTGGGGCCTGGCCCTGCGCAAGCGGTTTTGTCGCACGTTCAATTTCGAGTTGCAGGCCGCCGCCAGTGAAAATGCCATCGTGCTGTCGCTGTCCACCAGCCACAGCTTTGCGCTGGATGAGGTGTGGCGGTATCTCAACAGCCACAGCGCCGAGCACATCCTGATCCAGGCCGTGCTGGATGCGCCGTTGTTCGGCGTGCGCTGGCGCTGGAACGCCGGCGTGGCCCTGGCGTTGCCGAGGTTTACCGGTGGGCGCAAGGTGGCGCCGCAGATCCAGCGCATGAAAAGCGAAGACCTGATCGCCAGCGTGTTCCCCGACCAGATCGCCTGCCTGGAGAACCTGGCCGGGGAGCGCGAAGTCCCCGACCACCCACTGGTCGAACAAACCCTCGACGACTGCCTGCACGAAGCCATGGACAGCGATGCCTGGCTGGCCCTGCTGCGACGCATGGAGCGCGGCGAGGTGCGCCTGATCAGCCGCGACCTGCCGGCGCCCTCGCCCATGGCCGCCGAAATCCTCAGTGCCCGCCCCTACACCTTTCTCGACGACGCCCCGCTGGAAGAACGCCGCACCCAGGCCGTGCTCAACCGGCGCTGGAGCGACCCGCAGAGTACCGACGACCTCGGTGCGCTGGACGCCGACGCTATCGCCGGCGTGCGTGAAGAAGCCTGGCCGGCGCCCAACGGCCCGGATGAAATGCATGAGGCACTGATGAGCCTGGCGTGTATCGCCGCCCGTGAAGTCACGCCGCAATGGGCCGCGTGGCTGCAGGCCTTGGCCCAGGCTGGGCGCGCCTATCCGTTGCCCAACGGCCTGTGGGTGGCCGTGGAACGCTTGAGTTGCTTGCAGGCGATCTATCCCGGCAACTGGCCGTTGCTGCCGGGCTTCGATGAACCCTGGAGCTATGATGAAGCGGTGGTAGAAGTGCTGCGCGCACGCCTGAGTGGCTTCGGCCCGTTGAGCCTGAGCGAAATCGCCGCGCCCCTGGAACTGCCGGTGAGCGATGTCACCCAGGCGCTGGCGCGTCTGGAGCAGGAAGGCTATGTGCTGCGCGGTCGCTTCAGCCCCGGCGCCAACGCAGAACAATGGTGCGAACGGCATTTGCTCGCGCGCATTCATCGCTACACGGTCAAGCGCCTGCGCCGCGAAATCGAACCGGTGGCGTTGCAGGACTTCATGCGTTTTCTGTTTGATTGGCAGCACCTGTCCACCGCCACACGCGGCCAGGGCAGCGCCATGTTGGCGCAAGTCATGGCCCAGTTCGAAGGCTATGCCGCAGCCGCATCCGCCTGGGACACCGACTTGCTCAGCGCGCGACTCAAGGACTACACCTGCACCTGGCTCGATGAACTGTGCCGCAGCGGCAAGCTGGTGTGGATGCGTTTGAGTAACAAGGCCGCCGCGAGCGCATTGCGCAGTACCCCGGTCGTGCTGTTGCCACGCAGCCAGGCGCCATTGTGGAGTGGGCTGACCGAACTGACCGACAGCGCGACGTTGTCGCCCAAGGCGCAGAAAGTCCACCAAGCCCTGCGTGAACAGGGCGCGCTGTTTTTTGATGAACTGGTGCATGAAGCTCACCTGCTGCGCAGTGAACTGGAAACCGCATTACAGGAACTGGTGGGTGCCGGGTTGGTGAATGCCGACAGCTTTGCCGGGCTGCGTGCGCTGACCACTCCCGTCAGCAAACGCCAGGCGCGCAGCAGCCGGCGTGGGCGTGGCGCCTTTGTCGGTGGCATGGACGATGCCGGCCGTTGGGCCTTGGTGCGCCGTTCAACCAGCGCCGCCGGCGCGCATTCGGCCGAAACGCTGGAGCATGTGGCGATGACGCTGCTGCGCCGTTATGGCGTGGTGTTCTGGCGTTTGCTGGAGCGCGAGGCGGAGTGGCTGCCGAGCTGGCGGGAGTTGCTGCGCACCTTTCACCGGCTGGAGGCGCGTGGGGAAATCCGTGGTGGACGCTTTGTCAGTGGCTTGGCGGGGGAACAGTTTGCGTTGCCGGAGGCGATCCCGTTACTGCGCGAAGTACGCCGCAGGCCACACGACGGCAGCCTGGTTGCCGTATGTGGCGCGGACCCGTTGAACCTGGTCGGTACCCTGTTGCCGGGGAGCAAGGTGCCGGCACTAAGCGGGAACCGGATCGTGTACCGCGACGGGTTGCCCGCAGCGGTGCTGGTGAGTGGCAAGCAGCAACTGCTGGTGGATACGGATCAGCAGGCGGTGCAGGAGAAGTTGATCAGGCATTGAAATGGGGGGGCCTCATCGGGAGCCCCCTCCCACAAGGGGAATGTCAGAAAAAAACGACCCGGTCATTGAGGGCGCGGTTGTTCGGTCAGTACCCCTGACGCCGGTGCCTCTTCATCCGGCTCATCCACCTGGGCGTTGCGCTTGGGCAACAGGACCTGCTGTGGATAAGTTTGCGCGAAGTGCACCTGCGCACAGTTATCCACAAGCTTTTTCAGGCGCTGGTTGAACGCACGGCTGACGGCATATTGGCCGCCCGACACCGTGCGGAACTGCGCAGTGAGCACCACGCCATTGAGGTCCATCTTGTCGACGCCGAAGACCTCCAGCGGCCCTTGCAGGTTGTACTTGAGGAACACGTCATCACGGATCGACTGCCCGGCCTCGCGGATCAGCTCCACGGCTTTATCCACGTCGGTGTCGTAGGTGAACTGCACCGAGAAGAACGCATAGGCAAATTGCCGCGACTGGTTGGTGACCGCCTTGATCTGCCCGAACGGCACCGAGTGCACAAAGCCTTTACCGTCGCGCAGGCGCAGGGTTCGGATGGTCAGCCCCTCGACCGTACCGGCGTGGCCGGAGTCCAGCACCACCCAATCGCCAATCGACAGGGTGTCTTCGATGATGATGAACAGGCCGGTGATCACGTCCTGCACCAATTGTTGGGAGCCAAAACCGATGGCCAGGCCGACCACACCGGCACCCGCCAACAGCGGCGCGACGTTGATCCCCAGATTGGCCATGGTGGTGATCGCGCAGATCACCACCAGGATGATTTTCACCGCATTGCGCAGCAGCGGCAGGATGGTTTTGACCCGCGTGCTCGGCTGGCGGCCGGAACGCTTGTTCACCGGTGGCTTCAACGCTTCCTGGATCGCCGTATCGAGGACCACCCAGAACAGCCAGGTCACCAGCAGGATCAGGCCGATACTGCTCAAGGAGTCACTGATCGCCCGGCCGACCGAGTTGCGCTGGGCAAATTCAAACAACGACACGCCCCAGATACGCCCGAGAATTTCGATAAACGCGATGGCCATGACAATGCGCAGGATCGCGTGCAACAGGCTGAGGAAGCGCTCCTTGTAGGCGCTGCTGCGCTGGATCGCCACTTGGCTGCGAGACTTGAACAGGTGTTGCAGCACCGTACTGAGGAACACCGTGCCAATCAGCAAGATCGTGGTGAACAAGGCGCAACGCAGGGCCTTCTGACTATCGTCGCCGGCACCGATCAGGTTGATCGCCGAGACCAACACCATCAACAGGATCGGCCAATACCACAAGCCGGAAAACACTCGCAGCGATTGTTGCAGCGCCGGGTGTTTCAGGCGCTGGGCCAATGGCCGATTGCGAATCAAATGAGCCACCGGTCGCCGTAGGCGTATCACCAGTACGCCAAAGATCACCGTGGCAAACAGCCCAGTGAACACGGCAATGCTGCTGGTGATATTGCCGCCCAGTTGCCGGGCGATCTGCGGGCTGGTCAAGGCATCGCTGAGGGCGGCCAGAAAGCCGATCAGGAACAACGGCCTGGGCGAGTAACCGCGAATAATCCGCACGGCCGCACGCTTATGCCCGACGTTGAACATGACGATGACGCACAACAACATCGAGGTGGAAAAAATGCCGCTGCTGGTGGCATAGGCGAAACACAGCGCCAGCGCACGCCCCACGGACGAGGGTAGAAAGTGGCTGACGTAAAGCGTCAGTGGCAGGCACACCAGTGCCGGCAGGGTGTAGGGCAGCACGTAACCCAGCAGCGCTTGCACGCGCCCACGCCGCTCAATGAAGCGCCGGCGACTCAAGCGCCGTACGATCAAGCGTCCCAGCAGCATCAACAGCGCAAAGGCGCCGCCCCATACCCCGGACAGCAGCAGGAAATCCCCGGCCACGCTCCACGGCGAGCGCTGGGCGGTCTGGTCGACCAGGCGCCCGACCTCATCCGCCGCACGGTCGGCGCGAAGGCGCCAGGCGTCGATGAGGTTTTGATTGAGGTCGAGTTTGTCTTGCACGTCGTCGATGCTCGAGCTGATGGCGCCGAGCAAGCCACCTTCCACCAACAGCTCCGGCTTGGCCGGTTCGGCAGGCGCCGCCGCCTGAGCCGGCGCAGTTGTGGCAGCTTGCAGCACGCCGTTGCCGAACAACAGCAGCGCACCGAGCAGTAATGCGGTCTTGAGAGTGGGCAAAACAGCGGCT
The DNA here is from genome assembly GCF_003031675.1 of Pseudomonas palleroniana. Classification (GTDB taxonomy): domain Bacteria; phylum Pseudomonadota; class Gammaproteobacteria; order Pseudomonadales; family Pseudomonadaceae; genus Aquipseudomonas; species Aquipseudomonas palleroniana. Next base: position 50,609 of record NZ_PYWX01000053.1, on the reverse strand, counting down.
CCTTCAGCAGGGTCTGTAAGGAACTGACGGGTTTGCGCCCTGATCGTTCCCCTCGCCTTACTTTTGCGCACGAGGCAAATATCAAATGCCAATCCTTGGCTTTTTCCGCACAAGCCAAACCCAGACACTGCGCTCCTGAATCAAACCCACCGGAGTTGCAGCCATGCCCATTGCCTTGCTCGCGCTGACCCTCAGCGCTTTCGCCATCGGGACGACCGAGTTCGTCATCGTTGGCCTGTTACCTACCATCGGCACCGACCTGGGTGTCGACCTGCCGTCCGCCGGCTTGTTGGTCAGCCTCTACGCCCTGGGCGTCGCCATCGGCGCGCCGGTGCTCACCGCCCTCACCGGCAAAGTGCCGCGCAAATTGCTGCTGCTGTCGTTGATGGTGCTGTTCACCCTCGGCAACCTGCTGGCCTGGCAGGCGCCGAGTTATGAGTCCCTGGTGCTGGCGCGGATCGTCACCGGCCTGGCCCATGGCGTGTTTTTCTCGATCGGCTCGACCATCGCCACCAGCCTTGTGCCCAAGGAAAAAGCCGCCAGCGCAATCGCCATCATGTTTACCGGCTTGACCGTCGCCCTGGTCACCGGCGTACCGCTGGGCACCTTCATCGGCCAGCATTTCGGCTGGCGTGAAACCTTCCTGGCCGTCTCGGCCCTGGGCGTCATCGCGTTTATCGGCAGCCTGATCTATGTGCCGAAAAACATCAGCCACAGCAAACCCGCGTCACTGCTGCAACAACTGCAAGTGCTCCAGCAACCGCGCCTGCTGCTGGTGTATGCCATGACCGCCATCGGCTACGGCGGCTCGTTTATCGCGTTCACCTTCCTGGCGCCGATCCTTCAGGATATCTCTGGCTTCAGCGCCAGCACGGTGAGCCTGGTGCTGCTGGTGTACGGCGTTTCGGTGGCCGCCGGGAATATCTGGGGCGGCAAGCTTGCCGATAAACGCGGCCCCATCAGTGCATTGAAAATCATCTTCGCCCTGCTCGCGGCGGTGTTGTTCATGCTGACGTTCACCGCAGCGAGCCCGTGGCTGGCCCTGGCCACCGTACTGGTGTGGGGCGCGGTCGCCTTCGGTAACGTGCCGGGCCTGCAGGTGTATGTGGTGCGCCAGGCTGAGCATCACACCCCGCAAGCGGTGGATGTGGCATCGGGGCTGAATATCGCCGCGTTTAACCTGGGTATCGCCGGTGGCGCCTGGGGCGGAGGTTTGATCGTGGCGCATATGGGGCTGATCCACACGGCCTGGATCGGTGGCCTGGTGGTGCTGGTGGCATTGGCACTGACGGCATGGAGTGGCCGACTGGACCGGTTGGGGCCGGTGTATGCCGAGTCGTCGAACCCTGTCGTCGCCGGGCACTGAAGCCGTCGCAGCGCAAACGCCAGGGGGAGCGGGCTTGCTCGCTCCCTCCTGGGTATGTGCCGTCTGTAGGAACGGGGAAACTTTCCGCCGAGTCTCTCAGTCATCCCTGAACAGCGGTCAACCGACCCATCATTCACGGGAGCAACCATGGCGGCGATACACATCGGCATTTCCGGCTGGCGCTACAAGCCTTGGCGCGGGGATTTCTACCCCGAGGGGCTGACCCAGAAACGTGAGTTGCAGTTTGCGTCACGCGCCGTCAACAGCATCGAAATCAACGGCTCGTTCTACGCGCTGCAAACACCCAAGCGCTACGCCGAGTGGTATGCGCAGACACCTGAAGACTTCCAGTTCAGCGTCAAGGCGCCGCGCTATATCACGCATATCCTGCGCCTGCGCGAGGTGCACAAGGCGATGGCCAATTTCTTCGCCTCAGGTGTACTGGAGCTGAAAGAAAAGCTTGGGCCGATCCTCTGGCAGTTCCCGCCCAGCTTCCAGTTCGACCCGCCACTGTTCGAAGCCTTCCTGGCCGAATTACCCACCGATACCCAACAAGCCGCCGCCCTCGCCCGCCAGCATGAGCCGCGCCTGAATGGCAAGGCGAGCATGCAACCCCATGGCAAGCGAGCGTTGCGCCACGCCGTGGAGATTCGCCATAAAAGCTTTGCGGTACCGGAATTCGTGCAGATGCTGGCAACACACGGCGTAGCGCTGGTGGTCGCAGACACCGCCGGCAAGTGGCCCTATCTCGAAGACGTCACCGCCAATTTCCTTTACCTGCGCTTGCACGGCGACAAAAAGCTGTACGCCAGCGGCTACAGCGACGAAGCCCTCAAGCGTTGGGGCGATCGCATCGAGTGCTGGGCGCAGGGCAAGCAACCGGCGGATGCGCATCTGGTCGCCCCGCAACGCAAGCCCCGCGCCCTTAAACAGCGCGAGGTCTTCTGCTTTTTCGACAATGACATCAAGGTGCGCGCGCCCTTTGATGCACGCCAATTGCTGCAGCGTTTCGGGCTGGACAAACACCTGGTGACAACGCCCGGCACATTGCCGGAGCCGGGGGTGTTGCCATGACCCAAGTGGAGCTGGTCCCTACCCCACCCACCACGGCCATCACGCATTTCACGGTGCTGACGGTGAATATCCACAAGGGCTTCACCGCGCTGAATCGACGCTTCATCCTGCCCGAGCTGCGTGAAGCGGTGCGCAGCGTCGGCGCCGATATGGTGTTCCTGCAGGAGATCCACGGCACGCACGAACGCCACCCCCAGCGCTACAGCGACTGGCCGAATATGCCGCAGTACGAGTTCCTCGCCGACAGCATCTGGCCGCAGTTCGCTTACGGGCGCAATGCGGTCTACCCCCATGGCGATCACGGCAACGCGCTGTTGTCGAAATTCCAGATCGTGCGCTACGACAACCTCGATATCTCGCAAAGCGGGCATGAAAACCGTGGCCTGCTGCATTGCGTGCTGCGCTTGCCGGGCACCGGGCAGGAAGTGCACGCGATCTGCATTCATTTAGGCTTGCGTGAGGTGCATCGCCAGCAGCAATTGCGCTTGCTGGAGCAGCGCATCAGCGAGATTCCCGCCACGGCGCCGCTGGTGGTGGCCGGCGATTTCAACGACTGGCGCCGGAAGGCCGACCTGAGCCAGAGCGGCCTTCAGGAAGTCTTCGTACAAGCCCTGGGCAAGCCTGCGCGTACATTCCCTGCACGCCTGCCTTTGCTGCCATTGGACCGAATTTACGTGCGCAATGTGAAGGTGCATAACCCCCGGGTACTGACGACACGGCCATGGTCCCACCTGTCGGACCATGTGCCGCTGTCGGTGGAGATCGAACTATGAACGTGGCCGTAGAGCATATTTCCACTGATCAGCCGCCAGACGAAGCCAAGGCCCGCGACCTGGATTACGGCTGGCAGAGCGGTAACCAGGTCGAGTTGCTGGAGAACGGCGAGGCGTACTTTCCACGGGTCTTCGATGCCTTGCGTAACGCCCGACGGGAGATCCTGTTGGAGACCTTCATCCTCTTCGAAGACAAGGTCGGCCATGAGCTCAAGGCCGTGCTGATCGAGGCCGCGAACCGTGGGGTGAAGGTAGTGGCCAGCCTGGATGGATTTGGTTGCGGCGAGCTGAGCCCGGCGTTCCTGGGGGAACTGGCCGAGGCCGGAGTGGTGGTGCAGATGTTCGACCCGGCGGCCAAGACGCTGGGCATTCGCACCAATTGGTTTCGTCGCCTGCACCGCAAGATTGTGGTGGTGGATGCCGAAGTCGCGTTCATCGGCGGCATCAATTTCTCTGCCGATCACTTGGGTGATTATGGCCCCGAGGCCAAGCAGGATTATGCGCTGCGCATTATCGGGCCGGCGGTGGCGGACCTGCATCATTTCGCGCTTGCGCAAAGTGGCCGCCAGGTACGCACGCGCCGCGGCTGGCGGCGGCGCCAGCAGAGGCCGTCGCTGTGGCACACCGAAAACGGCGATGGCCAGGTGCGCCTGATTTACCGCGATAACGTGCAGCACCGCGATGACATCGAAGAAGCCTACATCTACGCATTGAGCCAGGCACAACAGCGCGTGGTGATCGCCAACGCCTACTTTTTCCCTGGCTATCGCCTGTTGCGCGAAATCCGCAATGCCGCGCGCCGGGGCGTGCACGTGCAACTGATCATGCAGGGCCAGCCTGACGTGCTGTTGGCCAAACTGGCGGCGCGCACGCTCTATGGTTATCTGCTCAAGGACGGCGTGGTGATTCACGAGTACTGCGAGCGCCCGCTGCACGGCAAGGTGGCGCTGGTGGATGACGACTGGAGCACCGTGGGCTCAAGCAATCTGGACCCGCTGAGCCTGGCATTGAACCTGGAAGCCAATGTGCTGATCCGCGATCGTGCATTCAATCAGCATCTGTATGAGCGCCTGGAAAACCTGGCCAACAACCATTGCCGCACCCTGCCGGAAAACCGCAAGCAGCGCCTGTGGCTCTGGCGTTTGACCGTCGGGTTCCTGGTGTTTCATGTGATGCGGCATTTCCCGGCGCTGGCAGGCCGGTTGCCGAAACACAAGCCTCGACTCGAACCTTTTGAGGTCCAGCACCATGACATCTGATGCCCAAGGTTCGCGGTTCAAGCGCTGGAAAAAACCGCTGACCATCGCCTTTTTCCTGTTGCTGATCGTGCTGTTCACCTTGCTCGCACGGCGTATCGATTGGAGCGAAGTGGTCCAGACCCTGGGCGACTTCAAAGTGCGCACACTGGTGATCGCCAGCGCGCTGACGCTGTGCAGTTTCCTGGTGTACGCCAGCTTCGACCTGATCGGCCGCACCTATATTCGCCAGCCCCTGGTGTGGAAGCAGATTTTGCCGGTGGGCATCATCAGCTACGCGTTCAACCTCAACCTGAGTGCCTGGGTTGGCGGTATCGCCATGCGTTACCGGCTGTATTCGCGGCTGGGGGTCAGCACCGCCAATATTGCCAAGATCCTCGGCCTCAGCCTGGCGACCAACTGGTTCGGCTACATGGCGATAGCCGGGGTGATTTTCAGCAGCGGGCTGGTCAGCATGCCGCCCGGCTGGAAAGTCAGCAGTGCTGCGCTGCAAGGCATTGGTGCTGTGTTGGTGCTGGTCAGCCTCGGGTATCTGCTGGCCTGCCGGTATTCGAAAAAACGCGCCTGGACGATTCGCGGCATGGAAATCAACCTGCCGTCCCTGCGCATGGCGTGCTTGCAGTTGATGTTGGGGGCGCTGAACTGGTCGCTGATGGCTGCGGTGATCTTCACCCTGCTACCGGCCAAACTGGACTACCCACTGGTACTGGGCGTGCTGCTGATCAGCGCGATTGCCGGGGTGCTCACCCATATACCGGCCGGGCTGGGCGTACTGGAAGCGGTGTTCATTGCGCTGATGCAGCATGAGGCGTCGCGGGGCAGCTTGCTGGCGGGGTTGATCGCCTATCGGGCCATCTACTTTATTGTGCCGCTGTTGATCGCGCTGATGATGTACCTCGCCGTGGAAGCCAAGGCCAAGGCGCTCAGGGTCAAGAAGACACCCGCATGAACGCTCTACGGGGACTGGATGATACTCAACCGTTCGCCCACCACCATCTCGGTGACCCAGTCCACCAGGATTGAGGTGTAGGCCTGCTGGGACACCGGATCGCTGAGGGAATGGTCGGCCCCATCGATGATGCGATGCGTCAGGGAGTGCGTGTGCTGGCACGCCGCGCGGTAGCTCATGATCGTCGCGTGGGGCACATGGTCATCGGTTTCCGATTCGACAATCAGTACATCCCCGGTAAACACGGAACACGCGTGCAAGGCGCGATTGGTCTCGGCGTGAACCAGCGTACTGCGGTAATCCATCAGGTCGGCCTTATCCAGATCGCGTTTGGGCTTGAGCCATTCCTGGTCGCGGTACAGCGCAGGCACGCGCAGCGCCAGCCAGCGCACGGGGCGCAACGAGGTGAGTATCGCCGCGAGGTAGCCGCCGTAGCTGGTGCCCACCACGGCCACGGCCGAGGTATCGATTGCCGGGTGCGCCAGTAACCGATCGTAGGCCGCCAGCAGGTCGCGCAGGTTGTCTTCACGGGTCACTCGCGCCAATGGAATGCCACTACCGGCGTGGCCGCGCAGGTCGAAGGTCAGGCACACGCACCCCAGGCCGGCAATGCCTTTGGCGCGTTCAAGGTCGCGCTCCTGGCTACCGCCCCAGCCGTGCACAAACAATACCCCGGGTACTTTGGACTTGGGGCTCAGGAACGTAGCGCTCATCTGTTCGTCGTCAATGTCGATCGCAATGCTTTCGCTTCTAGCCGTCATAAGTTTTAACCGTCACGTACTTGAGAAGAAATTCGCTGTTTTGCGCCGGGCCGCGATACACCTCGATGGCGTCGGCGGGCAGCGGTTGGTCCTCGTAGGTTTCCACTGAGGACACACGGATCGCGCGCAGGCCGGGGTCGTTGATAAACGTTTGCAGGGCGGCGACTTCCGCACTGCTGGCCCCGCCCATGCGCCAGGATTGTTCAAGCACACCACTGCGACGCTGGCCATCGTTGTCCAGGCCCTGGGCGATGTCGTAGTTGCGCCGTGAAGCATAAAAACCGGGGTACGCCTCATCGGCCGCCGTGTCGAAAACCCTGGCTTGTACGATGGCTTCGCGCACGTCATCGGACAGTTCGAGCTGCAACAGGTCGTCGTAGCCTCCGGGTACCACCAACAGGTTGGAGCCGCCGTAGACGTTTTCGCCCTGCCCGTCTGTTGTCAGGTATTGCTCGCCGCAGTAGCTCAACACGTGACCGGCGATAAAACTCTGCCCCACGCTGTGGGTGACCACATCGTGCAGGTCCTGCTCCAGCACCATGCCTTCACTGAAACGTTGCGCGGCGTCGGGCCGTGCCAGCACCGCGTCGAATTCATCCACGCTGTGGATAACTTCCTGGCCACGCCCCGCGCAGGCATGCACGGGTTTCATGCGAATGGGCCCGCTGTAGAGCAAACGGGTCGCTGCAGGTCGTGCGTCTTCCAGGGCAAAGACACTCAAGCCGTCCAATACGACGGTTCGCACACGCTCGCAGAACAGCGTTGACCAACCTTCGGGGGTTTTGGCTTGCGGGCTGAGCACACCATGACTGATGGCTTTGGTGCAGATGAAATCGTGATCGACGTAGCCGCCCCACAGATCTTCCGGGCCATGGACATTGAGTGCGCGTGCCTGGGCCTGGCCCACCAGGGTTTGTGTGGGTAAAAGGTACAAGGCTCGTCCGGCATGCAACTCGGGGTCGTAGCTGCCACCGAATCTGAGCCCCAGAATCTGCGCCAGCCAGCGTGCCAGGGCACGGTTGGTTTCCACCTCGTGCAACGGCGCACCCTCGCGTGTGGAGTGAGCGACTACCAGCCTCTTGCGTTGAATCGGGGTCATGCGTCCCCCTTGGCCATCCCGCCATATATGTGGGGATAAGGTTGCAGGGATCACGCCAAGGCGCGCTGAAAAAGGACGTTTGTGAAATCAAGCAGTTGCAAAGAAAGCGATGGCAGTTAGCCTGTTTTATTCTGCACGACGCCGCTTTAAGGTGGTGGCGTTCTGCACGATTCTGCGCAGCCCATCATCCATCGCGAGGCAACATACATGGTCAAGCAAGCACTCATCCTGATCGATATCCAGAATGACTATTTCCCCCAGGGTAAGTGGCCGCTTGACGGCGTGGAGACTGCGGCGGACAAGGCCGCACAGGTACTGCAGGCGTTTCGCCAGAAAGGCGATGCGGTGATCCATGTGCGTCATGAGTTCACCTCCGACGACGCTCCGTTCTTCACGCCGGGCTCCGAGGGTGCCCACCTGCGCAGCAAAGTGCTGAATGAGGGCAACGAGCCGGTGGTACTCAAACACTTTGTGAACGCCTTTCGCCAGACTGACCTGCGCACCCTGCTGGAACAGCGCAGCATCACCGAACTGGTGGTGGTCGGCAGCATGAGCCATATGTGCATCGACGGCGTGGTACGGGCTGCCGCAGACCTGGGGTACAAGGTCACAGTGATTCATGACGCCTGTGCGACACGCGACCTGGAGTTCAACGGCCAACTGATTCCAGCGGCGCAGGTGCATGGGGCCTACATGGCGTCGCTGGCATTTGGTTATGCCGCCGTGATGTCGGCGGATGAGTACCTGGAGGCGCAAGCGGCGGCGGTGTGACCACCACTTGGCGTGGTTGCGTCAGCGGGTTGCGATAATGAACAGGCGCGGAAACGGCAGCAGCACGGTGCCATCGCCCAGGGCTGGGTAAGCCTGGGTAATCCGCGCCGTGTATTGCTGGAGGAAGTCAGCCCTTTCATCCTCGCTCAAAGGCGCGAGGAACGGCCTGAGGGCAGAGCCCTTGAACCATTCCACCACTGCGGCGTGATCCGCCAATGGGTGCTGGTAGGTGGTGCGCCATACATCCACTGTGCTGCAATGTTTGCTCAGCAATTCGTAGTAGTAGCTCGCGGTGTGGCGTTCATTGTGTTTGACCGCGCCGATCCTGGCGGACCACGGGCCATCTGCCGCCACTTCGCGGGCAAGCCGGTGGGCGGGTTCATCGAGGTTGTCCGGTGTTTGCACCGCCAGCGTGCCACCGGGCGTCAGTTGCCGGACCAGATGCGGGTAAAGCGTGGCGTGGTCGGGCAGCCATTGCAGGGACGCGTTAGCCAAAATCACATCGAAGGTTTGCGCAGGTTTCCAATCACCGATATCCGCCCGTTCGAAGTTCAGCGCGGGCAGCCGTTGACGGGCGTCCTTCAGCATGTCATCGGAGTTGTCCATACCGGTAATGCGAGCCTGCGAGTAGCGCTCGGCCAACACTTCAGTGGAGTTGCCAGGGCCACAACCCAGGTCGACGGCATTGCGCACTTGGGTATTGGGAATAGCCGCGACGAGATCGCGCACCGGACGTGTGCGCTGTTGTTCGAACATCGTGTATTGCTTGGCTGACCAGGTCATCGCGGCTTTCCTTCTTTTTGAGGTTGGCCACAGCCTAAATCTTGTGAGCCATGAGAACAAATGCCAGGATTGAAGCCCTCCCATACCTGGAAAGTATCCCAATGTTGGAACTGCGCCAGCTCAAAGCCTTCGTCGCTATCGCTGAAGAAGGCTATATCACCCGCGCCGCCGAACGCCTGGGCATGCAACAGCCACCCTTGACGCGGATGCTGCAAAGCCTTGAAGCCCAGCTGGGGGTGAGCTTGATGGAGCGCTTGCCGCGTGGCGTGCGCCCCACCACTGCCGGCCTGGCCTTGTTGGATGAGGCGCGGGAAATACTGGCTCAGGCAGAGGGGCTGGCCGACGTCGTGCGCCGTGCCGCGCGAGGTGAACGTGGCCGCCTGGCGATCGGATTTACCAGTTCGGCCGCCCTGCACCCGTTTGTACCCAGTGTATTGCGGCTGTTTCGCGAAACCTTTGTCGGCGTCTCGGTGGTGCTGGAGGAAGCGGGCACCGGCGAACTACTGGATGCGTTGGTGCACGAGAAACTCGACGCGGCGTTTATCCGCTCGCCGCTCAGCGGGACGCAGTCGCTGCAGGACGAACCGATTCTGGTAGAGCCCATGCTGCTGGCGCTGCCGACAGACCACCCCTTGGCAATCGATCCAGCCTCGCCCCTGCCGTTGGCGGCATTGGCGACCGAGTCCTTCGTGCTGTATCGCCGTCGCGTGGGGTTGGGGTTGTATGACGCGATCCTGGTGGCCTGCCGTGAAGCGGGGTTCAGCCCGCAGGTGGTCCAGGAAGCACCGCGCATGACCGCGACCTTGAGCCTGGTGGCGGCGGGACTCGGAGTGTCGATTGTACCGGCGTCGATGCAGCGACTGCGGGGCGACGGCATCGTCTATCGGGAGTTGACGGAGTGCCAGAGCCTGGTGGCGCCGTTGCACTTGGCAACGCGGATCGGTGACGGTTCGGCGGTCTTGCGCCGGTTCAAGGAGATGGTGGTGACAGCGGCGTCGACGGAGGCGTGATCAGCGGCAATAAAAAACCCCCGGGGGGTTTAGCCATCGGGGGTTTTGTGTGCTTGGGGTCTTCAGACCTTAGAACGGGATATCGTCATCAAAGCTGTCGAAATCCGGAGCCGGCTGCGGTGCGGCCTGTTGTGGCGCCGGGCGCGACTCACGCTGTGGCTGCTGGCTTGGCTGCGGACGCGACTGCTGTGGGCGCGGCGCCGAGTTGGACATGCCGCCTTGGCCCTGTTGGTCGCCCTGTGGACGGCCGCCCAGCAGTTGCATGGTGCCTTGCATGTCGACCACGATTTCGGTGGTGTAACGCTTGATGCCGTCTTTTTCCCACTCGCGGGTTTGCAGTTTGCCTTCGATGTAGACCTGCGAACCTTTGCGCAGGTACTCACCGGCGATCTCTGCCACCTTGCCGAACATCGACACACGGTGCCATTCGGTTTTCTCGACCTTCTGGCCGGTCTGCTTGTCGGTCCACTGTTCGCTGGTCGCCAGACTCAGGTTGGTCACGGCATTACCGTTAGGCAAGTAGCGAACTTCGGGATCCTGGCCGCATGTACCGACCAATATGACTTTGTTAACCCCACGGGCCATAACGTTCTCCTAGGCTGGGCGCGCTGTCGGCACTGGGTTGACCAGTTGCTCGAGCGTCGCGCGATCCAATAATTCGGTGTCCAATTTGATGTAGATGGCGGCTTCTTCAGCAACAATCACGGCATCGGTAACCCCGGTGACAGCCTTGAGGCGCTCAACCAGACCGGCTTCGCGGATCGCTTCTGGCGATAACGGCAAACGCAGGCTCGTCACATAGGGAGGTTCGCGCATGGTAACAGCAAAGGCCAGCCAGAGGGCAGCCAGACCTGCGCATCCCAGGAACACAACCGACAAACCGCCATGCTGGAACATCCAGCCACCCATGATGCCGCCCAGCGCAGAACCGAGGAACTGGCTGGTGGAATACACCCCCATCGCCGTGCCCTTGCCGCCGGCCGGTGAAACTTTACTGATCAGCGAAGGCAACGAGGCTTCCAGCAGGTTGAACGCGGTGAAGAACACCACCGTGCCGATCACCAGCGCCCGCAGGCTGTCGCCGAACTCCCAGAAGAATAGCTCAGTGAGCATCAGGGTCGTGACGGCGCCGAGTAAAACTCGTTTCATTTTGCGTTTCTTCTCGCCGTAGATGATGAACGGGATCATGGCGAAGAACGAAATCAACAGCGCGGTGAGGTAGACCCACCAATGCTGCTCCTTGGGCAAGCCGGCTTTTTCGACCAGGGCCAGGGGCAGCGCGACGAAGCTGCACATCAGCATGGCGTGTAATACGAAGATACCTAAATCGAGGCGCAGCAGGTCCGGATGCTTGAGTGTCGGCAACAGCGCCTTGCGTGCGACACCCGACTCACGGTGCTGCAACGTGCCGGTGGACCGCGGCACCATGAACGCCACGATCACGATCCCGAACAACGCCATGCCGCCGGTGGCGAGGAACAACCCGTGCAGGCCGAACGCGCGGGTCAGCAGCGGGCCGACCACCATGGCCACCGCAAACGACAGGCCGATGGTCATGCCGATCATGGCCATGGCTTTGGTGCGATGTTGTTCGCGGGTCAGGTCCGAGAGCAAGGCCATGACGGCAGCGGAAATGGCCCCGGCGCCTTGCAGGATGCGTCCGGCGATCACGCCCCAGATGGAATCGGACTGGGCCGCGAGCACACTGCCGAGGGCGAATACGATCAGCCCGAGGTAGATCACCGGGCGGCGGCCAATGCGGTCGGAAATGATCCCGAATGGAATCTGGAAAATCGCCTGGGTCAAGCCATAGGCGCCAATTGCCAGGCCGATCAAGGCCGGGGTCGCTCCTGCGAGATCCATTCCATAGGTCGCCAGCACCGGCAACACCATAAACATGCCAAGCATACGGAAGGCGAACACTAGGGCCAGACCGCTTGCCGCTCGGGTCTCGCCGCTACTCATGCGTTCGCTGTGGGGATCGTGCATGGAAAAACCTCGTGTGAACCGGCGGCGATTCTACCAGTCCCATCGATTGAGAGGGTATATGCGGCGCTTTGCCGCGCAGCTTTCATGTAAGGCTGCACCCGGCACTTTGACAGTGTATATTCATCCAGTCTTTAGCCGTATACTCCTGCATAATTTACGCCCGCCGTGCGAGGCCATCTTGGACAAGATCCTGATTCGTGGGGCTAGAACCCACAACCTGAAGAACATCGACCTGACCCTGCCGCGGGACAAACTGATCGTCATCACCGGCTTGTCCGGGTCCGGCAAATCGTCCCTGGCGTTCGACACGCTATATGCCGAAGGCCAGCGGCGTTATGTGGAATCGCTGTCGGCGTATGCCCGGCAGTTCCTGTCCATGATGGAAAAACCCGACGTCGACACCATTGAAGGCCTGTCGCCGGCGATCTCCATCGAGCAGAAGTCGACGTCCCACAACCCGCGCTCCACCGTGGGCACCATCACCGAAATCTACGACTACCTGCGCTTGCTTTACGCACGGGTGGGCATCCCGCGTTGCCCGGACCACGATATTCCCCTGGAAGCCCAGACCGTCAGCCAGATGGTCGACCTGGTATTGGCCCAGCCGGAAGGCGCAAAGCTGATGCTGCTGGCGCCGGTGATTCGTGAGCGCAAGGGTGAACACCTTTCCGTCTTCGAGGAACTGCGTGCCCAGGGTTTCGTGCGTGCGCGCATCAACGGCAAGCTTTATGAACTGGACGAAGCGCCGAAGCTCGACAAGCAGAAGAAGCACTCCATTGATGTAGTGGTCGACCGCTTCAAGGTGCGCGCGGATCTGCAACAGCGCCTGGCGGAATCGTTCGAGACGGCATTGAAGCTGGCGGATGGCATTGCCCTGGTGGCGCCGATGGACGACGAGCCGGGCGAAGAGATCATCTTTTCTGCGCGCTTCGCCTGCCCGATCTGTGGCCATGCCATCAGCGAACTGGAACCCAAGCTGTTTTCCTTCAACAACCCCGCCGGTGCCTGCCCGACCTGTGATGGCCTGGGGGTGAAGCAATTCTTCGACATCAAGCGTCTGGTCAACGGCGAACTGACCTTGGCGGAAGGGGCGATACGCGGCTGGGACAGGCGTAACGTCTATTACTTCCAGATGCTGGGGTCGCTGGCATCGCACTATAAATTCAGCCTGGAAGTGCCGTTCAACCAGCTGCCGGCGGAGCAGCAGAAAGTCATCCTCCATGGCAGCGGCTCACAGAACGTCGACTTCAAATACCTGAATGACCGCGGCGATATCGTCAAACGCTCTCACCCGTTCGAAGGCATCGTGCCGAACCTGGAGCGTCGTTATCGCGAGACCGAGTCGGCCAGCGTGCGCGAAGAACTGGCGAAATTCCTCAGCACTCAACCCTGCCCGGACTGCCGGGGTACTCGCCTGCGTCGTGAGGCAAGGCATGTGTGGGTCGGTGAGAAGACCTTGCCGGCGGTGACCAGCCTGCCGATCGGTGACGCCTGTGAGTACTTTGGTGTGCTTAAGCTGACGGGTCGTCGTGGGGAAATTGCCGACAAGATCCTCAAGGAAATTCGCGAGCGCTTGCAGTTCCTGGTCAACGTTGGCCTGGACTACCTCTCGCTGGACCGCAGTGCCGATACCTTGTCTGGCGGTGAAGCCCAACGGATTCGCCTCGCCAGCCAGATTGGTGCCGGCCTGGTGGGCGTGCTGTACATCCTCGATGAGCCGTCGATCGGCTTGCACCAGCGCGACAACGATCGCCTGCTGGGCACGCTGAAACACCTGCGGGATATCGGCAACACGGTGATTGTGGTCGAGCACGATGAAGATGCAATCCGTCTGGCGGACTACGTCGTCGACATTGGCCCGGGCGCAGGTGTGCACGGTGGGCATATTGTCGCCGAGGGCACGCCTGCCGAAGTCATGGACCACCCGGACTCGTTGACCGGCAAGTACCTGTCCGGCCGCGTGAAGATCGAGGTCCCGGCCAAGCGCACACCGCGCAACAAGAAGCTGGCGCTGCACCTCAAAGGCGCACGGGGTAATAACCTGCGCAACGTCGACCTGGAGATTCCGCTGGGCCTGCTGACCTGCGTGACTGGTGTCTCCGGCTCGGGTAAATCGACCCTGATCAACAATACGCTGTTCCCCTTGAGTGCCACCGCCCTGAACGGCGCGACCACCCTGGAAGCGGCCGCGCATGACAGCATCAAGGGTCTTGAGCACCTGGACAAGGTGGTCGATATTGACCAAAGCCCGATTGGCCGCACGCCGCGCTCCAACCCGGCGACCTACACCGGGTTGTTCACGCCCATTCGCGAGCTGTTTGCGGGCGTCCCGGAATCCCGCTCACGCGGCTACGGGCCTGGCCGGTTCTCGTTCAACGTCAAGGGCGGGCGCTGTGAAGCGTGCCAGGGCGATGGCTTGATCAAGGTCGAAATGCACTTCCTGCCGGACATCTACGTGCCGTGCGACGTGTGCAAGAGCAAGCGCTATAACCGCGAAACCCTGGAGATCAAGTACAAGGGCAAGAGCATTCATGAAACCCTGGAGATGACGATCGAGGAGGCGCGGGAGTTCTTTGACGCGGTTCCGGCATTGGCGCGCAAGCTCCAGACGCTGATGGATGTGGGCCTGTCGTACATCAAGCTGGGGCAATCGGCGACTACCTTGTCCGGCGGTGAAGCGCAGCGGGTGAAGTTGTCTCGCGAGCTGTCCAAGCGCGATACGGGCAAAACCCTGTATATCCTCGATGAGCCGACCACGGGTCTGCACTTCGCGGATATCCAACAACTGCTCGATGTGTTGCACCGTCTACGCGACCACGGCAATACCGTTGTAGTAATCGAACACAACCTCGACGTGATCAAGACTGCCGACTGGCTGGTAGACCTGGGGCCGGAAGGCGGCTCCAAGGGTGGCCAGATCATTGCAGTGGGCACACCGGAGCAGGTTTCCGAAATGCCGCAGTCACATACGGGCTACTACTTGAAGCCGTTGTTGGCGCGCGACAAGGCCTGATTTATCGGTACCATGAAAAAGCCCCTGCCACGGCAACGTGACAGGGGCTTTTTCATGGCCGGTGAATCAGAACTGCGATTGCAGGTAATTCTCCAGGCCTACCAACTTGATCAGGCCCAACTGCTTTTCCAGCCAGTAGGTGTGATCTTCTTCGGTGTCATTCAACTGCACCCGCAGGATCTCGCGGGTGACATAGTCGTTGTGCTGCTCACAGAGCTCGATGCCCTTGCATAGCGCAGCACGCACCTTGTATTCGAGACGAAGGTCGGCGGCGAGCATATCCGGCACCGTGGTACCCACATCCAGATCGTCGGGACGCATGCGCGGCGTGCCTTCGAGCATCAGGATACGGCGCATCAGTGCGTCGGCGTGCTGTGCCTCTTCTTCCATTTCGTGGTTGATACGTTCATAGAGCTCGGTAAAGCCCCAGTCTTCGTACATGCGCGAATGGATGAAATATTGGTCACGAGCTGCCAGTTCGCCCGTCAGCAACGTGTTGAGGTAATCGATTACGTCGGGGTGACCTTGCATCGCCCTACATCTCCCTGCTTGAAAGTTTGTAGTTTGAACCATGATGACTCGAAGGTCACGGGACTAACGGCAGAAAAGTGAAGATATTCCGAGAAAAGTAGCTGAAATAACGCAAAAACCGCCCAAATGAGGGCGGTTCTGCTTATCGTTTAGAGTCAGTTAAGCGATACACCCAGTGCCTTTGCGATTGCTTCTCCATAAGCAGGATCTGCTTTATAGAAGTGCTGCAGTTGACGCTGGACCACATCGCTGGAAACGCCACCCATCGCACCGGCGATATTGTTGGTGAGCAATGCTTTCTGCTCATCGTTCATCAGGCGGAACAGCGCACCGGCGTGGCTGTAGTAATCCGTGTCTTCACGGTGATCGTAACGGTCAGCCGCACCACTCAATGCCAAAGCCGGCTCCGCGTACTGAGGGGCTTGTTTCGGCGCATCGGCGTAGCTGTTTGGCTCGTAGTTAGGCGTTGCGCCGCCGTTGCTGCCAAAAGCCATTGAGCCATCGCGCTGGTAGCTATTCACCGGGCTGCGTGGAGCATTCACCGGCAATTGCTGGTGATTGGTGCCAACGCGGTAGCGGTGGGCATCAGCGTAGGCAAACACGCGACCTTGCAGCATACGGTCTGGCGACAAACCGACGCCTGGCACCATATTGCTTGGGCCAAATGCGGCTTGTTCCACTTCAGCGAAGTAGTTTTGCGGGTTGCGATTCAGTTCCAGTTCGCCGACTTCGATCAGCGGGAACTCTTTCTGCGACCAGGTTTTGGTCACATCGAACGGGTTCTCGTAGTGAGCGTTTGCCTGGGCCTCGGTCATGATCTGAATGCAGACACGCCATTTTGGGAAGTCTCCACGCTCGATCGCACCGAACAGATCACGCTGGGCGTAATCAGGGTCGGTACCTGCCAGGCGAGCAGCCTCTGCCGGCGCCAGGTTCTTGATGCCCTGCAGGGTCTTGTAATGCCATTTGACCCAGTGACGTTCGCCCTTGGCATTGATCAGACTGTAGGTGTGGCTACCAAAACCGTGCATGTGACGGTAGCCGTCAGGAATACCACGATCCGAAAACAGGATGGTGACCTGGTGCAGCGCCTCAGGAGAGTGCGACCAGAAGTCCCACATCATTTGCGCGCTTTTCAGGTTGCTTTGCGGCAAACGCTTTTGGGTATGGATGAAGTCCGGGAACTTCAGCGGGTCACGGATGAAGAACACCGGAGTGTTGTTACCCACAATGTCCCAGTTGCCTTCTTCGGTGTAGAACTTCAGGGCGAAACCCCGTGGATCGCGCTCGGTATCAGCCGAACCACGCTCACCCCCTACGGTGGAAAACCGCAGGAAGGTGGGAGTCTGCTTGCCCACGGACTCGAACAGTTTGGCACTGGTGTATTGGGTGATGTCTTTGGTAACGGTGAAGGTGCCATAAGCGCCCGAGCCCTTGGCATGCACACGACGCTCAGGAATGTTTTCGCGGTTGAAGTGAGCGAGCTTCTCGATCAGATGAAAATCATCAAGCAGCAACGGGCCACGCGGGCCTGCGGAACGGGAATTCTGGTTATCCGCGACGGGGCCCCCGCTGGCGGTAGTAAGGATTTTGTTCTGGCTCATATTCAATTTCCTCAGGTCGGACTTGGAACTGCTGGCTAATCGGCTTGGAGGAAGTATTGACCATCAATATGACGTCTACAAATTCATTAAATCGTAAGCATCAATAGAAAATTACTAACAACCTCCCCAACCCTATAGTGCCAAGAGCCACCTGTGGAAACTTGTATCCAACGCGCTTTTTACACGCACAAAAAAACCGGGCACTAGGCCCGGTTTTTTATTACAGCTTGTCGTCTTACTCGGCGCTTACAGCTTCGCCAGCAGTAGCACGATCAACCAACTCGACGTACGCCATAGGCGCGTTGTCGCCAGCGCGGAAACCGCACTTGAGGATGCGCAGGTAGCCACCCTCACGGGTAGCGTAACGCTTGCCCAGGTCGTTGAAGAGCTTACCAACGATAGCTTTCGAACGAGTACGGTCGAAAGCCAGACGGCGGTTAGCCAGGCTGTCTGTCTTGGCCAAAGTGATCAGCGGCTCAGCAACGCGACGCAGTTCTTTAGCTTTCGGCAGTGTAGTTTTGATCAGCTCGTGCTCGAACAGCGACACCGCCATGTTTTGGAACATGGCCTTGCGGTGCGAGCTGGTACGGCTCAGGTGACGACCACTTTTACGATGACGCATGGTTCATTCCTTACCAAACTCACGTTCGGTGATTACGACGATCAGGCAGTCGCCTTGTCGTCCTTCTTAAGACTTGCAGGCGGCCAGTTGTCGAGGCGCATGCCGAGGGACAGACCGCGGGAGGCCAGAACGTCCTTGATTTCAGTCAAGGATTTCTTGCCCAGGTTCGGAGTCTTCAACAGTTCTACTTCGGTACGCTGAATCAGGTCGCCGATGTAGTAAATGTTTTCCGCCTTAAGGCAGTTAGCCGAACGTACAGTCAGTTCCAGATCGTCAACCGGGCGAAGCAGGATCGGATCGATCTCGTCTTCCTGCTCGATTACCACTGGTTCGCTGTCACCTTTGAGGTCGACGAACGCAGCCAACTGCTGTTGCAGAATGGTTGCAGCGCGGCGGATAGCCTCTTCCGGGTCCAGAGTACCGTTGGTTTCCAGATCAATAACCAGCTTGTCCAGGTTGGTGCGCTGTTCGACACGGGCGTTTTCCACCACGTATGCGATACGGCGAACCGGGCTGAACGAAGAGTCAAGCTGCAAGCGACCAATGCTGCGGCTTTCATCTTCATCGCTCTGACGCGAGTCGGCCGGTTCATAACCACGACCACGAGCTACGGTGAGCTTCATGTTCAGGGCGCCGTTAGACGCCAGGTTAGCGATTACGTGATCGGGGTTAACGATCTCGACATCATGATCCAGCTGAATATCGGCAGCGGTAACCACCCCCGAACCCTTCTTCGACAAGGTCAGCGTAACTTCGTCACGGCCGTGCAGCTTGATAGCCAGACCTTTAAGGTTCAACAGGATTTCAATTACGTCTTCCTGTACACCTTCGATGGCGCTGTACTCGTGGAGCACACCGTCAATCTCGGCCTCGACTACTGCACAGCCGGGCATTGAGGACAACAGGATGCGGCGCAGCGCGTTGCCCAGGGTGTGGCCAAAACCACGCTCGAGAGGCTCGAGAGTGATCTTGGCGCGGGTTGGACTGACAACCTGCACATCAATGTGGCGGGGTGTCAGGAACTCATTTACCGAAATCTGCATGGATGCACCTATTTTCTAGCCCTTACTTGGAGTAGAGCTCGACAATCAGGCTTTCGTTGATGTCGGCGGACAGATCACTGCGAGCAGGAACGTTCTTGAAAACGCCCGACTTCTTCTCAGTGTCTACTTCTACCCATTCTACGCGGCCACGTTGGGCACACAGATCGAGAGCTTGGACAATGCGAAGCTGGTTTTTTGCTTTCTCGCGAACTGCGACCACGTCACCAGCACGAACCTGGTAGGACGGAACGTTTACGGTCTGACCGTTAACGCTGATCGACTTGTGCGATACCAACTGACGGGATTCGGCACGAGTCGAACCAAAGCCCATACGGTATACAACGTTGTCCAGACGGCATTCGAGCAGTTGCAGCAGGTTTTCACCGGTTGCACCTTTCTTGCCAGCAGCTTCTTTGTAGTAGCCGCTGAACTGACGCTCGAGAACGCCGTAGATACGACGGACCTTCTGCTTTTCACGCAGTTGGGTGCCGTAGTCGGACTGGCGACCGCGGCGTTGGCCGTGGATACCAGGTGCTGCTTCAATGTTGCACTTCGATTCGATCGCGCGCACGCCGCTCTTCAGGAAGAGATCGGTGCCCTCGCGACGAGCGAGTTTGCATTTTGGACCAATGTAACGAGCCATTCTTTACAATCTCCTGGATTACACGCGGCGCTTCTTCGGCGGACGGCACCCGTTGTGCGGGATTGGCGTCACGTCGGTGATGCTGGCGATCTTATAGCCACAGCCGTTCAAAGCACGGACAGCGGACTCACGACCTGGACCTGGACCCTTGACGTTAACGTCGAGGTTTTTCAGGCCATATTCCAGCGCAGCTTGACCAGCACGTTCAGCAGCTACTTGAGCAGCGAACGGAGTGGACTTGCGGGAACCGCGGAAACCCGAACCACCAGAGGTAGCCCAAGAAAGCGCATTACCTTGACGGTCGGTGATGGTCACGATGGTGTTGTTAAAAGAAGCATGGATGTGGGCGATGCCATCAACCACTGTCTTTTTAACTTTTTTACGAGGACGAGCAGCAGGTTTTGCCATGATAATTTTCCTGTCGATTCGCTGGGGCGATTACTTGCGGATCGGCTTACGCGGACCTTTACGGGTACGCGCGTTAGTCTTGGTACGCTGACCGCGTACTGGAAGACCACGACGATGACGCAGACCGCGATAGCAACCGAGGTCCATCAAACGCTTGATTTTCATGTTGATTTCGCGACGCAGGTCACCTTCAGTGGTGAACTTCGCCACTTCGCCACGCAGCTGTTCAATCTGCTCGTCGCTCAGATCCTTGATCTTAGCGGCTGGGTTTACCCCAGCAACTGCGCAAATCTTCTGCGCAGTAGTGCGACCAACACCATAGATGTAGGTCAGCGAGATAACAGTGTGCTTGTTATCTGGAATGTTAACGCCTGCAATACGGGCCATTCAGTGGGACTCCAATTGACAGCTACCTACGCCCCGGAAGCCAAGAAATAGGGCGCGAGATAATATCGCTGTAATAACAAATAATCAACCCGGCAGCGCACTAGCTGCCGGGCTTCAAGCGGATCACACTCAGCCTTGGCGCTGTTTGTGACGCGGTTCCGCGCTGCAAATTACTCGAACAACACCTTCGCGGCGAATAATCTTGCAGTTACGGCACAGCTTTTTCACCGATGCACGAACTTTCATCACCAACTCCTCGAACCTTATGGGTACTCAGCGCAACATGCCGCTGCCGTAACCCTTCAGGTTGGCTTTCTTCATCAGGGATTCGTACTGGTGCGAAACGAGGTGCGATTGTACTTGGGACATGAAGTCCATCACAACCACGACCACGATCAGCAACGAGGTCCCGCCAAGGTAGAACGGAACGTTTGCTGCGACCACAAGGAACTGGGGCAACAGGCACACGGCCGTCATATATAGAGCACCGAACAGGGTCAAACGAGTCAGAACGCCATCAATGTAGCGTGCCGACTGCTCACCTGGACGGATGCCCGGAATAAAGGCACCGGACTTCTTCAGGTTTTCCGCTACGTCTTTCGGATTGAACATCAACGCCGTATAGAAGAAGCAGAAGAAAATAATCCCTGCACTAAACAGCAGAATATTCAACGGCTGACCAGGAGCGATCGACTGAGAAAGGTCCTGCAGCCAGCCCATATTTTCAGACTGACCAAACCAGGTACCCAACGAAGCCGGAAACAGCAAAATGCTGCTCGCGAAAATTGCCGGGATAACACCGGCCATATTCACTTTCAGCGGCAAGTGGCTGGTCTGCGCAGCAAAAACCTTACGGCCCTGCTGACGCTTGGCGTAGTGAACAGCGATACGACGCTGGCCACGCTCAATGAACACCACAAAACCGATAATCGCTACTGCCAGCAAACCGATGGCAACCAAGGCGAAGATATTGATATCACCCTGACGCGCAGACTCGAAAGACTGCCCAATTGCCCTCGGAAGACCGGCGACGATACCTGCGAAAATCAACATCGAGATACCGTTACCAACACCACGCTCAGTAATCTGCTCACCCAGCCACATCATGAACATCGCACCAGCCACAAAAGTGGATACCGCGACGAAATAGAAGCCAAAGTCACCAGTGAACGCAACGCCCTGCCCTGCCAGGCCAACGGACATGCCGATAGCTTGAACCAGGGCAAGGACGACAGTGCCGTAGCGGGTGTACTGGCTAATCTTGCGACGGCCAGCTTCACCTTCCTTCTTCAACTGCTCCAACTGCGGGCTGACGGCGGTCATCAGCTGCATGATGATCGATGCCGAAATGTACGGCATGATCCCCAATGCAAAGATGCTCATCCGTTCCAGCGCGCCGCCGGAAAACATGTTGAACAAGCTAAGAATGGTCCCCTCATTCTGTCGAAACAGGTCTGCGAGTCGGTCCGGGTTGATACCTGGAACCGGGATGTGTGCGCCTATTCGGTAGACGATAATCGCCAGGAACAGAAAACGCAGACGTGCCCAAAGTTCAGACATACCGCCTTTGCCGAGCGCAGAGAGAGCACCTTGCTTAGCCATTTATTCCTCGAACTTGCCGCCAGCTGCTTCGATAGCCGAACGCGCACCTTTGGTGGCGCCGATTCCCTTGCCGATAGTGACAGCGCGAGCCACTTCACCGGACAGCATGATTTTCACGCGCTGTACGTTGACGTTGATCACGTTGGCATCTTTCAGGGTCTGCAGAGTAACGATGTCGCCGTCCACTTTAGCCAGCTCGGACAGACGCACTTCTGCGCGATCCATGGCTTTCAGGGATACGAAACCGAACTTAGGCAGGCGACGATGCAGCGGCTGTTGACCGCCTTCAAAGCCTGGAGCAATGGTGCCACCGGAACGGGAGGTCTGACCTTTGTGACCGCGGCCACCAGTCTTACCCAAACCGCTACCGATACCACGGCCCGGACGATGCTTTTCGCGACGGGAACCCGGCGCTGGACTCAGATCATTGAGTTTCATCGATTAACCCTCTACACGCAGCATGTAGTAAGCCTTGTTGATCATCCCGCGATTCTCGGGAGTATCCTGGACTTCTACAGTGTGACCGATGCGACGCAGACCCAAACCTTTAACGCACAGTTTGTGGTTAGGGATGCGGCCGGTCATGCTTTTGATCAGCGTTACTTTAACGGTAGCCATGATCAGAAGATCTCCTTGACAGTCAGGCCACGCTTGGCAGCGATGGACTCAGGAGATTGCATAGCTTTCAAACCCTTGAAAGTGGCGTGAACCACGTTTACTGGGTTAGTCGAGCCGTAGCACTTGGCCAGAACGTTCTGAACGCCAGCAACTTCGAGGACAGCACGCATAGCGCCGCCAGCGATGATACCGGTACCTTCAGAAGCAGGCTGCATGTATACCTTCGAAGCGCCATGGGCGGACTTCATTGCGTACTGCAGAGTGGTGCCGTTCAGATCAACTTGGATCATGTTGCGACGAGCAGCTTCCATTGCCTTCTGGATCGCAGCAGGCACTTCACGCGACTTGCCACGGCCGAAGCCAACACGCCCTTTACCATCACCTACCACGGTCAACGCGGTGAAAGTGAAGATACGGCCGCCTTTAACGGTTTTGGCTACGCGGTTAACTTGAACCAGCTTCTCAATGTAGCCTTCGTCGCGCTTTTGGTCGTTATTTGACATAACTTAGAACTCCAGCCCAGCTTCACGAGCAGCATCAGCCAGCGCTTTAACGCGGCCGTGGTACTTGAAGCCAGAGCGGTCGAAAGCCACTTGCGAGACGCCAGCGGCCTTAGCACGCGTAGCGACCAGCTGGCCAACCTTTGTGGCCGCGTCGATGTTGCCGGTGGCACCATCACGCAGTTCTTTATCCAAAGTCGAGGCGCTTGCCAGGACTTTGTTGCCGTCGGCCGAGATGACCTGGGCGTAGATGTGCTGCGACGAGCGGAACACGCAGAGACGCACGACTTCGAGTTCGTGCATTTTCAGGCGTGCTTTGCGAGCGCGACGCAGTCGAGTAACTTTTTTGTCGGTCATTTGCTATGCCCTACTTCTTCTTGGCTTCTTTACGACGGACGACTTCGTCCGCGTAGCGCACACCTTTGCCTTTGTACGGCTCTGGTGGACGGAAGTCGCGGATCTCAGCGGCCACTTGACCTACCAGCTGCTTATCGATGCCCTTGATCAGGATATCGGTCTGGCTAGGGGTCTCAGCGGTGATGCCTTCCGGCAGTTCGTAATCCACTGGGTGCGAGAAGCCAAGGGCCAGGTTCAAAACCGTGCCTTTTGCTTGCGCTTTGTAACCAACACCGACCAGCTGGAGCTTACGCTCGAAGCCTTGGCTTACGCCTTGGACCATGTTGTTTACCAACGCACGCGTGGTACCGGCCATTGCGCGAGTTTGTTGATCGCCATTGCGAGCGGCAAAACGCAGCTCACCGGCTTCTTCAACGATCTCAACGGACGAATGGATGTTCAGTTCAAGAGTACCCTTGGCACCCTTCACCGAAAGCTGTTGGCCTGCGAATTTGACTTCGACACCGGCCGGCAGCTTAACGGGGTTCTTAGCGACGCGAGACATGCTTATCCCCCCTTAGAACACAGTGCAAAGAACTTCGCCGCCGACACCGGCAGCGCGCGCAGCACGATCAGTCATCACACCTTTGTTGGTGGAGACGATAGACACGCCCAGACCGCCACGAACTTTCGGCAGATCTTCAGCGGACTTGTACTGACGCAGGCCTGGACGGCTAACGCGCTTCACTTCCTCGATGACCGAACGGCCTTCGAAGTACTTCAGCTCGATGGACAGCAGTGCTTTTACATCGCTGCTGATCTGATAACCCGCAATGTAGCCTTCGTCTTTCAGGACTTTGGCAACAGCTACCTTCAACTTGGAAGATGGCATGCTTACGACGGACTTTTCAGCCATCTGGGCATTACGGATACGAGTTAGCATGTCCGCTAACGGGTCCTGCATACTCATGGGCTAGACGCTCCTAATACAAAAAAATTAGCCTTGCGGCTACATATGTCGCCGAGAATCTCCGGGCATAGAAAACACGGGCTCAGGCGAGCCGGGTATTCTAGACACACTCCGGAAATGAAACAAGCCCCAAAAGGGGCTTGTTCCAGATTCAAGGTCACCGGTGGTCGTTATCTTGCGACGCCAACCACCTGGACTTCGAAAGTACTTACCAGCTGGCTTTAACCAGACCTGGTACGTCACCACGCATTGCCGCTTCACGCAGTTTGTTACGGCCGAGGCCGAACTTGCGGTAAACGCCGTGTGGACGACCGGTCAGGCGGCAGCGGTTACGCATGCGCGAAGCGCTTGCGTCACGTGGCTGCTTCTGCAGGGCAACTGTAGCTTCCCAACGCGCTTCTGGACTTGCGTTCAGATCAACGATGATTGCTTTCAGTGCTGCACGCTTCTTGGCGTACTTGGCAACCGTGAGCTGACGCTTCAGCTCGCGGTTTTTCATGCTCATCTTGGCCATGGTCCTACTCCAATCAGTTGCGGAACGGGAATTTGAAAGCACGCAGCAGGGCGCGACCTTCATCATCGTTCTTGGCAGTGGTGGTCAGGGTGATGTCCAGACCGCGGAGAGCATCGATCTTGTCGTAGTCGATTTCCGGGAAGATGATCTGCTCTTTCACGCCCATGCTGTAGTTACCACGACCATCGAAGGACTTGGCATTCAGGCCGCGGAAGTCGCGAACCCGAGGCAGGGAGATCGACAGCAGACGATCCAGGAATTCGTACATACGCTCACGGCGCAGAGTTACCTTGACGCCGATCGGCCAACCTTCACGGACTTTAAAGCCAGCGATGGATTTCCGAGCGTAGGTCACAACGACTTTTTGGCCGGTGATCTTTTCCAGGTCAGCAACAGCGTGCTCGATGACTTTTTTGTCGCCGATCGCTTCGCCCAGACCCATGTTCAGGGTGATTTTGGTAACGCGCGGAACTTCCATCACGTTCCCAAGCTTAAGTTCTTCCTTAAGCTTAGGGGCGATTTCCTTCCGGTAAATCTCTTGTAGTCGTGCCATGGTCTTATCTACCTAGCAGTGTTCAAGCATCAACCGCTTTTTGGGTCGACTTGAAGACACGAATTTTCTTACCGTCTTCTACTTTGAAACCAACGCGATCAGCCTTGTTGGTTTCGCCGTTGAAGATGGCGACGTTAGAAGCGTGCAGTGGCGCTTCTTTCTCGACGATACCGCCCTGTACGCCCGACATCGGGTTAGGCTTGGTATGACGCTTGACCAGGTTCAGACCACCAACGACCAGACGGTCGTCAGCGAGAACCTTCAGCACCTTACCGCGCTTACCTTTGTCTTTGCCGGCGATCACGATGATCTCGTCGTCACGACGAATCTTTTGCATGTCGGATCTCCTTACAGCACTTCTGGGGCGAGCGAGACGATCTTCATGAACTTCTCAGTACGAAGTTCACGGGTCACTGGCCCAAAGATACGGGTGCCGATCGGCTCTTGCTTGTTGTTCAGAAGAACAGCAGCGTTGCCATCAAAGCGGATAATGGAGCCATCTGCACGGCGTACGCCGTGACGAGTGCGGACTACAACAGCAGTCATCACTTGGCCTTTTTTCACCTTACCGCGAGGAATTGCTTCCTTCACGGTAACTTTGATGATGTCACCGATACCAGCGTAACGACGATGGGAGCCACCCAGCACCTTGATGCACATAACGCGGCGAGCGCCGCTGTTATCGGCCACATCGAGCATGGATTGAGTCTGAATCATATAATTTCTCCGACCCCTAGTCCTTAGACTTCCACAGCGCGTTCGAGAACATCAACCAGTGCCCAAGACTTGGTCTTGGCCAGCGGACGAGTTTCACGAATAGTGACTTTGTCGCCGATGTGGCACTGATTGGTTTCGTCGTGCGCGTGCAGCTTAGTCGAACGCTTAACATATTTACCGTAGATCGGGTGCTTAACGCGACGCTCGATCAGAACGGTGATGGTTTTGTCCATCTTGTCGCTGACAACACGGCCAGTCAGCGTACGGACAGTCTTTTCGGCTTCAGCCATGATCACTTACCTGCCTGCTGGTTGAGCACAGTCTTCACGCGAGCGATGTCACGCTTAACTTGCGAGAGCAGATGAGACTGCCCCAACTGGCCAGTTGCTTTCTGCATACGCAGATTGAACTGGTCGCGCAGCAGGCCGAGCAGTTGCTCGTTCAGCTGCTGTGCGGATTTTTCACGAAGTTCATTCGCTTTCATCACATCACCGTCCGTTTAACAAAGGAGGTGGCGAGCGGCAGCTTTGCAGCAGCCAGGGCGAAAGCCTCACGCGCCAGCTCTTCAGAAACACCCTCGATTTCATACAGGACTTTGCCTGGCTGAATCTGGGCAACCCAGTATTCCACGTTACCCTTACCTTTACCCATCCGAACCTCGAGAGGTTTTTTGGAAATCGGCTTGTCCGGGAATACACGGATCCAGATCTTGCCACCACGTTTTACGTGACGGGTCAGAGCACGACGCGCTGACTCGATCTGACGAGCGGTGAGACGACCACGAGCTACAGACTTCAGCGCGAACTCGCCGAAGCTGACTTTGCTACCGCGCTGAGCCAGACCACGGTTGTGGCCTGTCATCTGCTTGCGGAACTTCGTACGCTTAGGTTGCAACATTTGGCGTACCCCTTACTTAGCAGCTTTTTTACGAGGCGCTGGTGCTTGTGGTTTCAGTTCTTCTTGGCGACCACCAATTACTTCGCCTTTGAAGATCCAAACCTTTACACCGATCACACCGTAAGTGGTGTGAGCTTCGTAGTTGGCATAGTCGATGTCGGCACGCAGGGTGTGCAGTGGCACACGACCTTCGCGATACCATTCAGTACGTGCGATTTCAGCACCGCCGAGACGACCGCTCACTTGGATTTTGATGCCTTTGGCACCAATGCGCATTGCGTTCTGTACGGCACGCTTCATAGCGCGACGGAACATTACGCGACGCTCCAGCTGCTGAGCTACGCTCTGCGCAACCAGCATACCGTCGAGCTCCGGCTTGCGGATCTCTTCGATATTGATGTGCACAGGCACACCCATTTGCTTGGTCAGGTCCTGACGCAGTTTCTCAACATCTTCACCTTTCTTCCCGATAACGATACCTGGACGAGCGGTGTGGATGGTGATACGTGCAGTTTGGGCCGGACGATGGATATCGATACGGCTTACGGACGCGCTTTTTAGTTTGTCTTGGAGATACTCACGCACCTTCAGATCAGCGAACAAGTAGTCCGCATAAGTCCGACCGTCTGCGTACCAGACGGAGGTGTGCTCCTTGACGATTCCCAGGCGAATGCCAATGGGATGTACTTTCTGACCCATCTCTTCGACTCCGTTACTTGTCAGCAACCTTGACAGTGATATGGCAAGACCGCTTGACGATGCGATCAGCACGGCCTTTGGCACGTGGCATGATGCGCTTCAGCGAACGCCCTTCGTTAACGAAAACGGTGCTGACTTTCAGGTCATCAACGTCTGCGCCTTCGTTATGCTCGGCGTTGGCTACGGCCGACTCCAGCACTTTCTTCATGATCTCGGCGGCTTTCTTACTGCTGAAAGCCAACAGGTTGAGCGCTTCGCCCACCTTCTTCCCGCGGATCTGGTCGGCGACCAAGCGGGCTTTCTGGGCGGAGATTCGAGCGCCCGACAACTTAGCGGCTACTTCCATTTCCTAACCCCTTAACGCTTGGCTTTCTTGTCTGCCACGTGCCCACGATAAGTGCGGGTACCGGCGAACTCGCCCAGTTTGTGGCCGACCATGTCTTCGTTAACGAGAACTGGGACGTGTTGACGACCGTTGTGTACTGCGATGGTCAGACCGACCATTTGTGGCAGGATCATCGAACGACGCGACCAGGTCTTAACTGGTTTGCGATCGTTCTTTTCCGCCGCCACTTCGATCTTCTTCAGTAGGTGAAGATCAATAAAAGGACCTTTTTTCAGAGAACGTGGCACTGTCGTATCCCTCTATTTACTTGCGACGACGGACGATCATTTTGTCGGTACGCTTATTACCACGAGTCTTCGCGCCCTTAGTCGGGAAGCCCCATGGCGATACCGGATGACGACCACCAGAGGTACGACCTTCACCACCACCGTGTGGGTGGTCAACCGGGTTCATGGCAACACCACGAACGGTTGGGCGAACGCCACGCCAGCGTTTGGCACCAGCTTTACCCAACGAACGCAGGCTGTGCTCGGAGTTCGAGACTTCGCCCAGGGTCGCACGGCATTCAGCCAGCACTTTACGCATCTCACCAGAACGCAGACGCAGGGTCACGTAGACACCTTCACGAGCGATCAGCTGAGCCGAAGCACCAGCGGAACGAGCGATTTGCGCGCCTTTACCTGGCTTCAATTCGATGCCGTGTACGGTGCTACCAACTGGAATGTTGCGCAGTTGCAGAGCGTTGCCCGGCTTGATCGGTGCCAGAGCACCTGCGATCAGCTGGTCGCCAGCGCTCACGCCTTTAGGGGCGATGATGTAGCGACGCTCGCCATCTGCGTACAGCAGCAGAGCGATGTGAGCAGTACGGTTTGGATCGTATTCGATACGCTCGACAGTGGCAGCGATGCCATCTTTGTCGTTGCGACGGAAGTCGACCAGACGATAATGCTGCTTATGGCCACCACCGATGTGACGAGTGGTAATACGACCATTGTTGTTACGACCACCAGACTTCGATTTCTTCTCGAGCAGCGGTGCGTGAGGAGCGCCTTTATGCAGCTCCTGGTTGACCACCTTGACCACAAAACGGCGGCCAGGGGAAGTCGGTTTGCATTTAACGATTGCCATGATGCACCCCTTCCTTACTCAGCACTGCTGCTGAAATCGAGATCTTGGCCTGGCTGAAGGGAGATAACTGCCTTCTTCCAGTCATTACGCTTGCCCAGACCGCGAGCAGTGCGCTTGCTCTTACCCAAAACGTTCAGGGTAGTAACACGCTCTACTTTCACGCTGAACAGGCTTTCGACGGCCTTCTTGATTTCCAGCTTGGTTGCGTCAGTTGCAACCTTGAAAACGAACTGGCCTTTCTTGTCAGCCAGAACCGTAGCCTTTTCGGAAACGTGCGGGCCAAGCAGAACTTTAAATACGCGTTCCTGGTTCATCCCAGCAGCTCCTCGAATTTCTTCACGGCCGACACGGTGATCAACACCTTGTCGTATGCGATCAGACTAACTGGATCGGAACCTTGCACGTCACGTACATCAACGTGTGGCAGGTTACGAGCAGCCAGGTACAGGTTCTGATCAACAGCTTCCGACACGATCAAAACGTCGGTCAGGCTCATGTCGTTCAGTTTGCCCAGCAGATCTTTGGTTTTCGGGCTTTCAACAGCGAAGTCCTGAACCACGACCAGACGGTCGGTACGCACGAGTTCAGCAAGGATGGAGCGCAGAGCTGCGCGGTACATCTTCTTGTTGAGCTTCTGCGAGTGATCCTGCGGACGAGCTGCGAAAGTGGTACCGCCGCCACGCCAGATTGGGCTACGGATAGTACCGGCACGAGCACGGCCAGTACCTTTCTGACGCCAAGGGCGCTTACCGCCACCACGAACGTCGGAACGGGTCTTTTGCTGCTTGCTACCTTGACGGCCGCCGGCCATGTAGGCCACGACTGCTTGGTGAACCAGCGTCTCGTTGAATTCGCCGCCAAATGTCAGTTCGGAAACTTCGATCGCTTGAGCGTCATTTACATTTAATTGCATGTCAGCTTCCCCTTAACCGCGAGCCTTGGCCGCTGGACGTACAACCAGGTTGCCGCCAGTAGCGCCAGGAACAGCACCCTTGACCAACAACAGATTGCGTTCAGCGTCGACGCGCACTACTTCGAGGGACTGCACGGTCACGCGCTCAGCGCCCATATGACCGGACATTTTCTTGCCCTTGAATACACGACCAGGAGTCTGGCACTGGCCAATAGAGCCCGGGACGCGGTGGGAAACGGAGTTACCGTGAGTGTTGTCTTGGCCACGGAAATTCCAACGCTTGATCGTACCCTGGAAGCCTTTACCCTTGGACTGACCGGTTACATCAACCAGTTGACCAGCGGCGAAGATTTCAGCGTTGATCAGATCGCCAGCCTGGTAGTCGCCGTCTTCGAGACGGAACTCCATGACAGTACGACCAGCTGCAACGTTTGCTTTAGCGAAGTGACCTGCTTGAGCAGAAGTCACGCGCGAAGCACGACGCTCGCCGACAGTGACTTGCACTGCACGATAGCCATCGGTTTCTTCAGTTTTGAACTGGGTGACGCGATTCGGCTCGATCTCAATGACCGTGACCGGAATGGAGACACCTTCTTCGGTGAAAATACGGGTCATACCGCATTTACGACCGACTACACCAATAGTCATGTTGTAAACCTCATGAGTGTACGGGGCTTTCACCCGCTATGGCCGCCCATTTCAGAGCGTTACACGACTAAGACCCAAGTCTTAGCCGAGGCTGATCTGTACTTCCACACCGGCCGCCAGATCGAGCTTCATAAGTGCATCAACGGTTTTATCCGTTGGCTGGACGATGTCCAGTACGCGCTTATGAGTACGGATCTCGTACTGGTCACGCGCGTCTTTGTTGACGTGCGGAGAGACCAGAACGGTGAACCGCTCTTTACGGGTAGGCAGTGGAATTGGACCACGCACTTGAGCACCAGTACGTTTCGCGGTTTCCACGATTTCCTGGGTGGATTGGTCGATCAGGCGATGGTCAAAAGCCTTCAACCTGATACGGATTTGCTGATTTTGCATTGGATTTCAGACTCCGGCTGCTATTCCCACCGGGCGCAATGCACCCGTTAAAAGGAGGCGCAATTCTATAGACGCCCCAGATAGGTGTCAACCCAATAAAAAAGCCCCCGCTGAGCGGGGGCTTTTCAAAGCATCGAAGCTATCTCAGGAGAGATGCTTACTCGATGATTTTAGCTACAACACCAGCACCAACGGTACGGCCGCCTTCACGAATAGCGAAGCGCAGGCCGTCTTCCATTGCGATGGTCTTGATCAGGGTAACTTCCATCTGGATGTTATCGCCTGGCATTACCATTTCAACGCCTTCTGGCAGCTGGCAGTTACCAGTCACGTCAGTAGTACGGAAGTAGAACTGTGGACGGTAGCCTTTGAAGAACGGAGTGTGACGACCGCCTTCTTCCTTGCTCAGAACGTAAACTTCTGCGGTGAACTTGGTGTGCGGCTTAACCGAACCTGGCTTAACCAGAACCTGACCACGCTCAACGTCGTCACGCTTGGTGCCACGCAGCAGAACGCCGCAGTTCTCGCCAGCACGACCTTCGTCGAGCAGTTTGCGGAACATCTCAACACCGGTGCAGGTGGTGGTGGTAGTGTCACGCAGACCAACGATTTCCAGCGGGTCTTGAACGCGAACGATACCGCGCTCGATACGACCAGTCACAACAGTACCGCGACCAGAGATCGAGAACACGTCTTCGATTGGCATCAGGAACGGCTTGTCGGTCAGACGAACTGGCTCTGGGATGTAGCTGTCCAGAGTTTCTACCAGCTTCTTAACAGCGGTAGTACCCATTTCGTTGTCGTCTTTGCCTTCCAGAGCCATACGAGCAGAACCGATGATGATCGGAGTGTCGTCGCCTGGGAAGTCGTAAGTGCTCAGCAGATCGCGCACTTCCATCTCAACCAGTTCCAGCAGCTCAGCGTCGTCTACCAGGTCAGCCTTGTTCAGGAAAACCACGATGTACGGAACGCCTACCTGACGGGACAGCAGGATGTGCTCACGGGTTTGTGGCATCGGACCATCAGCGGCCGAGCAAACCAGGATCGCGCCGTCCATCTGGGCAGCACCAGTGATCATGTTCTTCACATAGTCAGCGTGACCTGGGCAGTCAACGTGAGCGTAGTGACGAATGTTCGAGTTGTACTCAACGTGCGCAGTGTTGATGGTGATACCACGAGCTTTTTCTTCTGGTGCGCTGTCGATCTTGTCGAATTCAACTACGGCCGAACCGAAAACTTCGGAGCAGACGCGAGTCAGAGCAGCGGTCAGAGTGGTTTTACCGTGGTCAACGTGGCCGATGGTGCCAACGTTTACGTGCGGTAGGGAACGATCAAATTTTTCTTTAGCCACGACAATTAACTCCTTGCCTAAAGGACTGAATCAGCCTTGTTTTTTGGATACAGTTTCAGCGATGTGCGCCGGAGCTGTGTTGTATTTTTTGAATTCCATAGAGTAGCTTGCGCGACCCTGGGACATGGAGCGAACGTCGGTCGCATAACCGAACATCTCACCCAGCGGAACCTCGGCGCGAATCACTTTGCCGGAAACCGTGTCTTCCATACCCAAGATCATGCCGCGACGACGGTTAAGGTCGCCCATGACATCACCCATATAGTCTTCAGGTGTAACAACTTCTACCGCCATGATTGGCTCAAGCAACTCACCACCGCCCTTCTGGGCCAGTTGCTTGGTTGCCATGGAAGCAGCCACCTTAAACGCCATCTCGTTGGAGTCGACGTCGTGGTAAGAACCGTCAAAAACGGTTGCTTTCAGGCCGATCAGCGGATAGCCGGCAACAACACCGTTCTTCATCTGCTCTTCGATACCCTTCTGGATAGCAGGGATGTATTCCTTAGGAACAACACCACCCACTACTTCGTTCAAGAATTGCAGACCTTCCTGACCTTCGTCAGCAGGAGCAAAACGGATCCAGCAGTGACCGAACTGACCACGACCGCCGGACTGACGAACGAACTTGCCTTCGATTTCACAGTTCTTCGTGATGCGCTCACGATAGGAAACCTGAGGCTTACCGATGTTGGCTTCGACGTTGAACTCACGGCGCATCCGGTCAACCAGGATGTCCAGGTGCAGCTCGCCCATGCCGGAGATGATCGTTTGACCAGTCTCTTCATCAGTCTTGACGCGGAAAGATGGATCTTCCTGAGCAAGCTTGCCCAGAGCGATACCCATTTTTTCCTGGTCATCCTTGGTCTTAGGCTCTACGGCAACCGAAATAACCGGCTCCGGGAAGTCCATGCGAACCAGGATGATTGGCTTGGCAGCGTCGCACAAAGTCTCACCAGTGGTGACGTCCTTCATGCCGATCAGGGCCGCGATGTCACCAGCGCGAACTTCCTTGATCTCTTCACGGGCGTTTGCGTGCATCTGCACCATACGACCCACGCGCTCTTTCTTGCCTTTAACCGAGTTGATCACGCCGTCGCCGGATGCCAACACGCCCGAGTAAACGCGGACGAAGGTCAAGGTACCCACGAATGGGTCGGTAGCGATCTTGAACGCCAGAGCCGAGAACGGCTCGCTGTCGTCAGCATGACGCTCCATCTCTTCTTCCTCGTTATCAGGGTTGGAACCCTTGATAGCAGGAATGTCGGTTGGAGCAGGCAGGAAGTCGATAACGGCGTCGAGAACCAGGGGAACACCCTTGTTCTTGAAGGAAGAACCGCAAACAGCCAGGACGATTTCGCCAGCGATAGTACGCTGACGCAGAGCGGCCTTGATTTCCGCGTTGGTGAGCTCTTCACCTTCGAGGTACTTGTTCATCAGCTCTTCGCTGGCTTCGGCAGCAGCCTCAACCATGTTGTTGCGCCACTCGTCAGCCAGCTCTTGAAGCTCGGCAGGGATAGGCTTGCGAACAGGAACCATGCCTTTGTCAGCGTCATTCCAGTAAACAGCTTCCATATTGATCAGATCGATCTGACCCTGGAAGTTGTCTTCGGAACCGATAGCCAATTGGATTGGCACCGGAGTGTGACCCAGACGCTGCTTGATCTGACCGATCACGCGCAGGAAGTTGGCACCAGCACGGTCCATCTTGTTTACGTAAACAAGACGCGGAACGCCGTATTTGTTGGCCTGACGCCATACGGTTTCCGACTGAGGCTCAACACCCGAGGTACCGCAGAACACAACGACAGCGCCATCGAGTACGCGCAGGGAACGTTCAACTTCAATAGTGAAGTCTACGTGGCCTGGGGTATCGATTACGTTGAAGCGGTGCTCGTCTTTGTACTGCTTCTCGGAACCTTTCCAGAAGGCGGTAATGGCAGCAGAAGTAATGGTAATACCACGCTCCTGCTCCTGAACCATCCAGTCTGTGGTCGCGGCGCCATCATGCACCTCGCCCATTTTGTGACTTTTGCCGGTGTAAAACAGTACGCGCTCGGTGGTGGTGGTTTTACCAGCATCCACGTGAGCGACGATACCGATGTTACGGTAGCGGCTAATCGGAGTAGTACGAGCCATAAAGCCCTCGCAAAATTAGTGAAGCTAAAATTAGAAGCGGTAGTGCGAGAAAGCTTTGTTAGCTTCAGCCATACGGTGCACGTCTTCACGCTTCTTAACAGCAGCACCTTTACCTTCGGCAGCGTCCAACAGTTCGCCAGCCAAACGCAGAGCCATAGACTTCTCGCCGCGCTTACGGGCGAAGTCTACCAACCAGCGCATTGCCAGAGCGTTACGACGGGACGGACGAACTTCAACCGGAACCTGGTAAGTAGCACCGCCTACACGGCGCGACTTCACTTCGACCAGCGGAGCGATGGCGTCGAGAGCTTTCTCGAAGATTTCCAGGGGGTCGCTGTTCTTGCGTTCTTTAACCTTTTCCAGCGCGCCATAAACGATACGCTCGGCAACGGCTTTCTTGCCGCTTTCCATCACGTGGTTCATGAACTTGGCCAGAATTTGGCTTCCGTATTTTGGATCGTCAAGCACTTCGCGCTTGGCTGCTACGCGTCTTCTTGGCATGGATAAGCCCTCAAACGGTCTTCAGGTTCGCTCGGAATCGGTGCCCTTTCGGGACGCCTCCGACCTTACTCTTATCGACTCAGAAAATAAGATGATTCAGTTTTACAAAAAGCCGCTACTACTTAGGCTTCTTGGTACCGTACTTCGAACGACCCTGGTTACGACCTTTAACGCCGGAAGTATCCAAGGAGCCGCGTACGGTGTGGTAACGAACACCTGGCAAGTCTTTTACACGACCGCCGCGGATCAGTACCACGCTGTGCTCTTGCAGGTTGTGGCCTTCACCACCGATGTACGAGGAAACCTCGAAACCGTTGGTCAGACGCACACGGCATACTTTACGCAGTGCCGAGTTAGGTTTTTTCGGCGTGGTGGTATACACACGGGTGCATACGCCACGACGTTGCGGGCAGTTCTGCAGCGCAGGTACGTCGGATTTCTCGACGATACGCTTACGCGGCTGACGTACCAGCTGGTTGATAGTTGCCATCTACTAGCTCCACTGTTGTCTTGCGACGCTATTGTCTTGCAAGAAAAGCAAAATGGCAGGAACGCATTCCCGCCAAATTTAGGGGTACAAGAGTCTAAAGAGGATCTTGCCCCCAGTCAAGGCAAGGCCCCGACCTCCCCTTCCATCGAACCGGGGCAAAAATGCCTCGATCCGACGAATGGGGGCTGCCAGGGCCCAGACTTATTTATCGCAGAACTCAGTTACCGCTAGAGTTCAGCGCTTCGGTCAGTGCAGCTTCCACTTCACTGGCGCTAACGCGCAGCGGCTTGTCAGCATCACGGCGACGCTTACGCTCGCTGTGGTATGCCAAACCGGTACCCGCCGGGATCAGACGACCCACGACCACGTTTTCTTTCAGGCCGCGCAGGTAATCGCGCTTGCCGGTTACCGCTGCTTCGGTCAGTACGCGAGTGGTCTCCTGGAAGGAGGCCGCCGAGATGAACGACTCAGTGGACAACGACGCCTTGGTGATACCCAGCAACACGCGAGTGAACTTGGCAACGAACTTGTCTTCGGCTGCCAGCTTCTCGTTCTCTACCAGTACGTGAGTCAGTTCCATCTGGTCGCCCTTGATGAAGCTGGAATCGCCGGACTCGGAGATCTCAACTTTACGCAACATCTGACGCAGGATGGTCTCGATGTGCTTATCGTTGATCTTCACGCCTTGCAGGCGGTAAACGTCCTGGATCTCGTTGACGATGTACTTGGCGAGCGCACTCACACCCAGCAGACGCAGGATGTCGTGTGGATCGCTCGGACCGTCGGAGATAACTTCGCCGCGGTTTACCTGCTCGCCTTCGAACACGTTCAGGTGACGCCACTTCGGAATCAGCTCTTCATACGGATCGCTACCGTCGTTCGGGGTAATGACCAGACGGCGCTTGCCTTTGGTCTCTTTACCGAACGCGATGGTGCCGCTGACTTCAGCCAGAATCGACGCTTCCTTCGGACGACGAGCTTCGAACAAGTCGGCAACACGCGGCAGACCACCGGTGATGTCACGGGTCTTCGAAGTTTCTTGCGGGATACGCGCGATAACATCACCGATCGCGATCTTCGCACCATCCGCTACACCGACCAGGGCGTTGGCTGGCAGGAAGTACTGAGCGATTACGTCAGTGCCTGGCAGCAACAGATCCTTGCCGTTGTCATCAACCATCTTCACGGCAGGACGGATGTCTTTACCGGCAGCTGGACGATCTTTCGGATCGAGAACTTCAATGTTGGTCATACCGGTCAATTCGTCAGTCTGACGCTTGATCGTGATGCCTTCTTCCATGCCCACGTAGGTCACGGTACCTTTCATTTCGGTAACGATCGGGTGAGTGTGCGGGTCCCACTTGGCCACGATTGCGCCAGCGTCGACCTTGTCACCTTCTTTAACCGAAATCACAGCACCGTACGGCAGCTTGTAGCGCTCACGCTCACGACCGAAGTCATCAGCGATTGCCAGCTCACCGGAACGGGAAACGGCAACCAGGTGGCCATCCACTCGTTCAACGTGTTTCAGGTTGTGCAGACGGACGGTACCGCCATTTTTCACCTGAACGCTGTCAGCTGCGGAGGTCCGGCTTGCCGCACCACCGATGTGGAACGTACGCATCGTCAACTGGGTACCCGGCTCACCGATGGACTGGGCAGCGATTACGCCAACCGACTCACCGATGTTCACCTGGTGACCACGAGCCAGGTCGCGGCCGTAGCACTTGGCGCAAATGCCATAGCGGGTTTCGCAGCTGATCGGCGAACGAACGATCACTTCGTCGATGCTGTTGAGTTCGATGAACTCGACCCACTTCTCATCAACCAGAGTGCCGGCAGGAACGATAACTTCCTCGGTACCCGGCTTGAATACGTCACGGGCAATAACACGACCCAGTACGCGCTCACCCAGCGGCTCTACAACGTCACCGCCTTCAATGTGCGGAGTCATCAGCAGGCCATGCTCGGTGCCGCAATCGATCTCGGTTACAACCAGATCTTGTGCAACGTCTACCAGACGACGAGTCAGGTAACCGGAGTTAGCCGTTTTCAACGCGGTATCCGCCAGACCTTTACGAGCACCGTGAGTGGAGATGAAGTACTGAAGTACGCTCAAACCTTCACGGAAGTTCGCAGTAATCGGCGTTTCAATGATGGAACCGTCCGGCTTGGCCATCAGGCCACGCATACCGGCCAGCTGACGGATCTGCGCAGCAGAACCCCGTGCACCCGAGTCGGCCATCATGTACATCGAGTTGAAGGACTCTTGCTCAACTTCGTCGCCGTGACGGTCGATGACTTTCTCTTTCGAGAGGTTGGCCATCATCGCCTTGGAAACTTCGTCGTTCGCCTTGGACCAAAGGTCGATCACCTTGTTGTACTTCTCGCCCTGGGTTACCAGGCCGGACGCATACTGGCTCTCGATTTCTTTCACTTCGTCGGTGGCGGCACCGATGATGCGGGCTTTTTCATCCGGGATAACGAAGTCGTTAACACCGATGGAAACGCCGGAAATGGTCGAATAAGCAAAACCGGTGTACATCAACTGGTCGGCGAAGATAACGGTCTCTTTCAAACCAACCACGCGGTAGCACTGGTTGATCAGCTTGGAGATCGCCTTTTTCTTCATCGGCAGGTTGACGACGTCGTACGACAGACCTTTTGGCACAACTTGATACAACAGCGCACGGCCGACAGTGGTGTCGACAATACGGGTGTTGGTCACGCTGCCGCCGTCACGGTCGTTGACGGTTTCGTTGATCCGCACTTTGACCTTGGCATGCAGCGCGGCTTCGCCGGCACGGAACACACGGTCAACTTCTTGCAGGTCAGCGAACACACGACCTTCGCCCTTGGCGTTGATCGCTTCACGAGTCATGTAGTACAGACCCAATACAACGTCCTGCGACGGAACGATGATTGGCTCACCGTTGGCTGGCGACAGAATGTTGTTGGTCGACATCATCAACGCACGCGCTTCCAACTGGGCTTCCAGTGTCAGCGGTACGTGCACGGCCATTTGGTCGCCGTCGAAGTCGGCGTTGTACGCAGCACAGACCAGAGGGTGCAGCTGGATAGCCTTGCCTTCGATCAGTACCGGTTCAAACGCCTGGATACCCAGACGGTGAAGGGTCGGTGCACGGTTGAGGAGAACCGGGTGTTCGCGAATCACTTCAGCGAGAACGTCCCAAACCTCTGGCAGTTCGCGCTCGACCATTTTCTTGGCCGCTTTGATGGTGGTCGCGAGACCGCGCATTTCCAGCTTGCCGAAGATGAACGGCTTGAACAGCTCGAGAGCCATCTTCTTAGGCAGACCGCACTGGTGCAGACGCAGGGTCGGGCCTACGGTAATTACCGAACGACCGGAGTAGTCAACACGCTTACCGAGCAAGTTCTGACGGAAACGACCTTGCTTACCCTTGATCATGTCAGCCAAGGATTTCAGAGGACGCTTGTTGGAACCGGTGATAGCGCGGCCACGACGACCGTTGTCGAGCAGGGCATCGACAGCTTCCTGCAACATACGCTTTTCGTTGCGCACGATGATGTCCGGAGCGGACAGATCAAGCAGGCGCTTCAAGCGGTTGTTACGGTTGATCACGCGGCGGTACAGGTCGTTGAGGTCGGACGTTGCGAAACGGCCACCATCCAACGGTACCAGCGGACGCAGGTCTGGCGGCAGAACCGGCAGAACGGTCAGCACCATCCACTCTGGCAAGTTACCGGAGCCTTGGAAGGCTTCCATCAACTTCAGACGCTTGGACAGCTTCTTGATCTTGGTTTCAGAGTTGGTTTGCGGAATTTCTTCACGCAGGCGACCAATCTCGTGTTCCAGGTCGATAGCGTGCAGCAGTTCGCGGACAGCTTCGGCACCCATGCGGGCATCGAAATCGTCGCCGAACTCTTCCAGCGCTTCGAAGTACTGCTCGTCGTTCAGCAGCTGACCTTTTTCAAGGGTGGTCATGCCTGGATCGATAACGACATAGCTCTCGAAGTAGAGAACGCGCTCGATATCACGCAGGGTCATGTCCATCAGCAAGCCGATACGGGACGGCAGCGATTTCAGGAACCAGATGTGGGCAACCGGCGAAGCCAGTTCGATGTGCGCCATGCGCTCACGACGAACTTTGGCCAGCGCAACTTCAACGCCGCACTTCTCGCAGATCACACCACGGTGCTTCAAGCGCTTGTACTTACCGCACAGGCACTCGTAATCCTTTACCGGGCCAAAGATCTTGGCGCAGAACAGGCCGTCACGCTCAGGTTTGAACGTACGGTAGTTGATGGTTTCCGGTTTTTTAACTTCACCGAACGACCACGAACGGATCATCTCAGGCGATGCCAACCCAATACGGATGGCGTCGAACTCTTCGACTTGACCCTGGTTTTTCAGCAAATTCAGTAGGTCTTTCAAGGCCTTTCCTCCTGGCGGAGCAGAGAGCGGGCTAAACAGCCCCGCTCTCGATTCGCGTCACGTGTTATTCGGTTTCCAGATCGATATCGATGCCGAGGGAACGAATTTCTTTGATCAACACGTTGAAGGACTCGGGCATGCCCGGCTCCATACGGTGATCGCCGTCCACGATGTTTTTGTACATCTTGGTCCGA
The DNA here is from genome assembly GCF_003031675.1 of Pseudomonas palleroniana. Lineage (GTDB taxonomy): Bacteria > Pseudomonadota > Gammaproteobacteria > Pseudomonadales > Pseudomonadaceae > Aquipseudomonas > Aquipseudomonas palleroniana. The sequence continues at coordinate 10,604 of NZ_PYWX01000053.1, read as the reverse complement.
CCGTTCACATCGTCCGACTTCACTGTGAGCATTTCTTGCAGAGTGTAAGCAGCACCGTATGCTTCCAGTGCCCAGACCTCCATCTCCCCGAAACGCTGACCACCGAACTGAGCCTTACCACCCAGCGGCTGCTGGGTAACCAGGCTGTACGAACCGGTAGAACGAGCGTGCATCTTGTCGTCTACCAAGTGGTTCAGCTTCAGCATGTACATGTAGCCAACAGTAACCGGGCGCTCGAACTTGTTGCCGGTACGACCGTCGAACAGCTGCATCTGGCCGCTTTCTGGCAGGTCTGCCAGTTTCAGCATGGCCTTGATTTCGCTTTCCTTGGCACCGTCGAACACCGGGGTAGCCATTGGAACGCCGCCGCGCAGGTTCTTCGCCAGATCCAGGATTTCCTGGTCGGAGAAGGTGTCCAGCTCTTCGTTACGACCGCCGATCTCGTTGTAGATCTCGTGCAGGAACTTACGCAGGTCAGCGACCTTGCGTTGCTCTTCGATCATACGATTGATCTTCTCGCCCAGACCTTTGGCCGCGAGGCCCAGGTGAGTTTCGAGGATCTGACCAACGTTCATACGCGAAGGTACGCCCAACGGGTTGAGGACGACGTCGACCGGGGTGCCATTGGCATCGTGCGGCATGTCTTCAACCGGCATGATCACAGAGACCACACCCTTGTTACCGTGACGACCGGCCATCTTGTCGCCCGGCTGGATGCGGCGACGGATTGCCAGGTAAACCTTGACGATTTTCAGCACGCCTGGAGCCAGGTCATCGCCCTGCTGCAGTTTGCGCTTCTTGTCTTCGAACTTGTCGTCCAGCAGACGGCGGCGATCAACGATATAGGCCTGAGCCTTCTCGAGCTGCTCGTTCAGAGCATCTTCAGCCATGCGCAGTTTGAACCACTGGCCGTGCTCAAGACCGTCGAGAACTTCATCGGTAATGTCCTGACCTTTCTTCAGACCTGCGCCACCTTCGGCCTTGTGGCCTACCAGAGCGGAACGCAGACGTTCGAAGGTCGCGCCTTCAACGATGCGGAACTCTTCGTTCAGGTCCTTACGGATCTCGTCGAGTTGAGTCTTCTCGATGGACAGTGCACGAGCATCACGCTCAACACCGTCACGGGTGAAGACTTGTACGTCGATGACAGTACCTTTGGTGCCGGTAGGCACACGCAGGGAGGTGTCTTTAACGTCGCTGGCTTTTTCACCGAAGATGGCACGCAGCAGCTTCTCTTCCGGAGTCAGCTGAGTCTCGCCTTTCGGAGTGACCTTACCAACCAGGATGTCGCCTGCGCCAACTTCAGCACCTACGTAAACGATACCGGCTTCGTCCAGCTTGTTCAGTGCAGCTTCACCCACGTTCGGGATGTCCGCAGTGATCTCTTCTGGCCCAAGCTTGGTGTCACGAGCCACACAGGTCAGTTCCTGAATGTGGATCGTGGTGAAGCGGTCTTCTTGAACAACACGCTCGGACAGACAGATGGAGTCTTCGAAGTTGAAGCCGTTCCACGCCATGAACGCGATACGCATGTTCTGACCCAGAGCCAGCTCACCCATGTCGGTGGACGGGCCGTCAGCCATGATGTCGCTACGCTGAACGCGATCACCCTTGCTCACCAGCGGACGCTGGTTGATGCAGGTGTTCTGGTTCGAACGGGTGTACTTGGTCAGGTTGTAGATGTCGACACCAGCTTCGCCGGTTTCAACTTCGTCATCAGCAACACGAACCACGATACGGCTGGCATCAACGGAGTCGATCACGCCACCACGACGCGCCACGACGCAAACGCCGGAGTCACGCGCTACGTTACGCTCCATGCCGGTACCTACCAGCGGCTTGTCAGCACGCAGGGTGGGTACAGCTTGACGCTGCATGTTGGAACCCATCAACGCACGGTTGGCGTCGTCGTGCTCCAGGAACGGGATCAACGACGCTGCAACCGACACTACCTGCTTCGGCGAAACGTCCATCAAGGTGACGTCTTCCGGCGCCTTGACGGTGAACTCGTTCAAGTGACGAACAGCTACCAGCTCATCGATCAGGACTTTCTTGTCACTCATCGTGGCCGAGGCCTGAGCGATCACGTGATCAGCTTCTTCGATGGCGGACAGGAAAACGATTTCGTCGGTGACCAGAGCGTCCTTAACCACACGGTACGGGCTCTCGAGGAAGCCGTACTGGTTGGTGCGCGCGTACGCAGCCAAGGAGTTGATCAGACCGATGTTCGGACCTTCCGGCGTTTCGATCGGGCAAACACGACCGTAGTGCGTCGGGTGTACGTCACGAACCTCAAAGCCTGCACGCTCACGGGTCAGACCGCCTGGGCCCAGTGCGGATACACGGCGCTTGTGGGTGATCTCGGAGAGCGGGTTGTTCTGGTCCATGAACTGCGAGAGCTGGCTGGAACCGAAGAACTCTTTCACCGCCGCAGCCACTGGCTTGGCGTTGATCAGGTCTTGCGGCATCAGGCCTTCGCTTTCAGCCATCGACAGACGCTCTTTGACCGCACGCTCAACACGCACCAGGCCAACGCGGAACTGGTTCTCGGCCATTTCGCCTACGCAGCGAACGCGACGGTTACCCAAGTGGTCGATGTCGTCGACGATGCCTTTGCCGTTACGGATGTCGACCAGGGTCTTCAGGACCGCAACAATGTCTTCCTTGCACAGTACGCCCGAACCTTCGATCTCGGTGCGACCGATACGACGGTTGAACTTCATGCGGCCGACCGCAGACAGGTCATAGCGCTCAGGGCTGAAGAACAGGTTGTTGAACAGGGTTTCGGCAGCGTCTTTGGTCGGTGGCTCACCAGGACGCATCATGCGATAGATCTCAACCAGCGCTTCCAATTGGTTGCTGGTGGAGTCGATCTTCAGAGTATCGGAGATGAACGGACCGCAGTCGATATCGTTGGTGTACAGAGTCTCGATGCGAACAACCTGAGCCTTGGCGATCTTGGCCAGGATCTCGGTGTTCAGCTCGGTGTTGCACTCAGCCAGGATTTCGCCTGTAGCCGGGTGAACGATGACCTTGGCGGTGGTGCGGCCCAGAACGTAGTCCAGAGGCACTTCCAGCTCTTTGATACCGGCTTTTTCGATCTGGTTGATGTGGCGCGCAGTGATACGGCGACCAGCCTCAACAATGACCTTGCCCTTATCGTCCTGGATATCCAGAACGGCAATTTCACCACGCAGGCGCGAAGGCACCAATTCCAGGCTGAGGGTTTCACCCTTCAGGCTGAATACGTTGGTGGTGTAGAAGGCATCCAGCACTTGCTCAGTGGTATAACCGAGTGCGCGCAGCAGTACCGAGGCCGGCAGCTTGCGACGACGGTCGATACGCACGAACACGCAGTCTTTCGGGTCGAACTCGAAGTCCAACCACGAACCGCGGTACGGAATGATCCGCGCGGAGTACAGGAGCTTACCGGAGCTGTGCGTCTTACCGCGGTCGTGGTCAAAGAACACGCCCGGGGAACGGTGCAGCTGGGAAACGATTACACGCTCGGTACCGTTGATTACGAAGGTACCGTTTTCAGTCATCAATGGGATTTCGCCCATGTAGACTTCTTGCTCTTTGATGTCCTTGATCGCTTTGTTCGACGATTCTTTATCGAAAATGATCAGGCGGACTTTTACCCGCAACGGTACGGCGTACGTAACACCGCGCAACACGCATTCTTTGACATCAAATGCCGGTTCGCCCAGGCGATAACCGACGTACTCCAGCGCAGCATTGCCGGAGTAGCTGATGATCGGGAAAACGGATTTGAAGGCCGCATGCAGGCCCACGTCGCGGAACTGATCTTTGGTCGCTCCCGCCTGCAAGAATTCACGATACGAATCCAGCTGGATAGCCAGAAGGTACGGGACATCCATGACGTCCGGCAACTTGCTAAAGTCCTTGCGGATACGTTTTTTCTCAGTATATGAGTAAGCCATCAGCGTTCCCCAGCTTGGTCACCTGCTTGTTTGGCCCCTCCGACGGGAGCAGCCAGAAAATCTTGCAAACCCCATGGTTTGCACCACCGCATCGGGTGGCTACAGCGCGTTAATGGCGGCGACCGAGTCGACAGCCAAGAACGGAAAAAGGCCGGTGGCAAGAGCCACCAGCCATCAGCCTTCAGCTTAACGCTTGGGCTGGAGACGCAAGGTCGATGCTTACTTCAGCTCGACTTTAGCGCCTGCTTCTTCCAGTACTGCTTTGGCTTTGTCAGCTGCGTCTTTGGCAACAGCTTCCAGAACCATGGCAGGAGCGCCGTCAACTACAGCCTTGGCTTCTTTCAGGCCCAGACCGGTCAGTTCACGTACTGCCTTGATCACGTTTACTTTCTTCTCGCCAGCTTCGGTCAGCATGACGTTGAATTCGGTTTGCTCTTCAGCAACAGCAGCAACAGCGGCTGGGCCGGCGGAAGCAGCAGCAGCGGAAACGCCGAATTTTTCTTCGAAAGCTTTGATCAGCTCAACAACCTGCAGAACCGACATTTCAGCTACGGCGTTGAGGATATCTTCTTGGGAGATAGACATTACTGTATTTCCTGAATTGGGGGACGGCCTACGCGGCCATCGAAATAAACAAAAATACGCGAGAGAAGTCGCTCAGCCTTAGGCTGCGGCAGCTTCTTTTTGCTCGCGAACTGCAGCCAGAGTACGAGCCAGCTTGCTGGTAGCGCCTTGAATCACGCTCATCAGCTGCGAAATGGCTTCGTCGCGGGTCGGCAGTGTTGCCAGTACGTCGATTTGGTTAGCTGCGAGGAACTTGCCCTCGAACGCAGCTGCCTTGATCTCGAACTTATCCTGACTCTTGGCGAACTCTTTGAACAAACGGGCAGCAGCGCCTGGATGCTCTTTGGAGAAAGCGATCAGAGTCGGGCCGGTGAACACGTCGTTGAGAACACTGTATTCAGTGTCAGCAACAGCGCGCTTGAGCAGGGTGTTACGTACAACACGTACGTATACGCCAGCTTCACGAGCCTCTTTACGGAGTCCGGTCATAGCGCCTACTGTCACACCACGGGCATCAGCCACGACAGCGGACAGAGCAGCTTTGGCAGCCTCGTTGACTTCAGCGACGATGGCCTTCTTGTCTTCGAGATTAATTGCCACGGGTTTAACTCCTGCTTGTTACCGTTTCATCTGGCCGAAGCCGGATGTCGTTTTGGTGTCTGATTCGGTAAGGAACCGGGAGCACCATCTGCGTAGGCTTGTGGTTTAAGACTTGCGCCGCCTACGGTCTTGGATAGCCCCCGCCAGGCAGGGACCCCAATTTTTTCAATTGACGCAGTCTCCTGCGCCAATCTGTGTCTTATACGTCCAGCGAGCCTTGGTCGATGACCAGACCTGGGCCCATAGTGGTGCTCAGGGTTACGCGCTTAACGTAGATACCTTTCGAGGAAGCCGGCTTGATACGCTTCAGATCAGCGATCAGGGCTTCAACGTTTTCCTTCAGCTTGACGGCATCAAAGCCGACTTTGCCAACGGAGGTGTGAATGATGCCGTTTTTGTCGGTGCGATAACGAACCTGACCAGCCTTGGCGTTTTTAACCGCGCTGGCTACGTCTGGAGTTACGGTACCAACCTTAGGGTTAGGCATCAGGCCGCGTGGACCGAGGATCTGACCCAACTGACCTACAACGCGCATTGCATCCGGGGAAGCAATAACTACGTCATAGTTCAGGTCGCCGCCTTTCATTTCGGCAGCCAGGTCGTCCATGCCAACGCGGTCAGCGCCAGCGGCCAGAGCAGCTTCAGCTGCCGGACCCTGGGTGAACACAGCAACACGTACAGTCTTGCCAGTACCGTGTGGCAGCACAGTTGCGCTACGAACGACCTGGTCGGATTTACGCGGGTCAACACCCAGGTTTACAGCAACGTCAACAGACTCGCTGAACTTGACAGTCGACAGCTCGGTCAGCAGGGCAGCAGCGTCTACAAAGCTGTAGGCCTTGCCTGCTTCGATTTTGCCGGCGATAGCCTTTTGGCGCTTGGTCAGCTTAGCCATTACACACCCTCCACGTTAAGGCCCATGCTACGAGCAGAACCGGCGATGGTACGCACGGCTGCATCCATATCAGCTGCAGTCAGATCCGCGTTTTTGGTTTTCGCGATTTCTTCCAGCTGAGCACGAGTAACAGTGCCGACTTTAACGGTGTTAGGACGAGCGGAACCGCTAGTCAGACCAGCAGCTTTCTTCAACAGAACCGAAGCCGGGGTCGACTTGGTTTCGAAAGTGAAGCTACGGTCGCTGTATACAGTGATGATCACTGGAGTCGGCAGACCTGGCTCAAGACCCTGAGTACGGGCGTTGAAGGCCTTGCAGAATTCCATGATGTTCACGCCGTGTTGACCCAGAGCTGGACCGACGGGTGGGCTAGGGTTGGCCTGAGCGGCCTTCACTTGCAGCTTGATGTAAGCGGTAATCTTCTTGGCCATGAGGCACTCCAATTACGGGTTCAAACGCCTCGAAAGGCTCCCCGGTTACTTGCGCGTTTATCCCAGTGACGACAAAACCCCACAGCCTAAGGCTGCGGGGTTGGGATGCTTGCTCAGCTAGACCTTCTCGACCTGGCTGAACTCCAGCTCTACCGGAGTAGAGCGACCGAAAATGAGCACTGCCACTTGGATCCGGCTCTTCTCGTAGTTAACTTCTTCGACCGTACCGTTGAAATCAGCAAACGGACCGTCTGTGACACGAACAACCTCACCCGGCTCGAAGAGAGTCTTCGGCTTAGGCTTGTCACTACCATCAGCAACACGACGCAGAATCGCTTCCGCCTCTTTGTCAGTGATAGGAGCAGGCTTATCAGCAGTACCGCCAATGAAGCCCATGACACGAGGAGTATCCTTGACCAAGTGCCAAGTACCTTCATTCATGTCCATCTGAACCAGCACATAGCCAGGGAAGAACTTGCGTTCGCTCTTACGCTTCTGGCCATTCCGCATTTCAACCACTTCTTCAGTGGGAACCAGAATTTCGCCGAAGCCATCTTCCATGCCTGCAAGCTTTACGCGCTCTAGCAAAGAGCGCATAACATGCTTCTCGTAACCCGAGTAAGCATGCACAACGTACCAACGCTTAGCCACGGGACACCCTTAGCCAACAATCAAGGAAACAAGCCAGCCGAGCAGGGAATCAAGCCCCCACAGCAGCAACGCCATAACCAGAACAACAGCCACAACGATCAACGTGGTCTGCGTGGTTTCTTGGCGAGTCGGCCAAACGACTTTACGAATTTCGGTGCGCGCTTCCTTTACCAGGACTGCGAAAGACTTGCCTTTGGCAGTCTGCAGGCCTACAAAGGCAGCCACAGCAGCAAGAGCAAGCAAAGCAAGTACGCGGTACAGGATCGGCGAAGCAGAATAGTACTGATTGCCAACAACGCCTACGACCACCAAAGCGACTACAGCGAGCCACTTGACCAGATCGAAACGAGAGCTTTGAGCTTCAGCCTTAGGAGTCATCTATGAAGATCCTGTGAAAAGAAAGCCAGACACACCACGTGAATCTGGCAGGTCAGGAGGGAATCGAACCCCCAACCTACGGTTTTGGAGACCGTCGCTCTGCCAATTGAGCTACTGACCTAAAACAAAATCAGGCCGACCATTATGCAGACCTGAAAAAGACTTTACAACAACCAACCCCAAGAGACTTGAAAACACCCTGACAACCAAGCCAGAAACAACGCAATCAAGCCGAGATAAGCTGTTAAAACAAAGGCAGATATTTTCATATCTGCCTTGTTATATGGAGCTCTTGAGCGGATTTGAACCGCTGACCTCACCCTTACCAAGGGTGTGCTCTACCAACTGAGCTACAAGAGCGAAACACCTTGCACAACCTGCAAACTTGGAGCGGGTAGCGGGAATCGAACCCGCATCATCAGCTTGGAAGGCTGAGGTTCTACCACTAAACTATACCCGCGGAGCTTGCAGCTCACGCTAAAAATGGTGGAGGGGGAAGGATTCGAACCTTCGAAGTCGTAGACGTCAGATTTACAGTCTGATCCCTTTGGCCGCTCGGGAACCCCTCCTAAGCGAGCCGGCATTTTACATTACGCCGACCTTCTGTCAAGCATTTTCTCATTTAAAAATATGAGGTTAGCTGCGTTGACCTTCGCTTCACACTGTAGACCGTAAAGGTCTTCACTGCGAAGCGGGCGCCATTCTATGCAAACTATTCGAGACTTGCAACGCCTTCGCACAACATTATTTTATGTTTTAACTCATTGAATTCCTTAGCAAGGTTTTCAAACGGCAGATCATCAGCCAGACGCCTGCTTTCCGGAGACACGCGAAGCCAGTAACCGAAAGCATCAGGAACGTTCAAGGTTTGGATCTTGGCCTTTATATCCAAGCTCATGAGGCGCTGCTCAAGCAACTGCGCCTGCCGCATATCTGAGAACCCGCCCACGTATAAGCAGGTATTTTGAGCCTCCTGAGCCTTGGCTCGATCACGACGGGCAACGCCATCGGAAGACTCACTCAGCAGACGAATATCTTGCTGAGACCCCTTATAAAGACTCAATGGAGTGACATCTTTCGCACGCAACGGAGCTTCTTGCTGATGCCAGACGTAGTAGAAGACATTGAGCACAAGCAAAAGCAAAAACAGCCAACGCATAAACACCTCAGGACAAAGGGCACGCCATAGCCAGGCCGACGAACACCAGATCAGGAACGAGCCGCCCCTGCGGAACGACTTCCGCAACCAAGCCCGCATCCCCCCCTGTGAGGAACACCGAGAACTCATCCCCCCAATAACTTCGGGCAAGCTCAAGCTGAGTCAGCACAAACCCCCTTAACATCAGCGTACAACCTCGCTCAACCGCTTCCACGGTAGTACGGCCGGGAGAGAGCCGCTCCAGCGCCTGCTCAGCAGCGGTATCGTCGTATCGAATCTTTCGCGTATGCGTGCGCAATTGACTGCGCATAAGGGGCATGCCCGGGCAGATGAAGCCCCCCAGGTGCTCACCATCGGCCGCAATAAAGTCCGCAGTCGCTGCGGTGCCGAAATCAAGTACCAGGCAAGCACTTGAGCCCAACTTGAATGCCCCAAGCATTGCCAACCAACGATCAAGCCCCAGTCGTTCAAATTCTTCATAGCCGTTACGCACCCCTGCCATTTCCCGCGCAGAAGCCGCACACGACACGCTGACGCCAAACACCCGCTCCAACGCCTCCACGAGTTTATCGGTCTCCTCGACAGCTCGAACGCTCACTAGTCGGCACCGCGTTAGCGACAGACCTGGAAGTGAGAGCAGACTTTCAACCAATGAAGCGTCCGAGCCAACCACACCCTCAGCCAAGACTCCCGCTTTATCCGGCCCAAGTACACGCCACTTGATGAAGCTATTCCCACAGTCGAGCTCAAGAATCATCACGCAACCTCAGGCTTAACTCACCACCGCTGTATGTTTTCTCGACACCATCAACACTCAGGCGCAATGCACCCTGGCGATCGATACCTAGCACCACCCCATCAATTTGGTTGACGCCCGCTATGAGAGACACAGCCCTACCCTGCCACAAATGATTTTGCTCCCATTCCTCCTGGAGAGCAGAGAAGCCAAGGCTTTTATGTCGGTCCAGATAGCCCTGCAAATGCAAACCCAGCCTTGCAACCAAATGGTTGCGATCGACTGAAGACCCAGTCTCCAACTGAACCGACGTCCATTGCTGATCAACATCAGCCGCCTTCTGCATATTCACATTAATACCGATACCGAGCACAACGTGACAAATGTCAGCAGGATCCCCCACCAACTCAAGCAAAATACCGGCAATCTTTTTGTCTTCAACCAAAACATCGTTTGGCCATTTCAAGGCCGCACGCTGCACACCCGCCTCACGCAGGGCCTGCATGACCGCCAACCCCACAACCAGACTGAGGCCCTCCAACTGCCGCAGCCCGCCCTCAATGCGCAACACGAGGCTGTAATACAGGTTCTGCGCGTATGGACTGACCCATTTACGACCACGCCTACCGCGCCCTGCGGTTTGCTGCTCGGCCAGCACCAGGAACGGCGCAGCACTGCCGGCGTCAACAAGACGCAAAGCTTCAGCATTAGTGGAATCAACAGAGTCGGAAATGTAGACAGGCCATACAGTGGAGCCCGAATTCGCCGCAATTTCCTCGGCATTCAGGAACGCCAGCGGAGACGCGAGTTGATAGCCCCTGCCCCGGACTTTATGGATGGGCAGATTCAACTCAGCCTCAAGATGTTGAAGCTGTTTCCAAACAGCGCTGCGGCTTACGCCCAGAGCGGCCCCCAGAGCCTCACCAGAATGAAATCGGCCATCTTTTAGAAGTTCTAACAACGTCAACATGCACATATCGCCTCACGATGAGGCACGCATGATAGCCATGCGCAAAGCCATTGCATAGAAATGGCCGAACTCTAGCCTTCATCGACCTCTACGCATTTTCGATCGCCCAAAACAAAACCCCATCTGCTTTCGCAAATGGGGTTTCGGAATTTAATCTTGACGATGACCTACTCTCACATGGGGAAACCCCACACTACCATCGGCGATGCATCGTTTCACTGCTGAGTTCGGGATGGGATCAGGTGGTTCCAATGCTCTATGGTCGTCAAGAAATTC
>NZ_PYWX01000052.1 GCF_003031675.1 Pseudomonas palleroniana | reverse complement strand
CGCCCTAAACCAGGCACCTCGGTCTTTCTGACACACCACGGCGTCTTTGTTAGGGCGGCTGCGCCGCCCAGCGCGGGGCAAGCCCGCTCACTACAGAACCGGCTATCGTGGGCCGGAAACGACGAGCATTTGCCCTGGCTTCAATGCCTGGCCGGTGCGCGGGTTCCAACGCTTGAGGTGTTGCATCTCAACATTGAAGCGTTTGGCAACGATGTACAACGAGTCGCCTTTCTTGACCTTGTATTGCACCGGCTTCTTGCTGCTGGCCACGACTTTGCGCGTGTCCTGCATCACCAGGGTCTGGCCGACCTTGAGTGCCTGGCCGTTGAGCTTGTTCCAGCGTTGCAGGTCATGCACGTCGACCTTGTTCGCCTTGGCGATCAGGGTGAGGTTGTCGCCAGTGCGCACCTTGTAGCTGCGGGTACGCCCGGCAACGGCTTTTGTCTCGACTTCGTCGAACACGGCCTTTTTCGGGCGCATGGCCAGCAATTCCTCCGGACGCATCGTCGAAAGGGTGCTGGTCAGCAGATGCGCCTTGGAGCTGGGCACCAGCAGATGCTGGGGGCCGTCCAGGGTGGTGCGTTGTTTCAGGGCCGGATTGAGCTGGAACAGTTCGTCTTCGTCGATTTCAGCCAGTGCCGCGACCCGTGACAGGTCCATGCTCTGTTTGACTTCAACCACTTCGAAGTACGGCTGGTTGGCGATCGGGCTCAGGTTGACACCGTATGCCTCCGGCGCCAGCACCACTTGGGACAGCGCCAGGAACTTGGGCACGTAGTCCTTGGTTTCCTGGGGCAGGGGCAGGTTCCAGTAGTCGGTGGGCAGGCCGAGTTTCTCGTTACGCTCGATGGCCCGGCTGACCGTGCCTTCGCCGGCGTTATACGCCGCCAGGGCCAGCAACCAGTCGCCATTGAACATGTCATGCAGGCGCGTCAGGTAATCCAGTGCGGCGGTCGTGGACGCGGTGATGTCACGTCTGCCGTCGTAGGCGCGGGTCTGGCGCAGGTTGAAGTAGCGCCCGGTGGAGGGAATGAACTGCCACAAACCGACCGCATCGCTACGCGAATAGGCCATTGGGTTGTAGGCACTTTCAATCACCGGCAGCAGCGCCAGCTCCAGGGGCATGTTGCGTTCTTCAAGGCGCTCGACGATGTAGTGAATGTAGAGGCTGCCGCGCTCTCCGGCGTTCTCCAGAAAAGACGGGTTACTGGCGAACCACAAGCGCTGTTGCTCGATGCGCGGGTTGACGCCCAGGCCTTCCTGCAATTGAAAGCCCCGTCGCATGCGTTCCCAGACATCCTGGGGCACTTCGGGGCTGGGCTTCTCTGAAAGCCAGATAGGTTTTTGCTTGATCTTGGCGGCAAGATTGGGTTTGGGTTGCACGGTGGATTGTGCAGCGAAATTTGTCGATTGGCAGCCCGCCAGAGTCGCGGACACAGCCACCGCCACGGCTTGAGCCAGGCGGGTCAATGCGTCTGAAGAAATGGATTTACGAATAGATGACGACATTGGCTGGAAGTAAGTTCCGGGCAAAAATGTCGGGCGATTCTAGAAAGCGCTTCGGTTCCGGTCAACCATTCAGAAATTGCGTATCAGATTGCTTCCCGTTAGAACTTATCTTTCCACGCCCTCAAGCTAGCAAACACCTCGGCCCCAGAGCGGTTGTCGCGACCGTTCCGTTCGTCCGCTTTTTGTTTAACGGATGTTTCAGCGGTGCGCAGAAAAGGGTTGGTGCGTTTTTCAAGGGCCAGGTTCGACGGCAGTGTCATCTCGCCACGGGCTCGCAACTGGTTGACGTCAGCCACCCGTTCGGCAATATCGGCGTTATCCGGCTCCACGGCCTGGGCGAATTTAAGGTTGCTTTGCGTGTACTCGTGAGTGCAGTACACCAACGTGTCGGCGGGCAGGGCGGCGAGGCGTTGCAGCGAGGCGTGCATTTGCTCTGGAGTGCCTTCGAACAGGCGCCCACAGCCGGCGGCGAACAGCGTGTCGCCACAGAACAGCACGCCCTGGTGGTAATAGGCTATATGGCCCAGGGTGTGGCCGGGCACCGTATAGACGTCGAAGTCCCAGCCCAGCACCGTGACACGGTCGTTATCCTGCAGGGCAATGTCGCGTGCCGGGATCTTCTCACTGGCCGGGCCGTAGACCTTGGCGTCGGTAGCACTTTTCAAGGGCTCCACACCGCCGACATGATCATGGTGGTGGTGGGTGATCAGGATATCGCTGAGCTGCCAGCCGGGGTTGGCCTGGAGCCAGGCGAGCACCGGCCCGGCATCGCCAGGGTCGACGACGGCGCAGCGCTGGGTGCTTGGGTCTTGTAACAACCAGATGTAGTTGTCGGTGAAGGCGGGTAGCGCACTGATCTGTATCATTCTTCGATTCGCCAAGCTGAACACATTGGTGCATCTTAGAACGTCTAGGCGAGTTGGAGAATGCAATGACTGATAAAGCGTTCGCCCAGGCCGATCCTGAGTGGCTGGCCCTGATCAGCGCGGCCCGCGAGTGGCTGTCCGGGCCGATAGGGCAATTTCTGCTGGACGAAGAACGGCGCATGCTCGAAGACGAGCTGGGGCGCTTCTTCGGCGGTTACCTGGTGCATTACGGCCCCTCGGCGCAGACGCCGCCGTCGGCCCCGCAGGTGCAGCGCAATGTGCGTCTGGGGGCGCCGTTGCCCGGTGTGGAAATCGTCTGCGAGGAACAAGCCTGGCCATTGAGCGAGCACGCCGCCGATGTGGTGGTGTTGCAACATGGCCTGGATTTTTGCCTGTCTCCCCACGGTTTGCTCCGTGAAGCCGCCAGCAGCGTACGCCCCGGTGGCCATCTGCTTATTATCGGCATCAACCCCTGGAGCAGTTGGGGAATGCGCCATTTGTTCGCCCATGACGGCCTGCGCCAGGCGCGCTGCATCGCGCCGTCGCGGGTGGGAGACTGGCTGAACCTGCTGGGCTTCGCGCTGGAGAAACGCCGCTTCGGGTGCTATCGTCCGCCGCTTGCGTCGACCAAGTGGCAGGCACGTCTGGCCGGCTGGGAGCGCCGGGCCGGGGCCTGGCAACTGTCGGGTGGTGGCTTCTATTTGTTGGTGGCGCGCAAGATTGTGGTCGGGCTTCGGCCGGTGCGCCAGGTGCTACGCCAGCCCGTGGGCAAGCTGGTGCCGATGCCGATGGCCAAGGTCAACCGCAAGCAGAGTGAATCGTAAAACCCTTTTTTTGATTTCAGGCCGAGTGACCGATGACCGATAGCGTAGAACTCTTCACCGACGGCGCCTGCAAGGGCAACCCTGGCCCGGGCGGCTGGGGGGCCCTGCTGGTGTGCAAGGGCGTGGAGAAGGAACTGTGGGGCGGCGAAGCCAACACCACCAACAACCGCATGGAGCTGATGGGCGCCATTCGTGGCCTGGAAGAGCTCAAGCGACGCTGCAACGTGCTGCTGGTGACTGACTCGCAGTACGTGATGAAGGGCATCAATGAGTGGATGGTCAACTGGAAAAAACGGGGTTGGAAGACTGCCGCCAAGGAACCGGTCAAGAATGCCGACCTGTGGCAATTGCTCGATGAACAATGCAATCGCCACGACATTACCTGGAAATGGGTACGCGGGCACATCGGCCATCCCGGTAACGAGCGGGCAGACCAGTTGGCTAACCGTGGCGTGGACGAAGTGCGGGGTTACAAGCAGAGCTGATGTTCAGAGTGCGGCGATGGCCTGTGCCAGCTGCATGTCGGTAAAGGTTTGCCCTGGCAGGCGTTCGCGAATGTGTACCAGCGCCGCCTCCAGGCGTACACCACGGATCTGGCCATCCGTGGCAACAAAAGATTCGGCGTCGTCCCGTGCCGCTTGAACGATCTTGTCATCCTTGAATGACGAACTGGTGCCCCGAGTGGCACTCATGGACAGGCTCACCAGCGCGTCGGTGGTCATGACGAAGCTGGTGGCGTGTGCCGTGCAGGTGCTGCCCAACAGCAACAGGGTGCACAGTAGTTTTGGCGGGTTCATGGTGGTTGTGGGACCTGTATCAACTAGGGCGTGCAGGCTAACAAGGGCGCCTTGGGCAAAACTGCTGCAGCTTTGCTAAGGATTGTAAAAAACTGTCGAGCCTTGAGCGCCTTGGCCCGGTCTTGGGTTGCCCGGGCCATGGCGTGCTAAGATTGCGCGCCTTGAAATACACCACACCGCTGAGAGTTGAACCCTGATGGCCATCCGATCCGTAGTACTCGATACCGAAACCACCGGCATGCCGGTGACCGATGGTCACCGGATCATCGAGATCGGCTGCGTCGAGTTGATGGGCCGTCGCCTCACCGGCCGTCATTTTCATGTCTACCTGCAACCGGATCGGGACAGTGACGAGGGCGCTATCGCCGTTCACGGCATCACCGATGAATTCCTCAAAGGCAAGCCGCGCTTTGCCGAAGTGGCCGATGAGTTCTTCGAGTTCATCAACGGCGCCCAACTGATCATCCATAACGCGGCGTTCGACGTCGGCTTCATCAACAACGAATTCGCCCTGATGGGGCAGATGGACCGGGCGGATATTTCCCAGCACTGCTCGATCCTCGACACCCTGATGATGGCTCGTGAACGCCACCCGGGCCAGCGCAACAGCCTCGATGCATTGTGCAAACGCTACGGCGTCGACAACTCCGGCCGTGAACTGCACGGCGCCTTGCTCGACTCCGAGATTCTCGCCGACGTCTACCTGACCATGACCGGTGGCCAGACCAGCCTGTCCCTGGCTGGTAATGCATCCGACGGCAGCGGCTCGGCGGAAGGCGCGGGCAATCGCCCATCGGAAATTCGCCGACTGCCGGCTGATCGTAAAGCGACCGCCATTATCCGTGCCAGCGAGCAGGACCTGGCCGAGCATGCGGCGCGATTGGAAGCGATTGCCAAGGCGGCGGGTGCACCGGCGTTGTGGTCGCAGCTGGCGGAGCAATAATCTTCATTCGCCACATTCTCTTCCAGCTTCTACCCTGAGTGCATAGCCCTCAGGACCACAAGCCGTCATGTACAAAGACTTGAAGTTTCCCGTTCTGATCGTGCATCGCGACATCAAGGCCGACACCGTTGCCGGTGACCGGGTTCGAGGCATCGCCAGGGAATTGGAACAAGAGGGCTTCAGTATCTTTTCTGCCGTGGACTATGCCGAGGGGCGGCTGGTGGCATCGACCCATCACGGCTTGGCCTGCATGCTGATTGCCGCTGAAGGTGCCGGGGAAAATACCCATCTGCTGCAAAACATGGTCGAACTGATTCGCCTGGCACGGGTGAGGGCGCCCAACCTGCCGATCTTCGCGCTGGGCGAGCAAGTCACACTGGAAAACGCCCCGGCGGACGCCATGAGTGAGCTCAATCAACTGCGCGGCATTCTTTATCTGTTCGAAGACACGGTGCCATTTCTCGCCCGGCAGGTGGCTCGCGCTGCGCGGACCTACCTGGACGGCTTGTTGCCACCGTTCTTCAAGGCCCTGGTCCAGCACACCGCCGATTCCAATTACTCTTGGCACACCCCCGGCCACGGGGGCGGCGTGGCCTATCGCAAAAGCCCGGTGGGGCAGGCGTTCCATCAGTTTTTCGGTGAGAACACGCTGCGTTCGGATTTGTCCGTTTCAGTACCGGAACTCGGTTCGCTGCTGG
This sequence comes from Pseudomonas palleroniana, assembly GCF_003031675.1. Classification (GTDB taxonomy): domain Bacteria; phylum Pseudomonadota; class Gammaproteobacteria; order Pseudomonadales; family Pseudomonadaceae; genus Aquipseudomonas; species Aquipseudomonas palleroniana. Next base: position 83,627 of record NZ_PYWX01000052.1, on the reverse strand, counting down.
ATCACACCGGGCCGCTGGCCGAAGCCGAAGCCCGCGCCGCACGCAACTTTGGCGCTGACCACACCTTCTTCGTCATCAATGGCACGTCCACCGCCAACAAGATCGTGTGGCACTCCATGGTCGGCCGTAACGACCTGGTGCTGGTGGATCGCAACTGCCACAAGTCGGTACTGCACTCGATCATCATGACTGGGGCGATCCCGCTGTACCTGTGCCCGGAGCGCAACGAGCTGGGCATCATCGGCCCGATTCCCCTGAGCGAATTCAGCCCTGAGTCCATCCGCGCCAAGATCGACGCCAGCCCCCTGACCCGTGGCCGGCCGGCGAAGGTGAAGATGGCGGTGGTGACCAATTCGACCTATGACGGCCTGTGCTACAACGCCGAGCTGATCAAGCAGCAATTGGGCAGCAGTGTCGAGGTGCTGCACTTCGATGAGGCCTGGTACGCTTACGCGGCCTTTCACGAGTTTTTTGCCGGGCGCTACGGCATGGGCACTTCACGCACACCGGACAGCCCCCTGGTGTTCACCACCCACTCGACGCACAAGTTGCTGGCCGCCTTCAGCCAGGCGTCGATGATCCATGTTCAGGATGGTGGCGCCCGCCAACTGGATCGTGACCGCTTCAACGAAGCCTTCATGATGCATATCTCCACTTCGCCGCAATACAGCATCATCGCCTCGCTGGACGTCGCCTCGGCAATGATGGAAGGGCCGGCCGGGCGTTCGCTGTTGCAGGAAATGTTCGACGAAGCCCTGAGCTTTCGTCGTGCGTTGGCCAACCTGCGCCAGCATCTGGCCGCTGACGATTGGTGGTTCTCGATTTGGCAACCGCCGTCGGTGGCGGGCATCGACCGGGTTGTCACGACGGACTGGCTGTTGCATCCCGGCGACGACTGGCATGGTTTTGGCGACGTGGCCGAGGATTATGTGCTGCTGGACCCGATCAAAGTGACGCTGGTGATGCCCGGCCTCAACGCCGGAGGAGCCTTGAGCGACCGGGGTATCCCGGCGGCGGTGGTCAGCAAGTTCCTCTGGGAACGTGGGCTGGTGGTGGAGAAGACCGGCCTGTATTCATTCCTCGTGTTGTTCTCCATGGGCATTACCAAAGGTAAATGGAGTACCTTGCTCACCGAATTGTTGGAGTTCAAGCGTAGCTACGATGCCAATGTCAGCCTGGCCAGTTGTTTGCCATCAGTGTATGCCCAGGGGCCGTCGCGCTATCAGGGCCTGGGGCTGCGTGACCTCTGTGATCAATTGCACAGCTGTTACCGCAGCAATGCCACCGCCAGGCACCTCAAGCGCATGTACACGGTGTTGCCGGAAATCGCCATGAAACCGGCCGATGCCTACGACCAGCTGGTGCGAGGTGAGGTGGAGGCCGTGTCCATCGATGCCTTGCCTGGGCGCATCGCAGCGGTGATGCTGGTGCCTTATCCGCCGGGCATTCCGTTGATCATGCCCGGCGAGCGTTTTACCGAGGCAACGCGGTCGATCATTGATTACCTGGCATTCGCCCGCACGTTCGACAGCGGCTTCCCCGGGTTTGTCGCCGATGTTCATGGGCTGCAGCACGAAGATGACGGTCATGGTCGTTGTTACACCGTCGATTGCATCAAGGATTAAGGATGGTTATGCACGCAGTGATGAACGTGAAGTATCCGGGGCTCAGTGTCCGCGTGGCCGACGAGGGCTTCGATGCCTATGTGTGGGGCAATGACTTCAGCTTTGAGGTCAGCGGCTACGGCCAGCCGCAGATGGGCAAGCGGGTTGACGAATGGCCTGTGGAGCGGATCCTGCCGTACCGCAAGTGCTATGGCATAGACCCGGAAGAGTTCGCCAGTTTCCGTAACGCCGCCGACAGCGCAGTCTTCATGGCTTACCTCGATGATCGGGCGGTAGGGCATATTGTGGTGAGCACCAACTGGAATGGCTTTGCCCATGTTGATGAGTTGGCGGTGGTCCTGTCTGCGCGTCGCCATGGTGTGGCCAAGGCGCTGCTGGACGTGGCGCAGTTCTGGAGCCGCAAGAAAAACCTGCCGGGCATGATGCTGGAAACCCAGAACAACAACCTCGGGGCCTGCCGCTTATATGAGCGGTGTGGCTATGTGATGGGGGGCGTCGACCACCTGCGCTATCGGGGCATTGATCCGCAAACCCGCGAAGTGGCGATCTTCTGGTACCGCTTGTTCAAGACGGAAACCGCAGCGTCCTAGCCCGCCAACAGGCCTTCTGCCTTCTGCGTGACAATCTCCAGCAACGCATTCAGGGCAGGGGCCGTCACGCTGTCCTTCAGGGTCAGTGCATACAGGCTGACCTGGATCGGCGGTGACAGCGGGCATGCGTCCAACCCTGCTTCCCGTGCGCCGAATGCGGTAAACGGGTCGACAATCGCCAAGCCTTCCCCGGCCTCCACCATGCTGCGCATCATCTGGTAGGTCTGTACGCGCGTCTGCACCACCGGCAACGGGCGCAGGGCCCGCAGCTTGGCGTCCAGCAGGCGGCTGAGCGGGTCCTGGCCTTCGAGACCGATCATCGACTGCCCCGCCAGGTCCTGCAGGGCAATGTACTTCTGCCTGGGTTTGAGCCAGCCATGGGGAGCGAGCAGTTGTAATTTGCCTTGGGCCAATACGGTGCTTTGAATTTGTGGATGTTCCGGGTCATGCAGGCTCAGGCCCACATCGGCCTCGTGCAACAACAGGCTCCTGACAATTTCCCGGGTCGGCAGGCTCGACAGGTTGCACGGCGTGTCCTGGAAGCGTCGACGTAGCATGGCGATGCTTTGCGGCAGCAACTGGTTGGCCAGGGGCGGGGTGCACAGGGCGCGCAGGGTCGGCGCGTGATGGTGTTTCAACCGGCTGGCCAGGCGTTGCACCGGCTCCAGGGCCTCGTAGAGGTGGGCGATTTCGGCCTGCAGTTCCAGGGTCTCGCGCGTGGCTTGCAAGCGCCCACGCACACTGGCAAACAGCATGAAACCTAATTGCTGCTCGGCGTCTTTGAGCACGGCGTCTACATCGCCCACGGGGAGTTGCAACCATTCGGCGGCAGTGCCGAGGTGTCCGGTTTGCAAGATGGCCTGAATCACTTCGATATGACGTAAACGCATCGCCGGAGTCTAGGGTGCGCGCGACGGTGTTTCAATGGCCGGGGCAAAAGAGCGCATGCTGCGAGGGCATATCGGGTAATCATGCGTGCAACTGCAACGAGCAGGCCCTATAAAGAGCGTATTGATTTTATCAAGGAGGCGTACCCATGCGCGGATTGACCACAGTGGCGGGACCGTTGCACACCCAACGCGGTTATACGCGTTGGGCGGCATTGACGGTGGTGCTGGTCATCGGCCTGTTGGCCGTGGCCTTGGGGCCGCGGTTGTTTGGTGATGTGACCCTAGTCGAGATCGCCAGCGCCAAAGCCCAGGTGAGCCGGCTCGGTGAGGCCGTCGAACGCTTTCATCAAGATACCGGTCGCTATCCTGGCGATGACGAGGGGCTTGAAGCGCTCATCCGGCAGCCCGCCGGAGAGGCCAACTGGAAGGGCCCTTATGTCGACGAGGCGTTGCTGACGGATCCTTGGGGTATTGCCTACCAGTATCACTATCCGTCGAGCCAGCCCAATACTCCCTTCGATCTGTTCTCCTTCGGCAAGGACCGCACGCTGGGTGGCGTCGGGGATAACAAGGATATTACCTACGGCGACCTCTGATAGATCTGGCATAACCTGGCGACCTGATTAGAATGGGGCATCTGATCATCAACGACCAATGCCGATGACTCGGCACTTAAAACAACAACAGGTCTGGTCTCAAATGCCTCTACCCACGAACATCTTCGGGGTAACGGCCAAGCAACTCCTGGTACTGGCAACCCTGGGGTGTGCGGCTGCTTATCTCTTGAACAATCAAGAAGAACATTCACCTGAAACCCTGGCGCTCGAAGCGTTTATCCGTTCCCAGGAACAGGTGAGCGAGCGCGTCGGCGCCGTGCTGGAAATGGCGTTGGTCAGGCAGGTTGTGGCTTACCCCACCAGCACTACATCGGGGTACAAGCGTTCGATGTTTGTCGTCGAGGGCGAGAGAGGGCAGTTGATGGTGACGCTCAAGCAAATGGACGGCGAGCCAGGGGTCGAGGTGACTGAGATGCGTAACCGGTGATCCGCCAGCCCAGTCAGTGGCAGCCAGGGCCAGGACTGAGCAGGTCGACCAGGCGAGATCTTATGAGGCGAGGGTGGTTTGCGATTCGCGCACGATGATCGTGCCTGACTGGATCAATTTGAATTCATCACCTTCCAGTTTTTCTACGCGGTCGCCAATGGCCAACTTGTAGGTGGTGGTAGGCGTCGAGCCAGCCTGGCTGTCCTGCGCCGGGTTGGATTCCTGGAACTCATGCACCGAATACACACGTCCTTCCGCGTCTCTGGCATGGAACTGTCCGACAAGTACTGCAGCCATCTGTTTAGAACCTCTGGAGATAAACACTCGATTTCGGTTCTGTAGACCGTCATGAAGCGGGGTAGTTTACCTATAAGAAAAAAATACTATTCGTTGAAGTTTTCAGACACTTCCTACGCACTTCCTGCGCATTGCGCGCTGCGGAATACCTCTGGAGGATTATCACAACCTGCTGGTGATCACGCCGCGAAGGCTCTATAACTACACACTCCTTAGTCAGACGTCGGGAAAAATCAATGAGCAAGGTCTACACGGTTGCCGTCCTGGTGGGCAGCTTGAGAAAAGCCTCTATCAACCGCAAGGTCGCCCTGGCATTGGCTGAACTGGCCCCTGCCAACCTCAAGTTGAACATTGTCGAAATTGGCGATTTGCCGCTCTATAACGAGGATATCGACGGTGCTACACCGCCGGCAGCCTACAGTACTTTCCGTCAGCAGGTCAGTTCATCCGACGCGGTGTTGTTTGTGACCCCGGAATACAACCGTTCCGTGCCCGCGCCGTTGAAGAATGCCATCGACGTCGGTTCCCGCCCTTACGGGCAAAGCGCCTGGAGTGGCAAGCCCGGGGCGATCATCAGCGTTTCGCCGGGTGCCATTGGTGGGTTTGGCGCCAACCATCATCTGCGCCAGTCCCTGGTGTTCCTCGACGTGCCCTGCATGCAGCAGCCGGAAGCTTACCTGGGTGGCGCGGGCAGCGTGTTTGACGAGGCGGGCAAACTCTCGGACAAGACCCGGCCGTTTCTGCAGGCGTTTATCGATGCCTTCGGCAAGTGGGTTATCAAACAGCACGGCTGATGGCCTCGAACCCGGCCGACAAGGCCGGGTTTTTACTTAGGGTTCAGGCCAGTTGATCGGCCAGCAGCAGCGCCAGTGCGGTACTTTTCAGGCGCGATGCCCGATCGATTTCCGGCCCCAGGATCGTCTTCTCCACATACAGTGAATGCACGTTCGTCACTCCAATAAAGCCGAGCCAGGCGTCCATGTACGGGCGCTGGAAATCCATGGCCTGGGCGCCCGGTGCGGAAAAGTCCATGCCGCGCGCATACACATTGACGGCGGTCTTGTCCTGCAGCAAGCCTCGCAGGCCGTGCTCGGGGCTGAACTCGAACAGCACGTCCTTCTGTGACACCACGTCGATAAAGTGCTTGAGCTTGTAGGGCACGGCGAAATTCCACAGTGGCACCGAAAACACCAGCACGTCAGCCTGATGCAGATAGGCGGCCAGGGATTTCAGCGCAGCCCAGGCGCCGGCCTGTTCCTCGGTCAAGGGCGTGCCACTGAGACCGGCGTACTTGGCGTCCATGACCTCGCCATTGAACTCCGGAAGCTCCAGGGCCCATAGGTCCAGGGTGATCACCTCTGTATCCGGAGCATTGTGCTGATAGCGGGCGATAAATTGGCGGGCGATATCCAGGGACGCGGAGCGCTGTTTACGTGGGGAGCATTCGATGTGCAGGAGCGTGGTCATGATGGGCCTCGGGCAGTTGACCCAGGCATTGCAACATAGTGATGATTGAAATATAAATCGTGTTTTCAGTGGTCATTAATCATTAATTAAAATATGTTCGACATCCTGCTACTCAAAACCTTCGTCGCTGTGGTGGATGAAGGCGGCTTCAGTCGCGCCGCGGCCCGCTTGCATCTCACGCAGTCGGCGGTGAGTGGTCATCTGCGGCGCCTGGAAGAGCAGGTCGGCAAGTCTCTGCTGATCCGCACCACGCGCGCCCAGCAACTGACGCCGGACGGCGCGCGGCTGATCGCTTATGCACGGGGCATTCTGGCGCTGAACCGGGATGCCTGGGCCGAGCTGACGCGCTCGGCCTGGGAAGGCAACCTGCGCCTGGGGGTTTCCGAGGAGTTCGCCGAAGCGCGACTGCTGCGCGAATTGCAGGCCGCCGCCGCCGAGTACCCGGGCATGCAGATCAGCGTGCAAGTGGGCATTCCCGGTACGTTATTGGCCCTGATGAAGCAGGGCGAGCTCGACGTGGTGGTGGGATCGTTGTGCGAGTCCGGCGAGCCAGGCCTGGCCTTGTGGCAGGAGCCGCTCGTATGGGCCTGGTGCGCGCAGCCGCGTGCGGTGTTGCCGACGCCCCTGCCACTGGCGCTGTTTCCCGAGCCCTGCCCGTATCGAGAGGCGGCCCTGACCCGCCTGGCCCAGGCCAACATCACGCAGCGCACCGCCGTCCTGTGTACCAGCTATGCCGGGTTGCACGCCGCGGCGCTGGCCGGTTTTGCCATCGCGCCCATGGTTCGCAGCCAGGTCGGCGCGGGCTTGACGGTACTCGGTGTCGAGCACGGTTTACCCGTGCTGCCCGATGCGCAGTTTCGCCTGTTCAGTGCGCCGGATGCGGACCCACGCCTGGTTGAGGTGGTCACCCAGGTGGTGGTCCGCTATGGCGCCGCTCCACGCAACTGAAGGTCAGCGCAACCAGTTGGTGCGCGCCAGCTCAATCACTTCATCGCCACGCCCGCTCATGACCGCCTTGAGCATGTACAGGCTGAAGCCCTTGGCCTGTTCCAGCTTGATACTCGGAGGCATCACCAGCTCCTGGGCAGCGGTGACAACATCTACCAGCACAGGGCCGTCATGGGCCAGGGCGCGGCGGAGTGCCGGTTCCAGGTCTTCGGATTGCTCCACGCGGATCCCCAGGATCCCCATGGCGTTGGACATGGCCGCGAAGTCCGGATTTTTCAGCTCGGTACCGGTATCGAGATAGCCCGCCGCTTTCATTTCCATGGCGACAAAACCCAGGGACGCGTTGTTGAACACAATGACTTTCACCGGCAGTTGCAGTTGTGCCAGTGAGATGAAGTCCCCCATCAGCATGGTGAACCCGCCGTCGCCGGACATCGAAATCACCTGGCGCCCAGGAAACGCCGCTTGGGCACCGATGGCCTGGGGCATGGCATTGGCCATGGAGCCGTGATTGAACGAGCCGATCAGGCGGCGCTTGCCATTCATTTTCAGGTAGCGGGCGGCCCAGACGGTCGGCGAGCCCACATCGGCGGTGAAGATTGCATCATCGTCCGCCAGTTCACTGAGCAAGCGTGCGACATATTGCGGGTGAATCGGGCGGTTGGCTTTTGACGGCTGCGCCAGGTCATCCAGCCCCTGGCGGGCTTTCTCGTAATGCTTCAACGAGGTGTCGAGAAAGCTGCGATCGGTCTTGCGGGTCAGGCGGGGCAGCAGTGCATCGATGGTTTCACCGACATCGGCGGCGATGCCCAGGTCCAGGGCGACACGACGTCCCAGGGCCTGGGCATTGCGGTCGACCTGAATGATGGTCGCGTCGGTCGGGTAGAACTGACGGTAGGGAAAGTCGGTGCCGAGCATGACCAGCGTGTCGCAGTTGAGCATGGCGTGGTAGCCCGAGCTGAAGCCGATCAAGCCGGTCATGCCCACGTCGAAGGGGTTATCCCATTCCACATGCTCCTTGCCGCGAAGGGCATGCACCACCGGCGCGCCCAGGGCGTCGGCCAGCGCAACGACCTGGTCGTGGGCACCGGCACAGCCGCTGCCGCATAGCAGGGTCACTTTCTGGCTGCCCTGGAGCAGGTCGGTGAGGCGCTGCAGGTCCTGTTCGGCCGGTAGCGTGCGCGGCGCATGCAGGGCTGGCCAGGGCTTGAGCCGGTCTTCGACTTCCAGCAGCGACACATCCCCCGGAATCACCACCACGGCCACGCCCCGGTTGAGAATTGCCGAGCGCATGGCACGGTGCAGCACCTCGGGCATCTGCGCGGGGTTGCTCACCAGTTCGATGAAATGGCTGCACTCCTTGAACAGTTCCTGGGGATGGGTTTCCTGAAAGTAATTGAGGCCGATCTCCGAAGAGGGGATTTGCGCAGCGATAGCCAGTACCGGCACGTGATTACGATGGCAGTCGAACAGGCCATTGATCAGATGCAGGTTACCCGGCCCGCAACTGCCGGCGCATACCGTCAGCTCGCCGGTGACGGCGGCCTCGGCGCCGGCGGCGAACGCCGCGACCTCTTCGTGGCGTACATGCATCCATTCGATGCTGTCCATGCTGCGCAGAGCGTCAGTCAGGCCGTTGAGGCTGTCGCCAGTCAGGCCCCAGATACGCTTGATGCCCGCTTGCTCGAGTGTGGTCGCCAATTGCTGGGCCAGGTTGATTTTCGCCATGAAGCACTCCAATCGTCAGTGAGATGAAAAGCGTCTGATCAGAAGAGGACAGTTCAACCAGGGCGTATGTTCAGCTCGTTGTATGAAGCTTGTGTCATCTGTCCTGCAAAAACTCAGGCATTTGATGACATAACGTGTAGTCATGGAACTCTGGTTTTGTGCACGGCCACTGAGGAGATGAAGCGGCAGGGAGCCCTCTCCTAAACATGTCAGAGGTCTAGCTATGCGGTTATCCAGTCAGTCTGCTATTTCGTCACCGGTCCCAATGGTTCACCCGCAAACAACAGGCACTTCTGCCCCGGCGTTGCCTGAGGTGCGGGTTCCAAGTGTTTCGAATGTAACGCGGGATTCAACTCGCCAAATGGAGCGCTCTACTCAATACCCTATGGCGAGCGAGGAAGAGATCCATACCCGAAACAGGCGTGGTTTGAAGCGCTTAAAGCGACCCAAGCCGCCTGTGGAGGTAGACTCGGGCAAGCCACCTGTGTCATCTAAACCAGCCAAGCCGATTGTGCCTCCGTTGCCACCTGTGCCGCCGGTGCTACCCAAGCCGATAACCAAGCTGAAAGGTACGCAAGCCTCCCTGGGTGATTCCCAGAAAATTGTCGGGTTGAACAAAAACAATGCGTTCCCACCACTCCCCAAGCAAGTTGCCGCCAGCGCGCGCAGCGCCTTCGTGAATGCGGCGGTAGGCGGTCTGATCAATATCCCATTCACGGTGGGGGAGCATTTTGCGTCTAAAACCATTATTGCCAGGATTGAAGCGCAAGCCAAAATGCCAGGCGCCGAACAGGTCAGCGCAAACGGCGTCAAGACGACCGTAGACCCGGGCGCTACGGAACAGCAAAAAATTGAGGCGCGCCTGGAAAGCCATGAAATAAAACTGGAGTTGATGGTCAATTCAATCCTGTCCATCAACGAAGGTCCAGACGCCCCGGCAGTGGGCAAGGGCCCTGGCGCGCCCACCGACACGGGCGGGCGTCTGGTCAATCTGGAAAAAACCATGGATGTTGTTGAGGCACAGATGAAAGACATCGCGACTAGATACGGGCTTATTTACGAGCCGTATGTCGCGCCCGCTTCATCCGAAACACCGACTGAGCAGTCTCGCCTGGAGGTCATCGAGCAGCGGTTGATCCATATGACCCGGATGCTCAAGCGGCTGGTCAAAGTTGCGGAAGCAGACGCTGAGTAGCGCCTGGGTTAAAGCAAGAAAAGCCAGGTGAAAAAAATGGGCACGCCGACGGGGTCGGGTGCCCATTTTTTCATTCAGGCTTAACGTCGACGAAACAGCGGCAGCGGTTCATCGGTTGCAGCCTGGTACGTCACCGAGAAATCCTTGAGGCTTTCCAGCGCTTCGTACGGGTCTTTGTCGGCGCGCAAGGCGAAGGCATCGAACCCGCAACGGTGCAGGTAGAACAGTTGGTCGCGCAGTACATCGCCAATCGCACGCAGTTCGCCTTTGTAACCGTAACGGTCACGCAGCAGACGGGCGTTGGAGTAGTTACGACCGTCGGTGAAGGCCGGGAAGTTCAGGGCGATGACCTGGAAGTGCTCCACGTCCTCGCCGATCTCCTCGGCTTCTTCATCGGCGTCCAGCCACACGCCCAGGCCGCCGTCGCGGGCCTTGAGGGCGTGGCCGTGTTCGCGCCACAGGGCCAACGGCACGATCAGGTCGTCGCAGTTGGAGATGCCGTCGAAGCTCGCGTCCTTGGGCAGCAGGTGCCAGGTTTCGTCGACGACTTGGTTGTTCTTAATGATTCGCTGCATAGACGCGCTCCTTGAACAGGTCGATGCCGATGCGCTGGTAGGTGTCGATGAAACGCTCATCTTCGGTACGCTGTTCGATGTACACATCGATCAGTTTGCCGATCACCTCGGGCATGGCTTCCTGGGCGAAGGACGGGCCGAGGATCTTGCCCAGGCTCGCATCACGGCTGGCACTGCCGCCCAGGGACACTTGATAGAATTCTTCGCCTTTCTTGTCCACGCCCAGGATGCCGATGTGACCGACGTGGTGGTGACCACAGGCGTTCATGCAGCCGGAGATGTTCAGGTCCAGCTCGCCGATGTCGAACAGGTAGTCCAGGTCGTCGAAACGGCGTTGGATCGATTCGGCAATCGGGATCGACTTGGCGTTGGCCAGGGAGCAGAAATCGCCACCCGGGCAGCAGATGATGTCGGTCAGCAGGCCGATATTCGGCGTTGCGAAACCGCTTTCGCGCAGCTCGCCCCACAGCGTGAACAGTTGGCTCTGCTCAACGTCGGCGAGGATGATGTTCTGCTCGTGGGAGGTGCGCAGTTGGCCGAAACTGTAGCGGTCGGCCAGGTCGGCGACGGCGTCCAGTTGCTTGTCGGTGATATCACCCGGCGCAACGCCGGTCGGTTTCAGCGACAGGGTCACCGCCACATAGCCCGGCTGCTTGTGCGCCAGGGTGTTGCGGGCACGCCAGCGGGCGAAGCCAGGGTGTTGCTGGTCGAGGGCGGCGAATTTGGCCTCCTGGTTGGCCAGGGCCTTGTACTCAGGGTCAACGAAGTGCTTGGCCACACGGTGGACTTCGGCTTCGGTCAGGGTGGTCTGGCCGCCGCGCAGGTGTTCCATTTCGGCGTCGACTTTCTGGGCAAATACCTCAGGGGTCAGCGCCTTGACCAGGATCTTGATCCGGGCCTTGTATTTGTTGTCACGACGGCCGTAGCGGTTGTAGACCCGCAGGATGGCGTCGAGGTAGCTCAACAGGTCCTGCCACGGCAGGAACTCGTTGATGAATGCGCCGACCACCGGGGTACGGCCCAGGCCGCCACCCACCAGCACACGGAAGCCCAGCTCGCCGGCTGCGTTGTACACCGGCTCCAGGCCGATGTCGTGCACTTCGATCGCTGCGCGGTCCGAGGTCGAGCCATTGATGGCGATCTTGAACTTGCGCGGCAGGTAAGCGAATTCGGGGTGGAAGGTGGTCCACTGGCGGACGATTTCACACCAGGGGCGCGGGTCGATCAGTTCGTCGGCCGCTACACCGGCAAATTGGTCGGTGGTGACGTTGCGCAGGCAGTTACCGCTGGTCTGAATGGCGTGCATCTGCACGGTGGCCAGTTCAGCCAGGATGTCCGGCACATCTTCCAGCGCCGGCCAGTTGAACTGTACGTTCTGGCGCGTACTGATGTGGGCATAGCCCTTGTCGTAGTCGCGGGCAATCTTGGCCATCATGCGCACCTGGCGCGAAGTCAGCTGGCCATAGGGCACGGCCACCCGCAGCATCGGCGCAAAGCGCTGAACATAAAGGCCATTTTGCAGGCGCAGAGGGCGGAACTCTTCTTCGCTCAGTTCACCTGCCAGATAGCGTCGGGTCTGATCACGGAACTGCTTGACGCGGTCCTCGATGATGCGCTGATCGTATTCGTCGTATACGTACATATAGGTCCTGTTCTCGGCAAATCTGCGCGCACGGCCGCGCACTCCCAACGGAGCCGGCGCACGATACCAGTTTGCGTTTATGCGCAAAAGTGATGTTTGAGTATATGTAAATAACCAAATTGACTAATGAGAACGGTTATCGCGATACCCACATTTGTCATGCGGGCAATCATGAACTTTACTGTGGTCGAGTCTTAGTGCAGTCACCTATAAAACCGACAAGAGGCGATGCGATGAGCAATTCTACAAAGGCCCGTAAACCTGACAGTACCGTTGATGCCTGGGCGATTTTGTTTTTGATCGTTCTGGTGGTGGGCACCGCAGTATTCTGGGTGAGCCACCAGTAAAAAGGCTGTCGCTGAGCCTCGATTGACTGTCGCAATGCCACTATCATGGCGGTCAATGTTCAAGGCTCGGACAACCATGTTGAAGGTTCTGATTACGTGTGTGTGGTTGCTGGGGGCGGCGTACGGGACGATGGCCCAGGCCGCGTCGGTGGTGTTTCTCAATCCCGGCCTGTCGACGGAAACCTTCTGGGTCAGTTATGCGCAATTCATGCAGGCCGCGGCCAAGGACCTCGGCCTGGATTTGCGCGTGCGTTATTCCGAGCGCGACACTCGCAACACCCTGGCCCAGGCCCGGGAAGCGCTGCAAGGTGCCGAGCGCCCCGACTATCTGGTGCTGGTCAACGAACAGTACGTCGCCCCGCAGATTCTGCGCATGGCCCAAGGCAGTGGGGTCAAGTTATTGCTCGTGAATAACGCGCTGACGGCTGATCAGGCGCAAATGCTCGGCAGCGGCGTTAATTGGCTCGGCAGTATGGTGTCCAACGACGAGCAGGCCGGTTACCTGATGCTCAACGACCTGCTGCGTGCTCACGGCTCGGTGGCGCCTGGCGAGACCATAGAGCTGTTGGCATTCTCCGGCGTCAAGACCACTCCGGCGGCCTTGCTGCGTGAGCAGGGCCTGCGTCGCGCTCTGGCCGAACACCCGCAGGTGCGCCTGCGCCAGCTGGTCTATGGCGAGTGGAACCGCCAGCGCGCCTATGAGCAGGCCACGCTGCTATTCAAGCGCTACCCGCAGACGACGCTGGTGTGGTCGGCCAATGACGAGATGGCGCTGGGCGCGATGCAGGCCCTGCAAGACAGCGGCCGCGTACCCGGCAAGGACGTGCTGTTCAGTGCGCTCAACAGCTCGCCGGAGGTCTTGAACGCGCGCATGGACGGGCGGCTGACAACCTTGGTGGCCGGGCATTTTACCCTGGGCGGTTGGGCGATGGTGTTGATCAATGATGATGCCAAGGGCGTCGACATCAATGCCCATGGCGGGCGCGACCGCCAGGAAGCGCTATTCCAACTGATCGATACCGCCCAGGCCCGACGTTTGCTCGAGCCTATGGCAAAGGTGGATTTCCGTGCACTGTCCGCCGTCGACAAGCCGGCTTCCTACCGTTACCCCTTCAGCCTGCAACTGCTGTTGCGCTAGACGCCGGCCAGGTGCAGCACGAGCTTGACGATACCGAACAAGGTCAAGGCAAACACCACGGTAAACAGAATGCCCAGCGCTACAAAGTGGCTGGGCTTGCCGTGGGTAAAGTCCCGGGCGCGGTTCTTGCCGCTCTGTACGCCGAAGGCGGCAGCCACGACGCTGTGAAGCATCTGCCAGAAGGTAGGAGGCTTGTTGTTGACTGGATCGTCCATACATCCCTCGACACAAGGTGTGTGAGAGAGAGCATAGCCGCTGGCGGGTCGTAGTGAGCGGGCTTGTCCTAATGCCAGTCAGTCAAGCGATAGAACGGACGATGAATAACTTGTGGGAGGGGGCTTGCTCCCGATGAGGGTGTGTCAGTCAGCAATTTATCGACTGACTCACCCTCATCGGGAGCAAGCCCCCTCCCACAGTCGCCGCGGTCTTTCAGAAACACCATGGCGTCCTTGTTGGAGCGGCTGCGCCGCCCAGCGCGGGGCGAGCCCGCTCACTACACAAGCCGGATGGTCAGTTGTCGTGGCCTAGGTTGGCGCACGATGTAACTTGCCACTCGGAATCGCATAAACGCTGACCGTTTGTAGTGAGCGGGCTTGCCCCGCGCTGGGTGGCGAAGCCGCCCCAAATCCGGGCGCCTCGGTCTTTCAGAAACACCATGGCGTCGTTGTTGGGGCGGCTGCGCCGCCCAGCGCGGGGCGAGCCCGCTCACTACAGGGTCAGTTGTCGTAGCCGAGGTTCGGTGCCAGCCAGCGTTCAGTCACGGCCAGGTCCTGGCCTTTACGCGCGGTGTAGCTTGCAATCTGGTCTTTATCCACCTTGCCCACGGCAAAGTACTGCGCCTGCGGGTGGGCGAAGTACCAGCCGCTGACCGCCGCCGCCGGGAACATCGCGTAGTGCTCGGTAAGGAACACTCCGCTGCGGCCGGCGTGCAGTTCATGGGCCTCTGGGTCCAGCAACTGGAACAGGGTGCCTTTCTCGGTGTGGTCCGGGCACGCCGGGTAGCCGGGGGCAGGGCGGATGCCGCTGTACTGCTCCTTGATCAACGCCTCGTTGTCCAGCGCTTCATCCTTGGCATAGCCCCAGTAGTCTTTACGCACCTGCTGGTGCAACCACTCGGCGCAGGCTTCGGCCAGGCGGTCGGCAAGGGCCTTGACCATGATCGAGTTATAGTCGTCGCCCGCATCCTGGTAGGCCTTGGCCACTTCTTCGGCGCCGATGCCGGCGGTGGTAATGAACCCGCCCACGTAGTCGGTCACGCCGCTGTCCTTGGGGGCGACGAAGTCGGCCAGGGAGAAGTTCGGCTTGCCGTCGGTCTTGATGATCTGCTGGCGCAGGTGGTGCAGGGTGGCCAGAGGCTTGCCGTCATCGCCGTAGACTTCCAGGTCATCGTCCTGCACCTGGTTGGCCGGCCAGAAGCCGAACACTGCGCGCGCGCTGATGAGTTTCCCGTCGATCAGCTTCTTGAGCATTTCCTGGGCATCGGCATACAGCGCGGTGGCGGCTTCGCCCACGACTTCATCGGTGAGGATGCGCGGGAATTTGCCGGCCAGGTCCCAGGAAATGAAGAAGGGCGTCCAATCGATGTAATCGGCCAGGACATTCAGGTCGATATTGTCCAGCACCTTGGCACCGGTAAACGTCGGCTTGACCGGGGTGTAGCCGGCCCAGTCGAACTGCGGCTTCTTGGCGATGGCCGCCGCGTAGCTCAGGCGTTCGGTGCGGGCGCTACGGTTGGAGGTGCGCTCGCGGACTTCCACGTACTCCTCGCGGGTCCGTTCGACAAAACCGGCCTTGAGCTCCTCGGACAGCAATTGCGTGGCCACACCCACCGCACGCGAGGCGTCGGTGACATACACCACCGCATCGTTGCTGTATTTGGGCTCGATCTTGACCGCCGTGTGCGCCTTGGACGTGGTGGCGCCACCGATCATCAGCGGCAGGTGGAAATCCTGGCGCTGCATCTCACGCGCCACATGCACCATCTCATCCAGCGACGGGGTGATCAGGCCGGACAGCCCGATAATGTCGCACTTTTGCTCCTTGGCCACCTGCAGGATTTTCTCCGCCGGCACCATCACGCCCAGGTCGACGATGTCATAGCCGTTGCAGCCCAGCACCACGCCGACAATGTTCTTGCCGATGTCGTGCACGTCGCCTTTGACCGTGGCCATCAGGATCTTGCCCTTGGCTTGCGGCTTGTCGCCTTTTTCCAGCTCGATGAACGGGATCAAGTGGGCCACGGCCTGCTTCATCACCCGGGCGGATTTCACCACCTGGGGCAGGAACATTTTGCCGGCGCCGAACAGGTCGCCAACAATGTTCATGCCGGACATCAGCGGGCCTTCGATCACTTCGATCGGGCGTGCGAACGACAACCGGGATTCCTCGGTGTCTTCAACGATATGCGTGGTGATGCCCTTGACCAGCGCGTGCTCCAGGCGCTTGTTGACCTCCCAACCACGCCACTCCTCGGTCTCGGCTTCCTTGACGCTGCCGTCGCCCTTGTACTTGTCGGCAATGGCGAGCAGGGCATCGGTGCCGTCCGGGGTGCGGTTGAGCACCACGTCTTCCACCGCATCACGCAGCTCTGTCGGGATCTGGTCGTAGATTTCCAACTGGCCGGCGTTGACGATACCCATGGTCAGGCCATTGCGGATCGCATACAGCAGGAACACCGAATGGATTGCCTCGCGCACCGGGTTGTTGCCGCGGAACGAGAACGACACGTTGGACACACCGCCGGAGCTCAGTGCATACGGCAGCTCGTCGCGGATATAGGCGCAGGCGTTGATGAAGTCGACGGCATAGTTGTTGTGCTCTTCGATACCGGTGGCGACCGCGAAGATGTTCGGGTCGAAGATGATGTCTTCCGGTGGGAAGCCGACCTCATTCACCAGGATGTCGTAGGAGCGTTTGCAGATCTCTTTCTTGCGCGCTTCGGTGTCGGCCTGTCCGGCCTCGTCGAACGCCATCACCACCACGGCCGCGCCGTAGCGCTTGCACAGCTTGGCGTGATGAATGAACTGCTCCACGCCTTCTTTCATGCTGATGGAGTTGACGATGCCCTTGCCCTGGATGCACTTGAGGCCCGCTTCGATCACGTCCCACTTGGAGGAGTCGATCATGATCGGCACACGGGAGATGTCCGGTTCGCCGGCGATCAGATTGAGGAAGGTCACCATGGCCTTCTTCGAATCGAGCATCCCTTCGTCCATGTTGATGTCGATCACCTGGGCGCCGGCTTCCACCTGCTGCAGGGCGACTTCGAGGGCTTCGGTGTAGTTGTCCTCACGGATCAGCCGGGCAAACTTGGCAGAACCGGTGATGTTGGTGCGTTCGCCGACGTTGACGAACAACGAGCTGCGATCAATGGTGAACGGCTCCAGGCCCGACAGGCGGCAGGCCTTCGGAATGTCCGGGATCACGCGTGGCGCGTAGCCGGCCACGGCCTTGGCAATCGCCTCGATGTGGCCTGGGGTGGTGCCGCAGCAACCGCCGACGATGTTGAGGAAGCCGCTCTGGGCGAACTCTTCGATGACCTTGGCGGTTTCCGAGGGCAGCTCGTCATACTCGCCGAACTCGTTGGGCAGGCCGGCGTTGGGGTGGGCCGATACGTGGGTGTTGGCCTTGTTGGACAACTCTTCCAGGTACGGGCGCAACTCGCTGGCGCCCAGGGCGCAGTTCAAGCCCACCGAAATCGGCTTGGCGTGGGCCACGGAGTTCCAGAACGCTTCGGTGGTCTGGCCCGACAGGGTACGGCCGGAGGCGTCGGTGATCGTGCCGGAAATCATGATCGGCAGTTCCACGCCCAGCTCCTCGAACACGCCTTGCACGGCGAAGATCGCGGCTTTGGCGTTGAGAGTGTCGAAGATGGTTTCGATCAGGATCAGGTCGGCGCCGCCTTCGATCAGCCCTTTAGTGGCTTCGGTGTAGTTTTCCACCAATTCGTCGAAGGTCACGTTGCGGTAGCCGGGGTTGTTCACGTCGGGCGACAACGAGCAGGTGCGGCTGGTCGGGCCGAGCACGCCGGCGACAAAGCGCGGCTTGGCCGGGTTCTCCAGGGTCTTGGCGTCGGCCACCTTGCGCGCCAGGCGCGCACCTTCTACGTTTAGCTCGTAGGCCAGTTCTTCCATGCCGTAATCGGCCATGGAAATGCGCGTGGCGTTGAAGGTGTTGGTTTCGAGGATGTCGGCCCCGGCATCCAGATAAGCCTTCTCGATCCCGCCGATCACGTCGGGGCGGGTAATCACCAGCAGGTCGTTGTTGCCCTTGACGTCGCTTGGCCAGTCGGCGAAGCGTTTGCCACGGTAGTCATGCTCCTCGAGCTTATAGCTCTGGATCATCGTGCCCATGCCGCCGTCGAGGATCAGGATACGTTCCTTGAGGGCTTGGTGAAGGGCTTGCAGACGAGCGCTACGATCGGACATGGGACTACTCTGGTCAGGCATTACGGGGGGCATGAATCATAGCAAACCTGTGCCGATTTGGAGCATGCCCGGGCTTTGCATGAATATCGTTCATGTTGGAAGGGGCGATGGCCCTGTAGAATCACCGGCAATTTTTCAGCGTACGCTTCGATTCGGGACTGGGCACATGCCATTTCGTTTTATTACCAGCGCCGTCCTGGCGTTGGTCGCCGGCTATGCCCAGGCACAAGGTCCCGCTTCGGCGATCTCCTATACCCGCGATATTCAGCCGATCTTTACCGAGAAGTGCGTGGCCTGCCACGCCTGCTACGACTCCGCCTGCCAACTCAACCTGGGCAGTGCCGAGGGCGCGGCGCGCGGTGCGAGCAAGTCGCCGGTTTACGATGGCGAGCGCAGCCAGGCGACGCCAACCACCCGTTTGTTCTATGACGCGTTCGGCAAGCAGGCGTGGCAGCAAAAGGGTTTCTATTCGGTGCTGGACGCCCAGGGCAGCCAGGCCGCGCTGATGGCACGCATGTTGGAACTGGGCCACAACGCACCGCTGCAACCCAATGCCAAATTGCCTGAAGACATCGTGCTGGGCCTCAACCGCGACAACATGTGCGCAATGCCCGGCGAGTTCAACGCCTATGCCGGCGCGCATCCCAAGGAAGGCATGCCCCTGGCGGTCACCGGCCTCACCGATCAGCAGTACCAGACCCTGCAACGCTGGCTCGCCTCCGGTGCGCCGATCGATGAGCAGGGCCTGGCGCCCAGTGCCCGTGAAGCCTTGCAGGTGCAGCAATGGGAGAACCTGTTCAACCAGCCCGGCGCCCGCGAGAGCCTGGTGGCGCGCTGGTTGTACGAGCACTTGTTCCTGGCGCATATCTATTTCGAGAACGGCGAGCCTGGACATTACTTTCAATGGGTCCGTTCACGCACACCGAGCGGCCAACCCATCGACCTGATCGCCACGCGCCGCCCCAACGACGACCCCGGTACCCAGGTGTACTACCGCCTTTGGCCAGTGCAGGGGGTGATTGTGCATAAAACCCACATCACTTACCCGTTCAGCGCCGAGAAGATGGCCCGCATCAAGGCGCTGTTCTACGCCGGCAACTGGCAAGTGAATGCTTTGCCGGGCTACGGCCCGGGGCGTCGCGCCAACCCGTTCGAGACGTTCGAGGCGATCCCGGCCAAGGCGCGTTACCAGTTCATGCTGGATAACGCCGAATATTTTGTGCGCACGTTCATTCGTGGGCCGGTCTGCCGTGGGCAGATCGCCACGGATGTGATCCGCGATAACTTCTGGACCCTGTTCCAGGACCCGGATCACGACCTGTACATCACCGATGCCCGTTATCGCGGCCAGGCCACGCCGTTGCTGGCGATGCCGGGGCAGAACGATGACGTGGGCAGTGTGCTCGGCCTGTGGCTGGCTTATCGCGACAAGCGCAACCAATACGAAGTCTTGCGCCGCGACAGCTATGCAGACGTGGCGCCGCCCAGTTGGTCGACCCTGTGGGCCGGCAACGACAATGCGTTGCTGACGATCTTTCGTCACTTTGACAGCGCCTCGGTCACCAAAGGCCTGATCGGCGAAGTCCCGCAAACGATGTGGTTGTTCGACTATCCGCTGCTGGAGCGCACCTATTACCAACTGGCGGTAAATTTCGACGTGTTCGGCAACGTGTCGCACCAGGCCCAGACGCGCTTGTATTTCGACTTGATCCGCAACGGCGCCGAGCAGAACTTCCTGCGCTTGATGCCGGCTGACAGCCGCGACGGTTTTCTCGATGACTGGTACCAGAACAGCGGGAAACTGAAGATGTGGCTCGACTATGAGGCGATTGACGACGACAAGCCGAGCGGCCTGCACCTCAACGCGCAAGACCCGAAACGCGACTTCGCCAACCAGTTGCTGGCCCGCTACGGCGACCTCAACGTCAGCCCGGACCCGATCAACCGCTGCACCGGCGCGTTTTGCTCGCGTGACGGTATCGAGCCGGCCTTGCAGGACGCCGAACAGGCGCTCAGCCGCCTGACCTCACGCCCGGCGGCCGGGCTCAAGGTCATCGACCAATTGCCTGAAGCGACCTTGCTGCGCATTGAGACCGCCAGCGGCAAGCGCGAGGTCTACAGCATGCTGCGCAATCGAGCGCACAGTAACGTGGCGTTCCTGCTGGGTGAGGCCTATCGCTACCAGCCCGGGCTGGATACGCTGACTATTTATCCCGGCGTACTGACCAGCTATCCGAACTTCATCTTCAACATCCCGGCGCAGCAAGTGCCTGAGTTTGTGGCGGCCATGGAGAACGCCAAGGATGCCAAGGGTTTTGAGCAGATCGTTGATCGATGGGGTATTCGTCGCAGTCATCCGCTGTTTTGGCAGTACTTTCACGATCTGTCGCGGTACATCCACGAAACCACACCGGTGGAAGAGGGTGTACTGGACATGAACCGCTATGAAAACCTCTGAGTCCCCGCGCTATCGTCGACCCTACGGGGATGGGCGTGACCAGTAGGCGGGGCCATAGTCCATCAGCAGTTCACTGCCGGCGCGAATGTCGTCCTTGGCGATCAGGAAGACCATGTATTTTCCGGCATAGACGGCCGCCACATTGTCGTTGCCCACGCGTGGCGCGCCGGGCATCTGGCCTGTATTGATCAGGCTGAGCATATTGCTGTTGCCATGCCCGCTGATCGTCGCGCCCTCGGTGGCGGTCTGGAATAAATAGTCGGACACCCGCTGCATGCCATGCTCAAGAATATCGGCGCTGAGCGACGCATCGTTCAGATGCAGGCGCCCGGTGTACGGCCCCAACACATCAAAATGCTGGATATCGCGCCGTGCCACCAGCGAGTAGCCGCGCTCCGGGCCGTCGTCGAGTTTTTTTACCTCGAACAGTTCGCTCAGCAGGTCATGGTGACGGCCTTCCTTGGTGATCCAATCCTGGATGTCTTCCGTCACGGCCTCGATCACCCGCTGGCGCTTGGGCTCCCTGAGCCCGTCGAACAGGCCGCAGTCATTGGTGATCCTGATCTGCTCCACCGCGCCCTCCAGGTCTGCCGTCAGGCTGCGGTTGACGTTGTAGGGATCTTGCAGGATCGGCGCGGCGTTGTTGATCTGGTGCCCATCGGGGCGATCGGCGTCGTAGTGCGTACGGCTGCGCTTGGCGGCAAGGGTAGGCTGTTCAGTGTCGGGTTCACGCGGCGACGTCTGGGTGGTGGAATCCTTGGAGGGACTGGCGGCCGGCACCGGCACTGTGCGCTTGCGCGCCAGCGGTGTGTTGGGCAGGGGCTGGTCAAAAAACACCGCCAGGCGCCCGGACTGGGTCAACTGGCCATTGTCTTCGACATACTGCCGCCATTTCACCGGGTTCAGATTACGCTGGTCGAGGAAGTGTTCCATCGAACGATGCGGCTGGGTCTGGGCGTGCAGGCGGTGCCAATCCTCCAGGTCTTGCCGGGTCAGCGGGCTGAACGACTGCTGCAGGCTGTGTTTTTCCAGGACTTTGCCAAGTGGCGTGAATGAGCCGTCCATATTGACGTGGTCGATAAAGGCCTGCGGGTCGAGGTTGTGATCGTGGGCATAGCCCTCGCGGGTGCGCTTGACCCGCATCGCCTGGGGCATGCGCCGCCAGCGTTGCAAGTTTTTCAAGGTTACGGGCACCCGAGCGCGGTTGGCTTGATCGAGCATTTCCTGGCCGCGACCGCGCAGTTCGCCGCGGGTATGCACAAACTGATGAAACGCTGCGGGATCGAGCTTGTGCTTTTTGATGAAGGCGTCCGCCGCCAGTTTCAGGGCCATCTCGGAGAAGGCCGACCACTTTTGCAAGGTCGGCGGCGTAAGCACATTCAGGCCATCCGGCGCGCCGCCCGCGAGTCTTGTCGGGCTTGAAAACCAATGGCCGGGCTGCACCGAGGACAGCCTGATACCCAAGTCCTGATTGGTTTTCGGGTTGACCAGTGCGACGGTAAAACTGTTTGCGCTCCCTTCGGCGATTTCCTTGAGGTAGCCGTAGGAATGCTCGCGGATCTGATAAACGGCGATCTCGCCGCGCTCATCGATGTTGCAGACAAACGCTTGACCATACTCGCGTCGGTGGAAAATCCCCCGGGAATCCGGCTTAAGCCCGCTGATCCAGTGGGCTGACACCGCATAGCGGCTGATGTGCGGGTCGCTGTTGCTCATGACCGTGACCGGTTCGCGAAAGCGTGGGCCGAAGACGCTGTCCGAGGCTGCGTCAATCAAGCGCCAGTCTGGGCGCGCATTACTGCCGACATTACGCAGCGGCACATTCGGCGTGCCGGCTACCACGAACAGTCGGTCGCCGGGTTGCCGTGGCGTCCAGCCTGTGGGGTTTACCGGGATCAAACGGCTGGCCGGAATCATCTCGTCCGCCCATTCGCCGAACGTGTTCAAGGTCTTGTAGAGCAATTTGAGCGAGTAATAATGGCCCATGCGCAAAAGGGTCGGGAGGGCGCTGAGTGGGTTGAGTTCCTGCAACACCTGGATGATCAACTGCCGCGTCAGGGCCTTGAGCGCGGGCAGCGCCAGGCGGATCCCGGCTCGGCCCGATTGCACGATCACCCTGGCACTGCCGGCCACGTATTTGCCCAGGGGCAGGGCAAACCCAACGATATCGGCAAAAAAACTCAAGCCGCCGAGGGCCACGCGTTCCGGGTCGCTGGAATTGAGGTCCTCGATGGGGCCCCAGAACGGCACCAGGACTTTGCCCCAGAACGCCATGCGCTCGCCGAGGTATTCGCCGAGGTCCAGTACCTTGGTGGCTTCACGGGTGGTATCCAACAACGCGACTTCGTCGCAGTAAAAGTGTTGCTCGGCAATCATGTGCGCCAGCGCTTCAGCGCGTGCGCCATAGAGGTGGTTGGTGGCGCGGGACGCCTGACTGACGGGTAGATCGAGCGGTGCCAGCACCTCGCCAACGGGGTCGGCGATCAGCGTATGGTGCTGGCCGGGCCTGGGCGTTGCGCCGTTGCGGTAGGCCGGCCAGTCGAATGCCAGCAAGGTGCCGCAGCGAAAACTGCCCTTGCCGGGGCGGGTGGCGCCGCCAATCGATTGGGTCTTGACCACGCCACCGATCAGCAGGCTGCGGATGTCGTCGCGCACACGAATCACGCCAAGGGCGGGAAACACTTCGATGTAACATGCCGCGTTCGCCAGACGCGGGTTGCCCAGGCGCAGGATGAAACCCGTGCGGCCACGTACGGCGGCGGTCCGGCGCGGGGTTTCGAAGGTGGCTTCGACGTCGCGCAGCGGCTCGCGCAATGCATAGACGCGGACTTCATCGCGCTCGATATCGCCGACCGCCGGCGGGATTTGCGCGAGCAGTGTCTTGATCAGTTTTTTATAGGCAGCTTTCGGGGTTTGCAAATAGGCATAGAACGCCTTGTCATGGGCTTGGTCGCTGCTGAACTGCGCGCGTCCCGGTGGCCGGAGTACAAGCTGCTTGACCGCCTCGATCACCTCGCGCTCGTGGCGCTCCAGTGCCGCAACCGCCTGGGTCACTTGCTCGGGGGTATAGCGCTGCTTTTGCACGGGCAGCAAACCGTTGGCCTGCGCCCAGTGCAGGGTCGGTGGCAATCTGGCCAGGGTCACCAGCGCCTGTCGCCCGGTATCGCCCTCGCAGGCCCGGAAGTACTCAGCTGAGAGGTTGTGCAACTCATCGAAGGTGAAACCCCGCGCCGCGCCGGGTGCCAGGCATTCGGCGAGCAGAAAGCCACTTTTGAAATGCACCCAGGCACTGGTGGTGCCGTAGGACAGCTCATCGGGAATGTCGTCGACCCATACCTCGCTGGCGATGTGCGCCTTGGCGACGCACAGCACCAGCGCCGCGCCATGGGCGTCGACGCCCAACTCACGCTGGTAGTCGTGCAGTAGGGACTCGCGGATTTGCGCGTAGCGGGCGCACGGTTCGATCAACCGGTTGAGTTCGTTGTCGTACTGGGCGGCGTCCTGGGGCTTGATGCTCAGCCATAGGGCGCGCCAGACGAGTTTGACCAGCACTGCCCGGGGGCAGTCCTGCGTCGGGTCTGCGCCGAACCAGTCGAGTGCGCTGACGATCCGCCGGCCGACCTCGAGGCTGTGGGGCTGATGCAGGTATTCGCTTAACAGTGCGGTCGGCTGGCTGCGGGCCAGCTTTTGCTGGGGGGCAAAAAAGCTGTCGGGCAAGATGTGGCTGAACAGCGATTTGCCGTGTTCCTCCTCCAGCGCACGCGTCACGCCGACGATGATTGCATCGCCGGCGTCGCCCAGTAGCGGCTCCAGGTCGTTATTGTGATCGGCATGCCCCAGCGCGAGCAGCGCGCAGCATTCGCGTAGCGTGTCGAGCAGCCTGTTCCATTGCGCGGGAGTGGCCGGGCTGTGGGGGATCAGGCCGTAGTATTTGAGCGCGAGATCGAAGCGCACCGAGCCGTCACTCTTGAGCCCGTCGCCGACGCGATGGAGGATGGCCAATAGCACCTCGGCATCCATCGTCCAGTAGGTGGGGATATCGCGCAGTACCACGGGTTGATTGCACAGCGTGAAAACCTCCGGGATGGCAGGTTTTGGCTGCCTGGGGGTGTTGACGAGGGCGGTGAGGGAGTCCAGCAGCGTGTCGGTGTAGGGCGTCTGGGAGGGTTGCCGGTTGTGTAGGTATTCGACAAAGTCCTCGTCGGCCTCCAGCTTTTGCAGCGTAGTGAACGCGGCCTGGCATTGTCGGCCGAGTTCGGAGCCGGGGAGCGGGCGGTAATAGAGGCTGGCAGCCGCTGCGCTGGAGGCGGGGCTGGCCAGCGGGGTGACTGCATCGATCAAGTGGTACAGGGTGTCGAGTTGGGCGGGGCGTTTTCTGCAAAAAATCGATGACGATAGTGGGTCCATGGCGGGTCTCGGCCGAGTCGGTAAAACCCGATGTTAGGCAGGCGCTGCCGGGCCGGGACCTATATAGATACCTGCCGGTATGTCGGTGACTTTTCCGACAAAAATACTAGGACTTTGTACCGCCTCGATGATTGGCGTAAACTGGCGGCAAGCCTGTGAGGAGTTTCCATGACTGCCATAACCATTACCGACGCCGCCCACGATTACCTGGCTGACCTGCTGTCCAAGCAGAACACCCCGGGTATCGGCATCCGCGTCTTTATCACCCAGCCCGGCACCCAGTACGCCGAGACTTGCATCGCCTACTGCAAGCCTGGCGAAGAGAAGCCGGAAGACACCGCCCTGGGGCTGAAAAGCTTCACCGCGTACATCGATGCCTTCAGCGAAGCCTTCCTGGACGACGCCGTGGTCGACTACGCCACCGACCGCATGGGCGGCCAGTTGACCATCAAGGCGCCCAACGCCAAGGTGCCGAACATCAACGCCGACAGCCCGGTCAACGAGCGTATCAACTACTACCTGCAAACCGAGATCAACCCGGGGCTGGCCAGCCACGGCGGCCAGGTGAGCCTGATCGACGTGGTGGATGACGGTATCGCCGTACTCAAGTTCGGCGGCGGCTGCCAGGGCTGCGGCCAGGCGGACGTGACCTTGCGTGAAGGGATCGAGCGCACGCTGCTCGAACGTATCCCGGAGCTTAAAGGTGTACGTGATGTGACCGACCACACGCAGAAAGAAAACGCCTACTACTAAGTACGGTGTTCACTGCGAACAAAAAAACGGCGCCCCGTGAGCGCCGTTTTTTATGCTTGAAATTCAGATAATTATGAGAGCTATCTAACAAATCAGATCAACTGTGGGAGCGGGCTTGCTCGCGATTGCGGTGTATCAGTCACCAAGGCGCTGACTGACATTGCGCATTCGCGAGCAAGCCCGCTCCCACATTTTTGTCTGCCGTGCATTCAGGGGCGATAAAGGTGGGCGTGACCTGCGCGGTACAGCGAAGACTCGCTGAAACCGTCATTGGCCAGCACCCGGCCCACCACAATCAGTGCCGTACGCCGGAAGCCCTTGAGCGCAACCTGCTCGGCGATGTCCGCTAACGTACCCACCACCCAATCCTGATCCGGCCAGGTGGCCCGGTGCACCACGGCAATCGGGCAATCCGCGCCATAGTGCGGCAGCAACTGGGCGACGATTTTCTGCAGATGATTGACCCCCAGGTGAATCGCCAGGGTGGTGCCATGGCGGGCCAGGCTGTCGAAGTCTTCCCCGGCCGGCATGCTGGTTTTATCGGCGTAACGCGTCAGGATCACGCTCTGGGCGATATCCGGCAGGGTCAGCTCGGTTTCCAGCAGGGCTGCACACGCCGCCACAGCGGTCACCCCGGGAATGATCTGGAAAGGGATGCCCAACTCGCGCAAGTGCCGGATCTGCTCGCCAATCGCCCCATACAGGCTGGGGTCGCCCGAGTGTACCCGCGCCACATCCTGGCCGTTGGCGTGGGCGGTCTTGATCAGCTCGATGATCTGTTCCAGGTGCAATTCGGCGCTGTTGACCAGCGTTTGCGCCTGATGACCTTCCAACACCGCCGCCGGCACCAGCGAGCCCGCATAGATAATCACCGGGCAACTGCGGATCAGCCGCTGGCCTTTGACGGTGATCAGTTCCGGGTCGCCGGGGCCTGCGCCGATGAAGTAGACGGTCATGGGGAGTTCCTGTTGAAAAACGGGCGAGCATGAAGATTGTTCATGATCGAGGAGGGCAATTATCGGGATTTCAGCCGGCGCACGCCAATGCAAAGGTGGCCTGGGGGGATTTTCGGCGGCTGATCAACAAGCGGGCAGGGGCGTTGACGAGTTGCTCGGCCAGGGCCAGGGCGGCGCTTTCGGCGACGCCGTAACAGCCGGTATGGGCAAAGGCAATCGCGGATTTATGGCTCAGACGGTGTTCAAGCGTCGCCAGGTGTTGCGCACTGAAACAGCGTAAGGGCAACCCCAACTGTTCGGCCAGTGCGAGCAATCCCGGTTCATGCTGTTTGTGATCGATACTCGCCAGTGCCGTGACCTGCTGGCGCTCGATACCGCCCTCGGTCAGGGCGGCGTCAAACAGCGCCAGCAGGGCGTGAACCTCACAGCCCCGCTGGCAACCCAGGCCGACCACCAAGGTCATGCCGAGTAGTGGCCGTCGCGATTGCGCCGGAACAACCAGGCGCTGATCAAGCCCAGGGCCAGCCAGAACAGCACGTTGGTCAATTGCGAGGCAATCTTGAACTGCGCTTCCAGGGCCTCCGGGGCCAGCATCGAATGCACTGCCGGTTGCGGCGCACCGATGATATGGGGCACGGCCAGGATCGCCACGCCCAACACTTTAAGCAGCCAACTGCGGCCAAATACCAGCAGCGCGATACCGGCGGCGGTGGAGGCGGCCGTGCCGATCCACCAGATCTGGCGCTGGGCCAGGTCCGCCGCGGCGGTGCCCGGCAACTCGGGTGGCAAGCCCAGGGTCGGGGCCAGTACGAACGTCGCGTAACCGGCCAGGCCCCACAGCAGGCCCTGCGCCGTACGGGTGGGCGCACGCAAGGTGTAGAGACCGGCCAGCATCAGCGCGAAACCGACGGCGACCACCAGGTTGCCCCCGGTGGTAGACAGCACACGCTGCCAACCGTCTTCAGGCTCCCAGGCCTCGGCATCGTGGGTGTGGGCGGCGGCGCCTGCGGCATGTTCATGGGCGACTTCGGCAGTCGCCGGGGCCTTTTCAAAGGTCTCCGCCTGCAGAATCAGCGGGGCAACCCAGAAGCTTTGCAGCAAGGTCAGCAACAAGGCGGCCAGCAAGCCGGTGAAACCTGCGGTTTGCGCAATACGCTTGATCATGTCGACGGGTCTCAGTGGCACGGGAACGCGGCGCTGTGGCGGGTATCGTGCGCGGCGTTATGCACCGCCTCGATATGCGAGAAACCGGCGAAGTAAACCAGGCACGCGCCCAGGATCGACGCACCGATGGCGGCCGTCAGGCGTTGGCTCAAGGTAGAAGTGCCGCTGGTGGCGGGCGAAGTGCTGCTGATGATCGACATGGCGCGTCCCTTTTCTTCGGTTTCAGGGTGACACGAGCGCATGCAAACCCCGCGAGCCAGGCCCGCAGAGTTCCGAACAGCGCCCGCCCACCGCGGGTTTGTTATCTGATTTTTCGGGCCGGTCTCCGGGCTCGCGAGGGGCACTCTGCACAGAGGCCTGAAAGCATCGCCTTCCCATGCATTCGCACAGTGGCTGTGACACTTCGCTCGCTTACCGTTGCGGGGGCAGCACCGGACTTGCCATACATCGATGGCTCACCGGTTTCCCGTTTCACCCTTTGCAGGGCACCCGAAACAAGACACGTAGGAAAGCATGCAGGGCGACGGTAGTCAAATTGGTCGTGCCCCTGTAGCCTTGCACCTTCGAGGTTCTTCGGCCCAGGCCGGAGCTAAGAAGGGAACGCGGTTCAAGCCGCGGCTGCCCCCGCAACTGTGAAGGGTTCAACTGACTGCCACGCCACTGCCGATAACGCGGGAAGGCGCAGCCGGCGCCGGTCGCAAGACCCGCAAGCCCCAAGCCAGGAGACCTGCCTCGCAACCGATTTTCCAATTCAACCGGGCGGGGTGATCCGGTGACGAAATCCGCTGCTGCGCGCCGTCGCAGGGCCTGTCGTCCCGTCTGCCCGCCCCAAAAGGGCATCCGATGAAAACACTGGCCAAACTCCCCGTCACCATCGTTACCGGCTTTCTCGGCTCGGGCAAAACCACCTTGCTGCGGCATATGCTCGACAACGCCCAGGGCCGTCGTATCGCGGTGATCGTCAACGAGTTCGGTGAACTGGGGATCGACGGTGAAATCCTCAAGCAGTGCTCCATCGGTTGCACTGAGGAAGAAGCCAATGGCCGCGTCTACGAATTGGCCAACGGCTGCCTGTGCTGCACGGTGCAGGAAGAGTTCTTCCCGGTGATGCGCGAATTGGTGGCGCGTCGCGGCGACCTCGACCATATCCTGATCGAAACCTCCGGCCTGGCCCTGCCCAAGCCGTTGGTGCAAGCCTTCCAGTGGCCGGAAATCCGCAGCGCCTGCACGGTTGACGCGGTGATCACCGTGGTCGACAGCCCAGCCGTGGCCGCCGGCACCTTCGCCGCCTTCCCGGACCAAGTGGACGCCCAGCGCAAACTGGACCCGAACCTGGACCACGAATCGCCGCTGCACGAGCTGTTCGCCGATCAGCTGGCCAGCGCCGACCTGGTGATCCTCAACAAGACCGACCTGATCAACCCCGAAGACCTGGCCCGTGTGCGTCTGGAAGTGGCCGAGGAGTTGCCGCCGGCGGTGAAGATCATCGAAGCCAGCAGCGGCCGCTTGCCGCTGGACGTGCTGATCGGCCTGGGTGCCGGCTCCGAAGAACACATCGACGGTCGGCATAGCCATCACGATCACCACCACGACGGCGAAGAGGATCACGACCACGATCACGACGCCTTCGACTCCATCTCCATCGACCTGCCGCAAACCGACGAAGCGCTGTTGCTCGACGCCCTGACTCAGTTGGTAGTGCAGCACGGCATCCTGCGCGTCAAAGGTTTCGCCGCGATTGCGAATAAACCGATGCGCCTGCTGATCCAGGGGGTAGGCACGCGCTTTGACAAGCACTTCGACCGTGCCTGGGGCGCCGATGAAGCACGGACCACGCGCCTGGTACTGATCGGCCAGGAGCTGGATGCGGCGGGTCTCGAAGCGCAACTGCGCGCCGCCCTCAGCGTCTGACCCATGCACCTGCTCAGGACCCAGCCCGGTGGTTTCGTCTCGGACGACAATATCGCCGACCTTGGACAAACCCCCGCCGAACTGGTGATCCTGTGCAGCGGCGATTCCAGCCTGGCGCTGTTGGCCGAAGCGGCGCAGCAGTTACCCGACGATTACCCCAGCTTGCGCCTGGCCAACCCGATGCAGGTGCAGAATCACGCTTCGGTCGACCTGTATGTCGATGAGGTGCTGCGCCACGCCAAAGTCATCCTGATTTCGTTGCACGGCGGCATCGGTTATTGGCGCTATGGCATTGAGCGGTTAGTGGAGTTGGCCGAGCGTGGTGTGCAACTGATCCTGGTACCCGGCGATGATCGCCCGGACCCGGAACTCAGTGGGTTGAGCACCGTCGGCGTGGAAGAACGCGACCGCCTCTGGCACTTCCTGCGCCAAGGCGGTTTGGGCAATGCCCTGGATTTCTATCGCTGCCTGGCCAGTACGTACTTGGGCCGCGATTTCGCCTGGGCCGAGCCGCAGCTGTTGCCGCGCACGGCGATTTATCATCCCCAGCACGCCAACGCCTGCCTTAATGACTGGCAGCAGCAGTGGAGCCCTGAGTTGCCGGTGGCGGCGGTGCTGTTTTACCGCTCCCATTTGCAGGCGGCCAATACTGGTTTTATCGACGTGTTCTGCCAGCGCCTGCAGGCGGCGGGGCTTAATCCGTTGCCGATGGCGGTGGCCAGCCTGAAAGAGCCCGGCTGCCTGGCGGCGGTCGAAGACTGGCTGGACGAAGTCAGCGCAGCGGTGATCCTGAACACCACCGGCTTTGCCCAGTCCAGCCCCGAAGCCCCGCATTTATACCCGTTTCGCCGCAATATCCCGGTGATCCAGGCGATCTGCGCGCAAGACAACCAGCCGGGCTGGGA
Organism: Pseudomonas palleroniana; assembly: GCF_003031675.1. GTDB lineage: Bacteria > Pseudomonadota > Gammaproteobacteria > Pseudomonadales > Pseudomonadaceae > Aquipseudomonas > Aquipseudomonas palleroniana. The sequence goes on along the minus strand of NZ_PYWX01000052.1, from coordinate 53,160 downwards.
GGCCAGCGAACAGGGGCTCGGCCCACGCGACCTGGCGATGCACATTGCCTTGCCGGAGCTGGACGGGCGCATCATCAGCCGGCCGATCAGTTTCAAGGACCTGGCGTGGCGCAGCGAGCGTAGCCAGTCGGACGTGGTGTGCTACCGCGCAGCCCCTGAGCGCATGGACTTTGTCGCCGAACTGGCACGCCGTTGGGTTGAGCTGGCGCAGGTGCCGAATGCACAGAAACGTATTGCACTGGTGCTCGCCAACTACCCGACCCGTGACGGGCGCATTGGCAACGGTGTGGGCCTGGACACCCCAGCAGCGGCGCTGAATATCCTGCGTGCGCTGCAAGCGCAAGGCTACCCGCTGCCGCACGCGTTGCCGGACAGCGGCACCGCGCTGATCCACCAATTGCTGGGCGGCGTCACCAACGATCTGGACAGCCTCGACCTGCGCCCTTGCCACCAGAGCCTGGGCCTGGACGATTACCAGGCGATGTTCGACCGCTTGCCCGAAGCCAACCGCCAGGCCGTGCTGGAACGTTGGGGGCCACCTCATAACGACCCGATGTGCCGCGATGGCCGCCTGATGATCGCCGGCCTGCGCCTGGGCCTGACCTTTGTCGGGATCCAGCCTGCGCGGGGCTATCAGGTAGACCCTAGCGCGGTGTACCACGACCCTGACCTGGTGCCGCCCCACAGCTATCTCGCGTTCTATTTCTGGTTGCGCCATACCTATGGCGCCCACGGCGTGATCCATGTGGGCAAGCATGGCAACCTCGAATGGTTGCCGGGCAAGGGCGTGGGCCTGTCGCAAACCTGCTGGCCTGATGCATTGTTGGGGCCGCTGCCGAATATCTATCCGTTTATTGTCAATGACCCGGGCGAGGGCGCCCAAGCCAAGCGGCGCACCCAGGCGGTGATCATCGATCACTTGATGCCGCCGCTGACCCGCGCCGAAACCTATGGCCCGTTGCGTGACCTTGAGTTGTTGGCGGATGAGTATTACGAGGCGCAGTTGCTTGACCCGCGCCGCGCACTGGAACTGCAGAAAGACATCCTCAAGTTGGTGCGCGAAACCCGTATCGACCAGGAACTGGAGTTGGGCAGCGACGTGGACGCGGCCGTCTGGCTGCCGCGCCTGGACACCTATCTGTGCGACTTGAAGGAGTCGCAGATCCGTGACGGCCTGCATGTCTTCGGCGAATCTCCTGCAGGCCGCCTGCGTATCGACACCTTGCTGGCGTTGTTGCGCATCCCGCGTGGCGACGGCCGTGGTCCGCAATCGAGCCTGTTGCGCGTATTGGCCAAGGCTTTCGAATTGGGCTTTGACCCCCTCGACTGTGCCTTGGCCGAGCCCTGGACCGGGCGTCGGCCCGAGGTCTTGCAGGCGCTCGACGCGCAGCTGTGGCGCACCGCCGGCGATACGCGTGAACGCCTGGAATTGTATGCGGCGCGGTTGATCGAGCAGGCGCTGGAAGGTCCGCTGGAACAGTTGGAAGAACCGGGCTGGGAGGACGTGAAGGCGGTCATCGAAAGCCTGCTCTGGGTGGTGGCGCCGCGCTTGGACAGCTGCGGCCCGGCCGAGATGCGCGGCTTGCTCGATGCCCTGGGCGGTCGCTTCGTACCGGCCGGCCCCAGCGGTGCGCCGAGTCGCGGGCGCCTGGATGTGCTGCCCACTGGACGCAATTTCTTCGCGGTGGATGTGCGCAACCTGCCGACCACCACGGCCTGGCGCATTGGCTTTCAGTCGGCCAACCTGATTCTGGAGCGACACCTGCAAGATCACGGCGACCATCTGCGTCAGCTCGGCCTGTCGGTATGGGGCACGGCGACCATGCGCACCGGCGGCGACGATATCGCCCAGGCCATGGCGCTGATGGGTGTGCGCCCGGTGTGGGCCACCGGTAGCCAACGGGTGGATGACTTTGAAATCCTGCCGATCAGCCTGTTGGATCGCCCACGGGTCGACGTGACGTTGCGGGTATCCGGGTTCTTCCGTGATGCCTTCGCCAACCTGATTCGCCTGTTCGACGCGGCGGTGCAGGCGGTGGCCGCCCTGGATGAACCGGACGATATGAACCCGCTGGCGGCCAAGGTGCGCAGCGAGCGCGAGGCGCTGCTCAGCTCGGGCCTGGACGCAGAGGCCGCAGCCAGGCAGGCCGGCTGGCGGATCTTCGGCGCCAAGCCCGGTGCTTATGGCGCGGGCGTGCAGGGCGCCATTGACGGTCGCCTCTGGCAAAGCCGCGAGGACTTGGCCGAGGTTTACCTCAATTGGGGGGCGTACGCCTATGGTGGCTCGGATGAAGGCAGCGCCGCCCGCGAACAGTTCGCTCGGCGCTTGAGCCAGGTGCAGGCGGTGTTGCAGAACCAGGACAACCGCGAGCATGACCTGCTCGACTCCAACGATTATTACCAGTTCCAGGGCGGCATGCTCGCCGCCGTGGAAACCCTCAGTGGCGCCAAAGCCGCGAGTTACCATGGCGACCACAGCCAGCCGGACTTGCCGAAGATCCGTACCTTGAAGGAAGAGTTGAACCGGGTGATCCGTTCCCGTGCCGCCAACCCGAAGTGGATCGACGGGGTCAAACGCCACGGTTATAAAGGTGCCTTCGAAATGGCGGCGACGGTGGACAATCTGTTCGCCTTCGACGCCACGACGGCGCTGATCGATGATCATCAATACGCCTTGCTCGCCGACGCCTACCTGCTCGACCCCGACACCCGGGCCTTTGTGCAACAGCACAACCCGGCCGCGCTGCGCGACATGACCGAGCGCATGCTTGAAGCCCAGCAGCGCGGCCTGTGGCAGGAGCCGGGTGCGTATCGCGAGGCGTTGGAAAACCTGTTGCTGGATATAGAAGAAGACAGCTGATGACTGATACGCCACATTTCCCACTGGCCGCCGTGGTCGGCGCCGATGCATTGAAACTGGCGCTGTGCCTGGCTGCCATCGACCCGAAGATCGGCGGCGTGCTGATCGAAGGCCCGCGCGGCATGGCCAAGTCCACCTTGGCCCGTGGCCTGGCGGATTTGCTGGCCAGCGGTCAGTTCGTCACCTTGCCGTTGGGCGCTACTGAAGAGCGGCTAGTCGGCACCCTGGACCTGGACGCCGCGCTGGGCGAAGGTCGTGCGCAGTTTTCCCCCGGCGTGTTGGCCAAGGCCGATGGCGGCGTGTTGTATGTCGATGAAGTCAACTTGCTGCCGGATCATCTGGTGGACGTGCTGCTGGATGTGGCTGCCAGCGGCACCAACCTGATCGAGCGAGACGGCATCTCCCATCGGCATTCGGCGCGCTTTGTGCTGATCGGCACGATGAACCCGGAGGAAGGTGAGCTGCGCCCGCAGTTGCTCGACCGTTTTGGCTTCAATGTGGCGTTGAGCGGGCAGACCGTGCCCGCCGAACGCGGGCAGATCATTCGGCGTCGGCTGGACTTTGACCGCGATCCTCACGCCTTCTGTGCGCAATGGGCCGGGCAACAGGCCGAGTTGCGTGAACGTTGCACCCAGGCCCGGGCGCGTCTAGACGGTATCGCGCTGGATGACCAGGCCCTGGCAAAGATTACCGAGCGCTGTTTTGCGGCGGGTGTCGATGGCTTGCGTGCCGACCTTGTCTGGCTGCGCGGCGCCAGGGCGCATGCCGCTTGGCGAGGGGCTGATGCCATCGCCGACGAAGATATCGACGCCGTGGCCGAATTTGCCTTGCGCCATCGCCGCCAGGAGCAATCACCGCCTGCCGGTCCTCCCCATCAGGGCCAGTCGCCCAAGCAGTCCGATCCTTCTCCTGGCCAAGGCCAGTGGGGCGATATGCCTGCACCGGCGCTGCCCACGGGTGCGCGCCGTGATGTGGCGGCCTGGCCAAAAAAGCCCTAGGCATTCGCCCTCGGCTGGACGCGGGGGTGGATGCCCGGCCCAAAGCGGGGCGAGTGGACAAAGGCGCGCAGGGCAGGGCGCGCAGCGCTCAGCAGGGCTCGGTCAATTGGCCGGGCACCTTGCTCGGTGGTCGCCCGCACGCGCGCGAGGACTTGCTGTTTCATCTGCGTAGCCGGTCGGCGCATGAGTTGTGGTTGGTGATTGTCGATGCCTCGGCGTCCACGCGGCGTCATCGCGCATTAAGCGACGCCAAGGGCTTGCTGGCCCAACTGTTCGAAGACGCCTACCGACAGCGTGCGCGCATGGCGTTGCTGACGGCCAGCGGGCAGTCGCCGAAGTGGCAGGTGCAGGGGCTGAAAGCGGCCAAGAGCCTCGCAGGTTGGCTGGAGCAGCTGGGCGCCGGTGGTGGTACGCCGTTGCTGGCGGCACTGATCGAGGCCGGGAATTGGTTGGCGCAGCGGCGCAAGCGCTATCCTGCCGAGCAGCAGCGCTTGTTGGTGATTACCGATGGGCGACTCAAGAAGGTTGCCGGTTTGCCGTTGCTTGAGTGTCCGGGGTGGTTGGTGGATATCGAGCGTGGGCCGATCAGGTTGGGGCGGGCCCAGGAGCTGGCGACGGGCTTGCAGTTGGAGTATCGCCACATCGATCACTTGTAGTGAGCGGGCTTGCCCCGCGCTGGGTGGCGCAGCCGCCCCAAGACCTGCTACCGCATTTTACCTGACACACCGCAGCGGCCTTATTGGGGCGGCTGCGCCGCCCAGCGCGCAAGCCCGCTCACTACAAGGTCCCTGGTACATTGGGCCAGAGATCCGCTACCAGGAACAGGCGCTCGGCTTCCTCCCAGTCTTCGCCGGTTTGCACCAGCCGCACCAACAACTGTGCCGGCGCCATCGGGTCCAGGTCGGCCAGCCAGTGGTGCATCTGTTCCACGCTCCACACTTCACTCGCGGGGTAATGTGCCGGCGCCAGCCATGCGTGGCGTGGCAGGGGTTGCCAGCGACCGGCTGGGCTTGCGCTGGAAAAATCCCGCCAGTCACGCTGATGCAGCCAGTGCCCGCGCAGATGCTGCGGATGGGCGCCGTGGGGCGGCTCGGCCTGGCCGGGCCAGGGGTACAGCAAGTAACCCCCCAGCCACAAATGCGCCTCCAGGCATTGGATGTCCAGCGTAGCGAGGGCTTCGCGACTCTCGGCTTTGGCCGATATCGGCAATTGATGTTGAGCCAGGTGCGCCAGTTTGCGGTCCAGCCGGTCGTGGCACCCTGGGCCCAGCCATTGCGCGGTGTCCTGGCCGTTGCCGTGCTGGGGGCCGAGGTAAAGTTTGATCGCCAGTTCCAGGTGGTGCACGCCATCGCGGTCGCGCAGCAGCATATCCAGCTCGCCCAGGGTGTGCCCGGCGCGGCGGATCGGCAGGTTGGCCGCCAATAGCTCCACGCCCGGCGCGTGTTGCACGGCGAATTGCCACAGGCGTTCGTAGTAGAGGCCCAGGCGCCGGGTGCGTGACAGGCTCAACCAATGCTGCAAGGCGCTGCTGTCTTGATCGAGAGTGCGCAACCAGTTTTCCAGCCGATCGGGCGCCTGCACCCAGTCGCTGCCGGCCAATGGGTGACGCTGAGGCCAGGGCGTTTGCGCAAGCATCGGCGGGGCCAGGATCACCCACGCCAGGTCGCGCACCTCGGGGTGGCGCAGTTGGCGGGGTAAATGATGCAAGTCAGGGAATACCGTCATGGTCCGAGCATAGCCTTTTACGCACCGGGCAGGTGGCTGAGAACCGTTGTCATCATGGTCGGGCAGCGACAAAGGGTTTTGCCTGGCGCGGCCTTTCGCCCATAATCGTTGTTTTTCGCCATACCCTACATCCCGCAGGAGCCCCATGGAGCAATTTCGCAATATCGGCATTATCGGTCGTCTGGGCAGTACCCAGGTGCTGGACACCGTCCGCCGGCTGAAAAAGTTCCTGCTGGAACGCCACCTGCACGTGATCCTCGAAGACACTATCGCTGAAATCCTGCCGGGCCATGGCCTGCAAACCTCGTCGCGCAAGATGCTCGGCGAAGTGTGCGACATGGTGATCGTGGTCGGCGGCGACGGCAGCCTGCTCGGCGCGGCCCGGGCGTTGGCGCGGCATAACGTGCCGGTGCTGGGGATCAACCGGGGCAGCCTGGGCTTCCTGACCGATATCCGCCCGGATGAGCTGGAAGTCGAAGTGGCCAAGGTGCTCGACGGCCATTACCTGGTGGAAAACCGCTTCCTGCTGCAAGCTGAAGTGCGCCGCCACGGCGAAGCCATCGGCCAGGGCGATGCCCTGAACGACGTGGTGCTGCACCCGGGCAAGTCCACGCGCATGATCGAGTTCGAGTTGTATATCGACGGCCAGTTCGTGTGCAGCCAGAAGGCCGACGGCCTGATCGTCGCCACGCCCACCGGCTCCACGGCGTATGCGCTTTCAGCCGGTGGCCCGATCATGCACCCCAAGCTCGACGCCATTGTGATCGTGCCGATGTACCCCCATATGTTGTCCAGCCGGCCGATTGTGGTCGATGGCAACAGTGAGCTGAAGATCGTGGTATCCAAAGACATGCAGATCTACCCGCAAGTCTCCTGCGACGGGCAGAACCATTTTACCTGCGCTCCCGGTGACACCATCACGGTGAGCAAGAAGGCACAGAAGTTGCGCTTGATCCACCCGCTGGATCACAACTACTACGAAGTGTGCCGCACCAAGTTGGGCTGGGGCAGCCGCTTGGGGGGTGGAGGCGACTGATGCTCGATCCCGCGCGTAGCTACGACCTGATTGGTGACGTGCACGGTTGCGCCCATACCCTCGAGCACTTGCTCGACCGGCTGGGTTACCACAAGCAGGGCGGCACCTGGCGCCATCCCACGCGTATGGCGGTGTTCCTCGGCGATATCATCGACCGCGGCCCCCGCATTCGCGAGGCGTTGCATATCGTCCACGACATGGCCGAGGCCGGCCAGGCTTTGTGTGTCATGGGCAACCACGAGTTCAACGCTCTGGGTTGGACCACCGCGGCACCGCCAGGCAGTGGCAAGCAGTTCGTGCGTGAGCACAACCCACGGCATGCGCGCTTGATCCATGAGACCCTGACCCAGTTCGAGCATCACCCGGCCGACTGGCATGACTTCCTTGGCTGGTTCTATGACATGCCGCTGTTTGTCGATGCCGGGCGTTTTCGCGTGGTGCATGCGTGCTGGGACGACAGCTTTATCCAACCGCTGCGTGCGACCTTCCCGGACGGCTGCATCGACCAGCACTTCCTGCAGGCCGCCGCCGTGCCCGGCAGTTTTGCCTGCAACGCCTTCGACCGCCTGCTGCGTGGCACCGATATGCGCCTGCCCGATGGGCTGACGCTGACCGGTGGCGACGGCCTGACGCGCTCGTTCTTTCGCACCAAGTTCTGGGAGGACGACCCCAAGACCTACGGCGACATTGTGTTCCAGCCCGACGCCTTGCCGGAGCCGGTGGCGCGCACGCCGTTGTCGTCCACTGAAAAAAACTCCCTGCTGCGCTATGGCGTCGACGAGCCGTTGTTGTTCGTCGGCCATTACTGGCGCAGCGGCAAACCGGCGCCGATCCGCCCGAACCTGGCCTGCCTGGACTACAGTGCGGTGCTGTACGGCAAGCTGGTGGCGTATCGACTGGACCAGGAAACCCGGCTGGACCCCCGTAAATTTGTATGGGTCGACGTTGAGCGGCCTGAGGTTATTGCATGAGCACCGTTGCTGTATTGCGCTTGCCCTTGAGCGCCGACCTGGGTGGTTTCGTCAAACTGCTGCAACGCATGCAGGTGCCTCATCGCGTCAGCGAGGAGGGTGGTGAGCAGGTGTTGTGGGTGCCCGAGAGCATCAGCGACGACGTGCGCGTGTTGTATCAGCGCTTTCCCGCCGGTGACCCGGACCAGCAACTGGACATTCCCGAGCACGCGCCTGTCACCCGCCCAGGCTTTGTCCAGCAATTGCGCATGAGCCCGGTGACCGCGCTGGTGCTGTTGGCTAGCATGATCGTGGGCGCGATGACCCTGCTCGGTGAAAACCTGCAAGCCATGGCCTGGCTGACCTTCCTGCCGTTCCGGGTCATGGGCGAATACATCCAGTTCACGCCGCTGGCCGACAGCCTGGCCGCAGGGCAGTGGTGGCGGCTGGTCACGCCGATGCTGATCCACTTCGGCATCCTGCACCTGGCCATGAATGGCATGTGGTATTGGGAACTTGGGCGCCGTATCGAGGTGCGCCAGGGCAGTATCAACCTGCTGGGCCTGACCCTGTTGTTCAGCCTGGTCTCCAATTACGCGCAATATGCCTATGGCGGCCCGGGCCTGTTCGGCGGGCTGTCCGGTGTGTTGTATGGCCTGCTCGGGCACTGCTGGATCTTCCAGTTATTGTCGCCCAACCCGGCCTATCGCCTGCCCCGTGGGGTGCTGGCAATGATGCTGATATGGCTGGTGCTCTGCATGTCGGGGCTGGTCTCGATGATCGGCTTCGGCGAAATCGCCAACGCGGCCCACGTGGGCGGCTTGGCCATCGGTTGCCTGACAGGTTTGCTGGGCGGGCTGTACAGCCGTCGCAAAGCGTCTATTTGATAAGGAAGAGCCTTATGTCCTCTTTTGCTGAAATGATCGAAAACATCACCCCGGATATCTACGAGAGCCTCAAGCTCGCCGTGGAAATCGGCAAATGGTCCGATGGCCGCAAGCTCACCGACGAGCAGCGCGAACTGTCCCTGCAGGCGGTGATCGCCTGGGAAATCCAGAACCTGCCGGAAGACCAGCGCACCGGCTATATGGGCCCGCAGGAATGCGCGTCCAAATCGGCGCCGGTGCCGAACATCCTGTTCAAGTCGGATGCGATCCATTGATTGAAATTGGTCGCGGTGCAGTCAGCAAAATGTCGGCGCAACTTGGTGAGCCGACTGTTCAGTATGCGTTTCGCCTGGGTGATACCGAGGTGCCGGTCAACCCGTTGATCGGTACTCACGTGCGCCTGGAATACCTCGGCGCCATCCATTGCAGCCATTGCGGCCGCAAGACCAAGACCAGTTTCAGCCAGGGTTACTGCTACCCGTGCATGACCAAACTGGCCCAGTGCGACCTGTGCATCATGAGCCCCGAGCGTTGCCATTACGACGCCGGCACCTGCCGTGATCCAGGCTGGGGCGAAAAATTCTGCATGACCGACCATGTGGTCTACCTGGCCAATTCGTCGGGGATCAAGGTCGGCATCACCCGTGCCACGCAACTGCCAACCCGTTGGCTTGACCAGGGCGCGAGCCAGGCGCTGCCGATCATGCGCGTCGCCACCCGCCAGCAATCGGGTTTCGTCGAGGACCTGTTCCGCAGCCAAGTGGCCGACAAGACCAACTGGCGCGCGCTGCTCAAGGGTGACGCCCAGTCGGTCGACCTCAAGCAGGTGCGCGAAGAACTGTTCAGCGCCTGCGCCGACGGCTTGCTCGGTTTGCAGGAACGCTTCGGTCTGCAGGCCATCCAACCGGTGACCGACATCGAGCCCATCGAAATCCGCTACCCGGTGGAGCAATATCCCGCCAAGATCGTCAGTTTCAACCTGGACAAGAACCCGATTGCCGAAGGCACGCTGCTGGGGATCAAGGGCCAATACCTGATCTTCGATACCGGCGTTATCAATATTCGCAAATACACGGCCTACCAGCTCGCCGTGCATCAGTAGAAGGATGCCACCCATGCGCACCGAACAACCGAAGATGATTTACCTGAAGGATTATCAGGCGCCGGATTACCTGATCGACGAAACACACCTGACCTTCGAGTTGTTCGAGGACCACAGCCTGGTCCACGCGCAACTGGTGATGCGCCGCAACCCTGAGCGCGGCGCCGGCTTGCCGCCGTTGGTATTGGATGGCCAGCAGCTGGAGCTGCTGAGCGTGAACCTGGCCGACCAGGAATTGACTGACGCCGACTACCAGTTGACCGACAGCCACCTGACCGTGCACCCCAAGAGCGCCACCTTTACCCTGGACACCACGGTCAAGATCCACCCGGAAAGCAACACCGCGCTGGAAGGCCTGTACAAATCCAGCGGTATGTTCTGCACCCAGTGCGAGGCCGAGGGCTTTCGCAAGATCACCTATTACCTCGACCGCCCGGACGTGATGAGCACCTTCACCACCACGGTGATCGCCGAGCAACACCGCTACCCCGTGCTGTTGAGCAACGGTAACCCGATCGCCAGCGGCCCCGGTGAAGACGGCCGTCATTGGGCAACCTGGGAAGACCCGTTCAAGAAACCGGCCTACCTGTTCGCGCTGGTGGCCGGTGATCTGTGGTGCGTGGAAGACAGCTTCACCACCATGACCCAGCGTGAAGTGGCGCTGCGCATCTACGTCGAGCCGGAAAATATCGACAAGTGCCAGCACGCCATGACCAGCCTGAAAAAATCCATGCGCTGGGATGAAGAAACCTACGGGCGCGAGTACGACCTCGATATTTTCATGATCGTGGCCGTGAACGACTTCAACATGGGCGCCATGGAAAACAAGGGCCTGAACATCTTCAACTCCAGTGCCGTGCTGGCCCGTGCCGAAACCGCCACCGACGCCGCGCACCAGCGTGTGGAGGCGATTGTCGCCCACGAATACTTCCACAACTGGTCGGGTAACCGCGTGACCTGCCGCGACTGGTTCCAGCTGTCGCTCAAGGAAGGCTTCACCGTATTCCGTGATTCGGGCTTCTCCGCCGACATGAACTCGGCCACGGTCAAGCGCATTCAGGATGTGGCATACCTGCGCACTCACCAGTTCGCCGAAGACGCAGGCCCGATGGCTCACGCCGTGCGCCCGGAAAGCTTTATCGAAATCTCCAACTTCTACACCCTGACCGTGTACGAAAAGGGTTCGGAAGTGGTCGGCATGATCCACACCTTGCTGGGGGCCGAAGGCTTCCGCAAAGGCAGCGACCTGTACTTCGAACGCCACGATGGCCAGGCGGTGACGTGCGACGACTTCGTCAAGGCCATGGAAGATGCCAATGGCGCCGACCTGAGCCAGTTCAAGCGCTGGTACAGCCAGGCCGGTACGCCGCGCCTGGCGGTCAGCGAGTCCTATGACGCCGCGGCCAAGACCTACAGCCTGACGTTCCGCCAAAGCTGCCCGCAGACGCCGGACAAGGTGGAAAAACTGCCGTTCGTGATCCCGGTCGAGTTGGGCCTGCTGGACGGCAAGGGCGCCGGCATTGCCTTGCGCCTGGCCGGAGAGTCGAGCGCTGCCGGCACCTCGCGGGTGATTTCGGTAACTGAAGCCGAGCAGACCTTTATCTTCGTCGATATCGCCGAACAGCCGTTGCCTTCGCTGCTGCGCGGTTTCTCGGCCCCGGTGAAACTGAGCTTCCCGTATAGCCGCGATCAGCTGATGTTCCTGATGCAGCACGACAGCGACGGCTTCAACCGTTGGGATGCCGGCCAGCAACTGGCGGTGCAGGTGTTGCAGGAACTGATCAGCCAGCATCAGGCGGGTCAGCCGCTGAAGCTGGATCAACGCCTGATCGAGGCCTTGCGCAGCGTGTTGAGCGATGAGCGCCTGGATCAGGCGATGGTCGCCGAGATGCTGTCATTGCCGAGTGAAGCCTACCTGACGGAAATCAGCGAAGTGGCGGATGTCGATGCCATCCACGCGGCGCGTGAGTTTGCCCGCCAGCAGCTCGCCGAGCACCTGTTCGAAGCGCTTTGGCTGCGCTATCAGGCCAACCGTGCGCTGTCCCGACAGACCCCGTATGTGGCGGCCGCCGAGCACTTTGCGCGGCGCGCCTTGCAGAACATCGCGCTGTCGTACCTGATGCTCAGCGGCAAGCCCGAAGTGCTGGCGGCCACCCTGGAACAGTTCGACGCCTGCGACAACATGACCGAACGCCTGACCGCGTTGGCGGTGCTGGTCAATTCGCCGTTCGAAGCGCAGAAGGCCCAGGCACTGGCGGTGTTCGCGGAAAACTTCAAGGGCAACCCGCTGGTCATGGACCAATGGTTCAGCGTGCAGGCCGGCAGCACCTTGCCGGGCGGTCTGGATCGGGTCAAGGCGTTGATGGAGCACCCTGCGTTCAACATCAAGAACCCGAACAAGGTGCGGGCACTGATTGGTGCATTCGCCGGGCAGAACCTGATCAACTTCCATGCGGCCGACGGTTCGGGTTATCGCTTCCTGGCGGACCTGGTGATCCAGCTGAACAGTCTCAACCCGCAGATCGCTTCGCGCCAACTGGCGCCGCTGACACGCTGGCGCAAATATGACGACACCCGCCAGGCGCTGATGAAGGCGCAGCTGGAGCGCATTCTTGCGTCCGGCGAGTTGTCGAGTGACGTATTCGAGGTGGTCAGCAAGAGCCTCGCATAACGCAGCTAACCCTTGTAGTGAGCGGGCTTGCCCCGCGCTGGGCGGCGCAGCCGCCCCAACAAGGACGCCGCAGTGTTTCAGAAAAACCGAGGTGTCTGGTTATAGGGCGGCTGCGCCACCCAGCGCGGGACAAGCCCTAATGGCTGTCAGTTTAGGCTTAACGCGGTCATTGTGGGAGGGGCGGTGCGACGATTCGACTTGCTCCCGATGGACTGCGTAGCAGGCCCATTTTTGAGGCCGCTGCGCGGCCTATCGGGAGCAAGCCCCCTCCCACAGGTTATCCATCGTCCGCTCTATCTCTTAACTGACAGGCATTAGGGCAAGCCCGCTCACTACAGGCGGGGTGGGGGTGGATGAAGTAAGCCATCGGCTGCTGCCATTTTCTGACAGGGGCCTCTGCTAAGCTGCTGCACTTTTCGCTTTGCCGGGGTCGATATGTCGCGTACCACTCGTCTACTGACGTTGCTCCAAGCCCTGCGGGGCAAGAAACGGCCGGTGACTGCTGCTGTGCTGGCTGCGCAATTGGAGGTTTCGGAGCGCACGCTGTACCGCGATATCGCCGAATTGACGGCATTGGGCGCGCCGATTTTTGGCGAGGCGGGGGTAGGGTATGTACTGCGCGCCGGTCTGTTTCTACCGCCCTTGATGCTCAATGCCGAGGAAACCGAAGCCATCGTGCTGGGCCTGCGTTATGTCGACCAGCGCGGCGATGACGTGCTGAGCCGCGCTGCCGCCAACGCCCTGGCGAAAATTGCGGATGTGCTCGACCCCGCCGCCCAGGAAGCGTTGCGCAACCCGACGCTCTTGCCCGGGCCGCCGGGCTTCGGCTACCCGGAAAACCGCGTGCCGCTCAACGTGTTTCGCGAAGCCATCAACCATCAAGCCAAGTTGCATATCGATTACGCCGATGCCAGCCAGACCCAGAGCCAGCGCCTGATCTGGCCGCTGGCGCTGGGTTTTCTCAATGAGGTGCGGGTCATTGTGGCGTGGTGCGAGTTGCGCGGGGCCTATCGGACCTTTCGTACCGACCGTGTGGCTGCTGCGGCGAACCAGGGCGAGCGCTACCCAGGGCGACGCAGTGACCTGCTGCGAGGTTGGCGCAAGCTGATGGAACAACAGGAATCCGCGCCCTTTACTCCTGACAAAAGCTGACACAAACCTGGCTTAGCATGGCGCCATAAATCACCAAAAAAGGAGCTGTGCCATGTCCCTTCCTGAATTGGCCCCGGCCATCGCGGCCTATATCGAGGCGGCCAATACCTATGACACTTCGGCGGTTGCCCACTGCTTTGCCGACGACGCCAACGTATTCGATGAAGGCGAGCATCAGGTCGGCACCGCCGCCATTGCACGATGGATGGAGGACACTGGGCGTCGCTACCAGCCTCGGGTCGAGGTACTCAAGGTTCAACACCGCACCGGCAAGGTGCTGGTCAGCAATGTGGTGCATGGCAATTTTCCCGGTAGCCCGCTGGAGCTGCGCTACACCTTTCGCCTGAACGAGCAGGGCAAGATTTCACGGTTGGATATCTCGCTGTAAGTCATACTGGCGGCCATGACATTCGACTCTCCACTCGCCGCTTACCAACAGGCCATCAACCAGCAAGGTTTCGTGCCCGACGACGCCCAGCGTCGGGCGGTGGACGCCTTGCAGGCTTGCCACGCAGCCTTGCACCAAGGCCACTCGCCCATCACCGGGGTTTACCTGTGGGGCCCGGTGGGGCGTGGCAAGACCTGGTTGATGGACCAGTTCTACCAGAGCCTGAAAGTACCTGCCCGGCGCCAGCATTTTCATCACTTCATGGGGTGGGTGCATCAACGCCTGTTCCAGCTCACCGGCATTCAAGATCCCTTGCAGGCATTGGCTCGCGAGTTGAGCCGCGAAGTGCGTGTGCTGTGTTTTGATGAACTGTTCGTCAATGACATCGGTGACGCGATCATCCTCGGTCGCCTGTTCCAGGTGATGTTCGAGGAAGGGGTAGTGATGGTCTGCACGTCCAACCAGCCGCCGGAGCAACTGTACGCCGATGGTTTCAATCGCGAACGCTTCCTGCCGGGTATCGAGGCCATCAAGCGGCATATGCAGGTGGTGGCAGTGGACGGCGCTGAAGACCACCGTTTGCATCCGGGAGCCGGCCTGCAGCGTTATTGGGTTAATCAGCCGGAGGCGCTTGCCACGCTGTTCAAGCAATTGAGCGAAGGGCAGGTGGTATCCGACGGGCCGCTCAGCGTGGGCCACCGAAGTCTTGCGGCCGTGCGCTTCAGCGACAGCGTAGTGTGGTGCCGCTATGCCGATCTGTGCGAGCAACCACTGTCGGCAATGGACTTCATGCTGTTGTGCGATCGGTTCAAGGCCATTCTGCTCGGTGAGGTTCCCTGCCTGAGTGCGCAGACCCGGCCGGGCCGCATCGCCCGTGGCACCGAAGATGGTGCGCAGCGTGTCGAAGCCGGAGATCGCGAATTACCGGCCCTGTCGGTGCACGATGACAGCGTGCGGCGCTTCATCGCGCTGGTGGATGAGTGCTACGACCGCAAGGTGCCGCTGTTTATCGAGGCGCAGGTGCCGCTGCAGCAGCTCTACACCGAGGGCTACCTGGAATTTGCGTTCCGGCGTACCTTGAGCCGCTTGCAAGAGATGCAGTTGCAGCGTTTCGGCGCCGGGGAAAAATCCACTTAAAACGTAGTTGGTGCGTTTTGGAAACGCACAACCTTCGTGCTTTCTGTCGGGCATTTGTAGTTAATCTCCTTCATCTGCGTCCGGCTCCACGCTTACAATCCTCGTTCTCAAAGGGAACCGGTTCCCTTGTTGTCGCGATCGAGGAAGGCAATGGACACCCCAGATATCCTGGTGCTGCAAGCCAGCTACACAAACCCTGTGCACGCCGAGGCCATTGGCCAAGTGCTTAATCACTACGCGCAGGACCCGATGGGCGGAGGCCATGCCTTGCCGGCCGACCTGTTGGAGCAACTGCCTGCCGAATTGGCCAAGCGCCCCCACGCATTCAGCGTACTGGCGTTTGTCGGTGGCGAGCCGGCGGGGTTGGTCAATTGCTTTGAAGGTTTCTCGACCTTCGCCTGTCGCCCGTTGGTCAATGTCCACGACGTCGTGGTGATGCAGGCGTTCCGTGGCTTGGGGCTGAGCCAGAAAATGCTGCAGAAGGTTGAAGAGATCGCGCGTCAACGGGGTTGCTGCAAGATCACTCTGGAAGTGCTGGAGGGTAACGCCGTCGCGCAATCGGCGTATCGCAAGTTTGGCTTTGAAGACTCGGTCTTTGATCCGGCCCACGGTCGCATGTTGTTCTGGAAGAAGTCGCTTTAATAAACGCAGGCATAAAAAAGGCGCCATCAAGTGGCGCCAAGTTAACCTTTGCCACAGGAGCGAAGTGGCACAGGGGTATACGGATTAAGTCAGCGTTAAATCAACTTTTCGGAAGCGGCTCTGAACGGTTCTGTTCAACACTGGAGGCTTTTACCGACTTGCCATCGGCGGACGCAGTCTGTTCATTCGTGCCGTGGGTTTGCTGCTGGACCAGGTTGAAGTTGTTGTAGAACTCTTTCGAACGCTCTGAACCGCCTTCGGCAAAGGCAGCGGCGGAAGTCAGGGTCATCAGGCTGGCAAGCATTAAAGTCGAAAGTTTCATGGCAGTATTCCCGTTAAGAGTGAAAGGTATCCAGTCGTTCCGTGATTAGATTCATGGAGCGACTATGGGCCTATCTTATTAACTGGGGGTTAACGCGGTGATGACCCGAAGTTAACGTTTTTGTTAACTTCGGGAATATCGGAATAATCAGTCAATGATTACTTGAGAACGACGTCGGAAGCGTCCGCGGCTTTTGGCTTGAGCAAGCTGAAATCAATCAAGCTCTTCTGCTGGCGTGCATAGGGGTCGCCAATCAAGCGGGGGCGTGGCTTGAAGCTGTCGTTGACCAGGCTCTTGCTGCGGTCCCACTCATCGAAACTCAGCCCGGCCAGGTCGGCCCAGGTGTGGATCAGCTGTGCGCTGCTGTACGGGCGCTGCAAGTCTGCGGCGAAGCTCCAGTCGTGGGTTTCACGCCATTTGGGCGAGGCGTAGGCCATGAATGGAATCGTGTACATCGGCGCTGTCGGTTTGCCCTCGTTACGGCCCAGCGTGCTGTGTCCGGCCGAGTCGTAGACGTCCTCGCCGTGGTCCGACAGGTACAGCAGGAAACCGTTCGGATCGGTCTTGGCGTAGTCCTTGATCAGGCTCGAGACCACGAAGTCGTTGTACAGCACAGCGTTGTCGTAGCTGTTGTAGATCGGCAACTGTTCATCGCTGATGCCCTCGGGCACGCCCTGGCGATCGGTGAATTTCTCGAAGGTTTCCGGGTAGCGGTACTGGTAGCTCATGTGCGTGCCCAGCAGGTGCACCACGATGAACTTGCGCTCGGCGGTATCGGCCAGGGCCTTGGAGAAGGGTGCCAGCACGTCACCGTCGTATTGGCGAGCATTCTGGTTACGGTTGTTGTTCAGGTACACCTGCTCGTCGGCCTGCTCGGAGAAGGTCGTGAGCATGGTGTTGCGCTTGGTCATGGTCTGCTGGTTGGTGATCCAGAAGGTCTTGTAGCCGGCCTGTTTCATCACGCTGACGATCGACGGCGTCTTGAGGTAAAGATCCGGGTTCTCTTCGTCGGCGAAGGTCAGCACCTGTTGCAGCGCTTCGATGGTGTAGGGGCGCGGGGTGATGACGTTATCGAACACGGCCAGTTGGTCGCGCAGCTTGTCCAGCTCCGGCGTAGTGTTGCGCGGGTAACCGTAGAGGCTCATGCGCTGGCGGTTGGTGGACTCACCGATGACCAGTACCAGGGTCGACGGTTGGCCGGCCATGGTGTCCTTGAGGTTTTTCAAGGGGGGAATCTGGCTGGCACTGGTCAGCATGCCTTGCATGTTGTTCAGTTGCTCGGTGTAGCGGCGATAGGCAACGATCATCTGCCACGGCACCGCCGGCTCGATGCGGCTTTCGAAGCGCTCAATCGCTTGTTCCCGGGTGTCGCTGGTGGCGAACTGCTTGACCAGTGGGTAACCGACCACGGCTACGACGATCGCGACGGCGGCCAGTATCGACTGGCCACGAGGCAGGTAGACCGGGCGCAGGCGCGTCCACAGGAAAACCGCCATGGCGGTATGGGCGATGAACGCCAATATGATCCACCAGGCAAAGTATTGGGTGGCATATTCGCCGGCTTCAGAGATGTTCGATTCGAACATGATGAAGATGACGCTCTGGGAAAATTCCTGCTGGTAGATGAAGAAATAACCCAGGCTGGCCATGGAGCATGCCCACAGCACAACACCGATCAAGGCGGCGAGCAGGCGCGTGCGGCGCGGGAACAGCAACATGGGTGCCAGCCACAGCGCGCTCAGGAAGAAGGCTTGCCGGAACCCACTGAAGCCGGACGTGCCGGTCAGTTGGATGAGTAGTTGGGTAATACCCGAGAAATACCAGAAAAACAGAAACAGCCAGCCCAGGCCGGCCCAGTCAAAGCCTTTCGCAGTCGTCGTGCTGCGTTTGAACATCGCCATCCAGCGCCCCATCAGTCAATGATTGCCGCGCACACGCGCACGGCATCAGGCCGCTCGGTAAGTGAGCGGCATCGCGGGTCGGAAGTATCGGGACAGGTATGTGAAAACTTTGTGAGTTTTCTGTAGGCATTGCCTTGCAACGCTCTGGCGTGCGGCGCTTAGCAGAGTGCAGGCTTGGTGCCCGACGGCTGTTCCAGCTGGGCTTGCAGTTGCGAGCGTAGGCGCAGAACCTCTTGCTGCAACTGATCGCGTTCGTCTTTGAGCTGGCGCAGTTCATCGCGACGAACGGTGACGTAGAGGGTTTGCGGCGGTTTGGTCATTTGTACTGCGCTCATTGCTTACCTCGCAAATAGCCGGTAGATCGCGGTGCCGGAGTGCTCGGTTCGAGGTTCTCGGCATCAGTCGAGAGCAAGTCTGAATTCTTTTTTGGATCAAGGGAACTTTTTTATTTTTGGTGGTCGTGTGACTTTTGGTGGGGTGATGTTGAAACGATGGCGACTTTTTTGTCATGAAACTACACGGATCTGCTCTGGACTAATCCTCATTAGCCTCATTGCGCTATAAACTATGTCACACATTTTTTAGTAGTTAGGAGCATCAGCACATGCAACTGGGGATTATCGGACTAGGCCGCATGGGCGGTAACATTGCGCGGCGCCTGATGCTCAATGGGCATACCACCGTTGTATACGACCGTAACGAAGCATTCGTCAAAGGCTTGAGCGAGGAGGGCGCCACCGGCGTTGCCGACCTCAAGGCCCTGGTTGCCGGGCTGCAGAAGCCGCGTACCGTCTGGGTCATGTTGCCGGCAGGCGCGCCCACCGAAGACACCATCAACGAACTGAGCACACTGCTTGAAGACGGTGACGCCATCATCGATGGCGGCAACACCAACTATAAAGACGATGTGCGTCGCGCCAAGGCCTTGGCCGAAAAGGGCCTGCACTACGTCGACGTGGGCACTTCCGGCGGCGTCTGGGGCCTGGAGCGCGGTTATTGCATGATGATCGGCGGCGACGCGCAGACCGTGCAGCGCCTGGACCCGATCTTCAAGAGCCTGGCGCCGGGTCTGGGCAGCATCCCTCGTACCAAGGACCGCGCCGCCGATGCCGACCCACGTGCCGAACAGGGCTACATCCACGCCGGCCCTGCGGGCTCCGGCCACTTCGTCAAGATGATTCACAACGGCATCGAGTACGGCATGATGCAGGCGTTCGCCGAAGGTTTTGACATTCTCAAGACCAAGAACTCGGAAAACCTGCCGGAAGACCAACGCTTTGACCTCAACGTCGCCGACATCGCCGAAGTGTGGCGCCGTGGCAGCGTGGTCTCGTCGTGGTTGCTGGACCTGACCGCCGACGCCCTGGCCACCGACCCGAAACTCGACGGTTACTCCGGTTCCGTCGCCGACAGTGGCGAAGGTCGCTGGACCATCGAGGCCGCCATGGAGCAAGCGGTGCCGGTGCCGGTGCTGTCCACTTCGTTGTTTGCACGTTTCCGTTCGCGCCAGCAGAGCACCTACGGTGACAAAATGCTGTCTGCCATGCGCTTCGGCTTTGGCGGTCACGTGGAGACTTCCAAAAAATGACCGCCAACGGCAAGAAACCCAAGGCCGAACCCGCCCCGCCCACCACACTGTTTCTGTTTGGTGCCCATGGTGATCTGGTCAAGCGCCTGCTCATGCCGGCGCTGTATAACCTCAATCGGGATGGGTTGCTGGGCGATGGCCTGCGTATTGTTGGCGTTGATCACAATGCTATCAGTGACGCCGACTTCGCCAAGAAGCTTGAAGATTTCATTCGCACCGAGGCGGCAAGCAAGGTCAGGGGCAGTGCTGGAAACGCATTGGACCCTGAGCTGTGGGCGCAGCTGGCCAAAGGTATCAGCTACGTCGAGGGCGACTTCCTCGACGACGCGACCTACGCCGATATCGGCAAGAAGATCGCCGAAAGCGGCACCGGTAACGCGGTGTTTTACCTGGCCACCGCACCGCGTTTCTTCAGTGACGTGGTGCAGCGCCTGGGCAGCGCCGGGCTGCTCAACGAAACGGACGAGGCCTTTCGCCGTGTGGTCATCGAAAAACCTTTCGGTTCCGACCTGGCCACTGCCGAAGCGCTCAACGCGTGCCTGCTCAAGGTGATGAGCGAGAAGCAGATTTATCGCATCGACCATTACCTGGGCAAGGAAACGGTGCAGAACATCCTGATCAGCCGTTTCTCCAACGTGCTGTTCGAGGCTTTCTGGAACAACCATTACATCGACCACGTACAGATCACCGCCGCCGAAACCGTCGGCGTGGAAACCCGGGGTAATTTCTTCGAGAAAACCGGTACCCTGCGCGACATGGTGCCCAACCACCTGTTCCAGTTGCTGGCGATGGTGGCGATGGAACCTCCGGCAGCGTTCGGTGCCGATGCGGTGCGCGGCGAGAAGGCCAAGGTCGTCGGTGCTATCCGACCGTGGTCCCTGGAGGAAGCCCGGGCCAACTCGGTACGTGGCCAGTACACCGCCGGTGAGATCGGCGGCAAGTCGCTGCCCGGTTACCGCGAAGAGGCGAATGTCGCGCCCGACAGCAGTACTGAGACCTTCGTTGCCCTCAAGGTGATGATCGACAACTGGCGTTGGGTCGGCGTGCCGTTCTACCTGCGTACCGGCAAACGCATGAGCATCCGTGACACCGAGATCGTGATCTGCTTCAAGCATGCGCCCTATGCGCAGTTCCGCGACACCGAGGTGGATGAACTCAAGCCGACTTACCTGAAAATCCAGATCCAGCCCAACGAAGGCATGTGGTTCGACCTGTTGGCCAAACAGCCTGGGCCGACCCTGGAAATGGCCAATATCGAATTGGGCTTCGACTACAAGGACTTCTTCGAGATGCAACCGTCGACGGGTTATGAAACCCTGATCTACGACTGCATGACGGGTGATCAGACCTTGTTCCAGCGTGCCGACAACATCGAGAACGGCTGGCGCGCCGTGCAACCGTTCCTCGATGCCTGGAAAGAGGATGACGGCATCCAGGCCTACAAGGCCGGTGAAGACGGCCCGGCAGCCGCCGACGCGTTGCTGGCCCGCGATGGTCGTAGCTGGCACGCTCTGGGATGAATGACGCAGCGATTCATCCCATCCGATTCGTCTTGAGTGATATGGACGGGACGCTCTTGCGTCCCGATCATCAGCCCAGCCAACGCACCCTGGATACGGTACACGCGCTGCGCGATGCCGGCGTGCTCTTCAGCCTGGCCAGCGGGCGGCCGCCCAAGGCCATGTTGCATATGATCGAGGCCTTCGGGATCGATGTGCCGGTTGCGGGCTTCAATGGCGGCACGCTGATCAACCCGGACGGCAGCATCCTGGTCGCCCACCACTTGCCGGCGGAGGCGGCGTTGGTGACGTTGGCGCTGTTCTCCGGCGAGCCGGACGTAGAGGTCTGGGTATTTGCCGATGGCGACTGGTTGCGTCGCGACCCCCCAGGTCCGATGGTACAGCGTGAAGCCGATGGTCTTGGCTACGGTCCGAAAGTGGTCGAGAGCTTCGAGCCGTACCTGGATCGGGTCGACAAGATTGTCGCGGCCAGTCAAAACACCCAGTTGCTGGTGGAGCTGGAAGCACGCTTGCAGCCCAAGGTGCAGGGTTTGGCCCAGGTCTCGCGTTCGCAACCGGTTTATCTGGATGTGACGGCCATGCTGGCCAATAAAGGCGAAGCCTTGAAGACGTTGGCGGCGCACCTTGGCATACCGCTTGAGCAGACAGCCGCCATCGGTGATGGCGGCAATGACCCGGCGATGTTTCATGTGGCGGGTTTTTCGATTGCCATGGGCCAGGCGGAAGAAACCGTCAAGCGCCAAGCCAGTGTCGTCACCGGCAGCAATCTCGAGGATGGCGCGGCGCAAGCGTTTGAGCGCTTTATTCTCGCGGCGCGATAAACCCTTAAGTTCCAATGCCGAACTTGCGCTCGCTGTTCTACAGTGAGCGCAAGTTAGCGCAGCGGCTTACTTTGGCATTGCCCAGGACTGCAACTGGTAGCCATCTTTGTCGAGTTCAGCGCGGGCCTGCAACAACAAGTCTTCCAATTGTGCCGGGTCGGTGTAGGCGCTCGACGAAAGTTGTTTGCTGCCAATACGGGTATTAGTGCGGTCGATGACGCTCAGGCTGAGGGCACCATTGCCATCGTGCCAGGCTACGCACTGAAAGGGCTGGAAAGCACGGTCTGCGATCAAAAGAGCTTCGTTGATGCGGAGCGGGGCGTTCATGTGGGTCGTCTCTCTCAATGCCCATTCAAGTGAAATGCCGTCGGTTGGGCTGACCGTGCGGCGGGTTACTTGTACTGATGCACGATGGCGGGGTACGGGTCACATGTTAAAACAAGAAATTTCGACTTTTCCTGATTAGAGTCATGTAAGCGGCTGTTTTGAAAGCTGAATGAAAGTTTGCGCGCGCCGCAACTTTTTTGTAGATGCGCTGAGAAAGTGGCTTTTTGCCGCCTCCTTATAGCGAATTAGTACAAAGCCTGCGTCAAGATCTTGCTAGGGTTATCAGCAGCTGCCACAAACTATTGTTTCTAAATAACTTTAGTCATTTTGACGTCAGGGAATAGTCATGGTTGTTACACCTGTCCAGCGCCGCCTGCTCGTGGTTGACCCCTGTGACGATTGCCATGGGCTGTTACCCGGTTTACGCAGCGCCGGCTGGGAGGTGGACAGTTGCGACCTGGAAGCCGTGGGCGAGCGATCCTGCGATGTCGGCCTGCTGCGTTTGCACCCCTCGCACCTGGAACGCCCGGAGGCGGTCAAGGAGTTGATCAGCCGCAGCGGTACCGAATGGATCGCCGTACTCAGCCAGGATGTGCTGCGCCTGCAAAACGTCGGCGATTTTGTCTGTGAATGGTTTTTCGACTTTCATACCTTGCCGTTCGACGTCTCCAGGGTGCAGGTCACCCTCGGCCGTGCCTTTGGCATGGCGCGCCTGCGTGGCAAATGCCACGCGCGGGTCGACGAGCCCGAGCATGAGCTGCTCGGCGACAGCCGCCCGATCCGCGAGCTGCGCAAACTGCTGGCAAAACTGGCGCCCACCGAGTCACCGGTGTTGATTCGTGGTGACAGTGGTACCGGCAAGGAACTGGCGGCCAAGACCCTGCATCGCCAGTCACAGCGCCATGGCAAACCCTTTGTCGCCATCAATTGCGGCGCGATTCCCGAACATTTGATCCAGTCCGAGCTGTTTGGCCACGAAAAAGGTGCGTTTACCGGTGCCCATCAACGCAAGGTCGGGCGGATCGAAGCGGCCCACGGCGGCACGCTGTTCCTGGATGAGATCGGTGACTTGCCCCTGGAGTTGCAGGCCAACCTGTTGCGCTTCCTGCAAGAAAAACAGATCGAACGGGTGGGGGGCAGCCGGCCCATCCCGGTGGATGTACGGGTACTGGCCGCGACTCACGTCGACCTCGAAGCCGCCGTGGCAAAGGGCTCGTTTCGTGAAGATCTGTATTACCGGCTCAATGTGCTGCAGGTGGTGACTGCGCCGTTACGCGAGCGTCATGGTGATGTAGGGATGCTGGCCAACCATTTTTCGCATTTTTACAGTCAGGAAACCGGTCGTCGTCCGCGCAGTTTCAGTGAGGATGCGTTGGTTGCCATGGGCGAGCACCTGTGGCCGGGCAATGTGCGCGAGTTGGCCAACCGCGTACGGCGCGGCCTGGTGCTGGCGGAGGGGCGGCAAATCGAAGCCGCCGATCTGGGTTTGCAAAGCCGGCAGGCAATCGCGCCAGTGATGGCTACACTGGAAGATTACAAGCACCGCGCCGAACGCCAGGCGCTGTGCGATGTGCTCAACCGGTACAGCGACAACCTGAGTGTCGCAGCCCGTGTACTGGGCGTATCACGGCCAACGTTCTACCGGTTGCTGCACAAACACCAGATCCGCTAGGGCGGGTAAACCAAAAAGCCCCGCAACGACCCTTATCGTTGCGGGGCTTTTTCCTGTCGGGACTTTCCTTTTGAGTGTTCCAGGCTGCAAAGCAGCCCTTTGCGTCAGAAGTAGTACGGGAACTTCAGGCTGAAACTGAACGAAGGCGCATCCGGCGTGATGCCGATGGCCAGGTTCGGCACGATGGTCAGGTTGTCGGAGGCCGCAATGGTCATGCCCACGTTGAAGTAGCCGGCATTGGCATCGCTGGAGACTACCGACTGCCAGTCGCGGCCGTCCGGCTTGAGCTTGCTCTGGCGCTGCACGAGGTCGGACACCGAGAACGACATGCTCATCTTCTCGTTGAGCGCGAAGGCGACGCCGGCGCCGATCTGGAAGCTGTCGCCCAGGCGCACCTTGCCGCCCACTTTCTGGTTGACGTCGCTGCTGATATCGTCAAACGACTCCTCGAAATTGTGGGTGTAGGACAGCGAGCCAAACAACACCGCCGGGTCGAAGGTCTTGACCAGGGAAATACCAGGGGTGATCGACCAGACACCGTTACCCGTAGGCAGGCTTTCGGGCAGGAAAAGGTTGTCGTTGTCGGGTTGCTTGATCAGCTTGATGCCAAACGGGTCTTTACCCGTAGGTGCCTTGACCCGCAGAGAGACCACTGCATCCGGCAGGCTGGGAGTTTCGTCGAGGAATTTGTACGCCACGCCGAAGTTCACGTCACCCAGGGTTGGATTGCGGGTGACTGAAGCTTCCGATGTCGCGGTGGCATCGTTGCCGGCGCCGCTCGACTGGTAGGTCGACTCGCGGTACACCACCGGCGCGTTCACGTCGAACTGCCAACGGTTATCGACGTTGTAGCGCGCGGTCAGGTCAAGGGTCCAGCTATCGGACTTGATCCGGTCCAGGTTGAGATTGCCCAGGAAGATCGAATCCAGCGCCAGGAAACCGTTGAGGGTCAATTGGCGCGCATCGTAGCGGGCATAGGTAATGCCGGTTTCAACGCTGAACTTGCCATTGCCGAAAAAGCCGCTGGCTTCGTTATAAAGGTTGCTCACACTTTGCGCGGGGGCCGAATCATCCTTGAGAGACTGCCCGTAGGAACTGCCGCCGCCTGCCGCGCCTCCGGACGCCGCTGCGGCACCTGTGCCGGCGACAGCCGTGCCGCCTTTCTTGAAGTCGGCGGGCGACTTGACCAGGCGGCGCGGCGCGGGTGTTGCCGGTTGGTCTTCGACCTGGCGTACGCGCTGTTCCAGCACCGCGAGGGCTTTTTGCTGCACTTCGTAACGCTGT
Source organism: Pseudomonas palleroniana (assembly GCF_003031675.1). Lineage (GTDB taxonomy): Bacteria > Pseudomonadota > Gammaproteobacteria > Pseudomonadales > Pseudomonadaceae > Aquipseudomonas > Aquipseudomonas palleroniana. The sequence goes on along the minus strand of NZ_PYWX01000052.1, from coordinate 28,177 downwards.
TTGAGCTCGAGGAGCTCCTGTTTGAGGGTTTCGACATCGGTATCTGACGCTGCATACAACATGGATGCGGGCAGGAGTGTACTCAAACAGACCACCGCACGTAGCGATAACGATCGTTGCATGAAATAAGCCGTCCTTTTAATGCTTAAGTGTCGAGGGTCAGCGTAGTTCAATAACCGAGATTGCGTAGGCCTTTGAGTTGATCCAAGTTGCAGTTCAACGCGCGATTGTTCAGACCATTGTTCATCACGACATTGAGCTGGGTCATGTTGTTGACGAAGTTGGAGTTGCCGGTCAATACCGTACCTTGCAACACATTCCCGCCGCCGATCTGCTGCAGGCTGTTGCCTTGGTTATGATTGGCCTGGATCGCCATCTGCAGGCCGCCGTTGTTGGCTGACACGCTCACGCGGCCTGCCGCGCTGTCGCCGGTGACGGTACCGCCGGCGACCAGCACTTGCCCCGATTGCACGGCATTGGAGGGGGCGAAGCCGTTCTGGCTGATGTTGATGCCCACATCGTTGTAGGCGGTGTTGCCATCGCCGGCTGTGCGTACGCTCTGGGTCACGCCCTGGCCGCTGCCTAGGCCCGCGCCGCCTACCACGTTGCCGGTACCGGTGTGCTGGTTAGTCCCGCTACCGGTGGCGCCGGTGGTCTGTACGTAGAACTGTGGGGTGATCGTGGTTTTATCGATTTGCATGCTGGCCTTGCCGGTAATGGTGTCGCCCACGGCGTTGGTCCAGGTGCTGCTCATCACAATGCCGAAGCTGATGATTCGCCCCGGCATTACGTAACGGCCACGCAGGTCGGCCATTTCCGAATCCTTGAGTTCGATCGGTTTGAACCCCGATGACGCATAAGCAGGCATTGCGGCTGCCAGACACAAGGCGGTCAGCCAGCGGGAAGTGTTCATCTTCAGCTCCTGGAGCGTCCTGCTCCTTATTGCGCTTCTAGAAGAAGTCGCTTTGGATAAAACCGAAGTCCATCAGCTCGGTATCGGCCAGAGGCTTGAACTTGTTCATCATGTTCCTGGCGGTCAGTGGGGTGGGCGGGTCGAGCAAGACATTGGTCTTGTCGTAACCCTCACCCAGCACGGCGAATACGATGCCGTTCCAGCCCTTGACGAAGTCGTCCTTCGAGTAGCGTTTATGGCCCAGCACCGGGTCGCCGATATACACCCAGTCCTTGTCGGCGCGCTGCATCACCACAAAATGCTTGTAGCCTCGAATTTCCAGCAATACCACTACGGGGATTCTCACCGTCACCAGCGTCTCAGGCGCAATTTTGTAGCCTCGGGCACGCATGCCGATGCTTTCGAGATAGCGCTTCATGTCCAGCATGGAAAAGCCCTGGGTACGCACCAGGTTCTGGTCGGCGGTCACCAGCATGCCTTTGATGACATGATCTTCGTCGACGTCCAGCCAATAGGCTTGGCGCAGGATGGTGGCGAGTGCCGCGGCACCGCAGCTGAAATCGGTTTTCTGTTCCACCAGGTTGGCGAAGCGCCGCTCACGAATACTCTCGACCTTCTTGAAGATGACTGCACCGCCAGGCATGGCGGAAACCGCCATGGTGCCCGCCCACGTAGGGCCGGTGAGCAGCATCAGGAGGGTGAGGGTCGCGAGGCGCATGATCGTATGACCTGTTGGACACTGGAATAAAAAAGGGCCTTGTTGCCAAGGCCCCATTGCATCAGAAGCGCACGCCGCTGGCGCAGACACTGCAACCCTGGCCGATCGACAGGCTGTTGCTGCCTTGGTTACCACCGCCCGATTGCAGGTTCACACCCACGTTACCGGAGTTGTGGTTAACCGAGTTGTCGAGGCTGGAGTTGTTGGACACGTATTGAGCCTTGCTGCCCCAGCCATAGCCATGGCTGGTAGCCGCGGCGTTGAGGTAGGTGTTGTTGAGCGAGTTTTGCTCGGTGTTGGAGGCTGCCGCGATGTTTTTACCATCGGCGGTGGTGATCGCCAGGTTGTTTTTACCCTGGTTGCCTTGCCCGGCCTGACCGTTGTAGCCCACGTTGCCGGAGTTATTGTTCACCGAGTTATCCAGCGACGCATTGTTTTGCGTGCCTTTGTTGGTGAAGGTGTTGTGGGTGCTGGCTTGATCCACGTCGATCACTGCAAATACCGTTGCAAAGTCGCCTTTGGCACTGGAGATAGCACCGGCGTTGTCAGCTTGGTTGCCCGAACCCGCCTGCGCGTTTACCCCAACGTTACCGCTGTTGTTGGTGACCGAGCCATCAGCCGAAGCATTGTTTTCGGTTTTGGTATCGTCGAATTTGTTGTGTGCACTTTTTTGCACGTCCGTCACGACGGAGGCAACAGTACCGGTGGGTTGAGGGGCAGGGTGCCAGCCACCCCCTGCTTGAGCAGCGGCAGCCATGAGTGCGGCGAGAGCGAAAACCAGTGGTTTCAGAGCCATTTGAGGTTTCATGGTGTTTCTCCTTGCTTCTAATTAGTTGGTTAAGTGTTGGTACGGTCTAACGTGTGCTACCAAGCGCTTACTTGATAGTGATGCCCAGGGTGTTAGCCACTCGGTTCCCCACCCCGGCACTCTGGTTCACCTGAATCACTCCTCGGCTGCCGGTGAAGGCCTGGTCGCTTGTCACGACCTGGCGGCTGCCAGTGGTGGGGGTGAGCCCTGAGTCGGTTGCCAGCGTCGTGGTGTTCTGTTGCAACAAGACGCTGTCGTCGATGCTGAGCGGGGCAGGGTTTACGCTGATCCGAACGGCATTGACTGATTGGTTATTGGCCCCGGCCGACTGGTTGAAGCCCAGTACACCGTTGCCGTTGCTGAAAGAGGTGCCCTGGATCGCCGCCTTGGCGTTCAAAGAGGGATCGACGCTGCCATCCATTCGCTGGATGTTGAGAGTGGTGGCCTGGCCGCCCAGGGTGACGGCGCGGTTGTTGGCCATCTGTTGCTGGTTGCCTGCAGCCTGGTTGATCGACAGGTTGCCGCCGTAGTCCTGCCCGCTGTTGTTGATTGTCGCGGTGTTGTCGGCCATGGCCGCAGCACTGCCCAGCAGGGCAAGTAGCACCAGGGAACGGTTCATCATTTGCCCCCCATCATGCTGCCGATGTTGTTCAGGGGGGCCATGCCGCGCTGGATCGAGTCGCTGATCTGCCCACCCACGCTGCTGCCTGCACCGTGACCGGCGGCAGAGCCGGCACCCAAGGTCGACATGCCGTTCTGAGTGGCTTGCAAGTGGGTCAAGTTGCTGCTGGATTGGACCGCTTGCACGATGCTCGAACCGCTGCTGATGCCGCCGATCGCCGCATCACTGAGCTCGCCCGTGGCGCCTATGACTTCCCGGCTTGGGTTGGCGTTGGCGGTGGTGGGGTAGGGGTCTGGCCCGAAAGGGGGGCGCCCATACATGTGACCTTGTACATCGCGGCCTGTCACGATAACGCCGTCACCCGCATAGCTCGGAACGCTGAGGCCGAAACTGAGTGCACAGCTGATCAGCAGCATGTTCATCGAAACTTGAGTGAGTGTGGCCACGGCGGCATTCCTTATTCTTCGCGCTGACCCTAAACAGCGCTGTAAGGAATAGAGCAGAAGCTGTGCCGCTTTTTATTTATCGTTGTTATTCAAAGGGTTGAGTTTTTTATAGGGCGAAGTGATGGCCAGGGTGTTTCATTGATGAAACAACAGCCCTCTGATGGGATATGCCCAGTCTTGTCTGAAGGTGTCTCAGCAATGAAACACTACGCATGACAAAACGATGAATTCGCCTAGAGTGGGCGATCCAGAGGCGCAAGGTGTTTCAAAAATGGACACTGCGGGCACGAACGAAGCGGCCTTGGCAGGTAGAAGGCTCAACCTTTGGGGGCTTTACGCGGGATGGAATTGAGGACGGGGTTGCCTTCCAGGTTCTGGGTCAGGTAGACCGGCAGCACTTTAGGCAGGGACGGGATGAGGTTGTTGACCTCGTTGATGTTGTAGATGCCACCGATGCGAATCGCCCCGGTACTGGCGTCCGCCAGCATCACCGGTTTGTCCAGGTAGCGGTTGATCAAAGGCAATGCGTCGGAAAGCGCCAGGTTGTCGAGGATCAGCTTGCCCTGGCGCCAGGCCAGCGCGGCATCGTCGGGGGCGGTCGCCTGCACGCGCGGTGTCGCGTCGCCGGGTTGGTAGCTGGCCTGCATGCCAGGAGCCAGCGGTACGCTGGCGTGCAGGTTGTCGCTGGCGACCTGTACCGAGCCCTCCAACAGCGTCACCCGCACCTGGTCTTCATATTTCCAGACGTTGAACTGGGTGCCGGTGACCCGCACCTGGCCTTCGCCGGCCTGCACGATAAACGGGTGGGCACGGTCATGGCTGACGTTGAAGAAGGCTTCGCCTTTCTTCAGCGTGACCCGACGCTGGTCCTTATAGTTGCTGTAGACCAACTCTGTGCCCAGGTTGAGTTCCACCTGGCTGCCATCGCCCAGGGTGACCTGGCGCAACCCGTGCGTGGCGTCATAGCGTTCATAAGCGCTGGGCACCCAGCCCGCTTCCCAGCCGGTAAAGGCCGCCATGGGCAATGCCACCAGACTGATCGCCGCTGCGACTGCATAAGTGCGCCAACGGCTGCGTGGCTTGAACGGCAGCGGTACTGCCCCAGCGCTGGGCGCATGGCGCGGCAGGTGGTCGGCGACGTCCCAGATCTCCAGCATCGCGGCGTATTCAAAAGCGTGCAGCGGGTGGGCGTCGTGCCATTGGGCAAAAGCCTGACGTTCAGCGTGCGTGCAATCGCTGGCGTGCATGCGCATGCACCAATGCGCGGCCGCATCGGTGATGGCGTCATATTCGGCTTCTGAAAGGGACTTTTCGGTCATCAACTCATCCTGATTTCGTACATTCTAACCTCCGTAGCAGGATGACGAGAACTGCCATCATGGTGATTGCATTTCAATTGGGAGTGGTTCTCGTTTGTTGCCTTCCTGAGGCCTGGGTATCTCCATAACTCTGGTGCCAAGCTGGAACCTTGTGGCGAGGGAGCTTGCTCCCGTGGCAGTTTGTCAGCCGACCGGGATGTTAGGTAGATCGCGTACATATCCATTGCTGCGGTAACGGCGGCTTAGGGTTCCGCTCTTACAGCGGGTCACTTTTGGAAGGACCCAAAAGTAACCAAAAGGTCCTTGCCCCACCACTCGGCACCTCGCTCAGGCTCGGGCAGCGTGGTTTAACGGGGGGCCTAAGATCAAGATCAAAAACACGGATCAGGGCCTAATGCCAGTCAGTTAAACGGTGGGATGTAGAACACATCATCTGTAGTGAGCGGGCTTGCCCCGCGCTGGGTGGCGCAGCCGCCCCAACAAAGACGCCACGGTATTTCAGGAGGACCGAGGTGCCTGGGTTTGGGGCGGCTGCGCCACCCAGCGCGGGGCAAGCCCGCTCACTACGGAGTTTGGTCGCGGCAGGTTCTCTTAACTGAATGGTATTAGGATCAGGGCCGTCATTTGTGTAGATACCTATGCTTCGGAATGCACCGAAAAACGCAGGTTGACAGTGGGCTTGCCCCCCGGTGTTTAATCGTCGGCCTGGCTACCCAGTCTTGTTGCCCCTTCCAATCATAAAATCGGAGCTTCAGATGTCACAGGTCCATGAGCGGGCGTTGGTCCGCATCGGTTTTGCCGAGCTGGTGGCGTTGCTGCATCGGGTCTTCGTACTGCACGGTACCTCGCCGCAGGTGGCCGCGACCTTGGCCCGCAACTGTGCTGGCGCTGAGCGCGATGGCGCGCATAGCCACGGGATTTTCCGTATACCCGGTTATGTCAGCACCCTGGCCAGCGGCTGGGTAAATGGCAAGGCCGAACCGGTGGTCACCGATGTCGCTTCAGGCTTTGTGCGGGTCGACGCCGGCAATGGTTTCGCCCAGCCGGCGCTTGAGGCTGCGCGCCCGCTGCTGGTGGAAAAAGCCCGCAGTGCCGGAATTGCACTGTTGGCCATTCATAACTCCCATCACTTTGCCGCGTTGTGGCCGGACGTCGAGCCGTTCGCCGAAGAGGGCCTGGTGGCGTTGAGCGTGGTCAACAGCATGACCTGCGTGGTGCCCCATGGCGCCGACCGCCCGTTGTTCGGTACCAACCCGATTGCTTTCGCCGCCCCGCGTGCCGATGGCGCGCCGATTGTGTTTGACCTGGCGACCAGCGCCATCGCCCATGGCGATGTGCAGATCGCGGCACGCAAGGGCGAGCGCCTGCCGCCAGGCATGGGCGTGGACAGCTTGGGCCAGCCGACCCAGGATCCAAAGGCCATATTGGAAGGGGGCGCGTTGCTGCCCTTTGGCGGGCACAAGGGCTCGGCCTTGTCGATGATGGTGGAGTTGCTGGCGGCGGCCTTGACCGGCGGCAATTTTTCTTTCGAATTCAATTGGGCCGACCATCCAGGGGCGCGTACGCCCTGGACGGGGCAGTTATTGATTGTGATCGACCCGAGCAAGACCGCCGGGCAAAGCTTTGCCGAGCGTAGCCAGGAATTGGTGCGCCAGATGCATGCGGCAGGGTTGCGGCGGTTGCCGGGGGATCGGCGTCATCGCACACGGGAGCGGTCGGACGCGCAGGGTATCGAGGTGGATGCCGAGGAGTTGGCGCGGCTGCGAGAGTTGGCCGGCGAATAAAACAGGCTGCGCCAGCGCTGGCGCAGCCCGGATTCGATCAGTTGCGGCGACCCAGCAACAGGCCGACGACCAGGCCGAAGCCTGCGGAAATCGCCACGGTCTGCCATGGGTGGCCCCCGATGTAGGTTTCGGTGGCATCGACCACCGGCTTGCTGCGTTCACGTACGTTGGACACCGAGTCCAGCGCTTGCTTGAGTTTGATGGCAACCTGCTCGCGCAGGGTTTCTCCTTCTTCACCCACCAGGGATGCGCTGCTTTTGAGCAGCTTGTCCGACTCTTCGATCAGCGCGGTCAATTCGCTGAAGGCTTGATCCTTGATTTGGTCTTCGACGGCTTGGGCAGCGGTTTTGCGGGCCATTGGGTGACTCCTTGCAAGTGGATGTGACAGTGAACAATGGAGTATCGGGCCTCGGCAAAAGTTGCAGTTTTTTTGCGCCGGGGCCGTCGAAGGCTAAATCCGGATCAGGAAGTTTCGACCTACAGTGTAAGATGTCGCCTATTTGTGCAGCAGGTAATTCAACATGAGCTTCAATCTCGCCAACAAGACCCTCGCCGAACGCGCCGAGCTGGAAGATGAAAAGTCCCGACTTTACGAGCTGTGGCAAACCAACCTGGGCAAGGCCAAGGGGGAGGCCGCGCGGCTGTTCGGCGAGCGTGCCAAGCGCAAGGGCAAGTGGGCCGAATGGGTCCGCGCGGAACTCGACGGCATGTCGCCGCCGGAGTTTTCCAACATGGTGCGCAGTGAGGTCAACAAGCTGATGGCGGCGGCTAAATAAAGCACGCCACAATCGCCTCGCGTACCTTCAGCAACAGGGGATCGAGCTGGGCCTGAGTGCGCCAGCCCAACTCCACCGGATAGCGCGGCAGCGCCAGCGGGCAGGGCAGTACGCGCAAGCCGGTCATGCGGGCAATCGCCTCGGCGGCGTGCCCCGGAATGGTGGCGACCGCCTGGCTGCCCTTGAGCAAGTACGGCAGCGCCGCAAAGTGGCTGGTGGATGCACACACCTGGCGGCTCAGCCCCTGCGCCGCCAACCCCTCATCGGTAATCCCGATAAACCCGCCCGACGACACCAGCACATGTTCGCGTGTGACGAACTCGTCCAGGCTGATGCTGGCCTGGTCCGAGTCCACCAGGCAGCGGTAATCACCTTCTCCCAATACTTGGCGACTCAGCCGGCCTTGGGCGAAACCACCGGCGGTGATCGCCAGGTCGAGGGTGCGATCAAGCAGGGCGGCTGCGACAATCTGGCTGTGGGTCTGACGGAAAATCACCCGCAGTTTCGGTGCGCGTTGTGCGATTGCCTCCATCAGCCGACGGCCATAGGCAATCTCGAAATCATCGGACAAACCCACCACCACCGAGCGTCCCTGATACTGCTGGTTACCCGGGTCGACCATGGCCAGGCTTTGGCGACAGCGGTCCAGCGCTTCGCTGATGACCGGTTTCAATTGATTGGCCCGCAACGTCGGCGCCAGGCCACGTCCGGTACGCACGAACAATTGGTCGCCATACACCTCGCGCAGGCGCCGCAAACCCGCGCTGATGGCCGATTGCGTGACACCCAGGCGCAGGGCCGCCCGGCTGGCACTCGACTCGTCGTGCAGGGCTTCGAAGGTTTTCAGCAGGTTCAGGTCGACCTGGGTAATATTCATTTGGCTCATATCATTTAGCACTGAAGTGGGCTTTATTCATGATCCAGGCTGGCGGGAAAATGGGCAACCCCCCTCATTCGGAGTGAACCTGATGCCTGTTTCGATAGTGGCAGCCCTGCAAATCGGTGCCTTGCCTGGTGGCAAGGCCGAAACCCTTGAGCAAATCCTGGCGTATGAGCAAGAAATCAAACGCAGCGGCGCACAACTGGTGGTGATGCCGGAAGCCCTGCTGGGCGGTTATCCCAAAGGTGAAGGGTTTGGCACGCAATTGGGTTACCGCCTGCCCGAAGGCCGTGAAGCCTTCGCCCGCTATTTTGCCAATGCCATTGATGTGCCGGGCGCGGAGACGCAGGCGCTGGCCGAATTGTCGGCGCGTACGGGGGCGAACCTGGTGCTCGGCGTGATCGAACGCAGTGGCAGCACCTTGTATTGCACCATGCTGTATTTCGAACCGACGGGCGGCCTGGTGGCCAAGCACCGCAAGCTGATGCCCACCGGCACCGAACGATTGATTTGGGGCAAGGGCGACGGCTCGACCCTGCCGGTGATCGACAGCGCCATAGGGCGCATCGGCGGCGCCGTGTGCTGGGAAAACATGATGCCGTTGCTGCGCACGGCGATGTACGCCAAGGGCGTCGAAGTGTGGTGCGCGCCGACCGTGGATGAACGCGAGATGTGGCAAGTCAGCATGCGCCATGTGGCCCACGAAGGTCGCTGTTTTGTGGTCAGCGCCTGCCAGGTGCAGCCATCGCCCGAGGCGCTGGGTGTGGAAGTGGCCAACTGGCCGGCGCAGCGCCCGTTGATCGCGGGCGGCAGTGTGATTGTCGGGCCGATGGGCGATGTACTCGCCGGGCCATTGCGCGGTGAGGCAGGCTTGTTGACGGCGCAGATCGATACGGACGAACTGGTGCGTGCGCGCTATGACTACGACGTGGTGGGGCATTACGCCCGGCCGGATGTGTTTGAGTTGACGGTCGATGAGCGGGCCAAGCCGGGCGTACGCTTCATCGCTGACTGAACACCGCTCAGCTGTGTGGGAGGGCCGGCTCCCACATTTGCAGCCTCATTGGCTCAGGCGTGGGTATTCCAGCCATTGCTCGCGAGTCATTTCCCAGAGGTCCCGCGGGAAGGTACCTTCAACGAACTCGCCTTGATCCGTGCGCACCCAGCGCATCCCTTCACGCTCGGAAATCCGGCGCGACGCCAGGTTCGGCGCCGCCTTGGGCACCCTCAACAGTGGCCGCTCCAGTACGCCAAACCAGTAGTCGTTCACCGCCGCACAGGCTTCGCGCATCAAGCCTTGCCCTTGCCATTGTGGGCCGAGCCAAAAACCACGGTTGTTATCGTGTTCGTCCATCAGGCTGATATTGCCGATTAACCTGTCCGGCGCGCTTTTCAGGCGGATCGACCAATGCCATTCCTTACCACGGGCCATGGCGGGCAGGGCGATTTGCTCCAGATAGGTGCGTGCGCCATCGGCCGGATAGGGCCAGGGCACCAGGGCGTTGAGGTAGCGCACGACTTCCCAGTGCGGGAATTGCTGTTGGATGCCCTCGGCGTCGGCCAGGGTCAGTGGTCGCAGGATCAGTCGTTCGGTGAGCAAGGTCGGTTGCATGGTCGTTACCAGGTAGCCGTGTTCGGCAGGTCCAACGTGCCACGCTCCACAAAGCGCATGGTGCCGAACAACCCGCCCGCCAGCTTGCCGCGCAGCACGTAGGGCAAGTTGTTCAGGCTTTGAGTCTGGCTCAGGCCCAGGGTTTGGCGCAGTACGGAAAATGCCGACACACTCACCGGCACCATCAGCACGGTCTCGGAAAAGCGCGGCACCGAGCCTGCCTGGTCACTCACGCCTGATGCCAGCGGCCGGCCATTGACGTCCAGGTCCAGGGCGATGCCGCTGTAGTCGATGGCCGTTTCATTGGGGTTCTGCACCCGCAGCTTCACGGCGAAACGCACTTCCAGGTCCTGGCTTTGCAGGGGCTCGATCCCCACCACCGTAATGTTGACCGGGTCGCGGTGGGGGAACAGCGCGCAGGCGCTCAAGGTCAGCAGCAGTAACGATAGAACCATGAGCTTGCGCATCTGAAAGTTGCTCCTATTGCGTAACGTCCGGGTCTTGCATGACTTTGAGGGTAGAAGACTCCGGGTCGAATTCGTCTTCTTCCAGCTCTATGAACTCTTCGGGCAGGAAAATGTTCAGCAAGATCGCACAAAATGCGCCCACGGTGATCGGCGATTCAAAGATGTTGTGCAGGGCCTTGGGCAGGTCGCGCAACACTTCCGGCACGGCGGCGACGCCCAGGCCCATGCCCAGGGAGATCGCCACGATCAGCACGTTGCGTCGGTGCAGCCCGGCTTCGGCGAGGATCTTGATCCCGGCCACGGCCACGGTGCCGAACATGATCAGCGTCGCGCCACCGAGCACCGGCTTGGGCATCAGTTGCAGTACCGCGCCGATCATCGGGAACAACCCCAGCAACACCAACAGGCCGGCGATAAAGTACGCCACGTAGCGGCTGGCCACACCGGTCAGCTGGATCACGCCGTTGTTCTGGGCGAAGGTCACCATCGGCAGGCTGTTGAAGGTGGCGGCCATGGCCGAATTGAGGCCGTCGGCCAGCAGGCCGGACTTGATGCGCTTGATGTACAGCGGGCCCTTGACCGGCTGTTGCGAAATCATCGAGTTGGCGGTCAGGTCACCGGCCGCTTCAAGCGGCGAAATCAGGAAGATCACGGCAACCGGGATAAACGCGACCCAGTCGAACGAGAACCCGTACTTGAACGGCACCGGTACGCTGATCAGCGGCACCTGGGGCAGGGCGGCCATGTCCACGCGGCCCATCCACCAAGCCACGACAAAGCCCAGGGTCAGGCCGATCACGATCGAACCCAGGCGCAGGAACGGGTTGCTGAAGCGGTTGAGGACCACGATGGTCAGCAGCACCAGTGCCGCCAGCCCCATGTTGCCCGCCGCGCCCAGGTCGCTGGAGCCAAAGCCGCCGGCCATGTCGGTGACCGCCACCTTGATCAGTGACAAACCCATCAGGGTAATGATGGTGCCGGTGACCACCGGGGTGATCAGTTTGCGCAGTTTGCCGATGAACTGGCTGAGCACCACTTCGATAAAGGCTGCAAAAAAACAGATACCGAAGATCGTCGAGAGAATTTCATCGGTCCCGCCGCCCCGGGCCTTGACCATGAAGCCGGCGCTGAGGATCACACTGATAAACGAAAAACTGGTGCCCTGCAGGCACAGCAGGCCGGAACCCACCGGGCCGAACTTGCGCGCCTGCACAAAAGTCCCCAGCCCCGAGACGAACAGCGCCATGCTCACCAGGTACGGCACTTCACTACCCAGTCCCAGAACACCGCCTACAATCAGGGTGGGCGTGATGATCCCGACGAAACTGGCGAGCACGTGCTGCAACGCGGCAAAAATCGCTGCGGTGAAGTGCGGACGGTCTTCCAGGCCGTAGATCAGGTCGGATTTATAGCGAGGGAGAGGGGGTTGAGTATCAGACAAAATACGAGCCCGTCAGGGAAAGGAGGGCGCGCAGGATGCCAGAAAGTACTTGCTGTCAAAAGTGTGCAAAAAAATTTCGAAACATCCTGCATTAAATCATCAAGTCTGCCGATAGCCTGGAAAGGCCCACTTTCCAACAACAACCGTGGTGCCTACAGATCAGTTGACGCGTTGACGCCGACTGATCGTGTCGCGGCAGGGACGCGCGCCAACACTACTTCTCGAGAGCCCCCCTATGTCTCTTCGTAATCTGAATATTGCACCTCGCGCTTTTCTCGGTTTTGCGTTCATTGCGCTGCTCGTCGTGATTCTCGGGGTGTTTGCGGTCAACCGCATGACTCAGATCCGGCAAGCCTCGCTGGACATGGGGACCAACCAACTGCCCAGCGTGAGGTTCCTCGGTAACCTGACCGAGAACGTGCTGCGCCTGCGTATTCTCTCGTTCCGCATCTTGGTCAACCGTGAGCCGGCATCGCTGGAAGAAGCCAAGACCCGCGTGGCCGTGTTGGTGGACAAGGTCAAGCAGGCTCAGACGGCTTACTCGGCCATGCCGGCCGGTCCGGAGGAGGCGGCCTTGTACAAGACCTTCGCCGCCACCCTCGACAGTTATCTCGCCGCCCATGCCGAGATGATGTCGCTGTCCCAGCAGAACAAAGTCGAGGAGATGCGCACCGTGATCAACACACGCATCAAGGACGGCACCGACCTGATGGGGGAGCAGTTGAACAAGCTGATCGCGATCAACAGTGCGGATGCGGATCGGGCCGGGCGCGACGCCGAGAGCAGTTATCAAATGGCCGTGACCGGGATCATCATCGTTGCCGTGGTGGCGGCGCTGATGACCGTGCTGTTGGCCTGGTTGTTGACCCGCAGCATCGTCGCGCCTTTGCACAAGGCTGTGGAAATGGCCGAAACCATCGCCGGCGGCAACCTGACCAAGACCGTTTCCGATGAGGGGACAGATGAGCCGGCGCGCTTGCTCGGTGCGCTGTCGACCATGCAAGCCAACTTGCGCCAGACCATCCAGCATATCGCCGGCTCCGCCACACAGTTGTCCTCCGCCGCCGAAGAGCTGAGTGCGGTCACCGAGGAAGCGTCCCGGGGCCTGCAACAACAGAACAATGAAATCGACCAGGCCGCCACGGCCGTCAACGAAATGACCGCTGCCGTGGAAGAGGTGGCGCGTAACGCGGTGTCGACCTCCGAAGCGTCCGGCCAGTCCAACCAGGCCGCCCGTGCGGGACGCGACCGCGTGGTCGAAACCGTCGAGGCCATCCAGACGATGACCCAGGATGTGCAAAGCACTTCGGTGCTGATCGAGGGCCTGGCGTCCCAGGGACGTGATATCGGCAAAGTACTGGACGTGATCCGCGCGATTGCCGAACAGACCAACCTGCTGGCGCTCAACGCCGCGATTGAAGCGGCCCGCGCCGGTGAAGCCGGGCGCGGTTTCGCGGTGGTGGCCGACGAAGTGCGGGCGCTGGCCCATCGCACCGCACAGTCGACTCAAGAGATCGAAAAAATGGTCGCCGGCATCCAGAGCGGAACCGGCGAAGCTGTGCAGTCGATGCAGCAGAGCAACCAGCGTACCCATGCCACCCTGGAAATGGCTCGCGCCGCCGGTGTGGCCCTGGAGCAGATCACTCAATCGATCAGCCTGATCAACGAGCGCAACCTGGTGATTGCCAGTGCCTCGGAAGAGCAGGCGCAGGTGTCTCGCGAGGTGGACCGCAACTTGGTCAACATCCGCGACCTGGCGACCCAGTCGGCGGCGGGTGCCAACCAGACCAGCGCGGCCAGCCATGAGCTGTCGCGCCTGGCGGTGGACCTGAATGGGATGGTGGCGCGCTTCGTTATCTGACCTGCAATAAGGCCAAAAATGTAGGAGTGTGGGAGTGTGGGAGGGGGCTTGCTCCCGATAGCGGTGGGTCATTCAGTAAATCAGTGACTGGCCCACCGCTATCGGGAGCAAGCCCCCTCCCACAATTGCTCTCTTTTTTTTTCAGAGGCTATGGCTTCCAGGCCCCCGGGTTCACCAGGTTCGTCGGCTTTTGCCCGGCCAGCGCCTGCAACAGATTATCCACCGCACACTTGGCCATCGCCTCGCGCGTCTCTTGGGTTGCCGAGCCGATATGCGGCGTGGCGACCACGTTGTTCAACCGCAGCAACGGCGACTCGTGATTGAGCGGCTCACGCTCGAACACATCCAGCCCCGCCGCCCGGATGGTGCGCTGCTGCAAGGCTTCGACCAACGCCGCTTCGTCCACCACCTTGCCCCGCGAGATGTTGATGAAGATCGTCTCCGGCCCCATCCGCCTGAATGCCTCGGCGCCAATCAGCTTCTCGGTTTCGGCGGTCAGCGGCAAGGTCAGGCAGACAAAGTCAGCCTCTTGCAGCAACTCGTTCAGGCTGCGGTACCGCGCGCCGAAACGCTGTTCCACCTGCGGCTTGGGCGAGTGGCTGTGGTAGATCACCGGCATGCCGAAGCCGAAATGCCCGCGCTGCGCCAGGGCTTCACCAATGCGCCCCATGCCGATGATGCCCAGGGTTTTGCCGTGCACGTCGGTACCGAAGTGCGCCGGGCCGATGTTCTTGTTCCATTGGCCGGCGCGCACCATGTCGGCCAGCTCGACCACCCGGCGTGCGGTGGCCAGGATCAACGCAAAACCGGTGTCGGCGGTGGTTTCGGTGAGCACGTCCGGGGTGTTGCTGAGCAGGATGCCGCGCCGGGTCAGGTAGTCGATGTCGTAGTTGTCGACCCCCACCGAGACGCTGGCCACCGCTTCCAGGTGGGGCGCCAGGTCCAGCAGTCTGGCATCCAGGCGCAGGCTGGCGCCGAGCAGGCCATGGGCGCTGGGCAACGCGTCGCGCAGTTTGGCCAGGCCCGTGTCGTCCAGCGCGTCGATCAGCGTGACATCGGCCTGTTCATGCAGGCGAGCCATCAGCGGCGCGGAGAGTTTTTTGTACAGCACAACAGACTTTTTCATGAGGTTTTGACCTTCAACTCCAGGGTTGGCGCCCGTACGCGATCGCTGGCGCCGGGCTTGAGGAAAATCGTCAGCACCACCGACAGCAGCAACGCGCCGCTCATCAGCAGGTACGAGGCGCCGGGCGAGCCGGTGCTGCTATTGAGGTAACCCACCAGGTACGAACCACCGAATGAACCCAGCGCGCCCATGCTGTTGATCAGCGCCATGGCGCCACCGGCGACGTTGGCCGGCAGGATTTCCGGGACGATGGCGAAGAACGGACCGTAGGGCGCGTACATGCAGGCACCGGCGATCACCAGCAAGGTGTAGGACCACCAGAAATGTTCGGCGCCAAGCGTGTAGGAGCCGTAGAACGCGATGGAGGCAATCAGCAACGGTGGCCACACAAAGCGTTTACGCTTTTGCAGTTTGTCCGAGCCCCACGACACCACCAGCATGCCGATCACCGCCGCGAGATAAGGCAGGGCCGACAACCAGCCGGCCTCGACCATATCCATTTTCAAACCCGCCTTGAGGATCGACGGCAGCCACAACACAAAGCCGTACACGCCGATGCTCCAGCAGAAAAACTGCAGGGCCAGCACGATCACCTTGGGCGAGCGGAAGGCTTCGGCGTAGTTCTTCACCGCCTTGATGCCCACCTGCTCGGCGGCCAGGGCGGTTTCCAGATCCTGTTTCTCGCTGTCGCTGAGCCATTTGGCATCCTTGGGCCGCTCATCGGCCAGGCGCCACCAGATAAAGGCCCAGATCACCGCCGGCAAACCTTCGATGATGAACATCCAGCGCCAGCTGAAGTGCTGCACCAGGTAGCCCGAGACCACCGACATCCACAGCATGGTCACCGGGTTGCCGAGGATCAGGAACGTATTGGCGCGGGAGCGCTCGGCACGGGTGAACCAGTGGCACAGGTACACCAGCATCGCCGGCATCACGGCCGCTTCGACCACCCCGAGCATGAAGCGGATGGCGATCAGCATATAGGCGTTGGACACCACGCCCGTCAGCGTCGCCAGGCCGCCCCACAGGATCAGGCTGACAAAGATCAGCTTTTTAACGCTGCGCTTCTGGGCATACATCGCCCCCGGCACCTGGAAGAAAAAGTAGCCCAGGAAAAACAGCGCGCCGAGCAGCGACGACATTCCGGGGGTGATCATCAGGTCTTCGGCCATCCCGGAGGCGGCGGCGAAGCCATAGTTGGCGCGGTCCAGATAGGCCAGGCTGTAGGTGATAAAAACGATCGGCATGATGTACCACCAGCGGCGGGTGGCGAGTTTCACGGTATCCATGGTGTTGCTCCTGAGCTTGTTGTAGTTGTTGCAACAGGTTGTGGTGTGCGGGCTTGCCCCGCGCCGGGCGGCGGCGCCTTTGCTCAGCTCGCCTTCTGTGCCGGCGGCAGGTCTGCCCTGAACGGCAAGCCTTCCATATCGCCACGGCTCTGCACGGCACGGCTGCCGATCCAGTTACCGCGCTGCACGGCCTCGGGGAAACTGAGGTTTTCCAGCAGGGCACTGACCATGCCGACGGCGAAACCATCGCCGGCACCGACGGTATCCACCACGGTTTCCACCGGCACGGCGGCGATGAAGCCTTGGTCCATGCGGGTCCGGTAGTAAGCCCCGTCAGGCCCCAGCTTGATGGCCACGGCCTCGGCGCCCTGGTCCAGGTAGAAGGCGGCAATATCGGCCGGGTCATCAAAGCCGGTGAGCAGACGGCCTTCGCTCAAGCCCGGTAATACCCAGTCGGCCAGGGCGGCGAGGGCATTGATCTCGCGGATCATCTGCTGCTCGTCGGGCCATAGCGATGGGCGCAGGTTCGGGTCGAACGACACGCTGCGCCCGGCTTTGCGCATTTGCATCATCAACTCGCGGGACAGTGCTCGCGTGGCGTCGGACAAGGCCGCTGGAATGCCGGTGGCGTGCAGGTGGCGCGCTTGCAGCAATGCCGGTTGGATGGCCTCGATAGACAAGTGGCTGGCCGCCGAGCCTTTGCGAAAGTATTCGACCTGGGGATCGGCGCCGCCGTCTTCACGGGACTTGAGTTGAAACCCCGTGGGGTGCAGCGGGTCGACCGCTACGTGGCGGCAGTCCAGCCCTTCTTTTTTCAGGCTGTCGAGCACAAAACGGCCCAGGGAATCATTGCCCACCCGGCTCAGCCAGGCCACGTTGAACCCCAGGCGCGAAAGGCCGATGGCGACATTGCTGTCGGCCCCGGCAATGCGCTTGTGAAACTGCGCCACCTGCGCCAGGTCGCCGGTCTGTTCGGCGACGAACATCGCCATGGTTTCACCAAACGACAGGATATCGAGCTTAGACATGGGCATTCTCCAGACGGGGCTGGCCAAGGGTGGCGAGGGCGGCGACCTGCTGGGCGGTGACCTGGACCAGGTCATCGCCTTGCAACGGAAATTCCACGGCTCGCGTAATACCTTGGGTCATGTGCTTGAGCAGTTGTTCCCACAAATGCAGGTCGGTGGGGCCGGGCGGCAGGGCGACGAGCTTGCCGTCCTGGCGACGGGCCACGGCTTTGCAGTGCAGGTAGTCCACATGCCGGCCGAGCAGGCGGGCGGCGGTGAGGGCGGATTGGTCCTGCCACTGCCAGTTGCCGATGTCGAAGGTCATCTTGACCGGCAGGCCGAGGCGCTCCACTTCACTGAAAAAGCGTTGCATCGGCTCGATACGCCCACCGTGCAAGGTCTGGTCGTTTTCCACCAGGAGCCGGACCGGGTGACGGCAGAGCAGGGCGTGCAGGCTTTGCAGGTCGTTGGTGTCGGTGAAGTAACCCAGGGACACCTTCAACCAGCGCGAACCGAAAGCCAGGGCGCGATCCAGAGTCGCGGCCAGTTCAGCATTGGGCTGGGCGCGACCGGCGACCCAGAGTTCCAGGGGCGATGAGAACACTGATTCCAAATGCTGCTGCGCCGCTGCTTGCGCCAGTTCGCCCGGTTGCTCGTCGGTCAACAGTTCTTCACGCCATTCGATGCGTTGGGCACCGGCAGCGCTGAGCACCTGGACAAAACTCAATTGGCCCTGCTGGCGTACCAGGTCGGCGCCGTAGCTGGAAAGGCTGATGGAGACGGGGTATTTATGCATTGTTGTGTACCTCTGAAACCGGTTTCATTTTTTGTGCAAGGAAGGTGCAAAGAAAGGTGCAAGACATTTAAAGGCGCCGAGTAGAGCCGCGCACGATCAACTCGGGCAGGAAGTCCAGGGTACGGGTGGGGTCGCTGTCGCCGCGCAAGCGCTTGAGCAGACAGTCAAACGCACTGGCGCCGATCGCCTCGGTCGGCTGGGCGAGGGCGGTGATGCCGCTGCCCACCAGCGGATACCAGTCCAGGTCATCCAGGGCGAGCAGGCCGACGTCGTCGAACAGGTGGCAGCCCAACGTCTTGAGCGCGCGGGTGCAGGCCAGCGCGGCGATGCCGTTGGCGCAGAACAGCGCCTTGGCGCCGGGCTTGGCGAGAAAGGTGTGCAGGTTGTTTTCCAGCGCCGCATCGAGCTCCAGCACCCTGCCGGTCAACCCTGGGCGGCGGTCGATCTCGGCGATGAAACTGGCCTGGCGCTCCAGGCGCGAGCTGGTGCCGTCGGCCGCTTCACTGACCATCAACACATCGCGGTAGCCCTGCTGCTGCAGATGCTCCAGCGCCATGCGCACGGCGGCCGGGTTATCCAGGCCCACCAGGTCGCTGTGCAACGGTTCGACCTTGCGGTCGACCAGCACCAGGGGCATTTCCCGTTGCAGCTCCAGCAGTTGGTCGAGGTGATGGCCGAGGGTGTTCACGATCAGCCCTTCGATGTTGTACGAACGCAGCGCCGCCAGGTGCTGGCGCTCCTGCTCGTCATCGCGGTCGGTGTTGCACACCACCAGGCTGTAGCCGTGCCGGCGGCAGGCGGTTTCGACGCCATGCATCACCGCAATGGAGTAGGGGTTGCGGATATCCGCCACCAACATGCCGATCAGGCGTGTGCGGCCACGTTTCAGGCCGCGGGCCATCTGGTTGGGGCGGTAGCCGAGGGCTTCGATGGCTTGTTCGATGCGCAGGGCAATGGCATCGGAGAGCAGCGCGCGGTCATCGCCGATAAAGCGCGACACGCTGGCCTTGGACACCCCGGCGCGCTCGGCGACGTCGAGCATGGTCACGCGGCTGCGCTGGGCGGCGGAAAAGTGATTCACGGTCTTTGACCTGCTATTTTTATGGGTAGGGCTGAAACCGGTTTCAGGAAACCATCAAACCAGGAGAATCGTCAAGGATTTGCTTAGCCGAACAGCCCGGCGGCAATGTTGATCGAGAAACCGAGAATCGCCGTATTGAACAGAAACCCGATCAACGATTGCCCCAGCACCACCTTGCGCAGGCTGCGCGTGGCCACGCCCACATCGGACGTCTGCACCGCCACGCCGATGGTGAAGGAGAAATACAGGAAGTCCCAATAGTTCGGCGTGAGCAGCCCTTCGGCAAAGCGCAGTGCCGGCTCCTTGCCCTCCCAGGTGTAATAGAGGCGAGCGTAGTGCACGCTGAAAATCACCCCGATCAACAACCACGAGCCGATGACCGTCAACCCGGTGAAGCCGTAATGCAACAGACGCTCGGTGGGGGCCAGGTCTTTACTGCCGATCAGCTCGAACGTGATGGCGGCGAGGCTGGCGATGGCCGCGATGCAGACCATGAACAGCACAAGGCCGGCGTTTTCATCCTCGATTTCCGCGATGCGTTTTACATCCGGGGCCTTGGCGCGGATGGTCAGCCACAGCATCAGGACCAGATAGGTCCACACGCCGGCGTTCCAGCCGATGAGGATTTTGCCCAGGAGGGTGTCGGACGGTGCCAGGATGCCCACCGCAATGCCCATTACAGCGGCGGTGGAGAGGCGAGGGTGGGTGCGGGCTAGAAAGGGCATGGCGCTCACGAATCGGGGGAGAGATGAGCACCATAGGTTGCGCCGCTGCAAGCTTCAAGCGGTAAGCGACAAGTTAGAAACAAGCCTGTTTTGCTTTCCGCTTGAAGCTTAGAGCTAGCTGCTGCGCTTGCGCACCAACTTCATGACCACCACAAAGAACACCGGCACAAACACCACCGCCAATGTCGCTGTGATCATTCCGCCGATCACCCCCGTACCAATCGCCTGCTGGCTCGCCGAACTGGCACCGGTGGCAATCGCCAGCGGCACCACGCCGAGAATGAACGCCAGCGACGTCATGATGATCGGCCGCAGGCGCAACCGCGCAGCCTTCAAGGTGGCGTCGATCAGATCGTCGCCCTGCTGGTACAGGTCCTTGGCGAACTCGATGATCAAGATCGCGTTCTTCGCCGACAGGCCGATGATGGTGATCAGGCCCACCTTGAAGAACACATCGTTGGGCATGCCGCGCAAGGCCACGGCCACGACCGCGCCAAGCACACCCAGCGGCACCACCAGCAATACCGAGGTCGGGATCGACCAGCTTTCGTACAGCGCCGCCAGGCACAGGAACACGATCAGCAGCGACAGGCCAAGCAGCAGCGGCGCCTGGGAGCCGGACAAGCGCTCCTGCAACGACAGCCCCGTCCATTCCTGGCCCAGGCCCGCCGGCAGTTGGCTGACCAGGCGCTGGATCTCTTGCATGGCCTCGCCGGTACTGTGACCCGGCGCCGGTTCACCACTGATGGCGATGGCCGGGTAACCGTTGTAGCGCGTCAACTGCGTCGGCCCCTGAGTCCATTTGGCTTCGACAAAGGCCGACAGGGGCACCATCTTCCCGGCGTTGTTGCGTACGTTGATCTTCATCAAGTCCGCCACCTGGCTGCGCTGGTCGCCTTCGGCCTGCACCACCACCCGCTGCATGCGGCCCTGGTTGGGGAAGTCGTTGATATAGGCCGAGCCGACGGCCGAGGACAACACATTACCCACATCGGCGAACGCAACGCCCAAGGCGTTGGCTCGCTTGCGGTCCACCTGCAACTGCACTTGAGGCGCTTCGGCCAGGGCGCTTTCGCGTACGTTGGCCAGGATCGGGCTTTTTTCCGCCGCCGCCAGCAGCTCGGTGCGGGCCGCCATCAAGCCGGCATGGCCGACGCCACCGCGGTCCTGCAAACGGAACTCGAAACCGCTGGAGGTGCCCAGGCCATCGACCGGCGGGGGCAGGATCGCGTAGGCAACGGCGTCCTTGAGTTCGGTGAAGGCCATGTTGGCGCGCTCGGCAATCGATGCGGCAGCGTCATCGCTGCCACGTTCCGACCAATCCTTGAGCGTGGTAAACGCCAACGCCGCGTTCTGCCCGGAACCGGAGAAACTGAAACCCATGATCATGGTGGTATCACCCACCCCAGGTTCTTCGGCGTTGTGTGCTTCGATCTGCTCGGCCACCTGCACCGTGCGGTTCTTGCTCGCACCCGGCGGCAGTTGGATATCGGTGATGGTGTAGCCCTGGTCTTCCACCGGCAGGAACGAGGAGGGCAGGCGGCTGAACATCCACCCCAGGCCCACCAGCAATACCACGTAGATCAGCAAATAGCGGCCGCTGCGCTTGAGCGCGTAGGCCACCCAGCCTTCGTAGCGGTCGGTGAGGTTTTCAAAGCGCCGGTTGAACCAGCCGAAAAAACCGCCCTTGGTGTGGTGTTCCCCCTTGGCAATCGGCTTGAGCAGGGTCGCGCACAAGGCGGGCGTCAAGGTCAGGGCCAGAAACGCCGAGAACAGGATCGAGGTGGCCATCGACAGCGAGAATTGCTGGTAGATCACCCCCACCGAACCCGGCATGAACGCCATCGGCAGGAACACCGCGACCAGCACCAGAGTGATGCCGACAATCGCGCCGGTGATCTGGCCCATGGCCTTGCGCGTTGCCTCCTTGGGCGACAGGCCCTCGGTGGCCATGATGCGCTCGACGTTCTCGACCACCACAATCGCATCGTCCACCAGGATGCCGATGGCCAGTACCATGCCGAACATGGTCAGCACGTTGATCGAGAACCCCAGCAACAGCATGGTCGCAAAAGTACCCATCAAGGCAATCGGCACCACCAGGGTCGGGATCAAGGTGTAGCGCACGTTCTGCAGGAACAGGAACATCACCGCAAACACCAGCGCCATGGCTTCCAGCAGGGTGTAGACCACCTTGGTGATCGAGACCTTGACGAACGGCGAGGTGTCGTACGGGATCTTGTATTCCACGTTGGCCGGGAAGTAACGCGACAGCTCATCCATCTTCGCCCGCACCAGGGTCGCGGTGTTCAGGGCGTTGGCGCCGGGTGACAGCTGCACGCTGACCGCAGTGGACGGCTTGCCGTTCAGGCGTGTGGAAAACTGGTATTCCTGGCTGCCGATTTCCACCCGCGCCACATCTCCGATGCGCACGGTGGAGCCGTCCGGGTTGGCTTTAAGCACGATGTCGGCGAATTCCGCCGGCGTCGACAGCTGGCCCTTGACCAGAATCGCTGCGGTGATTTCCTGGGTCCTGGTCCCCGGCAAATCGCCCAGGCTGCCCGCCGAAACCTGCGCGTTCTGCGCGCTGATCGCGGCGTTGACGTCGGCCGGCGTGAGGTTGAAGCCGATCAGCTTCTGCGGGTCGATCCAGATCCGCATGGCGCGCTCGGCACCATACAGTTGGGCCTTGCCCACACCGTCCAGGCGCTTGAGTTCGTTCATTACGTTGCGCGCCAGGTAATCGCTGAGTGCCACGTCGTCGAGCTTGCCGTCGTTGGACGTCAGGGTCACCAGCAGCAGGAAGCCTGCAGAGACTTTTTCCACCTGCAAGCCTTGCTGGGTCACCGCCTGCGGCAGGCGCGACTCTACCGCCTTGAGACGGTTCTGCACGTCTACCTGGGCCATTTCCGGGTTGGTGCCCGGCTGGAAGGTCGCGGTGATCGTCGCCGAGCCGAGGCTGCTCTGGGATTCGAAGTACAGCAGGTGGTCGGCGCCGTTGAGCTCCTGCTCGATCAGGCTGACCACGCTTTCGTCCAGGGTCTGGGCCGAGGCGCCCGGGTACACCGCGTAGATTTCCACCTTCGGCGGTGCGACGTTGGGGTACTGCGCCACCGGCAACTGCGGGATGGCGATTGCGCCGGCCAGCAGGATGAACAGGGCGACCACCCAGGCGAAGATCGGGCGGTCAATAAAGAACTGCGGCATGGCGGGTTATTCCTTTACGAGACGGCCCGAGGCAGGGCTGTCATCCACTTCGACTTTTTCACCGGGGCGCGCATGTTGCAGCCCTTCGACGACGATGCGATCGCCGGGCTTGAGGCCACTGCTGACGACCCAGCGGTCCTCGATCACGGCGCCCAACTCCACGGGTTGCTGGCTGACGGTCTGTTCGGCATCCAACAGCAGCACCATCGGTATGCCGGCGCTGTCACGGGTAATGGCGCGTTGCGGCACGCTGATGCCTTGCTTGTCGACGGCCTGTTCCAGGCGCACCCGTACAAAGCTGCCGGGCAGCAGGTCGAGGTTCGGGTTGGGGAACTCACTGCGCAGGGTGATCTGCCCGGTGCCCGGATCGACGCTGATGTCGGTAAACAGCAATTTGCCCGGCAGCGGGTACGGGCTGCCGTCATCCTGGATCAGCGTGGCCTTGGCCTGGTCCTGGCCGACCTGCTTCAGACTGCCGGCGCGGAAGGCGCGGCGCAGGTCATTCAGCTCACGGGTGGACTGCGTCAGGTCGGCGTGGATCGGGTCCAGTTGCTGGATGATCGCCAGGGGCGTGGCTTCGTTCTGGCCGACCAGTGCGCCTTCGGTCACCAAGGCGCGGCCAATACGTCCGGAAATCGGCGCGGTCACGGTGGCATAGCCCAGGTTCAGCCGGGCGCGTTCGACGGCCGCCTTGTTAGCGGCGACTTCGGCATTGGTCTGGCGCAGGTTGGCGCGGGCATTGTCGTAGTCCTGGGCGCTGATGGCGTTGCCGTCGACCAACTGGCTGTAGCGCTGTTCCTGCAAGCGAGCCTGGAAGGCATTGGCCTCGGCTTTGCTCAGGTTGGCCTGGGCACTGTCCAGGTCGGCCTTGAACGGTGCCGGATCGATGCGAAACAGCACGTCGCCCTGTTTGACGTCATGACCCTCCTTGAACACCCGTTGCATTACCACGCCGGCCACTCGCGCACGCACCTCGGCAATTCGCGGGGCGGCGATGCGCCCGCTCAACTCGCTGGTAATGGAGAGGGGCTTGGCCTGCAGGGTTTCAATGCGGACTTTGGCCAGGGGCATTTCCGGCGCTTCGTCCGCCGAGTTGCCGCAAGCGCTGAGGGCCAGCGTCAGGGCCAGCAGGCAAAACGGCGCAAACAGATTCTTCGACATGCTCTTATCCCAATAATGACGGCTGCATCCTAAGGTCACCTGCGCCGTGGTGCTGTGAAGCTGTGTAGCGTGTCTGTGAAGAAATGTAAGGTGCGGCGCGCTCGGCGCCGCGGGCGTATATCCTTGCACAACCTTGCCGGCACGGGAGATCCGATGTGGAAGGGGGCTTGCTCCCGATGGCGGTGTATCAGCTGAAATAGGCGGCGCTGAACCACTGCTATCGGGAGCAAGCCCCCTCCCACATGGGATTTTTGTTCGACCAATACTGTATTTTCTGGAAACACCTTTATGCCCAACATCCTTCTGGTGGAAGACGACGTCGCACTCTCGGAACTGATTGCCAGCTACCTGGAACGCAACGGCTACCACGTCAGCGTGCTCAGCCGTGGCGACCATGTACGTGAACGTGCACGTCTCAACCCGCCGGACCTGGTGATTCTCGACCTGATGCTGCCCGGTCTCGACGGCCTGCAAGTGTGCCGTCTGCTGCGCGCCGACTCGGCGGGCCTGCCGATCCTGATGCTGACCGCCCGCGACGACAGCCACGACCAGGTCCTGGGCCTGGAAATGGGCGCCGACGACTACGTCACCAAACCCTGCGAGCCGCGTGTACTGCTTGCCCGTGTGCGCACCTTGCTGCGCCGCAGCAGCCTGTCCGAACCGCAGATGGCCAATGACCAGATCATCATGGGCAACCTGTGTATCGACCTGTCCGAACGCACGGTGACCTGGCGCGAGCAGCCGGTGGAGCTGTCCAGCGGTGAATACAACCTGCTGGTGGTACTGGCCCGGCATGCCGGCGAAGTGCTCAGCCGCGACCAGATCCTGCAACGCCTGCGCGGTATCGAATTCAATGGCACCGACCGCTCGGTGGACGTGGCCATCTCCAAACTGCGTCGCAAGTTCGACGACCATGCCGGTGAGGCGCGCAAGATCAAGACGGTGTGGGGCAAGGGTTACCTGTTCAGCCGTTCCGAGTGGGAATGCTGATTCATGTTCCGTGTGCTGATTCGTCTCTACCTGATCACCATCGTCACCTACAGCGCGGCGATCTTCCTGATTCCCAAGCTGGTCATCCAGTTGTTCGAACATCGCTACATGGACTACAACGTCGAACAGACCCGTGGCCAGCAAGCACTTATCGTCAAGCAATACCTGCGAGCGCCGGTGGAGCGCTGGTCGCAGGTCACCGAGCAGCTCGGCCGCGACTTTGCCCCGCTCAAGGTGCAATTGCTGTTGCGCCAGGACGCCAGCTACACGCCCGAGGAGGAGAAGCTGTTCGAGCAAGGCAAGCCGGTGATTCGCCTGGGGGAGTGGGGGTGGGTCGAGGACATCAGTTCACCGATCAACCAGCAGTTCGTGGTCAAGCTGACCGTTCCGCCCGACCCGATGGACATGAACCTGCTGTACTGGTCGATGAATGTGTTGATCGGCGCTGCGCTGCTGGCCTGCCTGCTGGTCTGGCTGCGCCCGCACTGGCGTGACCTGGAGCGCCTGAAAACCACGGCTGCGCACCTGGGCAGGGGGAACCTCAGTGAGCGAACGCACATTCCGCCCAGCTCCAACATCGGCAGCCTGGCGTCGGTGTTCGATACCATGGCCGATGACATCGAACACTTGCTCAACCAGCAACGCGACCTGCTCAATGCGGTCTCCCACGAGCTGCGCACGCCGCTGACGCGCCTGGATTTCGGCTTGGCGCTGGCCTTGTCCGAAGACTTGCCCCAGGCCAGCCGCGAACGCTTGCAAAGCCTGGTGGCGCATATTCGCGAACTGGATGAACTGGTGCTGGAATTGCTCTCCTACAGCCGCCTGCAAAACCCGGCGCACTTGCCGGAGCAGGTGGACGTGATGCTCGACGAGTTTATCGACAGCGTACTGGGCAGTGTCGATGACGAGATGGAAAACCCCGAGATCGTCATCGATGTAGCGCTCGACTGTGCTGTCGAGCGTTTCGCCCTTGACCCACGCCTCACCGCCCGCGCGTTGCAGAACCTGCTGCGCAACGCCACGCGTTATTGTGAAAAGCGCATTCAGGTGGGGGTGAAGGTGTGCCCCAAGGGCTGTGAGATCTGCGTGGACGATGACGGTATCGGCATCCCGCTGGACCAGCGCGAGCGCATTTTCGAACCGTTCTATCGCCTGGACCGCAGCCGCGATCGCGCCACCGGCGGCTTCGGCCTGGGGTTGGCCATCAGCCGGCGCGCCGTTGAAGCCCAGGGCGGAACATTGACCGCGTTGGCCTCACCCTTGGGCGGCGCACGGTTCAGGTTGTGGTTGCCGGCGGCAGGCGCATAATCAGGCTCCCCGATTCGACTGAGGAGCGTTCGACAATGACCGATGTTCACGCGTCTGCCCAGCAGGGCTTCTCGACCCAGGCTGCCACCTACGCCCAGGGCAGGCCCGACTACCCACGGCAACTCATCGGCTGGCTCGGCGAGGCGCTGGGGGTTGAGCCGCAGTCGACGGTGATCGACCTGGGCGCCGGTACCGGCAAGTTCACCCGCTTGCTCAGCACCTTGACGCCTGCGCTGATCGCCGTCGAGCCGATTGCGGCGATGGCGGCGCAGTTGGCCAGGTCGCTACCCGATGTGCGCCTGGTGGAAGGCACCGCCGAATCGATCCCGCTGGGGGACGCCACCGCCGACGCAGTGGTCTGCGCCCAAGCGTTTCATTGGTTCGCCACGCAAGCGGCACTCGCGCAGATCCACCGTGTACTTAAACCCGGAGGGCGCCTGGGGTTGGTGTGGAATGTGCGTGATGAGTCGGTGGACTGGGTCGCCGCCATCACTGCAATCATCACGCCTTATGAAGGTGACACGCCGCGCTTTCATACCGGGCGTTGGCGCGAAGCGTTCGCCGGCAAGTATTTTTCCGCGCCTGAAGTCACCTGTTTTCCCTACCAGCATGTGGGCAGCCCGCAGGAAGTGATCATGGATCGTTTCCTGTCGGTGAGCTTTATCGCCGCGCTGCCCGATGCCGAAAAGGCCAAGGTCAGGGCGCAGTTGCAGGCGCTGATCGACACTCACCCCGCATTGCAAGGGCGCGATAGCGTGGCGTTCCCGTACCAGACTCAAGCGTACGTGTGCCACCGACTAAGCTAAAAGGCATAAAGTCAGATCATATTGGTATAAGTCGTTATAAGAAAAATCGCTATCCTGCCGCCAGAAATTTATAAGGCCATGGGTAGCTGTAATGGATGTGGGTAATCTGGGGTTTGTCGTCGCTGGCCTGATCGTCGGTTTTATCGTGGGCATGACCGGTGTCGGCGGTGGTTCGTTGATGACGCCGATCCTGCTGTGGTTCGGCATCAACCCGGCGACGGCCGTGGGCACTGACCTGTTGTACGCCGCCATTACCAAATCCGGTGGGGTGTTGGTCCACAGCAAGAACCGCAATATCGACTGGAGCATCACTGGCTGGCTGACCCTGGGCAGCGTACCGGCGGTGTTGCTGACCCTGTGGTTCCTTGCCAGCCTGCACACCGATCCCAGTGCGATGAACGCGGTGATCAAACAGGCTCTCGGCGTGGTGTTGCTGCTGACGGCCCTGGCGATTCTGTTCAAGAAAAGCCTGTTGGCCTTCGCTCAACGTCATGCCGGCGATGATTACCACATGAGCCCGCGCAACCTGAACGGGCTCACGGTGGTGACCGGCGCCATCCTCGGCACCATGGTTGCCCTGACCTCCATCGGCGCCGGCGCCCTGGGCACCGTTGCGCTGTTTATCCTCTATCCCTTCCTGGCCACGCGCCGCCTGGTGGGCACCGAGATCGCCCACGCCGTGCCGCTGACCCTGGTGGCGGGCCTGGGCCACGCCAGCATGGGCAACATGGACTGGCACCTGCTGGGTTTCCTGCTGATGGGCTCGCTGCCCGGCATTTACCTGGGCAGCCACATGACCGGCAAAGTCCCGGACGGCGTGCTGCGCCCGTGCCTGGCGATCATGTTGATGAGCATCGGCTACAAGCTGGCTTTTTAAGATAAGCACCGGTCAATGTGGGAGGGGGCTTGCCCTAATGCCTGTCAGTTAAGCGATAAAGCGGACGATGAATAAATTGTGGGAGGGGGCTTGCTCCCGATAGCGGTGTGTCAGGTTCAGAAACCGTGACTGACACACCGCCATCGGGAGCAAGCCC
>NZ_PYWX01000051.1 GCF_003031675.1 Pseudomonas palleroniana | reverse complement strand
GCCCACTATCGCTACGACCCATTTGGGCGGCGCATCAGCAAAACCGTGGATGACACGACCACGGAGTTTTTCTGGCAAGGCGACAAGCTGATTGCCGAACATCATGCGGAGCGCCATCGCAGCTACCTATACGAACCCGACAGCTTCCGCCCATTGGTTTTACTGGAAGGCTTTGGGCCGAAAGAAACAAAACCCTACCACTACCAACTCGACCACCTCGGTACGCCGCAGGAACTGACCGATAATGAAGGCGAAATCGTCTGGTCCGCGCACTACCGCGCCTACGGCGAAATCGCCCGCCTTGATGCCTGCAAAATCGACAATCCGTTGCGTTTTCAAGGCCAGTACTGTGACGCGGAAAGCGGGCTGCACTACAACCGTCATCGCTACTACAATCCGGATATTGGTCGGTACCTGACGCCGGATCCGGTGAAGCTGGCGGGTGGGATCAATGCGTACCAGTATGTGCCGAATCCTACGGGGTGGGTGGATCCGCTCGGGTTGAGCACGTGTCCTGGTGGGGATGGGTGCAAACCATCACATCGCATCGAAGAGCCGGAAAAAAAGGTTAACGTAAATGAAGGAGATGTCGTTCCGCCCAAGGGATTTGACAGCACGCTTTCGAGAAACAGAGCATTTAGAAGAGCCAAAGAAATTGGTGGTATCCCACAGACTACACAGCCAAAAGAAATCTATCGGGAGCGAATTCGTGACCAAGATCGACATATCATGGGTCGGGTATACGTTTTTAGCTTGAGAAAAGATCACATCACCAAAATCTATGAACATTCGCTAGGTCATTCGGAGGGAAACCACGGCCCACATTTCAACACTAAAAACACAATAAAAGACATCAAGGTTCCTTTGAAAATTGGTGATGACTCCCACACGTATTTCAAGAGATAGACATGAAAACAGCCTACATAAATGAGCTAGGGATCAAACCGTGGGAAGGCACACACCCAATAAATGACCTTGCATTTACAACGGTAACCTTAATTAGCCCTGACTTTTCAAACACTTGGAAAGTTTGGTGCACCATCACAGAAACCCTATCAAATCATTGGCTAACAAAGCGCGAGTGGCGATCGATAGGCGGAGCAGAATTCAACTCAAAAACCGAAGAATACCTACTGAAAAAAAACTTATCACTAGAGCTAAATAACGATGCTCTACTCAAAAAAAACAACACCAGCAATGTATATTCAATTGTCAAAAATCTTCCGAGTGACCCACAAAAAATAGATAACCGAGCTCTAGAAGGATCACAAGATGTTTTTATAGCACTTCAAAAGACCCGCACTGAAACAAGTGACTTCTGGACGAGCATGACGGTATTTGAAAGCAGTATTACATCTATAAAAATCAAAATTTTCCTAAGCGAGAATAAAGCTACAATTCTATCTAGATTTTACGATAACGAAACACACGTCGCAGCCCAGTTTTATTTATCGTCCGAGCATACAAACGAAATCGCGTCAGCACTAGAAAAAGCAAAAATTAAAAAAATAATTCCTGAGGAGGTTTTTTATCATATCAATGGTCAAACGAGAATTCAAAATAAATAAAAACAATATTAAATAATATCTGCCTCATTTTTCACTCAACTGACGCCATCAAAGAACAGAAATTTATCTTATCAACAAAAAGACACAAGAAGGCCTGACAGCTAAAGAATTCATACCGGATATCCAAACCCATGAATAAAGACTACCCAAAACTACAGCAATTCTTATCTGGCTACTTTAATCAAGATTGGGTTGATGAATACTCAAATGCAGACGAAGTAATCGCGAATTACCTATCGGAAGCACCTGCAGAAACAATAGAGCTGACAAAACTAGAACTTGCCAAATTAATATTCGCCAATTTACCCGAGCCACAACTCCAAAACCTTCTATTCTTGGAAATTGGGTGCGGCTACTATTACCCGCACAAATGGCCCTCAGGGACATTATGGCTAAATCATATATTCAGAAAACTCGATAAACACTCACCCAACATCACTAAATAGACACTATTATTTTTAAATCAAAAAAGGGTTAATAACAAAATGAACGAGGTTATTTATCAAATCAACTATCTTGAAGATGAAATCGATAACGCTTTTAAAACCTTGAAAATAGACTCAAAGAAGCTTGAGGAGGCGGAACTCACTGACTTGATAAAATCACTGACAAAAAAATTCTTCAAATCACAAAGCAACGTACTTGACGCAATAAACCTGAATGAAAAAAAACAGAGCACAACCCTAACTTCTGGAGGGAGATAGAAAATCGCATTCACAAAAAAAATCTGAGTTTGCTGGTTTTCGACTCATCATACCGAGCTTGGAAAGTCAGCAGTGCACAGATATCGCCTCTATTTTGGGTGAAACAACTGGATATCCATTTTAGATAACCGATAACCAGCTTACATTTCTAGTACATATGGACGACCATGACTGCGTAATTTGGGCCTAAACCATGGACATCAAATCCACGCACTCAGAATTTTTTCCGAACTACCTCAACACACCTACATTGTGACGGAGGCAATTGATTGGATTGCGTGTATCTCCTTCGAGGGGCACTTGGACTTCGCAACTCTTCGCACTGAGTGAGCATCGTAAGAAGCGAAACCTGTCGCCCCCATCACCCCCACGCCACCACCAACAACCCCACCCCCAGCACCAGACACAACGGCGAATAAACATACGTATCCAACCGTGCAAACCTCGACCCGCCCACTTTCTTGAAAAAACCCACCAATTCCGAGTCCCCAATCGCCCTGGCAAACATGACCACGGCGATCGCGCTGATGCCCCACTGCAACGCCCCATGGGACACCGGCGAAAAGTACAGCCCGGCCCGCAAGCACACGAGCAGCGCAATCGCCACCAGCCCCATCGCGACCAGGAACGTGGCCAGCGCCGAGGGTTTGAACGCCGGCCTCGGCCCGCTGGCGAATTCGCCCGGCAGTTGAGGAATGGCAGCGAGCATGCCGAGTTTGCCACCGGCGGCCCAGTACAAATGCACCATGCTGATGCAGGTAAATACGCCAACGATCCATCGCGCGATGAAAAAGCTCATGGCCGGCTCTCTCCAAAAATGTGCGATTCAGGATAGTCGCCCTGGGATTTTTTGTAGGCATTTCGTCGGCGGCTGATGGTAAAGTGCAGCCCCATGAAACTCGCCCGTACCGACCGCTCGCTCATTGCCTGGATGCTCTACTGCTGCGTCCTGTTCAATGTGTTCGCCTGCAGTATTGGCCATGGGCAGATGCTGGGGATGCAGCTCAACGGCATCGGCGGTCAGTTCTGTACGGTAGACCCGCGCACTCAGGCCCCCACCCCAACCCGGTCCACTGACGAGAACCTGCCGACGCTGTCCAAGGCGTTCGGTTGCCCGCTGTGCTCCACCGGCGGCATGGGCCCTGCGCTCAACACCCATTTGAATGTGGCCGTGTTGCCACAACCGCACGCGCCGCCTGCGGCTGTGGTATTTGCCGCTGACGTTCCTGCCCGCTTCACCTGGCCCACGGCCCACCCGCGCGCGCCTCCCGCTGTCGCCTGATCCTTCGCTTTCCGATCTGCACCGCTCACCGTTCCCCTCGGGTTTACGGGCGGCTGTGCGTTGTTTTCAAGCTGAGTTTTTCAGGATTCAACCATGAAACATTTACCCCTGTTGGCGGGCCTGTTCGGCTGCCTGCCTGTCTGTGGCTGGGCACTTGAACTGGCCCCCACCACCATTGATGGTGAACAAAGCACCGAGCCTGGCCTGGCGCTGGATCAGTCCAGCGGCATGGCGTCGCGTCTTGGCCTGAGTGTGCGGGAAACCCCGGCGTCGGTGGCCATCGCCAATCGCAATGATATCGAGCGCCATGGCGCCAAGACCTTCCGCGATGCGGCTAATACCCTGCCCGGCGTCAACGCCAGCGCACCGCCGGGGTTTGGTGGGTTTGTGTCCTATCGGGGCTTTACCAGCAGCCAGATCACCCAGATGTTCAACGGTATCAACGTCGCCACCGGCCTGGCGCGGCCAGTGGATGCCTGGATCTATGACCGGGTCGAACTCGTCGGCGGGCCCTCCTCCTTGATCAACGGTGCCGGCTCCGTGGGCGGCTCGTTGAACTACGTGACCAAACTGGCAACCCGCGAAGAACAGGTGGCTGAAGGCCAGCTCACCTACGGCAGTTACGACACCGCCGGTATGGCCTTGGGCCTAAACCACGCCCTGACCGAACCCGGCGCCGAGGTGCAGCATTACGCACGCCTGGACGTCAGCCGTAATACCAACCACAGCTACATCGACCGCGACCAGCGCGACGCCTGGAGCCTGGCGTTTTCCGTGCTCAGCGACTTGACGCCCAACCTGTCGCACACCCTGGCGCTGGAATACCAGGATGAGCATGAGGACAGCCCCTACTGGGGCACGCCGGTGCTCAACCCCAAGGCCGGCGAATTGAAGATCGACCGGCACAACCGCTTCAACAATTACAACGTCGCCGATGGCCGATACGAACAGCGCACGATCTGGGCGCGCTCGATCATCGACTACCGGATCAACGACAACACCACGCTGAAGAACACCCTCTATCATCTGGACAGCCAGCGCGACTATCGAAACCTGGAAACTTACCAATACAACGCCGACAACAGCGCCGTGAATCGCTCGACCGCGTATCAGGTGCGCCACCAGGGTGAGCAGAACGGCAACCAGTTCGAACTGCGTCATGACAATACGTTGTGGGGGCTTTCGACCACCTGGTCGGGCGGTTTTGAATACAAGGTCAACAGCACCACCAACCACCCGCTGAACGTACCGGGTAAAAGCACGGTCGACCCGAACCACTACGACCCTGGGCACTTTTACGACATCCCGGGCACCCGGCCAGGGTTCGTACCGGACAAGACCAATGCAGTGACGACCCAGGCACTGTTCGCGGAAAACCGCCTGGGCCTCACCGATAAACTCTCGTTGCTGACGGGCCTGCGCTACGACGCCATCGACCTCGACGTGACCAACCACCGCGAGATAACGGCCACCAACCCGCGTCACTTCAAGCGCCGCTGGGAACCAGTGACCGGCCGCGTCGGCCTGACTTACCAGTTCATCCCGTCGGCCAATGTGTACGTGCAATACAGCACGGCGGCCGAGCAACCATCGACCACCACCCAAGTCTTCGATGTGTCCACCGGCCGGCAGTGGGAGGTCGGCAGCAAGTTCGACTACCTGGACGGTCGCGGCTCGGCCACCGTTGCCGCCTACAGGATCGAGCGCAAGGATTTCGCCGTCACCGACCCGCTGGATCCGAACAACAGCATTCCGGTGGGAGCGCAATCGTCCAAAGGCATCGAACTGGCCAGCTCACTGCGCATCACGCCCCGACTGTTGGCGGAAGGCAACTTTGCCTGGGTGGATGCCGAGTACGATGACTTCAATGAGAAACTTGCCAGCGGTGCGGTGGTATCGCGCAAGGGCAACACGCCGACCAACGTGCCCAAGCGCGTCGGTAACCTGTGGCTGACTTATGATTTTGCCGAGGCTTGGCAAGGCGGTGTGGATGCGCGGTACGTCGCCGAGGTGTATGCGGATAACGCCAATACCCTCACGGTGCCGGCCTATACGTTGTTCGGCACATTCCTGCGCTACAAAGTGGACGTCCATACCTCGGTGACCGGCCGGGTGCGCAACCTGACCAATGAGGTATATGCCGAGTTTGCCCATGTATCGCCGGCGTATTACCTGGGGGCGCCACGCACGTTCGAGTTGGCAGTGCAAACCCGGTTCTGAACCTGCAATGTAATCAACATGTGGGAGGGGACTTGCCCTAATGCCAGCCAGTCAAATGGTGGGATGTAGAACACATCATCTGTAGTGAGCGGGCTTGCCCCGCGCTGGGTGGCGCAGCCGCCCCAACAAGGACGCCGTGGTGTTTCTGAAAGACCGAGGCGCCCGGGTTTGGGGCGGCTGCGCCACCCAGCGCGGGGCAAGCCCGCTCACTACAGAGTTTGGTGTGGCAGGCTCTCTTAACTGACCAGCATTAGGGCGACTTGGCTGCAGCGCATGTCGTTATTTCAGGCTTGCCTCGACTTTGCTCGCCACATCATCCGTTACCCACGCCCTCCACACTTCGGGATGCGCCTTGAGAAACGCCTGGGCCACTTCCCGGGGTGGCGTGTGGTTTTCGCTCATGGTCGCCAAGGCTTTGTTCAGCGGGTCGATGGGGAACTGCACCTTGGTAAAAAACTCCGCGATCTGCGGATGTTCTTTCTGGAACGGCGTCGACACGCCAATGCTCAACTTGGACGCCAGCGAACGCGTTGGACGTGGGTTGGGGTTGTCCGCGTCGGTCAGGGTCTTCCAGGCCTCGGCATCAAACGCCGGTTCCTCCAGCTGGATCAGCTTGTAACGCCCCATCAGGGGCGTTGGCGACCAGTAGTAGAACAGCACCGGCTTGCCGCGACGAATCGACGAGGCGATCTCGGCGTCCAGTGCCGCCCCCGAACCGCTGCGGAAATTCACATAACTATCGGCCAGGCCATACGCCTTGAGCTTTTGTGCGTTGACCACTTCCGAGGTCCAGCCGATCGGGCTGTTGAGAAAGCGCCCTTTGCCGGGTGACTCAGGGTCCTTGAACACCTCTTTGTAGCGTGCCAGGTCCTGCACGGTCTTGAGGTCCGGCGCCAGGGGCTTGAGACCTTTGGCGGGATCGCCCTTGATCACGTATTCCGGCACCCACCAACCTTCCGTGGCGCCCTTGACCGTATCGCCCAGGCCCAGCACCTTGCCTTCAGCCTCAGCCTTGATCCATACGGGACTGCGGCCGGCCCACTCTTCGCCGATCACCTGGATATCGTTTTTCGCCAGGGCGGTTTCCAGGGTGATGGTGGTACCGGGCAAGGTGTCGGTGGGCAGGTCGTAGCCCTTCTCGACAATAAAACGCAGCATCTCGGTGATCAGGCTGCCGCTTTCCCAATTCAGGTCGGCAAAATGCACCGGAGCTTGGGCGGCGGATACCGGCACCGAGGCCAGCGACAGACTCAAGGTCGTCAGGGACGCTGCCAACAGCGATTTCAATCCTTTCATGCCTTCACCTCGCATTTTCG
This sequence comes from Pseudomonas palleroniana, assembly GCF_003031675.1. GTDB lineage: Bacteria > Pseudomonadota > Gammaproteobacteria > Pseudomonadales > Pseudomonadaceae > Aquipseudomonas > Aquipseudomonas palleroniana. Next base: position 28,178 of record NZ_PYWX01000051.1, on the reverse strand, counting down.
CAGCCATAGCGGGCGGCTTTGCTGCCAATGCGCGAAGCCTCTGAATAGTTAAGTCAACTCAACTGTAGTAGAGGTTCCAAAAGAGCAAGATACACAGCGTGTTCAGGGTTACTCACTGGCCTTGAAGGTCACCAGTTCACCCTTGCGCCACTTGGCGGCCTTGCCGGTCACGGCCTTGAGGGTTTTGGTCAGGCCTTCCTGCAGTTGCTCATTGGCGGCAAACACCAGCATCACGCTGTGGCCTTCCTTGAACAGGATGCCCTGGCCTTCGGCCGAGGAGACAAACGCATAATCGCCCAAGCCGTACACCGTCAACTTGATATCGCGAAACTTGAGTTCGAACTTGCCACCTTCACGGCTGGGCAATACGGCTGCGCGAAAATGGTCGCCGACCTTGAGTTCCAGGCGTGGTTTGTCGTCCACGACCATTGCCGTTTCGGTATCTATCTCGGCGATATAAATACCTTCCGGCGTCTGTTCAGTGACATAAACAAAACGGGATTGAAACTGCTTGACCAACTTTGCGCGCAAATCACCCAGCACGAATAACGCGTGCATATCCAGATTACTGACTGCCAAGGAAACGCCCCCACATCAAAAAGGCGCTGTCCGCTGAAGCGGGCAGCACAAAAAAACGGCCGTTACGGCGCGATCACACATTCGTCAAAAAACTGAAGAGACCCCGCTGGGGCGCCATAAGACTCGTACAGATGGGCGCGACAGACCTTGTGCAAGGGCCATCCGGTACCACAGCAGATCACAGGTTCAACAACCCGAGAATACGGGTCGACCAACTTCAGAGAATAACCTTATTAAAAACGCAGTTTCTGACACCTGACACAAAAGAAAAGACTAGAGCATGGAACCAGGCGTGGACTGCCAACGACAATACTAAAACAGCAACACCGAACAAAACCACCCGAAACGCTGCTGATGGGTCAACATGATCGAGCGACAGGAGCTGACGATGAACCGACCTCAACACGACGCTACGTCTTCGCGCATTCGTTCAACATGTCATGATGGGCGCCAATACTACTGCCTGCACAACCCCGATGGGTACTTGAATTCGGTCCTTTATCAGGTGGTTCCGGCCGGAAAGAACTTTTTTCATATTCTTGAAGTCACCAGCGGCAGAGTCAAAGGCTTTCGCAGCGACCATATCCAGGCCTGTGAGTTGGCCAAACAGCTTGAGGCCGGGCTGCAAGCCTTTCAGGCCGGGATTGTGGCGACGCAGGGATGACCGACCGGCACGGCGTACCCAGCCCTCAGGGCTATCTTGGATTCACGCGCGCTCAATTGAGGATAATCCGATAGAACTCTGCCGGGGTCAAAGCCTCACATGCACAACGACCCTCATCCTGCATGGAGAACCCACCATGGACGCGCCTATCCCCACCCTTGAAACGCTGTTCGAACAACTGGGCCTGGACTCGACGCCGCAAGCCATCGACGCATTCATCGCCGCCCATCCGCTGCCTGACGACGTGAAATTGATCGACGCCCCGTTCTGGACGCCGCAACAAGCGCAATTTCTCAAGGAAGAACTGCGCGAGGACGCCGATTGGGCGATCCCGGTGGATGAACTGAACCAGCGCCTGCATCAACCGCAATAACGCACACCTCAGTGCAGGCTGTCTGACTTTTCCAGGTTCATCAACGCTTGCCAGGCAGCCCTGCACTCCTCTGCTTCATCGCGGCTGGCGAACGCCGTGCCGCGTTGCTCGCCATTGAGCAATACCACCCAACAAGCCTTCTGGCCCAGCTCACGCAGGGTGGCAGGCACGCCGCTGCCGATCATCACCGCCACATCGACTTTGTTTTGCATGGAGCTTCTCCGTCGCATTAGTTAGCTGGCTAACAATGTTCAGCATGCTACGGTTTTCTGCCAGTAGGAAAAAGCTATCCCCGGAATAGCTGCGTTGCATAAACCGCAACAATCACTGGCGATGGGGCTTCGCGGCTTCGGGTTTGTAGCCCAGGCGCAAACCGCCCCAATGCCGGCCCATGACCATGATCGGCACCGACAAATCGTGCATCAGTTCGCCTGTGTCACGCGTGTAGGTTTGCAACAACACGGCTTGTTGATGGCTGCCACAACGAATCCCCGTACGGTCATCAAACTTGCGCTTGGTGCGATTCTGCACCGCGTCGACCTGGGCATCGCCGGTCAGGGCGTGGGAAAACGCCTTGTTGTGGGTCGGCACGTAACCTTGAGGCGTACAGGCGATGGCAAACACCAGTCCTTCATGGCGCGGTAGCAGGGCTTCCTGGATCGCCGGCAGCACCTGATCGGTGTAACCGTCAAAACGCGTGTGGTACTTGCTCGGGCTGGTATTCGGGATCGGGGTATAGCTGCGGTCGAACAAGTCCTCCAGGCTGATGCGATTCTGCTGGATATCGGCCTCGAACTGTTCGGCAATGCGCGCGGCACCTTCTCGGGCCAGGTCATAGATACGCTGGTGATAGTCATCCAGCCCGACTTGCGCCAGGCGCTCGCTGATCGTTTCAGCCTGGCCTTCCATTTGCACGGCAACCTCGGCCAACTGGCGGGTTTGCTGATCGCTTTCCGACAAATCGCTGCGCATCTGTTCCACGGCATGGAACAGGCTGTCGAGTTGCGCCTGGTTGGTATCGGTGCCTTGGGCAATTTCATTGACCTGCCCTTCCACACCCGCGGCCAGGCTGGCGATGCTTTCCAACTGATCGCCGGCCTGCTCCACCCGCTCGACGCCGATGTGCAGGTCCGCCGACAACTGACGAATCTGCTCCACCACCTGGGCGGTGCGCTGTTGGATATCGGCAACCATCACGCCGACTTCATCAGTGGCGGAGGCCGTACGCCCGGCCAGGCCGCGCACTTCATCGGCCACCACGGCAAATCCACGCCCATGCTCACCGGCACGCGCGGCTTCAATCGCCGCATTCAAGGCCAACAGGTTGGTCTGGCTGGCGATGGATTGGATCACCAGGGTCACGCGCTGGATCTCTTCACTGCGCTGGCTCAACGCCTCGATCAGCTCGCGGCTGGCATTGGCGCGCTGGCTGAGTTGACGCATGCGGGTGATCGACTCAGCCAGCACTTCACGACCTTCGGTGCTGCGTTGGTGGGCCTGGCTGGCCGCCTCCAGGGCCTGACGGCTGAGTTGTGCGGTCACCTGCTCGGTGCCGATCATCACTTCGGCACTGCTGACGATCTGCCTGGCGGCCCCCAACTGCGACTGCACCCGCGCCGCCAGTTGCTTGACCGAATAGGCCACGCCCGCAGCGGAAAGCGCGTTATGACTGGTGGTATAGGACAGATCGCGGGTCAGCTCGCCTATCGCATCGTCGGCCTGGGCCGGTGCCACTCGTGGTGTACGAGCTTTGAGGGAAGGCAGCCAGATGACCAGCAAGGCCAGCGGCAGGCAGAGGTATATCGGCAAACCGGCGAACGCCAGGCCCAGCAGTACCAGCACCAGGGCAGTGCTCTGCAAAAATGGCGTCAGCCAGCCGGGGAGCGCGCGCGTCACCGTGTGCGGCGGCACTGATGCGCCCATCAGAGATCCGTCTCCAGCCATCGTCGTTACCCCGCTGCTTGTCGTTATTGTTTCTGCATTAAACGCCACTATCGAGCCATTATCCATGGGCCTTTAGTGGGAGAACCTGCAGTAGATCAATAACCAGGGTGTAACGGATATTTCTCGGGGGAGCCGACGGGACGGCCCCCCGCTCACCGCATCAGGCTTGACGCTGGTGCTTGTCGATCTGCTCGTGGCGCTCTTGCGCTTCGATGCAGTACTTGGTGGTCGGGCTGATCAGCAGGCGCTTGAGGCCGATAGGCTCGCCGCTGTCATCACACCAACCGAAGGAATCTTCCTTGATACGCTCAAGGGCGCGCTCAAGTTGCGGCAGCATGCGCTGGTCGCGGTCGATGGCGTTTACCAGCCAGGTGCGCTCTTCTTCAACGGAAGCGGCGTCAGCCGGGTCGGCCGGGGTGTCCAGGCTTTCAATGGCGATGCGGTTCTGTTCAATGCGCGCGTGGTGTTCCACTTTCATGTCTTGCAGCATCTGCTCGAAAAAAGCGTGCTGTTCGGCATTCATGTAGTCATCTGCCGGCATGGCCAGCAACTTTTCCTTTGTCATTGATTTCTCTATAAAAAATACGTGCATTAAGGCGAATAAGGGAGCGTTCCGGTCGACCTCTGCAGGTCTCGGAAGGGCGCCATCCATTCCAAGCGCCACCCGGCACTCAATTTACGAGGGGCGGCAGTCTAAGGCCGACTTGAGAGCGCAGCAACTGAAAAGACAGGCAATTTTTCCGAGATAACCCCCAGAAGCATCAGGACGGGCTCGGAGAATGGTCATCGGAGTGCGTTTATAGCAGGAAAGTTCGTGAAACAGCTATAAGCCGCAAGCTGCAAGCGACAAGCTGTAAAGCTCGGCTTGCCGCTTGTGGCTCATGACTTGCGGCTGCGCGTCAGCGCTTGAGCTTGCGCTTGTTGCGGTATTGATCGATGACGACCGCCACCACGATGATCAGGCCCTTGATGATGTCCTGGATATACGCATCCACGCCCACAAAGGTAAAGCCGCTGGCCATTACGCCGAGGATCAGTGCGCCGATCACCGTACCGGTAATGCGCCCTACCCCGCCCGTCAGGCTGGTGCCGCCGATCACAGCGGCGGCAATCGCATCCAGCTCGTAGGACATACCCATGCCGGCCTGGCCGGAGGCGGCGCGTGCCGAGGCCACCACACCGGCCAGCCCGGCAAGCAGACCGGCAATGCTGTAGACAATGATCAGATGACGCTTGACGTTGATACCCGAGGTACGCGCCGCCTGCATGTTGCCGCCGATGGCATAGGTGTACTTGCCGTATTTGGTATAGCGCAGGGCAATATGGAAGATCACCGCGACCACCAGGAAGATGATCACCGGCATGGCGCCATGGCCGATTGCGGTGTACGAATCCGACAGCATGCTCACCGGCTGGCCTTCCGTGTAGTAACGCGCCAGGCCACGGGCCGAAACCATCATGCCCAGGGTGGCAATGAACGGCGGAATACCGGTGACGGCGATGATACTGCCGTTGATCGCCCCCGCCAGCAGCCCCACGCCCAGCCCCATCGCCACCGGAATCCAGACCGGCAGATCCGTCAGGCTGGGAAACACTGCTCGGGAAAAATCGGACGTCTGCGCCAGGCTGGCGGCGATCATCGCCGACAGTGCCAACACCGAGCCCGAGGACAAATCAATACCGGTGGTGATGATCACCTGGGTCACGCCAATCGCCAGCAGACCGATGATAGACACCTGCAGGATCATCAGCACCAGGCGCTGGGAGTTCATCAGGAAACTCTGGTCGCGCACGATCCAGCCAAACAGTTCGAACACCAACCCGATGCCGATCAGCACCAGCAAAATGCTCAGCTCGGTGGGCAGGCGTCGACGGTTCTTGGCCGGGGCCGTGGCCGGTTTGTTTTCTGTTATCGCATTCATAGCCAATCACCTTCTTATGCTTGCGTCAGTGGACTGCCGTCATACCGGAAGCCAGCTGCATGACTTTTTCCTGGGTCGCATCCGCACGGTCCAGGGTGCCCATCAGTTCGCCTTCGTGCATCACCATCACCCGGTCGCTCATGCCCAGCACTTCGGGCAGTTCCGAGGAAATCATGATCACCGCCATGCCTTCGCTGGCGAGGAAGGCGATCAAGCGATAGATCTCGGCCTTGGCGCCTACGTCGATGCCGCGAGTGGGCTCATCGAGAATCAGCAGCCTTGGGTGGGTCATCAGCCAACGCGCCAACAGGGCCTTCTGCTGGTTGCCGCCGGACAAGGTGTCGATGCACTGCTCAAGGGAGGGGGTTTTCACCCGCAGCTTCTTGCACATGTCTTCGCACAGCGCGCGCAGGGCCTTTTGCTGGATAAAGCCATTACCCGAATAATGCGGCAGCACCGCCATTTCCATGTTTTCCAGCACCGACAGGCACGGAAACAGACCGCTGAGCTTGCGGTCTTCGGTCAGCAGCGCGAAGCCTTTTTCAATAGCCATGTGCGGGTCCGTGATGCGGACCGCCTTGCCATCAAGGGTGATCTGCCCGCCGTCGCTTGGGGTAATACCGAAAAGGGTCTCTGCGACGTTGGTGCGCCCCGAGCCCATCAGCCCGGCAATACCGAGGATTTCACCGGCGTGCAGGTCGAACGAGACATTCTTGAATACGCCGTCCAGCCTCAGGTCGCGTACCGAGAGCAACAATTCGCCGATCGGTGTCTCCCGCACCGGGAACAACTGGCTCAATTCACGGCCGACCATCATCGAGATCAGGCTGTCGCTGTTCATGCTGTCGGCACGTTGCAAACCGATGTACTGGCCGTCACGGAACACCGCCACTTCATCGGCGATGGCGAACACTTCGTTCATTTTGTGTGTGATATAGACAATGCCTTTGCCCTGGGACTTGAGGTCGGCAATGATCGAAAACAGGTGCGCGACTTCCTTGTCGGTAATCGCCGAGGTTGGTTCGTCCATGATCAGGATGTCAGAGTCGTAGGACACCGCCTTGGCGATCTCGACCATCTGCCGTTCGGCGATGCTCAGGTTGCCCACCTGTTCCTCGGGGTCCAGGTTGATGCGCAAGCGCGCCAGCAACTGCGCCGTGCAGCGGTGCATTTCGCGGTGGTTGACCATGTGCAGGCTGTTGAGCTGCTCGCGCCCGATCCAGATATTCTCGGCGATGCTCATGTGCGGCATCAGGTTGAGCTCCTGGTGGATCATCGCGATCCCGGCCTTCTGCGCCGCCAGGGGCGTTTCGAACTTGACCGGCTTGCCCCGCAGGCGAATCTGGCCGGCGTCCGGCTGATAGATCCCGGCGATGATTTTCATCAGCGTCGACTTGCCCGCACCGTTCTCCCCCATCAGCGCCAGCACCGTACCTGGGCGCACCCGCAGTTGCACATCGGCCAGGGCCACGACACCGGGAAAGCCTTTGCTGACGTTGACGATCTCCAACAGGTAGGGTTCTTGCGGTTCGACAGGCTGGATACCCGGAGGCTGCGAAGCAGTCGCTTGAGCGAGCATAGAAAAGTACTCCATCTGCAGGACGGCCGAGACCGCCCTGCCGGCTTATTGTTGTTATACCAGGGCTACTTGAAATCTTTGACGTTGTCGGCGGTGATCGGCTTGAACGGGATGACAATGTTCTGTTCGATCGTTTCGCCTTTGGCCATCTTGCGTGCCGCTTCTACCGCGCCGTCCCCTTGGCCTTTGGCGTCCTGGAACACCGACATGGCCAGGTCACCCTTGGCCACCGCGTTCAAACCGTCCTGCGTACCATCGACACCCGCGATCAATACGCTACCCGGCTTGGTCCCCACCGATTTCAAGGCCATGGCGGCGCCAATCGCCATTTCATCGTTGTTGGAAATCACCGCGTTGAACGCACGGCCCTGGGTCAGCCAGTCGCTGACCAGCGTCATGCCCCTGTCGCGCAGCCAGGCGCCGGTCTGTTCCTGCTCGATCTTGATACCCGGATACTTGGCCAGGACTTCCTTGACGCCCTTGGTGCGGTTGGTGGTGGAGTTGTTCGCCAGGTCGCCGAGCAGGATCACGATCGTGCCCTTGCCGCCCAATTTGTCGGCGATGTACTGCATCTGCATGCGGCCGGCTTCTTCATCATTCGACGTCACGGCCGCGACCCCTTTGGGCAGATCCTTCTGATCCGGCCGGCGGTTGACGTAGACCAACGGGATGCCGGCTTCGGTTGCCTCCTTGCTGATTCTTGCTGTGGAGGCGGTGTCGACCGGGTTGACGATAATGGCGTCGACTTTCTGGCTGATGAAGTTCTCGACCTGGCTCAGTTGCTTGACCACGTCGGCGCGGGCGTCTTCGAATTGCAGTTGCACACCATCGCCCTTGGGATAGGAACTGGCCTGCTTGAGCATGTACTCGCGCACAGTGGTCAGGTAGGCGTCATCGAACTGCGACATGGTTACGCCGATCTTGAGATCGGCGGCCGCGGCAAAGCCGCTGGTCAGCAGCATGGACAGGGCCAGCGCGGTAAAACGGATCGGGGTCTTCATGAACGGTCTGTCTCCACATTTTTTTGTTGGTTTTCTGGACGTTGCGTTGATCAGAGCTCGGCGGGCAGTCGGACCACCGGTGCGCCGGGAATGCAGCACACCAGCGCGCCCTGGTTTTCGACGCACAGCACATTCAGGAAAGAGAAGTAAAACGGACGGGGGCGGGGCAGACCGCGTGACGCAAAGGCGGGGCGTAAAACTCGCAGTACAGCGTTGAAGATTTTCATCTGACGGTACCTGGTTGTTTTTGATCTTGTTTTTGTTGAGTCGTGCGAATCGGGTTCGAACGTACTTTTTGCAACCTGGAAAAGACTTTATTGGAAAATAATTTCTATATCAATATATTTTGGAATTTTATTCCATTTTTGTTGAAACCACCTGCTGGCGCTCGGCGCTCAGGCGTGCGGCGTCCAATATACGGGTGGTTTCCAGCGCGTCACAGGCCTCCACCGGCAGCGGGCCCTGGCCTTGCACGGCGCGCTGCAACTGACGATAGAACTCGGTCCAGCAGCCTTTCTCCGACGGCACGCGCTCGCGTTCCGGCCCCTGCTCGAACCAACCCCAGCGTCGGTGCTCTTCAGCGCCCCAATGCTCACCTTCGGTTTTCGGTGACTTGCCGGCCATCAAGGCTTCTTCCTGGCCGTCCAGCCCGTCCACGGTGTAACACCCTCCGGTACCACTCACCCGAAAGCGCGGCGCCTGGCTGTTTTGCAGCGCACTGCCCCATAAATGGGAAATCACGCCATTGGCGTGGGTCAGGCTGACAAAAAACCCGTGGTCGAGGCTGGGGTAGTCGCGGCTGAACTGCAGCTGTGCAAACACCCGGTCCACCGGGCCGAACAGTTGCAGCGCCTGGTCCACCAAGTGGCTGCCCAGATCCCGCAGCCAGCCACCGCCACTGGCATTGCCCACCGCTTGCGGGCTGTAGCGTTCGACCCGGGATTCAAACCGGGTGATCTCGCCCAGGGCACCGGCATCGATGAGCTTGCGCAGGGTCAGGTAGTCCGAATCCCACCGCCGGTTCTGATAGACGCTTAACAGCGAGCCCTGGCGTTCGGCGGCGGTAATCAGCGCCTGGGCCTGCTCGGCATTGGCGGCGAAGGGTTTGTCGCTGACCACCGCGACACCGTGTTCGATGGCCTCCAGTACCAGCGCCGGGCGGCCCTTGAGCGTGGTCGAAATGACCAGCGCGTCGACACCCGCTTCGACGATCTGACCAATGTTGTCAAACGCCTTCACCCCGGGATGGTCGCCGTTCAATTGCTGCCGACGTTCCGCTGAGCGTGTCACCACCCCGACAAAGGTGGCCCCTGGCAGTGTGGCAATCAGCGGCGCATGAAAGAATCGCCCACCGTGGCCGTAGCCGACTAGTCCAATTCGCATGCTTCAACTCCTTCTTGAACGGCCAACCCAATCCATATGTGGGAGGGGGCTTGCTCCCGATGGACTGCGTAGCAGGCTCATTTTTGAGGCCGCTGCGCGGCCTATCGGGAGCAAGCCCCCTCCCACAGGTTCGCTCAGCCGTAGAAGTGCGGGCGCTCAGGGAGACTGACTTTCACAATCTGCTCACTGCCCTGCGCCTCGATACAGGCATCCGCCGCCACCGCCGCCGCAAACCCATCCCAGGCGGAAGGCCCGCCCACCTGGCCTGCGCGCACGCCATCGATGAAGGCTTGCAGCTCCACGTCGTAGGCCGCGATAAACCGGTCTTTCCAATCCATCAGAATCGCATTCGAGAGTTTCGCCTCACTGCGCAATTGCACCTGGGACGGCTCCGGCAGTTTGGCGATGCCGGTCTCCCCCACCACTTCGCACTGGATGTCATAGCCGTATTGGCAGTTCACGAACACTTCCACATCGATGCGCGTGCCCTTGGCGGTTTCCAGCAGCACGATCTGCGGGTCGCGCAGGTGGGCCAACGCCTTGCTCGACTTGCGTGGGAACACCACTTGCACCGAGACGTAATCGTCGTTGAGCAACCAGCGCAGTACATCCAGCTCGTGGATCAACGTGTCGGTGATCGCCATGTCGGTCTTGTAGTTCTCGCCGACCTTCGGGTTGCGGTGCGCGCAGTGCAACATCAAGGGCTCGCCGATCCGGCCGCTGTCGATCACGGCCTTGAGGGCGCGATAGCCTTCGTCATACGGGCGCATGAAACCGACCTGCACCAGGCGCTTGCCGTATGCCACTTCGGCGTCGACGATCCTGCGGCAGCCCGCGGCCGTCACTGCCAGGGGTTTCTCGCAGAACACCGGCTTGCCGGCGGCGATGGCCGCCAGCACGAACTCTTCGTGGCTCGGCCCCCAGGACGTCACCAGCACCGCCTCGACCTGCGGTGAGGCGATCAGCGCATGGCCGTCCGGGTATACCTCGGCGTCCAGCTTCAAGTCCGCCACCACCTGGGCGGCTTGCGCAAGGTTGATGTCGGTGACTGCCACCACCTGGCTGTTGAGCAGGGTCTGGCTGCAACGACGGATATGGTCCCGGCCGATGGCACCCGTACCGATCACTCCAAGCTTCAACGACATAGATTCATTCCTCTTGTTATTAGTACTGCCGGGCCTTGGCCAGCTGTTCATTGAGTTTTTTCGCCGCCGCATTCGTGCGCTCACTGGTGGAGACCTGCGCCACGCCCACCCGCCACCACGACAGGTAGCCATGCACCATGGTCTTGGGCAGTACCTTGACGTCGATCAGCGTCGAGACGGTCTGCGTGCGCGCATCGGCCAAGGCCGCTTCCAGTTGCTCCAGCGTGCTGACCTTGTAAGTCTTGCAGCCATACGCCGCTGCACTCATGGCGAAATCCACCGGCACCAACCCACCATCGAGCTTGCCGCTGTCGGGGTTGCGAAAGCGAAATTCCGTGCCGAAGCTGTCCATGCCATTGCCGAGCTGCAGGTTGTTGATGCAACCGAAGGCCATGTTGTCGAACAGCACCACGTTGATTTTGCGCCGCTCCTGAATCGAGGTGGCGAGCTCCGAATGCAGCATCAGGTAGGAGCCATCGCCCACCAGTGCATAGACCTCCCGGCTTGGCTCGGCCAGCTTCGCGCCCAGGGCGGCGTTGACCTCGTAGCCCATGCACGAATAGCCGTACTCGACGTGGTAAGTGTTGACGCCCTTGCTGCGCCAGGCGCGCTGCAAGTCGCCGGGCAGGCTGCCGGCGGCGGCGACGATGATCGCGTCGTCGGCCAGGGTCTGGTTCAACACGCCGAGCACGCGGCTCTGGGTCAGGCAGGAGCCGGTCAGCTCGATAAATTCACGCAGCACCGCACGGTCCAGGCGGTCATCGACCTCAGGCACGAAGTCGTCGCCCTGATATTCCACCTGGTGCACACGGTCTACCTCGGCGTCGAACAGTGCCTTGGCCTCGTGGATCTGCTCGCCCCAACCGGCGCGATAATCCCCCAGCGCATCGGCCAGCGCGTCAAGGGCGACTTGTGCATCCGCCAGCACTTGCACGCCATCGAGTTTCAACGCGTCACAGGGGCTGATATTGAGGTTGAGGAACGTCACCTCGGCATGTTTGAACAGCGACTTTGACGAGGTGGTGAAGTCGGTGTAACGGGTGCCGACGCCAATGATCAGGTCCGCTTGCGGCGCCAGCAGGTTGGCCGCCAGGCAACCGGTTTCCCCCAGGCCACCGACGTTCAGCGGATGGCTGGAGATCACGGCGCTCTTGCCGGCCTGGGTTTCGGCGAAGGGAATATCAAAACGTTCGGCAAAGGCTTGCAGCGCAGTATTCGCGCCAGAGTAACGCACCCCGCCACCGCAGATGATCAACGGCTTGCGCTTGCCCCGGAACGCCGCCACGGCATCCTCGATCATCGCCGTGGTGGCCGGGCGACGCTCGAGGCGATGCACGCGCTTTTGCAGGAAATAATCGGGATAGTCCCAGGCTTCGCCCTGCACGTCCTGGGGCAGTGCCAGGGTGACCGCGCCGGTTTCGGCCGGGTCGGTGAGCACTCGCATGGCGTGAATGGCCGCCGTCATCAATTGCTCGGGGCGGTTGATACGGTCCCAGTACTTGCTCACGGAACGGAAAGCGTCGTTGGTGCTGATGCTCAAGTCATGGAACTGCTCGATCTGTTGCAGCACCGGGTCGGGCTGGCGACTGGCATACACATCGCCGGGCAACAGCAACAACGGGATGCGGTTGGCGGTGGCCGTCGCGGCGGCGGTCAGCATATTCGCCGCACCCGGGCCCACGGACGCCGTACACGCGTAGATCTTGCGGCGCAGGTGCTGCTTGGCAAAACCGATGGCAGCGTGGGCCATGCCTTGCTCGTTGCGCCCCTGATGCACCACCAGGTCGCCGCTGTCCTGCTCCAGGGCCTGGCCCAGGCCGAGCACATTGCCGTGGCCGAAAATCGTGAACACCCCGGCGACAAACTTGCTCTGCACGCCATCGACTTCGATGTATTGGTTATCCAGGAACTTCACCAGGGCCTGGGCCATGGTCAGTCGGGTTGTGGTCATGAAGCGCCCCTTAAAGGTCCAGCAGCCAGCTGTGCTGCGGGTCGTTATGGAAATGCCAGGCACGCTTGGGGCCGGCCATCACGTTCAGGTAATAGGACTCATAGCCATACGGTACGCTGACCGGGTGATAGCCCTTGGGCACCACCACCAGGTCACTGTTTTCCACGGCCATGGCCTGGTCGATACTGCGGTCATCGGTGTAGACGCGCTGGAACACGAAGCCCTGGGGCGGGTTGATCTGGTGGTAGTAGGTTTCTTCGAGAAAGCTCTGGCGCGGCAGGTCGTCGGTGTCATGCTTGTGCGGCGGGTAGCTCGACGAATGCCCGGACGGCGTGCGCACTTCCACCACCAGCAGCGAATGCGCCGGCTCGCTGTCGGGCAGGATGTCGCAGACATAGCGGGTGTTGGCGCCCTTGCCGCGCACGCTGCGCCTGCACTGTTCGGGGCGGATCAGGCGCGGTTCGAAACCCGGTGCACCGGGCGCGGCGCAAACGGCGATTTGCACATCGCTCAACGCCGTCACCTGGGCCTCGGTGCCGGGCGGCAGGTAAGCGGCGAACGGAGACTTCTCCTCGAACACCGACTGGCGATCACCGAGGTTCTGCCAGTTGAAACCCTCGCCCTGGATATCGACCCGGCCACTGAGCAGCACCAGGCACAGCTCGTTATCCCCGGCGCTGACCGGCAGGGTTTCGCCCAGGCTCAGGCGGTAAGCGGAAAAACCCACGTACTCCAGGCGACCGGCTTCCAGGGCCACCATGGTTTGTCCGCGTTTGCTGCTTTTGACCAGCAAGCTCATCACTCAAACCCTCTCGTCGAGAAGTGCACGCAAGGTGTCATAACCCTTTTTGGCGTAGATATAACTGGGCGCAACGGCCGGGTCCTGCTCGGCCTCCACCACCAGCCAGCCCTGGTAGTTCGCGGCCAGCAGCACATCGAGCAATTCGGCAAAATCGATATCGCCGTCACCCGGCACCGTGAAGGTGCCGTTGACGATGCAATCGGGAAAGCTCCACATCTGGTTGCGCGCCAGTTGCACCACCGCTTTGCGTACGTCCTTGAAATGCACGTGGCAGATGCGGTCGATGTGTTTGCGCAGCACCTCGATGGGTTCGCCACCGCCCATGTAGCAATGGCCGGAGTCGAACAGCAGGCCGACTTCAGGGCCTGTGCGGCGCATCAGCTGGTCGATGTCTTCGGGAGACTCGACGTAGGCGCCCATATGGTGGTGGTAGGCCAACCGCACCCCCTGGGACAGGGTGAAACGCGCCAGTTCGGTGAGTTTGTCGGCGTATGCCTGCCAGGCTTGCTCGCTGTGCAGCCGCGGGCGCTCGATCAGGCGCACACGCGAACCCTGGATGGAGTCGGCGACTTCGCCATACACCAGCACCTGGGCGCCGTTCTGTTTGAGCAACTCGACATGGCCGGCGATGGCTTCGATTTCTTCGGCCACCGAACGCCGCGCCAAACGGCTGGAGTACCAGCCGGAGACCAACGCCAGGTCATAGGGACGCAACACATCGCCGACGCCCTTGGCGTCCTTGGGAAATTTGCCGTTGAGTTCAAAACCTTCGTAGCCGATGTCCTTGCCTTCGCTGAGGGCGGTGCTCAAGGGAGTCTCACCGCCCAGGGCCGGCAGGTCGTCGTTGCTCCAGGAGATCGGGTTGATGCCAATTCGGATTGCGGGCATGGCTGCACCTTTTTTATTTTTCAGGTATCGCTGAGATCTGCTTTTATGTGGGAGGGGGCTTGCTCCCGATAGCGGTGAATCAGGCAAAACTTCTATAGCTGAACCACCGCCATCGGGAGCAAGCCCCCTCCCACATTTGATTGCATTGCATATTTGGAATTGTGATCAGGTTCGGGAACTGCGCCAGGCATTGATGAGCTGTTCGAAGGTGTGCTGCACCTGCTGAATCAGAGTCTCGTCATCAATTTCCCCAGCCATCCAGGCGCGGCTCGGCTCCTGGAAGATCGTACGGCCCACGGCGAAACCACGGCAGGTGGTGCTGTGGCTGGCCTGCTGGAAGCCATCGGCCAGGCATTGCGCCGACGCGTTCAGGCCCAGCAGCACCACGCCACGGCAGTACGGGTCGCGCTCTTGAATCAGTTCGTCGAGCTTCTTCCAGTCCTCGGCCGACTGCGCCTCGATCTTCCACCACGCCGGATAGATGCCCAGGTTGTACAGGCGCTTGAGGCTGCGATACAGCACCTCCGGGTAAGGGGATGGATGATCCTTGGGCGGGATGACCTCCAGCAGCAGTTCATGGCCGCTGACCAGCGAGGCCTCGTACAGCGCCTTGAGTTGCGCTTCCTGTTCCAGGCGCAGCAGCGGCTCGTCGTCCGGATGAAATTGCACCAGGCACTTTATGATTTGCTCCTGAGGCCAGGCGATCAAGTTGCTGCCGACCGAACGCCCATGCTCGAACGCCAGGGGTCGCGAGTTCTGTACTTCCACTGGGCGCGCGATCCACCAGCCGCGACCGCTGGCGGCGTTGAGCGCATCCTGGCCAAAACGCTGGTCGGCCAGCAGGCCCACATCGGCCTCGACGCCCTGCTCGCCAAGTTTTTTCTCCACCCGTTCGATGGCCTGGATAAACAGTTGCTTGATATCGCTGATGCGCGCCGGATCCTGCCCGCCCTTTTGCGCCAGGTCGACCAATTGCCAGCGATGGTCGAACGCAAACACGAACAACGGCTTCCAGACCTTGCGCGGCACCGTGACGCGATGCAGGCGTTGCAGGGTGACGTCCTGATCCGGCCGCGTGATGGGCACCGGGCTGTTGAACAGGTAATCCAGTTCGGCAGGCGTGGGCATCGCCGGAGCACAGGCATGGCGCGACACCACCAGGCCGCCGCAGGCATTGGCCAACTGGCTGCAACGCTCATCGCCGGCATCGTTCAGCCAACCGCTGAGGAAGCCCGACATAAACGCATCGCCGGCGCCCAGCACGTTGAGCACTTCCACGCGCACACCGGGGTAGATCGCACCGTCCTCGAGTCGCGCCGGGATGGCGCCGTGGATCACCGTGCAGCCCTGCGGGCCGAGCTTGACCACCAGGGTGGCCGGGGTCAGTTCGCGCACGTTGCGCAGGGCGCTCAGCAAGTCCTCATTGCCACCGGCGATCAGGAACTCTTCTTCGGTGCCCACGATCAGGTCAAAACGCGGCAGGATTTTCTGCACGTGCTGGCTGACATTCTGGTCGGCGACAAAACGGGTTTCACCGTCCGCCTTGCCGGCCAGGCCCCACAGCACCGGGCGGTAGTCAATGTCCAACACGCGCTTGACGTTGTGCCTGGCGGCATAGTCCAGCGCCTGGATGCTGGCCTTGTACACGCCATCGGTGGAGAAATGCGTACCGGTGATCAGCAGGGCTTTGCTGGAGGCAATAAAGGCTTCGCTGATGTCTTCGGCGCGCAGGGCCATGTCTGCGCAGTTTTCGCGGTAGAACACCAGGGGGAAGGTTTCCCGGTCCTTGAGGCCAAGCAGCACCAGGGCGGTGAGGCGTTCAGGATCGACTTTGATGCCGCTGACATCGCAGCCCTCACGGGCCAGGGATTCCAC
Organism: Pseudomonas palleroniana; assembly: GCF_003031675.1. Classification (GTDB taxonomy): domain Bacteria; phylum Pseudomonadota; class Gammaproteobacteria; order Pseudomonadales; family Pseudomonadaceae; genus Aquipseudomonas; species Aquipseudomonas palleroniana. The sequence goes on along the minus strand of NZ_PYWX01000051.1, from coordinate 12,072 downwards.
CAGGAAACGCCCCATATGGTCGTCCCCTACCCGGCTCAGCATCGCCGACTTGAGCCCCAGGCGTGCGGTGCCGAAAGCGATATTGGCGGAGGACCCGCCGAGGTACTTGGCGAAGCTGGACACGTCCTCAAGCCGCGCGCCCACTTGCTGTGCGTAGAGGTCGACGCCCAGGCGCCCGAGGCAAATCAGATCCAATTGACGCCCACTGGCAAAACGAGTCTGGCCCATGCTGGCTCCTGTTATTTTTATCAGCCTGCGTTGTACTGCCGAGGCGACAGCAAACGCTCTTGGTGGGAGCAGACTAGAACGTCCGGGGGGCGCAATCAATATTTATTCCATATTTATTTTTTGTGGAATATTTTTTCCAATACACTGACATAATGGCTCGCCATTCGCCGTGCATCGTTTCAGCACGCCGCGCGGGCCGTGATGCCGGGGTATTTTTTTGCGCCTACCCTGTAGACTTGCGCCACCCACCCGCGCAACAGACGAAAACGCCAGAAGGATTGCCCATGTCCCGCACCGATCCCGAGACTACCCTGGAAGCCACGCTCGCCAGCCCTCCGATCAATGCCGAGCGCCTGTTGCAACTGATCACCGACGAATACGAAAGCCTGCCGCGTCAGCTCAAGCGCATTGCCAGCTACATGAGCCAGCAGCGCGACCGGATCATGGTCGACCGCATCAGCGATATCGCCCGCGAATGCGAAGTGCACCCCTCCGCCATCGTGCGCTTTTCGCAACGATTCGGCTTCAGTGGGTTCAGTGAGATGCAGGCGCTGTTTCGCGAGGCGTATACCCACAAGACCACACCGGTACAGAACTACCAGCAGCGCATCCGCAGCATGATCGCCAACAAGTCGCAGAAAGCCAGCGGCGGCGACCTGGCACGTGAATGCGTCAACGCCACGCTGTCCGGCATCGAGCGCCTGGGGCTGGAACTCGATGACGCGGCGTTCGAGAAAGCCGTGGACCTGGTGGTCAATGCCGACAATATCTATGTGGTCGGCGTGCGCCGTTCCTTCGCCGTCGCCGATTACCTGGTCTACAACCTGCAGCACACCAACAAGCGCATTCACCTGATCTCAGGCTTGGGCGGCAGCTACCGCGAGCAGATGCGCAGCGTACGGGCCAACGACCTGGTGATCGCCATCAGCTTCACGCCCTACGGCAAAGAGACCCAGCACTGCCTGCGCATCGCCCAGCACCAGCAGGCCAAGACCCTGATCATCACTGACAGCAACCTCTCGCCCCTGGCCAAGCGGGCGAACACGGTGCTGTTGGTGAACGAAGGTTCCTCGTTCGCCTTCCGCTCGTTGAGCGCCACCTTGTGCCTGTGCCAGGCGCTGTTCATTGCAGTGGCGTATCGCCTGGAATTGAAGGTGGACGAGATTCATGAACAGGTCGGGTTCGAAGACTGAGCGACAGACACCGACTCACGTTGCGATCAGCAACTTTGTCAGCACCCGCCCGTGAAAACGGATCTGCGCCAGGGTCAGCGCGGTGTAGCCGATGATCACCGCCGGCGGCAGGCTGGCCTCTACGCAGAACTTGCCCAAGGGCTGCAGCGCCAACCCGACGGCAGTGGCCCGCTCACAAAAGTCCTGTTCTTCCACACCCGGCGGCAACCACAAGACAAAGTGCAACCCGGCCTGCTGGCCACTCACTGAGCAGCCGTCCGGCAAGCACGCGAGCAATGCGTCGCGCCGTGCCTGATAAGCCTGGCGCGAAGCGCGCAGGTGACGCACAAAGGCACCGCTGCCAAGCAACTCCACCAACCCCAGCTGATCCGTGGCGCCCACCGAATGCCCGGTCAGTTGCAGGGTGCGCAATAGCGCTGGGCGCAACGCCTTGGGCACCACCATGAACCCCACGCGCAAACCGGGAAACAGGTTCTTGTTGAAGCTGCCGCAGTAGAGCACCCGGTCGCCGCAATCCAGGGATTTGAGCGCCGCCAGGGGCGCGCTGTTGTAGTTGTACTCGCTGTCGTAGTCGTCTTCGATCACCCAGGCGTCGGCGCGGGCGGCCCAGTCCAGCAGCGCCAGGCGCCGCGACACCGAGAGGGTCATGCCCAGCGGCGCCTGGTGCGCCGGGGTCACATAGGCCAGGCGTGCGGTGGAAGGCAGTTGCGCGCAATCCAGGCCCTCGGCCGTCACCGGCACGGCCTTGACCTGTGCACCCGCCAAGCCGAACAGGCGACGTGCGGGTGTGTAACCGGGGTCTTCAACGCAGGCCGTGTCACCGGGCTTGAGCAGCGTGCGGGCGATCAGGTCGAGGGCGTGGCGAATGCCGGTGGTGACGATTACTTCATCGGCCTCGCATTGCAGGCCGCGATAGCTGCGCAGGTAATCGGCGATCTGTTCTCGCAAGGCCGGCAGCCCGGCCAGGTGGGCGGCTTCCAGCACACCAGGGCCCACGCGGAGCAAGCCACGGGAGAGGCAACGCGCCCAGGTTTTCAAGTCGAACAGGCCGGCATCCGGGCGCCGTGCCACGAAAGGCACGTGGCTCTGCACCACCGCATCAGGCTGATCAGGCAACGCCGCACGGCGCACGCTTGCGCTGGGCGCCGCAGCCGCAATGAACTGTTCGGGGATCACCGCACATACCCGCGTGCCCGAGCCGGCCACCCGCTGCACATAGCCTTCGCCCTGCAAGCGCTCATAGGCCGCCTCGAGGGTGCCGCGCGATACCAACCAGCGCTCAGCCAGACTGCGCGTAGACGGCAAGCGACTGCCCGCCGGCAGTTGCCGGTTCAGGATGGCGGTACGCAACGCATCGTAAGCGCCCTGCTGCTTGCCTGCGTCCAAGGCGGCGGGACGCGGCAGGTCCAAGGCGGATGCGGCTTTTCCTCGACTCATAAGTGGTCCATTCACTCCAGACATAAGTGGCCCAAAGGATTAAACCACAAAGCCAGTAGAGTTCGAGGCTCCACGAACGGTATCGAGGCTTTCCATGACACAACGCACCCTCTCCACGGGATTCTGGCTGGTGCTGCTGACCCTCCTGATCGCCTTGCCGCGCATCACCCTGGACCTGCACCTGCCAGCCCTGCCCGCCATGGCCGACTATTTCCACGCCCGCGACGCCCAATTGCAATTGACCCTCACGCTGTACACCCTGGGTTCGGCGATTTCCCTGCTGGTCAGCGGCCCGCTGACCGACCGCTTCGGTCGCCGACCGGTGCTGCTGAGCGGCCTGTTCCTGTATGTGGCGGCCACCGCCGCCTGCGCCTGGTCCGACAACCTCGGCGTGCTGATCATCGCCCGCTTGTTCCAGGCCCTGGGCGGATGCTGCACCACGGTGATCGGCCGGGTGATCGTGCGCGACTACTTCGACCGCCAGGAGCAGGCACGTCTGCTGGGCTTGATCTCCATGGCCATGGCCGTGTCGCCGATGGCCGCCCCCGTGCTGGGTAGCCTGCTGCTGCCGTTGATCAACTGGCGCGGGCTGTTCGTGCTGCTGGGGCTGATCGGGGCCGCGCTGTCTCTGGTGGTGTATCAGCGCTTGCCGGAAACCCGTCCGGCAGAGGTGGCTGCCGCGCCGCCGCGCAATCTGTTGCAGCTCTACGGCCAACTGCTGCGTGACCGCTATTTCCTGCGCTATTCGCTCGCCATTGGCTGCGTCTACAGCACCTACTTTCCGTTCATCAGTGAGTCGTCAGCTTTGCTGCAACGCGGCTTTCACTTGTCTGCCACGGCTTACGCGCTGGTGTTTGCCGCCACGATCAGCGGCTACATGCTCGGCGCGAACCTGTTTCGGCGGCTGGTACAACGTTTCGAACCCGACCGGTTGATCAGCGCCGCAATCGGCTTGAACATCGTCGGCAGTGCGACACTTACCACCGCGACTTCTGTTTTGCCGGGAGAATGGTTGGCGATTGTGCTGCCGATGGTGGTGATCATGGTGTCGGTGGGCATGGCGATTCCAGCTTGCCAGCTGTCGGTGTTGCAGCCCTACGGCGCAGTGGCCGGGACGGCTTCGGGGCTGTTCTTCTTTATCCAGATGTTCCTGACGGCCGTGGGCAGCTGGCTCACCGGGTTGCTGTCGGATGGCACTTCAACCCCGCTGGTGATCATGACGTCAGCGGCGAGTGTGTTGCTGCTCAGCGGTTGGCTCGCCCTACAGCAAAAAACCGCGCCTGTTGGCCAGGCGCGGTTTGAGTGAGGCAGCAATCACTATAGGTCACACCCAACGCCGCCCAGCAGTACCCATAGAGTTTGATGATCAAGATCGCTACACCGTGTCGAGGATATCGAAACTCACTTTTATCCGGATGGGCGATTCCTGATTTTTTTGCACCAGGCAGTCGATGTCGCCCGCTGCGCGCCCCGTCGCCGGCATGGACGTAAATCTGATTTTACCGCTGACTGCGTGAGCAAAACCTAATGAAGGGACACTGCCAAGTGTCACCCTCACCGGGCTGCTGGGGCTGAGGTCAAACTCTGTACCGGTAGTGCCGACAGGGACAACAATCAAGATCCAGGTGCGGGTGTGAGCAATATCGCCGTCCACCTGTTGACCTATTACTTGCCAGTAGTCAACAGTGCTCTGGACTTTTTGAATATTGACCACCGTCGCGTTGAAATTAGGGTCCGGGAGTGGCCCGCCCACAATGGTCCCAATCATATGGCCGGTGTCCATCACTTTGCGCGATACTGATTTGGATACGTCGGTGATAAAGCCGCTCAAATCCAAGGCACCCCGGCTCACCTGCACACTTTTATTGCCGTTGCTGCCGACAAAGTTGAACGTGCCGAACAGCCTGTTTTTTGAGTCCAGCGAAACGCTGATACTGCCCGCAGTAGCGGTATAGGGAGTCGCCCAGGATCCCTCAGAGGCCCAAAAAACCCCGGTCGCTTCGTTCACTAAGTCGTAAGTGTGCATTACGCCATCGGCGGGCACCCCCGGGATGCAAAAGTCGAAGCCTTGCACTTCGTTGATGTCAGGCCCTAGCTGCTCGGAAGAAGAGAAATACAGATCGTTGCCGATGAAATACAGCATCATGCGATCAGCATCACCGGTGAACGGATAGTTCGAAGGCGTTACTTGCGGATTGTTAATTGCAGCAGTCATGGTTCCGGATGTCTGGCTCATGGCAATGCCTCATAGAGTGACCAGTGCCCAAATGGCAACTGTCACCGTAGTAACTTCGAGACACTGCGTATACTGTCAAATCTGACAGGTATAAAAGCCCATTTCTTATAGCCAAAAAAAAGCGCGCCGGTTTAACCCGGCGCGCTTTTATTTCTGCAATCAGTGCATGAAGATCGCGATCAGGATGATGACCGGGATAGGCACGCCGAGAAACCACAAGAGTAATGAGCGCATGAGAGTGTTCTCCTTGAATTAACGAACGTAGGTTTCGGTTTCGACATACACCACGGCATCCCGACGGCGACCGCCGAACGTGGCGGCGAAGCTGGCGAAGAAGGCACCGATCAACAGCGTGATGAAGGTCCACAGCGACGTGTAAGCGGCGACTTTCGCAGCGGTGTCGGCGGCTTGCTTGGCTTTGAGCTTGGCGTCTTCGATGGCTTTGCGGGCATCGCCGTAGACCTTGTCGATACGCGCTTCGGCGTCAGCCTGGCTGAGGTTGGTGCGCTGGCTGATCAACTGGGCCAGGTAGGTCCGGTCTTCAGGAGCGAGCTGGCCGTCGTTGCTCAGGGTGCGGGTGAAGATACGTGCAACCACGCCATGGGCGGCATCATCGCTGACGGCGGCTGGGCGGTCATCGCGGAACAGGCTGTCGACGTAATAATCGAAGTCGCCACTGTTGGCGCCTTTGGCGGCACCGCCGGCTGCTTGAGTCAGGCCGCTGGCGGCACCCGAGGCAACCGCCGCACCGGCTTTGACACCGCCGCTGACGACGCTGCTGACCGAGCCGACCACCAGCACTGCGGTGATCAGCGTCGCGACGGCCCAGGCCAGGAAACCATGGGCGGTGTCGCGAAAGTACACCTCATCCGTGTGCATATTGGCCCACTTCACCCGCAACCGACCGGCGATGTAACCACCGAGCCCGGACGCGACGATCTGGGTGAAGGCCAGCCAGACGATGGTAGAAATGCCAAGCCCCTTGGCACTGATCCCGCTGTCGGCCCACGGCGAAACCGCCGAGAACCCCAGGCCGAAGCCCAGCAGTACCAGAATCAGGGAAAGTGCAGCGGCAGCTGCGGCCCCGGCAAAGATAGCCCCCCAGGAAACCCCGGAGAGCGTGCTTGATTCTTGCAGCGTGGATGAGGATGTGATCATTGTTGTTTAGCTCCAGGCATGAAAAATAGTGTTACAAGTCCCAAAAAGGACAGTGCAGGCACCATGCCAGTCGCCGACAAAAATAAATCCTATATATTTCAACGATTTAAATAACTTGAACTTCTCAAAATCATGCAACTTGCAAGAATGAGCCGTGAGAGGTGGGCGTTATGCACTTCCACCCAGCAAATGCTCGATTTGCCTAACATGAATATTTTTTTAGTAAGCCCGCTATCATTTCTTGGCAAAATGCCCCCACTTCTAGTGTGAACGCTCACCAGGTAATCCTATGACACGCATTTTGACCATCGAGGATGACGCCGTAACGGCCCGCGAGATCGTCGCCGAGCTGAGTAGCCATGGACTGGATGTCGATTGGGTAGACAACGGCCGCGAAGGCCTGGTCCGTGCCGTGAGCGGGGATTACGACCTGATCACCCTCGACCGCATGCTGCCGGAACTCGATGGCCTGGCCATCGTCACCACGCTGCGGACCATCGGGGTGTCGACGCCGATCCTGATGATCAGCGCCCTCTCCGACGTCGACGAGCGTGTACGCGGCCTGCGTGCCGGTGGCGATGATTACCTGACCAAACCGTTCGCCTCCGATGAAATGGCCGCCCGGGTCGAAGTGCTGCTGCGGCGCAAAAGCACGGTCAAGGAACTCGAAACCGCCCTGCGCGTGGCCGACCTGGAACTGAACCTGATCACCCGCGAAGCCAGCCGTGCCGAACAGCCGCTGAGCCTGTTGCCCACCGAATACAAACTGCTGGAATTCCTGATGCGCAACACCGGGCAGATCCTGTCGCGGATGATGATCTTCGAAGAAGTCTGGGGTTACCACTTCGATCCCGGCACCAACCTGATCGACGTGCACATCGGTCGCCTGCGCAAAAAAATCGATCCACCGGGCCTCACGCCGTTGATCCGCACGGTACGAGGTTCCGGGTATGTCATTGCTGAACCCCTCTAAGGGCTGGCGCTCCTCCAGCAGCCGCTTGCTGGCGCTGTACAGCTCGTTGTTCGTGGCGTGGAGCTGCATCCTCATGGGGGTGCTGTACTACGAGGTCTCGGGCTACTTGGGCGACTTGTCGCGTCACTCCCTGATGCAGCGTCAACACCTGTTCCAGCGTTTTGACGGCGAGGAACTGGTCGAGGCACTGACCACCAGCATGACCTTCGACATGAAGGGCGTTGACGCCTACGGCTTGTTCGATGAACAGTTCCGCCCATTGAGCGGGCCGATCCGTGCGGTGCCGCCCGACCTGCCCCTGGACGGCAAGATCCACGCCCTGGCCAATTGCGTCGACTCCAACGACCCCAAGCTGCCCAAGGACAGCTGCGACGCCGTCGCCACCCACACCGAAGACGGCCGCTGGCTGGTACTGGTGCGCGCCAACGGTTCATTGTTCGGTGTCACCCGGATCATCTGGCATGCCCTGTTGTGGGCCCTGTCCCTGACGATCATCCCCGGCGCGGCCGGTTGGCACCTGTTGCGGCGCCAGCCGCTACGGCGCATTCGCGGGATCCAGGCCAGCGCCGAAGCCATCGTCGCCGGCGACCTGACACACCGCCTGCCGCTGTCCAATCGGCGTGACGAACTGGATATGCTGGCGGCCATCGTCAACGCCATGCTCGACCGCATCGAAAAACTGATGAATGAGGTCAAGGGCGTCTGCGACAACATTGCCCATGACCTGCGCACTCCGCTGACGCGCTTGCGCGCCCAGCTCTACCGCATCAAGCAACAAGCCGAAGAAGACTCGGCCCATGCGGTGAAACTGGATGACGCCATCGCCGAGACCGACACCCTGATGGCGCGCTTTCGTGGGCTGCTGCGCATCTCCGAGCTGGAAGACCACCAGCGGCGCTCGGGCTTTCTGGTGATGGACCCGTTGCCGCTGCTGCGCGAACTGCATGATTTCTACCTGCCCCTGGCGGAAGAAGGCGAAGTGGAATTGGTGCTGCAGATCCCCGAATCCCTGCCGTGGATCACCGGCGACCGCGCGTTGCTGTTCGAAGCCTTGAGCAACCTGTTGAGCAACTCGATCAAGTTCACCCCCTCCGGGGGCAAAGTCATCCTGCGTGCCGCCACGGATATGGGCAGCACGCGGATCGAAGTACTCGACTCCGGCCCCGGCATTCCGGTGGCCGAACGCAAATCGGTGTTCCAACGCTTCTATCGGGTGGATGAAAGCGATCAGCAAGGCGGCTTCGGCTTGGGTCTCTCGATCGTCGCGGCGATCATCAACCTGCATGGCTTCAAGCTGGAGGTCGGCACCAGTGAACTGGGCGGCGCCCGGCTGGTGCTGGAATGCCGCCAGCAATTGATCCCCGAATAACGCCGCCCAACGGGCGCTGGGCAGCCCCTAGAGCACCGCCCCCATCGCCTTGATCAACACCGGGTCGCGCCCATAGATATCGGGCGCGTACACCAAGCCACCCTCACGATTCACCTCAACCGTCCAATACCCCAGCAGCACCGGCACCGGTGTGGCCAGCCTGAACTCATGGGTCAACCCGGTGGCCAGCAACTCATCGGTGCGCGTCCGTTCGGCCGGACTCACCAGCAGGTCGCGCAACAGCAACGGTTGCTCCACCCGCACACAGCCCGAACTGAAGGCTCGCGGCCCTTTGGTAAACAACGGCTGGCTGGGCGTGTCGTGCAGGTACACCGAATACGGGTTGGGAAAGCGCATCACGATCCGGCCCAACGGGTTACGCGGGCCGGCGTCCTGGCGCAGAAGAATGTTGCCCGGGCGCGACCAGTCCACCTGGTCTGCCGTCAACGGATGACCTTGGGCATCGAGCACCTGCAAGTTTTGCTGGCGCAAATATTCGGGGTTCAAACGAATGGCCGGGAGTTTGTCCTCGCGCATGATGGTCGGCGGGATGGTCCAGGTGGGGTTGAGAGTCAACCGGGTGATGCACGACTTGAGCAGCGGCGTCTGGCGTTCGGCGCGGCCCACCTGCAGGCGCGTCTGCCACACCGGAATACCGCTTTGGTAGACGCTCAGTTGCGCCGCCGCGACGTTCACCACCACCCCTTCGGGTTCCAGGTCCTGGGCCAGCCAGCGGAAACGCTCGAGGTTGATGCGCAGTTGTTCGCGGCGCATGGCCGGGCTGATATTGAGTTCGGCGACGGTCCCCGCGCCGATCACGCCATCCGCTTGCAATGAGTGGCTGAGCTGGAACGCCTTTACCGCCTTGACCAACTCGTCCCGGTATTGTTTGCCGTTTCCGGGGCTCGCCTTGGCCAGGTAGCCGCCGCTGAACAAGCGGCGCGCCAGTTCCGGCACACGCGGATCTTCCATGCCGGGGCGCAGCAAGGGGCCGTTGGCGACCGGGTCCCAATGCGGCAAGGGTTGCAGGCGCACGGTCGCGTAAGCATTGCGCAGGCTGCGATACAAATCCGCGCTGGGGCGGGCCTGATCGAACGCTTGCGCCATGTCTTGCAACCCCGTGGCGGCAAACGCCAGCACCACGGTGTCCGGGTCACGGGTCGGCGGCAGCGCATGCCATAGCGGCTCGAACCGCGATTGCTGCAGGCGACCGTAATGCAGGTCCTGCAGGGCTTGCAGGTACTGGCGGCTGCTGTCGATATCGCTGCACAGCACATTGGCCGTGGCGTCTACGGCAGGCAGGCTATAGTGGGTGGGGTCCAGGCCATCGTCGGCCAGCAACTGCAGCTGGGCCTGCAACGCTGAACGGCGTTCACCGCTTGCCCACAACGGAGCGTCGCCCTGCTGCTGGTAGAACGCCCGCAACCGCAACAGTGCGGCAGCGTCGATGCGTGGCGCCAGGTCGGGACATACGCTGGGCAATTGCGCCAGGGCCAGCTGGATCGGGCTGGATGGTGCAACGGGGACTGCGTCTGTCGGCAACAGTTCGGCTGTCGCGACCAGTGGTGCAACGAGCAAGCAAATGCTCAAGTAACATGCGTGTTTTTTGAACAATGACTTTGCTCCAATCCACAGTAGGGGGATGTACTGTAGATGCTGACTTTTATCCGTCGCCTCGGCCTGGCTGCCATGAGCCTGGCCGTACTGAGCCAGGCTGCGATCGCCGCCAATGGCAATCCTCCCTCCCTGTATAACAGCCTGGCGCGCTCGGCTCCAGAACTCAATCCCACCGTATTGAAAAGCGCCCTGAACGCCGTGCAGTGTGCGGTCAATAATGGTGAAGAACGCTCCGATCGCCTCGCGGTTATCGACTACTCGCAACCCTCGACCGCTCGTCGCCTGTGGATCTTCGATTTGCGCAAGAAAACCCTGGTGCTGCGTGACCTGGTGGCCCATGGCGCAAAATCCGGGGAAAACTTCGCCACGCAGTTTTCCAACCGCGAGGGCAGCCACCAGTCCAGCCTGGGGCTGTTTCGCACCCAGGAAAGTTACCTGGGCACCCACGGTTATTCATTGCGCATGGACGGCCTGGAGCCCGGTTTCAATGACCAGGCCCGCGACCGTGCGCTGGTGATTCACGCCGCCGACTACGTCAACCCGGCCTGGAGCAAACGCGAAGGCCGCATCGGGCGCAGCCAGGGTTGCCCGGCCGTACGCCCGCAAGTGGCGCGTCAGGTGGTGGACAAGCTCAAGGATGGGCAATTCATGTTTTCCTGGTACCCGGACCGGCATTGGCTGAAGTCCTCGACCTACCTCAATTGCAAACCCCAACAGGTGGCCAGTAGTCGTACAATCCGTGGTGGATAGCCTGTCCCCACCGATAAAAGAGAGCGCCGCATGCTTCTACACAAGTCCACCTGGATCGAAATCGGGCAGTTTCTGGAGCGCAGCCGCACGGTCGTGATCCCCATTGGTTCCAATGAACAACATGGCCCGACCGGCCTCCTGGGCACCGACTGGATGTGCCCGGAGATCATCGCCCATGAGGCACAGAAGAACGCCGACATCCTGATCGGCCCCACCTTCAATATCGGCATGGCCCAGCATCACCTGGGCTTTCCCGGCACCATCTCGCTGCGCCCTTCCACCTTTATCGCCGCGATTGGCGATTGGGTGCGCTCACTGGCCGGGCACGGTTTCGAGAAGATCCTGTTTCTGAACGGCCATGGCGGCAATATCGCCACCATCGAGGCCGCGTTTTCCGAACTGTGTGCCGAGGCCAGCTACGCCCGTCGCGAAGCCGGGTTTGCGCTGAAACTGGTGAACTGGTGGGACCTTGAAGGTGTCGGCGATCTGGCGCACCGCCAATTCCCGGTGGGCCATGGCAGCCATGCCACGCCGTCGGAGATCGCGGTCACGCAGTGGGCGTATCCGGAGTCGATCAAGTCAGCCGATTATTCGCCGCAGATTGCCAACACCGGTCCGATCCGCGAGGCGCTGGACTTCCGCGCACGCTTCCCCGACGGACGCATGGGCTCGGACCCGGCCCTGGCGACCGTGGAAAAAGGCGGTGAGTTGGTGGCGTTGGCGGCCAAGGGCCTGGTCAGGGCGGTCGACAGTTTCAGCAGCGAAGCGAAACCCTGAAAACCTTGTAGTGAGCGGGCTTGCCCCGCGCTGGGTGGCGAAGCCGCCCTAAACCCTGCCGCTGCGGTGGTTCAGAAAGACCGAGGCGCCTGGTTTTGGGGCTGCTACGCCACCCAGCGCGGGTGTAGAACCGTAGACATCGTTTACATCTGAAACCGGGGACATCGTTTACACATTTGAAGCTTGGACGCGAGTCATTCCCCGTCCAAGCCTCCCCAAGGGATAGTCACACAGGTAAAGATCCCAGACATCATCTTCAGTCTCTTTCAGCCCTATTCGCTCTCCAGCTAGCGCTTCGCTAACAAATACCAGCTTGCCCTTCCACATTATCGAA
>NZ_PYWX01000050.1 GCF_003031675.1 Pseudomonas palleroniana | reverse complement strand
CCCCTTGTGTCTTAAGTCAGGAATAAACTGAGGGTGAGAGCGGTGAGTAGCAAGCTGAATGCCCCGAGTGCTCAAAGCACGTGTGGGAGCCCATGCTGCTACTCACCTCTCCGCTCTGGACATGAGCCCGAACAGTTGAACGAGCCCACCTCGAACAGTTACAAGCGTGGGCCAAGCCAGAGCGCTCTCACCCTGAGTGTAAGAGGATTTGGCCATGTTTTCCTATTCAGCAGGCATTGATGTTTCCAAAGACAGCCTCGAGGCTCGGATTCATTTACTTGAGGCTGGGGTAAGTTGTTCAAATACTGAGAAAGATTTGCCGGCGCTGATTGGATGGCTGCGGCTTTACCAGGTCAGCCGCGTGTTGGTGGAAGCGACGGGCGGTTACGAGCGAAACGTTGTTAAAGCGGCGCAAGCGGCTGGCCTTCAGGTCATTTGCGTTAACCCTCGTCGCGCCAAAGCGTTTTCCAGAGCGATGGGCCAAAAAGCCAAAACCGACCCGATAGACGCAAAGTCTCTTGCACAATTTGCAGCCGTCATAGACTCGCCAAGCGCCCGAATCACAAGCCCTGAGCATGAAAGACTGCGCGCATTGGTCCAGCAGCGAGAGCATTTTGTTCAGCAAAGAGATGACGACAGGCGGCGCCTGAAAACGGCGTCCTGCGATGCGGTGAAGCCTGCATTGCAGAGCCATATCGAGTATTTGAGCGCAGCAGTGGAAGCGATAAATCAGCTGATTCGTCAAAGTGCGAACGAGCTAGATCGCGAAAAGGTGGCTCGACTGTGCTCGGTCAAGGGAATTGGGCTGATTACGGCCAGCAGCCTTATGGCTTACCTTCCCGAGTTGGGCGAAATCGGGGGACGCCCGATCGCGGCACTTGCAGGCCTCGCGCCCTACAACAACGACAGCGGAAAGCACAAAGGTGCACGCCACATTAGTGGCGGAAGATTTGCAGCCCGCCGCTCACTGTATATGGCCTGCTGGGTGATCATTCGGGACCAGCCGGAATTCCAAGCTCGATACCAGTTGTTACGTGATAAAGGTAAATGCGCCAAGGTTGCACTGATCGCCTGTATGCGCGTTTTATTGGTACGCCTGAACGCGATGCTGCGTGACGGCACTGAATGGAAAGAGCACACCGCTTAGCACGGCAGCAGCTCTTTCGTTCAGCATTGCATGGCCTAGAGCTGTGGGAGTCTTGCTGCCTATGAATATGACTTCTGAATTGAATCCATTTAGACAGTTGCTCCCACATTAGATCCTGGTCGATATACTGAGCGCCGGTTTGCCCGCCTCGGGCTGCTTAGGGATATCGACCATGCAATGGATTTTCATGCTGATTGCCTGGTGCTCGGCTGGACACTCGACGAGTCGTTCAGTGATGCCGGCATCGGTGCGCTGCTGGGCTTGGGCATTGGCCAGGCGATTCGCCTGTCGCAGCTGGCGGCCCAGGCGCAACAGCAGGCGGGTCAGTTGGAAACCACGCAGAAGGCGCTGATCGCACTGGGTGAGCGCCTGCGGCAACTGGAAGTCCCTGCGCCGACGAACAATGTGAGCATCGAACCGCTCGCGCCTGAGCCGGCACCGGTTATAAAGGCGCCCGAGCTGGTCTGGGAACTGCCTGCCGAAATCGCCCCTATGGTCGTGGTCGCCGAAGCGAGCCAACCGTTGCCGGATGACGTCTGGGCATCAACGCCGGCGCCTCGCCCAGCAGAGCCTGCCATCCCCCGTGGCCCCAACCTGATCGAACGCGCCCTCAGCGGTGCGCGCAATTGGCTGTTCGGCGGTAATACCGTATTGCGCGTCGGCGTGGTGCTGCTGTTTCTCGGCCTGGCGTTCCTGCTGCGCTACGCCACAGAAGGCATGGTGGTGCCGATCGAGCTGCGTTACGCCGGTGTTGCCGCTGCCGCCGTCGGCCTGCTGGGCCTGGGCTGGTGGCTGCGGCTGCGCAATAGCAATTACGGTTTGATGCTGCAAGGCACCGGGATCGCGGTGCTGTACCTGACCGTCTTTGCGGCGATGCGTCTGCACCCGCTGATTGACCCGGGTGCGGCCTTGGGCCTGCTGGTGGCGGTCACGGTGTTCTCGGCGATCCTGGCGGTTACCCAGGACGCCCTCGGCTTGGCTTGCGCGGCGGCGTTGGGTGGTTTTGCCGCGCCGATCCTCACCTCTACCGGCGCCGGTAACCATGTGGCGCTGTTCAGCTATTTCGCCTTGCTGAATGCCGGCATCCTCGCCATCGCCTGGTTCAAGGCTTGGCGCTTGCTGGATCTGATCGGGTTTGTCGGCACCTTCGGTATCGGTTTTGCCTGGGGCATGCGCTCGTATACGCCGGAGCTGCTATGGAGCACCGAGCCGTTCCTGATTCTGTTCTTCCTGATGTACCTGGTGATCGGCCTGTTGTTCGCCCGCCGCAAATTGCTGGAGATGAGCGACGCCCCCGAGGACGACAGTCGGGGTGCCTTGTTGCGCTGGTCGGCGGCCAAGGGCAACTACGTTGATGGCAGCCTGTTGTTCGGCCCGCCGCTGGTGGGGTTTGGCTTGCAGTTCGCGCTGGTGCAGCATCTGGAGTTTGCCGCGGCTTTCAGCGCATTGGGCCTGGGCATCATCTACATGGGCCTGGCCCGGTGGCTCAGTGGCGGGCGTGCGTTGTTACTGTCGGAAACCTGTCTGGCGCTGGGGGTAATCTTCGCCAGCCTGGCGATACCCTTGGGCCTGGATGCGCGCTGGACAGCCGCAGCCTGGGCGGTGGAAGGCGCCGGGATCGTCTGGCTTGGCCTGCGTCAGCAGCGACCGTTGGCGCGGGCGTTTGGCCTGTTGCTGCAGTTGGGATCGGCGCTGGCGTTCCTCAGTGAACTACGGGTGGGCGACCTGACCTTGCTTGAGGGCGCGCCGCTGGGGGCATTGCTACTGGGCGCCGCGTTACTGTTCAGCTTTGATCAATTGCGCAAGGCATCGGCCGAGCAGACGGCGGTGTGGGAGCGCAAAGGCTTGCCGGTGCTGGCGAGCCTGGGCCTGAGTGCTTTGTACCTGCTTGCACCATTGTTTTTGCTGACCCAAGGCACGGCCATCAGTTGGGCAATGGCCGGTCTGGTCACGTTGTGGATTGGGTTGCGCATCGGCTCGCGTACTTTCCTGTTCACCGCCTTCGCCGTGCAGTTGCTGGGCGGCGCGTTGTTCCTGTTGCGTCTGCAGGGGGGTGATGGGGCGGCGGTATTCAATGCGGGCTGGAGCGGCCTGATGAGCGCGTCGCTGATTGGCCTGGCCTTGGTGGGCGGCATGTTGCTGGCTGCGCGCGATGACCAGGTGCGCAGCGATGTGCGGCTGCTGCGTGGATTGTCGGTGGTATTGCTGGCGGGGCTGGTGCTGATAAACCTGGCGGTGCTGTTTGTACTGCCCTGGGAAAGTGCCAGCGGTGTGTGGGCGGCCAGTGGTTTGTTGATCATCTGGTTGAGCCTGCACCTGCAACAGCGCGTCAGCTTCGTGTTTGGCTTGCTGTTGCAACTGGTCGGCGGCGCCTCCTTCCTGCTGGCGGTGCCGGAGCTGCTCGGGCCCATGACCGGCGACGGCTTGCGCCCGTTGGCCCACAGTGGGTTCTGGACACCGATGGTGCTGGGCCTTGCTGCTCTGGTCGGCGCCTGGCGCTTGCAGCGCGAACCCCAGGCGCCGGTATTTACCGTGTTGAAGCTGCAACGCCTGTCCGACTTGTTGCTGGTGTGGGGTGCCGCCTGGTGGGCGCTGGCATTGATCGGTGAAGTGTTGCGGTTTATCCCCGAGGAACTGCAAGGCCCGTTCCTGCTGGCGATTGCCGCGGTGAGCGTGGCGATTTGGGCGCTGTTGGCCGAACGCCTGCGCTGGGCCTCGCTGGGCATGCTGTGCACCTTGCTGATGCCGGCGGCGGGCCTGGTGTTGCTGGTGTCTGCCCATGCCTATTACCACCCGGCGGCCCACTACGGTTGGCTGGCCTGGCTGGCGGTGTTCGCGGTGCATTTCATTGCGCTGCGCCGCTTGGCTGCGGTGGTGCCAGGCAAGGTGTTGAGCATCGCTCATGTGGTTGGCTGCTGGATGTTGATCGGCGTGCTGGCCCTGGAATTGCGCTACGGCTTGTTGTTGCTGTCGAGCGAGTACAACGCCTGGCGCTGGCTGGGTTGGGCCGTTCTGCCGAGCCTGTATCTGGTGCTGGCGGCCGCGCCACGCGGTTGGCCGTGGCCGGTGGCGGCTTATCCGCGTGAATATCGCGTGCTGGCGGCATTGCCGTTGGCGGTGTTGATGCTTGGCTGGTTCTGGCTGGCGAATATCTTCAGCGACGGCACGGCCAGGCCTCTGCCTTATGTGCCGCTGCTCAACCCGTTGGATCTAGGCTTGCTGTTCGCGCTGCTGGGGGTGTACCTGTGGTCGCGCAGCGTGGCGCCGCAACGCGGGCCGCAGGCTGAGCTGATCGCCCAGGGTGTCGCGGGTGTTTCGCTGTTTGCGTTCTTGACGGCATTGGTGATGCGCACCGCCCACCATTGGGGCGGCGTGCCGTTTCACTGGGATGCGCTGTTGGAGTCGATGCTGGTGCAGGCCGGACTGTCGATCGTCTGGACCCTGATCGCCCTCGGCCTGATGATCGGCGGTCACCTGCGCCATCGTCGCGAAGTGTGGCTGATCGGCGCGGCGCTGATTGCGGTGGTGGTGGCCAAGCTGTTCTTTGTCGAACTGAGTAACCGCGGCGGTCTGGCGCGGATCGTGTCGTTTATCGGCGTCGGCGGGCTGTTGCTGGTGGTGGGCTACTTTGCACCGCTGCCGCCCAAGCGCGCCGAACCTGTGATTCAAACCGAAGGAGCGTCTTCTTGATGGGCAAGCTGAGTCTGGCTGGGTGGATGGTAGGGCTGCTGTGTTCGGCGGTTTACGCGCAGGAAGGGCCGGCTGACTTCACCACGCAGGTGCCGCTGGCCGTGAGCGGCAATGGCCCCTGGTATCGCCTTGAGCTGCCGCTGGCGGTGCAGTTGAGTGCGCGGCAGGCCGATCTCAGTGATGTGCGGGTGTTCAACGCCGCAGGGGAGCCACAGGCTTATGCGTTGTCGCGCCAATCGGCGCAGCGTACTGAAAGCCGCGACGTTGCCGATGTGAAGTGGTTTCCGCTGTACGCCGCTGATGCGCAGCAAGCGTTGCCCGGCGTGGTGATGAAATCCACCACCGAGGGCACCTTGCTGGAGGTGCGCCCGGCCATCAAGACAGAGAAACAGGTGCTGCGCGGCTGGGTGCTGGACGCCAGTGCGATCAAGGCGCCGTTGCAGCAACTGAGCCTTGACTGGAGCCGCGAGCAGGATGGCTTCCAGCGTTTCAGCATTGAAGCCAGTGATGACCTGCAACACTGGCAAGCCTGGGGTGATGGCCAAGTGGCGCGCTTGTCGTTTGCCGACGAGCGGGTCGAGCAGCATGACGTGAGTCTGCCGGGGCAGTCGGCACGCTATCTGCGTCTGGTCTGGCAGGGCCAAGCCGCGCCGCAGTTGACCTCGGCCAAGCTGGTCAGCGCGACCAGCAGCAGCCTGCCGCTGCCGTTGGTGTGGTCGCAGCCGTTGTCGGGCACGCGGCTCAACGCCGGCGAATACAGCTGGCAGTTGCCGACGGGCCTGCATGTCGAGCGCTTGCGCGTCGAGTTGAAGCAACCCAACACGTTGGCCCCTGTGACCTTGGCCGGGCGCTTTGAGGCCAATCAAGCGTGGCAGCCGCTGAGTAATGGTTTGTTGTATCGCCTGACCCGCAATGGCCAGGACGTGGTGCAGAATGAGTTGCAATTGCCGGGCGTGGCCGTTGCGCAGCTCAAGTTGCAGGTGGATGAGCGGGGCGGCGGTCTGGGGGTCGAAGCACCGGCCCTGCGGTTTGCCGTGCGCTCCACGCAATTGGTGTTCCTGGCGCGGGGTGAGCCGCCGTTTACTCTGGCGCTCGGCAATGCTTCGGTGAAGGCGGCGAATTTGCCGTTATCCACGTTGATTCCCGACTACAGTGCCGAACGGCTCAAGGCATTGGGCCAGGCCAGCGTCACGGGAGAGGTTGTGGTCAAGCCCGCCGCCGTGGCCGTTTCGCCTGAGGTAGGTAGCGACTGGAAGAAGTTGGGCCTGTGGGCTGTGCTCCTGTTGGGCGTGGCGGCACTGGGCGCCATGGCCTACAGTTTGTTGCGCAAGCCTCAGGGTACCCCCTGAACTCTATTGGCTTTAAATCCTCTGATTAGAGGATTTAAGCCTCGACTCGCGTTAAACTGCGCGGGTTTTTAAGCCCCCCATTCTTCGGAGCCTTCCATGTCCCGCGTTACCTTGAGTCGCTATTTGATCGAGCAGACCCGCAGCAACAACACGCCTGCCGATCTGCGCTTCCTTATCGAAGTGGTGGCGCGTGCTTGCAAGGAGATCAGCCACGCCGTTTCCAAGGGCGCACTGGGTGGTGTTCTGGGCAGCATGGGCACTGAAAACGTCCAGGGCGAAGTGCAGAAGAAACTCGACGTACTGTCCAACGAGATCCTGCTCGAAGCCAACGAATGGGGCGGTCACCTGGCCGGCATGGCGTCCGAAGAAATGGACAATGCCTACCAGATCCCGGGCAAATACCCGAAAGGCGCGTACCTGTTGGTGTTCGACCCACTGGACGGTTCGTCCAACATCGACATCAACGCTCCGGTCGGCACCATCTTCTCGGTACTGCGTTGTCCGAATGAATACCTGAGCCAGAACGAAGCCCTGAACGAGAAGGCTTTCCTGCAGCCAGGCACCGAGCAGGTCGCTGCCGGCTACGCGATCTATGGCCCGCAGACCATGCTGGTGCTGACCCTGGGCGACGGCGTCAAAGGTTTCACCCTGGACCGCGAAATGGGCAGCTTCGTTCTGACTCACGAGGACATCTCCATCCCGGCGTCCACCCAGGAGTTCGCCATCAACATGTCCAACCAGCGCCACTGGGAAGCTCCCGTGCAGCGCTATGTGAACGAGTTGATGGAAGGCGAAGAAGGCCCGTTGAAGAAGAACTTCAACATGCGTTGGGTCGCTGCGATGGTGGCTGACGTGCACCGTATCCTGACCCGTGGTGGTCTGTTCATGTACCCACGTGACAGCCGCGAACCCTCCAAGCCGGGCAAACTGCGCCTGATGTACGAGGCCAACCCGATGTCCTTCCTGGTTGAGCAGGCGGGCGGTGCGTCTACCGACGGCCACCAGCGTATCCTCGACATCCAGCCTGAAGGCCTGCATCAGCGTGTGGCGGTATTCCTGGGTTCGAAGGAAGAAGTTGAGCGTGTGACGGCTTACCACAAGCAGTAAGTTGCAGCGACCGGTTATCCGCGTTGTTGTGAGCCGGATCACCCTTGAAGAAGCCCCGAAACGTTTCAGCGTTTCGGGGCTTTTTTTGTTTTTGCCTATCGGGAACCAGACACCTGTTTTCCCTTCTAAGCTTCTGGCAGATACCCCAGCTGCTTTGTCTCTCCAGGAGCTTTTCCATGTCTCTACGCCGTCTCGCCTTGTTGGCTTTTTGCGTGCTCTTAGCCGCTTGCAGCAAGGTCACTCAAGAAAACTACGCGAAGCTGTCGGCCGGCATGGCCAAGGCCGAGGTTGAGTCGTTGCTGGGCAAGCCGACCGATTGCTCCGGTGCGCTGGGTATGTCCAGTTGCACGTGGGGTGATAAAAACAGCTTTATCAGCGTGCAGTACGCCGGTGACAAAGTTCTGATGTTTTCCGGGCAAGGCCTGAAGTAAACCGGGGCGCGAGCCTGCGGGAGAAGAAGAATGATGCGTTTTGTTTTATGCCTTTGCGCCAGCCTGTTTTTGGCGGGCTGTGCCAGCCATTCTGGCGACGATCTGCAACCCAAGACCGCGAGCAACGTCAATCTCAAGCGTTACCAGGGCACCTGGTATGAGTTGGCCCGATTGCCGATGTACTTCCAGCGCAACTGCGCACAGTCCGAAGCCCGCTACACCCTGCTGCCGGATGGTGACATGTCGGTGTTCAACCGCTGCCTGACGAGCGAGTGGAAGTGGGAAGAAGCCAAGGGCACGGCCACGCCGCAAGTGCCGGGCAAGACCGACAAGCTCTGGGTCGAATTCAATAACTGGTTCACGTCGCTGCTGCCGGGCGTCGCCAAGGGCGACTATTGGGTGCTGTACGTCAGCGATGACTACAAGACGGCCATCGTCGGCAGCCCGAGCCGGCGTTACATGTGGATCTTGTCACGCACGCCGACGGTGAGTGCCGACACCCGCGAAGACTTGCTGAGCAGGGCGCGACAGCAGGGGTATGACACCACGCGGTTGATCTGGCGTACGTCGGACAAACAGATGGCCAAGACCTCGCAATAAAACTGAGAGTATCGCTAAACAAAATGTGGGAGCGGGCTTGCTCGCGAATACGGTGTATCAGTATCAGATGTTCTGACTGAAAAACCGCATTCGCGGGCAAGCCCGCTCCCACATTTGTCATATGTCGCCAGTTAGCTCAGTAAATCCTTCAAGACTTGCGTGAACGCCCGGCTGCTTTCTTCCTCGCCGGCATGATGACCATCGCGCACCACCCATTTCCCGTTCACCAGCACATCGCGCACTTGGCGATCACCGCCGGCAAACAGCCAGCGATTGAGAATGCCGTCGTCTACCGCAGTCGCCAGATACGGATCACTGCCGTCCAGCACAATCCAATCCGCACGCTTGCCCACTTCCAGGCGACCAATCGGCTGCCCCAGCGCCTGGGTGCCGCCATCCAATGCCGCATCAAACAGGGTGCGGCCAACCATCGGCTGATCACTGCGGTACAAGCGGTTACGCCGCTGGTCACGCAGGCGTTGACCATATTCCAGCCAACGCAACTCTTCCACCACGCTCAGCGAGACATGGCTGTCGGAACCGATGCCCATGCGCCCGCCCTGGGCAAGGAAATCCACAGCCGGGAAAATGCCGTCACCCAGGTTGGCTTCAGTTGTCAGGCACAAACCGGCAATTGCGCGGCTCTGTGCCATGCGTTTCACTTCGTCGGCATCCGCATGGGTGGCGTGCACCAGGCACCAGCGCTCATCGACCTCGACGTTGTCATACAGCCACTGGAGTGGGCGCTTGCCGCTCCAGGCCAGGCAGTCGTCGACTTCTTTCTGCTGTTCGGCGATATGGATATGAACCGGGCAGTCCTTGTCGCTGGCGGCCAGGACAGCACTGATCTGCTGTGGCGTGACGGCACGCAGGGAGTGAAAGCACAGGCCCAGCGCCTGCGCCGGTTGCGTTGCAAGAATCGGTTTGAGCCGCGCCTGCAGGTCGAGGTAATTTTCGGTGCTGTTGATAAAGCGTCGCTGGCCGTCATTCGGTGCCTGGCCGCCAAAGCCTGCGTGGGTGTACAGCACCGGCAGCAACGTCAGGCCGATGCCGCTGCTCGCTGCCGCCTGGCTGATCTGCCGCGAAAGCTCCGTGCGGTCGGCGTATGGCTGGCCGCTGGCGTCATGGTGCACATAATGAAACTCGGCCACCGAGGTGTAACCGGCCTTGAGCATTTCGATGTACAGCTGGCGGGCGATAACGTGCAGTTGGTCCGGGTTGATCTTGCCGACCATGCGGTACATCAAGTCACGCCAGGTCCAGAAACTGTCATTCGGGTTGCCTGCCACTTCCGCCAAGCCGGCCATCGCGCGCTGAAACGCATGGGAGTGCAGATTCGGCATACCGGCCAGCATCGGGCCTCTCAGCCGTTCGGCAGCGTCTGCACTGGCATTGACCTCAACCTTTGTCAGCAGCCCATCGGCGCCGACTTCAAGACGTACATCATTGGCCCATCCATTAGGCAGCAGCGCGCGTTCGGCAAAGAAAGCGGACATGATCAAGGCACCCCGGTCGTGTGTTTATTTGTATATACATATACAGACGTTTGCCTGCTCGGTAAACTCCGGCAATCTATGCATCTTTTCCCCCTGCAAGGATTCCCTGTGCCGACTCCGCCCGCCAACTCTTCGCTGGCTGCCCACATGGACGAAAGTCCGGCGCCCTTGTATGCCCGCGTCAAACAGATGATCAGCCAGCAAATCCTCACCGGCAACTGGCCGCCGCATTACCGTGTGCCGTCGGAGAGTGAACTGGTCAGCGAGCTGGGCTTCAGCCGCATGACCATCAACCGCGCCCTGCGTGAACTGACCGCCGAAGGTTTGCTGGTACGCATGCAAGGCGTCGGCACTTTCGTTGCCGAGCCCAAGAGCCAGTCGGCGCTGTTTGAAGTGCACAACATTGCCGATGAGATCGCCTCGCGTGGTCATCGGCACACGTGCAAGGTCATCCACCTGGGCGAAGAAGCGGCCGGCTCCGAACGCGCCGTCGCCCTGGAAATGCGCGAAGGCGGGCGGGTGTTCCACTCGCTGATCGTGCATTTCGAAAACGATATTCCCGTGCAAATCGAAGACCGTTTCGTCAACGCCCTGGTCGCCCCGGAATACCTGCAACAGGATTTCACCCTGCAAACGCCCTACGCGTATTTGAACCAGGTCGCGCCGCTCACCGAGGGCGAGCACGTGGTCGAGGCGATCCTCGCTGACGCCGAGGAGTGCAAGTTGTTGCAGATCGAACCGAGCGAGCCGTGCCTGTTGATTCGCAGGCGTACCTGGTCGGGCCGTCAGCCGGTAACGGCGGCGCGGTTGATCCATCCTGGTTCCCGTCACAGCCTGGAAGGACGTTTCAGTAAATGAGTGCAGTGAAAGTCTGGCGCGCCACCGATTACGTGCGCATGCCGTGGAAAAACGGCGGTGGCAGCACCGAAGAAATCACCCGCGACTCAGGCATTGGCCTGGAGGGTTTTGGCTGGCGCCTGTCGATTGCCGATATTGGCGAATCCGGTGGCTTCTCGACCTTTGCCGGCTATCAGCGCGTGATCACGGTGATCAAAGGTGCAGGCATGGTGCTGACGGTGGATGGTGAAGAGCAGCGCGGGTTGTTGCCGTTGCAGCCGTTCGCGTTCAAGGGTGAAAGCGAGGTGTCATGCCGCCTGATTACGGGGCCGATCCGTGATTTCAACCTGATCTATTCGCCACAGCGTTACCACGCAAGGTTGCAGTGGGTGGATGGCGTGCAACGTTTTTTCAGTACGGCGCAGACGGTGTTGGTGTTCAGCGTCGCCGATGAGGTGAAGGTGCTGGACCAGACGCTGGGCCATCACGATTGCCTGCAAATCGACGGTAACACCGGCCTGCTGGATATCGCTGTAACAGGCCGCTGCTGCCTGATCGAACTGACGCCACTCGGTTAAAACTGTGGGAGGGGGGTTGCTCCCGATAGCGGTGGATCAGTCAGTTTATCTGTAGCTGACCCACTGCAATCGGGGGCAAGCCCCCTCCCACATTTGTTTCCCATTGCTCTCAAGATCTGTTTCCAACCCGCGCACCAGTTTGTTACCGAACGCCCCAGCGTGGCGCAAAGCCACGCCGTCGTGACAAAAACCCCGGCCTGTAAAACCTCCTCGTAAGAAATTTCACCATGTCTCGAAGCCTTGATTTTCAAGGCTTGCGCACGCCTTCAAAAAAAACCTGCAGTGCACCTCCAAAAAGTTGGCCGCTTGATTGCATATGCTTGTATGTACAAGTAAAGATGTGTGCGTAAGACTCTCCTTCGCACCATCCCAGTTCGCGCATCATGCCGAGGAGTTCAGTCGTGACCGATTTTTCTAAAGCCAAGCCTACAAAATACCGTGACGTCGAAATCCGCGCGGCCCGCGGTAACACACTCACCGCCAAAAGCTGGCTGACAGAAGCGCCACTGCGCATGCTGATGAACAACCTCGACCCACAAGTGGCCGAAAACCCGAAAGAATTGGTGGTGTACGGCGGCATCGGTCGTGCGGCGCGCAACTGGGAATGCTACGACCAGATCGTCGAGAGCCTTACTCGACTCAATGACGATGAAACCCTGCTGGTGCAATCCGGCAAGCCGGTCGGCGTGTTCAAGACCCACAGCAATGCCCCGCGTGTGCTGATCGCCAACTCCAACCTGGTGCCGCACTGGGCCAGTTGGGAACACTTCAACGAACTGGATGCCAAGGGCCTGGCCATGTATGGCCAGATGACCGCCGGCAGCTGGATCTACATCGGCAGCCAGGGCATCGTCCAGGGCACCTACGAAACCTTCGTCGAAGCCGGTCGCCAGCACTACAACAGCGACCTTACCGGCCGCTGGGTTCTCACCGCCGGCCTCGGCGGCATGGGCGGCGCGCAACCCCTGGCTGCCACCTTGGCCGGCGCGTGCTCGCTGAACATTGAATGCCAGCAGGTCAGCATCGACTTCCGCCTCAACAGCCGCTATGTCGACGAGCAGGCCACCGACCTCGACGACGCCCTGGCCCGCATCGCCAAATACACCAAGGAAGGCAAGGCCATCTCTATCGCCTTGCTGGGTAACGCTGCGGAAATCCTGCCGGAGCTGGTCAAGCGTGGCGTGCGCCCGGATATGGTCACCGACCAGACCAGCGCCCACGACCCACTCAACGGCTACCTGCCGGCCGGCTGGACCTGGGACGAATACCGCGCCCGCGCCAAGACCGAACCGGCTGCCGTGATCAAGGCCGCCAAGCAGTCGATGGCCGTGCATGTCAAAGCCATGCTGGAATTCCAGAAGCAAGGCATCCCGACGTTCGACTACGGTAACAACATCCGCCAGATGGCCCAGGAAGAAGGCGTGGAAAACGCATTCGACTTCCCAGGTTTCGTACCGGCCTACATCCGCCCACTGTTCTGCCGTGGCATCGGCCCGTTCCGTTGGGCGGCGCTGTCCGGCGACCCGCAAGACATCTACAAGACCGACGCCAAAGTCAAAGAGCTGATCCCGGACGACGCCCACCTGCACAACTGGCTGGACATGGCCCGCGAGCGCATCAGCTTCCAGGGCTTGCCGGCACGTATCTGTTGGGTTGGGCTGGGCCAACGCGCCAAGCTGGGCCTGGCGTTCAACGAAATGGTGCGCAGCGGCGAGCTGTCGGCACCGGTGGTGATCGGCCGTGACCATCTGGACTCCGGCTCGGTATCCAGCCCGAACCGCGAGACCGAATCGATGCAGGACGGGTCCGACGCCGTTTCCGACTGGCCGTTGCTCAACGCCTTGCTCAACACCGCCAGCGGCGCAACGTGGGTTTCGCTGCACCACGGCGGCGGCGTGGGCATGGGCTTCTCCCAGCACTCCGGCATGGTGATCGTCTGCGACGGTACCGATGAAGCGGCCGAGCGCATTGCTCGCGTGCTGCACAACGACCCGGCAACCGGCGTGATGCGTCACGCGGATGCCGGTTACCAGATCGCGATCGACTGCGCCAAGGAACAGGGCCTCAATCTCCCGATGATCAAATAACCCCATTTGACGGGCAATCAACCAGAAAACAATCCATCAGAGGTTGAACACACATGGCTGCAAATGACGCACGTGCAAGCACCACCCCGTTGATCGAAAGGCGTTCGATCGACTACATCCCGGAAGCGGAAAGACACGGTCGTCTATTTAGCCAGTTCACCCTGTGGATGGGTGCCAACCTGCAAATCACCGCGATTGTCACCGGGGCCCTGGCCGTGGTGCTGGGCGGTGATGTGTTCTGGTCGTTGATCGGTCTGTTGATCGGCCAACTGATCGGCGGGGGCGTCATGGCGTTGCATGCGGCGCAGGGGCCCAAGCTTGGCCTGCCGCAGATGATCTCCAGCCGGGTGCAGTTCGGCGTGTATGGCGCAGCCATCCCGATCGTGCTGGTCTGTCTGATGTACCTCGGCTTCACCGCCACCGGGACGGTGTTGTCCGGTCAGGCGCTGGGCCAGTTGTTCGGGGTCAGCGACAGCGTCGGCATCCTGCTCTTTGCCAGTGTCATCGTGCTGGTCACGGTCCTGGGTTACCGCGTGATCCACTTCATCGGCCGTGTCGCCAGCGTGATTGGGGTGGTCGCCTTTGTGTACCTGTTCAGTCGCCTGATGAGCCAGACCGACATTGGCGCTCTGCTGCAGATCCGCCACTTCAGCTGGAGCAGTTTTCTGCTGGCGGTGTCGCTCGCGGCCTCCTGGCAGATCGCCTTCGGCCCTTACGTGGCGGACTACTCGCGTTATCTGCCGAGCAAGACGTCATCGGTGAAAACCTTTTTCGCCGCCGGCGCAGGTTCGGTCGTCGGCGCGCAGGTGGCGATGATCCTCGGCGTGTTCGCGGCAGCCATGTCCAACGGGCAGTTCGCCGGTCACGAAGTGGCCTACATCGTTGGCTTGAGCGGTACGGGGGCCACCGCTGCGTTGCTGTATTTCAGCATCGCGTTCGGCAAGGTCACCATTTCTACGCTGAACTCCTACGGCAGTTTCATGTGCATTGCGACCATCATCAGCGGCTTTCGCGGTCGCCTGGAGGTCACGCGCCTGCAGCGCCTGGTGTTCGTGCTGGTCATTGTCGGCACCGCAACCCTGATCGCGTTGCTCGGCCAGCATTCGTTCCTCGGTGCGTTCAAGTCTTTCATCCTGTTCCTGCTGGCGTTCTTTACGCCCTGGAGTGCGATCAACCTGGTGGACTACTACTGCATTACCCGCGAGCGCTATGACGTGCCGGCGCTGGCCGACCCGAACGGTCGTTACGGTCGCTGGAACCTGCTCGGTATCAGCGTCTATGTCTTCGGCGTGCTGGTGCAGTTGCCGTTTATCTCCACCAAGTTCTACACCGGTCCCCTGGTCGCCGCCCTGGGGGACGTGGACATTTCCTGGATCATCGGCCTGGTACTGCCGGCGGCCCTGTATTACGTGTGTGCGAAAAAATGGCACGGCACGGTACCCGACCACCTGATCCTGCCGGTAGAGCAGGGCGCTACACCAACAACGACAAACGGGCTGGCTGCACAAGCCTGATGGGACGTGGACAGGGCAGGATGCCTACTGACTGCCGTAATCCATTTCAAGTTTGGGAGCGTTACAACAATGAAAATGAATAAGACCCTGCTGGCCAGCGTGCTCTGTGCCGGTTTACTCGCCAGCGCTGGTGCCCAGGCAGCAGGTTGGTGCGAATCCGGTAAACCGGTGAAGTTTGCCGGCCTGAACTGGGAAAGCGGCATGTTGCTCACCGACATCCTGCAAACCGTGCTTGAAAAAGGCTACGGCTGCAAAACCGACAGCCTGCCGGGCAACTCCATCACCATGGAAAACGCCCTGAGCAGCAATGACATCCAAGTGTTTGCCGAAGAGTGGGTCGGCCGCAGCGAAGTCTGGAACAAAGCCGAGAAGGCCGGCAAAGTCGTCGGCGTCGGTGCGCCTGTGGTCGGCGCTATCGAAGGCTGGTACGTGCCGCGCTACGTGATCGAAGGCGACGCCAAGCGCAAGCTGGAACCCAAGGCGCCGGGCCTGAAGAACATCGCCGACCTCGCCCAATACGCCTCGGTCTTCAAGGACCCGGAAGAGCCGTCCAAAGGCCGTTTCTATAACTGCCCGGCCGGTTGGACCTGTGAGCTGGACAACAGCGAAATGCTCAAAAGCTACGGCCTGGAAAGCACCTACACCAACTTCCGTCCGGGCACTGGCCCCGCGCTGGATGCGGCGGTGCTGTCGAGCTACAAGCGTGGCGAGCCGATCCTGTTCTACTACTGGTCGCCGACGCCGCTGATGGGCCAGGTCGACCTGGTCAAGCTGGAAGAAAAACCGGGTGTGGATAAAAGCGTGAGCATCAAGGTCGGCTTGTCCAAGACCTTCCACGAGCAGGCGCCGGAACTGGTGGCCGTGCTGGAGAAGGTCAACCTGCCGATCGACTTGCTGAACCAGAACCTGGGCCGCATGGCCAAAGAGCGAATTGACTCGCCAAAACTGGCGAAACTGTTCCTCAAGGAACATCCTGAAGTCTGGCACGCATGGGTGAGCGACGACGCAGCCAAGAAAATCGACGCGGCCTTGTAGGTCAAGCGCACCCGGCTACCCTGAGGGGCAAGCCGGGCGCCTGCCCGCAACCCACTGGACCGAGAGCACGCTATGTTTCCTGAGAGTTTTACGTTTTCCATTGCCGACTGGGTCAACGGTTGGGTGGACTCGCTCGTCACCAACTACGGCGATGTGTTCCGGCACATTTCCGACACCCTGCTATGGGCCATCGTCAACCTGGAAGGCTTGCTGCGCGCAGCCCCCTGGTGGCTGATGCTGGTCATCGTCGGAGGCGTCGCCTGGCACGCCACCCGCAAAGTGGTCACCACTGCCGTCATCGTTGGCCTGCTGTTCCTGGTGGGCGCGGTTGGCCTGTGGGACAAACTGATGCAAACCCTGGCGCTGATGATGGTCGCCACGGTGATTTCGGTGCTGATTGGCATTCCCTTGGGCATTCTGTCGGCGCGCAGCAACCGCTTGCGTTCGGTATTGATGCCGTTGCTGGACATCATGCAGACCATGCCCAGCTTCGTGTACCTGATCCCGGTGCTGATGTTGTTCGGCCTGGGCAAGGTGCCGGCGATCTTCGCCACGGTGATCTACGCCGCACCGCCGCTGATTCGTCTCACCGACCTGGGGATTCGCCAAGTTGACGGCGAAGTCATGGAGGCCATCAACGCGTTTGGCGCCAACCGCTGGCAACAACTGTTCGGTGTGCAACTGCCGCTGGCCCTGCCGAGCATCATGGCCGGGATCAACCAGACCACCATGATGGCGTTGTCCATGGTGGTGATCGCTTCGATGATCGGCGCCCGTGGCTTGGGCGAAGATGTGCTGGTCGGCATCCAGACTCTCAACGTCGGCCGTGGCCTTGAAGCGGGCCTCGCGATCGTGATTCTTGCAGTGGTCATTGACCGCATTACCCAGGCCTATGGGCGTCCACGGCATGAGGCGAGCAAATGACTACCGTCAGCAAAATCGAAGTTAAAAACGTCTTCAAGATTTTCGGCAACCGCGCCCAGGAAGCCCTGGCGCTGGTGGGCCAGGGCAAGACCAAAGACCAAGTGCTGGCCGAGACCGGTTGTGTGGTCGGCGTGAACAATCTGTCCCTGAGCATCGGCACCGGCGAGATCTTCGTGATCATGGGCCTGTCCGGCTCCGGCAAGTCCACGCTGGTACGCCACTTCAACCGCCTGATCGACCCTACCAGCGGCGCGATCCTGGTGGACGGCGAAGACATCCTGCAACTGGACATGGAGGCCCTGCGCCAATTCCGTCGACACAAGATCAGCATGGTCTTCCAAAGCTTCGGCCTGCTGCCCCACAAGAGTGTGCTCGACAATGTCGCCTACGGCCTGAAAGTGCGCGGCGAAAGCAAGCAGGTCTGCGCTGAACGTGCCCAACACTGGGTCGAAACCGTGGGCCTCAAAGGCTACGAAAAAAAATATCCGCACCAGCTCTCCGGTGGCATGCGCCAGCGCGTGGGCCTGGCGCGTGCGTTGGCGGCCGACACCGACATCATCCTGATGGACGAAGCCTTCAGCGCCCTCGACCCGCTGATCCGCGCCGAGATGCAGGACCAATTGCTGGAGCTGCAAAAGACCCTGCACAAAACCATCGTGTTCATCACCCATGATCTCGATGAGGCCGTGCGCATCGGCAACCGCATTGCGATCCTCAAGGACGGCAAGCTGATTCAGGTCGGTACGCCACGGGAGATCCTGCATTCACCGGCGGACGAGTATGTGGACCGGTTTGTTCAGCGGCGGGCGGCGGTGGTCTAGATGATGATTGTTCCCACGCTCTGCGTGGGAATGCATCCCGTGACGCTCTGCGTCACTCCCTACAGCGGGACGCCTAGCGTCCCAGGCGGCACTCCCACGCAGAGCGTGGGAACGATCAAAAGGTATGAAGATGTCCCAGCCTGCAAAAATCATCATCGCCGACGCTCCGCTGCGTTGGCAGGACGTGGTCGCCGTGGCCCGTCACGGCGCGGTACTCGAGCTTTCGGGGCAGGCCTGGGCGCGGATCGACAATGCCCAGGCCATCGTGCAGCGCATCGTCACCAGCGGTGAGCGCGCCTATGGCGTGAACACCGGCCTGGGCGCGCTGTGCAATGTGTCGCTCAAGGGTGAGCAACTCAGCCAACTGTCGCGCAATACGCTGTTAAGCCATGCCTGTGGCGTGGGCCCGGTGCTGAGTGACGAACAGACCCGCGCAATCATTTGCGCGGCCGTGATCAATTACAGCCATGGCAAATCCGGCCTGCACCCGCAGGTGGTGCATTCGCTGCTGGCGCTGCTCAACCACGGCATCACGCCGCAAGTACCGTCCCAGGGCTCGGTGGGCTACCTGACCCACATGGCCCATGTCGGCGTGGCCTTGCTGGGGGTTGGCAACGTGAGCTATCGCGGCCGGATCGTCACGGCGCAACAGGCCCTGGACGCGGAAGGTCTGCAGCCGGTGACGCTTGGCGCCAAGGACGGCTTGTGCCTGGTCAACGGCACGCCGTGCATGACCGGCCTCAGCTGCCTGGCCCTGGCCGATGCCCATCATCTGCTGCAATGGGCCGATGTGATCGGGGCCATGAGCTTCGAGGCGCAGCGCGGGCAAATGGATGCCTTCGACGAAGCAATCATCGCGCTTAAACCGCACCCCGGCATGCAACAGGTCGGCATCAACCTGCGCGCCTTGCTCGACGGCAGCGAGGTGATCGCCAGCAGCAAAGGCATCCGCACCCAGGACGCGCTGAGCATCCGTTCGATCCCGCAGATCCACGGCGCGGCGCGTGATCAAGTGGAACATGCTACCCGCCAGATCGAAACCGAACTCAACAGTGCCACTGACAACCCGTTGCTGCTCGGCACGCCGGACGACTACCGCGTTGTGTCCCAGGCCAATCCTCACGGCCAGTCCGTCGCCTTGGCGGCCGACCTGCTGGGGATTGCCATGGCCGAAATCGGCTCGGTGGCCGAACGTCGCCTGGACCGCCTGATCAACCCTCATGTCAGCGGGTTGCCGGCATTCCTGGTCAGCAACCCCGGCGTCAACTCCGGGATGATGATCGTGCAGTACGTGGCCGCTTCCCTGTGCGGGCAGAACCGTCAGTTGGCGCAACCGGCGGTGCTCGACAATTTCGTCACCTCGGGCCTGCAGGAAGACCACCTGAGCATGGGCACCAACGCTGCGCTCAAACTGCATCAGCTATTGGCCAACGTCACCCAGATCCTGGCCATCGAGTACCTGCTGGCGGCCCAGGCATTTGAATTCCTCAAAGATCAGCGCTTCGGCGCAGGCACCGACAAAGCCTGGCGTTTGCTGCGTGAAGTGGTCCCCGCGTACGAGCAGGATCGCTGGCTGGCGCCGGATATTGCAGCCGCCGCCCAGTTGCTCAAAGACACTGCACTACCGAATTTGCACTGAACCCCTATCCCGTATTCAAAAGAATAATTCACAAGGAGTATGAATGTGACTGCGCTAAATCTGATTCCAGGCCAACTGAGTCTTGCCCAACTGCGGGCCATCTACCAACAGCCGGTAACCCTCAGCCTGGATGACAGCGCCACGGCGCAGATCGATGCCAGCGTCGCCTGCGTGGAGCAGATTCTCGCCGAGAACCGCACCGCCTACGGCATCAACACCGGTTTCGGCTTGCTGGCCTCGACCCGTATCGCCAGCGAAGACCTGGAAAACCTGCAGCGTTCCCTGGTGCTGTCGCACGCCGCCGGCGTCGGCGAGCCGATCAGCGATGCGCTGGTGCGGCTGATCATGGTGCTCAAGGTCAACAGCCTGAGCCGTGGCTTCTCCGGGATTCGCCGCCAGGTCATCAACGCGCTCATCGCGCTGATCAACGCCGAGGTGTACCCGCACATTCCGCTTAAAGGCTCGGTGGGTGCCTCCGGTGACTTGGCGCCATTGGCCCATATGTCGCTGGTGCTGCTCGGCGAAGGCAAGGCGCGTTACAAGGGCCAATGGCTGGAAGCCACCGAAGCGCTGAAAATCGCCGGCCTGACGCCACTGACCCTGGCCGCCAAAGAAGGTCTGGCGCTACTCAACGGTACCCAGGTGTCCACGGCCTATGCCCTGCGTGGCCTGTTCGAAGGCGAAGACCTGTTCGCCGGCGCCCTGGCGTGCGGTGGCCTTACCGTGGAAGCCGTGCTCGGCTCGCGCTCGCCGTTCGATGCGCGCATTCACGCGGCACGCGGCCAGCGTGGGCAGATCGATTCGGCAGCGGCCTATCGTGACCTGCTGGGCGACAGCAGCGAAGTGTCCAAGTCGCACCAGAACTGCGACAAAGTGCAAGACCCGTACTCCCTGCGCTGCCAGCCGCAAGTCATGGGCGCCTGCCTGACCCAGTTCCGCCAGGCTGCCGACGTGCTGGTGGTGGAAGCCAATGCCGTGTCGGACAACCCACTGGTATTTGCTGCCGAAGGCGACGTGATCTCCGGTGGTAACTTCCACGCCGAACCGGTGGCCATGGCTGCCGACAATATCGCCCTGGCCATCGCCGAAATCGGCTCCCTGAGCGAACGTCGTATCTCGTTGATGATGGACAAGCACATGTCGCAACTGCCGCCGTTCCTGGTGGGCAATGGCGGGGTGAACTCCGGCTTCATGATCGCCCAGGTGACGGCGGCGGCGCTTGCCAGTGAGAACAAGGCGTTGGCCCACCCCCATAGTGTCGACAGCCTGCCGACGTCCGCCAACCAGGAAGACCATGTGTCGATGGCTCCAGCTGCCGGCAAGCGTTTGTGGGAAATGGCTGAAAACACCCGTGGCATCCTGGCAGTGGAATGGCTGGCTGCGTGCCAGGGCCTGGATCTGCGCGATGGCTTGAAAACCTCGACGAAACTGGAAAAAGCCCGCGGCCTGCTGCGCGCCAAAGTCGGTTTCTACGACAAGGACCGCTTCTTCGCCCCGGATATCAATGCCGCCAGCGAACTGCTCGCCAGCCGCTGCCTGAATGAACTGGTGCCGGCCAAGTTGTTGCCAAGCCTCTAACCGCAAACTTGTAGTGAGCGGGCTTGCCCCGCGCTGGGTGGCGAAGCCGCCCCAACAAGGGCGCCGCGGTTCTTCAGATAGACCGAGGTGCCTGGTATCGGGGCGGCTTCGCCGCCCAGCGCGGGGCAAGCCCGCTCACTACAGGCTCGGTTTTTCTCGGGATAAGAATAATTAGGGAAGAGAAATGCACCAGCAAGAAAAGGGTTTGAAACGCGGGCTTTCAGCTCGACATATTCGCTTCATGGCACTCGGCTCGGCCATCGGCACCGGGTTGTTCTACGGTTCCGCCTCCGCCATCCAGATGGCCGGTCCTGCCGTGCTCCTGGCCTACCTGATCGGCGGCGCCGCCGTGTTCATGGTAATGCGCGCCCTCGGCGAGATGGCGGTGCACAACCCGGTGGCCGGCTCTTTTGGCCAATACGCCAGTACTTACCTGGGGCCTATGGCCGGCTTCATCCTCGGTTGGACCTACGCGTTTGAAATGATCATCGTCTGCCTCGCCGACGTCACCGCCTTCGGCATCTATATGGGCTTCTGGTTTCCGGAAGTTGCGCGCTGGGTCTGGGTGCTGGGCATCGTGTTTCTGATCGGCGGCCTGAACCTGTGCAACGTCAAAGTCTTTGGCGAAATGGAGTTCTGGCTGTCGCTGCTCAAGGTCGGCGCCATTGTCGCGATGATCCTCGGCGGCTTGGGCATCATGCTCTTGGGCATTCACTCGGCCGGTGAAACCCAGGCCAGTGGCCTGAGCAACCTCTGGGCCCATGGCGGTTTTATGCCCAACGGCGTCGGTGGCTTGATCGCCTCGTTCGCGGTGGTGATGTTCGCCTTCGGTGGCATTGAAATCATCGGCATCACCGCCGGTGAAGCCAAAGACCCGCAACGCGTGATCCCCAAGGCGATCAACGCCGTGCCGTTGCGCATCCTGTTGTTCTACGTGCTGACCTTGTTGGTGTTGATGGCGATCTACCCTTGGCCGCAGATCGGCAGTCAGGGCAGTCCGTTTGTGCAGATCTTCAGCAACCTCGGCATCGGCTCGGCAGCGACCCTGCTCAATATTGTGGTGATTTCGGCGGCGGTGTCGGCCATCAACAGTGACATCTTCGGCGCCGGTCGCATGATGTACGGCCTGGCCCAGCAAGGGCAGGCGCCAAAGGGGTTTGCCCGGTTGTCCCGGCAGGGCGTGCCGTGGATGACCGTGGTGGTGATGGGCGCGGCGTTGCTCGGCGGCGTGGTGCTCAACTACCTGATCCCGGAAAACGTGTTCCTGCTGATCGCCTCGATTGCCACGTTTGCCACCGTGTGGGTGTGGCTGATGATCCTGTTCACCCAGGTGGCCATGCGCCGTTCCATGACCCGGGAGCAAGTGGCCGAGTTGAAATTCCCGGTGCCGTTCTGGCCCTATGCGCCGGCTGCGGCCATCGTCTTCATGCTGTTCGTGTTTGGTGTGCTGGGGTACTTCCCGGACACCCAGGCCGCTTTGCTGGTCGGGGCTGTATGGATCGTGTTGTTGGTGGTGGCTTACCTGCTGTGGGTCAAGCCTGCTGCCGGACAAGCGGCCAAGGTCCATTACGAGTCGGTTCTGTCTCATCGTTAACTTAGGGAGGCGTTGATGAAAACGCTTTGGCAACACTGCCACGTCGCAACCATGGCTCATGGCAAGTACTCGATCATCGAGGATGCCGCCATGGTCACCGCAGGTTCGCTCATCGAGTGGATCGGCCCCCGCAGCCAGGCGCCGACGGCGGACTACGCCCAGGTGCATGACCTGC
This sequence comes from Pseudomonas palleroniana, assembly GCF_003031675.1. Classification (GTDB taxonomy): domain Bacteria; phylum Pseudomonadota; class Gammaproteobacteria; order Pseudomonadales; family Pseudomonadaceae; genus Aquipseudomonas; species Aquipseudomonas palleroniana. Next base: position 112,005 of record NZ_PYWX01000050.1, on the reverse strand, counting down.
AAGGCGCGTGGGTTACCCCCGGGCTGATCGACTGCCACACCCACACGGTGTTCGGCGGCAATCGCAGCGGCGAATTCGAGCAGCGCCTGGAAGGCGTCAGCTATGCCGAAATCGCGGCCAAGGGTGGCGGTATTGCCAGCACCGTGCGCGCCACCCGTGCCGCCACCGAAGACGAACTGTTCGAAAGCAGCCGCAAGCGCCTGCGCAGTTTGTTGCGTGACGGCGTGACCACGGTCGAGATCAAGTCCGGTTACGGCCTGGACCTGGCCAACGAACGCAAGATGCTGCGGGTTGCGCGGCGCCTCGGCGAAGCTCTCCCGGTCAGCGTGCGTGCGACATGCCTGGCTGCCCACGCATTGCCGCCGGAATACAAGGATCGCGCCGACGCTTACATCGAACACATCTGTACCGAGATGCTGCCCGCCCTGGCAGCCGAAGGGCTGGTGGATGCGGTGGATGCCTTCTGCGAATACCTGGCGTTTTCCCCGGAGCAGGTGGAGCGTGTCTTCCAAGTCGCCCAGCAACTGGGCCTGCCGGTGAAGCTGCACGCCGAGCAACTGTCATCGTTGCATGGCTCCAGCCTGGCGGCGCGCTATCACGCGTTGTCGGCGGACCATCTGGAATTCATGACCGAAGCCGACGCCATCGCCATGGCCGCCTCCGGCACCGTCGCCGTCTTGCTGCCGGGCGCGTTCTACTTCCTGCGCGAAACCCAACTGCCGCCGATGGACGCCCTGCGCAAACACGGGGTGAAGATCGCCATCGCCAGCGACCTAAACCCCGGCACTTCGCCGGCGCTGTCGGTGCGCCTGATGCTGAACATGGCCTGCACCCTGTTCCGCATGACCCCGGAAGAAGCCCTGGCTGGCGCCACCCAACATGCGGCCACCGCCCTGGGGATGGGGGACAGCCATGGTTCGCTGGAAGTGGGCAAGGTTGCGGATTTTGTCGCATGGCAGATCGATCGTCCCGCCGACCTGGCCTACTGGCTGGGTGGCGAGCTGGATAAACGCGTTGTGCGCCATGGCGTCGACGTCACTGTTTGAGGAGTGTTGTTGTGGATAAGGTTCTGACATTCAAACAAGGCCGTGTACCCCTGTTGATCAGCATGCCCCACGCCGGTGTGCGCCTGACGCCAGCTGTCGAAGCCGGCTTGATCCCCGAGGCGCAAAGCCTGCCGGACACCGACTGGCACATCCCTACGTTGTATGACTTTGCCGAAGAACTGGGCGCCAGCATCCTGGCGGCCGAGTACTCGCGGTTTGTGATCGACCTTAACCGCCCGTCTGACGATAAGCCGTTGTATGTCGGTGCAACCACCGGCCTGTACCCGGCGACCTTGTTCGACGGCGTGCCGTTGTTCCGTGAAGGGCTGGAACCCGACGAGAGCGAACGCGCCAGCTACCTGCAAAAGGTCTGGGGGCCGTATCACCGCACGCTGCAAGAGGAACTGGCCCGGCTCAAGGCCGAGTTCGGCTATGCCTTGCTGTTCGATGCGCACTCGATCCGTTCGGTCATCCCGCACCTGTTCGAGGGGAAATTGCCGGACTTCAACCTCGGTACGTTCAACGGTGCCGCCTGTGACCCGGAGTTGGCCAGTCAGCTTGAGGCTATCTGCGCCAGCCATCCGCAGTACACCCATGTGCTGAACGGGCGCTTCAAGGGTGGGCATATCACCCGGCACTACGGTAACCCGGCCCAGGACATCCATGCCGTGCAGCTGGAATTGGGGCAGTGCACTTATATGGAAGAGTTCGAACCGTTCCGTTATCGCGCGGACCTGGCCGAGCCGACACGCGTGGTGTTGAAGCAGTTGCTGGAGGCGTTTTTGGCCTGGGGGCAAAAGCGCTACGGCTGAACTGTCATCGGGAGCAATGCCCCTAGCTGTGTGAACCCGATCAAAGGTCGGAGGGGGCTTGCCCCCGATGACGCGTGTACAGTCGCCACAGTGCAACTGTCGGTCGCCACCGTTCGTGTTGAGCGCATCCCTGCTGGGTAAGGTTGTTGAATAAAAACAGCCGAGTGAGCCCGCATCCATGAAAAAACTGTTGTTGTCCCTCACTGGTGCCGTGCTGCTCAGCGCGAATGCCATGGCCGCCGAGCCAAGTTCCTGCAAAAACATCCGTATGGGCGTGGTCAGCTGGACCGATGTGATCGCCACCTCCGGCATGGCCGACGTACTGCTCAACGGCCTGGGCTACGACAGCAAGCAGACCAGCGCCGTGCAGCAGATCATCTTTGCCGGGATTCGCGACAAGCGCCTGGATATCTTCCTGGGTTACTGGAAGCCGGCGATGGACAACAACATCGCGCCGTTCCTGGCGGCCAAGCAGGTCAAGGTCTTCGACAAACCCAGCCTCGCCGACGCCCAGGCGACCCTGGCCGTGCCGCAATACGTTGCGGATGCGGGCCTGAAAACCTTCGCCGATATCACCCGCTTCAAGGACAAGCTAGGCGGTAAGATCTATGGCATCGAGCCCGGCAGCGGGGCCAACACCGATATCCAGAAGATGATCGACACCGACCACTTCGGCCTCGGCGGTTTCAAGCTGGTCGCTTCGGGGGAGGCCGGCATGCTGGCGGCGGTGCAGCGCGCAGTGAATCGCAAGGAGTTCGTGGTGTTTGTGGGTTGGACCCCGCACCCGATGAACATCAATATGAAGATGACCTACCTTACCGGCAGTGACGATGTGTTTGGCCCTGACGAAGGCCGCGCCACGGTCTCCACCGTCACCGCGCCGGACTTCGCCGAGCGCTGCCCCAATGCGAACCGGCTGCTGGAAAACCTGACCTTCACTGCCGCCCAGGAAAGCCAGTTGATGGTACCGATCATGGAGCGCCAGTCGCCCCAGGATGTGGCCAGGCAGTGGCTGCGTGATCACCCCGAGGATTTGCAGCGCTGGCTGGCCGGGGTTCAAGCGTTTGATGGCAGTGATGGCACGGCGGCGGTTCAGGCCAGCCTCAAGCCCTGAGGCAATCACAAATCCAAATGTGGGAGCAGGGTTGCTCCCACAGTTTGATCTTCATTGCTAAGGATATGCGCGCATGTATCCAATTTCTCCGCAGCTTGCTGCTTTCGTCGCCAAAACCGAATCTTTCACCAGTGACGACTCATCCCTGGCCAGTTTGCGCCAGAACTACGACCGCATGTGCCAGGCATTCACCCCGCCGAAACCAGCGGGCTTGCAGGTCGGTGACTTCACCCTGGCCGGCGTGCGCGTGCGCAGTTATCTGCCGACTGCGTCCACTCCACCTGATGGCTGGCCATGTCTTTTTTATATACATGGCGGTGGCTGGATCGTCGGTGGGTTGGATTCCCATGATTTCATCTGCTTCGAACTGGCCAGCACGCTGCAGGTGCTGGTCATCGCCATCGACTACCGCTTGGCGCCGGAGCATCCGTTCCCGGCAGCTTATGACGATTGCCGCGACGTGTGGCAGGCCGTCCAGGCAGGGCAGGCGCCCCACGCTATCAACCTGCAACGTCTGGTGGTGATCGGCGACAGTGCCGGCGGCAACCTGGCAGCGGCGTTGTGCCAGGGTCTGCGGGATGCTGGCCAAGCGTTGCCCAAGGTTCAGGTGCTGATTTACCCAGGCTTGGGTGGCCCGGCCGATTTGCCGTCGCGTCGTGATTGCAGGGACGCGCCGCTGCTCAGCACCGACGACACCGATTATTACGCGCGGCTGTACCTGCAAGGTGCAGGCAAGCCATCGGCTTATGCCATGCCGCTGTTGGCCGAGGACTTGCGCCGTTTGCCCAGCGCCCTGGTCGCGGTGGCCCAATTCGACCCGCTACGCGACGACGGCATGTTGTATGCCGAGCGCTTGCAAGCGGCGGGTGTCAATGCCGTGCTGTACCCGGGTAAAGGTCTGATCCATGGCTGTTTGCGCGCACGCGGCCAAGTGCCGGAGGTGGATCGGCTGTATGACTATCTGCTGCAGTTCCTGAGGAGCGAAGTGCTGACACAGGTCTAATTGCTCAAGGACATGCTCATTGCACAATTCGGGTTTATGATGCCAGACGGCAAAATAATAGACGTCCCCCCAGGGATGAACCCGACACCCTACGGAGCGCGCAATGCAGACTTGGTACCCGCAGATCAAACCCTACGCCCGGCACGATCTGGCAGTCGATGACGTCCACACGCTGTATGTCGATGAAAGTGGCTCTCCCGAAGGCTTGCCGGTTATTTTCATCCATGGTGGCCCAGGTGCCGGTTGCGACGCCAACAGCCGCTGCTACTTTGATCCGAACCTGTACCGCATCGTCACCTTCGACCAGCGCGGCTGCGGGCGCTCCACTCCTCGCGCCAACCTGGAAAACAACACCACCTGGGATCTGGTCGCCGACATGGAGCGCATCCGCGAACACCTGGGCATCGATAAATGGGTGCTGTTCGGTGGCTCCTGGGGCTCGACCCTGGCCCTGGCCTACGCGCAAACCCATCCGGAGCGCGTACATGGCCTGATTGTGCGCGGCATTTTCCTGGCTCGTCCCAAGGACATCCACTGGTTCTACCAGGAGGGCGCCAGCCGCATGTTCCCGGATTACTGGCAGGATTACCTCGCGCCTATCCCGCAGGATGAGCGCCATGATTTGCTGGGTGCCTACCACAAACGCCTGACCGGCAACGACCAGATCGCCCAGATGCACGCGGCCAAGGCGTGGTCGACCTGGGAAGGGCGCATGCTGGGCCTGTGCCCCAACCCTGCGCAGGTGGAGCGGTTTGCCGAGCCGCAGCGTGCGCTGTCCATCGCTCGCATCGAGTGCCATTACTTCACTAACAACTCATTCCTCGAGCCCGACCAGCTGATTCGCGACATGCACAAGATCGCCCATCTGCCTGGCGTAATCATCCATGGCCGCTACGATATGATCTGCCCACTGGATAACGCCTGGGAGTTGCATCAGGCGTGGCCCAACAGTGAGCTGCAGGTTATTCGCGAGGCTGGCCATGCCGCATCCGAACCCGGCATCACCGATGCTTTGGTGCGTGCCACCGGGGAAATGGCCCGCAACCTGCTTGACTTGCCGCCTGAAGAAGCATGAAGGGCTTGTTGCAACGGGTGCGCGGCGCCCGGGTCGAGGTGGCGGGCGATATCGTAGGGGCGATCGACCAGGGTTTGCTGGTGCTGGTCGCCGTCGAACCTTCAGATACGCCCGAGAGCGCCGACAAACTTTTGCACAAGCTGCTTAACTATCGAGTGTTCAGCGATGATGAGGGCAAGATGAACTTGTCTTTGAAGGACATCGAAGGTGGTTTGCTGCTGGTGTCGCAATTCACCCTGGCAGCGGACACCAAGAGCGGGCTGCGGCCGAGCTTCTCCACGGCGGCCCCTCCGGCGCTGGGAGCGGCGCTTTTTGAACACTTGCTGTTACAAGCGCAACAATTGCATGGCAAGGTAGCGTCAGGGCGTTTTGGCGCTGATATGCAGGTGCATTTGGTCAATGATGGCCCTGTGACCTTCCTCTTACAGACATGAATGTATTAAAAACGACTTTAATGCCTAAAAACGCAGGGTTTCACTACAAATACTTCGTTGTCCCTGATGCGTTGTTTCGCGGGCTACTAGATAATCGCGCGCTACGGGGATCAGCGTTGTTTGGTCCATTTTTGACTTAGGTAGAGACTTGTCCGATAGCCTTTTGGGGAATCATTTTGACCCAGGGGAGTCGGAACAATGCTCGCCAACCTGGCATATAGATAGCTGGCCGTTGGTTTTTTGATCTGTTTTCGGCGAGGGTTGCTCGTGATTGTTAGTCCCTGTAATGCACCAAAATTGTCTGCCAAACGGTTACGAAACGCACTGGTGACGGGCTCTGCCCTGTTTTGCCTGTTCGGCGCGGGTCAACTGTGGGCATTCAGTCTGGATGATGTGTCGGCCAAGGCAAAAGAGCTGGCCGGGCAAAAATACGAAGCTCCGCGCAGCAATTTGCCAAACGAATTCCGCGAAATGAAATTCGCTGACTACCAGAAGATTCGTTTCCGCAACGAAAAAGCCGAGTGGGCTGATCAGAACACCCCGTTCAAACTGTCCTTCTATCACCAGGGTATGCATTTCGATACACCGGTGAAAATCAACGAAGTGACCGCCGACAGCGTCCAGGAAATCAAGTACGACCCGACTCGTTTCGATTTCGGCGACGTGAAGTTTGACCCTAAAGCCACCGAACAGCTGGGTTATGCCGGTTTCCGTGTGCTGTACCCGATCAACAAGGCCGACAAGCAAGACGAAATCATGACCATGCTGGGCGCGAGCTATTTCCGCGTTGTCGGCAAGGGCCAGACGTATGGCTTGTCCGCCCGTGGCATGGCGATCGACACTGCCTTGCCGTCCGGCGAGGAGTTCCCGCGTTTCACCGAGTTCTGGATCGAGCGTCCGAAACCGGGCGAGAAACAACTGGTGATCTTTGCCTTGCTCGACTCTCCACGGGCCACCGGCGCGTATCGCCTGACCCTGCGTCCGGGCGCCGACACCATTGTCGACGTCAAGTCCCAGATGTTCCTGCGCGACAAGGTCAGCAAGTTGGGCGTTGCCCCGCTGACCAGCATGTACCTGTTCGGCGCCAACCAGCCGTCCAAGGTGCTCAACTACCGTCGTGAGCTGCACGACTCCAGCGGCCTGTCGATCCACGCCGGTAATGGCGAATGGATCTGGCGCCCGCTGAACAACCCTAAACACCTGTCGGTCAGCAGCTTCGCCGTGGAAAACCCGAAAGGTTTCGGCCTGCTGCAACGCGGTCGCGACTTCAGCCATTACGAAGACCTGGACGACAACTACGACAAGCGCCCAAGCGCCTGGATCGAGCCCGAAGGCGACTGGGGCAAAGGCACTGTCAGCCTGGTGGAAATTCCGACCGCCGATGAAACCAACGACAATATCGTTGCCTTCTGGAGCCCGGAAAACCTACCTGAAGTCGGTCAGCCGCTGGACGTTTCCTACCGCCTGCACTGGACCATGGACGAGAAAGCCCTGCACCCGAGCGATAGCGCCTGGGTCAAGCAGACCCTGCGTTCCACCGGTGACGTGAAGCAGTCCAACCTGATTCGCCAGCCTGACGGCAGCGTGGCCTACCTGGTGGACTTCGAGGGCCCGTCTCTCAAGGCACTGCCTGCGGACGCCCCGGTGCGCAGCCAGGTGAGTGTCGGCGACAACGCCGAACTGGTTGAAAACAGCGTGCGTTACAACGAGCACACCAAAGGCTGGCGCCTGACCCTGCGAATGAAGATCAAGGACGCAGGCAAGCCGACCGAAATGCGTGCGGCGCTGGTGCAAGATGTTCCTCCTCCGGCGCCTGAGCAGGACTCGAGCCACGTGCTCAAGGCCGACAAGGTCCTGGCCAAGCAGCACGAGAAACAGGCCAAGAAAGACGCCAAGGATGCGAAAGACAAGGAAGCCAAACAGCCCGAAGCTGCCCCTGCCACCCCAGAGCCGGCCAAGACCGAACAAGTCCTGACCGAGACCTGGAGCTACCAGTTGCCTGCCGATGAGTAATTCACAAGCCAAACCAGAAACTCTGTCCGAGTACCTGGCGCATCTCCCGTTGACTGCCGAGCAGCGCGCCGAACTGGCGGGCTGCACCTCCTTCAGCGAATTGCACGAACGCCTGTCGTCGAAGACGTTCGACGCACCGACCGACGCCGCCCAGGCGTCGGTTGGCACGCGCTTGACCCTCAGTACCGCCGAGGAACTGCAAGACGCCGAAATGCTCGCGCTCGACGCCAGCGGCCGGGTCAGCCTGAAGGCCACACCGCCGATCCGTCGGACCAAGGTGGTGCCTGAGCCATGGCGTACCAATATCCTGGTACGTGGCTGGCGCCGCTTGACCGGTCGCACCAACCCACCCAAGCCGCCGAAAGACGAGCGTGTATTGCCCGCTGCGCGCTGGCGCACCGTCGGTTCGATCCGCCGTTATATCCTGCTGATCTTGATGCTTGGCCAGACCATCGTGGCCGGCTGGTACATGAAAGGCATCATGCCGTACCAGGGCTGGTCGCTGGTCGACTTCGACGAGATCCGCAACCAGACCCTGCTGCAAACCGCCACACAGGTACTGCCTTACGCTCTGCAAACCAGCATCCTGATCATGTTCGGGATCTTGTTCTGCTGGGTCTCGGCGGGTTTCTGGACTGCGCTGATGGGCTTCCTGGAACTGCTTACGGGTCACGATAAATACCGCATCTCCGGTAAAAGTGCCGGTGACGAGCCGATTCCGAAGGACGCCCGTACCGCGCTGGTCATGCCGATCTGCAACGAAGACGTGCCCCGGGTATTTGCCGGTTTGCGCGCTACCTTCGAGTCGGTGGCCGCCACGGGCGACCTGGACCGCTTCGATTTCTTCGTGCTCAGCGACAGTAACGACGCCGATATCTGCATCGCCGAACAACAGGCCTGGCTGGACGTGTGCCGCGAAGCCGGTGGCTTCGGCAAGATCTTCTACCGCCGCCGTCGCCGCCGCGTTAAGCGTAAAAGCGGTAACCTCGACGACTTCTGCCGTCGCTGGGGCGGTGACTACAAGTACATGGTGGTGCTCGACGCCGACAGCGTGATGAGCGGCGAATGCCTGACCAGCCTGGTACGCCTGATGGAAGCCACGCCGGACGCGGGGATTATCCAGACCGCGCCGCGTGCGTCGGGCATGGACACGCTGTATGCGCGCATGCAGCAGTTCGCCACCCGCGTGTACGGCCCGTTGTTTACTGCCGGCCTGCACTTCTGGCAGTTGGGTGAATCCCACTACTGGGGCCACAACGCAATCATCCGCATGAAGCCGTTCATCGAGCACTGCGCCTTGGCGCCGTTGCCAGGCAAAGGCGCGTTCGCCGGTGCGATTCTGTCCCACGACTTCGTCGAAGCTGCGCTGATGCGTCGTGCAGGCTGGGGCGTGTGGATCGCCTATGATTTGCCGGGCAGCTACGAAGAACTGCCGCCCAACCTGCTGGATGAACTCAAGCGTGACCGTCGCTGGTGCCACGGCAACCTGATGAACTTCCGCCTGTTCCTGGTCAAGGGCATGCACCCGGTGCACCGTGCGGTGTTCCTCACCGGCGTGATGTCCTACCTGTCGGCGCCGTTGTGGTTCTTCTTCCTGGTGTTGTCGACCGCGCTGCTGGCGGTCAATACCCTGATGGAGCCGCAGTACTTCATGGCGCCGCGCCAGTTGTACCCGCTGTGGCCGCAATGGCATCCGGACAAGGCGGTGGCGCTGTTCTCCACCACCATCGTGCTGCTGTTCCTGCCTAAACTGCTGAGCATCATCCTGATCTGGGCCAAGGGCGCGAAAGAGTTCGGTGGCAAGTTCAAGGTGACGCTGTCGATGCTGCTGGAGATGCTGTTCTCCATGCTGCTGGCGCCGGTGCGGATGATCTTCCACACCCGCTTCGTACTGGCCGCGTTCCTCGGTTGGGCTGCGACCTGGAATTCGCCGCAACGTGACGACGATTCCACGCCATGGAGCGAGGCCGTCAAGCGCCACGGTCCGCAAACCGTGCTGGGCTTTTTGTGGGCCTTGTTGGTGGTGTGGTTGAACCCAAGCTTCCTGTGGTGGCTGATCCCGATCGTCGGCTCGCTGATGTTGTCGATCCCGGTGTCGGTGATCTCCAGCCGGGTCAAGTTGGGCCTCAAGTCCCGCGACGAGAGCCTGTTCCTGATCCCCGAGGAGTACAACCCGCCGCAAGCGCTGTTGTCGACCGAACAGTACACCCACGAAAACCGTTGGCACGCCCTGCATGACGGGTTTGTACGCTCGGTGGTCGACCCGCAGCAGAACGCCCTGGCCTGCGCCCTGGCGACTTCGCGCCACCGTCAGGCGGAGCCGATCGAGCACCTGCGTGCCGAGCGGGTGCGTCATGCGTTGAAAGTCGGCCCGGCCGCACTCAACAACGCTGAACGCCTGGCCCTGCTCAGCGATCCGGTAGCCCTGGCCCGCCTGCACCAGCAGGTCTGGAGTGAAGGTCACGCCGAATGGCTGGGCGCCTGGCGTGCCTCGATCAAGGCTGATCCGCACGCGCCGTTGCTGCCGCTGCAACCGCTGTCGTCCCAGGCCCAGCCGGCCTGATTCAGACGCCCCCGAAGGCTCACTTCGGGGGCGCTTGAAACGCTGGTCCTACGGCGTTTCGCGTCTCTTCCTTTTTGTTCTAACTCCTTGTTATTTCGAAACAAAAGACCTCGATTCGAGGCGTATTGCCGTGCCTGTGGCTGGGGTAGCATCGCCCCCCAGATTTGACTTGCCACGGGGGTATTCATGTTCAAGAGGTACGGTTCAGCATGGCTGATCGGCGTTGTCGCAGGCATCTACGCAGGTTGGTTGAATGCCGGTGCCCTCGATGATGCGGTTCGACGGGGAGTGCTGAAGGTCGGCACGACGCCCACCTACATCCCCTTTGAAATGACGGATAAGCAGGGGCGCATCGTCGGCTTCGAGATCGACCTGCTGCAGACCATGAGCCGTGCATTGGGGGTCGAGCTCGAGTTGGTGGCGGTGCCCTATACCGAGTTGCTGCCTGGCCTGATGACCAAGCAGTTTGACCTGATCGGCAGTGGCATGACGGTGACCCAGGAGCGCAACCTGAAACTGAATTTCAGCGACTCCTTTATCGTGGTCGGCCAAACCATCCTGCTGCACCCAAGCCTGGCCGGTAGGGTTTCCAGTATTGAAGACCTGGACAGTGCCGAGTACCGCGTCGCCGCCATTGCAGGCACCACCGGGCTGGCGGCGGCGCAGCGCTTCCTGGGCGCGGCGCGCCTGAGCAGTTTCGCAACCCCTGAAGAAGGTGTGCGCCAGGTCGTGGAGGGCAAGGCGGATGCCTTTGTGCACGATGCACCCTACAACCTGATTGCAATGACCCGCCCCGAGAACAGTGCGTTGCTGGTGCTCGAACAACCCTTCACCTTCGAACCGCTGGCCTTCGGCCTGAAGAAGGGCGACTACGATAGCCTCAACTGGATCAACCACTTCCTCAATCAGGTGGCCCAGGACGGGACCTACGATCGCCTGCACGACAAGTGGTTCAAGGACACTGCCTGGATGGCGGAAATCGACTGAAAGTCATAACTGTTTACACATAACCCAATGGACGAGTGACGAGGGCAATGTGTCTACGCCCATGCTTCGCTGCACCCATGTGGGGCATTTCCGACATACGCCGATAACATTTACCCGTGAAACCTTTGTGACGGGCAACGAGTGGGTTAGGATCGCACCCCGAAATGGTGCAGCCCTTTTGCGCGCCGCTCTTATAAGAACCGTCCAGGGGACTTGATGATGAAAAAGTATCTTTCGATGCTGATGCTCGGCGTCACGGCGTGGGTCGCCGCCACTGCGGCCCAGGCCGGTGCCATCGATGATGCGGTCAAGCGCGGCACGCTCAAAGTCGGCATGGACCCGACCTACATGCCGTTCGAAATGACAGACAAGCGCGGTGAAATCATCGGCTTCGAAGTCGACATCCTCAAGGCGCTGGCCAAGTCCATGGGCGTCAAGCTGGAGCTGGTCTCCACCGGTTATGACGGGATCATCCCGGCGTTCCTGACCGGTAAATTCGACATGATCGGCAGCGGCATGACCCTGACCCAGGAACGTAACCTGCGCCTGAACTTCAGCGAACCCTTCATCGTCGTCGGCCAGACCCTGCTGATACGTAAAGACCTGGAAGGCACCATCAAGTCCTATAAAGACCTGAACGACGAGAAGTTCCGCCTGACCTCCAAGCTCGGCACCACCGGTGAGATGGTTGCCAAAAAACTGATCTCCAAAGCCAAATACCATGGCTATGACAATGAGCAGGAAGGCGTACTGGACGTGGTCAACGGCAAGGCCGATGCCTTTGTGTATGACGCGCCTTACAACGTGGTCGCCGAGAAAAAAGTCGGTAACGGCAAGCTGGTGTTCCTGGAAGAACCGTTCACGTTCGAACCCTTGGCGTTCGGTTTGAAGAAAGGCGATTACGACAGCCTGAACTACATCAACAACTTCCTGCACCAGATCCGCAACGACGGCACCTACGATCGTATCCATGACAAGTGGTTCAAGAGCTCCGAGTGGCTCAAGGACATGGAATAAGGCTTAAGACCGAGTCGCGTCCTTCGCGAGCAAGCCCGCTCCCACATTTGACCGAGTTCCAGCATGAGCATGCGGTCGAGTGTGGGAGCGGGCTTGCTCGCGAAGGCGGTCTCACAGGCGACACATATCCCGGAAAGTGAAATGAAACAGAAAAAAGCCCAATGGCCCTGGCACCTGCTGACCGTGGTCGTGCTGGTCGGCCTGGCTGGCGCCTTGTACTACGCCACTTCGCTGATGTCCTACGAGTGGCGCTGGAACCGCGTACCGCAGTACTTCGCCTACCAGGCCGAGACCTCCCAGCGTGCCGCCGATATCTCCACCGTCGTTGAACTGGTGCGCAAGGGCGATGTGGCTGAAGTCACCCTGCGCAACGACGCCGGTGTAGAGCAGAAGCTGAGCGTGGCCGACAACAGCCTGCAAGTGGCACGTGGCGATGACGTAGCCGAGGGCGATGTGGTCGGCGTGACCCGCCATTGGGCGTTGGGCCCGCTGATGTGGGGCTTGTGGACCACCTTGTGGTTATCGGTGGTCTCCGGAGTGCTCGGGTTGGCGATCGGCTTGGCGACCGGCTTGTGCCGTCTCTCCAGCAACCCGACGTTGCGCGATCTGTCGACGATCTACGTCGAACTGGTGCGCGGAACGCCGTTGTTGGTGCAGATCTTCATTTTCTATTTCTTCATCGGCACCGTGCTCAACCTGTCCCGGGAGTTCGCCGGGGTGGCTGCGTTGTCACTGTTTACCGGCGCCTATGTGGCGGAAATCGTTCGTGCGGGTGTGCAGTCCATCGCCCGTGGTCAGAACGAAGCTGCGCGCTCCCTGGGGTTGAGTGCCGGCCAGTCGATGCGGCATGTGGTATTGCCGCAAGCCTTCAAGCGCGTGTTGCCGCCGTTGGCCGGGCAGTTTATCAGCCTGGTGAAGGACACCTCGCTGGTGTCGGTGATTGCGATTACCGAGTTGCTCAAAAGCGGCCGGGAGGTGATCACCACCTCGTTCTCGCCATTTGAAATCCTGTTCTGTGTGGCAGGCTTGTACCTGCTGATCAACCTGCCGCTGTCGAAAATGGCCAGCCGGCTTGAGCGGAGGCTCGCGCAAAGTGATTGAAGTCCGCGATCTGGTAAAAGTCTTCGATACCCGTGGCCAGGTCGTGCGCGCGGTGGACCACGTGACCACCCAAGTGGCCAAGGGCGAAGTGCTGGTGGTGATCGGCCCGTCGGGCTCCGGCAAGTCCACCTTCCTGCGGTGTCTCAATGGCCTGGAAACGTTCGATTCGGGCTCGGTGAGCATCGACGGCCTGCAGCTGGCTGATCCGAAAACCGATGTGAACGCCTATCGGCGTGAAGTCGGCATGGTGTTCCAGCACTTCAACCTGTTCCCTCATATGACCGTGCTGGAAAACCTGTGCCTGGCGCAAAAGGTCGTGCGCAAGCGCGCCAAGAAAGAGCGCGAGGCCAAGGCCCTGGCGCTGCTGGAAAAAGTCGGTATTGCGCAAAAGGCCAACGAGTTTCCATCACGGTTGTCCGGCGGCCAACAGCAGCGCGTCGCGATCGCTCGTGCCCTGGCGATGGAGCCCAAGGTGATGTTGTTCGATGAGCCCACCTCGGCCCTTGACCCGGAAATGGTCGGTGAAGTGCTCGACGTGATGAAGACCCTGGCCCTGGAAGGCATGACCATGGTCTGCGTCACCCACGAGATGGGGTTTGCCCGCGAAGTCGCCGACCGCGTGCTGTTCTTCGATCACGGCAAGTTGCTCGAAGACGCGTCCCCGGCCGAGTTCTTCGATGCCCCCAAAGACCCGCGGGCCCAAGCGTTTTTACGCCAGGTCCTGTAAGCGTCAGAGCCTGAATTTGCCGATCAGCGTCTGCAAATCCAGGCTCAGCCGCGTCAACTGAACACTGGCGGCCGCCATTTCTTCGCTGGCGGTCGCCGTCTGTTCCGACACATCCCGCACCTTCAACACACTGCGATTGATCTCCTCGGCCACCGCGCTTTGCTGCTCGGCGGCGGCGGCAATCTGCGGGTTCATGTCCTGGATGATCGACACCGTGCGCGCAATCGCCGCCAACGCTTGACCGGCATCGCGGGTCAGGCCGACGCTGGTGTCGGTCAGGTTTCGGCTGCTGTCCAGAATCTGCGCCACCTGCTCGGTGCCCTTGTTCAGGTCCAGGATCAGCCCTTCGATTTCTTCCGCCGATTCCTGGGTGCGTTGCGCCAGGCTGCGTACTTCATCGGCGACCACGGCAAACCCTTCTCCGGCACTCCCGGCGCGCGCCGCTTCGATGGCGGCGTTCAACGCCAGCAGGTTGGTTTGCTGGGACACGGATTTGATCACATCCAGCACGCTGCCGATTTTCTGGCTCTCCTGCTGCAAGGCGAGCATGGCGCGACTGGACAATGCCATTTCACTCGCCAGGTGACCAATCTGCTCCACCGCCTGCGCGACCACCTGTTCTCCGGCGCTGGCCTGTTGGTCTGCTTCCTGGGCGGCGGCCGACGCCTGTTCGGCGTGTCGCGAGACTTCCTGGGCGGTCGCGAGCATTTCATTCATGGCCGTGGCCACCTGGTCGGTTTCGTCTTTCTGGTTGTTCACGCCCGTGCGGGTTTGCAAGGTGACGGCGGACAATTGGGTGGCCGCACTGGCGATCTGCCGGGCACTGTCGCCGATGCGGCTGATCAGGTTGCGCAGGTTGCGGGTCATTTGCCCGATGCTCTGTTGCAATTGGCCCAGCTCATCACGGCGATCGGTCTGGGGGGCGTGGCTCAGGTCGCCGTCGGCGACGCGATGGGCAGCGGTGAGGATTTCGCGGAGCGGTACGGCAATCTGCCGGGCGATCCACCACGCGGCCAAGCCGCCCAGTAGCAAGGCCGCCGCTGTGACGTTGATCAGCAGTAAGCGCGTGTGTCTCGCTTCGTTATCACCCTGGGTGTTCTGCCCTTCAATCAATGCAAGGTTCTGCTCGCGCAATTGATTGAGTTGCTGTTCAAAGCGGTTTTGCACGGTTTCTGTGTTGAGCTGCGCGTCCTTGAGCCGGGTGAGTTGCTCGCGATAGGTGGCCAGGTCGGTTTTGAGCTGCGCCGAGTCGACAGGCAAGGTGGTGACTACGGCTTGGGCGACTTCCAGCGCGTCGAGCGTCTTGGCAATGGCCTCGGCGTAGGCTTGCAATGATTGCGCGGCCCATGCCGGGCTTTGCACACGCTCCTCGGCCTGCTCCATGGCCTGGCGCAACTGCTCGATGGCGCCATGGGCGTTGCCGTCTTCCGGGTCGGGTAATGCGCCGGCGAGCTGGACGAGCGTCTCACTGGCTTGCAGCGCCGTTCTTTTGAGCGCGGGGCGAATGCTCTCGCGTTGCTCGATCAAGGGCGGCAGTTGCACCAGGGCGGCCTTGAAATCCGCGACCCAGCGCGTTGCCTCCTGCAAGCGCTGCAGGTCGGCGGGGTCTTTCAAGCGGCTTGAAAGGTCGGCCAGGTGTGCGTCGATTTGTTCGATGCTGGTGGCCATCTTGGCCAGGCTGTCGGCGTCCGTCAGGGTGCGGTAAACGATACGATCAGCGCGCATGGCTTCTGTGTCGACGGCCAATCGCCCTAGCACCGTCAGGCTGCTGGTGTGATACAGCGCGGTGTTCAAGGCTTGCCAGCCGGTCATGGCGATCAGGAGACTGAGGATCAGCACTTGGCCGAATCCCAGGATGAGCTTGAGACGGACGCTGGCATTGACCAGCAAGTGGGTCAGCCGAGAAAACATGATGAGCCTCCAATCAGAAAAAGCGTTCGGTTAAAACGCTAAAACGATTCGAGGTGTTGGCGGGCTGATAACTGCGTAGGACGTTTCACAAATTGCGGCGGCCTTGATCGACCGCCGCAGCAAAGGGTCAGACGCGGAAGCGCCCGACCAAGGTCTGCAAGTAGATCCCAAGGCGCGCCAGTTCTGCGCTGGAGGTGGCGGTCTCTTCACTGGCCGACGACGTTTGCTCCGACACGTCGCGCACATTCAGCACACTACGGTTGATCTCTTCGGCGACGGCGCTTTGTTGCTCGGCGGCGGTAGCGATCTGCGAGTTCATCGCCTGGATGGTCGAGACCGTGCGGGTGATGCTCGCCAACGCACTGCCGGCGCGACGGGTCAATTCGACGCTGCTGTCGGTCAGGCCACGGCTGTTGTCCAGGATGCTGGCCACCTGCTGGGTGCCGCTTTGCAGGCCGACGATCAGTTCTTCGATCTCTTCGGTGGATTTCTGGGTGCGTTGGGCCAGGCTGCGCACTTCATCGGCCACCACCGCGAAGCCGCGTCCGGCTTCACCGGCGCGCGCCGCTTCAATTGCCGCGTTCAGCGCCAACAGGTTGGTTTGCTGGGCGACCGACTTGATCACGTCGAGCACGCTGCCGATCTTGTCGCTTTCGCGTTTCAGATCGCCCATGGCGGTAGTGGAGTGGCCGACTTCGGTGGCCAGGCGCTCGATCTGGTCGATGGCTTCACTGACCACCTTGTCACCTTCACGCGCCTGTTGGTCGGCGGCCACGGCGGCTTCGGACGCTTCCTCGGCGTTGCGCGCCACCTCCTGCACGGTGGCAGCCATTTCGTTCATGGCGGTGGCCACCTGGTCGGTTTCGACCTTCTGGCTGTTGACCCCGGCGCTGGTTTGTTCGGTCACGGCCGACAGTTGTTCGGCGGCGCTGGCGATTTGCGTGACGCCGTCGCTGATGCCGCCGATCAGTTCACGCAGGCCCACGGTCATGCTTTGCATGGCGCGTTGCAACTGGCCCAGTTCATCCTGGCGCATCGAGTCCAGGTTGTGGCTCAGGTCGCCCGAGGCTACGCGCTCTGCGACTTTAAGCGTCTGGTTCAGTGGGATGACGATTTGGCGGGTGATGGCCATGGCGGCGATGATGCCGAAGATCAGCGCCAGCACGGTGGCCAGCAGTAACAGCTGTTTGGCCTGCACAACGTCGGCATCACGCACTGCCGTTTGCGAGGTGGTGAGCTTTTCGCTATGGCCCAACAGGATATCGCCTTGGGCCTTCATGGTCGCCATGGCCGCCGCGCTGGCAACCTGGGCGTCGCGATACTGGCTGACGGCAGCGCGATAGGCTTGCAGCGACACCCCGGCTTCTTGCAGGTTGGCCTGATACGGCTCCGGCAATTGGCCTTGCAGTTGGTTGATTTTTTTCAGGGCGTTGTCGATGGCATCCAGGGCCGGCTGTTCGGCCTCCGTCTTGCCGCTGTAGGTGTAGCCGCGAACCTGGAAGCGCGATTGCTGGATCAGCTTGCTCAAGTCCACCACGCTATTGAACTGGGCGACGCTGTCGCCTTGCAGCAGGGCTTTTTCGATTTCATTGATCTTGGCCACGGCGTTGTCAGCGGTGTCGCCCAATTGGCTGCGGGCGCCTTCACGCTTCAGACCGGCCTGGACCATGGCGGCGAAGGCTTTTTTGTATTGATTCAGAGCCTCCAATTGCTGCTCGACCAGCGCCTTGTCGTTAGGCTGTTCGATCAGATCCAGAGCGGTTTTCAGGCCGCTGTCCAACTGCGTGAGCAAGCCATTGACCGCATCCGTACCTTGTTCACCACGACGCATCTCGAAGTCCAGGCGTGCCAGTCGCAGGTCTTTGGTCAGGCTGTTGAGGCTGGAAATAAAGCCAAGTTTGTCGCCACGGCTGGTCACGTTGCTCAGGCCGGTCCAGCCGGTGAAGGTGATCAGTAGCGTCAGGATCAACACCAAGCCGAAGCCTACGCCCAGCTTGCGATTGACGCTCACATTCCCCAGTTTTTCGGCTAACCAACGATACATGCTGCGATCTCCTTTGGAACAAGGCTTGGACTTATTCAAAGGCTATCGGCCGGCCGGGCTATACCTGTAGGAAAACTGGAGTTTGTAGTGAGCGGGCTTGCCCCGCGCTTGGGGGCAACGCCGCCCCAAACTCAGGCGCTGCGGTCTTTCTGAATCACCGCGGCGTCCTTGGTTAGGGCGGCTTCGCCCCCCAGCGCGGGGCGAGCCCGCTCACTACAGGGTGTTGTTAGAACAGGCGGGCGAGCAGGGCGGTGACCGCCGTTTCGACGCGCAGGATACGTGCGCCGAGTTGCACCGGTTGCAAGCCGGCCTGGGTCAGCAGGTCCACTTCGTAGGGAATCCAGCCGCCCTCGGGGCCGATGGCCAGTGTCACCGGCTCATCCAGCCCGCGCGGGCAGGCCGGGTAATCGCCAGGGTGGCCGATCAGGCCCAGGGTGCCTGCGGTCATGGCGGGCAAACGGTCTTCAACGAACGGCTTGAAGCGCTTTTCGATAATGATCTCGGGCAACACCGTATCCCGCGCCTGTTCCAGGCCCAGGATCAATTGCTCACGGATCGCTTCAGGTTCCAGGAACGGCGTCTGCCAGAAGCTTTTCTCTACGCGGTAGCTGTTGACCAGCACGACCTTCGGCACGCCCATGGCGGCCACGGTTTGCAGCACCCTGCGCAGCATTTTCGGGCGCGGCAGGGCCAGCAGCAGGGTCAGGGGCAGTTTGGCCGGCGGGGGCTGGTCGAAGCTGACTTGCAGCTCGCCCTCGCGGGTTTCCAGGCGCAACAGCTGGGCGTTGCCTATCAGGCCGCCGATGCGCCCCACGCGCAGGCTGTCGCCCACCGCAGCGCGGTGGACTTCCTGCATATGCACCAGGCGCCGATCACGCAGCACCACCCGGTCGGCCGCGATAAAGTCGGCCTCTTCCAGCAACAGCAGGTTCATGGCTGGGTGGCTGGCGGCTGGTCGTTGTCGACGGGCGGGTCATCCGGCTGGTCTTCGCGCTTGCTGATCAGGCTGCCGAACAGGATGCCGATCTCGAACAGCATCCACATGGGCACGGCCAGCAAGGTCTGGGAGAAGATGTCCGGCGGGGTGAGAATCATGCCGACCACGAAGCAACCGATGATCACGTACGGGCGGATCTTCTTGAGGTATTTGACGTCGACCACGCCGATCCATACCAGCAGCACCACGGCCACCGGAATTTCGAAGGCCACACCAAAGGCGAAGAACAGCGTCATCACGAAATCAAGGTAGCTGGTGATGTCGGTCATCATCTCCACGCCGGCCGGCGTGGCTGCGGCGAAGAATTTGAAGATCAGCGGGAACACCAGGAAATACGCGAACGCCATGCCGGTGTAGAACAACAGGATGCTCGACACCAGCAACGGAACGGCGATGCGCTTCTCATGCTTGTACAGGCCCGGCGCGATGAAGCCCCAGATCTGGTGCAGGATCACCGGGATCGCAAGGAACAACGACACCATCATGGTCAGCTTCAATGGCGTGAGGAACGGCGACGACACATCGGTGGCGATCATCGTTGCCCCAGCCGGCAGGTACTGGCGCAGAGGCGTGGAGACGAAGGTGTAGATTTGCTGGGTAAAGGCGAACAGCCCGGCAAAGATGATGAAGATGGCCGCTACACAACGCAGCAGGCGGGTGCGCAACTCGGTGAGGTGCGAGACCAGCGGCATGTGCTGGTCGTTTTCCGGTTTATCAGCGCTCATGGGGCTCGCGGCGGCAATGTAGGGTCATGGGGCGCGGGCGACGCAACGGGCGTCGGCGCAGGCTCGGTTGGCGCGGCGGGCGTGGCTTGTGCAACGGGTGCGGGCGCGATGCTGTTCGGGGCCGCAGGCTCCTCCGGCTTAGCCGGCTCCTGTACCGGCGACAGGATTTTCCGGGCTTCCTGCTCCAACGACAGAATGTGTTCGTTGTGCAGTTGGCGGCGGATCTCGTCGGCGCCGATTTCCCGTTCAACTTCCTGTTTGATGGCGTTGAAACTGCGTTTCAGGCGCCCGATCCACAGGCCGGCCGTGCGTGCGGCACCGGGCAGGCGTTCAGGCCCCAACACCAGTAACGCCACGAGGCCGACGAGTAGCAGTTCAGAGAAGCTGATACCAAACATTAGTCAGTGCTCACGAGTCTTTGCGGGTCGGCTCTTCGACTTTTTCAGCCTGCACGTCGAAGGTCCGACGCTCGGTGATCGGCTGGGTGGCCTGCGGATGTACCGGCTGGGCTGGCGGCACCGGAGTGGCGACCGGGTCGGCCGGTTTTTCGTCGTCGTTCATGGCCTTGCGAAAGCCCTTGATCGACTCGCCCACATCGGTGCCCAGGTTCTTGAGTTTCTTGGTGCCGAACACCAGTACCACCACCACCAGAATGACGATCCAGTGTTTCCAGTCAAAAATGCCCATGCTGCAATTCCTCTGTGAAAGTTATTCAGGCGGACGGGCGCGAGGCCTTTTCGACGTGCCCGGACAAGCCGAAGCGACGGTCCAGTTCATCCAGTACGGCCTGCGGATGCTGCCCCAGTTGGGCGAGCATGACCAGGCTATGGAACCACAAGTCGGCGGTTTCATAGATTACATCGCTGTAATCACCGCTGATCTGCGCGTCCTTGGCGGCGATGATCGTTTCGATGGACTCCTCGCCGAGCTTTTCCAGGATCTTGTTCAATCCCTTGTGGTACAGGCTGGCGACATAGGAGCTGTCGGCATCCGCGCCCTTGCGGTCTTCCAGTACCTGGGCCACGCGGTTCAGGGTATCGCTCATGTTCAGTGTCCTGGGGAATAAATGGCGTGCGGGTCTTTGAGCACCGGCTCGACAATTTTCCATTCGCCGTCTTCGAACACGCGATAGAAGCAACTGTGACGACCGGTGTGGCAGGCGATGTTGCCGATCTGCTCGACCATCAGGATCACCACGTCGGCGTCACAGTCGAGGCGTATCTCGTGCAGGGTTTGCACATGGCCGGACTCTTCGCCCTTACGCCACAGTTTGCCACGCGAACGTGACCAGTAAATAGCGCGCTGCTCAGCGGCGGTGAGGCTCAGGGCCTCGCGGTTCATCCAGGCCATCATCAGCACGCGCCCGGTCTTGTAGTCCTGGGCGATGGCCGGTACCAGGCCGTCATTGTCCCACTTGATTTCGTCCAACCAGTCTTTCATGTTCGGCTCCGGCAATTTGCGACAGTGTATAACCGGATCGGCTATCGACGCACGATCAGATACACACCCACGGCGACCATGATGCCGGCTGGCCAGTGGCCCAACTCATTCAGTGGCCCGCCAATGGCCAGTATCACGCCACCCACCAGGTGCGCGGCGCCCAACAGGCGCAGGAACCAGTCGTCCTTGCGCTTCTGCCAGGGTGGCGCCGGGTCATGGGCGTGGGGCTGGGACATGCGCTCCAGCAGGTCACGGGTCATGTTGGCCAGGTGCGGCAGTTGTTCGAACTGGCTGTGCAGGTTGCCGATCAGGGTTTTCGGGCTGACGCGCTCACGCATCCATCGTTCCAGGAACGGTTGGGCGGTGTTCCACAGGTCAAGGTCCGGGTACAGCTGGCGCCCCAGCCCTTCAATGTTCAGCAGGGTTTTTTGCAGCAACACCAACTGCGGCTGCACTTCCATGTTGAAGCGCCGTGCGGTCTGGAACAGGCGCATCAGCACCTGGCCGAAAGAGATATCTTTCAGCGGTTTTTCAAAGATCGGTTCGCAGACGGTACGGATCGCCGCTTCGAATTCGTTGAGCTTGGTTTCCGCCGGTACCCAGCCCGAATCGATGTGCAGTTGCGCCACGCGGCGGTAGTCACGCTTGAAGAAGGCAAACAGGTTGCGCGCCAGGTAGTCCTGGTCTTCCGGGGTCAGGCTGCCGACGATGCCGCAGTCGATCGCAATGTACTGTGGGTTCCACGGGTTCACGGTGCTGACGAAGATGTTGCCCGGGTGCATGTCGGCGTGAAAGAAGCTGTCACGGAATACCTGGGTGAAGAATATCTCCACACCGCGCTCAGCGAGCATCTTCATGTCGGTGCGCTGGTCCGCCAGGGTCGCGAGGTCGGTGACCTGCACACCGTAGATACGCTCCATCACCAGTACTTTGGGACGGCACCAGTCCCAATACACTTGCGGCACATACAGCAAGGGCGAGCCTTCGAAGTTGCGCTTGAGTTGACTGGCGTTGGCGGCTTCACGCAGCAGGTCGAGTTCGTCGTAGATGGTTTTTTCGTAATCGGCGACCACGTCGACAGGGTGCAGCAGGCGAGCATCGGCGGAGAAACGCTCGGCGGCGCGGGCGAGGATGAACAGCCATGCCAGGTCCTGGCCGATGATCGGCTTGAGGCCGGGGCGAATCACCTTCACCACCACTTCTTCACCGGTCTTGAGCTGTGCGGCGTGTACCTGCGCCACCGAGGCCGATGCCAGCGGCTCGATGTCGAAGCGCCTGAACACTTCGCTGATCTTTTTGCCGAGCTGTTCTTCGATCAGCTTGACCGATTGCTGCGAGTCGAACGGCGGCACGCGGTCCTGCAGCAGCATCAGTTCGTCGGCGATGTCTTCCGGCAGCAGGTCGCGGCGGGTGGAGAGGATCTGTCCGAACTTGATGAAGATCGGCCCCAGGTCCTGCAACGCCAGGCGCAGGCGCGCACCACGGCTCAGTTCCAGCTGCTTGCGCGGCAACCAGCGCCACGGCAGCACATAGCGTACTGCCAGAAGAAACCACGGCAGGGGCAGGGCAAACAGCAGGTCATCGAGGCGGTAGCGGGCTACGACGCGCTGGATACGAAACAGACGGCGGACGGCGAGCAGCTTCATGCGTTATCGCTTGGATCAAGGGAACGGCTCAGGCGCTCGAAGCGGGCCTCGAGGCGTTCCAGGTCGATTTTGGCCTTGTCGAGTTCACGAAAGCGCGCTTGCGCTTCCCGTTGCCCGACCAGGGTGCGCGATTCTTCGCTCAGGTATTCGGCAAGGTTCTGGTTGAGGCTGGCGAACCCTTGCTGGTACCAGCGCGAGCGGCTGCGCAGGTGCCCGCTGATCAACTGGGTGGCGACGGGGCCGATCCAGCGCGACAGCTCGTATTCCCAGTCCAGTTCCAGGTCTTGCAGCACGGCGGCCAAGTCCATCAGCACCGCACTGTCGCCTTCCAGTTCCACTTCGGCACTGTGGAGGATGGCGGTCTTGTTGCGGCTCAAGGCCAGGTGCAACAGGCTCGACGCCGGCGCCCGCAGGGTGCAGTCGGCCTCGGCGGCCCATTGGCTGGCGAGCAGCAAGCCTTCATCGCCGGGCAGGATAAACAACTGCAAGGCGGGGCTGCGGCAGTCGACGGCAATGATCTTGCCGTTGAGGTGCGCGAGCCGCGCCAGGGCGGTGCTGTCCAGGCGCAAGACACGGTTGATGCCGTGTTCCACGCTGGCGAGAAGACCGGCGAACAACATCAGGGCTTGATGCCGCGGTGCAGGGCGACGATACCCGAGGTCATGTTGTGGTAGGTCACGCGGTCGAAACCGGCCTCCACCATCATCGACTTCAGGGTTTCCTGGTCGGGGTGCATGCGGATCGATTCGGCCAGGTAACGATAACTCTCGGCGTCATTGGTGATCAGCTTGCCCATCAACGGCATGAAGGCGAAGGAGTAGGTGTCGTAAACCTTGGACATCAGCGCGTTGGTCGGCTTGGAGAACTCCAGCACCAACAGGCGACCACCCGGCTTGAGCACGCGCAGCATGGAGCGGATCGCGTCCTCTTTGTGGGTGACGTTGCGCAGGCCGAAGGCGATGGTCACGCAGTCGAAATGGTTATCCGGGAACGGCAGTTTTTCGGCGTCGGCCTGGACGAATTCGATATTGCCGGCCACGCCTTTATCCAGCAGGCGATCGCGACCGACCTTGAGCATCGAACCGTTGATGTCCGCCAGTACCACCTGGCCGGTGGGGCCGACGAGCTTGGAGAACTTGGCCGCCAGGTCGCCCGTGCCGCCGGCGATGTCCAGCACACGGTTGCCGGCGCGTACGCCCGACAGTTCGATGGTGAAGCGTTTCCACAGGCGGTGCATGCCGCCCGACAGCACGTCGTTCATCAGGTCGTACTTGGCGGCCACGGAGTGGAACACCTCAGCGACTTTTTCCGCTTTCTGGCTTTCCGGGACGTTCTTGAAACCGAAGTGAGTGGTGGGTTCGGCATCGCTGCCTTTGCGCTGATCAGTCATATCGCTGTCACCAAAAGAGAATGCGGGACATGATAATCCCCATGACCTGCTTTGTCTTGGCAAGGCTGAAGGTAAGATAGGCGGTCACCGAGACCTTTTGCCGCATGGCAGGTGTTCCACTCGCTATAAAGAGGAGTCATTGCAATGGCCCGTATTACCGTTGAACGTACACACACCTTGGGTAAAGAGGGCGCGCGGGCGAAGGCCGAGAAGTTGGCGCACAAGCTCAAGGAGCAATATGGCCTGGAACCTTCATGGTCCGGCGATACCTTGAACCTCAAGCGCTCGGGGGTTAAAGGCACTGTATTAGTGGCCGATGAATCGCTGCGCATTGATGTGGAACTGGGCCTGTTGATGTCCGCCATGAGTGGCACTATCAAGTCCGAAATCGAGAAGGCGCTGGATAAGGCGCTGGCTTGATTCACCGCGCTTAGGGTGCCGATTCTAATTTTTCTCCCTACTTTGTGCCCAGGCCCTCAACTCCTGTGGGCTGTTCCTCCACCCTATTTTGCGTGAGGTGCACCATGGCCAAAGTTATTTTGAAGAAAAAAAACGACGTACAGTCCACTGCCCTGAGTGACGTTAAAAGCTATGCCCGCAAGATCTGGCTGGCAGGTCTTGGTGCGTATGCCAAGGTCGGCAGCGAGGGCGGCGAGTACTTCAAAGAGCTGGTTAAGACCGGTCAACATGTTGAAAGTAAAGGCAAAAAAGTTGTGGTTGAACAACTTGATGCTGCCAACAGTCAGATTGACCAAGTAAAGAGTAATGTCTCCAGCGTCAAAGGCCTGGTCGAAGTTCAACTGGATAAAGTTGAAAAAGCCTTTGACACGCGTGTTGCAAGTGCCTTGAATCGGATTGGCATTGCGTCTAAACATGACGTTGAGACACTCTCTGCTAAGCTCGAAGAGCTGACGGCATTGCTCGAACGTGTCGCGCGTAAACATTAAGGAGACAACGGGATGGCTGTTCAAAAGAAAACTCAGAAAGAAGGCAGCTCGTGGATCGGGGAGGTTGAAAAATATTCCCGTAAGATCTGGCTTGCTGGTTTAGGCGTGTACTCGAAGGTTAGCAGTGACGGCGGTAAATACTTCGAGACCCTGGTTAAAGACGGCGAGAAGGCCGAGAAGTTGACCAAGACCACCGTAGGTAAGAAAGTCGAGGCGGCCAAGGCCACTGCCGGTTCCGCCAAGTCCAGTATTTCTGATACTTGGGGCAAGTTGGAAGAAACGTTCGACAAGCGTCTGAACAGTGCCATTTCTCGGCTGGGTGTACCCAGCAAAGCAGAACTGAAGACGCTGCACAGCAAGGTCGATACCCTGACCAAGCAAATCGAAAAACTCACCGGCGCGAAAGTGGCTCCGGCGAAAACCGCAGCCGCCAAACCGGCTGCCAAGCCTGTCGCTAAAACTGCAGCGGCCAAGCCTGCGGCGAAAACGGCCGCCAAGCCTCTGGCAAAAGCCGCCGCCAAACCTGCCGCCAAGGCCCCGGCAAAAGCAGCGGCCAAACCCGCTGCCAAAACCGCCGCGGCAAAACCAGCCGCCAAGCCTGCCGCCAAGCCCGTGGCCGCTAAAGCCGCTGCCAAGCCTGCCGCTAAAGCCGCTGCCAAGCCTGCCGCAAAACCGGCTGCCAAGCCCGCGACTAAAACCGCTGCCGCCAAACCTGCCGCCAAACCGGCAGCCGTCAAACCCGCTGCCAAGCCGGCGGCCAAACCCGCCGCCGCTAAAAAGCCGGCCGTAGCGAAGAAACCAGCAGCGCCCAAGCCGGCAGTCGCGGCCAAGCCTGCCACGGCACCTGCGTCAACCGCCTCCACCGCCAACTCGGTTTCCGCGCCGGCGTCTGCTGCTACAACTACGACTGCAACGCCGGCCACGCCGACGCCATCCAGTCAGTCCTGATTTTACCGGGACCTGAAAATGCCCGGCCTGAAAAGGTCGGGCATTTTTTTATGCGCGTTCAAACTTCATCAGTCGTAAGCGATGGAAACGATCGCGGTACTGACCAGGGTTCCTGGAGTGATCGCGGCCCCGGTTTTGTGATACTCCGCGTTCATGGGTAACACCGCTCTCGCGCCGCTTGTCGGGATCTGGCGGGTGCGTTGGGCCGCAGACCCATTGGCGGGAATGTACGCGACGTTGCGGTGGGACAGCGAGAGCGCCGTTCCTCTTGAGGTTCCCGTATTGGCGAACAGCGCGCCGTTCCCGGTTGACGGCGTACCCGAGAACAGGAAGCTCACATTCCTGATCCCAGGTTCGCAGTGGGCGGTCAGTTCGAAGGGATGCACTCCGGTGGAGTTGGCGTGGTTGAAGTCGGAAACCCTGACGGTGGGCAAGATTATCGTGCGATTCACATCGCCAACGGCCAGGTCGCAGGTAGACGCGGGATTGACGAAGCGTATGGAGGTATTGAGGATCATCCGGTAATGGCCTCTGCCTCCATCCCAGTTGTTATGCTGGATTTCACCGCTAGGCAAAGTGCCGGTTGTCACCGGCCCCAGCTTGTAAAACTGCGCAACCAGCCGGGTAGCCCCCCATAGAATCCTTCCAGGAGCCGAGACAAGGCTTTCGGTCATGAGCTTGGCGGAATAGGGCGCGCCGGAGGTCAGCGTGACCATGACGCGCATGCCGATGCCAGGAACATTCGTGTGATAAATGAGCCCTCCCGGCGCCGAGATTGCGGACGTGAACCGCCCTGTGAGAAACGTCGGGGTCGGCGAGTGGCAATTCATATAAAACGTCGGGTAGGGCCCTGCAAATGTCTGGCTGGTGATCAGTTGGCCGATGCCAAGGCTTTCCGGCACGGTAATGGTACTGGGAAAGGTCACACTGTGTTGCGTGTTGGGGTAGCGATCGCAGGCCGCCTGGGCGGCGACTGGCAAACCGAGGCCCAGCAATACGCAAAGAGATTTGAAACCGTGCTTCATCTTCTGTTCTCGTGACGAAATAGCCGTCGGCACTGGTGGTCCACAGTTCACGCAGTGCCGTGATCAAGGTTGGAGGGATGCCAGACCTTCGTCAGTTGTAAGTGATGGACACCGTCACGGCGCTGACCAGGGTGCCTTGGGTAATTGGCACACCGGTTTTGTGATAGGCGACCTGAAGTGGCAGAACCGCCTTGTTGCCGCTGGTCGGTATCGTTCGGCTGCGTTGGGCGGGAGTGCCGTTGGCAGGGATTGTGGTGTGGGGGGCGGCGCGGTGTGCAAGCCACAAAGCCGTCCCGGCTGAAGTGCCGGTGTTGGCAAACAACAGCCCGTTGCCGGCGGAAACGGTGCCGGCAAACAGGAAAACTACGTTGCGAATGTCCGATTCGCAGTCGGCGGAAATTTCAAAGTTGTGCGCTCCTGTGAAATTGACCGAATCAAAGTCAGATATTTTGACCGTTGGCAGGGTAATGGTGCGGTTCACATCGCCAGCGGCGAGGTTGCAGGTACCGGCGTTGACCTGGCCCCGGAAGTTGAGGGTGCCCGTGGTCGCGGCGTGTGCGGCATTGGCAGCCAGGCTTGCGGTGATTGCCAGTGCTATGGGCAGGGTTCGAAAGCTCATCAGGTAGTCCTTGTTATTTCAGTTGTAGGTGATGTTGACGGTGGCAGTACTGGCGAGCGTGCCCGAACTGACCGTGCCGTTTTTGTGGTAAGCCGCACCGAGCGGCAGGATTGCGCGATTGCCGGTAACCACCAGCGTGCGCGTGCCATGGTTGCTAAGGGTCTGTGGGACGCCGTTGATGCGTGAGTACAGCCACAGCGCTATACCCGCGGCGGTGCCGGTGTTGGCGAACAGCAAGTCGTTCCCGGGGGCGGGAGTGCCGGTGATACTGAACGTGACGTTGCCTGCATCGGTGCAGTTGGCTGTCAGGTCGAAGTTCTGTGCGCCGGCGTAGACCTCGTCTTTCAAGGCACTGACTTGGATGGACGGGAGCGTGATGGTGCGGTTGACGTCGCCGGCTGCCAGGTCGCAAGTGGCCGCAGGCCTGACGAAGCGGACCGGGCTGGCGAGTTGCAGTTGAAACCGCTCTGGACTGATGACCCAGTGCTTTTCCCAGAACCGTCCGCTGGGGATCGTCCCGGTGGTCACCGCGCCGATTTTGTAGAAGGTGGCCTCCGCTGAGGTGAAGCTGGGGATCTTCCCGTACACCTGTTGGTAGCCTTGGTCATAAAGTGCAAAGGCTGCCGGGCCTCCGCCGCCGGCCCAGGTCATCGTGATACGCAGGCCTACCCCTGCAACTTCGGTGTGGTAAGCGTCAGTCCCCGGGTGTTGCAGCCGGGTATATCGACCCCAGACCCCGCTATGGGTGGCAACGCTGCACTCGGCAAAGTAGTCGGGTGCCGTACCGTTGAAAGCCACGCGAGTGATGACGCTGCCAACCGGCAGGCTGTCCGGCACGGTGATGGTCGCCGGCAGGTTCAAGGTAAACGTATCGTTCTGGAATCGGTCACACCTCGCCTGGGCGGCGACCGGTATGCCAAGGGCCAGCAGTGTCGAAACCAGCAGGGTAGGGTGTTTCATCGTCAGTCCCGTCCTCGGAAATAGAGCGTTTGGGCGCGATATGCGCGCTCGCCGGATCAACCGCTTGTATTGGCCGTGCAAGTGCCGGCATCCAGATGGCGCAACCGCTGGGTGGCGCTCCCTCCCGTTGCCTTGTCCAGGCCGTATTGCAGCCGGCAAGACGCGTCGTCACGGCTACCCCACTTGACGGTCAACAGCCCCTGGTCACGCGCTACGCGTACAAACGCCTTGCCGCCCTGGCCGACGATCCCCACGCTGGCACCGTCTTCATCGAACACATCCGAGCCGAACGGCAGCAGGCTGCCATCCTCTCGCAACGCTGTGATCAGCACGGCTTGGCCGCTGACTGTGTCGAACTGCAGCTTCACCACCGAGCCTGCACGGGGCGCTACGTTTTGCGCGGCGGTCTTGAGTTCCACGTCGACCGACAGGTCCTTGGGGTCCAGCTCGACCACGTTCTGGCGATAGGGCGTGAGGTGGGGCACCACGGCAAAACCCTGCTTGCCGACCTGGGCGCCATGGTTGCCGTTGATTCGCGCTCCCTGGGCGTCCGGCGCCTGGACGATGCCGATGGTGTCGCCCAGCTCCGGAGCGAAGGTCACGCCGTCTGCGTGGGCGACGACGCCACCGGTCATGCCCAGTGACATGGCGCGGTAGGTGTTGCTCTGGCCATAACCTGCGGACAGCACGCCGTGGCTGGCCTGGTACTTCACGTCGGCGGTCACGGAGTTACCGCTGCCTTGGGTGCGGCTGCCTCCCACGCCGTAGGTGAATTCGCTGCGCTCGCCCAGTGTGCCGCCAAGGTTCACGCGTTCGCCGCTGCTTTGATTGCCGCGAAAGGCTGTCGTGGTCAAGGTCGGTGAGCGAGGGTCGCTGCCCAGTGGCAGGCTCACGGTCAGTTCCAGTTGCTTGTCGACCCTGTCACTCAGCAAATCCTTGGTGCGCTGGGCACTGACGGTGTAGTGCAGGCCCTTCCAGCTATTGGTGTAACCGGCGGTAAAGGTCAGGTTGCCGCTGGCGCGGTTCCAGTAGTTTTGCGAGGAACCGGTGAGGTACACCGAGCCGTTGCCCAGGCTCTGGTTAAGGCTGATGTCCATCCTGTCGCGCAGGCGCGACAGGTTGTCCAGGCTGCGCCCGTCGATGGCGAGGTCACGCACCCGTGCCGCGTCGGCGATGCTCAGGAAGCCTTCGGTGGAGTAACGGTAGGCGCCGAGGGCAAAGTGCGTTCCGGTGTCGGTGAAATTCTTGCTGTAGCGTAACTGCAAGCTTTGTCCGCCACGCGGTTCATGGCCCGGCAGGGCGGCTCTCGACGTGGTCAGGTCAAGCGACAGTGCGCCAACCGGCGTGTTGAACGCTGCGCCCAACAACTGCGACAGATAGTCCTCGCTGACGACCGCGCCCATGTAGGCGGTGAGCAGGTTGTTGAGCCCGTTCTGGTAGGTGGCCTGGGCCAGGGTCGGTGGATGGCGCAGGCCGATTTCATCCAGCACGCCGACACTCAGCGAGTAGCGGGTGTGGCCCGCGCGCAGCAGGTTGGCATTGGCGGCAAAGGGCACGATGAATTCGCGCTGACGGCCGTCGGCTTCGGTCACCGTGACGGTCAGATCGCCGCCATAACCGGTGGGGAACAGGTCGTTGAGGACGAATGGGCCGGGAGCGACAGACACCTCATCGAGCAGCACGCCGCGCTGGCGCACCGTGACCCGGGCGTTGGTCTGGGCGATGCCGCGCACCACCGGTGCAAAACCGGTCATGGAGTCCGGCAGCATGCGGTCATCGCTGAACAGGCTGGCACCGCGCAGGCGCACACTGTCGAACAGCTCGCCCGGGGTGTAGATCTCGCCCAGCATCAGTTGTGAACGCAGAGGGTTGAGTTCGCGTTGCACATAGGTGCTGCTGCTTTGATAGCCCGAGGCGGTGTCGGTCTGGCTGAAGCTGCCGTTGTGACGCCAGTGCCAGTCACCCAGGTTGAGCCCGGTGTTCAGGCCCAGGTAATGGGAGTTGAGTGAGCGACCGTTGGTGCGGGTGGCAAAGGTGTTGGCGTTGTAGCGCGCAAAGGCCGCATCGACCCCACTGTCCCAATGCTTGGGGTCAACATAGCCACGCGCCTTACGCGCCAGGTAGATCTGTGGTACCTGCAGCGTCAGGCGGTTTTCGCCCGAATCGAATTGGCTGGTGCTGCCCGGCAGGTAGGCGGAAATGTCGGCACAGCGAGCAAATGTCGGGGTGGGCGCCTGACCGGCCTCGGCCGGTTGCTTCTGCGGCGCGTCCAGGTCGATGCCAAACCTGAGCAGCGCGTCTCGCTCCAGGCACATATGCGCAGAGTCCTGGCCCTTGACCGCGATGAAGGCCAGGGTTTCACGGCCTATCCACTGGCCGTTGAGGTAGACGTCGCTGCGGTAGCTGCCGGGGAGTACAACGTTGCCCTGGCTGAATTTTGAAATATCAACTTGCTGGCCGCCCACGCCATCCGGAAAGAAGGCCGGGTTGAACTCGACATTCTCGACCGCGTGGGCGTTGAGGGCTTGGGCACCGCTCAGCAGTAACAGGCAACGCGCCGTGTGCGTCAACCAATGACGTGTCAGGGACCTGGGTCTTGCGCTGACAGGCGTGTTCAAACTCATCTTTACCATTTCCAAAAAAAGGTGCTGTCCGAATTCGGGCAAGGGGAAGCCCTGCCCTGAAAAATGGGCATCAAACGGGTGTGTTCAGTGAGGTGAGGAGCGGGTCGGGCGGCTACGGTGCTCGGCAGGCTTCGTCGCTCACATCAGGAGCTTGGCGCGATGAGAGGTCTTTACCCCAAAGTCGTCGAGCGTCTGGAATTCCACGGTTGTTGCGTGGCCCGGTGCTGACTTGAGACTGGGCACTTCAAAGCGATTGCGAGCGCCAGGGGCCACCATGTTCTCGGCGCCGGATGTCGAGGCCTTGCGTGCATGACGCAGGTTTGACTCCAGCACTTCAATCTCCTCGAACGTCACGTGATAAGGGGTGGGGTTGTAGACTTCCAGAACCTGGCCCTGCTCGGTGGATTCGCGCCGCCATTGCAGTTTGCCCGGCGCAGCGTCGACGCCATAAGGCAGGTTCGGCGGGCGGAAAAACAGCTTGATCCGCGACCGGAAGGCGAGCTGCAGCTGGTTGCCCTGCTGGGCGTCCCGTGTTTGTGCGGGTACTTCCAGCAGGTTGAACCAGAACAGGCTTTCCTGTTTCGCCGACAAGCTTTCGCCGGTGTAGGCCAGGCGCAGAACCTGTTGCTTTCCGGGTTCCATGCGGAAGATCGGCGGCGTGGCGATAAAGGGGATGCCGGCAAGGTCCGGCGTGGAGTGTTCGTCGCCGCTGTCCAGCCAGGCCTGAATCAACACCGGTGCCTGGTTTTTGCTTTCAAGCCTGACCGTCACCTCTTTGTCGTTCTGCGGGTAGATGATCCGCGTGTTGTTGATGACAACGCTGGCGTGCGCGAGGGCGGTGCCCAGCAGTGCGAATGCCAATACCATGAGCTGCAAGAGCCGCTGTGAAATAGAGGTTAGGTTCATGGGGTGAGTCATCGGGTAGTTGAAGGGGCAAGGTTTGCCGAGTGACGTACTCGGGCACCGAAGTCGCTGACGGTGGTGAACTCGACCTTGGAGGCGCCACGGGGACGCTCATGCAGTTGCGGCAGTGCAAACAGTTTCACGTCTCCGGCCGGCAGCAGCAGGCCATCGTTGGCTGCCTGGTTCGGCGCTTTGCTGAAGCGTTTACCCTCGCTGAGCAAGTCAACGGTGGTCAGGGAAATATGGTACGGCGTCGGGTTGGTCGCTTGCAGCGCATAGCCCTGGTCCCGGGCTACCAGCTTCCACTGCAGTTTTGCCGGGGCACTGCCCACCGGATAGGGTAATGATTGGGGGCGCAGGAACACGCGCAGGCGAGTACGGAAGGCCAGTTCGATCTGGTTGTTTTGTTCGGCACCGGCGCTCACCGGGGGCACTTCCAGCACGTTCAGCCAGTACAGGCTTTCGCGGTCGGTGGGCGGTGTGTCGCCGGAGTAGCGCAGGCGCAATGCCTGCTGTTGATGAGGCTCAATGCGGAAGATCGGTGGTGACAGGGTAAACGGTGTTTGTGCCGTCGCCGGTGTCGAGCGCAGATCGCC
The DNA here is from genome assembly GCF_003031675.1 of Pseudomonas palleroniana. GTDB lineage: Bacteria > Pseudomonadota > Gammaproteobacteria > Pseudomonadales > Pseudomonadaceae > Aquipseudomonas > Aquipseudomonas palleroniana. Next base: position 79,338 of record NZ_PYWX01000050.1, on the reverse strand, counting down.
CGTGTCCAGCCAGGTTTGCACCAGCGCCGGACGATCGCCTTTGTTCTCCAGGCGCACGACGACCTCCTGCTGTTCGGCGGGGAAGATCACGCGAGTGCCATAAATAATCACCCCTGCATGGGCGGGAGTCGCTTGGAGCGATAACCATCCAACAGCACAGGTGGCCAGCGCGAGGCGAGCCATTGTTTTCATAGTGTCCAACGTCTCTTCGAATCCAGGGAGGGACCTGCAGGGGCGCTGCAAGTCCGTTACCTACTTGGCCTGCCGGCTCCTTAATCGGCGTAAACGACCATAAAGCCGACGCGCGTCTTGACCGTACCTTCGGTGGCCGGGGCGGTGGCGTACATTTGCGCGGCCAGCGGGATGACGGCCTGGTTATCCGCGATGACGACGCCCTCCGATTTTTCGGTGTAAACGTTAATGGGCGTGCCATTACGGTTGGTCACTTCAACCTGTACGTTCTTGGCGTTGGCGGAGTCTTCAGGGTTGTCGTAGCCATCGATGTTCAAGCGCCCGGTCGCCACGTCAATGGCCGGGCTGGTGGGGTCGAACGCAACCATGGCGGTGCGGCCGTTGGTGCAACTGCCTTCGCCGGGGGCGCCAATACGGATGGTGAAGCCGGTCAGGTTGGCGCGATCACCCGGTCGCGCCAGGCGTGCAGCGGAAACACCCCCCAGGTTCACGTCCTTGACCACGGCACCGGTACCCGGCGCCGCGCCTTCGATGGTGCACGTCGTGTCGTTCACCAGTCCGGTGAAATTGATGGTGCCGTCATTGGCGGCGTAGGCGGTTTGCGATACGGCGGCAGCCAATGCAAGGGCAGTTGCAGCGGAAGAGAGAGCGTTGAATTTCATAGTATTTCCAAGCATGAATTATCTGGGATTGGCCTCGCACACTTGGGCTTTGTTTAAAAACGCTCCAAGTTGGCGAGGCCTACAAATAATCGGCCGGAACCGTCGATGCTGCCTATAGAGAAGTAACGATATTGGCCTCGTGATTGTTCGAAATTTTGTATTTAGAATCCAAATAGTTGTATTGACGGCAACTTGTAAGATTGCGCTGTAAGTTGGGAATGTAAGAGAAATCCTTATTATTGTTATTGATTGAACCTGCGGTGCGGCTGGGATATACCGTGATCATAATGACCGGCGAGTTTTTGTAATGAGCAGTACTCACAAGATCGGGTTTTTCGATGCCTACATCAACTTCCAGTACGTACACCATCATGTTGCTTGATGATCATGAGATGGTTAGGCAGGGGATCGAGCTGGGCCTGAGCAAGGAAGTCGACCTTGAGGTCATCGGTTCCTTCGGCACAGGCAAGGAATTATTGGAGGCGCTTGCCCGGCGGCCTGCTGATGTGGTGGTGATGGATTTTATCCTGGGGCCTTCAGACATCGATGGCCTCAGCCTGATCCAGACCCTGAGCCGACGTTTCAAGCAGTGCAAACCCATCGTCTTGTCATCCCACTACACACCGGCAACGGTGTTAATGACGTTGAAGGCCGGAAGTTGGGGAGTATTGGGCAAAACCCAGAAGTTGACGGAGTTGATTGCAGCGATTCGAACAGTCGCCCAAGGGCGAATTTACCTGCAGCCCTGTATGTTGCCGGAACAGCAAGGCGCCCAACTTATCCTTGAGGGGGGCGATATACCATCAACGCTGGGCGGGGGCGGTTCGCTCCCGACTAACGCCAGCCTCACACCCAAAGAACAGGAGGTGCTGCGTTGCTTTCTCGATGGCATGTCGGTGAGTTCAATTGCGGCAAAGTTTTCGCGCAGCGCCAGTACTATCAGTACGCAAAAACAATCGGCCTATCGGAAATTGGGCATCAAGACCGATAGCGAACTTTTCAAGTTCACTCAACAGTTTGGCAAGCCAGGATAGGCCGTGGCTGCCCAGCCTTAACCCGGGTTGTCCAGATAGCGCAGAGCGAACTGTTCCGTCGCCTGGCGGGCCGGTGCCAACAAGTGTGGCGCCACCAGCATCATGATCTGGTAGACCACCACCTGCACTTCACCTTCGCGATCGAGAACTCGCTGGTAATCCAGGGAAAACAACAGGGTCAGGGTGATTTGTTCCACCAACTGGCCCAGCGCCTGGGTACTGCTGACCAACTGTCCCGCCGCTTTCAACCGTGCCAGCAGTGAAGCCAGGGTGCGCTTGAGTGCCGTAAGCAGGCTGCGAATGCCCTTGGCCAGTTTCGGCAGGCGCCCGGCGAGGTTCGACAGGTCCTGGAACAGAAAGCGGTAGTGCGCCATGCGCTCGACGATCAGGTGCAGGAACAACCAGTAATCTTCGGCCTCCAGTTGCGCATTCGCGGGTGGGTCGAGCAGCGGCGCCAGCTCACACTGAAAGCGCTCGAACAGCCCGAGCACCAGCGGCTCCTTGCCGTGGAAGTGGTAGTAGAGGTTGCCGGGGCTGATCCCCATTTCATTGGCCACCTCCATGGTCGACACGTTGGGCTCGCCCTTGCGGTTGAACAATTGCAGGGCACATTCAAGGATACGGTCGCGGGTCTTCATCCAGTCTTCTTAATGAGTTCGTAGAGCTCAGCGCACCCGCACATAAGTGCCCGGCGCCGCTTCCATCGGTGGGTAGTTCTGGTTGCCCAGGGCCGTGAGGGTTTCGCGTTGCACGCCCGAACGCTGCGTAATCCACTCCAGCCATTGCGGCCACCAACTGCCTTCGACGTGGTTGGCGTCGTAATACCAGGCGCGTGGGTCGCTGCTCAGCTTGGCGTTCTCGACGTAGTTGGCCTTGGGGTTGCCCGGCGGGTTGAGGATGCTCTGGATATGCCCGCTGTTGGACAGCACGAAGCGTCGCTCGCCGCCCAGCAATTGAGTCGAGCGATACACCGCGTCCCAGGGGGTGATGTGGTCGTTGATCCCGGCCACGCTGAAGCTGTCCACCGTGACCTTCTGTAAATCGATCGGCGTGCCACATACTTCCAGGCCGCCGGGGTGGCTCAACGGGTTGTGCTTGAAGAAGTCCAGCAGGTCGCCGTGCAGCGCGGCAGGCAGGCGCGTGTTGTCGTTGTTCCAGTACAGGATGTCGAAGGCCGGTGGTTCCTTGCCCAGCAGGTAGTTGTTGATCCAGTAGTTCCAGATCAGATCGTTGGGGCGCATCCAGGCGAACACCTTGGCCATGTCACGACCGTCCAGCACGCCCTGTTGATAGGAGTGACGTTTGGCGGCCTCCAGGGTTTGCTCATCGACAAACAGGGTAGCGGGGCTGTCGATCTGGCTGTCGAGCAGGCTGACCAGGTAAGTGGCGCTGGAGACGCGCCGTAGCTGGCGCTTGGCCTGCAAGTGGCCTTGCAGGGCGGCAATGGTCAGGCCACCGGCGCAGGCACCCATCAGGTTGACCTCTCGGGCCCCGGTGATTGCCCGGCACACATTGAGCGCTTCCTCCACGGCCGCCACGTAGGTCGACAGGCCCCATTCGCGATGGCGCACATCCGGGTTGCGCCAGCTGATCATGAACGTCTGCAAACCGTTCTTCAGGGCGTACTGCACAAAGCTGTTGCCGGGGCTCAAGTCGAAGATGTAGTACTTGTTGATTTGCGGCGGCACGATCAACAGCGGCCTGGCGTACTGTTTTTCGCTCAAGGGCTTGTACTGGATCAGCTCCAGCAGCTCGTTGCGAAACACCACCGAGCCCGGCGTAGTGGCCACCGTCTTGCCCACTTCGAAGGCGTGCTTGCTCACCTGGCGCGGCAGGCCATTGTTGTGCAGCAGGTCTTCGAACAGGTTGCTCACACCGCGCACCACACTGTTGCCTCCGGAGTTCAGCAGTTCCTTGACGGCCAGTGGGTTGAGCAGGGTGTTGGAGGGTGAAACGGCGTCATTGATCAAGGAAAAGGCAAAGTGCGCGCGGGCGCGGTCATCGGCACTCAGGTGGCTGTCATCGATCCAGTGGCGCGTCTGCTGTTGCCAGCTCAGGTAGGCTTGCAGGCTGCGCCGGTAGAGCGGGTTGAGCTTCCAGGTGGGGTCGATGAAGCGGCTGTCGTTGGGGTTGGGCTCGTGCACGGTTTCGCCCAGCAGCACGCGCCCCAACTGGCCACCCAATGCCAGGGCATGACGGGCGGTATGCAGCGGGTTGCGCAAGCTGTGGGCCGCCACGCTGCGCAAGGTCGACAGCAGGTCTCGTCCCCTGAGACCGGTGATCGCATTTTGCGCGTTAATGAACGCAGCGGGGGTGGGCGCCGGGTTCGACACGGGTCTTTCTCGCATGAGCCAACACTCCTTGGTCAAGTCATCAAGCAGGCACGCCAATTCAGAACCATAGTCGGTTCCTGGGAAGTTGCGCGGCGGTGTGGTCCTTACACCGCGGGGCGCGGGTGAATCACCGCGCGCAGGCGCTCCTCCTCGAGAAACTTCATGATGATGGGCGCCACGGCTTCGGCCCGAGTGATCAGGAACAGATGGCCGTCATCGATGATGTGCAACTGGGCGTTGGGGATGCGCCAGGCCAGCAGGCGCATATTGACCAGCGGGATCAGCGGGTCGTCGTCCCCCGCCAGTACCAGGGTCGGTTGGCGGATCTTGTGCAGCCAATGGATGCTGGTCCAACCCAGGCCGGCGAACAGCTGCCAGTAGTAACCCAGTTTGCCGGCCGAGCGCACTTTGCTGGCATGTTCGGCGGCGAGTTTGGCGTCGCGACGGAATGAACCGCCATAAATCATTGGCGCGATGCGTACTACGTGGGATGGCTGGATGTAACGGCGCGGGCTGGCCATCAGCCACAACACTTTTGGCTTACCCGGTACCATGACCGCACCCGCCGCCGTGGCCGCCAGGATCAGTTTCTTGCAGCGCTCCGGGTAGTCGTAGGCAAATTGCTGCGCCAGCGCCCCACCCCAGGACACACCCACCACATTGACCTGGCCATAGTCGAGGTAATCGAGCATTCGTGCGGTGAGCTTGGCCAGGCCGGGAAAGCGATAGGGCACGCTGGGCGTCGAAGACCCTCCCACTCCAGGCACGTCGAAGGCGATCACTTCCAGGTCCGGGTCCAGCGCCTGGGCGAACGGAAACACCAGCTCGAGGTTGGCGCCGATGCCATTGAAGATCAGCAGCGGCGTCAAGTGAGGCTTGCCCGGGCGTACCGCCGTGCGGATGGTCTGGCCGTCCAGGTCGATGGTACGGAAGATGAACGGTTGCGGCATGCTCAAGCCCTGTGAAGTGGTGTCTCTGGAGTGCAGCCAATGTGGGGGGCAAGCGCCCTCCCACATTTGATCTCATTTCAATCTAGCGTTCATGTACGTAGGTGCCCGGCGCCGCTTCCGCCGCGGCGTAGGTTTTATTTCCGAGCGCTGTAGGGGCCTTCTTCAGTTTGCCTGCCCGGTCTGCCAGCCAACCCTGCCAATGCAGCCACCAGGAGTCGGTGTGCTTGGTGGCATTCTCCTGCCAGTCCAGAGCCTTGCCGGTCAGGCTGTCACTGGTCTGGTAGCGCGCCTTGGGGTTGCCCGGCGGGTTGAGGATGCTCTGGATATGCCCGCTGCTGGACAGTACAAATTCGACCTTGCCACCAAACAGCTGCGCCGACTTGTAGCACGACTGCCACGGTGTGATGTGGTCGTTGGTGCCGGCCAGTGCGTAGATATCCGCGGTGACCTGCTTGAGGTCAATCGGCGTGCCGCACACTTCCAGTGCGTTGGCGCGCACCAGTGGGTTGTTCTTGAACAGTTCGATCAAGTCGCCGTGGAACGCGGCGGGCAAGCGCGTGGTGTCGTTGTTCCAGAACAGGATGTCGAACACGGGAGGCTCGTTGCCCAGCAGGTAGTTGTTGACCCAGTAATTCCAGATCAGGTCATTGGGGCGCATCCAGGCAAACACTTTGGCCATGTCGCGGCCTTCCAGCACGCCGGCCTGGTAGGAGTGGCGCTTGGCCGCTTCCAGGGTCTGTTCGTCGACGAACAGCGCCACCTGGGTGTCCAGGGTGGTGTCCAGCACGCTCACCAACAGGGTCAGGGCGTTGACCTTCTTCTCCCCCAGTGCCGCGTAATGGCCGAGCAGGGCGGTGCAGGTGATGCCGCCGGAGCAGGCGCCCAGCATGTTGACGTCCTTGCTGCCGGTGATCGCCGTAACCACATCCACCGCTTCCTTGAGCGCCTCGATGTAGGTGGACAGGCCCCATTCGCGCTGGGCCTTGGTCGGGTTGCGCCAACTGACGATGAACGTCTGCTGGCCATTGCGCAGGCAAAAGCGCGCCAGGCTCTTATCCGGGCTCAAGTCGAAGACATAGAATTTGTTGATCTGCGGCGGCACCACCAACAGAGGGCGCTCGTGCACTTGCTCGGTGATCGGCTTGTACTGGATCAGCTCCAGCACATCGTTGCGAAACACCACCGCGCCTTCGCTGGTACCCAGGGTCTTGCCCACTTCGAAAGCGCCCATGTTGACCTGGCTCGGCATGCCGCCGTTGTGCACCAGGTCTTTGGCGAGATGGGAAAGCCCGTCGAGCAGGCTTTTGCCGCCGGTTTCAAAGAAGCGTTTGACCGCCGCCGGGTTGGCCGCGCTGTTGGTGGGGGCCATGGCTTCGGTCATCAGGTTGATCACGAAGTGGCCGCGGCTGATGTCCTGTTCGGACAGGTTGCTGTCACCGATCCAGTCGTGCAGTTCCTTGCGCCACGCCAGGTAGGTTTGCAGGTAGCGTTTATAGAGTGGGTTCTGGCTCCAGGCCGGGTCGTTGAAGCGACGGTCGTCGCTCTCGGGCGCCAGTTGGGATTTGCCGAACATCACGTTTTTCAATTCAACGCCGAAATGGGCGACGTGTTTGACGCTGTGCAACGGTTGCTTGATGGCTTGGGTCAACACCATCTTCGCCGAGGCCAATAAATCCTTTTTGCGTAACGCGATGATCGGGTTCAGCCCCAAGGTGTTTTCCGAGGCCTGGCGTTTCAAGTCATCGTTGTTCTTGTTACTCATCTACGACGCTCCATTGTCCGAAAGACGAGTACCGGGTACCGCTGTGCACCAGGTTTCGATACACAACACAAGCCAGGTACGCGACTCGGGTGACCGTTGATACCGCATCGTCAAATGCAGGGAACTTGCCAGTTCCATTGGTTACCCGAGTTTAATTTTTTTCGCAAGCGGGCCAATCGTTGGCCACGAGACAGGGCATTCAAGCAGATGGAATTAGAAAATGCTCTCTAAAGAGCCGCAGGCCTGAGCTAGAGCATCAGCCGCACGACCGACTCACTCGGGTCGCGGGTTTTCCCGGCGGCTTTGAGTTCCGCCAGATAATCAGCCCACAGTGCTTCCTGGCGTACAGCCAGTTGGTAGAGGTAGTCCCAAGTGAACAGTCCGCTGTCATGGCCGTCATCGAAGGTCAATTTCAGTGCGTACTGCCCGGCCGGCTCTACCTTGATCAGGCGCACGTTGAGTTTGCCGAATTGCAGGATGGGTTTGCCGTGGCCCTGGACCTCTGCGGAAGGCGAGTGGGTACGCAGCAGTTCGGCGGGCAACTGATAGACCTCATCGGGCCCGTAGGTGAGGCCGAGGGTGTTGGAGGTCTTGTGCAGGTTTACAGCAGTCGGGAATTTGGACATGGAAGATGATCCTGAATGAACCGGCCTCAAAATGTGGGAGGGGGCTTGCTCCCGATAGCGGTGCCTCAGTCAGTTTATCTGATACTGATACACCGCTATCGGGAGCAAGCCCCCTCCCACAATAAAGCAAAGCAGTCCTGAGCTGGGTCTACAGGATGTAGCGCGACAAGTCTTCGTTCTGCGCCAGTTCGCCCAAGTGGCTGTTGACGTAGTCGGCGTCGATCTTGATCAGCTCGCCGTTCTGCGCACCGGCCAGGTCACCCGCACTGAAGGACACTTCTTCCAGCAAACGCTCCAGCAGCGTATGCAGGCGGCGCGCACCGATGTTCTCGGTCTTCTCGTTGACCTGCCAGGCGATTTCGGCCAGGCGCTTGATGCCGTCCGGCTGGAACTCGATCCCCAGGCCCTCGGTTTTCAGCAACTCACGGTACTGCTCGGTGAGCGAGGCATGCGGCTCGCTGAGAATGCGTTCGAAGTCGCCCGGCGTCAGTGCCTTGAGTTCCACGCGAATCGGCAGGCGGCCTTGCAGTTCCGGCACCAGGTCGCTGGGCTTGCTCAGGTGGAAAGCACCTGAGGCGATAAACAGGATGTGGTCGGTCTTGACCATGCCCAGCTTGGTGTTCACGGTGCAGCCTTCGATCAGCGGCAGCAGGTCGCGCTGTACACCTTCGCGGGATACATCGACACCGCCGGCGTTACCGCGTTTGGCCACCTTGTCGATCTCATCGATAAACACGATACCGTGCTGCTCGACGGCTTCCAGGGCCTTGGCCTTGAGTTCTTCCTCGTTCACCAGGCGACCGGCTTCTTCGTCGCGCACCAGTTTCAGTGCTTCCTTCACCTTGAGCTTGCGGCTTTTCTTCTTGCCCTTGCCCATATTGGCGAACAGGTTCTGCAACTGGCTGGTCATTTCTTCCATGCCAGGCGGGGCCGAGATGTCGACGCCGGAGATTTCGGCGACTTCGATCTCGATTTCCTTGTCGTCCAGTTGGCCTTCACGCAGGCGCTTGCGAAACAGCTGGCGCGTGTTGGAGTCCGAGGCCGGTGCGGCGTCTTCGTTGAAACCCATGCGTGCCGGCGGCAGCAGCGCGTCGAGGATGCGCTCTTCGGCGGCGTCTTCGGCACGATGGCTGACCTTGCTCATCTCCTGCTCGCGCAGCAGCTTCAAGGCCGCGTCGGCCAGGTCACGAATGATCGACTCGACGTCGCGGCCTACATAGCCCACTTCGGTGAACTTGGTGGCTTCGACCTTGATGAAGGGGGCGTTGGCCAACTTGGCCAGGCGACGGGCGATCTCGGTTTTACCGACGCCGGTCGGGCCGATCATCAGGATGTTCTTCGGCGTTACTTCAACGCGCAGTTCTTCGGGCAGTTGCATCCGGCGCCAGCGGTTACGCAGCGCAATGGCAACGGCGCGCTTGGCATCGTCCTGGCCGATGATATGGCGGTTAAGTTCATGGACGATTTCGCGGGGAGTCATGGACATAGTGTTTGGCGGCCTCAAGCGCAAGTAAGCCTGCGGCTTACTCGGCGAGGTCCTGCTCCTCAATGGTCTGGTTGTGGTTGGTGAACACGCAGATATCGCCGGCGATACCCAGGGCGGTTTCGACGATTTCCCGGGCCGACAGGTCGGTTTTCTTCAGCAGTGCGCTGGCTGCCGCCTGGGCGTAGCCGCCACCGGAACCCATGGCGATCAGGCCATGTTCAGGCTCAACCACATCGCCGTTACCGGTGATGATCAGGGACGCGTCTTTGTTGGCAACGGCCAGCATGGCTTCCAGGCGGCTGAGGGAGCGGTCGGTGCGCCATTCTTTGGCGAGTTCGACGGCGGCGCGAACGAGATGGCCCTGGTGTTTTTCCAGCTGGCCTTCGAAGCGCTCGAAGAGGGTGAAGGCATCGGCGGTAGCGCCGGCAAAGCCTGCGAGAACCTGGCCGTGGTAAAGGCGGCGCACTTTCTTCGCATTGCCTTTCATCACGGTATTACCCAGGGAAACCTGGCCGTCGCCGCCCATGACGACTTTGCCGTGGCGACGTACTGAAACGATGGTGGTCAAGGGGAGAGTCTCCACGCAGCGGGGCGAAAATGCCCTGATGGAAACTCATATGGGGGTGACGAGGAGGATTTCAACCGTAGGGGGGTGTGGCGGACGAGTGGTGTTTATTGGTCTGACACACACTCGAGAACACCGCAAAAGCAAATGTGGGAGGGGGCTTGCTCCCGATGGCAATGGATCAGCCAGCTCATCTGGTACTGATACACCGCTATCGGGAGCAAGCCCCCTCCCACATTTTTGATCAGCGGCTCTGGCGTTGTTGTAACAGCAGGTTACTAAACCCGGCGCCAGCCAATTGCTTCTGTGCCACGGTCAGTTGCTCACGGTTGCTGAACGGGCCTACCAGCACGCGATACCAGGTCGCATCCTTCACCGTGCCGGACTCTACCGTCACCGCCTGGCCCAACAGAATGATCTGTGCACGCACGCGATCGGCATCCGCCTGTTTCGGGAACGAGCCCGCCTGCAGGAAGAACTTGGTCACTGGCGCTGCCTTGGTGGTGGCGACCGGTGGCGGCGGTGGCGGGGTGATGCCGGCCAGCGCGGCCTGGGCGCGTGCGGTGTCGATCTTCGCCGCTTCCGCCGGCGTTACCGGGGTGGTCGGCACTTGTGGCGTCGGCAGGGTTTTCTCCGGCACGGCGTCGGGCGGCACGATCACTTCCGATTCCGGCAGCAGCGTGTAGAAGTCGTACTTTGGCTTCACCGGTGCGGTCGGGCTCGGCGCCGTCTTGTTGGCTTCGGCTATTTTCGTGGCCTTCTGCTGCTCTTGCTTGACGCGTTTTACGTCATCGCCTTTGCCCGGCTCCAGCTTCATCAGGATCACGACAAACGCACCGACCGCCAGGCCGATGGCCATCCACAGCCAACCCGGAATAGGTTTCTTCGCCGGAGCCTGGTAGCGGCTGGCGCCGCGCTTGGGGGCGGGTTTTTTCTTGGCAGCCAACTTACATACGCTCCAGAGTTTCCAGGCCCAAGAGTTCCAGGCCTTGCTTGAGGGTCCGTCCAGCCAGTGCGGCGAGGCGCAGGCGACTTTGCTTTTGAGCTTCGTCCTCGGCGCTCAGGATCGGGCAATTCTCGTAGAAGCTGGAGAACAGGCCGGCCACTTCGTACAAGTAAGTGCAGAGGATGTGAGGCGTGCCTTTTTCGCCAACGCTGTTGAGCACTTCACCGAATTGCGCGAGCTTGGCAGCCAGCTCTTGTTCCTGCGGCGCGGCGAGCACGATCTGGCCTTCGACTTCGCTGAAGTCCTTGCCCAGCTTGCGGAATACGCCGGCTACGCGAGTGTAGGCATACAGCAGGTAAGGGGCGGTGTTGCCTTCGAAGTTGAGCATCAGGTCGAAGTTGAAGCTGTAGTCGCTGGTGCGGTGCTTGGACAGGTCGGCGTACTTCACCGCCCCAATGCCCACCACGCGGGCGATGTTGCGCAGGTCGGCCTCGGCCAGTTCCGGGTTCTTTTCTTTCACCAGGTTGTAGGCACGCTCCTGGGCTTCGGTCAGCAGGTCGATCAGCTTCACGGTGCCGCCGTCGCGGGTCTTGAACGGGCGGCCATCGGCGCCGTTCATGGTGCCGAAGCCCATGTGTTCCATTTCCATCGGGTGCGTCACGAACCCGGCCTTGCGCGCCACCGCGAAGACCTGCTGGAAGTGCAGGGCCTGGCGCTGGTCGACGAAGTACAGCGCACGGTCAGCCTTGAGCTTGCCGCTGCGGTAGCGTACGGCAGCCAGGTCGGTGGTGGCGTAGAGGTAGCCACCATCGGCCTTGACGATGATCACCGGCAGCGGCTCGCCTTCGGCGTTTTTGAATTCGTCGAGGAACACACATTGGGCACCGTTGCTTTCGACCAGCATGCCTGCGGCCTTCAAGTCGTTGACCACGTTGATCAGGTCATCGTTGTAGGCGCTTTCGCCCATCACGTCGGCCATCGTCAACTTGACGTTGAGCAGTTCGTAGATCTTCTGGCAGTGGGACAGCGAGATGTCCTTGAACCGGGTCCACAGTGCCAGGCACTCGGCGTCGCCGGCTTGCAGCTTGACGACCAGGCCGCGGGCGCGGTCGGCGAACTCTTCGGATTCGTCGAAGCGCTTCTTGGCGGCGCGGTAAAAGTTTTCCAGGTCCGACAGTTCGTCGCTGGTGATCGGGTTTTCCTGCAGGTAGGCCATCAGCATGCCGAACTGGGTGCCCCAGTCGCCGACGTGGTTCTGGCGAATCACTTCATCACCGAGAAACTCCAGGACCCGCGCTACGCCGTCGCCGATGATGGTCGAGCGCAAGTGGCCGACATGCATCTCTTTGGCCAGGTTGGGGGCCGACAGATCGACCACGGTGCGCTGCGCCGGGCCGGCCTTGCGTGCGCCCACGTGGGCATCGGCCAGTGCCGCGTCGAGACGATTGGCCAGGGCCTGGGTGTTCTGGAAGAAGTTGATGAAGCCAGGGCCTGCGATTTCGGCCTTGGTAACACTCTCGTCGGCAGGCAGCGCGGCGATGATCTTTTCTGCCAGGTCGCGTGGTTTCATGCCCGCGGGCTTGGACAGCATCATCGCGATGTTGCTGGCGAAGTCGCCGTGGGTCTTGTCGCGGGTGTTCTCCACCTGGATCGCCGGCGTCAAGCCTTCAGGCAACACACCTTCGTCGACGAGTTGGGTGAGGGCTTGTTGGATCAGCTGGCGAATGGTGTCTTTCATGGTGTTCTCTTTCGACCGCAAGCGGCGGCGCGCGAAGCGCAGGTGGAAAAACTGGGCATTATCCGTGGCGAGGGCGGGCTTGCCAACCTTCGAAGGTCCTTCACGGACGATTAACCTGTGGCAGGGGCTTCAATACAAATCTACCGGGTCCACATCCAACGACCATCGCACTTGCCGGCCACTGGGCATTTGCTCCAGGGCAAGCAACCAGCTACTTAATAGCCGATGCAGGGGCGCGCGGGACGTCGCCTGCAAGAGTAGCTGGGCGCGATAGCGCCCGGCGCGGCGTTCCATGGGGGCTGGCACCGGGCCGAGCAATTCGATGCCGGTCAGACCCAGCTCGCCCAATAAACGTTCGGCGAGGCTGCACGCCTCATCGAGAAAACCTTCGGCCTGGCCCGGCTTGTGTGCTTCAGCCCGCAGCAAGGCCAGGTGGGCGAACGGCGGCAGGCCGGCGGCGCGGCGTTCGCTGAGCGCCTGTTCGGCGAAGGCAAAGTAACCTTCTTCCGTCAGCTGGATCAGCAGCGGATGGTCGGCCAAGTGGGTCTGGATAATCACCTTGCCTGGCTCTTCGGCGCGCCCGGCCCGGCCTGCGACTTGTACGATCAACTGCGCCATGCGCTCACTGGCGCGGAAGTCGCCGGAGAACAGCCCGCCATCGGCATCCAGGATCGACACCAGCGTCACCCGTGGAAAGTGATGCCCCTTGGCGAGCATCTGAGTGCCGATCAGGATGCACGGCTGGCCCTTCTGGATGGTGGCGAACAGCTGGTTCATGGCGTCTTTACGCGAGGTGCTGTCGCGGTCGACCCGCAGCACCGGGTAATCCGGGAACAGAATCCCCAGGCGTTCCTCGGCGCGCTCGGTGCCGGCGCCCACCGGGCGCAGGTCCACCTTGCCGCACTGGGGGCAGTGGCGCGGCACCCGTTCCACGTGGCCGCAGTGGTGGCAGCGCAGCTCGCCGTAGCGCTGGTGCACGGTCATGCGTGCATCGCAGCGCTCGCACTCGGACATCCAGCCGCAATCGTGGCACAGCAGGGTCGGCGCAAAGCCCCGCCGGTTGAGAAATACCAGAACTTGCTGGCCGGCGGCGAGTGTCTGGCCGATGGCTTGTTGCATCGGCCCGGAAATGCCGCTGTCCAGCGGCCGGCTTTTTACGTCCAGGCGCAGGAAGCGCGGTTGTTTGGCGCCACCGGCGCGCTCGTTGAGGCGCAGCAGGCCATAACGGCCGGTGTAAGCGTTGTGCAGGCTCTCCAGTGAGGGCGTGGCGGAACCCAGCACGATAGGAATGTCTTCCTGGCGTGCTCGCACCAGCGCGAGGTCGCGGGCGTGATAGCGCAAGCCTTCCTGCTGTTTATAGGAACCGTCATGCTCCTCGTCGATGATGATCAACCCGGGGTTTTTCATCGGCGTGAACAGCGCCGAGCGGGTGCCGATAATGATGTCGGCCTCGCCGTCGCGCGCAGCCAGCCAGGACTCCAGGCGCTCACGGTCATTGACTGCCGAGTGCACCAGGGCGATACGGGCGTTGAAGCGCTGTTCGAAACGCGCCAGGGTTTGCGGGCCGAGGTTGATCTCGGGGATCAACACCAGGGCCTGTTTGCCGGCTTGCAGGGTTTCGCGGATCAACTGCAAATAGACTTCGGTCTTGCCGCTGCCGGTGACGCCGGCCAGCAGGAATGCGTGGAAACTGTCAAAGCCTGCACGAATGGCTTCATAAGCCGCCCGTTGTTCAGTGTTCAGCGGCAGTTCGGGCTGGGCCAGCCAGTGCTCATGGCGTGGGTCGGGGGCGTGCTTGCGGATTTCCACTTGCACCAGGCCCTTGGCCAGCAGCAGGTCGAGGCTGTCTTTGCTGAGCATCAGCTTGCTCAGTAACGGATGCGCCACCCCATGGGGATGCTGGGCCAGCGTGGCCAGGGCCTCACGCTGACGCGGCGCGCGGGCGATGCGCGGGTCGTCGAGGCGTGCGCCGGGGACTATCGACCAGAAGCGTTCCTGGCGAGCCTCCGCCAGTTCGCCTTGGCGCAGCAACACCGGCAGCGCCCAGTTCAAGGTATCGCCGAGGCTGTGTTGGTAGTACTGGGCGGTCCACAGGCACAGCTTGAACAGCGCGGGCGGCAGTGGGGCAGTGGCGTCGAGGATGGCCAGCGCCGGCTTGAGCTTTTCGGCGGGGACTTCACTGTGGTCGGCGATTTCCACCAGGATCCCGATCATTTCCCGCCGCCCGAACGGTACGCGCACGCGCATGCCTGGCTGCAACTGCGCACGTGAGACGCCGGCCGGGGCCCGGTAGTCGAACAGGCGGCGCAGGGGCGAGGGCAGGGCTAGGCGCAAAATGGCGTCGGGCACGCGGGGAGTCTCATATAAAGGCAGGCGGTGGCGCAGGTGCGGGAGCCTAGCAGACAGGCGAGGGCTTGGGGTAGCCGATGGTTTTCTGATGAAAGGGCGGCTTGCGCCACCGGCACCGCTTGCGCGATTAAAAAGGTCTGGTACAATCCGCGGCCTAATTACGTGCGGTATTCGACAATAGTTGTCGAGTGGCGGCACGCTAGCCCGAGGAAGTGCCATGAAAGCCGATATCCATCCAGCTTACGAAACCATCGAAGTTACCTGCAGCTGCGGCAACAAGTTCGAAACCCGTTCGAACCTGTGCAAGCCACTGGGTACTGACGTATGCAACGAGTGCCACCCGTTCTACACCGGTAAGCAGAAGACTCTGGACACCGGCGGCCGTGTACAGCGCTTCGCAGATCGCTTTGGTGCTTTCGGTGCCAAAAAGGCCTAAGGCCGATCAACTTGGGAAGCCGTTACGGTTTTTCCATGCTGATGAAAAAGGCGTCCCTTGTGGGCGCCTTTTTTGTGCCCGGGATTTGGCTTTCGGCCGCGCAGGCCGAGGCCCACTGCCCGGCGCCGACGTCGCTGGCCCAAGTCGAAGTGCAGCGCGTGGTGGATGGCGATACGGTGCACCTCAAGGATGGTCGCCGTGTACGCATGATCGGCCTCAATACGCCGGAGACCGGCAAGCGAGGCCGCACCGACGAACCTCTTGCCGTCGCCGCGCGCCAGCGCTTGCAGGCATTGGTGACGGCCAGTGGCGGGCGAGTCGGTCTGGTGGCGGGGCGCGATAGCAAAGACCGTTATGGGCGGGCCCTGGCTCACCTCTATGGTGCCGACGGTGAGAACCTGGAGGCGCAGTTACTGGCCGAGGGGCTTGGGTTTCAAGTCGGTGTGGCGCCCAACACCGATCTGGTCGCTTGCCAGCAAGCCGCCGAAGACGCCGCCCGACGGGCGCGGCTGGGCCTATGGCGGCAATCACCCGTGCAATCGGTAACGCAACTCAGGCGATCCGGCTTTGCCCTGGTCAGCGGCCGGGTGAGCAAGATTGAGCGCAATCGCGGCGGAATCTGGATTGAATTACAGGGTGCACTGGTATTACGCATTGCACCTGATCAAGCCCATCAGTTCGATAGTGCCCTGCTCAATGGTCTGCAAGGCCGGAGCATCGAGGCGCGGGGTTGGGTGCAGGATCGCTCCAGGCGCGGTGCAGTGAAAGGCAGCCAGGCGCGCTGGCTTCTACCCTTGACTGACCCCAGCATGTTCAAATTGGCATCTTGAGAAAAAATTGTAGACATTTTTAATGTCAATTGTGAACAGTTAAGCCCTTGTATCCCGTGGCTCTTGGCCGAAAGTCGTAGCGTACGGCCCTTGACACCTGTGACTGCCCAGTCTTGTAGGGGCTTTACGACACGAGTATCCTCGGCGGTCCGTCGACCAACAGTAAAAGCGGAATGCCGATATGTCTGATTTGAAAACTGCCGCTCTCGAATATCATGCCCATCCTCGTCCAGGAAAGCTGAGTGTAGAGCTCACCAAAGCCACTGCCACCGCCCGCGACCTTTCGCTGGCCTACAGCCCAGGTGTTGCCGAGCCCGTACGTGAAATCGCCCGCGATCCCGAACTGGCGTACAAGTACACCGGCAAAGGCAACCTGGTTGCAGTGATTTCCGATGGCACCGCGATTCTTGGCCTGGGTAACCTCGGCCCATTGGCTTCCAAGCCAGTCATGGAAGGTAAGGGCGTGCTGTTCAAGCGCTTCGCCGGCATCGACGTTTTCGACATCGAAGTCGATTCCGAAAGCCCACAGGCTTTCATCGACACCGTTAAGCGCATTTCCATCACGTTCGGTGGCATCAACCTGGAAGACATCAAGGCACCTGAGTGCTTTGAGATCGAAAAGGCCCTGATCGAGCAATGTGACATCCCGGTATTCCACGATGACCAGCACGGCACCGCGATCGTTACCGCGGCCGGCATGATCAACGCCCTGGAAATCGCCGGCAAGACCCTGGCTGATGCCAAGATCGTTTGCCTGGGCGCCGGCGCTGCGGCCATCTCCTGCATGAAGTTGCTGGTGAGCATGGGCGCCAAGCTGGAAAACATCTTCATGGTCGACAGCAAGGGCGTGGTTCAGTCCGAGCGTACCGACCTGAACCAGTACAAGGCGATGTTTGCCCACGCTACCGACAAACGTACCCTGGCTGACGCCCTGAACGGTGCAGACGTGTTCGTTGGCCTGTCCGGCCCGAACCTGCTGAGCGCCGAAGGCCTGAAGTCCATGGCGGCCAACCCGATCGTGTTCGCCTGCTCCAACCCGGACCCGGAAATCTCCCCGGAACTGGCGCACGCCACCCGTAACGACGTGATCATGGCTACCGGTCGTTCGGACTACCCGAACCAGGTCAACAACGTACTGGGTTTCCCGTTCATCTTCCGTGGTGCCCTGGACGTTCGCGCCAAGCGCATCAACGAAGAGATGAAAGTGGCTGCTGCCAACGCCCTGCGTGAACTGGCCAAGCTGCCGGTACCTCAGGAAGTGTGTGACGCCTACGGCGGCATCAAGTTGGAATTCGGCCGTGAGTACATCATTCCCAAGCCAATGGATAAGCGCCTGATCACCCTGATCTCCGATGCCGTGGCCAAGGCCGCCATCGAGACTGGCGTGGCAACCCTGCCGTATCCGAAGCACTACCCGCTCAAAAGCGTGGATGATGTGTTCAACGGCTAAGCCGTTGTAGCGCACGAACAAAAAGCCCCGGCTCTCGCGAGTCGGGGCTTTTTTGTGGCTCAAAGGTGGAGGTGTAAGTCGCCGTTTGTAGGAACGAGCTTGCTCGCGAAAAACGTCAACGATTGCGCGTGTTGCCTGAATAAACGCGGCGTCTATGAGTTTTTCGCGAGCAAGCTCGCTCCTACAGAGTCTTTATGGCCAGCCCCTCATGGGTCAGAACAGATCGATCGGCGCGCCTTCATCCGCCGGCAGTGGGCTGCCTGGGGCGACGCCATTACCCAGCTCGTTGACCGACGGCGGCGTGTCTTCGCTCTTGAACAGTTCGAAGTACGCATTCGGCGTGCTAGGCGAGGCCGCACGGCCGCTGATCGGATCGATCCGCAGGCTGAGGATGCCTTCCGGTTCGGCTTGAGTGTGCAACGGCTTGTCCTTCAAGGCGGCGCCCATGTAGCTCATCCAGATCGGCAGCGCCACGGTACCGCCGAACTCACGGCGGCCCAGGCTTTCCGGCTGGTCATAGCCCGTCCACACGGTGGTCACGTAATCAGCGTTGTAGCCTGAGAACCAGGCGTCCTTGGATTCGTTGGTGGTACCGGTCTTGCCCGCAAGATCCGCACGGCCCAAGGCCAGCGCACGACGGCCGGTGCCCTTCTTGATCACGTCCTCAAGGATGCTGTTGAGGATGTAGGTGGTGCGGCCATCCACCACGCGCGGCGCAACGGCAGGTGCCTGAGGTTCGGCCGGTGCCGCAGTGCTGGCGACGGGCGCAGCACCTGGGGTTGGCTCGATGGTGATACCGCCATTGCCGGGGGCCGCGATGCCGTCCGGGGCAGCCACGCCATTGACGACATCACCCGGCACGCGTGGTGGGTTGGCAGTGAAAAGGGTGTCGCCATTGCGGCTTTCGACCTTGTCGATCAGGTACGGCGTGATCTTGTAGCCACCGTTGGCAAAGGTGCTCCAGCCGGTGGCGATCTCCATTGGCGTGAGCGTGGCGGTGCCCAGGGCCAGGGACAGGTTAGGTGGCAGGTCCGATTTGTTGAAGCCAAAGCGCGTGATGTAGTCGATCGTCTTGCCGACGCCCATTGCCTGCAGCAGGCGGATCGACACCAGGTTACGCGACTTGTACAACGCCTCGCGCACGCGGATCGGGCCGAGGAAGGTATTGGTGTCGTTCTTCGGGCGCCAGACCTTGTCCAGGTACTCGTCGACGAACACGATCGGTGCATCGTTGACCAGGCTGGCGGCGGTGTAGCCGTTGTCCAGCGCGGCGCTGTAGATAAATGGCTTGAAGCTCGAACCTGGCTGGCGCTTGGCCTGAGTGGCACGGTTGTAGTTGCTCTGCTCGAAGGCAAAGCCGCCGACCAGGGCGCGGATTGCACCGTTCTGCGGGTCCAGGGACACCAGCGCGCCTTGCGCCACCGGCACCTGGCTGAACTTGAGGCTGTCATCCTTCTGGCGTAGCACGCGGATCAAGTCACCCACCTGAGCCACGTCCGACGGTTGCTTGGGCATCGGGCCCATGCTGTTGGTGTTCAGGAACGGGCGCGCCCACTTCATGCTGTCCCACGCCACATGTGCTTCGCCGGTGCGCGTCAGGACTTGCACGCCATCTTTCTTCACCTGAGTGACGATGGCCGGCTCCAGGCCGCTGATCGTGCGTTGCTTGCCCAATTCTGCGGTCCAGGCACTCAGGGTCTTGCCGGGCAGGCGCGACTCGGGGCCACGGTAGCCGTGACGTTGATCGTAGGTGATCAGGCCCTCATGTACCGACTGGTTGGCGATTTCCTGCAGGTTGCTCGGCACGGTCGTGGTGACGCGGAAACCTTCGGTATACGCGTCGCTGCCATAACGGCCGACCATTTCGGCACGGGCCATTTCGGCGATGTACGGAGCGTTCACTTCCGGCGTCGGCACGTGGTAACTGGCGTTCAGCGGCTCGGCCACGGCACTTTCGTAAGCGGCCTGGTCGATCTTGCCCAGCTTGTACATGCGGCCCAGGATCCAGTCGCGACGCTCTTTGCTGCGCGCCGGGTTGGCCAGAGGGTTGAAGCGCGACGGGGCCTTCGGCAGGCCGGCAATCATGGCCATCTGCGCCAGGCTGGCGTCACGAATCGACTTGCCGTAGTAGACCTGGGAAGCCGCCTCGATCCCGTAGGCACGGTTGCCCAGGTAGATCTTGTTGACGTACAGCTCGAGGATCTCGTCCTTGGTCAACTGACGTTCGATTTGCAGGGCCAGCAGGATCTCGGTGGCCTTGCGCGAAAAACTGCGCTCGCTGGTAAGGAAGAAGTTCTTCGCCACCTGCATGGTGATGGTGCTGCCACCGGATTGAATGTGTCCGCTTTTGACCAGCTGTGTGGCCGCACGTACCAAGCTGCTGGGGTCGACACCGTAGTGGTTGGCGAAATTATCGTCTTCCGCCGACAGCAGCGCGCTGATGAAATTGGGTGGAATGTCGGCGAAACGGATGGGGGTGCGGCGCATTTCGCCGAACTCCGCGATCAGTTTTTCATCGCTGCTGTAGACCCGCAAAGGAATCTGCAACTGGATACTTCTGAGCGCCTCTACGGAGGGCAAACCCGGACTAAGGTAGAGGTAGGCACCGCTGAGTACGAGCAGCAGCCCGCAGACGATCGCGACAATGGAGTACCCGAAAAACTTCAGCAGACGAATCAAGGCTTTTGGATTTCCAGAGAAAAGAATGGGTTACGCGTCGGGGCATGCATGGCAAACGATGGATCGACCCGAGCTGCAGATAAAAAGCGGGAAAAAACGCTGGGCATTAAAGCATTTTCGGCTTGGGGCGTCATTCGCGCCACTCAAACAAGTCGACCGAATGCATGAACGCCGGCGGTAACCAGAGGGTATGACTGCCGGTATGACCGGCAAAGTTTTGGGGAGTTTTATGAAAAAGGGATTTTTCAGGCGAAAAGTCGACACCGTCCTCGGCGTCGATATTCATGACAGCGGCATCAAGCTGGTCGAGCTGGGCCGTTCAAGCGCCGGCTATACCGTCGAGGGCTACGCCACGCAGGCACTGCCGGCGCATGCGGTGGTCGACGGCACATTGCTTGACCTTGAGGGTATAGGGCAGGCGCTGCGCCAGGCTCTGGTGCGGTTGCGGACATCGGTGCGCCAGGCTGCGGTCGCCGTGGTTGGACCTTCGGTGATCACGCGGGTGATCGAAATGGACGCGGGGCTCAGTGATGAGGAGATGGTCTGGATGATCCAGATGGAGGCCGACCAATACATTCCTTACCCATTGGACGACGTGGCTATCGACTTTCAGGTGCGTGGCCCTTCGGCGCAAGACCCGCACAGGGTCGAGGTGTTGTTGGCGGCCTGTCTCAAGGAACAGGTCAAGGCGCGCGAGGAGGTCCTGGCCCTTGCCGGGCTTGTGCCGCGGGTGGTGGATATCGAGGGATTTGCATTGGAGCGTGCGAGCCGTCAGGATTTCGCCAGCTTCATGCCGGGTCATCGAGTCGATGGTGCACAATGGGCCGTGGATGCCCAGGCGCTGGGAGTGGCTTGCGGATTGGCCCTGAGGAGTTTCGCTGAATGACACGAATCAATCTTTTGCCTTGGCGCCAGGCGCTGGCACAGCGGCGGCGCAAGTATTTGCTGATGCTGCTGTTGGCGTTCGCCTGTGTGGCATTCGCTGCGGTGTGGTTGGCCGATCAGGTGATCGACCGGGCGATAGACCGGCAAGTGACGCGCAATCAACATTTGGGCAGGGAAATCGCCGCTCAGGACGCGCGTATCAAGACCATCGACGAGTTGCAGGAGCGAAGCCAGCAATTGGCGGAACGCATGAAGGTTGTGCAGGATCTGCATGACGCTCGATCTTCCAGTGCCCAGCTGTTTGACCAGTTGGCCCGTGCAGTGCCGGATGGCGTCCGGCTGCATGAAGTGCTGGCGAACGGCGATACCATCAGCGTCAGCGGCAGCGCAGAAACCAGTGAAGACATCGCCCAGTTGATGCGTCGCCTGGAAGCCTCCCAGGGTACTCATGCCACGCGGCTCCAGCGGGTACGTGCGGATGCCGGGAGCGGCGACAATGAGTTCCAATTGATGGTGCGTCAGGGGGAAACCACCGAGGCGCAACCATGAGCCTGCCCAGGCTCGACTTTTACGCACTCACTCACAACGTTGCAACATGGCCCTGGCCTGGCAAAGCCCTGCTCGCCTGCGCATTGGCTGGCCTGCTGCTGGTGGTGGGAGACGCCTGGCTCCTGAGCCCCTCGCGGGAGCGATTGCGCGTACTTGAAACGCGGGAAACGGCGCTGCAACAACAGCTGGCGCAACGGGCGGACCTGGCTGCGGGCCTGGAGGTACGTGCCCAACAATTCAGCGCGATGGAGCACAAGGCAGCGGCGGTACTGGGGGCGATTCCCGGCCAGCCCGAGGTGCCTGGCTTGCTTGAAGACATCACTCGCCTGGCGGCGAGTAATGGCTTGGTGGTGGAGGGCATCACGGTCCTGGATGAGCAACCGCGCGCGTTTCTCATTGAACAACCCGTGCAGATCGGCGCCAGTGGGGCTTACCACGACCTGGCGATGTTCGTGGCGGCCTTGGGTGGGCTGTCGAGGATCGTGACTGTGCATGATGTAGCGCTTCGCCCGGATGGCGCCTTGCTGCATCTCGAGCTGCTGGCCAGAGCCTATCGCGGCGAATCGCTCGGCAAGCTGTCGCTCGATTCTGAGGCGCGCCTTGCCTACGACTCATCAGCCCGGCGCGATCCGTTCCTGCCTCCCGCCTCGCAGAACGATTGGATCTCCGGTCAGCCGGCGCTCGCGCCGGATCCCGCTCGTAGCAGGGGGAAGCTGGAAGGGTTGGCCACCGATCAGTTCGAAATGGTCGGCACGCTGTCCCGTGGCGGACAGGT
This sequence comes from Pseudomonas palleroniana, assembly GCF_003031675.1. Lineage (GTDB taxonomy): Bacteria > Pseudomonadota > Gammaproteobacteria > Pseudomonadales > Pseudomonadaceae > Aquipseudomonas > Aquipseudomonas palleroniana. The sequence goes on along the minus strand of NZ_PYWX01000050.1, from coordinate 57,091 downwards.
CTTTGCCTTGCTACGGGCCGCGTCAGAGGTCTATCGACTGGCGGTGGGCGACTACCTGGGGCAGAACCATGGCCGGGTCAGGGCTATTCATGAGGGGCACATCGAACTTGTCGAGCTATTTCCCGATGGACACGGCGCATGGCTGGAGCGTCCAAAAACCTTGAAGCTGAACGTCAACTCATAACGGAATCAATCAATGAAAAGGACTTTCTTGTCCTTCGGTGTGGCGCTATGGATAGCGTTCACGACACCGATGGCTGCTGCTGTGCCCAATCGCCTGGACTTGATCCAGCTGCCCCCTCCCGGGGAGATCGCTTCGGATGCGTATTCCGGCGAAAAACTGAACCTCAATTTCCAGAACATCGAACTGCGCGCAGTGCTGCAACAAATTGCCGACATTGCCGGCCTCAATCTTGTGGCCAGCGACGAAGTGCAAGGCTCGATCACCTTGCGGCTCAAGGACGTGCCCTGGGATCAGGCACTCGACCTGGTATTGCACAGCAAAGGCTTGGATAAACGGCTGAAGGCCGGCGTATTGCTGGTCGCTCCTGCCGATGAGTTGGCTGCTCGCGAGCTGCTGACGCTGGAGTCGCGCAGGCAGATGGCTGAACTGGCACCGTTGCGTCGAGAGTTGTTGCAGGTCAACTACGCCAAGGCGGCAGACCTGGCCAAGCTGTTCCAATCCGTCAACGGGCTCGAAGGCACTACCGATGAGCGTGGTTCGGTTGCGGTGGATGACCGCACCAACAACATCATTGCCTACCAGACCGGGGAGCGGCTGGAGGAGTTGCGGCGCATTGTGGCGCAACTCGATGTTCCGGTGCGGCAGGTCATGATCGAGGCGCGGATCGTCGAGGCCAATGTCGATTATGACAAAAGCCTGGGCGCGCGTTGGGGCGGTGGGCTCAGCCGGGGGAACTGGGGCGCCGGCGGTATTCGCAAACCGCTGCCTGAAGGTACCGAGCCGCCGCAAGAGCCACCCACGTCGCCCTTTGTCGACCTGGGCTCGCTGACGGGGACGTCAGGCTTGGGTATCGCTTACATCACCGACAACCTGTTGCTGGATCTTGAGCTGACGGCCATGGAGAAAACCGGCAACGGTGAAATCGTCTCTCAGCCCAAAGTGGTGACCGCCGACAAGGAAACTGCGCGCATCCTCAAAGGCACCGAGATTCCCTATCAGGAATCCAGCTCCAGCGGCGCCACCTCGGTGTCGTTCAAGGAGGCTTCGTTGTCCCTGGAAGTGACCCCGCAAATCACTCCGGATGACCGGGTCATCATGGAGGTCAAGGTCACCAAGGATGAGCCGGACTATCTGAACAAACTCAACGATGTGCCGCCTATCAAGAAAAACGAGGTCAATGCCAAGGTGTTGGTCAAGGATGGCGAGACCATCGTGATTGGCGGGGTTTTCTCCAATACCCAAAGCAAAGTGGTAGATAAAGTGCCATTTTTGGGCGATGTGCCGTATCTTGGCCGCCTTTTCCGGCGCGATGTGCTGGCGGAGAAAAAATCCGAGCTGCTGGTATTCCTGACTCCGCGTATTATGAATAACCAGGCGATTGCTGTGAGTCGTTGATTCTGTGCGAAATTTGATTCTTGTAGGACCGATGGGGGCTGGAAAAAGCACCATCGGCCGTTTGCTGGCCAAAGAGCTGCGCCTGCCATTCAAAGATTCCGACAAGGAAATTGAATTGCGCACGGGTGCCAATATCCCATGGATCTTCGATAAGGAAGGCGAGCTGGGCTTTCGCGACCGCGAGCAGGCGATGATTGCCGAACTGTGCGGCTGCGACGGCGTAGTATTGGCCACCGGTGGTGGCGCCGTGATGCGCGATGAAAACCGCCGTGCGCTGCATGCCGGTGGCCGGGTGGTCTACCTGCATGCCTCGGTGGAGCAGCAAGTAGGCCGCACCGCTCGCGACCGCAATCGCCCGTTGCTGCGCACAGCCGACCCGGCAAAGACCCTGCGGGATTTGCTGGCGTTGCGCGATCCGCTGTATCGGGAAATCGCCGATCTGGTGGTGGAAACCGATGAACGGCCGCCCCGGATGGTGGTGCTCGACATTCTTGAGCGCTTGCAACGGCTGCCACCCCGTTAAAGCCAGGCCCGAAATGCGCTATTCTCGGCGGCGCGTCATTCCCTTCCAAGGTGTGGCGTAGAGCCATCAGTCGACGTCGGATCTTGACATCAGCGGACGTCAATACATCTTCAACGCGGGGACACATGCAGACACTTAAGGTCGATCTAGGCGAGCGCAGCTACCCGATCCATATTGGCGAAGGTCTGTTGGACCAGCCGGAGTTGCTCGCACCGCATATTGCCGGGCGGCAAGTGGCGATCATCTCCAATGAAACGGTCGCGCCGTTGTATCTTGAGCGTCTGAGCCGCAGCCTGGCGGCGTACTCGGTGATCTCCGTGATTTTGCCTGACGGCGAAGCCCACAAGAACTGGGAAACCCTGCAGTTGATCTTCGATGGCCTGCTCACTGCACGCCATGATCGGCGCACCACTGTTATCGCCCTGGGTGGCGGCGTCATCGGCGACATGGCCGGCTTTGCAGCTGCCTGCTACCAGCGTGGCGTGGATTTTATCCAGGTGCCGACCACCTTGCTGTCCCAGGTCGATTCGTCGGTAGGTGGCAAGACCGGCATCAATCATCCGCTGGGCAAGAACATGGTCGGCGCGTTCTACCAGCCGAATGCCGTGCTGATCGACACGGCGACGCTGAACACCTTGCCGCCGCGAGAGCTGTCGGCCGGCCTGGCGGAGGTCATCAAATACGGGCTGATCTGCGATGAACCGTTCCTCACCTGGCTGGAAGAACACGTCGATGCCTTGCGCAATCTTGACCAGGTGGCATTGACCGAAGCGATATCCCGCTCCTGCGCCGCCAAGGCGCTGGTGGTCAATGCCGATGAGCGCGAGTCCGGTGTACGTGCCACGTTGAACCTGGGCCACACCTTCGGCCATGCGATCGAGACACACATGGGCTATGGTGTGTGGTTGCATGGGGAAGCCGTAGCGGCTGGCACAGTGATGGCGTTGGAAATGTCGCAACGCCTGGGCTGGATCAGTGCCCAGGAGCGTGATCGTGGCATCCGCCTGTTCCAGCGTGCGGGTTTGCCGGTCATCCCGCCTGAGGAGATGACCGAGGCGGACTTCCTCGAACATATGGCGATAGACAAGAAAGTGATCGACGGTCGACTGCGACTGGTATTGCTGCGCCACATGGGCGAAGCGGTGGTGACCGACGATTATCCGAAAGAGATTTTACAGGCCACGCTGGGAGCGGATTACCGCGCCCTGGCCCAGCTGAAAGGTTAATAAGATCCCGATGACTAGTTTGCATGCCGACGAGGCGTTCCTCGGCCATTACCATCTAAGCCATGACCCTTTTGCTCCGCGGGTGCCTGGTTTCAAATTCTTCCCGGCGCAGCGCAAGCCGGTGCTTGGTCAGTTGCATCACCTGGCGCGCTACAGCCAGCTGTTGCTGGTAGTGACGGGCCCGTTGGGCAGCGGCAAGACCTTGCTGCGCCAGGCGCTGGTAGCCAGCACCAACAAGCAGACGGTGCAGAGCGTGGTGGTGTCGGCCCGTGGAGCCGGTGATGCGGCGGGCGTGCTGCGCCAGGTGGCCCAGGCGCTGGACGTGCCTACCGCCGAGCCGAACGCGATCCTCAAGCAGGTGGTGCAACTGGGCCTGACCGGTCAGGAAGTCTACCTGTTGGTGGATGACGCCGAGCAGCTCGACGAGTCCGCCCTGGAAGCGCTGCTGGCGCTGGCCGCGGGGACACCCGAAGGTCGTCCCCATGTGTTCCTGTTTGGTGAGTCGTCGTTGATCGCCGATCTGGAGCAGATCAGTGGCGATCAGGAACTGTTCCACGTCATCGAATTGCAGCCCTACGAGGAAGAGGAAACCCGCGAATACCTGGCTCAACGTCTCGAAGGCGCCGGGGCCGGTATCGAACTTTTCTCCGCTCAACAGATCTCTGATATTCACGAAAGCTCCGACGGCTGGCCAGGCACCATCAACCAGGTCGCCCGGGATGCCATGATCGAAGCCATGATTGCCAGCCGCTCTGCGGTTAAGCGTCCAAAGATGGGGTTCACTATGCCTAAGAAGCACGTATTGGCTATTTCCGCCGTTGTGGTGGTCGCCGTAGCCGCCGCCTGGTTGATTCCAGGCCGTAGCAAGGCCCCCGCCACTGCCGGCGCGCCAACTGAGCAGGCGCAACTGCCACTGGGCAAGCCCACGCCAAACGTCGAGTTCGCCAACTCTGGCCAACCGACCAATCTGCCGATGGTTGGCCAGCCAGTGATGCGCGGGCCACTTGCCGAAGAGGCCGGTGGTATCTCCGAAGGCGACGACGGCGTGCCGGTGGAAGGTTCCAGCGCCACACCTCCGACCGTGACCACCACTGCACCGCCGGCGGGCGTGCCAGCGGGCCAGCCGGCTGCGGTTGCCAAGCCGACACCGACCCCGGCTCCGACCGTGGCCACGGCCAAACCAGCCCCCGTGGCCAAGCCTGTAGCACCCGCTCCGGCTGCCAAGCCTGCGCCAGTGGCCAAGCCGGTCGAGAAGCCTGCCGCCACCGTTGCCAAGGCAGCCCCGGCCGCAGCCGGCAGCAGTTGGTACACCAGCCAGCCTGCTGGCCACTTCGTGGTACAGATTCTGGGCACCAGTTCCGAAGCCAACGCCCAGGCGTTCGTGAAGGAGCAGGGCGGCGAGTACCGTTATTTCAAGAAAGTGCTCAACGGCAAGCCTCTCTATGTGATCACCTACGGCAGCTTCCCAAGCCGCGCCGCAGCTGATTCTGCTATCAAAGCCTTGCCAGCGAAGGTTCAGGCTGGTAAACCTTGGCCTCGCACTGTTGCCAGCGTCCAACAGGAACTGGCGGCAACTCGCTGAAGATCCGGTGGCCTTACCCAGGCCGCCCTCCCGGCACCTCAAAAAATAACCGCAAGTGCGTGCAGTTCCTCCCGGGACCGCGCGCTTTGTGGTGTCTGCGTCACAGTAGCTTTTGAGTCGTAGCGGTCAGAATTAAAAAAGTTTTGACTAGCACAGCATATCGCTTTAAACCTTTCATAAATGCGACATAGATTTGCGACATTTCGTCGCTAAATTTGTGAGCGTCTGTGTCGGTGTGTACAATGACCTCCCTTTTGCCCCCGCTAAGTCGGCGTACGTTCGACGTGGAAGGTAACCGGTTGAATTGAAAAGAAATTTGCCTCGATATAAGAGGCAGCCTGGTGAGAAAGTGTCTATGAAAGCAGGTCTGTACCAACCCGATGAATTCAAGGATAACTGCGGTTTCGGCCTGATAGCCCATATGCAGGGCGAGCCCAGTCATACCCTTCTGCAAACGGCCATCGAGGCCCTGACCTGCATGACCCACCGCGGTGGGATCAACGCCGACGGTAAAACCGGTGACGGTTGCGGCCTGCTGATTCAAAAGCCCGACCAGTTCCTGCGCGCCGTCGCCAAAGAGCAATTTGCAGTCGACCTGCCCAAGCAATACGCCGTGGGCATGGTGTTCTTCAACCAGGACCCGGTCAAAGCCGAAGCCGCTCGCGAGAACATGAACCGCGAGATCCTGGCTGCCGGCCTGCAACTCGTCGGCTGGCGCAAGGTGCCGATCGACACCAGCGTACTCGGCCGACTGGCCCTGGAGCGCCTGCCACAGATCGAACAAGTGTTCATCGCAGGCGATGGCCTGAGCGACCAGGACATGGCGATCAAGCTGTTTACCTCGCGTCGTCGCTCGTCGGTGGCCAACGCCGCCGACACCGATCACTACATCTGCAGCTTTTCCCACAAGACCATCATTTATAAAGGCCTGATGATGCCGGCGGACTTGACCGCCTTCTATCCGGACCTGAGTGATGAGCGCCTGCAAACCGCTATCTGCGTGTTCCACCAGCGCTTCTCTACCAACACCCTGCCGAAATGGCCACTGGCCCAGCCATTCCGCTTCCTCGCCCACAACGGCGAGATCAACACCATCACCGGCAACCGCAACTGGGCCGTGGCCCGTCGCACCAAGTTCGCCAACGATCTGATGGACCTGGAAGAGCTCGGCCCGCTGGTCAACCGCGTGGGCTCCGACTCCTCGAGCATGGACAACATGCTCGAACTGATGGTCACCGGCGGCATCGATCTGTTCCGTGGCGTGCGCATGATCATTCCGCCTGCGTGGCAGAACGTCGAGACCATGGACCCGGACCTGCGTGCGTTCTACGAGTACAACTCGATGCACATGGAGCCGTGGGACGGCCCGGCCGGCGTGGTCATGACCGACGGTCGCTACGCGGTGTGCCTGCTCGACCGTAACGGTCTGCGCCCGGCGCGCTGGGTCACCACCACCAACGGTTTCATCACCCTGGCGTCGGAGATCGGCGTGTGGGACTACAAGCCGGAAGACGTTATCGCCAAGGGCCGCGTAGGTCCTGGCCAGATCCTGGCCGTGGACACCGAAACCGGGCAGATCCTCGACACCGACGCCATCGATAACCGCTTGAAGTCTCGTCACCCGTACAAGCAATGGCTGCGCAAGAACGCCCTGCGCATCCAGGCGACCATGGAAGACAACGACCACGGTTCGGCTTTCTACGACATCGACCAGCTCAAGCAGTACATGAAGATGTACCAGGTCACGTTCGAAGAGCGCGACCAGGTGCTGCGCCCGCTCGGTGAGCAAGGCTACGAGGCCGTTGGCTCCATGGGCGACGACACGCCGATGGCCGTGCTGTCGCAGCGTGTGCGCACGCCGTACGACTATTTCCGCCAGCAGTTCGCCCAGGTGACCAACCCACCGATCGACCCGCTGCGCGAAGCCATCGTGATGTCCCTGGAAGTGTGCCTCGGGGCCGAGCGCAATATCTTCCAGGAATCGCCGGAGCACGCCTCCCGCGTCATCCTCAGTTCGCCAGTGGTGTCCCCGGCCAAGTGGCGCTCGTTGATGACCCTGGACCGTCCGGGTTTCGACCGCCAGATCATCGACCTGAACTACGACGAGAGCCTCGGCCTTGAAGCCGCCGTGCGCAACGTTGCCGACCAGGCCGAAGAGGCTGTGCGCGCCGGTCGCACCCAGATCGTACTGACCGACCGCCACATTGCGCCGGGCAAACTGCCGATCCACGCTTCGCTGGCTACCGGTGCGGTACACCACCGCCTGACCGAAAAAGGCCTGCGCTGCGACTCCAACATCCTCGTGGAAACCGCCACCGCCCGCGACCCGCATCACTTCGCGGTGCTGATCGGTTTCGGCGCCTCGGCGGTTTATCCGTTCCTGGCCTACGAAGTGCTGGGCGACCTGATCCGCACCGGTGAAGTACTGGGCGACCTCTATGAGGTGTTCAAGAATTACCGTAAGGGCATCACCAAGGGCCTGCTGAAGATCCTGTCGAAGATGGGCATCTCCACCGTCACCTCGTACCGCGGCGCTCAATTGTTCGAAGCCATCGGTTTGTCCGAAGAAGTCTGCGAACTGAGCTTCCGTGGCGTGCCAAGTCGTATCAAGGGCGCGCGCTTCGTCGACATCGAGGCTGAACAGAAAGCCCTGGCCACCGAAGCCTGGAGTGCGCGCAAGCCGATCCAGCAAGGCGGCCTGCTCAAGTTCGTGCACGGTGGCGAATACCACGCCTACAACCCGGACGTGGTCAACACCCTGCAAGCCGCCGTGCAGCAGGGCGACTACGCCAAGTTCAAGGAATACACCGCGCTGGTGGACAACCGCCCGGTGTCGATGATCCGCGACCTGTTCAAGGTGAAAACCCTGGACACGGCGATGGACATCAACGAAGTCGAGCCACTGGAATCGATCCTCAAGCGCTTCGACTCCGCCGGTATTTCCCTGGGCGCCTTGTCGCCTGAGGCTCACGAAGCCCTGGCCGAAGCCATGAACCGCCTGGGTGCGCGTTCCAACTCCGGCGAAGGCGGTGAAGACCCGGCGCGCTACGGCACGATCAAGAGCTCGAAAATCAAGCAGGTGGCGACCGGCCGTTTCGGCGTAACCCCGGAATACCTGGTCAACGCCGAAGTGCTGCAGATCAAGGTAGCCCAGGGCGCCAAGCCCGGTGAGGGCGGCCAGCTGCCGGGCGGCAAGGTCAACGGTCTGATTGCCAAGCTGCGTTATGCGGTGCCGGGCGTCACGCTGATTTCGCCTCCGCCGCACCACGACATTTATTCAATCGAAGACTTGTCGCAGCTGATTTTCGACCTGAAACAAGTCAACCCGCAGGCCCTGGTCTCGGTGAAACTGGTGGCAGAAGCCGGCGTGGGCACCATCGCCGCCGGTGTGGCCAAGGCCTATGCCGACCTGATCACCATCTCCGGCTACGACGGCGGTACCGGTGCTTCGCCGTTGACTTCCATCAAGTATGCGGGCGCTCCGTGGGAACTCGGCCTGGCTGAAACCCACCAGACCCTGCGCGGCAACGACCTGCGCGGCAAGGTGCGGGTACAGACCGACGGTGGCCTGAAGACCGGCCTTGACGTGATCAAGGCGGCGATCCTCGGCGCCGAAAGCTTCGGCTTCGGTACCGCGCCGATGATTGCCCTTGGCTGCAAATACCTGCGCATCTGCCACCTGAACAACTGCGCCACCGGCGTGGCGACGCAGAACGAGAAGCTGCGCAAGGATCACTACATCGGCACCGTCGACATGGTGGTGAATTTCTTCACCTATGTGGCCGAAGAGACCCGTGAGTGGCTGGCCAAGCTGGGCGTGCGTTCGCTGGAGGAGCTGATCGGGCGTACCGACCTGCTGGAAATCCTCGAAGGCCAGACCGCCAAGCAGCATCACCTGGACCTGACGCCGCTGTTGGGCAGCGATCACATCCCGGCCGACAAGCCGCAGTTCTGCGGTGTGGACCGCAACCCGCCGTTCGACAAGGGCCTGCTGGCCGAGAAGATGGTCGAACTGGCCGCTTCGTCGATCAATGACGCCAGCGGTGGTGAGTTCGCGTTGGATATCTGCAACTGCGACCGCTCCATCGGCGCACGCATCTCCGGCGAAATCGCGCGCAAGCACGGCAACCAGGGCATGGCGAAAGCGCCGATCACCTTCCGCTTCAAGGGCACGGCAGGCCAGAGCTTTGGCGTGTGGAACGCCGGCGGCCTGCATATGTACCTGGAAGGCGACGCCAACGACTACGTGGGCAAGGGCATGACCGGCGGCAAGCTGGTGATCGTTCCGCCCAAAGGCAGCGTCTACAAGACCCAGGACAGTGCCATTGTCGGCAACACCTGCTTGTACGGTGCCACGGGTGGCAAGCTGTTTGCCGCCGGTACCGCCGGCGAGCGTTTTGCCGTGCGTAACTCGGGTGCCCACACCGTGGTGGAAGGCACTGGCGATCACTGCTGCGAGTACATGACCGGGGGCTTCGTCGCGGTATTGGGCAAGACCGGTTACAACTTCGGTTCGGGCATGACCGGCGGCTTCGCCTACGTGCTCGACCAGGACAACACCTTCGTCGACAAGGTCAACCACGAGTTGGTCGAGATCCAGCGGATCAGCGGCGAAGCCATGGAGTCCTACCGGAACCACTTGCAACACGTGCTGGACGAGTACGTTGAGGAAACCGGCAGCGAATGGGGTCGTAACCTCGCCGAGAACCTCGATGACTACCTGCGTCGTTTCTGGCTGGTCAAGCCCAAGGCTGCCAACCTGAAATCGTTGCTTTCCAGCATCCGTGCCAACCCGCAGTGATATGCGCCTGAAGAGTTTGATGAGGTTTTAACATGGCTGAACGTCTGAATAACGACTTCCAGTTCATCGATGTCGGGCGCAAAGATCCGAAGAAGAAACTGTTGCGTCAACGCAAGAAAGAGTTCGTGGAAATCTACGAACCCTTCAAACCCCAGCACTCGGCCGACCAGGCCCATCGCTGCCTGGGTTGCGGTAACCCGTATTGCGAATGGAAGTGCCCGGTGCACAACTTCATTCCCAACTGGCTCAAGTTGGTGGCCGAGGGCAACATCCTCGCCGCCGCCGAGCTGTCGCACCAGACCAACACCCTGCCGGAAGTGTGTGGCCGGGTGTGCCCGCAAGACCGTCTGTGCGAGGGCGCGTGCACCCTTAACGATGGCTTCGGCGCAGTGACCATCGGTTCGGTGGAGAAGTACATCACCGATACCGCGTTCGCCATGGGCTGGCGTCCGGATATGTCCAAGGTCAAACCGACCGGCAAGCGCGTCGCCATCATCGGTGCCGGCCCTGCTGGCCTGGGCTGCGCCGACGTGCTGGTGCGTGGCGGCGTGACCCCGGTGGTGTTCGACAAGAACCCGGAAATCGGCGGCCTGCTGACCTTCGGCATTCCCGAGTTCAAGCTGGAAAAAACCGTACTGAGCAACCGTCGCGAAGTGTTCACCGGCATGGGCATTGAGTTCCGTCTCAATACCGAAGTCGGCAAAGACGTGACCATGGAGCAACTGCTCGAAGAATACGATGCCGTGTTCATGGGCATGGGCACCTACACCTACATGAAGGGCGGCTTTGCCGGTGAGGACCTGCCAGGCGTTTACGACGCTCTGGACTTCCTGATCGCCAACGTCAACCGCAACCTGGGCTTTGAAAAGTCGCCGGAAGATTTCGTCGACATGAAAGGCAAGAAGGTCGTAGTGCTGGGCGGTGGCGACACTGCGATGGACTGCAACCGTACGTCGATCCGCCAGGGCGCCAAGTCGGTGACCTGTGCCTATCGCCGTGACGAAGCCAACATGCCGGGCTCGCGCAAAGAGGTGAAGAACGCCAAGGAAGAAGGCGTGAAGTTCCTCTACAACCGCCAGCCGATTGCGATTGTCGGTGAAGATCGCGTCGAAGGCGTGAAGGTGGTCGAGACGCGTCTTGGCGAACCGGACGCCCGTGGCCGTCGCAGTCCCGAGCCGATCCCGGGTTCCGAAGAGATCATCCCGGCCGACGCCGTGGTCATCGCCTTCGGTTTCCGTCCAAGCCCGGCGCCGTGGTTCGAGCAGTTCCAGATCCAGACCGACAGCCAGGGCCGCGTCGTAGCCCCGGAGCAGGGCCAGTACAAGCACCAGACCAGCAACCCGAAAATCTTTGCCGGCGGCGACATGGTGCGTGGGTCTGACCTGGTGGTCACCGCGATCTTCGAAGGCCGCAACGCCGCCGAAGGGATCCTGGACTACCTGCAGGTCTAATGATCGTTCCCACGCTCTGCGTGGGAATGCCGCCCAGGACGCTCCGCGTCTGCTTGAAGCGTGACGCGGAGCGTCACAGGATGCATTCCCACGCGGAGCGTGGGAACGATCGAAACCCGAAAATCTTTGCCGGCGGCGATATGGTGCGGGGCTCCGACCTGGTGGTCACCGCGATCTTCGAAGGCCGCAACGCCGCCGAAGGGATCCTGGACTACCTGCAGGTCTAATGATCGTTCCCACGCTCTGCGTGGGAATGCCGCCCAAGACGCTCCGCGTCTGCTTGAAGCGTGACGCGGAGCGTCACAGGATGCATTCCCACGCGGAGCGTGGGAACGATCATATCCGCGACAAATTGACCCGATAGATAAAAGGCACGGCGCATTCCGTGCCTTTTGCGTTGCGCTCTGAGAAAATGCCCGCACTTTTTTTGCGGATGCCGACATGACTGCCCTCAAGAACGACCGTTTCCTTCGTGCCCTGCTCAAGCAACCCGTAGACGTCACGCCTGTCTGGATGATGCGTCAAGCCGGTCGCTACCTGCCGGAATACCGCGCCAGTCGCGCCAATGCCGGCGACTTCATGAGCCTGTGCATGAACCCCGCGTTCGCCTGCGAGGTCACGATGCAGCCGCTGGACCGCTACCCGGAACTGGACGCGGCCATCCTCTTCTCCGATATCCTCACCATCCCCGACGCCATGGGCCAAGGCCTGTACTTCGAGACCGGTGAAGGTCCGCGTTTCAAGAAAGTCGTCAGCACCCTGGCCGACATCGAAGCCCTGCCGATTCCTGATCCGCACAAAGACCTCGGTTATGTGATGGACGCCGTCAGCACCATCCGCCGCGAGCTCAATGGCCGCGTGCCGCTGATCGGCTTCTCCGGCAGCCCGTGGACCCTGGCTACCTACATGGTCGAAGGTGGCTCGTCGAAAGACTTCCGCAAGACCAAGGCCATGCTCTACGACAACCCGCAGGCCATGCACCTGCTGCTGGACAAGCTGGCGCAGTCGGTCACCTCCTACCTCAACGGCCAGATCATGGCCGGTGCGCAAGCGGTGCAGATCTTCGACACCTGGGGCGGCAACCTGTCTGCGGCGGCGTACCAGGAGTTCTCCCTGGCCTACATGCGCAAGATCGTCAGCGGCCTGATCCGTGAGCATGAGGGTCGCAAGGTGCCGGTCATCCTGTTCACCAAGAACGGCGGCCTGTGGCTGGAAAGCATCGCCGATGCAGGCGCCGATGCGTTGGGCCTGGACTGGACCTGCGACCTGGGCGAAGCCCGGCAGCGCGTGGGCAACCGCGTTGCGCTGCAAGGCAACATGGACCCGACCGTGCTCTACGCCAAGCCGGAAGCGATCCGCACCGAAGTCGGGCGCATCCTGGCCAGCTATGGCAAGGGCACCGGCCACGTGTTCAACCTCGGCCACGGCATCACGCCGGAAGTGAACCCGGAGCATGCCGGCGCGTTCCTGCGTGCGGTGCACGAGTTGTCGGCGCAGTACCACGAGTAACATGCAAAAAATGTGGGAGGGGGCTTGCTCCCGATAGCGGTGGTTCAGTTACAAATACTGAAACTGACACACCGCTATCGGGAGCAAGCCCCCTCCCACTTTCCACCTTATCGTGTCAGACCTTCACATTCCCCAGCGGCGGCAATTTCGCCAGCTTCAACGCCACCAGCAACGCACCGATCAGCAGCGCCACAATAAACCCGCCAATCCCATTCCAGCCCGCAAAGTGCCAGAAGAACCCTCCCGCAGTCCCCGCAACACTCGATCCCACGTAATAGCAGAACAAGTACAGCGAAGACGCCTGCCCCTTGGCTTTTACCGCACGGCGACCGATCCAGCTGCTGGCCACCGAGTGGGCGCCGAAGAAGCCGAAGGTGAAGACCAGCATGCCGGGCACCACCAGCCACAGCGGGGTGAAGAGCGTCAGGAGCATGCCGGCGAGCATCAATACGATAGTGCCCCATAACACGCGGCGGCGGCCGAGGCGGTCGGCCAGGGAGCCGATTTTGGCCGAGCTGTAGATGCCCGAGAGGTACACCAGCGACAGCAGGCCGACCACGGCCTGGCTCAAGTCATACGGGTCGTCGAGCAAGCGATAGCCTATGTAGTTGAACATCGTCACGAATGCGCCCATCAGCAGGAAGGCTTCGAGAAACAACCACGGCAAGCCCGCGTCCTTGAAGTGCATGACAAAACCATCCAGCAGGCTGCGGGGCTTGAGGCTGGTGGCGCGGAAGTTGCGCGACTCGGGAAGGATTTTCCAGAACACCGTGGCCGCCATCAGCGCCAGGGCGCCAATGATCAGCATCGCTGTATGCCAACTGACGAAGTCAATCAGGACGCCGATGATCAGGCGGCCGCTCATGCCGCCAATCGCGTTGCCGCCGATGTACAGGCCCATGGCTAGGCCAATGTGCTGCGGATGGATCTCTTCGCTCAGGTAGGTCATCGCCACCGCCGCCAGGCCGCTCAATGACAACCCCACCAGCGCACGCATCAGGAGGATGCCTTCCCACGTCGGCATCAAGCCGCTGGCGATGGTTGCCAGTGCGGCGCAGAACAGCGCTGAAACCATCACGGGCTTGCGCCCCAGCCTATCGGAGATCGGCCCGGTGATCAGCAAGCCGAATGCCAGCATCGCCGTGGACACCGACAGAATCAGGCTGCTTTGCGCCGCATTGATGGAAAACTCATGGGACAACGCCGGCATCATCGGCTGCACGCAATACAGCAGGGCAAAGGTCGCGAAACCACCGGAGAACAGCGCCAGCACGGTGCGCATGAACATCGGCGTGCCTTTTTCGATGTACTCGTCGTTGAGCTGGGCGACCACCTCATCCAGGGCGGTGGGTGGGCGTTCTTGAGCGAATGGCGCGACAGCAGATTTCACGGGGACCTCGGGAAGCGAAAGCCTGCCAGGACTGGCAATGCAAAAAAGAATATAGCTGGCTAATGATTCTTTCCAATATATTGTTCGACCTGTTTGAGAGCTTTTACGACCTAATGAGATTTGCATGGAATTACGTCATTTGCGCTACTTCATTGCCGTCGCCGAAGAACTGCATTTTGGCCGCGCCGCACAGGTACTGGGCATCTCTCAGCCGCCGCTGAGCCAGCAGATCCAGGCGCTGGAACAGGAAGTGGGGGCGCGTTTGTTCGAGCGCACCAATCGTCGGGTTGAGTTGAGCGAGGCCGGACGGTTGTTCCTGCAAGAGGCGCGGCTGGTACTGGCTCAGGTCGACAAAGCCGCCGATGTAGCGCGGCGCGCGCAATCAGGTGAGCTGGGAGAACTGAAGATCGGCTTTACCTCATCGGCGCCGTTCAACTCCAGCATTCCCCAGGCGATCTTTGCGTTTCGCCAGGCGTTCCCGGCGGTGCACCTGAATTTGCAGGAAATGAGCAGCACCGAAGTGGCCGAGTCGCTGGTGGATGAGTCGATCCAGGTGGGGTTGATGCGCCCGCTGCCGTTGCCCGACTCGCTGGGGGTCATTGAATTGATGCGCGAGCCGCTGGTGGCCGTGCTGAATGCCGGGCATCCCCTGGTGGACGGCAGTGAGCGCGGCTTGCACCTGGCACAGTTGGCGCAGGAGCCGTTTGTGTTTTTCCCGCGGACCTAGGGCAGCGGTCTCTACGCTCAACTGCTCAATCTGGCGCGTGACGCCGGTTTCAGCCCGCACTTCGCCCAGGAGGCGGGGGAGGCGATGACCATCATCGGCCTGGTAGCGGCGGGGCTCGGCGTGTCGGTGCTGCCGGCCTCTTACCAGCGCATCCGTATTGATGGCGTGGTGTATCGCACCTTGCTGGATCAAGAGGCGGTGACGGCAGTATGGCTGGTGCAGCGCAAAGGCGCGCAGAGCCCGATGGCGAAAGCGTTTGTGGAGTTGTTGACGCGCCAGCCCGTGCAATGATCGTCCCCACGCTCTGCGTGGGGACGCATCCCGTGACGCTCCGCGTCACCCTGGCACAGGAGCCAACAGCGGTACGCAGAGCGTCCCAGGCGGCATTCCCACGCGGAGCGTGGGAATGATCAATGATCAGGGTTTATTGCAGCCCCGCACCCCGCAACCCCGCCAGAATGTCGCGATCCAGCATGCTCACCCAACGGTTGTAGTTGCGATGGATCTTGCCGTCCTTGTAGCCCAGGTCGCGGCTGTCGCGGTAGGTGATGGCGTAGCTGTTGCGGGTGTAGCGGATATCGATTTGTGCGTAGAACTGGTTGCGCACGGTGATCTCGGCCTGCACCAACTGCGGGCTCAGGCGCTGCACTGTCCATTCGCGCTTTTGCAGGGCGTTGACGATGACCTGTTTGACTTGCTCTTCACTGACCTGGGGGCCGGCTACCAAATCGTGCTGGGTGTTGAGTACCGGTTTACTGGTGCAACCGGCAGTGCTCAGCAGGGCCAGGGTGATCAGGGTGGCGCGTAGCAGGGAGGACATTCCGTTTTCTCCAATCGATTAAAAAGTCAGGACCAGCGGCGGAAAATCAGCGATGTGTTAACGCCGCCAAAGGCAAAGTTGTTGTTCATCACGTAGTCGTGGTGCATCTCACGCAGACCGCCTTGCAGGTAATCCAGCTCGCCGCATTGCGGGTCGACGACGTCCAGGTTGAAGGTATGTACGTACTGGTCGCGATTCATCATCTCGATGCTGAACCACGACTCCAACGCACCGCAGGCGCCCAGGGTGTGGCCCAGGAAGCTTTTCTGTGAGCTGATGGGCATGCGGCTGCCGAACAGGCTGCTGGTGGCCAGGGTTTCGGCAATGTCGCCTTGGTCGGTGGCAGTGCCGTGGCCGTTGACGTAGCCGATGGCATCCGGGGTGAGACCGGCATCTTCCAGGGCTAGCTCCATGGCGCGGCGCATGGTTTTCTGTTCGGGGCGGGTGGTGTGCTGGCCGTCGGCATTGCTGCCGAAGCCGACGATCTCGGCGTGGATGTGTGCCCCTCGCGCCAGGGCGTGCTCCAATTCTTCCAGCACCAGCATGCCGCTGCCCTCACCGATCACCAGGCCGTCGCGGCCACTGTCGTAGGGCCTTGGGCTGGTCTGCGGGGCATCGTTTTTCAGGCTGGTGGCATAGAGTGCGTCGAATACCATGGCTTCGGTGGGGCACAGTTCTTCGGCGCCGCCGGCAAGCATCATCGGCAGGCGGCCGAACTTGATCGCTTCATAGGCATACCCAATGCCCTGGCTGCCGCTGGTGCAGGCGCTGGACGTGGGGATCAACCGCCCGGTGAGACCAAAGAAGATACTGATATTCGCCGCAGTGGTGTGGGGCATCATGCGCACATAGGAGTTGGCATTCAGCCCTTCGGCCACCGAATTGAGCAGCATATTGCCAAACGCCTTGATCTCATCGGTGCTGCCGGTGGACGAGCCGCAGGCCACGCCCATGCGCCCGTCCTTGATCGACTCGTCGCCCAGCAGACCGGCGTCTTTCAACGCCTGCTCGGCGGCCCACACCGCCAGGCGCGAGACGCGACCCATGCTGCGCAGTTGTTTACGCGTCCAGTGGGCGGGCACGACGAAATCGTCAATCGGCCCGGCCAGGCGCGTATTCAATTCGCTGAAGCGGTCCCACTCATCCATGCGCCGGATGCCGCTGCGGTTGGCGCGGAAGTTGGCCGAGATGGTGGCCCAATCGCTGCCCAGGGAGGTCATGCCGGCCATGCCGGTGACGACGACACGCTTCATCAGCACAGGCCTCCGTTCACCGCCAGCACCTGGCGAGTGATGTAGCCGGCTTCGGCCGACATCAGGAAATTCACCGCACCGGCGACTTCTTCCGGGGTGCCCATGCGCTGCGCCGGGATCATCTTCATCAGCTCTTCAACCGGCACGTTTTCATCGAGCATCGCGGTGTCGATCAGGCCGGGAGCCACACAGTTGACGGTGATCTTGCGTTTGCCCAGCTCGATGGCCAGTGCCTTGGCTGCGCCGATCAGGCCGGCTTTCGAGGCGCTGTAGTTGACCTGGCCACGGTTGCCGATCAGCCCCGATACCGAGGTGATGCACACGATACGCCCGGCCGCACGACGGCGGATCATCGGCATCATCACCGGATGCAATACGTTGTAGAAACCGTCGAGGTTGGTGCGCATCACCACGTCCCAATCGTCTTCGGACAAGGCCGGGAACGCGCCGTCACGGGTCAGGCCGGCGTTGAGTACCACGCCGTAATAGGCGCCATGCTGCTCCACGTCCGCCTCCAGGATTTGCTTGCAGCGCGCGCGGTCCGCCACATCGAACTGCAGCACCCGCGCCTGGCGCCCCAGGGCCTGGATTTCGACCTGCACCGCATCGGCTTCGGCACGGCCGCTGCGGCAATGCAGCACGATGTCATGCCCGGCCTGGGCCAGGCGCAAGGCAATGGCGCGGCCGATGCCACGGCTGGAGCCGGTGACCAGTACGGATTCAGTCATGGCGTTTCGTCCTTAGATTCATCTAAATAGTTGGCCGCCTGGGGCGGTCGAAATACGTTCAAGCGGGCGCTGGCCTGGATACCGTCGCCGGTCAGGTGGCATTCGAACACCCCCATGCCGTTGTCGTCTTCCAGGGAGCGCAGGCCGTGGATGCGCAGCTCGGCGCCTGCGGGGAAGTGCTCCACGTTGCACTCGAACTTACGTGTGCCCAACAGGAAGCCCAGTTCCACGGCTTCGCCTTTCTGGCGCGCTCGGCAACCGGCATAGGCGGCGACGCTCTGCGCCATCAGCTCGATGCCGACCCAGGCCGGCAGGCTGCCGTCCGGACGGCTGAACAAACCGCCGGGTTTGACGGTGACACGGGTGTGGACCTGCTCCTCATCGAACGACAGCACCTGGTCGATCAGGATCATGTCGCCCGCATGGGGCAGCAGTTCGGCGAGTGGCCAATCGATCATGGGGCCTCTGCGATTATCAGGCTGATGTTATTGCCGCCGAAGGCAAACGAGTTGCTCATCAGGCAGCGTTTTTTCAAAGTGTCGCCCGCTGCGGCCCATTGCAAGGCCGGCAATGCCGGGTCGGCCTGGCCATCCCACACATGCGGCGGCACTGCACCGTGAGCCAGGCTCAGCCAGCAGAAGGCCGCTTCCAATGCACCGGCTGCGCCGAGGGTATGGCCGCTCATGGGTTTGGTCGACGAGCAGGCCACACCCTGGGGGAACAGGCTGGCCACGGCCAGGCTCTCCATGGCGTCATTGTGCAGAGTGGCGGTGCCGTGCAGGTTCAGGTAGCCGATCTGTTCCGGCGCCAGTTTCGCACTGGCCAGGGCCTTGCGCATGGCGTGCAACGCACCTTTGCCGGAGGGTTCGGGGGCGGAAATGTGGTGGGCATCACAGCTGGCGCCGCTGCCGATCAACGCGATGGGCGCAGGCTGGCGACTCATCAGGAACAGCACCGCCGCTTCGCCGATGTTGATGCCGTTACGGTTTACCGAAAATGGATTGCAACGTTCGCTCGACACCGCTTCCAGCGCGGTGAAGCCGTTAAGCGTCAACTTGCACAGACTGTCGACGCCGCCGCAGATCACCGCATCGCATACGCCCAGGTCCAGCAGTCGCTGGGCACTGACCAGCGCACGGGCACTGGAAGTGCACGCTGTGGAAATCACATAGGCCGGGCCGCTCAGGTGCAGCCAGTCGGCGAGGAAATTCGCCGGCGCGCTGAGCTCCTGCTGCTGGTAGTCATAGTCGCCGGGGAATTGCTGATTGCGCAGGTAATGGGCGATACCGCGGCTGGCTTCATCGATGCCCGACGTGCTGGTGCCCAACACGACACCCACGCGTGCTGCACCGTGGGTGTGGATCGCCTGACGAATCTCGTCTTCAATCTGCAGCGCCGCTTCCAGCAACAGTTGGTTGTTACGGCTATTTTGTGCGCACAGCGCTGCGGGAATGTCTGCCAGCTCACCCCGCACGCCGCCTACCGGCAGCACGCGATCCGGCACCCAGCCGCTCTCGGCGCGCATGCCCGAGCAGTCGCCGGCAAACAGGCTGCGGCTGACTTCGGCTTGGCCGCGCCCCAGCGCGCAGATCACGCCGAGCGCATTCAGATAGGCCGTCATCGGCCCACCCCAAGCGGCGTGATGCGATAGCTCAACGGCTGCCCATTCATGTTCACACTGAACACCTCGGAAGACTGATACACGATTTGCCAGTGCCCCGGCAGCGTACGCGTCAGGTCCCTCGCCTGGGCGCTCGGGTACAGCGCAGGCACTTCATCGGCCGACGTCAGGGCAAACAGCAGCGCAGCGAACAGCTCCCGCGCCTGAGGGTTGGGCGGCAGCAAACCATCGGCCTGCCACTGGCCATCGACCAGTTTTTGGCGGGCCTGGGGAATGCCCAGCGGGTCCATCATCGACCAGCGAATCGCGCTGCCTTCACGCTGGATGACCAGCAACCAGTCCTGGGTCTGGCCGCCCGTGCGGCGCTGTACATGCAGTTGCATCGGCAAGCTCAACGCCGGATTTTTCGCCGGCAGCGGCGGCTGGCTGGCGCAGGCGCTCAGCAGCAACAGGCAGCCGATCAGCAACAGGCGGATCATAGGGTGGCACTCGCCAGAGGTTTACGCGCTACGCAGTTGACCAAGGTTTCCTCACGTTGGCCCACCGGCGGCGGATTGCGCAGGCCCCAGCGTTCGAGCAGGCCGAAATCGCTGGCACGGCTCCACCACAGATAGGGGTATGAGACGTTCTGTGGGCCAAATTCAAAGCCCTGTTCGCGGAGCATCTGCAGGTACTCTTCGGCGCTCTTCTGCACGTGCATCGGGTGACGGAACAGCCAGCGGATCACCCAGGTATCGATATAGGCTTCGGTCGACTCGGCAAACAGCAAGTAACCACCGGGCTTGAGCACCCGGTAGAACTCTTTGAGTGCGCGATGCTGTTCGACCAGATGATGAAAGGTCTGGTGGCAGAACAGGATGTCGACGCTTTCGTCCGGCACTTGCAGGGTCGCGCAGTCGCTGCCGATCAGTTCCACCGCCAGGCCTTGGCGGGCGGCTTCGGCCTGGCTCAGCGCCAGGCTGTGAGGGTCGGCATCCAGGCCGATCAGGCGCTCGGGCGCAAAGACCTGCTGCAAATAGCGAAACGACTTGCCCTGGCCGCAACCGGCGTCCAGCAACACCGGCGCCACCGGCAACGGTTCGCTGAACAAGCTGCGCAGGTCATTGATCGCCACGCGCAACACATGGTGTTGCCAGGTGTGGCTGCGCAGGAACCAGAAACCGAACCGGGTTTCTTCGACGTAGTTCTTACTCAGGTACTGGGTAGTCATACCGTTTCACTCGCACAAATTTCCGACAACATCCGCAGGCGCCGCTTGGGTTCGCTGACAAACGGGTTACGTTCATCCCAGGCATAACCGGCGAGGATCGAGCTGATCATCCGACGGATCTCCGGTGAGCTGCCCGGATGAAAGATCACGTCCTGGAACGTCCCGGCATACCAGCCTTCGACGTAGCAACGGAAGGTATCGACACCGCGCTTGAGCGGCTCGGCAAACTCGGTTTGCCAGTCGACGGTTTCGCCCTTCAATTGGCGATGCAGCACACCCGCCGCCATGCTCGCCGAACGCATGGCAATGGTCACGCCGGAGGAGAATACCGGGTCGAGGAACTCCGCCGCATTACCCAACAGCGCAAAGCCCGGCCCGTGCAGGGTTGTGACGTTGGCCGAGTAACCGCCGATGGTCCGTGCCGGCGTGTCCCAGACGGCGTTTTGCAGTACGCCGCGCAGGCTCGGGGTTTCATCGATGAAGCCCCGCAGGCACGCGTCGAGGTCGCTGTCGCGGCCGTCAAAGTGTTGTTTGGCCGCCACTACGCCGACTGAACAACGCCCGTTGCTGAAGGGGATGGTCCAGAACCAGATATCGCGCTTCGTCGGGTGGGTGGTCACGAGAATTTTGCTGCGGTCGAAACCTGGGTGCGTGATGCGGTCCTCGACGTGAGTGAATACCGCCTGGCGCAAGGGAAAGTTCGAAGGGGCTTCCAGTTCCAGCAGGCGCGGCAACACGCGGCCATAACCACTGGCATCCAGCACGAATCTGGCCTTGATGTGGTACTCGCTGCCGTTCTCCCGGCGGATATGCAGGTAGCGGCACTCGCCACTCAAGTCCACACCCGCGACGGTTTCGCCGTAGCGAATGTCCACGCCTTGCAGTGCGGCCTGATCGGCCAGCAACTTGTCGAACTCGCCGCGCTGCACCTGGAAGGTGGTCGGCTTGCCGTTGCTGAAGGTGTCGCCGAAATCAAACGCGCTGTAGCGCTCGCCCCAGGCGAACGCCGCACCGGTTTTCACCTGGAAACCCGCTGCTTGCACGGCGTCGAGCATGCCGGCTTCTTCGATAAAATCGATGCAGTGGGACAGCAGGCTTTCGCCAATCGAGAACCGTGGGAAATGCTGGCGCTCGATGATCAATACGTCATGCCCGTTGCGCTTTAACAGCGCGGCGGCGATAGCCCCGGATGGTCCGGCGCCGATCACGACCACCTGGCGACGTTCCATTTCAACTATTGGCACGAGGGCTCCTTGCCACTTTGGCGATAACGGTATTCATAAGGCATGTTTGTGTTGCCCGGCCCAGGGCGCCAGCATAAAGCTGAACGCCAGGCCCAGGCTGACCGACAGGCCGAAATTGCTCACGGCCGGTGTACTGGACACCGCCAGCAGGCCGAACGACAACCACGTCGTCAGCGCGGCCAGCAGCGTCCCCAGAAGACTCACGGCCGCGCCGCCGATCTGCTCGCGCATCAGGATGGCGTAGTCGACGCTGATGGCCGTGACCAGCAGCAGGCCGAACAGGCTGAACAGGGTCAGCGGCTGGCCCAGCCAACCGAGGCTGGCCAGGCTGCACAGGGCCGCCAGCAACGGCAGGGCGACAATGCGCAAGGCACCGCCGAAACCGAACGGCAGGATCAGCAGCAACACGATCAGCACGCAGGACATCAGTTTCAATTCGGCGGCGCTGACCTGCGTGTCGGCGAATACCCGGTTCAGGTCGCCCAGGCGGTCGACCAACTGCACGCCGGGCAAATCCTGTGCTTGTACGCGCAGCAACGCCGTGTTGTTCAAGCCTTGCAGGCTGACCATCGCCGCGACGCCGCCGTCCACCGGGCCCAGCCACAGGGGGCGCCAGGGTTCGGCCAGCGGGCCCTTGAGCGCCGCGTCGATGTCTTCGGTAGGCAGCGCCTGCAACTGCGTGACTTCGGCCTGCAGGGCGCTCGCCGGTATGCCGAGGTCCAGCAGCGGTTGCCAGTGCTGCGCGAAGTTGTTCAAGCCGTCACGCAACTGTTGCTGTTCGGCGGGTAGGTTGACCAGTTGGTTGAGCGCCAGGTAGCCCTGGAGCTTATTCATGTTCACCAGTTGATCCAGGCGCTGGCCCAATGCGGCCTGGCGTTCCAGCAGCTGCTGCTGGTTCTCTGCCCGCACCAGGAAGAACTGGCTGGTCGGCTGAAAACCGGTGATGCGCGCCACGGCCTGGGCTTCCTGCAGCAATTGCGGCGGTGCGCCGATCCACTGGCGGATGTCGTTCTTGCTGCTCAGGTGCCACAGGCCGCCGGCGCAAAACAGCAACAGCAGTACCAACAACACCGGGCTCGGTACGCGTTTGAGCAGCGCTGTACGCGCTTGCCACAACTCCTCGGCAATACGCAGCGGCCACTGCGCGGGGCGCAGTTCCACGTTTTTGAGCAGCGCCGGCAGCAGGCACACGGCCGACAGATACGCCCCCACCAGCCCGGCGGCGGAAAACACTGCGATTTGTGTCAAGGCGGGAAAGGGCGTCCAGGCCAGCGCCAGGTAACCGATGCAACTGGTGGCCAGGCTCAGGCTCAGCCCGGGCAGGGTGATGCGTAACGCCGGCCAACTGCGCCACGGGCGCATGCTCCAGCTTTTCGACAGGTAGTGCAGCGGGTAATCCACCGCCACGCCGATCAGGCTGGAGCCCAGCACCAGGGTTATCACATGCATGTGGCCGAACAGCGCGACACAGGCCACCGCGCCAAACAGCATGCCTGCCAGCACCGGGACAAACGCCAGCAGTACGCGCCAGCGGCGGAATGCCAACAACAGCAACAACAGGATGCCCAAGGTGGCGCCGCCGCCGACCCAGGTGATCTCCCGTGTGGCTTGCTGCTGCCCATTGGCCGCGTAGAGCAGGCCGCTGGCGGCGAGCAGTTGCGCGCCGTGTTCGCCTGCCTGTAGGCGGCTGGCCTTGAGCAGATCCGCCACTTGCAGCGGTAGTTTCATATCGAAGGCATTGCCGGTGGTGCGCGCACGCAGCAACACCCAGCTTTTGCCGTCGGCATCGGCGATCAGCGCGCCGCTGCCGATATCCAGTTGCACCGAGCCATGTTGCGGCTGGCTGCTCTGGATGCGCCCGGTCAGGCCCAGCCAATCGTCCTGGCTCGGCACCAGGCTGAACCCGGTGAAGGGGTCGAACAGGGCCTGCACGCGCTGCTGGATAAACGCGTCGGGATGGTCGATCAGTTGCTCGCGATCCTTGGCCGCGAGCATCGCCAGCCGCCCGCGCAGCAGCTGTTCGCGCAGTGCCGGCAAGTCGGCTTGCAGGTTCCATTGCACCTTTTCAAACAAGCCGCTGGCCTGCCAGCGTTCGCCCAGTTGCTGCGCTACGTTCACCGCTTGCTGGCGGTCGGTATGCCCCACCAGCACCAGCATCTCGCGGTTCAACGGTTCCTGCATGCGCTGCTCGGCTTGCAGTTCGAGGGCATCCGGCGTGTTGCCCGGCACCAGTTCCATCAGGTTGGCCGACAGCGGCGCACCGTGGCGCCACTGCCAGCCGGCCACGGCCAGCACGGCCACCAGCAGGATCAGGAACAGGCGCGGCAGCAGGCGCTCACTGGGCAAAGTCGTGTTGCTCCGCGTCAGTCAGGGGCAGGCTTGCAGTGCTGTCCTGCATGCGCAGCACGGTGCTGTCACCCTGGGTTTCGAGCAACTGGATGGTCTGCACCAGTTCGCCGCCGTCAATGTTGATCTGGGTGAACACTTGCTTGAGCAACAACGAGCGTGGAACCAGCGTCAGCTTCCACTGCTTGGCTTCGCCTTGCAGTTGCAGTTCAAAGTCGCGCTGCAAGCCGCTGCTGTCGCCCTGGAGCACCGCAAGGAACAACCGGTTCTGCTCGGCCCCGGCGCTCTTGTTCGGCAGCAGTTGCCAGCCACCGGCGTCACGGCGGGCAATGCCCTGGGCGCTGATGCGGTAGTCCTGTTGCAACGGGGTTTTGAGCAGCCACAGCAGGCCGTGGTCTTTGGCCAGCACGAAGGTGCCTTTGCTGATCAGCGGCTGGGGCAGGGCGCGCAGGTGTTTTTCCTGGGTGAAGCTGCCGTGGATCACCGATGGTTTTGCCAACTGCTCGCTTAGCTGCTGCAGGTCAAAAGCATGAGCACTCAGGCTTAGCAGCAACCCAACCCCTGTAGGAGCGAGCTTGCTCGCGAAAAACCTGAGGGCGCGGCGCAGTGTCAGGCAGCCCGTATTCACGTTGACGATTTTCGCCGGCAAGCTGGCTCCTACAGGGGATCTCATTGCAGGGCCCTCTCGACGGCGTCGGTGAAGACTTTGGGCGAGGCCAGCTGCATCTCGCGGCTGGCGATTTCCACGGCCACTTGCACGGTGCTGGCGCGGGTCATGCGCTCGCCGCTGGCCAGGTCGGTAATCAGGTAGTTGACCTTCAAGCGGTTCTCCCATTCCACCAGGCTGGCGCGCACATTGAGGGTCTGGCCAAAGGTGGCGCCGCGCACGTAGCGTAGTTGCATATCGATCACCGGCCAGGCGTAGCCCGATGCCTGCATCTGGGTGTAGTTGTGCCCGAGTTTGTCCAGCAACGCACAACGCGCCACTTCCAGGTACTTCACGTAATGCCCATGCCAGACCACATGCATGGTGTCGATGTCGAAAAACGGTACGAGGATTTCAGTGTCGCAATGCAACACGCCCTGGCTACGCATGCAGCCTCCAGTGTTGCTCGGCGATACGTTTGAGGCACAGGCGAAGCTCGCCTTCCAGCGCTCGATCCTCGATGACCGGCGGGAAGTCTTTGCCCAGTTCCTCGTGCATGGCGGCCAGGGCCGGCGGCAGCGGCCGTGCCTCCTCGGCCTGGGCGCGCAGCCATACGCCCTGGTTGGCGGCGAGCAAGGTCGCGGCGGCGACTTGTTCGGTCAGTTCCAGCACGCGGATCGCATCGCGGGCGGCGATGGTACCCATGCTCACTTTGTCCTGGTTATGGCACTCGGTGGAGCGCGAGAACACGCTGGCCGGCATCGTGTTTTTCAGCGCTTCGGCGGTCCAGGCGCTGGTGCCGATCTGCACGGCCTTGAAGCCGTGGTTGAGCATGGCGCGGTCGGCCGGCGCGCCGGACAGGTTGCTCGGCAGGCCATGGTTGTAGCGCACGTCCACCAGCAGTGCGAGCTGGCGGTCGAGCAGGTCGGCGACATTGGCCACCAGGGTCTTGAGGCTGTCCATGGCGAAGGCGATATGCCCGCCGTAGAAGTGCCCACCGTGCAGTACACGTTCTTCTTGCGCGTCGATGATCGGGTTGTCGTTGGCGCTGTTCAGCTCGGTCTCGATAAACGCGCGCAGCCAGCTCAGGCTGTCGGCCAGTACGCCGAGTACGTGGGGTGCACAACGCAGCGAATAGCGGTCTTGCAGGCGGTGCAGCGGCGCGGTCGGCGCATCGATTGCCAGATCCTTGCGCAGCCAGGCGGCCACTTGCATCTGCCCCGGGTGCGGTTTAGCGGCGAACAGGCGCTCGTCGAAGTGCTCCGGGTTGCCTTGCAGCGCCACCACGTTCAGCGCGGTAATGCGTGTGGCCAATTGCAGCAGGTAGTCGGCGCGGGAGAAGGCCAGGCAGGCCAGGCCGGTCATTACGGCGGTGCCGTTCATCAGCGCCAGGGCTTCCTTGGGGCGCAATACCAGCGGGGTCCAACCCAGTTCGCGGTGTACGTCGGCCGCCTGGCGGCGTTCGCCACGGAACATCACCTCACGTTCGCCGGATAAGGTCGCCGCCACGTAAGACAGCGGGGTCAGATCGCCGCTGGCACCCACCGAGCCTTCCTCCGGGATCAGCGGCAGTACGTCGTGTTCGAGAAAGGCCTGCAGGCGCTCCAGCAGTTCGACGCGCACGCCGGACACCCCATGGCACAGCGACTGCAACCGCGCAGCCAGTACTGCGCGGGTGGCCTGGGCGTCGAGCAGCTTGCCCAGCCCGCAGCCATGAAAGGTATACAGGTGACGGGGCAGCGCCTCGACGTGTTGCAGCGGCACCGCCACCACGCACGAGTCGCCGTAGCCGGTGGTCACGCCGTAGATCACGCCCTCCTTGTCCAGCAGCGAGTCGAGGAACTGCGCGCCCTTGGCGATACGCTGGCGATACGCGGCGTCGTTCTGCAACTGCGTGGGCGCCTGGCGGTTGGCCAGGGCTCGCACGTCTTCAATGCGCAGAGCGCGTTCGCCAAAGGTTACCGGCTCAAGATGCGTCGTCATCGGTCTTCCAGAAAGGGTAAAAGTTGAACCATTGTCGGGGCGCTTGCAGGCAGAACTCGCCCAGGCGTGCGGCGTAGCGCGCGGTCCACTGGGCAATCACCTGCTCGCGGGTACTGCGCTTCCATTCGATCAATTGGGCGAAGGGCTCGATGGTCAGGCGATAGCGGCCGTCGTGCTTGAGGCACATCAGCAGGTTGACCGGGCATTTGAGCAGGCCGGCCAGCAACCACGGACCTTGGGGGAAGGCGGCATCCTGGCCGAGGAAATCCACCCGCACCTTGCGCCCGCCGTGCAGCGGCACGCGGTCGCCGGCAATTGCCAGCCACTCGCCCTCGTCCAGGCGCTGGCTGAGCAACAGCATGGTGGCCGGGTCGAGTTCGCTGACCTGGATCAGACGCAAATGGGTCGCCCCGGCTTCACCCAGCAGGCGGTTGAAACGCTCGGCATGCTTGGTGTGCACCAGCACGTTCATGGTGACTTGCTCGCCGATCTCCGCCAGGGCGCGGCACACTTCAAGGTTGCCCAAGTGTGCGCCCACCAGCATCTGCCCGCGCTCGCCGCGCAGTTGCCCACGCAATTGTGCCGGGTCGTCGATTTCGATCTGTTCGATGCGCAGCTTGCCGTTCCACACATCGAGCTTGTCGAGCAAGGCGTCGGCGAAGGCCATGAACTGACCGAACACGCTTTTATGGGTGGGTTGCAATTCGTTGCGGCCGCTCCAGTACGCCAGGCGCTGCTGGTACTCCCAGGCACTCTGGCGGGCCGTGCGGCCGAAGAGGAAGAAGTACAACACGATGCCGTACAGCAGGGGGCTCAGCAGGCGACGGCCCAGGACCCTGGCGGCGACAGCGGTGAGTTTCATCAACCAGAAACTGCCACGCTCCTCCCGGTCGGCCCAATGTTTGTGGCTGTCGTTCATGCCTGCCACCGCCGCCACAGGATGATCGGTGCCCGTACCAACATGCCGAAGAACAGCCGGGTATGCATGGCCGAGATACGCACGTTGTCGCGGAACAGGCGGAAGTGCGACAGGCCGTCCGCGGGGTAATGCACCTGGGTCGGCAGCCAGCGCATCGGCTGGTTGCGCCAGGCCAGGCGCACCAGGATGTCCGAATCGAAATCCATGCGCGTGCCGATGTAGGCCGAGTCCATCAGGGCCAGTGTGGGTGCCAGCGGGTACACGCGAAAGCCACACATCGAGTCGCGAATCTGCAGCGACAGGGTGTTGATCCACACCCAGACGTGAGTCAGGTAGCGTGCGTACAGGCGGCCTTTGGGCACGCTCTCATCGTATTCGGGATAGCCACAGATCACGGCCGTTGGGTGGGCGCGCGAAGCGTCAAGGAAGGCCTCGACTTCACGCAGGTCGTGCTGGCCGTCGGCATCCACCTGCAGGGCGTGGCTGAAGCCCAGGCGTGCAGCCTCGCGAAAACCGGCCATGACCGCGCCGCCTTTGCCCTGGTTGCTCGGCAAGGTCAGCAG
Organism: Pseudomonas palleroniana; assembly: GCF_003031675.1. GTDB lineage: Bacteria > Pseudomonadota > Gammaproteobacteria > Pseudomonadales > Pseudomonadaceae > Aquipseudomonas > Aquipseudomonas palleroniana. Next base: position 28,970 of record NZ_PYWX01000050.1, on the reverse strand, counting down.
GGTGACCGACTCCAGCGTCGCCAGTTGCGCCAATACGGCCGCGCAGGCCGGGCTGCTGCCGTCATCCACCAGCAGGCACGCCAGGCCACTGTCCAGCAGGCTATGGACCACGGCCGGCACGGCGGCTTCATGGTTGTAGACCGGGATCAGGGCGCACGGCTTATGCATGGGCGGTGACCAGCTGGATGCGCCCGCTGGAGCAAGCGGCAACGCCGTTGCGGTAGGCGAAATACAGTTTGCCGCGTTCCGGGTCGAAGCGCAGGTGCAGCTCGATCTGGTCACCGGGGCGCACCAGTTGCTGGAACTTGAGCACTTCCATGCCGGCGAACGTCATGGGCAGGTCCATCAGCTGTTGGCCCAGGTTGAACGCCCATTCCACCTGCACCACGCCCGGCAGTACCGGCGTCGCGGGGAAGTGGCCGCTGAAATAGGCCAGGTCCGGTGGGACGCTCAGTTGCAGGGTCCATTCGCCATCGGTTTCGACTTGCTCCAACACGTGCGGCGCTTTTGGCCGTGGGGCGAGCAACAGGGCCGTGACATCGGCCTGGGGCAGCTTGCCCTGGGCGTTCAGCGGCAACTGGCGCAGCAAGCGCCAACGGCGGGGCAGGGCCAGCGCCTCGCAATGTTGGCTCAAGTGCTGGCGCAGGGTTTGGGTCAGCGTGCGACGTCCCTGGTTGCGCAGGGCGTGCAGGCCGTCGGCACTGAGCACCACCAGCGCGCCGAGGGATGCGCGGTTTTCCTGCACCACGCCCAGGCGGGTTTCGGCAACCCACGGGTGGGTCATCAGTGCCTGTTCCAGCATGGGCAGGGAGATGCGTTTTTCTTCCAGCTTGACGATGCGGTCCAGGCGGCCGAGCAATTCAAAGCGGCCATCGGCGTGGATCCGCGCCGCGTCGGCGGTCTGTTCGATATGACCGGCCGGCAGATAGGGCGAAGCGATGCGCAGGGCGCCCTCGGCATCCTGGCTCAGTTGCACATCGGCAAAGGGTTCCCACGGCTGTGCGCCTTGGCGCCAGGCGATGCCACCGGTTTCCGAACTGCCGAGGATTTCCGTCGGCCATTGCTGCAGGCGATCGTAGAGCTCGCCGGCCGCCTCGATGGGCAAGGCGCCGCCGGACGAAAACACCCGTGATACCTGGCGCAACGCGGGCCAGTCGAGGTTGTCGCCCATGCGCTTGAGCAGCGCCGGGCTGGCTACCCAGGCAAATTGCGGGTGTTCGCGGCTGGCGCGCTGCAGATCTTCGGGAAAGGCCAGTTGCTGGCGCACGAAGCGGCGCCCGGCATACAGCGGCCATAGCACACGGAACAGCAGGCCGTAGATGTGCTGGGTGGCGACACTGCCGATGATGCAGGCTTCTTTGAGGTCCGCGCCCCACAGGGCCTCCAGGGCCTCGACTTCGTTGGCCAGTTGGCGCAGGGTTTTGTCGATACGCTTGGGCTCACCGCTGGAGCCGGAGGTGCACAGGCTCAGTCGGCAGGTGTCCAGGTCGAGCGCGGCGGGGCTCAATGGGGCCTGGTACAACGCATCCAGATCAGTCGGCTCAACCAGCCAGGCATCCACTGAGTCGTCCCAGCGTTGGCGGGTCTGGGGTTGCAGGTCGGCAGGCAGCAGCACACTGACCCCGGCACGCCAGGCGCCCAGCAGGGCAATCGCCAGTAAGCCTGCGTCTTCCAGATGTACAGCCAGACGCTGGATGCCACGCGCTTGCAGGCCCGCCGCGAGGCTCAGGGCGTGTGCCCACAGCTGGGCATGATTCATCAGCGGCTCGCTGGTCACCCAGCGCTGTTCCAGCGGCTCAAGCAGCAAGTGCTCAAGTTTCAAACCTTTCATACGCGGCCTCGAACCCTTTGTCGTACCAGCCATTCCACGGCAAACAACAGCCCCATCAGCCCGTAGGCGATCAAGCCGTTGTACAACGTCCACCAGCTCAGCGGCGCCCACAGCGTGAGGGCGGCGGCCAGCAGGCCATTACACAGAAAAAACACGCTCCAGACCACGGTGACCTGGCGCGTATAGACCACCGCTTTGGGCGGCAACTGCGGCTCGGTCATGCGCGCCAGGCGCTCGACCACCGGCGGGCCATACTTCAGGCTCAGGCCGAACAGCGCCAGCATGAATGCGCTGACCAGGCTAGGGTACCAGCGCAGCCACTGCGGGTTGTCGAACCAGGCGAGCAACAGGCAGAACACAATCACCGTCACGGCCATCCAGCGACTGCCGGGGCGCCGAGCCGCAGTGAGTGCACGCAACAGCCACAGGCTACCCAGCAACAGGCCGAACTGCCATGGCGCAAAGTGCTCGGTGCCGTAATACACCGCAAAGGGGTACAGCAGCCCTGCCAGCAACAGGCCAAGGCCGATCAACCGGCTCATGCGGCAGGCGTGACCAGACGGTACACCGCCTCTACCACGTCGTTCACGGTACGCACCGCCTTGAACTCTTCGGCGGCGATCTTCTTGCCGGTCTGGCGTTTGATATGGTCGATCAGGTCCACGGCATCGATGCTGTCGATTTCCAGGTCCTGATACAGGTTGGCCTCGAGGGTGATGCGTTCCGCGGGCAGTTCAAACAGTTCCACCAAGGCATCGCGCAGGGTGTTGAAAATATCGTCACGAGTTTGCATGGTACGGTCTCAAGCTGCCTGTCTGGCTGTGACGAACGCCGCAAGGCTGGCCACGTTGGTGAAGTGATTGCGGGTGTCCTTGGCGTCGGCGTCGATCTTGATACCGTACTTTTTCTGGATCGCCAGGCCCAATTCCAGGGCGTCGACCGAGTCCAGGCCCAGGCCTTCGCCGAACAGGGTTTGTTCGCTGCCGATGTCGTCGGCGCTGATGTCTTCCAGGCCCAGGGCCTCGATGATCAACGTTTTTATGTCGTGCTCAAGGCGTTGTTGGTCGCTCATCTTCGGCGAGCTCCTTAATGAAATAGTGGTGCAGGTAATCGTTGAGCTTGCGTGAAGCCTGGGGCGCAGGCCCAAGAGCGGCAAACGCTTGTGGTTCTATATCGGCACCCACCCGCAAACTGAAGTGCACGCGGCATTTGGGGATGCGGTACCAGGGTTCGGCCTTGGTCAGGGTGGTCGGGCTGACCTTGATCACCACGGGGGTAATGATTGTCGCACCGCGCAGTGCAATGGCGGCGCCGCCGCGATGAAAGGCGGGTGTCGCGCCGGGTGGGGTGCGGGTGCCTTCGGGAAAGATGATCAGGGTCTGGCCTTCGCGCAGGGCAGCGGCAGCGGCATCGAGCATTTCGGCGCTGCCATCATTGCTGATATAGCCGGCTTCACGCACAGGCCCACGGGTGAAGGGGTTTTGCCACAGGCTCTGCTTGACTACGCAGTTGGCCTGGCGCACCAGGCCGATCAGGAACACCACGTCGATCAGCGACGGATGGTTGGCGATGATCATCTGGCCCGGGCGGCCGAGGTTTTCAGCACCTTCGACGCTGTAGGTCAGCACGCCGGCGCGTTGCATCAGGCGGATAAACAGCCAGAACAACCTGCTGATGGTCAGGCGCGCACGGCGCTGATGTGTGTCGGCGCTGCCCGGCAGACAACTGAGCAACGGAAATACCAGCAACCGCAGGCACAGCCCGCCGAGGCCGAACAGCGCGAAGCTGGCGGCGGTGGCGAACAGGCGCCAGTAGTAGGCGTCCCGCGGTTTGCGGGTCAGGGCTTGCGTTGCCAGTTCCATACACGGTTCTTCCAGGCATGTTGGCAGGCGTCCTGTCCGTTCAGCAGGGTGCGCAGCAGGTTCAGGGCGTGGGGCCACGGTTGGGCGGTGCTGGGTTGGACAGTGCCGGTGGTGAGTTCCAGCTGCCACTCGTCGCCCGGCGTCAGCAACAGGCCCAGAGCGTAGGGGAAGGGTACGTCGTGGATCCAGCTGGCATAGGCTTCGGGCGGCTGTTCTTCGGTGATCACCAGCAGCACGGCCGGCGCCCCTTCGTCGAGCAGTGCGGCGGCTTCCAGCAGGCCATGCTCCAGGCCATCGCCGGCGGCGGCGAGGGCGGTCATTTCGCTGGTTTCATTGCGCAGGATCGACCACAGGCCAATCACCGCGTTATGCACCGACAGGCTGAACTGGGTGGGCGACAACGGCTGGTCGTTGGCCAGGTCGCTGAGGATATCGAGGGTGCGCGGGGTTTCGCCGTGGCGGGAGATAAAGACCAACGGCAGGTCCTGCAGGCCCTCGGCCAGCGGCCAACCCACGCTGAACGCCATGCGCGCCAAGCGGCTCAGGCGCCGGCGCTGCATGGCCGGGAGGAATGATACGTCGGGGGAGGCTTCGCTGGCAGGCAGCAACACCGGGGCCAGGCACCATGTGCGCCAGGCATCCGCGCTCTCGAGGCCAGGAGCCCATGCGCGCCATTGGGCGATGTTGAAGTTGATCACTGAGACGTTATCCCGCCCCTGCGGGCTTCCATGTGCGGCTGTTGGCCCCGAATACCGGGACAGGGAGCAACGGCCGAATGGCGCGCATTATCCCGGTGGCGTGGGGTTCTAGCAAATTTTGGTAAAAATTTGTGCACGTCGATTACAAATCAGTCGTGGAGATTTGCGGATTGTCCTTTACGCGGTGCTCGTTGGGGCGTCGGACGCGTCCCTTTCATTTGTATGCGAGGTCCTGGTATCGGCGTGTCATGCAGGGCTGAACGGATGAACGAGGTAGCTAACAGGCGCTTTTGCCCTCTACACTCGGGACATTCATTGATACACGGAGGTTTTTCCATGCGGCGCGTGGTGTTCAATCAGAAAGGCGGTGTGGGCAAGTCCAGCATTGCCTGCAACCTGGCGGCGGTCAGCGCCAGCGAAGGCTATCGAACCCTGTTGGTGGACCTCGATGCACAAGCCAACTCAACCCAGTACCTCACCGGGCTGACCGGCGACGATATCCCTATGGGTATCGCCGATTTTTTCAAGCAAACCCTGTCTTCGGGGCCGTTTTCCAAGAAAAACCAGGTGGATATCTACGAAACGCCGTTCGATAACCTCCATGTGGTCACCGCCACCGCGGAATTGGCGGATTTGCAGCCCAAGCTTGAGGCCAAGCACAAGATCAACAAGCTGCGAAAACTGCTGGATGAGCTGGGTGAAGATTACGATCGGATCTACCTGGATACCCCTCCGGCCTTGAATTTTTATGCGGTTTCGGCGCTGATTGCCGCTGATCGAGTGTTGATTCCGTTCGATTGCGACAGCTTCTCGCGTCAGGCCCTTTATGGCCTGCTGGCGGAAATCGAAGAGTTGAAGGAAGACCATAATGAAGGCCTTGAAGTGGAGGGCATTGTGGTCAACCAGTTCCAGGCCCGGGCGAGCCTGCCGCAGCAGATGCTCGACGAGTTGATCGCCGAAGGCTTGCCGGTGTTGCCGGTGTACCTGGCCAGTTCCGTGCGTATGCGCGAGTCACACCAGGAGAGCAAGCCGCTGATCCACTTGGACCCACGGCATAAGCTGACCCAGCAGTTTGTGGAATTGCATAACCTGCTGGAAAACGCGTGACCTGAGGCGCAACACAAAACTTATGTGGGAGGGGGCAGATCCCCTGGCTTATACGCCTGGACGAGCAATAACCTCACCGCTCTAAATCTTTAGGTAAAACGCGGTCAAATGTGGGAGGGGGCTTGCTCCCGATGGCGGTGGGTCAGTCAGCACAGGTGCTGCTGATAGCCTGCTATCGGGAGCAAGCCCCCTCCCACACTTGATTTGTGTTGTTTTTGAGGTTGGGTCAGATGCCCTGGCTGCGTAACCAGCTCATCAACTGCGGCAATGGAAACGCCCCACTCTGACGCGCCACTTCGCGGCCGTTCTTGAACAGAATCAGACTCGGGATCGAGCGAATCCCCAACTGCGCCGACAACTGCTGGTTGGCCTCGCTGTCCAGCTTGGCCAGCCGGCACTTGCCCTGCAGTTGCCCTGCCGCCTGTTCGAACACCGGTGCAAACGACTTGCACGGCCCGCACCAGTCGGCCCATACATCCACCAGTAACGGTAAATCCCCCTTGATCTGGCTGGCGTAGTCGCCTTGCTTCAGCTCGAAAGGCTTGTTCAACAAAACCGGTTGCTTGCAACGCCCGCATTTGGGCGCATCACCCAGGCGTTCGCCGGGGATGCGGTTGAGGCCGTTGCAATGTGGGCAGGGAATGACGAGAGGTTCGGACATGGCGGGCTCCTGAAGGTGGCCAATAGGCTCTATCTGGAGCCAGCTAAAGTATTTATCAAGGTTGTAGTGAGCGGGCTCGCCCCGCGCTGGGTGGCAGAGCCGCCCCAAATCCAGGCGACTGGGCCTTCCTGAAACGCTGCGGCGTCCTTGTTGGGGCGGCGTTGCCACCCAGCGCGGGGCGAGCCCGCTCACTACAAATCGGGTGCGCTGAGGGTGTCTATGACGAACAACTGATCTCCAGATGCTTACCCCAATCCGGTGGCCGCTGCGCGTATTGCTCCATTCCCGCTTGCGCCTCGAACGGCTTGGAAAGCACTTCATGCAGCCGCCGCACTTCGCTGTAATCCCCGGACTCGGCGGCGGCAATAGCGTTTTGCGCAAGATAGTTGCGCAAGATATACAGCGGGTTCACCGCATGCATCCGCGCACGGCGCTGTTCTTCGCTGCCGTCGCCATCGCGTTCAACACGAGCCTTGTACAGCTCGGCCCAGGCGTCAAACCCGGCCAGGTCGACAAAGTCATCGCGCAGACGTGCCACTGCCAGCGCCGCCGGCTCATCCCCCAGGCGGCGGAAGAACAGCGTGTAGTCCACGCCGCTGTTCTGCATCAGCTTCAGCAGGCGTTCGACCAATTTCTGGTCATCATCTTCGGCGGTGGTCAGCCCCAGCCGGCGACGCATCAGGTCCAGGTAATGCGCCTGATACAGCGGCAGGTACAGGCCAAGGGCTTCTTTCAACGCGTCGACGCTGATAAACGGGGTAAGCGCCTGGGCCAATGCGCTGAGGTTCCACTGCCCGATCGGCACCTGGTTGCTGAATGAGTAACGCCCTTCATGATCGGAGTGGTTGCAGATGAAGTGCGCGTCGAAATCATCGAGAAACGCAAACGGCCCGAAGTCGAAGGTGATGCCCAGGATCGACATGTTGTCGGTGTTCATCACCCCATGGCAGAAGCCGTAAGCCTGCCATTTGGAGATCATCTCGGCGTTGCGCTCGACGATTTCGCGGAACATTGCCAGGTACGGTTCGGGCTGTTCCCGGCACTCGGGGTAATGCAGGTTCAGCACATGTTCGGCCAACTGCGCCTGCTGCTCGGGCTTCTGGGTGTAGTAGAAATACTCGAAATGCCCGAAGCGGATATGGCTGGGCGCCAGGCGCAGCACCATCGCGCCACGCTCCTGTTTTTCACGCCATACCGGTGTGCTGGAGCCGATCACGCATAAGGCGCGGCTGCAGGGGATGCCCAACGCATGCAGGGCTTCAGAGGCCAGGAACTCGCGGATCGATGAGCGCAACACGGCGCGCCCATCACCCATCCGTGAGTAAGGCGTCATGCCGGCGCCCTTGAGGTGCAGGTCCCAGTGTTCGCCCGCGTCGTTGTACACCTCGCCCAGTAACAGCCCGCGGCCGTCACCCAGTTGCGGGGTATAGCCGCCGAATTGATGCCCGGAATAGACCATCGCCCGTGGTTGCGCCTCGGCCCACAGCTTGTGGCCGCCAAACAGCTCGGCGAACACCGGTGTGTCGGCCACGGCGGGGTCAAGGTCGAGCAGGGCCATGGCGGCGTCGCTGGCTACGACCAGGCGCGGTTCGTCGAGAGGTTCAGGCAGTACGTGGGTCGAGAACGCGTCGCCCAGGCGTGCGAAACGGTTGTCGAAGGTCAGTTCGTCGAGGGCTTTCACCGGCCATCTCCAGCAGAATGTCCGAGCATTCTGCTGGGGATAACGCCGTTAGTCGAGTTTGCTGGGCGGCGGTTCTTGCACGCCGCCGTCGTTGGCGGGCTGGGTCGGCGGGTCGACTTCCACCAGTTTGTATTCCTGGCCGTGCAGGTTTTTCAAGTAAACCTCCATCTGGCGGAACGAAATGTTGATGTGCTCTTTCTTGAACTCACGGTTGATAAAGCGGTTCACTTCGTCGATCACCGGGTTGCGGTCGCCCAGGTCACGCACGTGCATGCGCAGTTCGTGGTCGAGGGTGCTTTCGCCGAAGTTGAGGAAGTACACGTGCGGCTCCGGCTCCTTGAGCACCCGCGGGTTTTCGCGGGCAGCCTTGAGCAGCAGCTCTTTCACGCGGTCCAGGTCGGAGCCGTAGTCCACGCCCAGTTTCAGGGTGACGCGGGTGATGGTGTCGGTCAGCGACCAGTTGATCAGTTGCCCAGTGATGAATGTCTTGTTCGGGACAATGATGTCTTTGCGGTCGAAGTCGGTAATGGTGGTGGCGCGGATGCGGATCTTGCTCACCGTGCCCGACAGGTTGCCGATGGTAATGGTGTCGCCGATGCGCACCGGGCGTTCGAACAGGATCATGATGCCGGAGATGAAGTTGGCGAAAATCTCCTGCATCCCGAACCCCAACCCCACCGACAGCGCCGCCACCAGCCATTGCAACTTGTCCCAGCTCACGCCGAGGGTGGACAGGGTAGAGACGAAGCCGACGCCGGCAATCACATACGACAGCAAGGTGGTGGTGGCGTAGGCGCTGCCCTGGGCCAGGTCCAGCTTGGACAGCACCAAGACCTCCAGCAGGCCGGGCAGGTTGCGCGCCAGGGCGAAGGTGATGCCGACGATGATCGAAGCGCCGAGCAGGTCGCCGATGCTGATCGGCACCATGCTGATGTTGGCGCCGGTGCCGCTGGTGTATTCGTAGAGGGTCACGTTGTCCAGGTAGGAGAACACGGTGATCAGGTCTTTCCACACCCAGTACAGCGCAGCAATGAAGCCGCCCAGCAAGGCCAGGCGGATCAGGCGCATGGATTGTTCGTTGACCTGCTCGATATCCAGGGTCGGTTCTTCGATCACGGCTTCGCCATCGCCGGCTTCCTTGGCGGCCTGGCGTTTGGCCAGGGCCCGGGCATAGGCCAGGCGTCGTGCGGCAACGCCCAGGCCGCGTGCGAAAGTGGCCTCGATGACCAGCCAGAGCATCAGCAGGTACAGGGTGTTGATCAGACGGTCGCTGAGTTTGAGCGCGGTATAGTAGTAGCCGAAACACACCGCGATAAACAGCGCGATGGGCAGGGCGGTAAACACCAGCCCTACGACTTTTCGGAACAGCGAGGCTTTTTCGTGGGTTGGGCTGTTCAGCAGCAGGCGACCGAGCAGCCAGGCCATCAATGCGTAACAGGTCAGTACCACGCCGATGCCGAGCACGTCGTCGGCCAGCGCCGCCGGTTGATGTTCGGCGATGGCCACCACGGCAACCAGCGCCAATACGACCAGCCCGAGTTTGCGTATCCAACCCTGGAGAAAGGCCACCTGAGGCCGCTCCCAGCGGAAATGCAGTTCAGCCACACCGCCCGGCGCGAGAATTCTGTAGGCGGTGTAGAACACCAGCCACGCTTGGGCAATCAGCAGCAGTGCGACGCCCAGGTTGGCGTTTTGCCCGCGAGCGTCGATCTGCAGGGCATAGCCGCACAACGCCAGGCCCAGGGAGACCGGCAATGCCAGCAGGATATTGATCAGGATCGCCTGCGGTGTGTGCCACTGGCTGTCGCGCTTGAAGTGGCCGATGTCCAGGTGGACCTTGTTCAGGCGCTGGTACAGGGCTTTGCGTCGCCACAGCAAGGCACCGATCAACAGCAGCAATGGCAGGAACAGCAGCGGGCGTTGAGTCAGGCCGTCATACAGTTCGCTGACGCTGGAGGCCCAGGGCAACGTGGTGATCTGCTTGCTCAGGTGATCCGGTACGGTTTCCAGCCATTCGGTATCCAGCGGCTTGTTGCTGGGGATCCAGAACATTTGCTCATCCAGGGTCGCGCGCAGGTTGCTGGCGGTGCTGAGCAGTTGTTTCTGGTTCAGTTGCAGGGTGATGGATTCATTGAGCAGTGCGCTCAGTTCCCGGCTCAGGCGCTCCAGCAGGTCGCTGCGCGTGATCGCCAGTTCCAGCAGGGTACGGCGCAGTTGTGGGGTGACTTCATCCGGCGGCTGGTTGGCCAGCAGGTTATCGACATAGCTGCTGGGGGTGCTGATCAGCTCGCGTTGCTGGTTGACCTCGAACTGGTACAAGCGAATGTTGGCGATGTCGTCTGCCAGGTTGCGGTCGACGGTGAGGCGCGGCAACGCCTGTTTTTGTTTGTAGAGGATCTTGGACAGCAGCAGGCTGCCCTTGAGCACGTTGATTTGCTCGTCCAGGGCCGAGTCGCTCTGGGTCACGGTGTCCAGTTGCTGTTTGGTCTCCAGGTTCTTCTGGGTCAGGTCGTTGAGGCGGTCGGTGCTTTTGAGCAGGTAGTCGGAGAGCTTGAGGTTGGCTGCGCTCTCGGAGGCCAGCAGGCTGCTGCTGCCGGCTTTTTGCGCTTCGATGGACTGTTGGGTCACCGTCTGTTGGGACTGGGCCAGGCGCTTCTGGTTGATCAGGGTTTGCAGGTCCTGGATCTCTTGTTCCAGGCGCGCGGTTTTTTCGACCACCAGATCATGCTGGCTGTTGCCCAGGTCTTGCAGTTGGCTGTTGCCGGCCAGTTCCTGGCGGCGCAGCGGGATCAGCGCATTCAGGGAGGCGAGCTCGGCATTCAGCTGGTTGCGCTGGTCGCCGCTGAGGGTCTTGCCGTTGTCTTTACCGAGCTTGAGGGTCGCGTTGATCTGCTGGATACGCGTCTGGCTGTTGCTGATTTCGGTCTGGGCGCGCTCGGGGCGGGTTTGAGCGGCGATGGTCAGGCTGTTGGCGTCGGCCAGCTCTTTTTGCAGGTCGCCTTGCTGGGTGGAGCGTTGCACCAGCAGTTGTTCAAGCTGCGGCACCGGCAGGCTCGCGTAGCGCTGCGCCACCGGGATGATTTTGGTGGCCTTGAGCCGCACCAGTTCGCGCTGGTTTTCGCTGGTCTGGCGCGGAGCGTCTTCCAGTTGGCGCTTGAGGTCGATGAGGCGCTGCTCGTAATCCTGCTTGTTGCCCAAAAAGGTCAGGGTCTGTTGCAGGATGGTCTGCAGCGCCTTCATATCGGCGTCGGGCAGCTTGCGGTCGGGCAGCTTGTCCAGGCTTTGCTGGATGGCGTCGGCGCTGGGCGGCTCGGCGGCATGGACGATGCCGACACACAGGGTCAGGCTCAGCAGGGCAGTGGCGAGATAAGTGCGCAAGGTTGGCATAGAGACCGGTCGAGCAAGGTGAAGAATCGGGGCATTGTGGCCCCGCAGTTTAGAGGAAGAGTCCGGGGCCCGGGCGACTTCCTTCGGGAAATCTGACGCCGACTTTACCAATCTTGTTCCCGTCCATGACAGCGACGGTCCAGATGGTGTTGTTCCATTCCACCTGGTCGCCGACGATAGGTGCGCCGCCGACTTTCTGGGTGATGAAGCTGCTCAGCGGCATGTCCGGGTCGATGCCTTCTAGCTTGAGGCCGTACAGGGCCGACACCGCGCCCAGCTGGGCGTCGCCTTCCAGGACGAAGTCGCCGAAGAAACGCAGATCCAGGCCGCGTTGCGGCGCCTGGCTGAACAGTTTGCCCAGGGCCGGCAGGTTGTGTTCGTGACCGATCACGCAGAGCAGATCGTCGACTTCAAGCACCGTACTACCCGACGGATGGAGCAGTTGCTGGCCCCGGAACAGGGCGGCGATCCGCGTGCCCTCGGGCATTTTCAGTTCGCGCAGGGCGGCGCCGATGCACCACTTCTCCGCGCCCAGGCGGTAGACGAACAACTCCCACTCACTGGTGACGTGTACTTCCAGCGCTGCACGGGAGATCGGTGCCGGTTCCGGCGGTACGGTGACCTTGAGCAGTTTGGCCACCCACGGCAGGCTGGTGCCTTGCACCAGCAACGAGACCAGCACGATAAAGAACGCCAGGTTGAAGTACAGCTGCGCATGGGGCAGCCCGGCCATCAGCGGGAATACCGCGAGGATGATCGGCACCGCGCCGCGCAGGCCCACCCAGGCGATAAAGGCTTTTTCGCGACCATGAAACGCCTTGAACGGCAACAGGCCGACGATCACGGACAGCGGTCGCGCAAACAGAATCATCCACAGCGCCAGGCCCAGGGCGGGCAGGGCAATCGGCAGCAAGTCATGGGGCGTGACCAGCAGGCCCAGCACCAGGAACATGCCGATCTGTGCCAGCCACGCCATGCCGTCGAGCATATGCAAAATGCCATGACGGCTGCGCACCGGCCGGTTACCGATGACCAGGCCGCACAGGTACACGGCGAGGAAGCCGCTGCCATGCAGGGCGTTGGTCAGGGCGAATACCACCAGGCCGCCGGCGATCACCAGGATCGGGTACAGGCCGGTGGCCAGGTTGATGCGGTTGACCATCTGCAGCATCAGCCAGCCGCCGCCCAGGCCGATGATGCCACCGATGCCGAACTCGCGGATCAGGTGCGTCAGCAGGCTCCAGTGCAGGCCGGTCTGGCCGCTGGCGAGCATGTCGATCAGGGTCACGGTGAGGAACACCGCCATCGGGTCGTTGCTGCCGGACTCGATTTCCAGGCTGGCGGTAACCCGTTCGTTCAGGCCCTTGCCGCCCAGCAGCGAAAACACCGCGGCGGCGTCCGTGGAGCCGACGATTGCGCCGATCAGCAAGCCCTGGATGAGATTCAGGTCAAATAGCCAGGCCGCCGCCATGCCCGTCAGGCCGGTGGTAATCAACACCCCCACCGTGGCCAGCGATAACGCTGGCCAGAGTGCCACGCGGAAACTCGCCACCCGCGTGCGCAAGCCGCCGTCGAGCAGGATCACGGCCAGGGCGAGGTTGCCCACCAGGTAGGCGGTCGGGTAGTTGTCGAAGATGATGCCGCCGCCATCCACGCCGGCGACCATGCCCACGGCCAGGATGATCACCAGGATCGGAATCCCTAAGCGGGACGAAAGGGAACTCACCAGAATGCTCGCACCCACCAGCAACGCGCCGATCAAGAACAGGCTGTTGATGGTCGTTGCATTCAAAGGCAGTACTCCAGGGCTGGGAAGACGGGCGCAAACTGACCATGCAGTCTGCGTGCCAGCGATTCTAACCTGTTGAATTGCTGCGCTGTCAAAAGCTTTTCGGCAGGCTCCGATACAAACAATTTCCCTGTAGTGAGCGGGCTTGCCCCGCGCTGGGTGGCAACGCCGCCCCAACAAATACACCGCGGTATTTCAGAAGGACCGAGGTGCCTGGGTTTGGGGCGGCTGCGCCGCCCAGCGCGGGGCAAGCCCGCTCACTACAAAGGTTTAGTCAGAGGCGGAAACGGCTCACCATCCCGTTCAAATCCACTGCCAGGCGCGACAACTCACTGCTCGCCGTACTGGTCTGGCTGGCACCGGTTGCCGACTGCACCGACAGATCACGAATGTTCACCAGGTTACGGTCCACTTCACGCGCCACCTGTGCCTGTTCTTCCGCTGCGCTGGCGATCACCAGGTTGCGCTCGTTGATCTCGATGATCGCCGTGTTGATAGTGTCCAGGGACATGCCTGCCCCTTTGGCGATGTTCAGCGTGGATTCTGCGCGTTCGGTACTGTTACGCATCGAGTCTACCGCATGCCCGGTGCCGGTCTGAATGCTGCCGATCATCCGTTCGATCTCACTGGTCGATTGCTGAGTGCGGTGGGCCAGCGCCCGCACTTCATCGGCGACCACGGCGAAGCCACGACCGGCTTCACCGGCACGCGCCGCTTCAATCGCCGCGTTCAAGGCCAGCAGGTTGGTCTGGTCGGCCAAGCCGCGAATCACGTCCAGCACCTTGCCGATGTCACGCGATTCGTTGGCCAGTTCGCCAATCAGGGTGGCGGTGGCTTGCACGTCGCTGCTCATGCGTTCGATGGCACTGACGGTTTCCTGTACCAGATCACGTCCGTCGCCGGCCGACGTGGTGGCGTTGCGCGAGGCCTCCGAGGTGCTGACCGCATTACGTGCGACTTCTTCGACGGCGCTGGTCATCTCGTTGACGGCAGTGGCGGCCTGTTCGATTTCGTTGTTCTGCTGGGTCAGGCCACGAGCGCTTTCGTCGGTGACGGCGTTCAGTTCTTCGGCGGCGGACGCCAGCTGGGTGGCGGAGCCGGCGATGCGTTGCAAGGTGTCGCGCAACTTGTCCTGCATCTTGGCCATGGCGGCCAGCAGGCGGCCGGCTTCGTCGTTGCCGTCGACCTTGATCGGGCGGGTCAGGTTGCCTTCAGCCACTTCTTCGGCCGCTTCCAGAGCCTGGGAAATCGGTACGGTGATGCTGCGGGTCAGCAACCAGGCGAACAACAGCGTCAGCCCCGTGGCAATGATCAGCAGGCCCACTACCAGGTCAAAGGCCATGTCGTACTGGTTTTTGGCTTGCAGGTTGGCGGCATTGGCATCGTTGTTATTGATGTCCAGCAGGCGGGTCAACACGGCATTGACCTGCTCGGAGTTGTCCAGCAATTGCGTGTTCAGCAGGTCGCGCAGGGCTTCGATCTGATTGGCGCGCGACAGGCTCTTCATGCGCTCTTCAATCTGGTGGTACTGGCCCAGCAGGCGTACGTACTCCTCGTAGGCATTGCGTTCTTCAGGGCTGCTGATCAGCTTTTCGTAGACGGCCTGGGCTGTGCGGATCTGCTGATTGCGCAGGTCGAAGGCATCCAGGGTCTTTTGCTGCACGTCCGGCTCGCGGTTGGTCAGCAGGCGGTACGACAGCACTCGCAGGCGCAGGGTCAGTTGGGTGAACTCGTCCAGGGCGCGGATGCTCGGCACGCTGCTCAGGGTGATGGCTTCGGTGGCTGCGCGGATCTTGCTCATCTGGTTCAAGGCGAACACGCCCAGACACAACATCAGTGCGCCAATAAACGCGAAGCCGAGGAAGGCCCTCGGAGCGATATTCATATTACGGAGAGACATGCGGGAATCCTGGGAAGAAGCGCGATCCATGCGGTCTTGAGACGGGTATGTATCGGCTATCGGCCATGCGACTAAAGTCTTAAGGGCGTGCGCGCTTTTGTCGCATCGGACGAGGGGTTAAACCGATTCAGGAACCAGATGGGGGAATTGCAGTCACTAAGGCTCCGAAAGTGCGGCCCGGCCCTTAAAAAACGGGCTGTGCGCCGGGGATAAGCCTGGCATCCGAGGTGAATTTTCTTTATCGTCACCGCCCTTTTAAAAGCCCGAGAAATCAAAATGTTAGAAGCATCTCTCAGTCAATTGGAACAATTGGTCAGCGACCTTGTACAGCAGAACCAGGACCTGCTGGGCAGCAACGAGTCTCTCAAGGCGGAACTGGCCCGCGCCAAGGACGAAAACGACAGCCTGCAACTGAGCCTGATGGAACAGGAAGAAAAGCACGGCGCCACCGCCGCTCGCATCCAGGCGTTGGTTGAGCGTGTGAGCGCAGGGCCCGTCAGCGCATGAATGAAGGGATAAAGGTCGTTTCGATTCTCGGAGAGGATTACTCGATCAAGGCTCCGGCCGGGGAAGACCAAACCCTGATGCACGCCGTGACCCTGCTCAAGGCCTCGTTGGCCACCACCAAGAAAAAGTACCCGACCCTGATCGGTGACAAGTTATTGGTACTGGCCGCGCTGAACCTGTGCGCCGAGCAGATCGAAATGCAACAGCGTCACCAGCAGGAGCTCGACCGTTACCAAGAGCAAGTCAGCGCCACGGTCGAAGTGATTTCCAAGGCCATCCAGCCCTAGAACCAGTCATCCTGCATCCCCAGGCACGTATCGTCGCGTGCCTCCAGAATCGCCAGTTCATGATGGCAGCTCGGCACTTCCCAGGTCAGGAAGTACCGGGCAGCCTGGAGCTTGCCTTTATAGAAGGCGACGTCGGCCGCATTCCCCCTGGCCAGCCCTTCCTCGGCGCGTATCGCCTGTTCCAGCCAGCGCCAGCCAATCACCGTATGCCCGAACACTTTCAGGTACAGCGCCGAGTTCGCCAGGCTGCTGTTGACCTTGCCTTGGGCCAGATCCGTCAGCAGGCCGATCGTCACGCTTTGCAAGCGGTTGACCAGGTGTTCCAGTGGCTCACGCAATGCGTTCAGTGACGGATAGGCCTGTGCCCGTGCGCCCGTCTCGGCGATCAATCGAATCAACTGCTTGAGACCCGCACCACCGTTCTGCGCCAATTTACGCCCGAGCAAGTCCAGGGACTGAATGCCATGGGTCCCTTCGTGGATCGGGTTCAGACGGTTGTCGCGGTAATACTGCTCAACCGGGTATTCACGGGTGTAGCCGTGGCCCCCGAGAATCTGGATCGCCAGTTCATTAGCCTTGAGGCAAAACTCCGACGGCCAGGATTTGACGATGGGCGTGAGCAGGTCCAGCAGCTCGTGGGCTTGCTTGCGCTCGGCCTCGGTCTCCAGAGTGGTGGTGTCGTCAAATAGCCGTGCGGCGTAGAGGCCAAGGTCGAACGCGCCTTCCACGTAGGACTTTTGGGTCAGCAGCATGCGCTTGATATCGGCGTGCTGGATGATCGAGACTGGTGCTGTCGTAGGATCTTTGCTATCGGGCAGGCGGCCCTGCGGGCGCTCACGCGCATATTCCAGTGAATACAGGTAACCGGCGTACCCAAGCATCACGGCGCCCATGCCGACACCGATGCGTGCCTCATTCATCATCTGAAACATGCAGCTCAGGCCCTGGTGCGGTTTGCCCACCAGATAACCGACACAGTTGCCGTTATCGCCGAAGTTGAGCGCTGTGGAAGTGGTGCCGCGCCAGCCCATTTTGTGAAACAGCCCGGCCAGCAGCACATCGTTGCGCGCGCCGAGGCTGCCATCGTCGTTGACCAGGAACTTGGGCACGATAAACAGCGAAATGCCTTTCACCCCTGGCGGCGCATCCGGCAGCTTGGCCAGCACCATGTGCACAATGTTTTCCGACAGCGGGTGGTCGCCGCCGGAGATGAAAATCTTATTGCCCTTGAGTCGATAAGTGCCATCGGCGGCAGGTTCCGCACGTGTACGGATATCCGACAGCGACGAGCCGGCGTGGGGCTCGGTGAGGGCCATGGTGCCGAAGAAGCGGCCGTCGATCATCGGCTGCAGGAAGCGCTGTTTCTGTTCTTCGGTACCGAAGCTTTCGATCAGGTTGGCGGCGCCCATGGTCAGGAACGGGTAGGACGTCGACGCCGCGTTGGCTGACTGAAAATGCGCGAAACAGGCTTGAGACAGCAGAGTGGGCAGTTGCATGCCGCCGGCTTCGAAGCTACGGGCGGCATTGAGAAAGCCGGCTTCGAGGAAGGCATCCACGGCGGGCTTCACTTCCGGAATCAGAACTGCCGCGCCGTCTGCATAGCGCGGCTCGTTTTCATCGTTCTTGCGGTTATGGGGGGCAAAGTACTTTTCAGCGATGTTTCGCGCCGTGCCGATGGCGGCGTCGAACGTCTCGCGGGTGTGTTCGGCAAACCGCTCGCGCTGGGTCAGGCCCTCGGCATCGAGGACTTCATACAGCTCGAAAGCCAGGTTGCGGGAACTGAGCAGCGACTCGGACATGGCGGGTTACCTTTAGAGGAGTTGGCCTGAGTCTAAGTGCGCAAATGGAGGCTGGATAGCAAGATTGATTTGGGTGATGGAGGGGCAGAACGCGCAAGGGTGAGAGAAGCGCGGAGCCAATGTGGGAGCGGGCTTGCTCGCGATAGCGGCGTGTCAGTCGATGAGAGGTCGACTGACATTGCGCATTCGCGAGCAAGCCCGCTCCCACACTTCTGACCCTGTTGGGTCAGTTAACCAATGGTCATCAGGCTGGCGTTACCGCCTGCCGCCGCAGTGTTGACGCTCAATGCACGTTCGATCACCAGGCGCTCCAGCGCAATCGCCGTCTCACCCTGCGACAAACCCTGCACCCCGACAATCGCGCCGCCACGCTGGGCCACTTGCTGGCACACCGCACGCAGTTGGTCGGAGTCGCCGTGGTGCAGAACGGCGTCGAATACGACTTCGTCCTTGGTCCAGTCGGCCACGCGCTTGATCCTCGCCTGAATCTCCCTCGGCAGGCGTGGGAACAAGGCCTTGGTCAGGCCTGTTTCCGGCCATACCGCCGAACCGCCTACCGCCAATACCGCCGCCAGTTGAGTAAGCAAATCACCTTCCACCTCCGCCAGCGACAACACGTGTTCGCGAGGCAGGATGGCGTAGCTGTTGCGCTCGCCGGTCGGGCCGGCCAGTTGGCGGGTGATACCGCTTTGCGACTGCGCGGCGAATTGAGTGCACAGGGCGCTCAGTTCGCTGAACTTATTGCTGTCGGCCCAGGTTTTCAGGGCGGTCAGCGGTTGGCTCATGGCATCGCGCAGGCGCACGTCCGGTGCGGCCAGTGCATCGCCACGCACGAAGGATTGTTCGATCGCATCGGTCGGACGTGTCGACAGCAGGCGGTACAGGTACAGCGGGCCACCGGCTTTCGGGCCGGTGCCCGACAGGCCTTCGCCGCCGAACGGCTGCACGCCGACCACGGCGCCGACGATGTTGCGGTTGACGTAGACGTTACCGGCATTGACGTTGTCGATCACCTTGGCGATGGTCTCGTCGATACGGGTATGAACGCCCAGGGTCAGGCCGTAGCCCGAAGCGTTGATCTGGCCGATGAGCTGGTCGATTTCCTTGCGCTTGTAGCGCACCACGTGCAGCACCGGGCCGAAGATCTCGCGTTGCAGTTCGTCGAAGCTTTCCAGCTCGATCAGGGTCGGCATCACGAAGGTGCCGCGCTTGATTTCTTCGCCGTCGGCGATAGCCACTTGGTACACGTTGCGGCCTTTGTCGCGCATGGCCTGGATGTGTTTCTCGATGCCGGCCTTGGCTTCGGCGTCGATTACCGGACCGATATCCACCGACAGGCGTTCCGGGTTGCCCAGACGGCATTCAGCCATGGCGCCTTTGAGCATTTCAATGACGCGGTCTGCCGAATCTTCCTGCAGGCACAGTACGCGCAGGGCCGAGCAACGTTGACCGGCACTGTCGAAGGCCGAGGACACCACGTCGATGACCACTTGTTCGGTCAAGGCCGAGGAATCGACGATCATCGCGTTCTGGCCACCGGTTTCGGCGATCAGCGGGATCGGGCGACCCTGGGTGTCCAGGCGGCCGGCGACATTGCGTTGCAGCAGGCGCGCCACTTCGGTGGAACCGGTGAACATCACGCCTTTGACGCGATCATCACCCACCAGGCGGGCGCCCACGCTTTCGCCCTGACCGGGCAGCAGTTGCAGCACACCTTCCGGAATACCGGCTTCCAGCAGGATGCGCACGGCTTGTGCGGCCACCAGCGGGGTTTGCTCGGCAGGCTTGGCCAGTACCGGGTTACCCGCCGCCAGTGCGGCGGCAACCTGGCCACTGAAGATGGCCAGCGGGAAGTTCCACGGGCTGATACACACCACCGGGCCCAATGGGCGATGGGCGTCGTTGGTGAAATCGTTGCGTGCCTGCACCGCGTAATACCGCAGGAAATCCACGGCCTCGCGCACTTCGGCGATGGCGTTGGCGAAGGTCTTGCCGGCTTCGCGGGCCAGCAGCCCCATCAGCGGCTGGATCTCGCTTTCCATCAGGTCGGCGGCACGTTCCAGGATCGCGGCGCGTTCGGCGGGCGGGGTGGCCTGCCAGATCGGACCAGCGTTGATCGCGCACTGGATGGCGTTATCGACGTCTGCAACGGTGGCTTCCTGGACCTGGCCGACGACGTCGCGCAGGTCGGCGGGGTTCAGCACCGGCGTCGTCGCTTGCTCGCTGGACGCGCAACCGAGCATCGGCGCGGCTTTCCAGTCGTTGTGGGCCGTGGCCAGCAGGGCGCAGGACAGCGACGCCAGGCGATGTTCGTTGGCCAAGTCGATACCGGCGGAGTTGGCGCGGTCGCTGCCATACAGGTCGCGTGGCAACGGAATACGCGGGTGCGGCAGGCCGAAACCGCCTTCCAGCGTGGCCATTTGCTCGATGCTGGCCACGGGATCAGCCACCAGCTCCTGAATCGAGATCGACTGATCGGCAATGCGGTTGACGAAGGAGGTATTGGCGCCGTTTTCCAACAGGCGACGTACCAGGTAAGCCAGCAGCGTTTCGTGGGTGCCGACCGGTGCGTACACGCGGCACGGACGGTTCAGCTTGCCATCGGCAACCTTGCCCACAACCTGTTCGTACAGCGGCTCGCCCATGCCGTGCAGGCATTGGAACTCGTACTGGCCAGGGTAATAGTTCTGACCGGCGATATGGTAGATGGCCGACAGTGTATGAGCGTTGTGCGTAGCGAACTGCGGGTAGATGACTTCCGGTACCGACAGCAGTTTGCGTGCGCAGGCAATGTAGGAAACGTCGGTGTACACCTTGCGGGTGTACACCGGGTAGCCTTCCAGGCCCTCGACCTGGGCGCGCTTGATCTCGCTGTCCCAGTACGCGCCTTTCACCAGGCGGATCATCAGGCGATGGCGGCTGCGGCGCGCCAGGTCGATAACGTAGTCGATCACATACGGGCAACGCTTTTGGTAGGCCTGGATCACAAAACCGATACCGTTCCAGCCGGTCAGTTGCGGCTCGAAACACAGGCGTTCCAGCAGGTCCAGGGACAGCTCAAGACGGTCGGCTTCTTCGGCGTCGATATTCAGGCCGATATCGTATTGCTTGGCGAGCAGGGTCAGCGACAGCAGGCGCGGGTACAGCTCGTCCATCACACGCTCGTACTGAGCGCGGCTGTAACGCGGGTGCAGGGCCGAAAGCTTGATGGAGATGCCTGGCCCTTCATAAATCCCACGGCCGTGAGACGCCTTGCCGATGGAATGGATAGCTTGTTCGTACGAGGCCAGGTATTTCTGGGCGTCGTGCTCGGTGAGTGCGGCTTCGCCGAGCATGTCGTAGGAGTAACGGAAGCCCTTGGCTTCGAACTTGCTCGCATTGGCCAGGGCTTCGGCGATGGTCTCGCCGGTGACGAACTGCTCGCCCATCAGGCGCATGGCCATGTCGACGCCCTTGCGGATCATCGGTTCGCCGCTCTTGCCGATGATGCGGCTCAGGGACGAAGTCAGGCCGGCTTCATTGTGGGTGGAGACCAGTTTGCCGGTCAGCAGCAGGCCCCAGGTGGCGGCGTTGACGAACAGCGACGGGCTGTTGCCCAGGTGCGGCTGCCAGTTGCCGGTGCTGATCTTGTCGCGGATCAGCGCGTCACGGGTGCCCTTGTCCGGGATGCGCAACAACGCTTCGGCCAGGCACATCAGGGCCACGCCTTCCTGGGACGACAGGGAAAATTCTTGCAGCAGCCCCTGAACAATACCGGCACGGCCGCCGGCACTCTTCTGATTGCGCAGTTTTTCGGCAATCGAGGCGGCCAGCTTGTTGGTAGCTTCGGCCATCGGCGCCGGCAGGCGCGCCTGCTCGATCAGCATGGGCACCACTTCCGGTTCCGGGCGACGGTAAGCAGCGGTGATCGACGCGCGCAGTACCGACTGCGGCAGGATACTTTCGGCGAACTCCAAGAAGCATTGGTGGGCGTGATCGGTCTGGATCTCGCCGGCCTCTTCAACGTCCTTGCTGCCCAAGCCATTGAGCTCGGTCAGGGTTGCACCACCCTCGAGTTTCTCCAGGTAATTGAAAATCGCCTGCTTGATCAGCCAGTGCGGCGTGCGATCAATGGAGGTCGCGGCAGCCTTCAGGCGTTCGCGGGTCGGGTCGTCGAGTTTGACCCCAAGGGTGGTCGTTGCCATCTTTTTATCCTCATGGGTGCCACTACCGAGTGGCATCTGCTGGCGCCAAGATTAGCTTTGCCCATGAGGAGGTGCAACCGGGTGCAACCCTTTTGTTCAGGAAATTTTTTAAGGTTCTCGAGAAAAAAATCGGCCCTCAGCGGAATCCGCTTCTTCTTGGTGCGTTTTATTGTGATGTCGGCTGTTTTTGCTCCGAAAGGGAGCAAAAACGCGGTGTTTGGCGTAATACATGTCTGGGTGCAACTTATTCTCGCGAAACTGGTTGCACCTTATTTGCTTTGTTGCATAGCATTCGCGACCAAGGTGCAACCACCTCCAAGGTTCGGTTCATCGGCTGGCGGCTTTCCTGGGGAAACGCCAGTCATAAATGCGCGGCACGCAGTTTCGTCTACCCGGTTAACAGTGGGTAGCCGTCTGACAGACCGCCGCTACATAAAAACAAAGCCAGGGCGTTACTCTTATGAGCGTTAGCAATCCAACCCTGATCACGTTCGTGATCTACATCGCAGCAATGGTACTGATCGGCTTCATGGCCTATCGCTCCACCAACAACCTTTCCGATTACATCCTTGGCGGTCGCAGCCTCGGTAGCGTGGTGACGGCTCTGTCGGCCGGTGCTTCCGACATGAGCGGCTGGTTGTTGATGGGTTTGCCGGGCGCGATCTACATGTCGGGCCTCTCGGAAAGCTGGATCGCCATCGGCCTGATTGTCGGTGCTTACCTGAACTGGCTGTTCGTGGCCGGTCGCCTGCGCGTACAAACCGAACACAACGGCGATGCCCTGACCCTGCCGGACTATTTCTCCAGCCGTTTCGAAGATAAAAGCGGCTTGCTGCGGATCATCTCTGCGGTAGTGATCCTGGTGTTCTTCACCATCTATTGCGCGTCCGGCATTGTGGCCGGTGCCCGCCTGTTCGAAAGCACCTTTGGCATGTCCTACGAAACCGCCCTGTGGGCCGGCGCTGCAGCGACCATTGCCTACACCTTTGTCGGTGGTTTTCTGGCCGTCAGTTGGACTGACACCGTGCAAGCCACGCTGATGATTTTTGCGTTGATCCTCACGCCGATCATCGTGCTGTTGGCCACCGGTGGCGTCGACACCACCTTCCTGGCCATCGAAGCCAAGAATCCCGACAACTTCAATATGCTGAAAAACACTACCTTCATTGGCATCATTTCGCTGATGGGTTGGGGCCTGGGCTACTTCGGCCAGCCGCATATCCTCGCGCGTTTCATGGCGGCCGATTCGGTGAAGTCGATCGCCAAGGCGCGTCGCATCTCCATGACCTGGATGATCCTGTGCCTGGGTGGCACCGTGGCGGTGGGCTTTTTCGGTATCGCTTACTTCTCGGCGCATCCGGAGGTGGCAGGTCCAGTGACCGAGAACCACGAGCGTGTGTTCATCGAGTTGGCCAAGCTGCTGTTCAACCCATGGATTGCCGGTGTATTGCTGTCGGCCATCCTCGCGGCGGTGATGAGTACCCTGAGCTGCCAGTTGCTGGTATGCTCCAGCGCCTTGACCGAAGACTTCTACAAGACCTTCCTGCGTAAAAATGCGTCCCAGCTGGAGCTGGTCTGGGTCGGCCGTGCCATGGTGCTGCTGGTGGCCCTGATCGCCATCGCCATGGCCGCCAACCCGGACAACCGCGTGCTGGGTCTGGTGAGCTATGCCTGGGCCGGTTTCGGCGCAGCGTTCGGTCCGGTGGTACTGATCTCGGTGATCTGGAAAGGCATGACCCGCAACGGCGCACTGGCCGGTATCCTGGTTGGTGCGATCACCGTCATCGTATGGAAACACTTCAGCCTGCTCGGCCTGTACGAAATCATCCCGGGCTTTATCTTCGCCAGCCTCGCGATCTACTTCGTGAGCAAGCTAGGCGCACCGACCGCAGGTATGGTCGAGCGTTTTAATGCTGCGGAAAAAGACTACAACCTCAACAAGTAATTCGTCAGATGTTGAGCCAGCGCTGAGTTGAAAAAGAGGCCCGCGTCCTACGGATGGCGGGCCTTTTTTTGCGCGTGATTTTCGCAGGGCCGAAGAAGATTCGGGCTTGTACATGTAGGGCTTTACTGATTTATCCAGGCTGTGCTCAGCGGGGTAGAACAGTGGTGCAGAATCATCCGCCTACTTCCCGCAGAGAAACACCGGATGTTCGCTCCTGCTAATCAAAGTGCTTTTACCCTCATCCTTGATGGGGAGCCCAGTGAGCTCAAGGTCTTGGAGTTCAAGGGGACCGAAGCCATCAGCCAGCCCTACCGTTTCAACCTTGAACTGGTCAGCGAGCAACCTGATCTCGACCTGGAAAGTCTGCTGCATCGCCAGATGTATCTCGGGTTTGATGACCAGGGGCATGGCGTCCACGGCCTGGTTTACCGGGTGGCACAGGGTGACTCCGGGCGGCGTCTCACGCGTTATCAGGTCAGCCTGGTGCCGCAACTGGCGTACCTGAAACACAGCAGTCACCAGCGCATCTTCCAGCACCTGACAGTGCCGCAGATCGTTGCGCAAGTGCTGGAGGTGCAGGGTATCCAGAGTGACCGGTTCAAATTCCAACTCAGCGGTACCTACCCTGCGCGTGAGTACTGCGTGCAGTTTGGTGAGACCGACCTGGCATTCATCCAGCGGTTGTGCGCCGAGTTGGGCATTCACTATCACTTCCAGCATTCGCCCGCAGGGCACCTGCTGGTGTTCGGTGATGACCAGACGGTGTTTACCCAGGCCGAACAGTCCACCGCTTACATGCCCGGTTCCGGAATGGTGGCGGATACGCCGGTGATCAAGCGCGTGACCGTGCAATTGGAAACCCGCACCACGGCGGTAAGCCTGCGCGACTACGACTTCCGTAAACCACGCCTGACGCTGGAGAGTGAAGTGGCTGGCGAGCAGCTTCCTCGGCTGCTGGAGCAGGGTTTTCCCGGCCAATTTTCCGACCGTTCCCATGGCAAATGCCTGACGCAGCAGAGGCTGGAGCGGCATCGCAGCGACTACCGCGTCGCCCATGGCCAAGGCGATGAGCCGGCGTTGGTCAGTGGCCGTTTCCTCAAATTGAGCGGGCACCCTCGTGACGACTGGAACGACCTGTGGCTGGTGACGCGGGTCACGCACGAAGGCAGGCAGCCCCAGGTGCTTGAGGAAGCGGTGGTCGAGGTCGCCGGCGGGGATTTGCGCCAGGGGTATCGCAATGAATTCAGGGCGGCACCCTGGGACGTGATTTTCCGGCCGCCGCTGCCGGAGCAGCCACGCCCGAGTATTTCCGGGTATCAGCATGCGGTGGTCACCGGGCCTGACGACAGCGAAATCCATTGCGACGAGTATGGCCGGGTCAAAGTGCAAATGGCCTGGGATCGTACGGGAGAGCACAACGACCACTCCAGCTGCTGGCTGAGGGTGGCCAGTGCCTGGGCGCATGATCGTTATGGCTCGGTGCTGATTCCGCGGGTCGGCATGGAGGTGCTGGTGGGCTTCGTCAATGGCGACCTGGATATGCCGGTGGTCATGGGTTGCCTGCCCAACGCGGCGACACCGGTGCCCCTCGAACTGCCGGCGGACAAGACCCGCAGTATCTTGCGCAGCCAAAGCAGCCCAGGCGGGGGTGGCTACAACGAACTGCGTATCGAAGACCGCAAGGGGGCCGAGGAGATCTACCTGCGCGCCCAGCGGGACTGGACTGAGCATGTGCTGCATGATCAGCAGGTGCAGGTGGATAACCTGCGCCGGATAACGGTGGGCGGCGAGTCGCACCATGAATTGCAGGGCGAAGAGCAGCGCATCACCCACGGTAACCGTCTGACTGAACTCAAGCAGGATGATCATCTGGTGGTCGGTGGTTCACAGCAAATACGGGCTGGTCGGACCGTTCAGATCGGCGCCGGGCAGAGTGTCGTGATCGATGCCGGTGCCAGCGTGACGATTCAGGCGGGCGGCCAATCGATCACGGTTTCAGCGGGCGGCATATTCAGCAGTGTGCCGATCCAGCTTGGCGGGGCGCCGGTTCCCGCTGTTGCGCCGTTGCTACCGGGCATAAAGGCAACGCTGCTGGCGGTAATACCCGCTCCGCTGAGTCGCGCTCAAGTGGCCAGCCTGAAACGCAGCGCGCCGTTCTGCGAGGAGTGTGAGCGCTGCAAGCATGGCCAGTGTGATATCCCTCGACACAGTGGCTGAGCCTAACCTGAAAGGAGTTTACCGCGATGAACAAGCTGCTGACCCCCAATGCCTGGATCACACAACACCCTCTGCAGGCTGATGAGCGGATCTTCGCCATCTTGAGTGGTACCAGCGGCGCCAGACCTTTTGGCCACTGGCAAGCCATGGGCGGCGGGATGCTGCCCCAATCGATCTGGGCAGGCACCGCCTATGCCGAGTGGGATGAGGTCATGCCTCATGTCGGTATCGTCGAGCCGGGCAGTGCCTTTCTCGATTGGGTCGCAACCATTGACGCTACGGATTGGGGCTGGTTGGCGGTGTCGTCCAGCTCGCTCGACATCGTGATTGCCCATCTGCAAAGCCTGACCAAGGTCTATCTGCCCGACGGCCAGGTGGTGTTCTTGCGCTTTTGGGATGGCGCTCAGTTTCTGCCGGTTGTGCAGGGCCTGGGCGATGACGCGGGGAGGGTATTGCCGGCGTTCCAGCGGTATCTGATCAATGGCCGGCCGCTGACGGTTGCGCCTGGTGCGGTCACGGTTGCCAAGACCAGCCCCTGGTGGCGAGTGCCTGCACCTCTATTGGCGCATGTGGCAGAACAATCCCCGCAGACCCTGATCGACAACCTGCTGCAATGGCTCGAAGAACAGCGCCCCGACCTGTACGCAGGGTTTACGCCGACGACCTTGCAGCACAAGGTCGCCTACTGGGCGCGCAGGCCGACGATCAACCCCGCAGCGCTGGCCGATTACCTCGCCTCAGAGTTGAGTTGAACCCAGCGCCTGCTGCAGATCGTCAATCAGGTCGTCAATCGCCTCGATACCCACCGACAGGCGGATCATCTCGGGCTTTACTCCGGCCTTGGCTTGCTCGTGTTCATTCATCTGCCGATGGGTGGTGGATGCCGGATGACAGGCCAGGGACTTGGCGTCGCCGATATTCACCAGGCGCTTGAAGATCTGCAGGGCGTCGTAGAAGCGTACACCGGCATCAAAGCCACCCTTCAAGCCGAAGGAGAGAATCGCCGAGGGTTTGCCTTGCAGGTATTTTTGCGCCAAAGCGAAATGCGGGTGGTCCGGCAGCCCGGCGTAACTGACCCATTCCACCGCAGCATGGCCTTGAAGGAATTGCGCGACCTTGAGGGCATTCTCAGTGTGGCGCTCCATGCGCAGGGCCAGGGTTTCCAGGCCTTGCAGCAGCAGGAACGCATTCATCGGCGCCAGCGCTGCGCCGGTGTTGCGCAGGGGCACGGTGCGGGCGCGCGCAATGAAGGCGGCCGGGCCGAATTTTTCGGTGTAGACCACGCCGTGATACGCCGGCTCAGGGTTGTTGAGCCCAGGGAATTTTTCGGGGTATCGGGTCCAGGGGAAGGTACCGCTGTCGACGATTACGCCGCCCAGGGAATTGCCATGGCCGCCGATGTATTTGGTCACTGAGTGCACGACGATGTCGGCGCCGAACTGGATCGGCTTGCACAGGATCGGCGTAGCCACTGTGTTATCCACCATCAGCGGTACGCCACGGGCGTGGGCCACCGCTGCCAGGGCTTCTAGGTCGACGATGTTGCCCGCCGGGTTGCCGATACTCTCGCAGTACACCACTTTTGTATTGGCGTCGATCAGTTCGGCGATGGCCGCGGCGCTGTCATCGCGGGCAAAACGGACCTCGACCCCAAAACTCGGCAGCAAGTGGGCGAACAGGGTATAGGTGCCGCCGTAGAGCTGCGGGGTGGTGACAATATTGTCGCCGGCGCGGGTGAGGGTCTGGATTGCATAGTGGATGGCGGCACTGCCGGCCGACACCGCCAACGCCGCGATACCGCCTTCGAGGGCGGCGATACGTTGCTCCAGCACATCGTTGGTGGGGTTCATGATGCGCGTGTAGATATTGCCGGGCACGTCGAGGTTGAAGAGGTCGGCGCCGTGCTGGGCGTTGTCGAATTCGAAAGCGACATTCTGATAGATCGGCACGGCGACGGCCTTGGTGGTCGGGTCGGACTTGAAGCCGTGGTGCAGCGCGATGGTGGCGTCTTTCATGATTGTTATTGACCTCCCTGGAGAATGGATCGCCACAATAAATCCACCCTGGTCATGCTATTTAGATTTTTTTCAGCCGGCCTCCTGTGTTTGCGGCATAAGCGTCGCCCGACACGCAGCCCTGCACCTTTGCTCACGTAGAAGGTAAACTTCGCCCCCTGCGCAGGAGCAACCATGAATTATCGTCACGCCTTTCACGCCGGCAACCATGCCGATGTCTTCAAACACCTGACCTTGACCCGCCTCATCGCCCTGATGTCGCGCAAGGAGCAGCCGTTCGCCTACCTCGACACTCACGCCGGCATTGGTCTGTACGACCTGCAAGGCGACCAGGCCAACCGCACCGGTGAATACCTGGAAGGCATCGCCCGCCTGTGGGGTGAAAGCGACCTGCCGCCACTGACCGCCGATTACATGCGCGTACTGCACGAGATGAACCCGGACGGCCAATTGCGTTACTACCCGGGTTCACCGGAGCTGGCGCGGCGTCTCACGCGCCCGCAGGATCGTGTGCTGCTCAATGAAAAGCACCCGGACGATGGCGTGTTGCTCAAGGACAACATGAAGGGTGATCGTCGTGTGAAGGTGCACCTGGGCGAGGGCTGGCATGTTCCGCGTGCCTTGCTGCCAGTGCCGGAAAAGCGTGCGCTGATGCTGATCGACCCGCCGTTCGAAAAACTCGACGAGATGCAACGCTGCGCGGCTTCCCTCAAAGAGGCGGTGGGCCGCATGCGTCAGACCGTTGCGGCCATCTGGTATCCGGTAAAAGACCAGCGCATGTTGCGCCGTTTCTACCAGGACCTGGCCGGCACCGGTGCGCCGAAGTTGCTGCGTGTGGAATTGCTGGTGCATCCGCTGGACACGCCCAACACCCTGACCGGCTCGGGCCTGGCGATCGCCAACCCGCCGTGGGGCTTGGAGGAGGAATTGCGTGAGCTGCTGCCATGGCTGTCCAAGAAGCTTGGCCAGACCCAGGGCGGGTGGCAGATGGATTGGCTTATTGCCGAGTAACTGCTGATTGTAGTGAGCGGGCTTGCCCCGGTACAAACCGGGGACATCGTTTACATTTCTAACCGGGGACATGGTTTACAGGCTAATAC